>NZ_JBITZJ010000001.1:0-511011 GCF_044546695.1 Streptomyces sp. NPDC053079
TGTCAACATATCTGGCGTTGACTTTTGGCACGCTGTTGAGTTCTCAAGGAACGGACGCTTCCTTTGTACTCACCCTCTCGGGCTTTCCTCCGGGCACTTCCCTTCGGTATTTCGTGTTCCGACTCTATCAGATCCTTTTCCGTGCCGTTCCCGGCTCGAAATTTTGTTTCCGATTCCCCGTCGGCGGGGTGTTCACTACGTTAGCGGATTTCCCCGGCGGCTCCTAATCGAGCCGGATCATTGTCGTAATTCGGCACAGCGAAATACGGCCCCGATCAAGGGGAGGTCCTCGTAGTAGTGGTTTGCCGCCCAGAGGTACGCGCACATGGCGCTGCCCGTCTCAAGCGGCTCGCCTACGTTAGGCCCTCCCGGCTCCGGAGTCAAGCACCGTCCCCCGCCCGGCCCTTCGTCTGCTCCTTCCCCCTGTTCCGCGGCACATGGGCCCGGTACGGGCTGACCGTCGGGTCTCCGTCCGCCCAGAACCGCCAGGGGTGCGCCGCGCCCTCGCCGCCCACGCCCGTGCGGGGGCCGCTGCGTACCCGGTCGGCGGGGACGGGGTGGCCGGCCAGCACGGAGAGAGGGGAGCCGGGGCCCGTACAGAGGTCGACGCCGTTGAGGTCGCGGTCCACGTCGAGGGCGGTGGCCAGGCGGGCCGGGCCCTGGGCGAGCTCGCGGTCGCGGCGGGCCTTCGGGCGGCGGGCGCGGGCGAGGTCGACGCCCTTGATCACTTCCCCGCCGCGGAGGAGGACGCCGCTCGCGGTGCCCTCTGGGCCGCAGACGAGGTTCAGGCTGAACCACATGCCGTAGATGAAGTAGACGTAGGCGTGGCCCGGAGGGCCGAACATCGACGCGTTGCGCTTCGTGCGACCGCGGTAGGCGTGCGATCCGGGATCGGATTCGCCGGCGTATGCCTCGACCTCCGTGATGCGGACCTCGATCGGGCCCTCGGGAGTCGTCCGGACCAGGGTGCGGCCCAAGAGCTCGGGGGCGACCTCGAGCACGGGACGGTCGAAGAACGCTCGGTCGAGTGGCATACGGTCAGGCGCGGCGATCATGCCGATCGAGCGTACTGGAAGGGTCCGGGACCGGTCCCGGACCCGGGGAGGTAGAGATGGTTTTCAAGAAGCTCATGGCGAGCCTGGGTGCGGGCGGCGCCTCGGTCGAGACCGTGCTGTTCGAGGAGAACGTGGTCCCCGGCGGCGTGGCGCAGGGTGAGGTGCGTATCCAGGGCGGCTCGGTCCCGCAGCGGATCGAGGGGCTGTCGGTGGGGCTGCAGGCCCGCGTCGAGGTGGAGCGCGAGGACGGCGAGTACAAGCAGGACGTCGAGTTCACCCGGGTCCAGCTGGGCGGGGAGTTCGAGGTGCAGCCCGGCGCCGTGCACACGGTGCCGTTCGGGCTGGAGATCCCCTGGGAGACGCCGATCACGACCTTCCTGGGCCGGCACCTGACCGGGATGAGCGTCGGGGTGACGACGCACCTGGCGATCGCCCGCGCGGTGGACTCGGGGGACCTCGATCCGGTGAACGTCCACCCGATGCCGGCGCAGCAGGCGATTCTCGACGCGTTCGGGCAGCTCGGCTTCTCCTTCAAGAGCGCCGACCTCGAGCAGGGCCGCATCTCCGGGACGCGGCAGCGGCTGCCCTTCTACCAGGAGATCGAATTCCATGCGCCGTCGCAGTACCGGGGGCTGAACGAGGTCGAGCTGTCGTTCGTCGCGGACGACCATGAGATGGACGTCGTCCTGGAGATGGACAAGAAGCCGGGCGTGTTCAGCTCGGGCAGCGACACCTACCGGTCGTTCACCGTGGATCTGCACTCCTACGGGCAGACCGACTGGGCCGCCTACCTCAACCAGTGGCTCGCCGAGGTCGGCGGCCGGCGCAGCTGGCTCTGACCGGTTCCCGGGCGGGGGTACGACCGGAAGGGTGCCGGCGCACCCGGGTACGCACCCCCGCACTCAGGCGAGCAGCACCGTCAGGGGTGACTCGTCGGCGGCCCAGAAGTCGACGGCGTCGGTGAGGACGGCCTCCGCCGTGCGGGCGTCGGCGGGGGCGGACTTGCGGAAGGTGCCCCAGTCCTCGGCCAGCAGCAGGCAGCCGCGGGCCTTGCCGGCCTCGCGCCACCAGGAGAGGTCCGTGAGGCAGTCGGCGAGGGCGTCCCAGTTGTGGCCGAACCAGTCGGGGAAGTCCAGGTCCCTGGCGCAGCGGTCGAGGAAGGCCGCCTTGTCGTGGACGCCGTCGAGCCGTAGCCAGGCGCCCTTCCAGTCGGCTTCGGCGGCGAGGGCCATGACGTGTGACGGGGCGTCGGTGGGGGGCAGGTGGTAGACGCCGGGGGGCGTGGAGCCGTTGAGGATGCCGGGGAGCCCGGGGGCGGGCAGCAGGCCGGTCATGGTTGTACCACCGCTTCGAAGGTCTGGTAGTGGTCGCTGGTGTAGAAGCGCTCGGAGTGTTCCCCGGTGATGATGCGGCGGGCGCCGCGGTTGCGGGAGCCGGGGGTGGGGACGGTGTACTCGCGGTAGTAGCCGCGGGCCTGCCGGGGAAGCCGGTTCTCGTAGTTGCCGAAGACGCTGCCGTCCTTCTCGTACGGGAAGGGGCCGCCCTTGGCGATGAGATCGAGGGTACGGCGCGCCTCGGGCGGCAGCCGGTCCTCGCTGACGGTCTTCATGCCCTTCGCCCAGGCGGGGACGGTCGCCGCCGGCGCTGTGGTCGCGGCGGGGGGCCTCTCCGCCTTCTGGCTCCCCGACGAGCATGCGGGGAGCAACAGGAGGGGCAGGGCGGCCAGGAGGACGGTCAGGGCACGCATGACGCGGCTCGCCGGTCGGTCTCGTCCGATTTGTCGAAGTACATGAAGCACACTCCATATGGTCGCAGTCTGCGCCGTCGTGGCCTCGTTAGGCTGGCGCTCTGACCTGTCCGCGTGTACTGGAGGTGTCCCCAGTGTCCGACGTGTCCGAGCGGAAGCGACGTCCGCTGCCGCACGATTTTCATCCGCCGGTGCCCTCGTTCGCCGTGGTGAGCGACGATGTGGCGCTGGGTGGGAAGCTGAAGGACGATCAGGTGTACTCGGGTGGCAATCTGTCGCCGGAGCTGCGCTGGGACGGCTTCCCTCCGGAGACGAAGAGCTTCGCCGTGACGTGCTTCGACCCGGACGCGCCCACGGGCAGTGGCTTCTGGCACTGGGTCCTCTTCGACATTCCCGCCACCGTCACCGAGCTCCCCACGGGAGCGGGCAGCGGTGACATGAAGGGGCTGCCCGAGGGTGCCGTGCACGTGCGCAACGACTACGGGTCGCGTGACTTCGGCGGTGCCGCGCCGCCGGCCGGGGACGGGCCGCACCGTTATGTGTTCACGGTGTACGCGGTGGACCGGGAGAAGCTGGGTCCGGACGCGGACGTCTCGCCTGCCGTGGTGGGCTTCCACCTGCGGTTCCACTCGCTCGCGCGGGCGCAGCTGATCGGCGAGTACGAGGTGCCGGCCGCGGGCTGAGCCCCGTACGCCCCGTCAGGCGCGTCTGGGCGTCCGGAAATTCCGTTGCGCCCCGACGCCCCCGGATCGCACAGTGGTGGTGCTTGACCGACGGCTTCGCATGCGGCCGTCGGGCAGTGGGCACCGCAGTGGCGGGGGCGGCGGGGCGCGATGGCGCCGGCCGTCTGTCGGAGTCCGGTTCCGTGCCGGGCGACCGCGCCCACTGCCGGACGCTCCGGGCCCGTGTTTCTTACGGGGGAAGGGCCCGGAGCGTTTCCCCCTGCCTCCCCTGCCTCCCCCTCTTCTCCCCCTGCTACTTGAGCAGCATCTGGACGATCGCCACGATGCCGACGGCGACGATGACGCCGCGCAGTGCCGTGGGGGGCAGCCGTCGGCCGACCTTGGCGCCTATCTGGCCGCCGATCGTGGATCCCACGGCGATGAGCAGGACGGCGGTCCAGTCGACGTCGGCGACGAAGACGAAGAAGAGCGCGGCGACGCCGTTGACGATGACGCCGAGGACGTTCTTGAGGGCGTTGACGCGCTGGAGTTCGTCGTTGAGGAGCAGGCCCATGAGGGAGAGGTAGAGGACGCCCTGGGCCGCCCCGAAGTAGCCGCCGTACGCGCTGGCCACGAGGAGTCCGGCGAGCAGCGCCGGGCCGCCGTCGCCGCGGGCCTCGGTGCCGTTGCGTTCGCGGCGGCGGGCGAGGGCGCGGGCGAGCCGGGGCTGGAGGACGACCAGCACCAGGGCGAGGGCGATGAGGGCGGGCACGATCGCGTCGAAGGCCTTCGACGGGAGGGCGAGCAGGAGGATCGCGCCGGTGAGTCCGCCGATGAGCGCGGCGATGCCGCAGCGGATGATGCGGGTGCGCTGGCCGCTCAGTTCGCGGCGGTAGCCGACGGCGCCGCTGAAGTTGCCGGGGACCAGGCCCAGGGTGTTGGAGACGTTGGCGGTGATCGGGGGCAGTCCGGTGGCGAGGAGCACCGGGAAGGTGAACAGGGTGCCGGAGCCGACGATGGTGTTGATGGTGCCGGCGCCGATGCCGGCGGCGAAGACCGCGAGTGCTTCCCAGATGGACAAGGCCATCTCCTTCAAGGTCAGTGTGTCGCCTCCCCGCCATGAGAGGTCGGGGGGCCGCACTGATCATGCATGAGGTCGATCATGCATGGTAGGGAAGTCGCTCAGTCGATCGTGGGCCGCTCGCGGCGCGGGCTCTCCTTCGCGGGCCGGGGCACGCCGCCTCCGCCGCCGCCCATGGGGCCGAGGTTGCCGACGGCGCCGCTGAGACCCTTGAGGGCGTCGCCGATCTCGCTGGGCACGATCCAGAGCTTGTTGGCGTCGCCTTCGGCGATCTTCGGGAGCATCTGGAGGTACTGGTAGGCGAGCAGCTTCTCGTCGGCGTCGCCGGCGTGGATGGACTCGAAGACCGTGCGGATCGCCTGGGCCTCGCCCTCGGCGCGCAGCGCGGCGGCCCTCGCCTCGCCCTCTGCGCGCAGGATCGCGGACTGCTTCTCGCCCTCGGCGGTGAGGATCTGCGACTGGCGGATGCCCTCGGCGGTGAGGATGGCGGCGCGCTTGTCGCGGTCGGCGCGCATCTGCTTCTCCATCGAGTCCTGGATGGAGGTGGGCGGCTCGATGGCCTTGAGCTCGACGCGGTTGACGCGGATGCCCCACTTGCCGGTGGCCTCGTCGAGGACGCCGCGCAGGGCGGCGTTGATCTCCTCGCGGGAGGTGAGGGTCCGCTCGAGGTCCATGCCGCCGATGATGTTGCGCAGGGTGGTGACGGTGAGCTGCTCGATGGCCTGGATGAAGCTGGAGACCTCGTACGTCGCCGCGCGGGCGTCGGTCACCTGGTAGTAGATGACGGTGTCGATGTTGACGACGAGGTTGTCCTGGGTGATCACCGGCTGCGGCGGGAACGGCACGACCTGCTCGCGGAGGTCGATGCGGTTGCGGATGGAGTCGATGAACGGGACGACGATGTTCAGGCCCGCGTTGAGGGTTCGGGTGTAGCGGCCGAAGCGCTCGACGATGGCGGCGCTGGCCTGCGGAATGACCTGCACCGTCTTCATGAGGGCGATGAAGACGAGCACCACCAGGATGATCAGGACGATGATGATCGGTTCCATCGTGGCTCCAGCTCCCCGTGCCGTTGTCGTTGGTGTTGATCGGGCGTTCGTTGATCGTCGTGAGGGAGTCTTTCAGAACCCGGCGCCGCTGTGCAGGCGTTGAGGCCGACTCGTCCGTACGGCGACGATCTGGGCCTTCGTCACGGCGGCGGCTCCCACCTCACGGGGGCCCTCACATCACGACGGCCGTCGCGCCGTCGATCTCGACGACGTCCACGTGCTGGCCGACCTCGAAGCTGCGCTCGTCGTCGAGGGAGCGCGCGGACCAGATCTCACCGGCCAGCTTGATGCGCCCGCCGCTGCCGTCGACCCGTTCGAGCACGACGGCCTGCCGGCCCCTGAGCGCGTCGATGCCCGACTTGTGCTCGGGACGGCGTGAGCGCTGCCGGTTGGCGAGGGGGCGCACGACGGCGATGAGCGCGACGGAGACGACGGCGAATACCACGACCTGGGCCACCATGCCGCCGTGCAGGGCCGCCGTGATCGCGGCGCCGACGGCGCCGACCGCGAACATGCCGAACTCCGGCATGGCGGTCACGACCAGCGGAATGCCCAGCCCGACGGCGGCTACGAGCCACCACACCCATGTGTCCACCTGGTCATGGTAGGGGCGCGAGCCGCTCGGCGGACAGGGCGCCCGGGGGCCCCGTGGGCCCCGGGGCGCGTCAGGCCATCGGCAGGCCCTGGGCGGTCCAGCGGTCGCCACGGCGCTCGACGACCAGGGGCAGGCCGAAGCAGTGCGAGAGGTTGCGGGAGGTGAGCTCGAGCTCGAGGGGGCCGGCGGCGAGCACCTTGCCCTGACGGATCATCAGGACGTGGGTGAAGCCGGGGGCGATCTCCTCGACGTGGTGCGTGACCATGACCATCGAGGGGGCGAGCGGGTCGCGGGCGAGCCGGCCGAGGCGGCGCACGAGGTCCTCGCGGCCGCCGAGGTCGAGGCCGGCGGCGGGCTCGTCGAGCATGAGCAGCTCGGGGTCGGTCATCATCGCGCGGGCGATGAGGGTGCGCTTGCGCTCGCCCTCGGAGAGGGTGCCGAACTTGCGGTCCAGGTGCTCCGTCATGCCCAGGACGTCGAGGAAGGCACGGGCGCGCTGCTCGTCGACGGCCTCGTAGTCCTCGTGCCAGGTGGCCGTCATGCCGTAGGCGGCGGTGAGCACGGTCTCCAGGACGGTCTGCGTGCGCGGCAGCTTGTCGGCCAGCGCGATGCCGGCCATGCCGATACGGGGGCGGAGCTCGAAGACGTCGACCGCGCCGAGCTTCTCGCCGAGGATCCGGGCGGTGCCCTTGCTCGGGAAGAGGTAGCTGGAGGCGACATTGAGAAGGGTGGTCTTGCCGGCGCCGTTGGGGCCGAGGATCACCCAGCGCTCGCCCTCCTTGACCGACCAGGAGACCTGGTCCACCAGAGCCCGGCCCTCGCGGACCACGGATACGTCCACCAGTTCCAGCACATCGCTCATGAGCGCGTTGTCTCCCATTGCAGTCGCGTCGTCGCTTGCGCCTGTCGGCGCAGCCCCCAAGGAAAAACCTACGCCACCGGTTGCCGGGGGCAGTCCTTAGGCTGGGGGCCATGCTCGATGAACATCGCTCAGGACGGCTCACCGCGTGGGGAAATGCCCAGCTTGCCGGATTTGCCGCACCGGATGACGCGGCGCACCACATCACCGGAAGTGACGCGGTCCACCGTGTCACCGGTCTGCCCGGCGAGTCGGGCCCGGTGGGGCTCACGCTGGCGCTGGGCCGGCTGCGGGCGCTCGGCGCCACGGGACTGAGGCTGGCGCTGCCCGCGCCGGGGCATCCCCTGGGGCTGAGCGGACCGCCGGAGTTCAACGCCCGTGCCCTCGAGGCCGAGGAGGCGGTGATCGCCACAGGTGCCGCGCTGGGCCTCGTACCGGAGGTGTACGAGGCCGGGCCCGAGGGCGATGTGCACGTGGAGGTCCTCTGGCACTGCCTGCCCGTGCGCGACGCCCCGCCCGCCGACGTGCCGTCCCTGTCGGAGGCCGAGCGGGAGCTGGCGGAGGCGCTGCGGGAGGCGACGGAGGTGCTCACCCGGTTGGACGTGGCCGGCTCCGGCCCGGTGGCCCAGGCGGCGCTGGAGGCCTACCGGGCGCGGGCCGAGAGCGGGCGCGAGGTGCTCGCGCCGGGGTATCCGCCGCGCGCGGTGCGGGTGCTGGAGCTGGCGCAGCGGGTCGGGGCGCTGATCTCGATCGCCTACGAGCCGGGGGACGCCGAGGGGCGTGAGCATGGCGGGGCGGTGAGCGCGTCGGAGATCGCGGCGCGGGCGGCGGCGCTGCGGCCGGTGGAGCGTACGGCCCGGCGGGCGCAGGTGGCGGCGTACAACGCCATGGTGGAGGAGCGGGACCGGCGAAGGCACTGACGGCGCCCGCCGGACAGCGGGAAGGCCCCGCGGACCTGTCGGTCCACGGGGCCTTTCCTGCGCGTCCGTGCGTCACCGGTGGGACGCGCGCGGCATCGGTCAGTGATGGCCGTTGTCGTGGTGACCACCGTTGTCGTGGTGACCACCGTTGTGGTGGCCGTTTTCGTGGTGACGGCCCTCGTGGTGGACCTCGTGGGTTTCCTCGTGGTGCCTTTCCCTGGTGTCGCCGTTGATGCAGGTGTTCCCGAAGGTCGGGTTCAGGAGCCCGATGAGGACGTCGATGGTGTTGCCGCAGATGTTGATCGGGATGTCGATCGGCACCTGGATGACATTGCCCGACACGACGCCCGGCGAGCCCTTGGCGACGCCCGAGGCCAGGGCTCCGTCGAAGTCCCCGTCGCCACCGGCGACGGCAGGCGCGACGGAGGCGCCGAGGGCGACACCTGCGGCGGCCAGGGCGAGGGCGGCCTTCTTGGCAGTGTTCATGTGGTGGTCTTCCTTTTGATGACTGACCTGGTCGGGCCCTGCCACGGGGCCCTGCACCTATGAACGCCAATGCACCGCCGATGGCACGGCCATCGGCGGTGTTTGCCCTCGTTCGGACGATTGATCACCCTCGGATGTCGGCTCCGACGGGACGGAGCCGACCGCCCGACGGGGCGTGGTGGTGCTGATTACTCGTTGACGCAGAGGTTGCCGCTGGCCGGGTTGAACAGGCCGACCACGCTGATGGTGTTGCCGCAGGCGTTCACCGGGACCTCGACGGGGACCTGGATGACGTTGCCCGAGACGACGCCGGGGGAGTTCTTCGCGACGCCGTCCGCGCCGTGCCCGCCGTGCGCGGAGGCGGCACCGGCGCCGGCGAGGGCGAGACCGCCCACGGCGAGCGTGACAGCAGCGGCCTTCTTGATGTTCTTCACTCTTCCAATGACCTTCCTGGAGTGTTACCAGAGCGTCGCCGCGGCCATCAGCCGCAGTTACGTCATGGAAAACGGGCCAGGGCCATTCGGGTTGCGCCATCGGGCGGCTTATCACACGACCGCATGAATCTCTGATCAGAACGCGACGTTCCGCTACCGCCGGGCGCCTCGCCCCTCAGGCCCCGATCCCATGGCGGACGGCCCACAGCGCCGCCTGCGTCCGGTCGGCGAGGTCGAGCTTCATCAGGATGTTCGAGACGTGCGTCTTGACGGTCTTCTCCGACAGGACGAGCGCCCGGGCGATCTCCCGGTTGGAACGGCCGTCGGCGATCAGGGCGAGCACCTCGCGCTCCCGGTCGGTGAGCGCGTTGCCCCTCCCCTGGCCCCCGCCGCCCGCCTCGTCCTGGGAGAGCAGGGCGTCGGCCACCTCGGCCTGGAGCAGGACGTGCCCGGCGTGCACGGACCTGATGGCGCCGGCCAGGGCGTCGGGGTCCACGTCCTTGTAGACGTAGCCCGCCGCGCCGGCCCGCAGGGCGGGGATGACCGTGCGCTGCTCGGTGAAGCTGGTGACGATCAGCACCCGGGCGGGGTTGGCCAGCTCCCTGAGCCTGCGCAGCGCCTCGATGCCGTCCATGCCGGGCATCTTCACGTCCATCAGGACGATGTCCGGGCGCAGCTCCTCGGCGCGCTCGACGCCCTCGGCGCCGTCCGCGGCCTCCCCCACCACCTCTATGTCGTCCTGGACCTCCAGGAAGGTGCGCAGCCCCCTGCGGACCACCTGGTGGTCGTCCACCAGGAGCACCTTGATCACCCGGTTGTCAGCCACCGGGCACCTCCATTTCGATCGTGGTGCCCTTCCCGGGCTCCGAGACGACGGTCAGCGTGCCGCCGACGCCGCCGGCCCGGTCCCGCATGGACACCAGGCCCAGGTGGCGGCCGGCCCGGCGGACGGCGGAGGGGTCGAAGCCGCGGCCGTCGTCGGCCACGCGCAGGGCGGCGCCCTGGCCGAGGCGGTCGAGGGTGACGTCGACTGCGGACGCGCCGGAGTGGCGCAGGGCGTTGTGCAGGGCCTCCTGGGCCACGCGCAGCAGCGCCTCCTCCTGGGCGGCCGGCAGGGCCCGTACGCCGCAGGCGGCGAAGGTGACGCGGGCGGTGTGGGCCCGGTCGAGGACCTTGACCTGGGTGCGCAGGGTGGCGACGAGCCCGTCCTCGTCAAGGCCGGCGGGGCGCAGCTCCACCACGGCGGCGCGCAGTTCGTCGGCGGCCTCGGCGGCGAGCCGGGCGACCTCGTGCAGCTCCCCCTTGGCGCGGGCGGGGTCGCGGTCGACCAGGGCGGTGGCGGCCTGAGCGGTCAGGCGCAGGGAGAAGAGCTTCTGGGAGACGGCGTCGTGGAGCTCGTGGGCGAGGCGGGCGCGCTCGCCGGCGATGGTCAGCTCGCGGCTGCGCTCGTAGAGGCGGGCGTTGGTGAGGGCTATGGCGGCGTGCTGGGCGAGCATGCCGAGGAGTTCCTCGTCCTCCGCCGTGAAGGCGCAGCCTCCCTCGGGCTTGGGGCACTTCTTGTTGGCGAGGAACAGGGCGCCGAGGATCTCGTCGCCGTCGGCGACCGGCATGCCGATGAAGTCGCTCATGTCGGGGTGGGCGCTGGGCCAGCCCTCGAAGCGGGGGTCCTTGCGGACGTCGCCCAGGCGTTGCGGGGTGGCCTCGCGGAGCATCGCGGCGAGGATGCCGTGCTGGCGGGGCAGGGGGCCGATGGCCTTCCACTCCTCGTCGTCGATGCCGGCGACCACGAACTGGGCGAAGCCTCCGTGGTCGTCGGGGACGCCGAGGGCGGCGTACTCGGCGTCGAGGAGCTCACGGGCGGAGACGACGATCGTCTGCAGGACGTCGCGCACCTCCAGGTGCCGGCTCATGGCGAGGAGGGCGGTGCTCACGGCGGTCAGGCCGGAGCGGGGGCCGTTGGTCATGGCCTCACGGTACCGAGGGGTGCGCGGGCGGGGATCGGGCCGGCGGTGGCATGTGGCGGGGACGGGGGACCTAGGCCGAAGGGCCCGGGAGCCGGGCGCGGCACCCGAGTTTCGCCATGTACGCCTCATCGCCGCGCGGCGTGGGCAGACTCCCGGCATGTCTATACCAACGCAGTGGACGCCCACGCACGGCGATCCCTACCGGCCGGTGCCCTACCGCCCCGAGCGGATGCCCGCCGAGGAGTCCCTCGCCCGCGCCGCCGAGCTGCGCGAGCGGATGGACCGGCGGCGGACCGTGCGGCAGTTCTCCGCGGACCCGGTGCCGGAGCAGGTGGTGCGGGACGCGATCGCGTGCGCCGCCACGGCGCCCTCGGGGGCGCACCAGCAGCCGTGGACGTTCGTGATCGTCAAGGACCCGGCGGTGCGCCGGCGCATCCGCGAGGCCGCGGAGGAAGAGGAGCGGCGCTCCTACGAGGGGCGGCTGGGCGAGGAGTGGCTGGCGGCCCTGCGGCCGCTGGGGACGGACGAGGTCAAGCCGCACCTGACGGACGCGCCCGCGCTGATCGTGGTCTTCCAGCAGCGCTACTGGCTCGGCGAGGACGGCGAGCGGCGCAAGCACTACTACGTGGACGAGTCGGTCGGCATCGCGGTGGGGATGCTGCTGTCCGCCCTGCACTTGTCGGGACTGGCGGCCCTGGTGCACACGCCGAGCCCGATGCGGTTCCTGTCGGAGGTGCTGGCGCGGCCGGTGAACGAGAAGGCGTTCGCGGTGATCCCGGTGGGCTATCCGGCCCCCGACTGCCGGGTCCCGGACCTGGTGCGCAAGAGCCTGGACCAGGTGCTGGTGGAGGTCTGATCCGGGCCGGGCCACGGCTCCCACCTCGACCTTTTTTCGATCGCAAACGCTCTGCACGGATGCGGGCACACCGGGTGAGGGCGAGGGGCCCCCGGTGTGACCCCGCTCATGGGACGCACGTCACGTACGAAGCTGCCTAGTGGAGGGGTAAGGCCGCCGTAAGTCACCGTGCGAGCAGGTCCTCGTACCTCTTGACAGGACCTTTGTCCCGTAGGTCGCAACGAAGCGGGGTAGTACGTCACACCTTTGCCACATGATTTTGCAGCCGCTAACAATTGCCCAGCCGCAGGGCGCCGTCGGATCGACGCGGCGCTTCATTCGCGCCGATCAGGGCCACTGCGACTCAAGCGATTGGAAGAGGTTCAGCTCAATATGCGCTCCCCCATCTCCGGTTATAGCCGTCTCACCAAGACCCACAAGTTCTCCGCCGCCGGCATCGCCGCGGCCGGTGCCGCCGCCCTGGTGTTCGCAGCCATCCCGAACGGGGCCGCAGATGCCGAGCAGTCCGTCGCCGTGAAGCCGGTCGCCTGGAACGCCACCGCTTTCGGTGAGACCCAGCAGAACGAGCTGACCAAGCAGTCGGACAACGCCGCCAAGCAGGCCAAGGCCGAGGCCGAGGCCAAGAAGAAGGCCGAGGCCGAGGCCGCCGCCAAGGCGAAGGCCGACAAGGAGCGCGCCGAGAAGGAGGCCGCGAGCCGTTCGCAGGAGCGCAAGCCCGTCGCGGCCGCGCCCGCCCCGGCCCCGGCGCCCGCCCCCAAGACCTACGCCAACAACCTCGACGGCTGGATCAAGCAGTCGCTCGACATCATGAAGGCCAAGGGCATCCCGGGCTCCTACAACGGCATCTACCGCAACATCATGCGGGAGTCGACCGGTAACCCCAAGGCCATCAACCTCTGGGACTCCAACGCCGCCAAGGGCATCCCGTCCAAGGGCCTGCTCCAGGTGATCGACCCGACCTTCAAGGCGTACCACGTCGAGGGCACGTCCTGGGACATCTACGACCCGGTCGCCAACATCACCGCCGCGTGCAACTACGCGTGGAAGGTCTACGGCTCCATGGACAACGTCAACTCGGCGTACTAAGAGAGCTCGTACCGGCCTTCGATCAAGGCTGTGACCAGCGCATATGCCGAAGGGCGGCACCCGGTACCGGGTGCCGCCCTTCGGCATATCCATGCATGCCCGATTACTTGCGCATGACCTCGGGCTCGTGGCGGCGCAGCAGGCGCGCGACCGCGAAGCCGCACGCGATGCCGATGGCGATGAGGGCGATCATGTCGATGCCCCACTGCGCGGCGGTGTGCTCCCAGAGCGGGTCGAGGTTCTTGGGGTTGCCCTTGTCCATCGGGGCCATGATGTGCGAGAGGTCCAGCGTGGCGCCGGCGGCGCCGATGGCCCAGCGGGACGGCATCAGCCAGGCGAACTGCTCGATGCCCGGCGAGTCGTAGATCTTGAACATGATGCCGGTGAAGACGACCTGGACGATCGCGAACATCACCAGCAGCGGCATGGTCTTCTCGGCGGTCTTCACCAGGGAGGAGATGACCAGGCCGATCATCATCGAGGTGAAGCCCAGCGCGATGATCACCAGGCAGAGCTCGGCGGCGGGCAGGGCCTTGATGATCAGACCCTCATCCGGCAGCTTGCGGATGGAGAAGCCGATGGCCGAGATGACCACGCCCTGGATGGCGGTGATGAAGCCGAGGACGATCACCTTGGACATCAGGTACGCCGACCGGGACAGGCCGACGGCCCGCTCCCGTTCGTAGATCACCCGTTCCTTGATCAGCTCACGGACGGAGTTGGCCGCGCCGGAGAAGCACGCGCCGACCGCGAGGATGAGCATGATCGTGCCGGCGTCCTGGTTGAAGTGGCCCTTGTTCGGTGCGCCGAGTCCGAAGTCGGACGGGATCACCGTGCTCACTCCGCCGAGGACGGCGGGCAGGAGCAGCATCAGGGCCAGGAACCCGCGGTCGGAGGCGATGACCGAGGTGTAGCGGCGCATCAGCGTCCACAGCTGGGAGCCCCAGCTCTGCGCCTTGGGCGGGCGGACCATCTGCGGCTGGACGTGCACGGACTGCGGGGCGACGGCGTCGATGTCGGCCGCGTACATCTGGTAGTGCTGCGAGCCCTTCCAGCGGCCCGCCCAGTCGTAGTCGCGGTAGTTCTCGAACGCCGAGAAGACGTCCGCCCAGGTCTCGTAGCCGAAGAAGTTGAGCGCCTCCTCCGGGGGGCCGAAGTAGGCCACCGAGCCGCCGGGCGCCATGACGAGCAGCTTGTCGCAGAGCGCGAGCTCGGCGACGGAGTGGGTGACCACCAGGACCGTGCGGCCGTCGTCGGCGAGGCCGCGCAGCAGCTGCATGACGTCGCGGTCCATGCCCGGGTCGAGGCCCGAGGTGGGCTCGTCCAGGAAGATCAGCGAGGGCTTGGTCAGCAGCTCCAGGGCGACCGAGACGCGCTTGCGCTGGCCGCCGGAGAGGGCGGTGACCTTCTTGTCCTTGTGGATGTCGAGCTTGAGCTCGCGCAGCACCTCTTCGATGCGCGCCTCGCGCTCGGAGGTCGCGGTGTCGCCGGGGAAGCGGAGCTTGGCCGCGTAGCGCAGCGCCTTCCGGACGGTGAGCTCCTTGTGCAGGATGTCGTCCTGCGGGACCAGACCGATGCGCTGGCGCAGCTCGGCGAACTGCTTGTACAGGTTCCGGTTGTCGTAGAGGACGTCACCCTGGTTGGCGGGCCGGTAGCCGGTGAGGGCCTTGAGCAGGGTGGACTTGCCGGAGCCGGAGGGGCCGATGACGGCGATCAGCGACTTCTCGGGGACGCCGAAGGAGACGTCCTTGAGGATCTGCTTGCCGCCGTCGACCGTGACCGTGAGGTGGCGGGCCGAGAAGGAGACGTCACCGGTGTCGACGAACTCCTCGAGGCGGTCGCCGACGAGCCGGAAGGTGGAGTGACCGACACCGACGATGTCGTTGGGGCCGATGACCTGCTGGCGGACCGGCTGACCGTTGACGTAGGTGCCGTTGTGGCTGCCGAGGTCGACGATCTCGAAGCCGCCGGGGGTGGCCCGGAACTCCGCGTGGTGCCGGGAGACCTGGAGGTCGGAGACGACCAGCTCGTTGTCGAGGGCACGACCGATGCGCATCACACGGCCGACGGCCATCTGATGGAAGCGGGTCGGGCTTCCGTCGCCGTGGGCGGCCGGAGCGCCCGCGCCGCCGCCGGGCGCCTGCGGGGACTGCGCGGCCTGCTGCGGGACGTACGGCTGCTGGGCCTGCGGCTGCTGCCAGGAGCCCTGCTGCTGCGGGGGGTGCTGGTACTGCTGCCCGGGCCAGCCCTGGCCGGGGACGCCCTGGCCAGGCTGCTGGTACTGCTGCGGGGCCTGGTGGCCGTGCTGCAGGGGCGAGGCCAGCGCGGTCTGCGCGCTGTAGAGGTCCGCCGCCGGGGCGCCCGCCGCGGCACCGGACAGATTCAGCCGCGGGCCGTCCGTCGCGTTGCCCAGATGCACGGCCGAACCGGGGCCGATCTCCATCTGGTGGATCCGCTGGCCCTGCACATAGGTGCCGTTGGTGCTGCCGTGGTCCTCGATGACCCAGCTGTGGCCGCCCCACCGCAGGGTGGCGTGCCGCCAGGAGACGCGGGCGTCCTCCAGCACCATGTCACCCTGCGGATCGCGCCCGAGGGTGTATGACCGGGACGGGTCCAACGTCCAGGTCTGTCCATTCAATTCCAGTACGAGTTCCGGCACTCCATGCCCCACTACTTGTCCCCCGATGAGCCCCCATCACGGGGAGTCTAGGGATGGCGAACATCGGGAGGAACTATTTCAGGCGCAGTCCCCCCACCGAAAGTCGGGAGTGACGCAGAGGTGTACCGGCCCGGTAACAGGCGCCGTTGACCGATGCGAAACACGCCCTGACAGTAGTAACCGCCCACGGATACGTACGGATCATGAACATCCGGGCGACGGGCGGGCACCGGGGGGCCGCTATGACCATGACCAGCGGCAGGCGCGCGAGTGCTGTCGCGGACCTGCTCCTCACCGCGATAGCCGCTGTGAGCTGGGCTTTTCTCGCCATGGCAGGGATCGCCGCACTGGGCCTGCACCTGCTGGGGGCGGATGCCGCCGGGTCGCTGGGGCCGATGACCGCCGCGGTGGTCGTCCTCGCGGTCGGTGGCTCGATCACTCCCTCGGGCTCGGTCGAAGCATTCGGGCTGACGGGCGCGGGGGCGCACACCACCATCGACATCGCGCCACTGGGAGTGAGCCTGACCGGGGCGCTGCTGCTCGGCTGGGTCTTCGCCCGGTCGCTGCGCGGGGCGGGGCCGGTGGTCCGGGGCGGTGAGCTCGCCGCCCGCGTGGGTGCGGTGGCCCTCCTGTTCCTGCTGTTGCTGGGCGGGCTCGCCTGGGCGGGCTCCTCGAGCGTCACCATCGACGGCAGCGGACTGGGCCTCGGGGCGCCGGATCCCGGGAGCGGCCGGACGCGTCTGGAGATTCCCGGCCTCGGGGACATCGGGGACATCGGCGGCGGCCTGCCGGAGCGGATCGCGGGCCTGGCCGACGCCAAGGCCTCGGTGGGCTTCTCCGTACGGACCGGGCCGTCGCTGCTCGGCGGGCTGGTGTGGGTCCTCGCGGTCCTGCTGATCACGCTGCTGGCCGCCCGCCGGGCCCCGCTGCCGCGCCGTCTGCGGGCGGCGCACCGCGGCGTGCGCCCGGCGGCCTCGGCGCTGCGGGCCGTGCTGGTGCTGTCCGTCGTGGCCGGCCTCGCGGCGGCGGTGACCGCGGCCTCGGGCGACGGCCATCCCCGGCGGGTGGCCGGTGCGGCCCTGCTCGGGGCGCCGAACGGGGTGTGGCTGGGGTTGCCGCTGGGGCTGTTCGTGCCGTTGCGGGGCCGGGCGAGCGGTTCGCTGCTGCAGATGCTGCCCGATCCGCTCGACGACCTGCTGCGCATGGGCACGGACCAGAGCATCACGGTGGGCCGGATCGCGGACCTGGAACCCCTGGCGTGGCTGCTGCCGGTGGGGTGTGCCCTGCTGATGCTGACGGCCGGGGTGCTCACCGCCGCCCGTACGCCCCGGGGCACGGCGGGGCCCGGGGCGTTCGCCGCGCGGTGCGGGTTGTCGCTGGGGGCGGCCGTCGCGGTGGCGCTGCCGCTGCTGGTGCTGGCGACCCGGGTCAAGGCCGACGCGAGCCTGTCGGTGCTGGGCATCGACGCCATGGGCGCGGGGCTCGAGCTGGCGGGCAGCGTGCCCCTGGCGCTGCTACTGGGCGCGGTGTGGGGGTTCGGCGCGGGAGTGGCCGGAGCACTGTTCGCCTGCGCCGTGGGTGTCGCGGGCCGGCGGGCCTCGCCGCTGGCGCAGGGGCCGTCTCCGCACCCGGACGGCCGTACCTACCCCGACCTCGCCTACCGGCCGGGGCCGTACAATCCGTCGGCGGGGTACCGGCCCGCGCGGGACGAGACGAATCCCTATCTGCGGCCGCCGGGCGAGGATCCGTTCAGCGCGCCGACACAGACGAGCAGCTCCCCCCTGCCGCCGCCCCGCCGGTCACCGCGCCGGCCGCCGCAGCGGCCGGGGTACCGGTACGGGTCCTCGCCGGTGCCGCCGCCGGACGACCGGCCGCCGCCACCGCTGGGGGGCCGCCGGTAGGGGTCGGGGCTCCGGCCCCGGACGGGCTGGACTCACCGGGTTGCTCCCCGGGGCCGCAGGGAGGAACCCCCGGTGACCGGCAGCGGAAGAAATGCCGCACACCGCGGCGGCAGCGTCCCGGCAGGCGGGACACGTGTACGGGTCCGGCGCGGGGCCGGATACCGTAGGAGCACCATGAGCGCATCGCAGACCCCGCCTGCCACCGCCGTCACCGGCGACGATGTCCCCACCCTCCTCGTCAAGATCTTCGGGAAGGACCGGCCGGGCATCACCGCCGGGCTGTTCGACACCCTCGCCGCCTACGCCGTGGACGTCATAGACATCGAGCAGATCGTCACCCGGGGCCGGATCACCCTGTGCGCGCTCGTGACCGCCCCCTCGGCCGGCGGCACGACCGAGGGCGATCTCCGGGCCACGGTGCACAGCTGGGCCGAGTCGATGCATCTGCAGACCGAGATCATCTCCGGCCGGGGCGACAACCGGCCGCGCGGTACGGGCCGTTCCCATGTCACCGTGCTCGGCCACCCGCTCACCGCGGAGTCGACCGCGGCCATCGCCGCCTGCATCACCGACACCGGTGGCAACATCGACCGCATCTTCCGCCTCGCCAAGTACCCCGTGACCGCCGTGGAGTTCGCGGTCTCGGGTGCGGAGACGGAGAAGCTGCGCACCGCGCTGGCCACCGAATCGGCGGTGCTGGGCGTGGATGTGGCCGTGGTGGCCGCCGGTCTGCAGCGCCGGGCGCAGCGGCTGGTCGTAATGGACGTGGACTCCACGCTCATCCAGGACGAGGTCATCGAGCTGTTCGCCGCCCACGCGGGCTGTGAGGCCGAGGTGGCCGAGGTGACGGCCCGGGCGATGCGGGGCGAGCTGGACTTCGAGGAGTCCCTGCACGAGCGGGTGGCGCTGCTGGCGGGGCTCGACGCGTCGGTGGTGGAGAAGGTGCGGGCCGAGGTGCGGCTGACGCCCGGCGCCCGGACCCTGATCAAGACCCTCAAGCAGCTGGGCTTCCAGGTCGGCGTGGTCTCGGGAGGCTTTACGCAGGTCACGGATGATCTGCGGGAGCGGCTGGGGCTGGACTTCGCCTCCGCCAACACGCTGGAGATCGTCGACGGCAAGCTGACGGGCCGGGTCACCGGGGAGATCGTGGACCGGGCGGGCAAGGCCCGGCTGCTGCGCCGGTTCGCGGCGGAGGCCGGGGTGCCGCTGGCGCAGACGGTCGCGGTCGGGGACGGGGCCAACGACCTGGACATGCTCAACGCGGCAGGTCTGGGGGTGGCGTTCAACGCCAAGCCCGTGGTGCGGGAGGCCGCGCATACCGCCGTGAACGTGCCGTTCCTGGACACCGTGCTCTATCTGCTGGGCGTCACCCGCGAAGAGGTCGAGGCGGCCAACACCCACGAGTGAGCCCGATGCCCGATGGGGGTACGGGATGGTGCGTACCCCCGGGCGTCGCGCCTACGCGTGCGGGGCCCAGAAGGCGACCAGGCGGGCCACGCCGTGCTCGACGGACTTCCACGAGCCGGTGAAGGAGAGCACCGCGATCGCTGACGTGGGGAAGCCGGAACGGTTCATCCGCGACAGCAGATCGCCCTCGGCGTCGCCCGCCAGCGCGTCGGCCAGGGCGTGCATGCCGGGGTTGTGCCCGATGAGCACCAGGTCGGCCACTTCGTCGGAGACCTCGTTGAGCACCGCGATCAGCTCGCCGAGGGAGGCCTCGTACAGACGGTCCTCGTAGACGGTGCGGGGGCGTTGCGGGAGCTCGGGGACGGCGAGCTTCCAGGTCTCCCGGGTGCGGGCGGAGGTCGAGCAGAGGGCCAGGTCGGGGGTGATGCCGGAACCGGCGAGCCAGCGGCCTGCGACGGGGGCGTCCTTGCGGCCTCGGTCGGCGAGCGGACGTTCGTGGTCGGACTCGTCTGACCAGTCGGCCTTGGCGTGCCGGAGGATGACGATCCTGCGGGTCGGTTCGGAGCTCATACCGTCCAGCTTCGCATGAAATCCACCGCCGGGCGCGGGGTGTTGGCAGGCTTGCCCCCGCCGGGTGGCGACCCCGCCCGCACGGGTGTTCACGGCGCCAGGCGCGCGGCGGAGTGCTGTACGAGCTGGACCACCCGCGCCACCGTGCCGCCGCCGGATCCGGGGCCGCTGTCGCCGCTGTCGGCCGAGGCCGGGGAGGCCAGCAGGGAGAACAGCGCCACGAACGCGGCCGCGGGCAGGGCCAGGGCCCACCACGGCAGCCTCGTCTGCTGCCGGGCCCGGACGCCGGCGGGGGTGT
Organism: Streptomyces sp. NPDC053079; assembly: GCF_044546695.1. Classification (NCBI taxonomy): domain Bacteria; kingdom Bacillati; phylum Actinomycetota; class Actinomycetes; order Kitasatosporales; family Streptomycetaceae; genus Streptomyces; species Streptomyces sp. NPDC053079. Next base: position 19,630 of record NZ_JBITZJ010000001.1, read on the forward strand.
GGGCCTGCCTGCCGGTGGACATGGGGATCGCCTCCGAGGGGTTCGGTGCACCGCCGCGTCGCGGTGTACTACGAACCTACGGAGGGCGGCTTACCGCGCCCATCCGGCAAGCCACCCACATACCCCTGACGCCTGCCCCCTAGGGGACGGTGGTGCCAGCTCCACCACGAGGGCGGACGGGCTCAGGGCTCAGGGCGGACGGGCTCAGGGCTCAGGGCTCAGGGCTCAGGGCTCAGGGAGAGGCGATCGTCGCGATCACCGCGATGACGACGGTGATGCCGAGCATCACGCCGAGGATGGTCAGCAGGGCCTTCTGGCCGTTCTTGGGGTTCTCGTCGAGGACGGGCATGGGCACAGTCTCCCACCCCCGTCCGGACCGCCGTCATCCGGGCGTATGGGTCACCCAGGCGTGGCGTATGCCCAGCCAACAGCGCTGGCTCAGCGAGACGTGCCGGGCGGGCCCGACGGCGACGGGCGCGGTGTCCATGCCGGGGTCCCACCAGCGGGCGCACTCCAGGTGCAGCTGGACGCGGTCCAGGACGGCGTTGCCGTTGAAGCAGTGGGCGGTGGCGCGGGAGCCCTCGACGCGGGTGTGGCACTCCGCCTCGTGCGGGGGCTCGGGGGCGGCGGCCCGGGACCCGGCGGCGCTCGCGGGCGGCGCGACCGACAGCGCGGCGCTCGCCAGCAGGAGCAGTGCCGCCGCACGGCGAACAAGGACGCGCATGGCCCGTACCTCCTCCCTGCACCCCAGTGTGCGGTCGTGCGCCGCGCCGCACGACCCGGAGGCGGCCCCGGGAACAGGCGATGCCCGCCCCGGCAGGCATCCGGGACGGGCATCGCTCAAGACGTCGGGGGCTCAGGCACCCATCATGTGCACGCCGCCGTCGACGTGGACGATCTCACCCGTGGTGCGGGGGAAGAAGTCCGACAGCAGACCGACGACACCGCGGCCGGCCGGCTCCGGGTCGGCCAGGTCCCAGCCGATGGGGGCGCGGTGGTTCCACACGTCCGCGAGCTCCTCGAAGCCCGGGATGGACTTGGCGGCCATCGACTTGATGGGGCCGGCGGAGACCAGGTTGCAGCGGATGCCCTTGGGGCCCAGGTCGCGCGCGAGGTAGCGGTTGGTGGACTCCAGGGCGGCCTTGGCGACGCCCATCCAGTCGTACTTCGGCCAGGCGATCTGCGCGTCGAAGGTCAGGCCCACGACCGAGCCGCCCTCGCGCATCAGCGGCAGCAGGGCCATGGTCAGCGACTTGTAGGAGTACGCCGAGACCTGCACGGCCGTGGAGACGTCCTCCCAGGTGCCCTCCAGGAAGTTGAAGGCACCCTGCGGGCCGAAGGCGATGGAGTGCACGATGCCGTCGAGGGGCACGTCGTCGCCGAGGTGCTCGCGGACCTTGTCGGCGAGACCGTCGAGGTGCTCCTGGTTGGTGACGTCCAGCTCGATGACCGGCGCCGGCTTGGGCAGCCGCTTGGCGATGCGCTCGACCAGGGAGAGCCGGCCGAAACCGGTCAGGATGACCTCGGCGCCCTCGTTCTGGGCGACCTTCGCCGCCTGGAAGGCGATCGAGGACTCGGTGAGGACACCCGTGACGAGGATGCGCTTGCCTGCGAGGATTCCACTCATGGCGATCAGTGACCCATTCCCATTCCGCCGTCGACAGGAATGACGGCTCCGGTGATGTATGCGGCGTCCTCGGAGGCGAGGAAGCGGACCGAGGCGGCGATCTCCTCGGGCTGCGCGTAGCGGCCCAGCGGGACGTTGCCGACGATTCCCGCGCGCTGCTCGTCGGTGAGCACACGGGTCATGTCGGTGTCCACGAAGCCGGGCGCGACGACGTTGACGGTGATGTTGCGGGAGCCCAGCTCGCGGGCGAGCGAGCGGGCGAAGCCGACGAGGCCGGCCTTGGAGGCGGCGTAGTTCGCCTGGCCGGGCGAGCCCATCAGGCCGACGACGGAGGAGATCAGCACGACACGGCCCTTGCGGGCCCGCAGCATGCCCTTCGAGGCGCGCTTGACCACGCGGAACGTGCCGGTGAGGTTGGTCTCCACCACGGAGGTGAAGTCCTCCTCGGACATGCGCAGCAGCAGCTGGTCACGGGTGACGCCGGCGTTGGCCACCAGCACCTCGACCGCGCCCTGCTTCTCCTCGATCTCCTTGTATGCCTGCTCGACCTGCTCCGAGTCCGTGATGTCGCACTTCACGGCGAGGAAGCCGGCCGGCGGCTCACCCGAGCGGTAGGTGATGGCGACCTTGTCGCCCGCCTCGGCGAACGCGCGGGCGATGGCGAGGCCGATGCCACGGTTTCCTCCGGTGACGAGAACCGAGCGGCTCAAAGGATCACCCTTCCGTTTGTTGCCATAGTGGTGCTGGATACACCGAACGTATCGGTAGTGGTCGCGGAAGGGACGATCGACCTGCGACAGGGGCGGCGCGCAGTCACTGTTGGATCTCTACAGAACCCGGTCCGGGATTACCCGGCCGCCACCCGCCGAGGGCGTGGTTCACTGCCCCCACACACCGAGAAGGAGAGTGGACCGTGCCGCATGAGATCGATCCTTCGTTCCTCGCGCTGCCCTTGCGCCCCCTGGCCGACGCGGCCCTGGCGAGGGCGCGCGCGCTGGGGGCCGAGCACGCGGACTTCCGCTTCGAGCGGGTGCGCAGCGCCTCGTGGCGGCTGCGGGACGCCCGGCCGTCGGGTTCCTCGGACTCCACCGACCTGGGATATGCGGTGCGGGTGGTGCACGGGGGCACGTGGGGGTTCGCCTCGGGTGTGGACCTGACGATGGACGCCGCGGCACGGGTGGCGTCCCAGGCGGTGGCGATGGCGAAGCTGTCGGCCAAGGTCATCGCCGCCGCCGGGTCCGACGAGAGGGTGGAGCTGGCGGACGAGCCGGTGCACGCGGAGCGGACGTGGGTCTCGGCGTACGACATCGACCCGTTCACGGTCGCGGACTCCGAGAAGACCGGGCTCCTCGCCCAGTGGAGCGAGCGGCTGCTGGCGGCGGAGGGCGTCGCGCACGTCGACGCGGCGCTGACGGCCGTGCACGAGAACAAGTTCTACGCGGACTCCGCCGGGACGACCACCACCCAGCAGCGCGTCCGGCTGCACCCGCAGGTCACGGCGGTGGCGGTGGACGAGTCCACCGGCGGCTTCGACTCCATGCGCACCCTGGCCCCGCCCGTCGGACGGGGCTGGGAGTACCTGACGGGCGCGGGCGGCTGGGACTGGGACGCCGAGCTGGCGGAGATCCCCTCGCTGCTCGCGGAGAAGATGCGCGCACCGAGCGTGCGGGCGGGCTCGTACGACCTGGTGGTCGACCCCTCCAACCTGTGGCTGACCATCCACGAGTCCATCGGCCACGCCACCGAGCTGGACCGCGCGCTGGGCTACGAGGCCGCGTACGCGGGCACCTCGTTCGCGACGCCCGACCTGCTGGGCACCCTCGAGTACGGCTCGCAGATCATGAACGTCACCGGCGACCGGACCGCCGAGCACGGCCTGGCGACCGTCGGCTACGACGACGAGGGCGTGGCCGGCCAGTCCTGGGACCTGGTCAAGGACGGCATCCTGGTCGGCTACCAACTGGACCGCCGCACCGCCCGCCTGACCGACATGGGCCGCTCCAACGGCTGCGCGTACGCCGATTCCCCCTCGCACGTACCCGTGCAACGGATGGCGAACGTCTCGCTGCAGCCCGCGCCGGACGGTCCGTCGACGCAGGAACTCATCTCCGGTGTGGACGACGGTATTTACGTGGTGGGCGACCGGTCGTGGTCGATCGATATGCAGCGTTACAACTTCCAGTTCACACAGCAGAGGGCATACGCGATCAAGAACGGGCGGCTGGCGGGCCAGCTGCGGGACGTTGCCTACCAGGGAATCACGCCCCAGTTCTGGGGCTCCATGGAGGCGATCGGCGGACCCGGGACCTACGTCCTAGGAGGGGCCTTCAACTGCGGAAAGGCCCAGCCGGGACAGGTCGCCGCGGTGTCTCACGGGTGCCCCTCCGCGCTGTTCCGGGGTGTGAACATCCTGAACGCCTCGGCGGAGGCGGACCACTCCTGACGGGGTGACCGTCGGCGCGCGGTGAGGCGAGTGAGCCAGGTCTCGAAGGCGAGGGTCTTCTCCAGGGCGTTGGCCGTGCGGGAGCCGGGCGACAGGAGGGCCGTGCGCAGTGGGGCGGGGTCGATCAGGTCGCGTTGTGCGAGCTGCGAGCCGTCGATCAGGTCCAGGAGCTGTCGGCGGTTGCGGCGCAGCCCTTGGTAGAAGTCGGAGCCGCTGTCGGCCTTGGTGGTGCGGGTCAGGAGCGCCGTGGGGACGGTGCCGTTCAGTGCGGCGGCGAGCAGGGGTTTGTAGGTCCAGGGGGTGCCGCGTTCGTCCAGTCTCACCGCCAGGCAGGCTTGGAGTACGCGGTCGTCCAGGAAGGGCAGGGTGATCCACGGTTCGGTCAGGTCCTGCCGCATCAGGCGGTAGAGCTGGGCGGCGACGTGGACCCTGTGGATCGCCTGGTGCTGGCCGCGTTCGGGGGCCAGCGGCCGGGCCTGGTGGGCGGCTTCCCGCAGAAGGGCGGCGGCTTCTTCCGCCGCCCGGGGCGTCGCCCAGGGCGGCAGGCGCAGCGGTGGGCCCCAGCCGAAGAGCGGGCCGGCTCGTTGCGGTGCCCGCAGGAGGCACTCCTCGTCGGCGAGCCAGTGGGCGTAGGTGCGGCGGTCGGTCAGCCCCCGCAGCGTGCGGGCCGGCGGCCAGCGGTGCTGGGAGCGGTGTCCGCGTGCGTGCCGCAGAGCCCGCAGCGGATGGCGGGGCAGGAGGTCGGGGAGGTAACCGGGCGGGGCCTGGAGCACCTCGTCGCCACCGTGGCCGGCGAGCTGAACCGCGACGTGGTGAAGGGTGTACCGCTGGGCACAGGCGTTGAGGAGCGCACGACTGCGCAGGAGCAACGAGGGGGCGTCGGTGGCCGGTGTCGCCCGGTCCGGCGCGGCGTACTGCGCGGGCGCCTGGTCCGAGGAGAGGACGAGCCGCGTGGCGTGCGGAAGGTCGCGTGCCGCGTGGTCGGCCCAGAGGACGTCGTCATTGGCGGGGTCGCGAAGCTGCACCGTCAGCGTGACCAGGCGGACGCCGGCCTGATGGGCGAGGAAACACAGAGAGGTGGAGTCCAGTCCGCCGGACAGGTCGCAGCCGAGCGGTTCCGCGGCGCCCAGCGCGTTCGCCCTTCCGCTCACGGCTGCCGACAGGGCTTCTCGCACTGCCGGCGCTCCCTCGGCGAGGGACAGAACCGGGGCGGGCGGCTGCCACCATCTGTACGTCCGCGCCCGTCCGTCGGGGGTCAGCAGCAGCGCGCTGCCCGGCGGAACGGCATCGATCTGCCGCCATGCGGACAGGTCGCTCAGCGGATACGGCAGCTCGGACGTCATCAGAGAGGCCGCGAGCCATCGGTCGTCGAGTTCGGCGCCTGTCAGCTCCGCGAGGACGTCGGCGCGGTCGGCGGCCACCGTCATGCCCCGCCAGGTGGTGCGGTAGACCCGGCGCAGTCCGGAGGCCGTGCCCTGGACCCGTACATGGCCGTCGACTGACAGTGCGAGATGGGCGCTGCCCGGCAGGACGTCGGCCGACGTGGTCAAGTCCTCCACCCGCCCCGTCCGGCGGGCCAGTCGTGCGAGGTCGCGGGCGGTGCCCGGGTGGTGCCCGAGCACCGCCAGCCGTTGGTCACCCTCCGCGAGAACGGTGCACTGCCCGGTCGGCATCCTCCCGACCAGCCATGGGCGGCCGGACGCGTGCGCGGCCAGCAGCTCCGCCCCGCTCAGAAGCCCGGGAAGGGTCTGAGCCGCGGCGCAGTCCGGTACGACCACGAACCAGTACACGGCGCTCTCACGGATACCGGTGGGTGATCAACCCGACGGGAAGTTGAACAGGCCGACGAGTGGTTCCTGGAGAGTGCCGGTACCGCCGCGGGTGTCCTCGGCGAAGTCCCCGATCTCCTCCAGCATCGGCGGCACGTACAGAACTTCGGTGCGCTCGTCCATGGTGAATACCTCCTCCAGGCGGATGAGACCGTCTGACCCGCCTTTAGCGCACTGTCTGCTTCTCCGGCCGGAAGAACCATAACGAGAGCCTGAAAACCACTCGAATTAGTGACGTATTGGCAGAATATGCGAGCCGGCGAAACCATGGGCCATTGCCCCATCCGAGCCTCGGACAGGTACGACCGCCGCTCAGTAGGCTCTGGTCCAACGTCGACGCAGGAGGCCGGTCAGTGAGTGCCCGCAGGAGCAACAAGCCCCACGAGGTCGTCGAGCGCGCCCTCGAGCTATCCCGTGCCGATGGCTGTGTCGTCATCGCGGGCGAGCACTCCACCGCCAACCTCCGCTGGGCCGGCAACGCGCTCACCACCAACGGCGTCACCCGCGGCCGGGACGTCACCGTCATCGCGACCGTGGACGGCGCCGAGGGCACCGCCTCGGGGGTCGTGTCGCGTTCGGCCGTCACCGCCGCCGATCTGGAGCCGTTGGTGCGGGCGGCGGAGGCGGCGGCGCGGGAGGCGGGGCCCGCTGAGGACGCGCAGCCGTTGGTGACGGGTGTGCCGCACTCCCCCGCGTTCACCGAGGCGCCCGAGGAGACCTCCTCGGCCGTGTTCGACGACTTCGCCCCGGCGCTCGGCGAGGCCTTCGCCCGGGCCCGGGCCGCGGGCCGGGAGTTGTACGGCTTCGCCCGCCACGAGGTCGTCTCCAGCTACCTGGGCACCTCCACCGGGCTGCGGCTGCGCCACGACCAGCCCACCGGCGCCCTGGAGCTGAACGCCAAGAGCCCGGACCGGAGCCGTTCCGCGTGGGCCGGGCAGGCGACCCGGGACTTCTCGGACGTGGACCCGGGGGCGATGGACGCCGAGCTGGCCGAGCGGCTGGCGTGGGCGGGACGGAAGGTGGAGCTGCCCGCCGGGCGGTACGAGACGCTGCTGCCGCCGACCGCGGTGGCCGATCTGCTCGTCTACCAGCAGTGGTCGGCGGCGGCCCGGGACGCGGCCGAGGGCCGCACCGTCTTCTCCAAGGCCGGCGGCGGCACCCGGATCGGGGAGAAGCTCTCCCCCCTCCCGCTGACCCTGCGCAGCGACCCGCACGCGCCGGGGCTGGAGTGCGCGCCGTTCGTGCTGACCGGCAGCTCCGGCGACGACGCGTCGGTCTTCGACAACGGCCTGCCGCTCGCCCCCACCGACTGGATCCGCGACGGGGTGCTGGAGCACCTGCTGACCACGCGGCACAGCGCGGGCCTGACGGGCCTGCCCGTGACCCCTTACGCCGACAACCTGATCATGGAAGCGGGCGGCACCCGCTCCCTGGCCGAGATGGTCGCCGCGAGCGGCCACGACGGGCCGGCCCTGCTGCTGACCTGCCTGTGGTACATCCGCGAGGTGGACCCGGCCTCCCTGCTGCTGACCGGGCTGACCCGGGATGGCGTGTACCTCGTGGAGAAGGGGGAGGTCGTGGGCGAGGTCAACAACTTCCGCTTCAACGAGTCGCCGGTGGGGCTGCTGGGCCGGGCCACCGAGGCGGGCCGGACCGAGCCGACGCTGCCGCGCGAGTGGGGGGATTACTTCACCCGGGCGGCCATGCCGGCCCTGCGGATTCCGGACTTCAACATGAGCTCGGTGAGCCAGGGCGTATGACCGGAACCAAATCGGTTGCGCCGAGCAAATAGACTCGGTCTGTCCGCTGTCCGACAACCACCACAGGAACGTCACGATGACACGCCTCGGCGACTCCGTCGCGCGCGCCAGCGCACTGCTGGCGCAGGACCTCTCCACCGACTCGACCGTGGAGCAGCTGCTCACGGAGACGAAGGCGCGGCGCTATCTGGACCTGACGGACCTGCCGGCGAAGGACCAGGCCGAGCTGATCGCCGCGCGCACGGTCGAGGTGCTGCCCGCGGTGAGCAAGCTGGCCGAGCGCATCGAGGCACGCGGTGCCGAGGGCAAGGGCCTGCACATCAAGCTGGGCATCGACCCGACGGCGGCCGACGTCCACCTCGGACACGCCGTGCCGATCATCGTCCTCAGCCGCTTCCAGCGCATGGGCCACGACGTCAGCCTGCTCATCGGCGACTTCACCGCCAAGATCGGCGACCCGACCGGCCGCACGGCCGAGCGCCCGCCGCTGACGGACGAGGACATCGCCGCCAACCTCGCGGGCTACCGCCAGCAGGTCCGGCCGTTCTTCGACTTCGAGAAGGTCCGCTTCGTCCAGAACAGCGAGTGGCTGGCGGACTACACCTTCCCCAAGCTGCTGGGCGTGCTCGCGCAGGTGCCGGTCTCGCAGCTGCTGCAGCGCGAGGACTTCCGCAACCGTCTGGCCGACGGCTCGGGCCTGACGATGACGGAGATGCTCTACCCCATCGCCCAGGCCCTGGACTCCGTGGCGCTGGACTGCGACGTGGAGCTGGGCGGCGCGGACCAGCTGCTGAACCTGCAGATGGGCCGCAAGCTCATGGAGGTGCACGGCCAGAAGCCGCAGCTGGTCGTCACCATGCCGCTCATCGAGGGCACGGACGGCACCGGCGCCAAGATGTCCAAGTCCAAGGGCAACTACGTGGGCCTCTCCGCGCCCGCCGACGACGTCTTCGGCAAGATCATGTCGGTCCCGGACCGGCTGATGGAGCCGTACCTCAAGGCGTGGACGGAGTGGACGGACGCGGAGATCGCGCTGGTCCTGAGCCGCATCGAGGACAAGACGCTGCACCCGATGGACCTGAAGAAGGTCCTGGCGGGCGAGGTCGTGGCCGCGCTGTACGGCGTGGAGGCGGCGATGGCGGCGCGTGCCGGGTTCGTCGCGCAGTTCTCGAAGAAGACCTTCACCGAGGTCGAGACGCCGGTGGTGGACCTCGCCGAGCACGGTGAGGAGCCCGCCACGGCCGTGCTCAGCAAGGTGCTGGGCTTCCAGCCGAGCGCCTCGGCCGCCCGCCGGGTCGCCAAGCAGAACGGCCTGCGGCTGGTGCTCGAGGCCGACGGCGGCCAGGAGGCGCTCGTGCTGGCCGAGGCCGACGCGATCCGCCCGCTGGGCGAGGTGGCCCGGGAGCTGCTGGCCGGGCGCGAGGTGACCGGGGTCTACCTCAAGGCCGGCCGCAAGATCGCCGAGCTGCGCGGGCTGTAACCCGTCCCCGCCCTCAAGGGCTCTTCGAGGCGGCCGGTGCGCGTGATGCGCGCCGGCCGCCTCTCCGTTCGGCCCCGTGTTCCGGTGAACGCCCTCAGGTGGTCCTGTGCCTGTTCCCCCGCATCCCGACCCACAGCCGGTCGCCGATCGCGACCAGGATCACCGCGCCGGCCAGCTGCAGCAGATGCCGGATCCAGTCGATGCCCTTGGTGTGCTCGACCCCCAGCACCGAGGCCACCCAGTTGCCGAGCAGGGCGCCGATCAGGCCGAGGATGATGGTGAGCCAGAGCGGGACCTGCTGCTTGCCCGGCAGGATCGCCTTGGCGATCAGACCCAGAACCAGTCCGACGACGATTGCCCACAACCAGTTCATGCCGCCTCCTCGTGGATGCGATGTGGCGTGCTCCGCCATTCTCGGGCCGTGCTCCCTACGGCGCACGTCGGAGCCGTCCGTACGCCGTATGCGCACGTCGGGCGCCTGCCGGTGAGCCATCCCGAGGACGACCCGGTCTCGTACCCGGCGAGGTCGCGGCGTAACGTTGATACGTACGGGCCCGAAGGGCGTCGGCGCGGCAGTCGGGTGGTGGAACGTGATGCGGAAGCTGGGTGGTACGGAGGTCTTCCGGATCACCGGGGCCCGGCAGGGCCTGGCGGAGGACGTGCGCGGGCGGCAGCGCCGGTATGTCATCTCGATGGGCATCCGCACCCTGTCCGTGGTGCTGACCGTGATCCTGTGGAACATCGAGCGCTACGTGGCGGTGGGCACCCTCGTCCTGGGAGCGCTGCTGCCGTACGTGGCCGTCGTCATCGCCAACGCGGGCCGGGAGAACGCCCCTTCACTGCCGGGTACGTTCGTCCCGGCGCCGACCCGTCCCATGCTGACGACGGGGCCCGCGGGCGGCCTGGCGGAACCCGTCCCGGAAGACGACCGGTCCGCGCGGCGCGATCAGGGACCCGAGCACGGCTGATCCTCCGGTTCCGGGCGGGCCGGCGGAGGACGGTGTGACAAGCTCAAGAAAACCTCAGATCAATCATGTGGATCGGTGCCCCGCGCCGGGCACCCCGTGACATACTTCGTAGGCGCTCCGCATCCCCCGTCGGAGCGACAGACCGACGCCGGGCGGCTCCCCCCGTGGCTGCCCGGCGTCGCCGTGTCTGCCGGGGCCGTGACGATCTCCGGCGTCGTAGAGTCGAGGGGTGAACTCCCCCGAGAATGCCGTGATCTGCTCCGCCAAGGGCTGCCGTGCCGCCGCTCTGTGGGTGCTGGCGTGGAACAACCCGAAGCTGCACACCCCCGAGCGCCGCAAGACCTGGCTCGCGTGCGACGAGCACCGCGAACACCTGTCCAACTTCCTTGCCCTGCGCGGTTTCCTCAAGGACGTGGTGACGCTGGAGGAGTGGGAGGCGTCAGCCTCCGATCGCTGACATCGGACGCGCCGGCTGCAGGAAGGACGGGTCGTCCAGGCCCGACCCCGCCTTCTTGCCCCACATCGCCTTGCGCCACAGCTCCGCGATCTCCTCGTCCGTGGCCCCCGAGCGCAGCGCTCCGCGCAGGTCGGACTCCTCGGTCGCGAACAGGCAGGTGCGCACCTGTCCGTCGGCGGTCAGCCGGGTGCGGTCGCAGGCGGCGCAGAACGGCCGGGTGACCGAGCCGATGACGCCGACGCGGGCCGGCCCGCCGTCGACGATCCAGCGCTCGGCGGGGGCGGAGCCGCGCTCGGCGCCGGGCTCGGGGGTGAGGGTGAAGCGGGTGCGCAGGCTCGCGAGGATCTCCTCGGCGGTGATCATGCCGTCGCGCTTCCAGCCGTGCTGGGCGTCGAGCGGCATCTGCTCGATGAAGCGCAGCTCGTAGCCGTGCTCGACGGCCCACGCGAGGAGGTCGGGGGCCTCGTCGTCGTTGCGGCCGGGCATCAGGACGGCGTTGACCTTGACGGGGGTCAGGCCCGCGGCGTGGGCGGCGGCCAGTCCGTCGAGGACGTCCTGGTGGCGCTTGCGGCGGGTCAGGGCGGCGAAGACCTCGGGCCGCAGGGTGTCGAGGGAGACGTTGACGCGGTCCAGGCCGGCCTCCTTCAGGGCCCGTGCGGTGCGGGCCAGGCCTATGCCGTTGGTGGTCAGCGACAGCCGCGGGCGCGGGGCGAGGGCGGCGCAGCGCGCGACGATCGAGGCGAGGCCGGGGCGCAGCAGGGGCTCGCCGCCGGTGAAGCGGACCTCGGTGACGCCGAGGGCGGTGACGGCGACGCCCACCAGGCGGACGATCTCGTCGTCGGTGAGCAGGTCGGGCTTGGCGAGCCACTGCAGGCCCTCTTCGGGCATGCAGTAGGTGCAGCGCAGGTTGCAGCGGTCGGTCAGGGAGACGCGCAGGTCCGTGGCGGTGCGGCCGTAGGTGTCGATGAGCACGGTGTGGCCCCTCCCGCGGACTGGAAACGCTGGTACGTCGCTCGACGCAGCGTACGCGATCGTCCGCGGGAGGGGCCGTACGGGCGTCAGTGGGCCCCGTACCCCGTGAGGGCGCGGACCTCGAGTTCGGCGTACTTCTTCTCGTCCGGGACCTCCTTGCTCAGCAGGGAGCCCGCCCAGCCGAGGAGGAAGCCGAGCGGGATGGAGACCAGCCCGGGGTTGCCGAGGGGGAAGTAGTCGAAGCTCAGGTCGGGGAAGAGGGCCTTGGGGTTGCCGGAGACGACCGGGGAGATGATCACGAGGGTGACCGAGGAGATCAGTCCGCCGTAGATCGACCAGAGGGCGCCCCGGGTGGTGAAGCGCTTCCAGAAGAGGCTGTAGAGGATCGTGGGCAGGTTGGCCGAGGCCGCGACCGCGAAGGCGAGGGCGACCAGGGCGGCGGCGTTGAGGCGGTGGGCGAAGATGCCCAGCGCGATGGAGATCGCGCCGATGACGACGGCGGCGAACTTGGCGGTGAGGATCTCCTCCTTCTCGCTGGTCTTCCCCTTGCGGATGACGTTGGCCCACAGGTCGTGGGCGAACGAGGCGGAGGAGGCCAGGGTCAGGCCCGCGACGACGGCGAGGATGGTCGCGAAGGCGACCGCGGAGATCACGGCGAGCAGGATCGCCCCGCCCGTGGAGCCGGCGCCGCCGCCGACCTCCTGGGCGAGCAGCGGGGCGGCGGTGTTGCCGGACTCGTTCGAGGCGGTGATCGCCTTGGGTCCGACGAGGGCCGCGGCGCCGAAGCCGAGGGCGATGGTCATCAGGTAGAAGGCGCCGATGATGCCGATGGCCCAGTTCACGGACTTCCGTGCGGCGCGGGCGGTGGGCACCGTGTAGAAGCGGATGAGGATGTGGGGCAGTCCGGCGGTGCCGAGGACGAGAGCCAGGCCGAGCGAGATGAAGTTGAGCTTGGAGGTGCCGTCCTTGCCGTACTGCAGCCCCGGCTCCAGGAAGGACTTGCCCTTGCCGCTCTCCTCGGCGGCGCGGCCCAGGAGGGTGGAGAGGTTCCAGTGGAACTTGTTGAGGACCAGAACGGTGATCAGCAGGGTTCCCGCGATGAGCAGGACCGCCTTGACGATCTGCACCCAGGTGGTGCCCTTCATGCCGCCGATGGTCACGTAGAGCACCATCACCAGGCCGACCAGGACGATGATCCAGCGCCGTGATCCCTCGCCGGTGGCGCCGAGCAGCAGGGCCACCAGGGCGCCGGCGCCGACCATCTGGGCGAGCAGGTAGAAGATCGAGACGACGATGGTGGAGGTGCCGGCGGCGGTGCGCACGGGGCGCTGCTTGAGGCGGTAGGCGAGCACGTCGGCCATGGTGAAGCGGCCGGAGTTGCGCAGCGGCTCGGCGACGAGCAGCAGGGCGACCAGCCAGGCGACGAGGAAGCCGATGGAGTACAGGAAGCCGTCGTAGCCGTAGAGCGAGATGGCGCCGGCGATGCCCAGGAAGGACGCGGCGGACATGTAGTCGCCGGAGATGGCCAGGCCGTTCTGGAAGCCGGTGAAGGAGCGGCCGCCGGCGTAGAAGTCGGTGGCGTCCTTGGTCTGGCGGCCGGCCCAGACGGTGATGCCCAGGGTGATGGCGACGAAGACGGAGAACAGCGTGATGATCAGGGTGCGGTGCTCGCCGGCGCCGCCGGCGGCCAGGGTCTGCGCGGCATCGGCCGCGAGGGTGGTGCTCGGGATCATTCCCCCGCCTCCATACGGGCCTTGAGGGCCTCGGCCTTCGGATCGATCTTCGTCTCGGCGTGCTTGGCGTACCACCAGGCGATCAGGAAGGTGGTGAGGAACTGCGCCAGCCCGAACACGAGGGCGATGTTGATGTTGCCGACGACGGTGGTGTCCATGAACGCGCCCGCGTAGTTGGAGAGCAGGACGTAGAGCAGGTACCAGGTGACGAAGGCGATGGTGAGCGGGAAGGCGAAGGAGCGGTGTGCCCGGCGCAGTTCGGCGAATTCGGCGCTGGCGTGCACGGCGGCGACGCGCTCGGGCTGGGCGGGGATGGCGGGGCGTGTGGGCTCCTCGGGCCCCCTGGCTGTGGAAGGCGTCGTTCCCACGGCCTCTTCTGAGTCCACGGTCTCTCCTGAAAGGTGACGTGCGGGGCGCGAGCCGGTCCTGTGACTCGGATCACGCATCGTAGAGGGACACCGCAGTATGCGACAGGGGGTGGTTCGCCGAATGTCGCAGCGGGAGCCGTGCGGGGCAAAACCGCCCGGCTTCGGCCTCGTTGACCCTGGTGTGAGCACTGCCCCGACTCCTCCCCAGCCGTCCTCCGGCCGACGCCCTTTCGGGAGCGTCAGGTTGACGGCTCCCCTGCCGGCGCTGGGTACGGGCCGTCCCACGGTCGCCCCGGCGGCGGGCCGCTGGTACGGGCCGAGGGTGGTGCTGCCCCCGTTGAGCCTGGACGCGCTGCGCCGGGCGGGGGTCCCTCCGTTCACCCGGGGTTGACGTCACGTCATCTCGGAACGACGGGCCTTACTTGGGTCGTTCCGCCTTGTTTCTCCGGTGAATTCATTGCCCGGGGCCATGATCGGCGATAGCTTCACTCGTCATGCACCCGCCCACTCACACCTGTGCGTGGGCGGATTTCCGGATGATGTGGAGTACCCATGGCTCATCTGCGATCCAGACGGCGGCACGCCCTGCTGGCGGCCCCCGTCGGACTGGCGCTCACCGCTTCCCTCGGCTTCCTGCCCGGCGCCGCCTCGGCCGCCCCGCAGGCCGACGCCGCCCCGCAGGCCGCCGTCACCACGGACGGTCCGCTGCTGTCGTACGTCGTGAACACCACCACCGACCGCGGCACGCTCGGCAAGGTGAAGAAGGCCGTGATCCGGGCCGGCGGCACCGTCGTGGTCTCGTACGACAAGATCGGCGTCATCGTCGCGCACTCGAAGAACCCGGAGTTCGCCAAGACGCTGCGCGCGGTGCCGGGCGTGGAGTCGGCGGGCGCCACGCGCACCGCGCCGCTGAAGTCCGCGGCCACCACCGAGTACGGCAAGCCGGAGAAGCTGAAGCTGTCCAAGGACGGCGCGCGCTCGCTGGCCGCCGGCTCGGCCGCCACCGGCCAGGAGCCGCTGGAGGGCCTGCAGTGGGACCTCGGCGCGATCAACGCCGACAAGGCCGCCAAGGTCAACCCGGGCAGCAAGAACGTCACGGTCGCCGTCATCGACACCGGTGTGGACGACACCCACCCCGACATAGCCCCGAACTTCTCCAGGAGCCAGTCCGCCAGCTGCGTCTCCGGCAAGGCCGACACCAGCGCCGGCGCATGGCGCCCGTTCAACCCGGACGAGGACTACCACGGCACGCACGTGGCCGGTTCCATAGCCGCGGCCCGCAACGGCGTCGGCGTTGCCGGTGTCGCTCCGGGCGTGAAGGTCTCCGGCATCAAGGTGTCCACCCCGAAGGACAGCTTCTTCTACGCGGAGAGCGTCGTCTGCGCGTTCGTCTTCGCCGCCGACCACGGCGTCGAGGTGACGAACAACAGCTACTACGTCGACCCGTGGATGTTCAACTGCCCGGACAACGCCGACCAGAAGGCGATAGCCGACGCGGTCGGCCGGGCCTCGAAGTACGCCCAGGACAAGGGCGCGGTCAACGTCGCCTCCGCGGGCAACTCCAACTTCGACCTGGCGGCCAAGGAGATCACCGACGCCTCCAGCCCGAACGACTCCACCCCGGCGTCGCGCAAGATCGACCCGAAGAAGTGCCTCGACGTGCCCGCCCAGCTCCCGGGCGTCGTCACCGTCGCGGCCACCGGCGTGAAGTCGCAGAAGTCGTTCTACTCCAACTACGGCCTCAACGCCGTGGACGTCGCGGCCCCCGGCGGCGACTCGTACCAGGTGCCTGAGCTGCCCGCCAAGGACGGCCGCATCCTGTCCACGATGCCGGGCGGAGACTGGGGCTACCTGCAGGGCACCTCGATGGCCGGCCCGCACGTCGCGGGCGTGGCGGCGCTGATGAAGAGCGCCCATCCCAAGGCCAGCCCGCAGGAGATCCAGTGGCTCCTCAAGGCACAGGCGAAGAACCCGGGCTGCCCGACGACGGCGTACGACCCGGACGGGAAGGGTAGCTGGAAGGCCGCCTGCACCGGCACCAAGCACAACAACAGCTTCTACGGCTACGGCATCGTCGACGCCCTGGCGGCGGTCCAGGACTGACCCGGCAGCTGACCGGTGGAGGGGCCGGGCGGCCGCAGCCGCCCGGCCCCTCCTGCTCGCCCGTGCCGGCCGTCCCCGCCGGTGCACGCGAGCACCCCGCGGGCCAGCAGGCTCTGTGCGGCCAGATACGTGAGCATGATCCAGAACTGGGGCGCCGGGGCCTGCGGCCAGTCGGCGAGAGCGCCGGCGATGAGCGTGTCGGAGAGCAGGAACAGCGCCCCGCCCGCCGCGGCCCACGCGTGCGCCCGCGTCGCGCCCAGCGCCATCGCGGTCAGCAGCAGGCTGTAGAGCGTGACGGGCGCCCGCAGTCCCGTCTCCAGGCCGGGCCACAGCAGGGCGAGCGTGCCCAGCCAGGCGGCGGTGTACGCGGCCGCGAGCCGGCGGGTGCGGGCGCCGCGCGGGCCGCCGTGGCGGGCGAACAGCACGAGGTAGCACACGTGCCCGGCCGCGAACGACCCCATGCCCAGCAGGAAGAGGACGTCCCCGCCCACCTGCAGCAGGGTGTCGCCCCCGCAGCCGAACAGCAGCGCGACGACCAGCAGGCGCGGTCCGCCGCGCGCGAGCACGTACACCGCCAGCAGCGGCATCAGCGCCGGCTTGGTGACGTGCGCGGGCGCCGGGGCGCCCGCGAGGAGGGCGGCGAGGTGCGTCACCGCGACCGCGGCGAACGCGACGGGCGCCGCGCGGCCCCCTCTCACGCGACCCGCTCGGGGACGACGGCGGCGCCTGCGGCCGCCCCTCCCGTCCCCTCGGCGGCGCGCTCCGGTTGCCAGCCGGGCCCCCGGAAGATGCGTCCGGCCCGCTCCCGCCAGCCGCTCGCCGCCTTCAGGTCGCGGGCGATGGCCGCGTATTCGTGGGTGGCCACGCGCAGGGGGTTGTAGGTGTCGATGTTCTTCGTCAGGCCGTAGACGGGACGCTCCCCCTCCGGCACGAACGATCCGAACATCCGGTCCCAGACGATGAGGATGCCGCCGAAGTTGCGGTCCAGGTAGCCGCCCTGCGAGGCGTGGTGGACGCGGTGGTGGGAGGCGGTGTTCAGGACGTACTCGAAGGGCCGGGGCAGCCTGCCGACCCGCTCGGTGTGCACCCAGAACTGGTAGACGAGGTTGACCGCCGAGCAGAACGCCACCGCCGCCGGATGCACGCCGAGCGCGATCATCGGCAGGTAGAAGGGCCACACCGTCAGCGAGGTCCACGGCTGGCGCAGCGCGGTGGTGAGGTTGAACTTCCGGCTGGAGTGGTGCACCACGTGGCAGGCCCACAGGATCCGTACGACGTGATGGCCCCGGTGCGACCAATAGTAGAAGAAGTCCTGCGCGAGGAGCATCAGCGGCAGCGTCCACCACAGCACGGGCACGCGCAGCGGCGTCAGTTCGTACAGGGCGGTGTAGACCGCGACGATCGGGATCTTCCAGAGGGCGTCGAAGACCAGGCTGCCCAGCCCCATGCCGATGCTGGTGGCCGCGTCCTTGGCCGCGTAGCCCTCGGCACGGTCGTCGGGGCGCAGCCGGTAGCTCACCAACTCCAGTGCGGTGAGCAGGATGAAGGCCGGTACGGACCACAACACGACATCGGGAAGGTGCGGCATGGCGGCACCATAAGGGCGTCGGCGGGGGTGCCGCTAGGGGTTGTTACCCTCGGGTACCGAAGTGCGTTACCCCGAGTTCGATGGCGGGGCCATGGATGCCCTCCGGACGGCGGCGAAAACCCGTTGGCCTCGGCGAACGGCCGCTGCCTACACTCGCGGTGCGGGGGCGGCTCCGCGGCGTGCTTCCTTCTCGTTCTCTCAATGAATCCCAGCGCGCCCACTCTCCGCCCCCGCTCGCTTTTCTCCAGGGGGAATCCTTCGTGCCCACACTGCACTCGGTGCTGCTTCGCCGTGCCCGGACCGTCTACGTCGACCACGAGCCGCCCTCACCCGCCGCGGCCGGCGATCCGCACGTCGCGACCGGACTCGCCGCCCTCGAGGCGGAGTTGCTCGACCGGGGGCACGCCCTGACCGAACCGCTGCGCACCGCGCTGGCGGGGGCCGGGGCCGAGGCCCTGGCCGACACCGGGCGCGGCCTGCTGCGCGCGATCGACGCGCAGCTGGGCGCGGACCGTACGCACATGCCGCTGTTCCGCGACTTCCCCCGCTCCGTGCCCCACGACACGTTCGCGCTGTATGTGGACCGCGTCTTCAGCCTGCTGCTGCAGCGGCCGGAGCAGAGTTGCGTGCTGTGCGGCACGGTCGGCGCCGTCCACCCCGTCTCGCCGTGCGCGCACCTGGTGTGCCGCTCCTGCTGGGACGGCGCGGACTACACCGGGTGCCCCCTGTGCCATCGCCGCATCGACCGCGCGGACCCCTTCCTGCGGCCCGGCCGGCCGACCGGGGCCGTGCGGCGCCCCGCCCCGCAGGGGCCGCTGCGGCTGCTGGTCCTCGGCAGCTCGCGCACGGCGGACGCCGCGGCCGAGCTGGCCGGCCTGCTCGCACGGCCGACGCCGCTGTCGCCCCAGGACCGCGACGACGTCAAGGTGCTGGTGGCGCACGCCGCGCCCGGCGGGCTGGACTGGCTGCCCGCGGAGCTGCCCGTGCGCGAGACCAGGGCGCTGGTGCTGGGCACCCTGCTGCGCGACGGCGGGCCGGCCACGGCCGAGGCGGTGCGCACGCTGCTGCCCGGACTGCTGACGACCGCCACGGACGTGCTGCGGCTGCTGTGCGTATGGTCCGGCGGCGAGGCCGACCTGGTGGCGCCTCCGCGCCTGCGCGGCGTTCCGCGTGCCCTGCGGCGCGAACTGCTGTCCGTACTGGACTCCTTGGCCGTCGCCCCGCTCGTCGAGGACCTGCGGCGGCACCCGCGCGCGTGGAAGCGCGCGGCGGAGGTCCTGCATCCCTACGAGCACCATGCCCGGCATCCGCGTGCCGCGCTGGCCTTCGCCACGCTGCGCGGCACGGATCCGGCCGGCGCGGGGGCGCTGGGCGAGGCCCTGCTGCGCACGGCGGCCGAGCACCCGCAGGCGGTGGCGGTGCGCGGCGGACGTCTGCTGGCCCGCACGTGGGCGGGCCGGGTGGAGGAGGCGCTGCGCGAGGGTGATCCGGAGGCGGCCGTGGCGCTGCTGCGGCAGCGGCCCGGTGAGCTGGTGCGGCGGCTGGACCAGTTGCTGCGGGCGTACGGGGGCGAGGAGCTCGCGCCCGCGCTGGAGGAGGCGCTGCGCGTCGCCCTGCCCGGCGTGGGGCCCGGTCCCCTGGTGGGGGCGTGGGGCGCCCTGCGTGGCCGGCATCTGCCGTCGCGGCGGCGGGTGTTCTTCCCCCGCGGCCGGGTCGCCCACGCCTATGGGGTCGACGACGTGCGGGCGCCGCTCGCACAGCCGGTCGTCGCGCGGGTGTGCGCCCTGCTGGAGGCCGAGCTGCTGCGGCGGCTGGGTGAGGCGTCGCGCTACGGGCTCGCCGTGCTCGACCCGGCCCTGGCCACGGTGGCGGTGCCGTTCGCGGAGCGGACGGCGGCCTCGTCGTTGGTCTGCGTGCCGCGCGGCAGCGAGCTGGCGCTGCCGCAGGGCCGGCCGCTGCGGCTGTTCCTGCACTGGACGGAGCCCGAGGACACGGAGGCGGACCTCGATCTGTCGGTGGTGTTCTTCGACGACGACTGGAACGTCGTCGGCGTCTGCGACTTCACCGATCTGCGGCACGGCGACGCCGCCGTGCACTCCGGCGACCTCACCTCCGCGCCCGCTCCCCACGGGGCGACCGAGTACGTCGACCTCGACCTCGCCGCGCTGAGGGCCGGCGGTGCGCGCTTCGCCGTGCCGGTGGTCTTCAGCTTCGACAACGTCCCCTTCGACGAGCTGCCGGACGCCTTCGCGGGCTTCATGGCCCTGCCCGCCTCCGGGGTGCGCGACGCCGCGTTCCAGCCGGGCGGCGTGCGACAGCGGTTCGGCATCACCGGGCACTCGCGCATCTGCGTGCCGATGCTCGTCGACCTCGCCGACGGGCGTGCGCTGTGGACCGATGTCCACCTTCCGGGTGAGATCGGCTTCCACAGCGCGGGGCGGCACGGCGACGGTCTGGGCTCGCTCGGCCGTGACCTGTGGGCGTACTTTTCGGGCGGCGCCCGCGCCACCGTGTGGGACCTCGCCTGCTGGCACGCCGCGGCGCGGGCCGACGAGACGGCGGTCGTCCGCCGCGCCCCGGAGCCGGGAGCGGCCGGCGAACTGTGGCGCTACCGGCGCCGCGAGGGCGAGGACCTGTCCTCCTTCGCGGCGCGGCTGCGTGCGCTGGGGACGCCCGAGAGCCGCGAGCCGGCCGACGACGCGGCCGACCTCGCGGCCCGCGCGGCGGACGGCCGGCACGTCCTGCTCGCGCTGGTCGAGGGGGACGTGTGCCCGCGGAGGGCGACCGGCACCCTCTACCGGCTCTTCCCCGGTGAGGTGGACGCGTGGCGGGAGGCGGAGCGGGTGACGGCCGGCGGGCTGCTGACGGAGCTGGCTTGATCGCGGCCCTCCGGCCGCCGTGGGGCCCGGCCGGATCCCGCGTTGTCAGCGGTGGCCCGTAAGCTCTTGGACCATGCTCGATGACCACACCGCCGCCGCCTCGTCCAGCCCGTGGCCGACCGCGTATCCCGAGGGGTACGCGGTCGTCGACGTGGAGACCACCGGGCTCGCCCGGGACGACCGGATAGTGTCGGCGGCGGTCTATCAGCTGGACGCACGCGGCCGGGTGGAGGACCAGTGGTACACGCTGGTCAATCCGCAGCGCGATCCGGGGCCGGTGTGGATCCACGGGCTCACCTCCGAAGTCCTCGCCGACGCGCCGCTGTTCCCGGAGATCGCCGACGAGTTCGCGAAGCGGCTCGACGGGCGGGTCCTGGTCGCGCACAACGCCGCCTTCGACTGGTCGATGATCTCCCGCGAGTACGCCCGCGCCCGGGCCACCGCCCCCGTCCGGCAGCGGCTGTGCACCATCGCGCTGTCGAAGGAGCTGCGGCTGCCGCTGCCCAACCACAAGCTGGAGTCGCTGGCCGCGCACTACGGCGTCGTGCAGCAGCGCGCCCACCACGCGCTGGACGACGCCCGGGTGCTCGCCGAGGCGTTCCGGCCGAGTCTGCACCTGGCGGCGGAGGCCGGGCTGCGGCTGCCGCTGCTGGCGTGCCAGCCGCTGACCGAGTGGTCCGACGGTCCGACGACTGCATCGTCGGGGTCCTCGGGCTCGACGGCGGCCCGCTCGGCACGGGTGGGGTACCAGCCGTCCTACCGGCCCACGACCTGGCGGCCGAGCCGGAAGCGCCCGGCCTGCCCGTATCCCAACCCGGGCCGGTACGAACCGGGCGAACAGCTCATTCAGGGCATGCGGGTGGCGTTCTCCGGCGACACCTCCATCGACCGCGAGCTGCTGGAGGACCGGGCCGTCGACGCCGGGCTGCACGTGGCCACCAGCGTCTCCCGCCTCACCAGCCTGCTGGTCACCAACGACCCGGACTCTCCCACCTCCAAGACCACCAAGGCCCGCTCCTTCGGCACGCCGGTGATCGACGAGGCCGCCTTCATACAGCTGCTGTCGCATGTGACCCCCGCCGGGACAAAGGGCGCGTGAGGGGAGCAAACCACCCATAGTCATCGCGTGGCACCCGCTGGCCGGGGGGCGAACCCCACCAGGTACCGTCAAAGCGTGTACCGCTTCCTGTTGTCCCGGCAGTGGGTGATCACCACACTCGTGGGACTCGCCCTCATCCCGGTGATGATCAAACTGGGCTTCTGGCAGCTGCATCGCCACGAGCACCGGGTCGCGCGGAACGACCAGATTTCCCGGAGCCTGTCCGCCCCCGCCGTCCCCGTGACCGAGCTCACCACGCCCGGCCGCACGGTGCCGCACGACAACATATGGCGCACCGTCACCGCGAGCGGCACCTACGACCGCCAGGGCGAGGTCGTCGTCCGGATGCGGACCGACGGCGACGGCAACCAGGGGTATTTCGTCCTCACGCCCCTGGTGATGGCGGACGGCCGGGCCGTCCTGGTCAACCGCGGCTGGGTGCCGGCCAACGGCGACCTGACCCGCTACCCCGACGTACCCGCCGCACCGTCCGGCAAGGTCACCGTCACCGGCCGGCTGAAGGCGGACGAGACCACCGCCAGTGGCATCAAGAACACCGCGGGCCTGCCGCCCCGCCAGGTGATGCTCATCAACAGCGAGCAGCGCGCGGCCGATCTGCACCGCCCGCTGCTCGGCGGCTTCATCGAACTCACCGACCCCGTGGGCAAGGACCAGCCCCGGCCCGTCGGCGCCCCGGACCACAGCAGCATCGGCCCGCACATGGCCTACGCCGTGCAGTGGTGGCTCTTCGCCGCCTTCGTGCCCGTCGGCTGGGTCATCCTGGTGCGCCGTGAGCGCCGCGACCGCGCGGAAGCGGCGGCCACCGGCGCATCGGACGGCGCCGGCGCGAGCGGCGAAGACGTCGCCCGGACAGCTGCCGCACCGGAGTAGCACCCACCCGATCAGGGAAGACGCCTCGCGTGGGAGCACTCATCGAGGACTACGCGCTCATCGGCGATCTCCAGACCGCCGCCCTGGTCGGCCGGGACGGCTCGGTCGACTGGCTCTGCCTGCCCCGCTTCGACTCGCCCGCCTGCTTCGCCTCGCTCCTCGGGGACAAGGACAACGGCCACTGGCGGCTCGCCCCCGCCGGGGCCCGCGAGTGCACCAGGCGCGCCTACCTCGAGGACTCCCTCGTCCTCGAGTCCGTCTGGGAGACCGACGCCGGCACCGTCAAGGTCACCGACTTCATGCCACAGCGCGACCGCGCCCCCGACCTCGTCCGCATCGTCGAGGGCGTCAGCGGCAGCGTCGACATGCTGAGCGTGCTGCGGCTGCGCTTCGACTACGGCCACGTCGTGCCGTGGATACGCCGCACCGACGGGCACCGCGTCGCCGTCGCCGGACCCGACTCGGTCTGGCTGCGCAGCGAGCCGCCCGTGCCCACGTACGGGCGGGACTTCAGCACCCGCTCGGAGTTCACCGTCGCGGCCGGGGAACAGGTCGCCTTCGTCCTCACCTGGCACCCCTCGCACGAACCCCGCCCCAAGCTCCTCGACCCGTACGAGTCGCTGCGGCACAGTCTGGAGGACTGGCGCGAGTGGGCGGGCCGCTGCTGCTACCGGGGGCCGCACCGGGACGCTGTGGTCCGCTCGCTGATCACCCTCAAGGCGCTCACCTACGCCCCCACCGGCGGCATCGTCGCCGCCCCCACCACCTCGCTGCCCGAGGAGATCGGGGGCGTGCGCAATTGGGACTACCGCTACTGCTGGCTGCGCGACTCCACCCTGACCCTGGGCGCCCTGCTCTCCCTCGGCTACGAGGACGAGGCCGCCGCCTGGCGCGACTGGCTGCTGCGCGCGGTCGCCGGCGACCCCGCCGACCTGCAGATCATGTACGGGGTCGCGGGCGAGCGGCGGCTGCCGGAGACGGACGTGCCGTGGCTGGCGGGGTACGAGCGGTCCTTCCCCGTCCGCATCGGCAACTCCGCGGCGACCCAGTTCCAGCTCGACATCTACGGCGAGGTCATCGACTCCCTCCACGTGGCCCGCTCGGACGGCCTGGGCGTCAAGCCGCACGCCTGGAACATCCAGCGCTGCTTCCTGGAGTTCCTGCAGACCCACTGGCGCGAGCCCGACGAGGGCCTGTGGGAGATCCGCGGCCCGCGCCGCCACTTCGTGCACTCCAAGGTGATGACCTGGGTCGCCGCCGACCGTGCCGTACGCGCCCTGGAGGCCGACCCCGACCTGGACGGCGACCTCGACGGCTGGCGGGCGATGCGCGACGAGGTCCACCGCGAGGTCTGCGAGCGGGGCTACGACGCCGCGCGCGGCACCTTCACCCAGTTCTACGGCTCGCGCGAACTCGACGCGGCCACCCTCCTCATCCCCCGCGTCGGCTTCCTGCCCCCGGACGACCCCCGCGTGGTCGGCACGGTCGACGCGGTCCGCCGGGACCTGGCCCACGACGGGCTCCTGCGCCGCTACAGCTGCGAGTTCTCGCCCGGCGGGCCCGTGGACGGGGTGCCCGGCGGCGAGGGGGCCTTCCTCGTCTGCTCGTTCTGGCTGGCCGACGCGCTGCACATGACCGGCCGCACGAAGGAGGCCCGCGAGCTGTTCGAGCACCTGCTCACCCTGCGCAACGACGTGGGCCTGCTCTCCGAGGAGTACGACGCCCGGACCGGCCGGCAGCTCGGCAACTTCCCCCAGGCGTTCAGCCACATCGGGCTGGTGGGAACGGCTCTTCTGCTCTCCGGGCAGGGCACGGCAGACTGACTCCATGGATCTTGGACTGAAGGACCGGGTGTACGTCCTGACCGGCGCGAGCCGGGGGCTGGGCTTCGCCACCGCCCGCGAACTGGCGGCCGACGGGGCCCGTGTGGTCGTCTCCGGCCGCGACGAGAAGAGCGCGCGGGAGGCGGCGCGGGAGCTCGGCCCGGGCGCCGTCGGAGTCGGCGCCGACAACGCGGACCCCACCACCGCCGCACGGCTCATCGCCCTCGCGCGCGAGCGTTTCGGGCGCTTCGACGGCATCCTCGTCAGCGTCGGCGGCCCGCCGCCGGGCTCGGCCGCCGACAACGACGACGCCCAGTGGCAGGCGGCGTTCGAGTCGGTCTTCCTGGGCGCGGTCCGGCTGGCGCGGACCGCGGCGCAGGAGCTGTCCGAGGGCGGTGTGATCGGCTTCGTGCTGTCGGCGTCGGTCCACGAGCCGATCCCGGGGCTGACGATCTCCAACGGGCTGCGGCCGGGGCTCGCGGGCTTCGCCAAGTCGCTGTCCGTGGAGCTGGGGCCGCGCGGGATCCGGGTCGTGGGGCTCGCGCCCGGCCGGATCGAGACCGACCGGATGCGGGAACTCGACGCGCTCTCGGGCGACGCCGAGGCGACGCGGGCCCGCCGCTCGGCGTCGATCCCGATGGGGCGCTACGGCGCCCCGCAGGAGTTCGGCAAGGCGGCGGCGTTCCTGCTGTCGCCCGCGGCGTCGTATCTGACGGGCGTGATGCTGCCCGTGGACGGCGGCGCCCGGCACGGCTTCTGACCGCCGCCCTCACCCGACGCGTTCGGCGCCGTGGCGCACCGCGCGCAGCCGGACCTCCGCCGGCAGCCGGTCGAGGCCGGCCGAGGTCCGGCCCTGCCGCAGGACCTCGGCGCAGAGCCGGCCCAGGGCCGCGGCGGGGGCGCCCCGGGGGGCCAGGGTCAGCCGGACGTGCGCCTCGGGCGCCGTGCGCCGGCCGCGGAGCGCGACCAGGGCGTGGTCCACTCCGTCCAGGGCGCCCGCCTCGGCGGCCAGCACGGACTCCAGCGCCCGGCCCCGCACCACGGCCACCTCGCCGTCGCCGCAGTCGACGACCAGCTCGCGCAGCCGGCGCCGGCGCACCTGGGCGAGCAGCCACCACAGGGCGCCCAGCACGAGGAGGGCCAGGGCGGCGATGACCGCCGCCCACCACCAGGTGCGCCCGCGCCACCCGCGGCGGTCGGCGTCGGCGAGCAGGACGTCGTCCGGCCCGTCGAAGGGCCAGGCCGACGGCAGCGTGAGGTGCCAGCGCCGCTGCAAGTCCAGGGCGCCGACGAGCACGGCGGCCCCCAGTGCCAGGAGCACCGCTCCGGCCAGCCCCGTCAGGATCCGGTTGACGCTCCTCAGCACCGCGCGCTCACCTCTTCGCCGGCCGGCGGACGTACACGGACAGGGCGGGTTCCCGGGCCAGCCCCAACTCCCGCAGCCCCTCGGACAGTACGGAGTCGACGTCCGTACGGACCTCGCCCAGGTCCCGGAAGTGGGACTGCGCCCGGGCCTTGACGGCACGGCGGCCGACGTCGACCCGTACGGACTGCACGCCGCTCACCTCCATGGCGCGGTCGCGCAGGACGAGGGCCGCGGCGCGCCGGTCGAGGCCGGCCCGTACGTCCGGGGCGCTGCGCCGCATCGGCAGGACCCCGCGCAGGCCGGGGGTGACGGCCAGGACGATCAGCCACAGGCCCAGCAGGACGGCGACCACGGCGCCGGCGGTCAGCCAGAAGTCGCCGAGGGGGCGGGTGGCCAGTTCATGGGCGAGGCGGCGGCGCCAGCGCAGGGCGGGGCGGCCGGCCCGGACGGCGGCGATGTCGTAGAGCAGGGCCCCGGCGGCGGCCAGCACGACGGCGGCGACGAGCGCGGCGGGCAGGCGGCGCGTGGACCAGAAGCGGTGGGCGCGGGGATGCGTGCCCTGCCCGGGGTCGTCCTTCTCCAGGGAGACGGGCTCGCTCATCGCACGCGCTCCCCGTCCCCGCGGTCCGAGTGCGGCGAGTGCAGCCGCTCCACCGTGATCACCACCTCCGGGACCTCCATGCCCGCCAGGCCGCGGACGCGCTCGACGACGCGGCCGCGCACCGCGCGACAGCGGGCGCCGACGTCGGCGGGGTAGTCCAGCTCGAGGGAGACCCGCACCCGGGCCGAGCCCTCATGGACGACCACGGAGGCGTGCGGGGGCTCGTGGTGTGCCGCGGCCGTGCCGCTCAGTGCCTCGCGGGCCGCCCGCGAAGCGATCTTCGCGACGACGCGGTCGGCGATACGGGTCGCGCCGCGCTCGGCGGGCTCGACCTCCCGTCCTCCCCCCACGCCCTACCTCCTGGGTCCGTCGTGGTCGCGGGGGCGCAGGAACCGTTGGAACTCGCCCGGTTCCAGATCGCCGTCGAGGAACCGGCCCGCCACGAACCCGATGGCGCCCAGCGCCGCCACCAGCAGAAAGGCCCCGAAGCCACCGAAGTAGCCGGCGAATCCGAGCCCCATGCCGGCCATCAGGCCGGCCACCGCCATGCTCATCGCGCGCTCCTCACTGGATCCTGGGCTCGGGCTCTTCCTCTTCCTCCTCCGGGAGCTTGACGTCGGTCACGGCGATGTTGACCTCGACCACCTGCAGGCCCGTCATGCGCTCGACCGCCGCGATGACGTTCTCCCGCACCGCGCGGGCCACGTCCGCGATGGCGACGCCGTAGTCGACGACGATCTCGAGGTCGAGGGCGGTCTGGACCTCGCCGACCTCCGCCTTCACACCGCGGGTGGCGGACTTGCCACCGCCGGGCACCCGGTCGCGCACGGCGCCGAAGGTGCGGGAGAAGCCGCTGCCCATCGCGTGGACGCCCAGCACGTCGCGGGCCGCCAGGCCGGCGATCTTCTCGACGACCCCGTCGGCGATGGTGGTGCGGCCCCGGTCGGCGGCGGCGACCGGCGAGTGTTTGCCCTGGGCACCGGTCTGGCTGGTCTGGCTGGTGGTATCGCTCATCGTCGATCGCCTCTCTTCCAGTCCTTTTGCCACCTTAGGCGGGGTTACCCCGAGCCGCGCGGCCGATGCGGGGGAAGTCCGGGTGAAGCCCGCCATTCGGGTGGGGCGGGCCTCACCGGGGAGGGGCGGGCTAGTCGCCCAGGCCGGCCAGGTCCCGCAGCCGGCGGGCCTGGGCGGCGCGCTCGGCGACGCGCTGGTCGTCGTAGGTACGGTCGGCGGCGCCCCGCAGCAGCGCCTTCGTCTCGATGACCGCGTCCCGGGGCGCGGCCAGCAGGGCCGCCGTCAAATCGTCCGTGGCGGCGGCCAGTTCGCCGAGCGGAACGACCACGTTGGCCAGGCCCATGCGCTCGGCCTCGGCCGCGTGGACGAAGCGGCCGGTCGCGCAGATCTCCAGGGCGCGGGCGTAACCCACCAGCGACACCAGGGGGTGGGTGCCGGCGAGGTCGGGCACCAGGCCCAGGCTGGTCTCGCGCATCGCGAACTGCGCGTCGTCCGCGCACACCCGCAGGTCGCAGGCCAGGGCGAGCTGGAAGCCCGCGCCGATGGCATGGCCCTGGACGGCGGCTATGGAGACGATGTCGGTCCGCCGCCACCAGGTGAACGCCTGCTGGTACGTGGCGATTTCGGCGTCCAGCGCCTCGTCGCTGCCGCGTGCGAGGTCGAGGAAGGACGGCTCGCCGTCGAAGCCCTCGGGCGTGAACGCCTGACGGTCGAGGCCCGCGGAGAAGGACTTGCCCTCTCCCCTCAGCACCACGACGCGCACGGCGCCCGGCAGCAGCCGTCCCGCCTCGGCCAGGGCCCGCCACAGCGCAGGCGACTGGGCGTTGCGCTTGGCGGGATGGGTGAGGGTGACGGTGGCAACCGCGTCATCGACGGTGAGCTGTACGCCGTCCTGGTCGAGCAGGGTCTTGCGGGCAGTCATGGGGGCCTCCGGAATCGGCCGCAGTCGCGTTGGTTGACTGCACAGTAACCACCCGGAGGGCCGGTCGGCCGACCGGGTGGTGACTGTCCTGACTGCTGTGCTCTGACTGCTGTGCTCTCAGGTGCGCGGCGTCAGGCCGAGGCGGCCTTCTTGCCGCGCGTGGCTCCGCCGCGGCCCCGCAGGACCACGCCGGATTCGCTCAGCATCCGGTGAACGAAGCCGTAGGAGCGGCCGGTCTCTTCGGCCAGCGCCCTGATGCTCGCACCGGAGTCGTACTTCTTCTTCAGGTCTGCCGCGAGCTTTTCGCGCGCGGCGCCGGTCACCCGGCTGCCCTTCTTCAGAGTCTCGGCCACCCGTGCCTCCTCATGGGAGATGCGCCTCTTGACTCTCATGATCACCCCTTGGCGGCCTCATGGCCACCCATTCGGCAAGGTCCATGAGAAGTCGAGGGGAACGGACGTCCGGAAAATCCGGCCGCAGCAGCGCCCGGAGCAGGCGATTCCGAGCGATCGGGCTCGTACGGCCGTACGGGTGGCGGGACGAAGAAGCAGGTCAGGCGGGGGCCTCTCCCGCACGGCGCGAACGGCGCCCCGCACCTCACGCAGCGCATGCGCCGGAGCACCCGGCGCCATCGGGGTACGAGCCGTACTCACTCAGATGATGGATCACCTGTCGGCCGAATGATCGGGACGACACTGATCAAGAGACCGCGCCCGGCGCCGGGCGGCGGATCAGGCGAGAGACACCAGGTCCGCGTAGTCCGGGCCCCACAGGTCCTCGATGCCGTCCGGCAGCAGGATGATCCGCTCGGGCTCCAGGGCCTCGACGGCGCCCTCGTCGTGCGTCACCAGGACCACCGCGCCCTTGTACGTCCGCAGCGCGCCGAGGATCTCCTCGCGGCTGGCGGGGTCGAGGTTGTTGGTGGGCTCGTCCAGCAGGAGGACGTTGGCCGAGGAGACGACGAGGGTGGCCAGCGCGAGCCGGGTCTTCTCGCCGCCGGAGAGCACGCCGGCGGGCTTGTCGACGTCGTCGCCGGAGAACAGGAAGGAGCCCAGCGTCTTGCGCACCTCGACGAGGTCGAGGTCGGGCGCGGCGGAGCGCATGTTCTCCAGCACCGTGCGGTCCGGGTCGAGCGTCTCGTGCTCCTGGGCGTAGTAGCCGAGCTTGAGGCCGTGACCGGGCGTGACCTGCCCGGTGTCGGACTTCTCGGTGCCGGCGAGCAGGCGCAGCAGGGTGGTCTTGCCGGCGCCGTTGAGGCCGAGGATGACGACGCGGGAGCCCTTGTCGATGGCCAGGTCGACGTCGGTGAAGATCTCCAGCGAGCCGTAGGACTTCGACAGGCCCTCGGCCATCAGCGGGGTCTTGCCGCAGGGGGCCGGGTCGGGGAAGCGCAGCTTGGCGACCTTGTCGGAGACGCGGGCCGCCTCCAGGCCGGAGAGCAGCTTGTCGGCGCGGCGGGCCATGTTCTGCGCGGCGACGGTCTTGGTGGCCTTGGCGCGCATCTTGTCGGCCTGGGCGTTGAGGGCCGCGGCCTTCTTCTCGGCGTTCTGGCGCTCGCGCTTGCGGCGCTTCTCGTCGGCCTCGCGCTGCTGCTGGTAGAGCTTCCAGCCCATGTTGTAGACGTCGATGGCCGAGCGGTTGGCGTCGAGGTAGAAGACCTTGTTGACGACCGTCTCGACGAGGTCGACGTCGTGGGAGATGACGATGAAGCCGCCGCGGTAGGTCTTGAGGTAGTCCCTCAGCCAGGCGATGGAGTCGGCGTCGAGGTGGTTGGTGGGCTCGTCGAGGAGGAGCGTGTCGGCGTCGGAGAAGAGGATCCGGGCCAGCTCCACGCGGCGGCGCTGACCGCCGGAGAGGGTGTGCAGCGGCTGGGTGAGGATGCGGTCGGGCAGGCCCAGGCTGGCGGCGATGGTCGCGGCCTCCGCCTCGGCGGCGTAACCGCCCTTGGTCAGGAACTCCGTCTCCAGGCGCTCGTACTTCTTCATCGCCTTCTCGCGGGTGGCGCCCTTGCCGTTGGCCATCCGGTCCTCGTTCTCGCGCATCTTGCGCAGGACGGAGTCCAGGCCGCGGGCGGAGAGGATGCGGTCGCGGGCGAGCACGTCGAGGTCGCCGGTGCGGGGGTCCTGCGGGAGGTAGCCGACCTCGCCGGAGCGGGCGATGGTGCCCGCCGCGGGGATGCCCTCGCCGGCGAGGCACTTGGTGAGGGTGGTCTTGCCCGCGCCGTTGCGGCCGACCAGGCCGACGCGGTCGCCCTTGGCGATGCGGAAGGAAGCGGACTCGATGAGGACGCGTGCGCCGGCGCGCAGCTCGATGCCGGAGGCGGTGATCACGGGGGTTCTACTCCTGAGCAGGGTGGACGGCGGTGGGACGGGCTGGGGTCGCTATGACGCCGTCTAATGCACGAGGAGGAATGCCATAGGCCCCAGTCTAACGGGGGCGCGCAAGCCGATTTCCGGGGTCGCCCGCCGGGCGCCCCCCGCCCCCGCGCTTCGAAAAGGGCGGAGAAGGGGTGATTCGCGGATACTCGGGGTGGAAAAACCTGGCGGGAGAGCGGAGCGCGGGACGGCCGGAGAGGCGGTGCGCAGTGCAGTTCGACGACGACGCGGATCTCGACACCTCCCAGGTTCAGGACCAGCGGGGCGGGATCCCCGGCGGCGGGCTCACGATCGGCGGCGGGATCGCGGGGCTGATCGCCCTGGTGCTGGGGCTGTTCTTCGGCATCGGCCCGGGTGAGCTGGGTCTCACCTCACAGGAACCGGCGACGCGGGGCACCGCGAGTACGGACGCGCAGGTCTCCGGCAGCTGCCGCACGGGCCGGGACGCCAATACCCGCGAGGACTGCCGGATCGTGGCGGTCGTCAACAGCGCCCAGTCGTTCTGGAGCCAGGAGTTCGCCCGCCGCTCGGGCACGTACACGCCCGCCTCCACGGTCTTCTTCACCGGCCAGGTCCGCACCGCCTGCGGGGCCGCCTCCTCGGAGGTCGGCCCCTTCTACTGCCCGGGCGACCGCAAGGTCTATCTGGACCTGGGCTTCTTCGACGACCTGCGGTCGAAGTTCGGCGCGAGCGGCGGCCCCTTCGCCCAGGCCTACGTGGTGGCCCACGAGTACGGGCACCACGTCCAGAACCTGACCGGCACCCTCGGCCGCGCCCAGGACCGGCGCACGGGCGCCGACAGCAACTCCGTCAAGGTCGAGCTGCAGGCCGACTGCTACGCCGGGGTCTGGGCCCGGCACGCGACCACGACGCCCGAGAAGTCCACCGGCCGGCCACTGGTCAAGCAGCTGACGCAGGCCGACATCGACGACGGCCTGTCCGCGGCCGCGGCGGTCGGCGACGACCGCATCCAGGAGAAGTTCCAGGGCCGGGTCACACCGGAGAGCTGGACGCACGGCTCGGCGGCCCAGCGCCGCCAGTGGTTCTCCACCGGCTACTCCACCGGCGACATGGGACGCTGCGACACCTTCCGCTGATTCCGATCGGTTTCCGGTGACAACCAGAGCGAGGAGCGAACGCATGGCAGGCACGAGCACGACCGCACCGACCATCTGCCCGGCGCTGCTGTACCAGGACGCGAAGGCGGCGATCCGGCAGCTGACCGAGGCCTTCGGCTTCACCCGGACCGCGCTGTACGAGAGCGAGGACGGCACGGTCCTGCACGCGGAGCTGGTCTACGGCAACGGCCTGGTGATGATCGGCTCCAGGGGCCGGGGCGGGGTGTTCGACGAGGCCATGAAGGACTCGGGGGCCAGCGGCATCTACGTCGTGGTGGAGGACACGGACGCCCACCACCGGCGGGCCGTGGAGCACGGTGCGGAGATCCTGATGCCGCCGACGGACCAGGAGTACGGGTCGCGGGACTACATGGCGCGCGACGTCGGCGGGAACCTGTGGAGCTTCGGCACGTACGCCCCGAAGGGGCCGGAGCTCACGGCCTGAGGCCCGGGGGCACCCCGGGCCTCGCGCCTACGCCCCGCCCCGGTGGACCTGGAAGGCCGCCCGGCGGACCGCCTTGGCCAGGGCCGGGTCGGGGTGCGCCGCGGCCAGGGCGACGAGGACCTGGACCGTGCGGGGGTGGCCCACGGCCCGGACCTCCTCCAGCAGGCCCGGCACGGTGCCCTGCACGGCCGACTCGAGGTGGCGCACCAGCAGCCTGCTCTCGCCGTGGTCGGCGACGGCCGCGGCCGTGTCCACCCACAGCCAGGTCGCCTCCTCCCGGGTGAGGACCTCCGCGGCCTCCTCGGGGTCGTGTCCCTCGTGCTCGGCGAGCCACAGCAGGGCGTACGGGCGCAGGACCGGCTCGCCGGCCACCGCCCGCACCGCCGGTTCGGCGGGGGCGCCCACCGCGCGCAGCGCCTCGAAGGCGAGGCCGCGCACCATCGCGTCGTCGCCGCGGGCGGTGTCGAGGAGCTCCTCGACGGCGCTGCGCACGGGCCGGGCGGCGAGCCAGGCGCGGTACTCGGCGCGGGCGGGGCCGGGGGTGAGGTCGGCGCAGCCGCGGAGCATGGCCTCGGCGGACAGCTCGATGTTGCCGGCGGGGCTCTGGGCGGCGACGCAGATCTGTTCGAGCTTGACCCACACGGCCCAGTTGCCGAGCGGCGTCAGGACGGCCTCGGCCCGGGGGCCGGTACCGCCGCGCATGATCAGGGCGCCGACGGAGGCGAGCGCCTCCAGGGCCCAGTCGAGCAGCTCGGGCAGCGGGTCGCCGACGGGGGCGGCCGGGGCGGGGGCGGGCACGGGCGGCGGGCCGTAGGGGACCTCGCAGCGCTCGGCCCGGATCTCGGCGACGCGCTGCTGCAGCAGGTCCAGGAGCATCGCCACGGAGACGGGGCCGGCCGACAGGTGCATGACCGACAGCAGCTGGGGGGCCGCCTCGACGACCTCGGCGGCGATGGTGGAGTCGGTGCCGGCGGGTTCGGGGTGGGCGAGGGACCAGGCGTCGAAGAGCGCGACCCAGCCGCGCAGCACGGCGCTGTCGTCGCGGTCCCAGGCCTGCAGGCGCCAGCCGGGGCGGGCGGTGCCGCCGTGCAGTTCGAGGAGGCCGGCGAGGCGGGCCCGGTCCCAGTCGGTGCGTACCTGGCCGGTGGTCAGTCCCAGCTCGGCGGCGGCCCGCTCGAGCGTCTCCTCGTCCATCCCCCCGGCCGTGCCCGGCCGCAGTGTGGCGCCGCGGCCGCATTCGGCGGCCGCCCAGCGGGCCAGGCGGACCGCGCCGGTCAGTCCGCCTCTCGCCTGCCGGGCGAGTTCCGGACGGGCCGGGGTGCCCGCGGGCGGGCGGGGAGCCGGCCGGGAGCCCCGGTTCGCCACGGCCCGGCGGGCGGCGGCGATCGGCTGTCGGGGAACGAGTCTGAGCCGGGAGTCGCGCGGAGTACGGGACGTCACAGGAGCAGTCTTGCCGTTCACGCTCCGAAAACCCAATCGGAACCAACTATCCGGCCGCTGACGACCGGTGGTGGGCCGTCGGGAAGGAGCCGGGTACGGGCTGCGGGCGCCCTACATGAGGGGGACCAGGAAGCGTCGCAGGGCCTCTTCGTAGCCCTGCGGATCGACGTTCCAGGACCCGGCGTGACCGGCTCCGCGCACGGCCCGCAAAGTGATCAGTTCCGGTCGCCCCGCGGCGAGTTCACGGGAGAGGGCCAGGGGCGCGAGGGTGTCGTCGCGGCCGTGCACGAGGAGCGTCGGCATGGGCAGGGCGGCGGGGTCGGCCGCCGCGAGGAGGGCGTGGGGTGCGAGGCCGGTGCGGCCCTCGGTCGCCCGGACCGCAAGCGGAATGAGGGCTGCCGGGACGCGGCGGCCGGCGAGGGCGCGCAGCGCGGCCGGCCAGTCGAGGACCGGGGAGTCCAGGACGAGGCCGCTGACGCGGCTGCTCAGCGCGGAGTTCCGGGCGGCCAGCAGGGCCATGGTGGCGCCGGTGGACCAGCCGTGCAGGACCACCCGGCGGGCGCCGTAGCGCAGCGCGTAGCGGATGGCGGCGTCGAGATCCCGCCATTCACCGGCGCCGAAGTGGCCGATTCCATGGGGCGGCCGGGGTGCGCCGGGGTCGCCGCGGTACGCGATGTCGAGCACGGGCAGCCGCTGGCCGTGCAGGAACGGCATGACGTTCATGGGGTGCTCGCGGGTGGCACCCAGGCCGTGCACGGTGATCACCCAGGTGTCGCGGCCGCCGGGCACGAACCACGCGGGCAGCGGTCCCATCTCGCCGGGGACGTCCACCTCGGCGTGGTCCAGGCCGAGGGCGTCGCGGGGGTTGCCGGCGTGCACCTGCGGGGTGAGCCAGACGCGCTCGCCGGGGCGCAGGGCGCCCCGGGTGACGCGGTCCAGGCGGCGGATCACCCGGTCGTGCGGGTGCGAGACGTCCGCGATGACGGGCCCGACGACGGCGTGCACACCCCGCCCCGCGAGCCCGTAGGTGCCCGGGAGCAGGGCGGCGGGGGTACGGCCGAGGGTGACGGTGGCGCCGGTGACGTCGTGGAGGGCGAGCCGGGGCTCGCCGGGCGGCGGACGGCCGGGGTCCGCCTTCAGGGCAGCGTCACCGGCGTACCGCCCGGCCGCCACCGCGGCCGCCCCGGCACCGATCAGCGTGGTGGCGGCCGCGGCCGCCACTGTGCGCAGCACCATCGCCTTCCAGTGTGGGCGCGCCCGGCGGGCGCGGCCAGTGGGGGATCAGCCGCGCTGTCCGTAGCCCCGCAGCTTGGCGGCCGCCTCGTCCAGGAGCCCGGGGCCGAGCAGCGAGGGGGTGTGGCCGGGGACGGCGGCGGCGGTGAGCCAGACCCGGCACATCCACTCCAGCTGTGCGGTGCGGTCGTAGGCCTGGTCGAGGGTGGCGCCGTAGGTGAGGGTGCCGTGGTTCTGCAGGAGGCAGCCGGTGCGGCCGTCGAGGGCCCGCAGCATGTGGGCGGCCAGCTCCTCCGTGCCGTAGAGGGCGTAGGGGGCGACGCGGACCGGCCCGCCGAGGGCGGCGGCCATGTAGTGGATCAGCGGCACCTCGGTGACGAGCGTGGAGACGGCCGTGGCGTGCACGGCGTGGGTGTGCACGATCGCGGCGGCGTCGGTGGAGCGGTAGACGGCCAGGTGCATCGGCAGCTCGCTGGTGGGCGCGAGGTCGCCCAGGACCTGACGGCCGTCGAGGTCCACGCCGACCGCGTCGCCGGGGCCCAGCCGGTCGTAGGGGACGCCGGTGGGAGTGACAAGGACCACGTCGCCGACGCGCGCGGAGACGTTGCCGGACGTGCCCACCACGAGCCCGTCGGCGGTGGTGCGGCGGGCGGTGGCCACGACCTGGGCCCAGATGCGCGGTATGTCGTCCCGCGCGGCCCCCGCCTGTTCGAACTCCCTCATCGGTCTTCGCCTCCGGTTCGCGTCATCGACCTGCCCGTCCCAGTTCACCTTCCGTTCACCCAGGGTCCCTACGGTCGCCGCGTACTGACCATCGAGCTGATTGCCTGGGTGAATGGAAAACATCACGCTTCTCATCGGGATCGTGATCGTCACGGCCTTGGTGTTCGACTTTACGAACGGCTTCCACGACACGGCCAACGCCATGGCCACCACCATCTCCACCGGGGCCCTCAAGCCCAAGGTCGCGGTGGCCATGTCGGCCGTGCTCAATCTCGTCGGCGCGTTCCTGTCCGTGGAGGTCGCGGCGACGATCTCCAAGGGCATCGTCGACGAATCAGGCATCCGGCCGGAGATCATCTTCGCCGGCCTGGTCGGCGCGATCGTCTGGAACCTGCTCACCTGGCTCGCGGGCCTGCCCTCCAGCTCCTCGCACGCGCTGTTCGGCGGCCTGATCGGCGCGACCATCGCCTCGGTGGGCACCGACGCCGTCCACGGTGACGCCGTCGTCATGAAGGTCCTCATCCCCGCCGTCGTCGCCCCGGTCGTGGCCGGCCTGGCGACCGTGCTGGCGACCCGGATGACCTACCGCCTGGCGCGCAACACCGACCCCGAGGCCAGCGCCAAGGGCTACCGCGCCGGCCAGATCGCCTCGGCCGCCCTGGTCTCCCTCGCCCACGGCACCAACGACGCGCAGAAGACCATGGGCGTCATCACCCTCGCGCTGATCTCCGGCGGCGCCCTCGGCGCGGACGCCGACCCGCCGATGTGGGTCATCGCCTCCGCCGGTATCGCCATCGCGCTCGGCACCTACCTCGGCGGCTGGCGCATCATCCGCACCCTCGGCAAGGGCCTGGCCGACATCCAGCCGCCGCAGGGCTTCGCCGCCCAGACCGGCGCCGCCGTCACCATCCTGGCCTCCTCCCACATCGGCTTCGCGCTCTCCACCACCCAGGTCTGCTCCGGCGCCGTCATGGGCGCGGGGCTCGGCCGCAAGGGCGGCGTGGTCCGCTGGTCCACCGCCGGCCGCATGGTCGCCGCCTGGGGCCTGACCCTCCCGGCCGCCGGCCTCGTCGGCGCCGGCGCCGCGCTCCTGGCCGACCAGGGCGACTGGGGCGTCGCCGCGGTCGCCGTCCTGGCCCTGGCCGCCTGCGGCGCCATCTGGGTGGCCTCGCGCCGCAAGCCGGTCACGCACGACAACGTCAACGACCTCAACGAGCCGCAGGGCGTCTCCGTCCCGGCCGAGCCCGTCGGCGTGGTCACCGCGGCCCTCCAGGCCGTCGCCCCGCCGCCGGCCGGCCCGGTCGCCGGCCCCACCGCCGCCCCGGCAGCCGCCCCGGCCGCCACTCCCGCCCCTGCCCCCGCGACGGCCGGCTGACCGCCGGGCAACGGAGGAGAACCACCATGAACATCGACTGGGCAGCACTCGGCCAGGTCTTCGGCGTCAGCCTCGTGGCCACCCTCGGCCTCGTGGCCGTCTTCACCCTCGGCATCGTGGGCACGTCCCGCAAGGCCGCCACCGCCGCCACCGCCCCGGCGGCCGGCCCGAGCTCGGTGGCGCGCACCGGCGCGTACACCTGCTTCGCGCTGTGCGCGGCCGCCGTGGGATACGGCATCTACCTGATCGTCGCCTGACGCGACCGCAGCACATCCCGCGCACGAAGCGCCGGTCCGGCACCCGCCGGACCGGCGCTTCGCCGTTGCCCGCGTCGCCCGCCGCCCCACCCGTGACCGGCAGCCTCACCGCAGGTCAGGGTGAGTTGACTGCCCTTCCCGGGCCGTGGTGGACTTCCGGAGCCAAACGGCGACAGCAGAGGAAGCCGGTGCGAATCCGGCGCGGTCCCGCCACTGTCACCGGGGAGTGTCCCCCCGATTCCAGGGCCACGGTCCGCGGTCCGCGGACCGGAAGGCCGGGGGCGACGCCGATCCGGGAGCCAGGAGACTCTGGTCGCCGGTCACGTCGAGCCAGGGCGCGGACCCTGAGTGAGGACACATCGCCATGCCCGGCTGCCGTCGCCCCCTGCCCTTCGCGCCCCCTGTGCCCCCGGTGCGCCGCCCCCGCCACGGTGTGACGGCGGCCTGATCCGATGCGCCCGACGCGCAGTGATCACACGCCCGGGAACCTGACCGGGGACATCACCGGGAACCTGACCGGGAAGCATCTCGCCTTCGTCTGCGGCGCCGCGCTCGGCTTCGCCTGCGACCTCGTGGTGGGCGACCCGCGCCGCGGCCACCCCGTCGCCGCGTTCGGCCGCGCCGCGCAGGCCGTCGAGGAGCGCCTGTGGCGCGACCACCGCGGCTACGGCACCCTGCACGCGCTGCTGTGCGCGGGCGGCACGGCGGCCGCCGCCGGGCTGCTGGCCCGTACCGCGCGCCGCTCCCCCGCCGCCGGCGCCGCGCTGACCGCCGCCGCGACCTGGGCCGTGCTCGGCGGTACGACCCTGGGCCGCGAGGCACGGGCGGTCGGCGGAGCCCTGGAGGCCGGCGACATCGAGGTCGCCCGGGAACGGCTGCCGCACCTGTGCGGCCGC
Source organism: Streptomyces sp. NPDC053079 (assembly GCF_044546695.1). NCBI lineage: Bacteria > Bacillati > Actinomycetota > Actinomycetes > Kitasatosporales > Streptomycetaceae > Streptomyces > Streptomyces sp. NPDC053079. The sequence goes on from NZ_JBITZJ010000001.1 coordinate 57,415, forward strand.
GACCCGCAGGCGCTGGACGGGCAGCAGATCGCCCGGGCCGTCGTCGAATCCGTCGCCGAGAACACCTCCGACGCCGTCGTGGGCGCCCTCGTCTGGGGAGCCCTCGCCGGGGTGCCCGGCCTGGTGGGCTTCCGCGCGGTCAACACCCTCGACGCCATGGTCGGCCACAAGTCGCCGCGCCACCGGCGGTTCGGCTGGGCCTCGGCCCGCCTCGACGACGTCGTCGGCTGGCCCGGCGCCCGCCTCACCGCCGCCCTCGCCGTCCTCGCCGGTCCCGACCCGCGCGGCGCCTGGCGCGTGGCCCGGCGCGACGCCGCCCGCCACCCCAGCCCCAACGCCGGCCCGGTCGAGGCCGCCTTCGCCGGCGCCCTCGGGGTCCGCCTGGGCGGCACCCTCGCCTACGCCGGCCGCGTCGAACACCGCCCCGTCCTGGGCGCGGAGAACCGGCCCGTGGCCGTGGCGGACATCGAACGCGCGGTGCGGCTCTCGCGCCGGGTATCGCTGCTGGCCCTGGGGACCGCCGTGGTGGGCAGGCTCTCCCTCGCACATTTCGCCAGAAGGAGGAATCGGTGACAGCCGACAGGAGCGGGCCCGCACGCCCGCCGGGCGGGGGCCTGCTGGTGGCCGGGACCACCTCGGACGCGGGCAAGAGCGTGGTGACGGCCGGCATCTGCCGCTGGCTGGTCCGCAAGGGCGTCAAGGTCGCGCCGTTCAAGGCGCAGAACATGTCGCTCAACTCCTTCGTCACGCGCGAGGGAGCGGAGATAGGGCGCGCCCAGGCCATGCAGGCCGCGGCCGCCCGCGTCGAGCCGAGCGCTCTGATGAACCCCGTGCTGCTCAAGCCCGGCGGTGACCGGAGCAGCCAGGTCGTGCTCATGGGCAAGCCGGTCGGCGAGCTCAGCGCCCGCGGCTACCACGCGGGCCGGCAGGAGCAGTTGTTCGGCACGGTGACCGAGTGCCTCGAGGAACTGCGGCGTACGCACGACGCGGTGATCTGCGAGGGCGCGGGCAGCCCGGCGGAGATCAACCTGCGCCGCAGCGACATCGTCAACATGGGCATCGCCCGCGCGGGCCGGCTGCCGGTGGTGGTGGTCGGCGACATCGACCGCGGCGGGGTCTTCGCGTCCTTCTTCGGCACCACGGCGCTGCTCTCGCCCGAGGACCAGGAGCTGATAGCGGGCTACATCGTCAACAAGTTCCGGGGCGACGTCTCCCTGCTGGAGCCGGGCCTGGACATGCTGCACGCTCTGACGGGCCGGCGGACGTTCGGCGTACTGCCGTTCGCCCACGGCCTGGGCATCGACGAGGAGGACGGCCTGCGCGTCTCGCTGCGCGGCGCCGTCCGCGAGTCGGTGGTGGCCCCGCCGCACGGCGCCGACGTGCTGCGCGTGGCGGTGTGCGCGGTGCCGCTGATGTCCAACTTCACGGACGTGGACGCCCTCGCGGCCGAGCCGGGCGTGGTCGTCCGCTTCGTCGACCGCCCCGAGGAGCTCGCGGACGCCGACCTGGTCGTGGTGCCGGGTACGCGCGGGACGGTCCGGGCCCTGGCGTGGCTGCGTGAGCGTGGCCTGGCGGAGGCCCTGGCCCGCCGGGCCGCCGAGGGCCGCCCGGTGCTCGGCATCTGCGGCGGCTTCCAGGTGCTGGGCGAGCGGATCGACGACGAGGTGGAGTCACGGGCCGGTTCGGTCGAGGGCCTGGGCCTGCTGCCGGTGCGGGTGCGGTTCGCGGTCGACAAGACCCTGGCCCGGCCGGTGGGCGAGGCCCTGGGCGAGCGGGTGGAGGGGTACGAGATCCACCACGGCGTCGCCGAGGTCCTGGGCGGCGACGAACCGTTCCTGGACGGCTGCCGGGTCGGCGCCGTGTGGGGCACGCACTGGCACGGCTCGCTGGAGAGCGACGGCTTCCGGCGCGCGTTCCTGCGGCGGGTGGCGAAGGCGGCCGGGCGGGCGTTCGTTCCGGCGCCGGACACGTCGTTCGCGGGGCTGCGGGAGGAACAGCTGGACCGGCTGGGGGATCTGATCGAGGAGCACGCGGACACGGATGCGCTGCTGCGGCTCATCGAGGACGGGGTGCCCGTGCCGAACGGCTACCCGTTCATACCGCCGGGGGCGCCGTGAGTAGGGGAATCCCCGCACGAGCGGGGAGCACAGCAGGGCTTCAACGAAGTGATCGCCGAGCAGCGGACCAACCCCGCCGGTGCGGGGAGCAGAAGGCAAGCATGACCCTCAACTGCGGCAACGGCCGACGCATTCGGCGAGAACCCCTCGAAGGAGTGACCAGCGCATGAACACCACCTATCCCTTCACTGCGATCGTCGGCATGGAGGATCTGCGCCTGGCTCTCCTGCTGAATGCCGTCTCCCCAGCTGTGGGCGGTGTGCTCGTACGGGGCGAGAAGGGCACGGCCAAGTCGACGGCAGTTCGCGGTGTCGCGACGCTGATGCCGCCGGTCGCCGTCATCGACGGCTGCAGGTTCTCCTGTGACCCGACGTCGCCGGACCCGGCGTGTCCGGACGGGCCGCACGGGGCCGATGCCTTGAGCGACACCCGGCCCGCGCGGATGGTCGAACTGCCCGTCGGAGCCTCGGAGGACCGACTCGTCGGCGCTCTCGACATCGAGCGGGCCCTGTCCGAGGGCGTGAAGGCCTTCGAGCCCGGCCTGCTGGCCGACGCGCACCGAGGCGTGCTGTACGTCGACGAGGTCAACCTTCTCCACGACCACCTGGTGGACCTCTTGCTCGACGCGGCAGCGATGGGCGCCTCCTACGTCGAGCGCGAAGGCGTCTCCGTCCGTCACGCGTCCCGCTTCCTCCTCGTCGGCACCATGAACCCCGAGGAGGGCGAGCTGCGCCCGCAGCTCCTCGACCGGTTCGGGCTGACCGTCGAGGTCGCGGCCTCGCGGGAGACCGACGAGCGCGTCGAGGTCGTGCGCCGGCGCCTGGCCTACGACGAGGACCCGGCGGCGTTCGCCGCCAAGTGGGCCGCCGAGGAGGACGCGCTGCGCGAGCGCATCGCCGCCGCGCGGGCGCTGCTGCCGGGCGTCCGGCTCGGGGACGGCGCGCTGCGCCGCATCGCCGCCGTGTGCGCCGGGTTCGAGGTGGACGGCATGCGCGCCGACATCGTGACCGCGCGCACCGCGAGCGCGCTCGCCGCGTGGGCGGGGCGTACGGACGTGACGACGGCGGACGTCCGGCAGGCGGCGTTGCTGTCGCTGCCGCACCGGCGCCGGCGCAATCCGTTCGACGCGCCCGGTCTGGACGAGGACAAGCTCGACGAGATCCTCGACCGGTTCGAGGACGACGAGCCGGAGCCCGAGCCGGATCCGGAGCCCGAGGGTCCGGACCCGGACGGCGAGGGCCCCGACGGCCCCGACGGCGGCGGGCAGCAGCCCCCGCAGGACGGTCCGGGCCCCGACGGCACCCCCGACGTGCCGCAGCAGCGGGAGGGCTCCGACGCGCCCGCCCCGCAGGAAGCCCCGGCGTCCGGCTCCGGCGGCGTTGCCCCCGAGGCCCCCGCCGTCGCCGCCGCCGACCCCTTCCGCACGCGCCGGTTCGACGTGCCCGGCCTCGGCGAGGGCGCCGACGGTCGCCGGTCGCGCGCGCTCACCGCGCACGGGCGTACGACGGGGGCGCGCCGCCCCCGCGGTGGCACCCTCGGCAAGCTGCACGTCGCCGCGACCGTGCAGGCCGCGGCCCCGCACCAGCGGGCGCGCGGGCGCAGCGGCCCCGGGCTGGTGGTGCGGCGCGACGATCTGCGCGAGGCGGTGCGCGAGGGCCGTGAGGGCAATCTGGTGCTGTTCGTCGTCGACGCCTCCGGCTCCATGGCGGCGCGCAAGCGGATGAGCGCCGTCAAGGGCGCGGTGCTGTCGCTGCTGCTGGACGCGTACCAGCGCCGCGACAAGATCGGCATGATCACCTTCCGGGGCGCGGAGGCGGAGGTGGCGCTGCCGCCGACATCCTCGGTGGAGGCGGGCGCGGCGCGGCTGGAGAAGCTGCCGACCGGTGGTCGTACGCCGCTGGCCGCGGGGCTGCTGCAGGCGCACGAGGTGCTGCGGGTGGAGCGCCTGCGCGACCCGTCGCGCCGCCCGCTGCTGGTCGTGGTGACCGACGGCCGGGCCACCGGCGGCCCCGAGCCGCTGGAGCGGGCCTCGCGGGCGGCGCGCCTGCTGGCCGGCGAGGGCACGGCGTCGGTCGTCGTGGACTGCGAGTCGGGGCCGGTGCGGCTCGGGCTGGCGGGCGAGCTGGGGCTCGCCCTGGGCGGCCCGGTCGTGACGCTCGACGAGCTGCGCGCGGACAACGTCTCCGCGCTGGTGCGTACCGTACGGAACACGAACTCGAGGAGGGCCGCGTAATGCCCAAGGGACAGCCGACCGTCGTACCGGACGACGGGCTCACCACGCGCCAGCGGCGCAACCGTCCGCTGGTCTTCGTCCACACCGGCATCGGCAAGGGCAAGTCGACGGCGGCCTTCGGCCTGGCGCTGCGGGCGTGGAACCAGGGCTGGCCGATCGGGGTGTTCCAGTTCGTGAAGTCCGCGAAGTGGAAGGTCGGCGAGGAGAACGCGCTGCGCGTCCTCGGCGCCTCGGGCGAGGGCGGCACGGTCGACTGGCACAAGATGGGCGAGGGCTGGTCCTGGATCCAGCGGTCCCCTGCGGGAGAAGGAGGGCTCAGCAATGAGGAGAAGGCGCGCGAGGGCTGGGAGCAGGTCAAGCGCGACCTGGCGGCGGAGAAGTACAAGCTGTACGTGCTGGACGAGTTCGCGTACCCGATGCACTGGGGCTGGATCGACACCGATGAGGTGGTCGAGGTGCTGCGCAACCGTCCGGGCACCCAGCATGTGGTGATCACGGGCCGCAACGCGCCGGAGAAGCTGGTGGAGTTCGCGGATCTGGTGACGGACATGTCGAAGGTCAAGCACCCGATGGACACCGGTCAGAAGGGCCAGCGGGGCATCGAGTGGTGAGTACGCACATCCCCCGCCTGGTCGTCGCCGCCCCGGCGTCCGGCAGCGGCAAGACCACGGTGGCCACCGGCCTGATGCGGGCCTTCACGGACGCCGGGCTGGCCGTGTCGCCGCACAAGGTCGGCCCGGACTACATCGACCCCGGCTATCACTCCCTCGCGACCGGTCGCCCCGGCCGCAACCTGGACGCCTGGATGTGCGGCCCGGAGCGGATCGCCCCGCTGTTCCTGCACGGGGCGGCGGGCTGCGACCTCGCGGTGGTCGAGGGCGTGATGGGGCTGTACGACGGTGCGGCCGGCCAGGGCGAGCTGGCGTCGACGGCGCACGTGGCGAAGCTGCTGCGGGCGCCGGTGGTGCTCGTCGTCGACGCGTCGTCGCAGTCGCGGTCGGTGGCGGCGCTGGTGCACGGCTTCGCGGCCTGGGACCCCGAGGTGCGGGTGGCGGGCGTGATCCTCAACAAGGTCGGCTCGGACCGGCACGAGGAGCTGCTGCGGGAGGCGCTGGCGGAGTCGGGGGTGCCGGTGCTCGGGGCCGTGCGGCGCGCCGGCCAGATCCATACGCCGTCGCGCCACTTGGGCTTGGTGCCGGTCGCCGAACGCAGCGCGGAGGCGGTGGACGCGGTGGCGGCTTTCGCCGCGCGGGTACGCGACGGCTGTGACCTCGAGGCCCTGCTGGCCGTGGCCCGCTCGGCCCCGCCGCTGGAAGCCGAGCCGTGGAGCGCCTGCGGCGAGCCTCTCCCCCACCCCGCCCCTTCCCGTAACCGGGGCTCCGCCCCGGACCCCGGTCCTCAAACGCCGGACGGGCTGGATCATGCCCCCGTCATCGCCGTAGCCGGCGGTGCCGCGTTCACCTTCTCGTACGCCGAGCACGCCGAACTGCTCCAAGCCGCCGGCGCACAGGTCGTCACCTTCGACCCCCTCCGCGACGAGGAACTGCCCGCCGACACCCGCGGCATCCTCATCGGCGGCGGCTTCCCCGAGATGTACGCCCCCGAACTCTCCGCCAACGAACCCCTCCGCAAGGCCGTGGCCGACCTCGCGGCCACCGGCGCGCCCGTCGCCGCCGAGTGTGCGGGCCTGCTCTATCTCGCCCGTTCGCTGGACGGAAAGCCGATGTGCGGGGTCCTGCCGGCGGAGGCCCGGATGTCGGAGCGGCTGACGCTCGGCTACCGCGAGGCCGTGGCGATCGCGGACAACGTCCTGGCCCCGGCGGGCACGCGCGTGCGCGGGCACGAGTTCCACCGCACGGTGATCGAGCCGGGCGCGGGCGCGTCCCCCGCCTGGGGGCTGACGCACCCGCAGCGGCGCGTCGAGGGCTTCGTCCAGGGCACCGTGCACGCCTCGTACCTGCATGTGCACTGGGCCGGAGCCCCCGGCACCGCGGACCGTTTCGTCGCCGCCGCGGCGGGCCCGAGGTGACCTCGCTGTGTGTCGGCGTCGGCGCCTGCCGGGACGCCGCGGCGGACGAGGTGCTCGCGCTCGTCGAGCGGACCGTCGCCGAAGCGGGCGCGGCCATGGGTGCGGTGACGGCCCTGGCCACGGTGGACGTGCGGGCCGCCGAGCCCGGCGTGCTGGCGGTGGCGGAGCGGCTCGGGGTGCCGGTCACGGCGTACGCCCCGCACGAGCTCGCCGCGCAGCCGGTGCCGCACCCCTCGGACACCGCCCGCAGGGCCCTCGGCACGGCGGGGGTCGCCGAGGCCGCCGCCCTGCTGGCGGCCGGTCCGGGCGCGGTGCTCGTCGTGGCCAAGCGGAAGTCCGCGCAGGCCACCTGCGCGATCGCCCGTGGCCCCGCCTGACGCGGGCGCGTCGGCGCTCAGTACCGTGTGAGTACTGCACCTACCCGAGCCGGAAGAGAGCTGTCCGCGGCCATGCACACATCCGCCGAACCCGACCTGCGCCACCACGGTGACGCCGAAGTGCGGGGCATGAGCGCGGAACTGACCGATCTCGCCGTCAACGTGCGGGCCGGTACGCCGCCGCAGTGGCTGCGCGAGCGGATAGCCGACTCGCTCGGCACGCTGGCCGCGTACCCGGACGGGCGGGCGGCCCGCCGTGCGGTGGCGGAGCGGCACGGGCTGCCCGAGGAGCGGGTGCTGCTGACGGCGGGGGCGGCGGAGGCGTTCGTGCTGCTGGCGCGGGCGCTGCCGGTGCGGCGCCCGGTCGTGGTGCATCCGCAGTTCACGGAGCCGGAGGCGGCCCTGCGGGACGCCGGGCACGCGGTGGAGCGGGTGCTGCTCGACGCGGCGGACGGGTTCCGGTTCGATCCGCGGGCGGTGCCCGGGGACGCGGATCTGGTCGTCGTCGGCAACCCCACCAACCCCACGTCGGTCCTCCACCCGGCCCGGGCGCTGGCCCGGCTGGCCCGTCCGGGGCGGACGCTGGTGGTGGACGAGGCGTTCATGGACGCGGTGCCGGGCGAGCGGGAGTCGCTGGCGGCCCGTACGGACCTGCCGGGCCTGGTGGTGCTGCGCAGCCTCACCAAGACGTGGGGGCTGGCGGGGCTGCGCATCGGCTATGTGCTGGCCTCGCCCGGCACCATAGCCCGGCTGGAGCGGGCGCAGCCGCTGTGGCCGGTGTCCTCGCCGGCGCTCGCGGCGGCGGAGGCGTGCAGCGCGCCCCCGGCTCTCGCCGAGGCCGCGCACGCCGCGGACCGGATCGCCTCGGACCGCTCCCATCTGCAGTTGCGGCTGGCGGAGTTCCCGGAAGTGACGGTGTGCGGTCCGGCGGCCGGGCCGTTCCTGCTGATCCGGCTGGAGCGGGCCGCGGCCGTACGGACCCGGCTGCGCGGGCTGGGCTTCGCGGTGCGCCGGGGCGACACGTTCCCGGGGCTGGGCCCGGATTATCTGCGGCTGGCGGTCCGGGACCGTACGACCACGGACCGCTTCGTCGCCGCGCTGGGCGAGGCCCTCTCCGCGGGCTGACGCGGGGTCAGTCCTCGGCCCGGCCGGCCCGGCGGCGGCGTGCGGCGACGACCGCTCCCCCGCCCCCGACGAGCAGCAGTCCGGCCGCGCCGGCGAGGTAGGGCGTGGTGGAACTGCCGCCGGTCTCGGCCAGGTTGCTCTTCGCGGGCGGTTCGCCGGCCGTGCGGGCGGCGGTCTGCGGCTTCGGGTCCGTGGGGGAGGCGCCGGCGGGCGCCTCGCAGCCGGCTCGTACGAGCGTCACCGTGCCCCGGACCTTGGCCACGCCCAGCGCCAGCGGGTCGACAAAGACGTCGAGGCCGAGCGCGGTGGCCGCGGCGGTGCGGGAGGTGGTGGCGGTCTTCGACAGCTCCAGGCGTACGTCGCCTACCCCGGGCACGGAGACCTTGGTGGGGCCGGTGGCGTCGAGCGTGACCTTCTTGCCGAGCACGGAGACGCTGCCGAGGACGTTGGAGGTGGCGGTGGGCTTCTTCCCGGCCTCGCACACGGCCTCGGAGGTGACCTGCTGGACCTCGACGAGGGAGCGCAGCGGCAGGCCGGGGACGTGCACCCGGGCGCGGACGAGGCGGGCGTAGCCCTTGGCGGCCGTGCGGTCGGCGGTGGCGCGCGAGGTGGCGGCGTCGGCGCGCAGGAGGGTGACGGGCTTGCCCTGTTCGACTCCGTCGAGGGTGACGGCGAGCGTGGTCCTGCCGGCGTCGGCCGGCGCCTTGACGTCGTTGAGCGAGGCGTTGAGGGGTACGTGCGCGGCGCCGCCGAGCAGGGAGACGTCGAGGCCGGTGCGCAGGACGGTCGCCGTCGCCGTGCCGGATTCGGTGGCGTGCGCGGGCGCGGCGGCCAGGGTGAGCGCGGTGGCGATGACCGTCACGGCGACGGTGGTCAACCGGCGTGCGGGCATGCCGAAGGAGGAGCTGGTGGTGCTGGACACGTGTGTGGAACCCCCACGGGAGAACGGAGCCGCCGGCGCGCCAATGGGGGACATCGCGCGCCGACGGCATCGACTCCGCAATGTTCGATGCGGTGGTGGTGAACGGACAGAGCTGCGCCGCCAGTTCACTCCAAAGGATGCGTTTCGCCTTCGCATTCGATTCATGCGACACAGACGCAACGGACAACCACTCCCGCCACGGGGCCGGACCGCTCAGGCCACCACGCGCCCCCGCAGCACGATCCGACGCGGCGCGCCCAGCACCCGTACGTCCGCGCGCGGATCGGCGTCGTAGACCACGAAGTCGGCCGGAGCGCCCTCCTCCAGCCCCGGGCGGCCGAGCCATTCCCGTGCGCCCCAGGCGGTCGCCGCGAGCGCGGCCGACGCCGGGATGCCCGCCTTGACCAGCTCCGCGACCTCCTGGGCGACCAGCCCGTGCGGCAGCGAACCGCCCGCGTCCGTGCCGACGTAGACGGGGATCCCGGCGTCGTAGGCGGCGCCCACGGTCCGGTAGCGGCGCTCGTGCAGGCGGCGCATGTGGTCCGCCCAGCGCGGGAACTTGCCCTGGCCGGCGTCGGCGAGCCGGGGGAAGGTGGCGATGTTGACGAGGGTCGGCACGATGGCCACGCCCCGCTCGGCGAAGAGCGGGATCGTCTCCTCGGTCAGCCCGGTGGCGTGCTCGATGCAGTCGATGCCCGCCTCCACCAGCGGGGCGAGGGTCTCCTCGGCGAAGCAGTGCGCGGTGACGCGGGCGCCCAGCCGGTGGGCCTCGGCGATGGCGGCCTCGACCTCGCCGCGCGGCCAGCACGCCCCCAGGTCGCCCGTCTCCCGGTCGATCCAGTCGCCGACGAGCTTGACCCAGCCGTCGCCCCGCCGCGCCTCGCGGGCGACGTACGCCACCAGGTCCTCGGGCTCGATCTCGTGCGCGTAATTGCGGATGTAGCGGCGCGTGCGGGCGATGTGCCGGCCCGCGCGGATGATGCGCGGCAGGTCCTCGCGGTCGTCGATCCAGTGGGTGTCGGAGGGCGATCCGGCGTCGCGCAGCAGCAGCGCGCCCGCGTGCCGCTCGGTCAACGCCTGCTTCTCGGTGGTCTGTTCGTCGACCGCGCCGTGCGCGTCGAGCCCGACGTGGCAGTGCGCGTCCACCAGGCCGGGCAGCACCCAGCCCTCGACGGTGGTGACGTCCCGCGCCCCGGCCGGCCGGTCGAAGGTGATCCGCCCGCCGACCACCCACAGCTCGTCGCGCACCCCGCTCAGGGGGTCCGGGCCGACCAATATCCGCCCCTTGATGTGCAGCACCGGCTGCTCCGGCGCCGCGGCGCCCGCGTCCTTGGAGACCTTGTCCTGGGAGACCATGAACGCACTGTACGAGCCCGCCGCCCCGCCCCGTCACGGCACCCGCTGGCCTCGGGGCGGAGAGCGGCCGGCGGATCCGGGCCGTGAGGAGGAGAAGCGGTTCCGCCGTGCGGAGGAGAAGGTCCGCCGCAGGGGCCGAGGCGCACGGCGCCGCCGCACGGAAGCCTGGTGGCATGAGCCGCACACCGCTGATCACGACCCTTCCCACCCCCACCGTCGCCGCGTCGCAGGACGCCACGGGACGCGGGTGGGACGACCACGCCACGGCCCGCCGCGTCCTGCGGGCGGCGGCCGTCGTCGCCTGCGCCCCCTACCTCTCCCTCAAGGTGGCCTGGATCGCCGGGAGCCGGATCGGCATCCCCGAGGGCAGCGTGCTGCTGGACAACGGCACGACGCTGCGGGCGGCCAACGCGGTCACGGTGCTCATGGACGCGTGCGTGATCGTTCTCGCCCTGCTGCTGACCCGGCCCTGGGGCAGACGCGTGCCGTCCTGGCTCCTGGCCCTGCCCATGTGGGGTGCGACCGGGCTGCTGACGCCCATCATGGTCGGCTTCCCCGCGCAGGTCGCCCTGCGGATGCTGGGGGTCACGAGCGCCGAGGCGCCCTCGGCCGGGCGGCCGTTCCTGGACGAGTGGGTCTTCTCCGTGGTCTACGGCGGGTTCATCGTCCAGGGCCTGGCCCTGGGCACCCTGTTCGTGCTGTACGCCCGCAGGCGGTGGTCCCACCTGTGGCAGGGGCACACCGGCGGGAAGTCCGCCGCGCTGCGGGGCCGGGGCCGGCGGATCGCCGCGACGGCCGCCGCCGTGCTCGCCCTCGCGCAGGCGGGCGTGCACCTGATGTGGGCGGCCGGCGCGCGGTCCGGCCTGTCGCCGGCGCTGGCCGGGGAGTACGACGCGGACAACGTCCTGCAGGACGCGGCGTACGTGCTGTACGGGGCGGTGGCCGTCGCCGGCCTGGTGCTGCTGCTGCGCCGCGGGGGCCGCGTCCTGCCGCTGCGGGTGCCGTTGCTGCTCGCGGGGACGGGCTCGGCGGCCGTCGGCTGCTGGGGCGGCTGGATGCTGGCCGCGGCGCTGATCGGCGGGAACGGGGGCGACCGGGCCGCGACGCCCCTGATGATGATCACCTACGCTGTGCAGATGATCGTCGGACTGCTCGTACTCGCGGCCGGCGCCCGCTACTTCGCCCGGCGGGCGGCCGCGGGCCCCGCCTCGTGAGGGCCGCCCCGCGGCGGGTGGCGGGCGCGGCGCTGGGGCGCCGCGCCCGGCTGCGCTGGGTGCACCTGCTGCTGGGCGGCGCGCTGCTGATGCCGTACTACCTGCTCGCCAACACGGTGCTGTCGGTGTTCGTGCCCAGCGCGAACGTCTTCTTCCCCACCTCCCTGTGGTGGCAGTTCGGCGTCCTCGGGATGGCGCTGGTCCCGGCCGCCGTCACGGCGCTGTACCCGCTCGCACGGCCGCTGGAGGCCGGGGCGGTACGGGCGCTGTGCGGGGTGCCGAAGGCGGAACTCGCGGCGGGCCCCAGCCGGTCGTGGGCGGAGCGCAGGAACACGGCCGCCTGGTACACGCTGCATCTGCTGGCCGGCGGCCTCATGAGCGGGATGTCGCTGGCCGTGCCGCCGTTCGCCGCGGTGCTGATCGCCGCGCCGTTGACCGGCGTTCCGGACGGGCTGGAGGACACCTACCGGCTCGGCGGCCTCTGGCCGGTGCTGATGCCCCTGATCGGGATCGCGATGCTCGCCCTGGTCGTCGGCACGTCCTGGGCCGCGGGATCCCTGCTGGCGCGCTGGGCCCCCGTCCTGCTGGGCCCGACGGCGGCCGACCGCCTCGCGGAGGCCGAGCGGCACGCCATGCGGCTGGCCCTGCGCAACCGCCTGGCCCGCGAGCTGCACGACTCCGTCGGGCACGCCCTGAGCGCCGTGACGCTGCAGGCCAGCGCCGCCCGCAGGGTCCTCGATCGCGACCCCGAGTTCGCACGGCAGGCCCTGGCCGCGATCGAGGAGACGACGCGCGAGGCGGTCGGCGAACTCGACACCGTCCTGGGCCTGCTGCGCGAGGACGGCCCCGCCTCCGCCGCGCCCACGCCCACCCTCACCGGCCTGGAGGGCCTCCTGCAGCGCACCCGCGCGGCGGGCGGCACCGTCGAGTGCGCCGCGCCCGACGGCCTGGAGAAGATACCGCCGGTCGTCTCCCGCGAGGCGTACCGGATCGTGCAGGAAGGGCTCAGCAACGCCCTGCGGCACGCGGGCGGGGCGCCCGTACGGCTGCGGATCGCCCTGCACGACGACGACTTGGAGGTCGCCTTGGAGAACCCCGTCCGGCCCGGTTCCACCCCCCGCCGCACCGGCGGCGGCCGTGGCCTGCCCGGCATCGCCGAGCGGGCCCGGCTGCTGCGCGGCAGCAGCACCGCGGGCGAGCACGACGGCGTCTGGCGGCTGTCGGTCCGGCTGCCGTTGCGCGGTGACGCCCGATGAGCGCCACCCCGGTACGCGTCGTCCTCGCCGACGACGAGCACCTGGTCCGTACGGCCCTGCGCGCCATCGTGGGCGCCGAGCCCGGCCTGGAGGTCGTCGGCGAGGCGACCACCGGCGCCGAGGCGGTGTCGCTCGTGCGCGGCCTGCGCCCCGACGTCGTGCTGATGGACGTCCGGATGCCCGAGGTCGACGGCATCCGCGCCACCGAGCGGATCATGGCGGGCATGCCGGACCCGCCGCGCGTCATCGTGGTGACCACGTTCGAGAACGACAGCTACGTCTACGACGCGCTGCGCGCCGGCGCCTGCGGCTTCCTGCTCAAGCGCGCGGGCGCCGACGAACTCGTCCAGGCCATCCGGCTGGTGGCCACCAGCGACTCGCTGCTCTTCCCCTCCGCCCTGCGCGCCCTGGCCGCCGCCCACGGCCGCGGCGCCGCCCGCGACGACGAGGCGGCACGGCTGCGGGAGCGGCTCTCGGAGCGGGAGGCGGAGGTCCTGCGCCTGATGACGGCCGGGCTGTCGAACGCCGAGATCGCCGAACGGATGACGGTGGGCCCCGCCACGGTCAAGACGCACGTGGCGGGGGTGCTCGCCAAGCTGGGGGTGCGCGACCGCACCCAGGCGGTCATCGCCGCCTACGAGAGCGGTTTCGTCTCGCCCCGCTAGCCGGACGGACTTGGCCAGGAAGCCCACCTCGGGGGCCGCCTGGCCCGCTCCTCGGCGAGCGAGGCGGCGAAGGCCTCTCGGCGACACCGTTCGAAAATTCCCGCCCGGCGGGTCATGGAACCGTAAAGCGACGTCGCTCGTTACCCGGGGCATGACCGCTATGACACCCGGCTCGAACATCCCTCTCGCCGTCGCCCGTGTGACGGTGGACGTCACCGCTCCGGTGCGGCTCGACGTCTCGGGCCTGCTGCTCACCGCCGACGGCAAGGTGCGCTCCGACGACGACTTCGTCTTCTACAACCAGCCCACCGGCCCGGGTGTGACCCACCGCGCCGCGTCCGGCACCACGCCCGACGGGATCACCGTCGACACCGCGGCCGTGCCCGCCGGCATCGAGAAGATCGTGGTCACCGCGAGCCCCGACGCCGCGGGCGCGACCTTCGCCGGCACCGAGCCGACCGCGACCGTCCGCAACGCCGACGACGGCTCCGTGATCGCCACCTTCACCCCGCCCCGGCTGAACACGGAGACGGCACTGGTGGTCGTGGAGGTCTACCGCCGCAACGGCGCCTGGAAGGTCCGCGCGGTCGGCCAGGGCTACGCCAACGGCCTGGCGGGCATCGCCACGGACTTCGGCGTCTCCGTGGAGGAGCCGGCCCCGGCGGCGGCTCCCGTGACGGCCCCGCCCGTCCCGGCGACGGCTCCCCCGGTGCCGCCGGCCCCGCCCGCGGCCCCGGGCAAGATCAACCTGGACAAGGGCAAGGTCAGCCTCCGCAAGAACGAGACGGTGTCCCTGGTCAAGGGCGGCCGGCCGCTGACGCGCTCGGTGAAGATGGGCCTGGGCTGGGAGCCCGCCTGGAACAGCCGAGCCATCGACCTGGACGCCTCGGTCATCGCGTACGGCCCCGACCGCAACATGATCGACGCCTGCTACTTCGGCCGCCTGCAGATCCTCAACGGCACCATCCAGCACTCCGGCGACAATCTCACCGGCGACGGCTCAGGTGACGACGAGAGCATCACCGTGCACATGGGCGGTCTGCCGCCCGAGGTGACGGGCCTGGTCTTCACGGTCAGCTCCTTCAACGGCCAGAAGTTCACGGAGGTAGCCAAGGCCTACTGCCGCCTCCTGGACGCCCAGACCGGCGAGGAGCTCGTCCGCTTCGACCTGACCGGGTCCGAGCCGAAGACGGGCGTTCTCATGTGCAAGTTCATCCGCCAGTTCTCGGGCGAGTGGGAGATGACGGCGCTGGGCGACTACGTGAAGGCGAAGACGGTGAGGGACTTGGTGAAGCCGGCGGCGCAGGCGCTGTAGAGACGGGCAGGCCCGTAGGGGGACCACCGGCAGAAGGGGCCGGGGTGGGACGACGGGCCCTGGCAGGGGGCGTAAGGGTTATTTGCGGCCGCGGTGCCGGGTGACGACACAGCGGGGGGCTCCCGGCCGTAAATAATCCAGCCCCCAGAAGGGCCCGTCGTCCCACCCCGGCCCCGCACCACGACGGGCGCGAGCCGAGGCCCCTACGCCCCGGGATTCCCCCGGCGCCCTTGCCTCCTCCAGGGCCCACGGATGGCCAGCATGATCCCCGGCTCCTGGATGTTGGCGAACAGCGTCCGCCCGTCCGGCGAGAAGGTCACCCCCGTGAACTCGCTGTACTCCGGCTTGCCGGGGCTGCCGATGTTGAGCTCGTTGCGCGCGATCGGGTACGTGCGCCCGTCCTCGGCGGCGCCGAACAGGTGCTGGACGCCCTCGCCGTCCTCGGCTATGACCAGACCCCCGTAGGGCGAGACGGTGATGTTGTCGGGCCCGTCGAAGGCCCCGTCGCGCCCCGGCTCCTTGTTGACGCCGAGCAGCACCTTCAGGGTGAGGGTGCGACGGCGCGGGTTGTAGAACCACACCTGCCCGTCGTGCTGGGCCGGGCTCTCCTCCCGGGCGAAGGAGGCGACGACGTACGCGCCCCCGTCGCCCCACCACATGCCCTCGAGCTTGCGGGCCCGGGTGACCTGACCGTCCTTGAACTGCTTGCGCACCGGCACGGACCGCGCGTCGCGGTCGGGGACGTCGACCCAGTCCACGCCGTAGACGGTGCCGGTGCGCGTCGCGCGGGCGAGGTCGTCGACGAACCGGCCGCCCGAGTCGTAGCACTTGAACGCCTGGAGCACGCCCGCACCGGCGGACAGGGTGCGCAGCTTGCCGCGCCCGTGCCGGAAGCCGGCCGGCGGCGTCCAGCGGTAGAACAGCCCGTTGGGCCCGGAGGCGTCCTCGGTCAGATAGACGTGCCCGCGGCCGTGATCGACGACGACGGCCTCATGGGCGTACCGCCCGAACGCCTTGACGGGCCGGGGGTCGCGGCCCGCGCGCCGGTCGTGCGGGTCGACCTCGAAGACGTAGCCGTGGTCCTTGGTCATGCCGTTCTGGCCGGCCTTGTCCTCGGTCTCCTCGCAGGTCAGCCACGTGCCCCAAGGGGTGCTGCCGCCGGCGCAGTTCGTGGACGTACCGGCGATGCCGACCCACTCCGCCACGTGCTCGCCGCGCCCCGCGACCTCCACGACCGTGCAGCCGCCGGAGGCGGCGGGGTCGTAGACGAGCCCGTCGGCGAGCGGCACGGGGTGCTTCCAGGCGGACCGGGGCCCCTTGAGCTCGTGGTTGTTGACCAGCAGCGTCGTTCCGCGACGTCCCTCGAACGCGGCGGTGCCGTCGTGGTTGGACGGCGTGTACTCGCCCGACTCCAGCTTGGTGACGCCGGTGCGGGTGAGCACGCGGTACGAGAAGCCGGCGGGCAGCGCGAGGATGCCGGCGGGGTCGGGGAGCAGCGGCCCGTACCCGATGGGCGCCGCGAAGGCGCCGGCGACGCTCTCCGCGTCGCCCACGACATCTTCGGCGCCCCCGGCGCCTCCGGCGGCGAGCGCGCCGGGTGCGCTGGCGAGCACGCCGACGCTGCCGGCCAGCGCCACCCCGGCGCCGGTGAACGCGGTGCGCGTGGCGAAGTCTCTTCGGCTGAGGGTCATCTACGTCTCCAGGGCCCGGGAACGACGGCTCGACGCCCGGACCCCGCGAGGCGGACCCGGACGGCGCTTACGTTCCCGTTCCCCACCGAATGGCGGATGAACACCCGCCGACACCCCCGCGACGAAACGGGGGCGGCACACGCCCGGCACGGTGGGGGGCGCCCGGTACAGGGGGGCGCCCCCGGAGAAGGGCTACGCGCGGGAGCGGGCCTTGAAGGCGGCCTTGCGGGCCTCCTTCGCGATCTTCTTGTCGGGGTGCAGGTGGCCCATGGCCTCCAGGACGTCCGCCGTCGCCGGGTGGTCCACCTTCCACGCGGCGTCGAAGAAGCCGCTGTGCCGGCCGACCAGGCCCTCCACCAGCCCCCGCAGCTCCTCCGAGTCGCCCTCGGCGGCCAGCTGCGCGGCGATGGTGTCGATGGTCAGCCAGAAGACCATGTCCTCCTTGGGCTCGGGGACGTCCGTGACGCCGTGGTCGGCGAGCCAGACGCGGGCGAGGCCGCCGAGCTGGGGGTCGTCGAGGACCTCGCGCAGCGCGGGCTCGGCCTCGGCGCCGACGAGGGAGAGGGTCTGCTGGCAGACCAGGCGGCGGCCGGGCGCCTCCTCGTCGGCGCCGCGCGCGGCGGCCAGCAGCTCGCGGGCGGCGTCCAGCGGCGTGCGCCGGGCGAGCCACAGCTCGGCCTCGGCGCGCACGGCGGGGCCGGGGTGCCCGGGCAGGGCGGCCAGCAGCTCGTCGGCGCCGGACTCGGCGAGGTCGCCGACGACGGGGGCGTCGATGCCGGCCTCGAGCATCCGTGCCCGTACCGCGAAGACGCCGAGCGGGGTGAGGGCGACCATGCCGTAGCGGCTGACGTCCTCCTCCTCGGGGAGCTCGGAGGTCACGCCGTCGACGGACTCGCGGATGTGGCCCT
This sequence comes from Streptomyces sp. NPDC053079, assembly GCF_044546695.1. NCBI lineage: Bacteria > Bacillati > Actinomycetota > Actinomycetes > Kitasatosporales > Streptomycetaceae > Streptomyces > Streptomyces sp. NPDC053079. The sequence continues at coordinate 74,623 of NZ_JBITZJ010000001.1, forward strand.
CGCCGTCGACGACCTCGATGAGGGACTCGTCGACGGGCCGGTACTGCACGATCCCGGTCGGGGCGAGGATCCGGAACTGGTCGTCCAGTCGCATCATCGCGTCGGAGACCTCTTCGAGGACGTCGTCCGTGGGCTCGTCCATGTCGTCCGGCACGATCATGGACGCGGCGAGCGCCGGCAGCGGCACGGGCCGCTCGGCGGAGCCCTCGTCGAGGGCGGTGAGCAGGTAGAGGTTGCCGAGGATGCCGTCGAGGAAGTCGGCCTCCTCCTCGGGGTTCCAGTCGAGGGCGTCGAGGTCGATGTCGCCGGTCCCCGAGTCGGTGAGCTGCTCGACGAGGTCGCCGAGGTCGGGCGCGGCGGCGTCGGCCAGGACGGTCTCCAGGCCGCCGAGCCACAGCTCGAGGACGTCCTGCGGGCTCCCGGAGGTGAGCGTGGCGAGCTCCTCGCCGGCGACGGCGGTGCCCGACGGCTCGTCGGCGTCGGCGTCCACGGCCTCCGCGTCCGGCTCCTCCGTGAACTCCACCAGGCCCGTGTCCAGCGCGAGCTGCCACGCCTCGGCGGCGTAGGCGGCGCCGTCCTCGTCGTCCCCCAGGCCCAGGAGCTCGGTGGCGTCGCGCAGTTGCCCGGCGAGGAGCTCGCCGCCCGCGCCGACCGGGGTGCCCTCGCCGGCCCAGCGGGCGAGCTTCGCGGCGCGGGCGAACAGCGGCGCGCTGAGCGCGTCGCGTGCGAGCTCGGCGTCGGAGGGGAGCCGCACCGGCGGCATGGTGGGGCGATCTCCGGACATCAGGGGGGTCATCTCCTCGTGGTGACGGCCGCGCCGTTGGTTCAGGGCGCGCAGGGAGCAAGCCTAGGCCGTGGGCAGCGCGGTTCTTCCCCCAACCCGCCCCTTCCCGCGACCGGGGCTGTGCCCCGGACCCGGTCGGCGAAAGGCCGAAGCAACGGCAAGACCAACCCCACACCGCACAACCCTTGACAACAGCCCCACCGGCACACGAAATTGACGCGCGTAGATTGCGTGCCGCATTCGTGACGGCGTGTAATCACCCGGCACCACATGATCAACCCTCGATCAACCCCCCTCACTCCACCCGGAGGCCTTTGTGCTGCCCACCTGCCGCCCCTCGCGTCACCGCACCGCGACCGTCGGCACTCTCATAGCCGGCGCGCTCGCGGCCGGGCTGCTCGTCCCCGCCCAGTCCGCGAGCGCGACCGACGGGACCGGCGACGGGGCCGGCGTCCGCGTCCACGACATCCAGGGCACCACCCGCATCTCCCCGTTCGCGGGCCGGCAGGTGACGGACGTTCCCGGCATCGTCACGGCCGTCAAGAACTTCGGCTCGGCTCGCGGCTTCTGGATCCAGGACACCGCCCCCGACAAGGACGACGCCACCAGCGAGGCCGTGTTCGTCTTCACCGGCAAGGACGCCCCGGCCGTCGCCGTCGGCGACGACGTGCGCGTCTCCGCCACCGTCACCGAGTACTACCCGGGCGGCGAGGCGGCCGGCCTGCAGTCGGTCACCCAGCTCACCAAGCCCACCGTCACCGTCAAGTCCTCCGGCAACGCGCTCCCCGCCGCCGTCCGGCTCCGCCCGTCGACCGTCCCGGCCGCGTACGCGCCCGACGCGCACGGCGGCTCCATCGAGAAGCTCCCGCTCAAGCCGGGCCGCTACGCCCTGGACCGCTACGAGTCCCTGGAGGGCATGCGGGTGGAGGTCCGCGACGCCCCCGTCGTCGGCGCCACCAGCGAGCACAAGGACCTGTGGGTCACCACCGACCCCCGCCACAACCGCACCCAGCGCGGCGGCACCGTCTACGGCTCCTACGCCGACCCCAACGCCGGCCGGGTCAAGGTCGTCTCGCTGCTGCCCTACGCGCAGCACCCCTTCCCCGTCGCGAACGTCGGCGACGAGCTGACCGGCACCACCGCGGGCCCGCTGGACTACGACAACTTCGGCGGCTACACCCTCCAGGCCACCGAGCTGGGCACGCTCAAGGACCGCAAGCTGCAGCGCGAGACCACGCGCAAGCAGAAGAGCGACGAGCTGGCGGTCGCCACGTACAACGTCGAGAACCTCTCCCCCAAGACGCCGCAGGCGAAGTTCGACCGCCTGGCGGCCGCGCTGGTGACCAACCTCGCCTCGCCCGACGTCGTCGCCCTGGAAGAGGTGCAGGACGACAACGGCACGACGAACGACGGCGTCGTGGACGCCGGGCAGACGCTGAAGAAGCTCACCGACGCCATCGTGGCGGCGGGCGGCCCGGCCTACGCGTGGCGCCAGATCAACCCGGTCGACGGCAAGGACGGCGGCCAGCCGGGCGGCAACATCCGCACCGCCTTCCTCTTCAACCCCGCCCGCGTCTCGTTCAAGGACGTTCCGGGCGGCGACGCCACCACGCCGGTGAAGGTCTCCCGCGAGGGCGGCAAGGCCGCTCTGTCCGCCTCCCCGGGCCGCATCGACCCGGCGAACCCCGCGTGGACGAACAGCCGCAAGCCGCTGGCGGGCCAGTTCTCCTTCCGGGGCCGGGACGTCTTCGTCGTCGTCAACCACTTCAACTCCAAGGGCGGCGACCAGGGCGTCGACAGCCGCTTCCAGCCCCCCGCCCGCACCTCGGAGACCCAGCGCCTCCAGCAGGCGCAGTCCGTCAACGCCTTCGTCAAGCAGCTGCTGGCCGCCGACAAGCGCGCGAACGTGATCGTCGCCGGCGATCTGAACGACTACCAGTTCTCCCCCGCCCTCAAGGCCCTCACCGCCGGCGGCGTCCTGACGGACCAGGTGGACCGGCTCCCGAAGAAGGAGCGCTACGGCTACGTCTACCAGGGCAACTCTCAGGTCCTGGACCACATCCTGACCAGCCGCCACCTCGGGCGGGTCGACTACGACATCGTCCACGTCAACGCGGAGTTCGCCGACCAGGCGAGCGACCACGACCCGCAGGTGCTCCGCTGGAAGCCGTAGCAGCACTTAGCGGAACCAGGCAGAACATTTAAATAGACCTGTACGGTCGAAGGGGCCCAGAATCCGGGGAGGCACCGACCCCGACCCGGAGAGTGACGCCATGCCGCCCACCAGCCCCTTCGGCCGTACCGTCTGCGCGATGGTCACCCCGTTCACCCCGGACGGGGCCCTCGACCTCGACGGCGCGCAGCGCCTCGCCGACCGCCTCGTGGGCGAGGGCGGCTGCGACGGGCTCGTCCTCAACGGCACCACCGGCGAGTCGCCGACCACGAGCGACGCGGAGAAGAGCGCGCTGATCGCGGCCGTCGCCGAGGCGGTCGGCGACCGCGCCCGGATCACGGCCGGCGTCGGCTCGGCGGACACCCGGCACACCGTGGAGCTGGCCCGGGCCGCGGAACGGGCCGGGGCACAGGGGGTGCTGGTCGTCACCCCGTACTACAGCAGGCCGCCGCAGGAGGACGTCGCCGCCCACTTCCGCACGGTGGCCGACGCGATCGGCGTCCCCGTGATGCTCTACGACATCCCCGGCCGCACCGGCACCCGCATCGAGCCGGACACCATGCTGGCTCTGGCCGAGCACCCGCGCATCGCCGGCGTGAAGGACTGCGCGTACGACCTGCTCGGCAGCGCGAAGGTGATCGCGGCGACCGGCCTGGCCTACTACTCCGGCTGCGAGGAGCTGAACCTCCCGCTGCGGGCGGTGGGCGCCGCCGGCTACGTCAGCACGGTGGCCAACGTCGCGGGTCCGGCGATCGCCGCCGCCCTGGACGCCTACGACCGCGGCGCGAACGCCGAGGCGACACGCCACCACCAGCGGACGCTGCCGCTGGTCGAACTGATGATGGCCGCCGGCCTGCCCGGCACGGTCACGGCCAAGGCCCTCCTGAACGCCCTGAACCTCCCGTCCGGCCCGGTCCGCGCACCCCTGCGCGCGGCAACCCCGGACCGGACGAAGGCCCTGCTGGAGGCGTACGAGAGCACACAATCCAGCCCGTCTGGGGGCACCTCCCAGCGGTAGCTGGGGGAGATTGAGGACCGGGGTCTGGGGCGGAGCCCCAGTTTCGGGAAGGGGCGGGACTGGGGAAAAGAATCCCGCCCCCCACCTCAGTTGTGGCTGTGCAGCACCTCGTTCAGCCCGCCCCATGTGCTCTTGTACGGCCGCGCCTCCACGGCACCGGTCGTGGAGTTCCGGCGGAAGAGGATGTTGCTGGACCCCGACAGGGTCAGCGCCTTCACGACCTCACCGTCCGGCAGCGTCACACGCGTCCCGGCGGTGACGTACAGACCCGCCTCGACGACGCACTCGTCACCGAGCGCGATGCCGATACCGGCCTCCGCACCCAGCAGGCAGCGCTCGCCGATGGAGATGATCTGCTTGCCGCCGCCAGAGAGGGTGCCCATCGTGGAGGCGCCGCCGCCGATGTCGGTGCCGTCGCCGACGACGACGCCGGCGCTGATGCGGCCCTCGACCATGGACGTGCCGAGCGTGCCGGCGTTGAAGTTGACGAAGCCCTCGTGCATGACGGTGGTGCCGGAGCCGAGGTGCGCGCCGAGGCGGACGCGGTCGGCGTCGGCGATGCGGACGCCGGACGGGGCGACGTAGTCGGTCATGCGCGGGAACTTGTCGATGCTGGTCACCTGCAGGTGCAGGCCCTCGGCCCGGGCGGCCAGGCGCGCGGCCTCGACCTGGTCGACGGCGACGGGGCCGAGCGAGGTCCAGGCGACGTTGGCGAGCAGGCCGAAGATGCCGTCCAGGTTCTGGCCGTGCGGCTTGACCAGGCGGTGCGAGAGCAGGTGCAGGCGCAGGTAGGCGTCGTGCGCGTCGCCCGGCTTGTCGTCGAGCGAGGCGATGACCGTGCGGACGGCGACGACCTCGACGCCCCGGCGCGGGTCCGGGCCGAGGGCCTTGAGGACGCCCTCGCCCAGCAGCTCGGCGGCGCGCTCGGCGGAGAGCCGCTCGGTGCCGGCCGGGCCGGGCTCGGCGACCAGCTCGGGGGCGGGGAACCAGGTGTCGAGGACGGTGCCGTCCCCGGCGATCGTGGCGAGACCGGCGGCGACGGCGCCGGTGGTGGTACGGGTGGTGGCAACAGCATCGGTCATGTCCGAAAACCTAACCGGACGGGCCCGCCGAAGGCGAACCGGCGTCCGGCCACGCCCGGCCGGGGCCCCGTCCGCCTCGTGGGAGCCCGTCCGGGGCGTGCCTCACGCGAGTGGCCCAGCGTCGCCAGCCGGTCGGCCCAGTCCGGATCGCGAGCGGCAGCAAAGTCGACATATCCATAGGGGGACGGCTCCGGGAGCCCGCTCCCGCTTCCGGGGCCGGTCGTCTTCACCTCGCTCCTGCTCTCCGCCCCGCACGCGCCACCGAACGGAACCCGCATGAGTCTGCCCCGACGCTGTCTGACCGCAGCGGCCCTGCTCATTCTGGCCCTTCCCCTGGCCAACGCCCCGGCGGCCTCGGCCGGCCCGGGCGCGGAGGATCCGCGGCGGCCCGCCCCGCTGCGGCCGACGGCCGGTGAGCGCGTGCCCGACCACTACATCGTCACGCTGCGCACGGGGGTCAGTCCGCGCACCCTGACCAGTCGGCTGGGCGTGACCCCGGACTACATCTACACCCACGCCCTCACCGGCTTCGCCGCCAGGCTGAGCGCCGAGCAGCTGGAGGCCGTGCGCAGCGCCCCCGACGTCGCGGCCGTGGAGCAGGACGCGGTCCTCGTCCAGGCCGACACACCGGACGGCCCCGGCACCGCGGTCCGCCCCGGCGCCCCCGGCGCCTCCGGTGCCCGTCCCCGCGTGGGGACGGACGCCTACGGGCTGGACCGCATCGACCAGCGCAGCCTGCCCCTGGACAGTCAGTTCAACGCCGGCGCCACCGGCGAGGGCGCCACGGTCTACGTCATGGACACCGGCATCGACTACACCCACCCCGACTTCGGCGGCCGCGCGAGGAACGGCACCGACCTCGTGACCGCCGGGGGCAACGGCGCCGACTGTCCCTCCGGAAGCGGGCACGGCACCCATGTGGCGGGCACGGTCGGCGGTGCGGCGTACGGCGTGGCCCGCAAGGCGGCCCTGGTCAGCGTGCGGGTGCTGGACTGCGTGGGCAGGACGACGACCGCCAAGTTCATCGCGGGCTTCGACTACGTGGCCAGGACGGCGGGCCCCGGTTCGGTGCTCAACGCCTCGATCAGCGGCCCCTTCTCGCAGGCGATCAACACCGCCGTCGGCAGCGTCGCGGGCAAGGGCGTGCCGCCCGTCGTCGCGGCCGGGAACGAGAACGAGAACGCCTGCGACCACTCTCCCGCCGGCGCGCTCGCGGCGTTCGCGGTCGGGGCGACCAACCAGCTGGACCAGATGACCGACTTCACCAACTACGGCCCGTGCGCCCGCATCCTCGCGCCCGGCGCGGACATCGTCTCCGACCGGAACGGCGGCGGCACGTCCACGAAGAGCGGCACGTCCCAGGCCGCCCCCCACGTGGCGGGCGTCGCGGCGCTCTACAAGGCCGGAAACCCGGCGGCCTCGTCGACGACGGTCGTCAACTGGCTCATCGAGCAGTCCACCAAGAACGTGGCCAGGGACATCAAGCCGGGCACCCCCAACCGGCTGCTGTTCACCGGCGGCCTGTGACCGGCGATGAACCACTTTCCGTCCGAGTCGCTGCCGCACGCGCGGACCTTCCTGGGCTGGCCGCCCGCCGACTCCGGCTGGGGGCGGCACGTGGCCGAGGTGCGCGCGGACGTCGCCGCGATCGCCCTCACGATCGCCGCGTACGAGCCCGTCGTGCTGCTCGCGGGGCCGGACGACGCGGAGGAGGCCGCCACGGCGTGCGGGGGTGCCGTCGAGGTCGTGCCGGTGCCGGTGGACGATGTGTGGCTGCGGGACACGGGGCCGGTGTTCGTCACCGCGCCCGACGGCACCGTCCACGGGATCGACTTCCGCTTCAACGGCTGGGGCGGCAAGCAGGAGCACGGCCGCGACGGCCGGGTCGCCCGGCGCGTGCTGGAGCGGTTCGGCGTCCCGCGCGTCGAGGCCCCCTTCGTCGCCGAGGGCGGCTCCCTGGAGACCGACGGCGCGGGCACCCTCCTGGTCACCGAGTCCTCCCTGGTCAACGACAACCGCAACCCGGGCCGCACCCGGGACGACATCGAACGGGAGCTGACCGCCCTGCTCGGCGTCCGCAAGGTGATCTGGGTCGAGGGCGTGCGCGGCGCGGACATCACGGACTGCCACATCGACTCCCTGGCCCGCTTCGTGGGCCCCGCCGAGGTCCTCCTCAGCCGCCCGCCGCGCTCGCCGCGGCCCGATGTGTGGACGCGGGTGTACGAGCGGGCCCGGGCCGCGCTGGAGGCGGCCACCGACGCGGAGGGCCGTGTCCTGGAGATCATCGACCTGCCGGAGCCCGACCCCGCCGAGCTCGGCGACCGCGGCCCCGACTTCCTCGGCAGCTACGTCAACTACTACGTCACCGGAGGGCCCGGCGGCGCGGTCGTCGTGCCCCGCTTCGGCGACCGGGGCGCCGACGAGGAGGCGGCGGCCCTGCTGGGCGCCCTGCACCCGGGGCGCGACGTACGGACCGTGGAGATCCACGCCCTCGCCGAGGGCGGTGGCGGCATCCACTGCGCCACAACGCATCAGCCCGCCTCCTGACCGGGTCAGGAAGCGGGCCGATGCGGTGTGCGGGAGGCGCGGTGCCCTGCGCTCAGACGTTGAAGCCCAGCGCGCGCAGCTGCTCGCGACCCTCGTCCGTGATCTTGTCCGGGCCCCACGGCGGCATCCAGACCCAGTTGATCCGGAGCTCGTTGACGATGCCCTCCGTGCAGGACTTCGCCTGGTCCTCGATGACGTCGGTCAGCGGGCAGGCCGCGGACGTCAGCGTCATGTCGAGGGTGGCGATGTTGGCGTCGTCGATGTGGATGCCGTAGATCAGGCCGAGGTTGACGACATCGATGCCCAGCTCGGGGTCGACCACGTCGTAGAGGGCCTCGCGGACCTCCTCCTCCGTGGCCGGCTTGGTGGTGGCCACCTCTGCATTGTCGCTCATGCGGTCTTCCTTGCTGTGTCTTCGCGGTCCCCGCCCATCGCCTGGGCGGTCGCGTCCTTCCACGCCATCCAGCTCAGCAGAGCACACTTCACCCGCGCCGGGTACTTGGAGACGCCGGCGAACGCGACCGCGTCCTCCAGCACCTCCTCCATCGCGTCGTCCGGCTCGAGCTTGCCCTTGGACTGCATCAGCTCCAGGAAGGTCTCCTGGATCCGGCGGGCCTCGGCGAGGTCCTTGCCGACCAGCAGCTCGTTGAGCACCGAGGCGCTCGCCTGGCTGATGGAGCAGCCCTGGCCCTCGTAGGAGACGTCTTCGATCGTCTCACCGGCCAGCCGCACCCGCAGCGTGATCTCGTCGCCGCAGGTGGGGTTGGTGTGATGCACCTCGGCGTCGCCGTCCCGCAAGCCCCGCCCGTGCGGATTCTTGTAGTGGTCCAGGATGACGTCCTGGTACATCGAATCAAGCTTCACAGTCAGCAGCCCTCGCCGTCAGCCGAAAAAGTTCCGTACGTGCTCCAGACCCTCGACCAGGGCGTCGACCTCGCCGGGGGTGGAGTACAGATAGAACGACGCTCGCGTGGTCGCGGGAATTCCGTACCGCAGGCACACGGGGCGGGCGCAGTGGTGGCCGACCCGGACCGCGATGCCCTGCTCGTCGAGGACCTGGCCCACGTCGTGCGGGTGGATGTCACCGAGCGTGAAGGAGACGGCGGCGCCGCGGTCCTCGGCCGTGGTGGGGCCGATGATGCGCAGGTCCGGGACCTCCTGGAGCCTGCGGATCGCGTACTCGGTGATCGCGTGCTCGTGCCGGGCGATGTTCTCCATGCCGATCGAGGTGAGGTAGTCCACCGCGGCGCCGAGGCCGACGGCCTGGGCGATCGGGGGCGTACCGGCCTCGAACTTGTGCGGCGCGGGAGCGTACGTCGAGGAGTGCATCGAGACGGTCTCGATCATCTCGCCGCCGCCGAGGAACGGCGGGAGGTCCTCCAGCAGCTCCTGGCGGCCCCACAGGACGCCGATGCCGTCCGGGCCGCACATCTTGTGGCCGGTGAAGGCCACGAAGTCGGCCTGCAGGGCCTGGACGTCCAGCGGCATGTGCGGGGCGGCCTGCGAGGCGTCGATGACGACCAGGGCGCCGACCTCCTGCGCCCGGCGGACGATCGCCTCGACCGGGTTGACGGTGCCCAGGATGTTGGAGACCAGCACGAAGGAGACGACCTTGGTCTTCTCGGTGATGATCTCTTCGATGTTGGACAGGTCGAGCCGGCCGTCGTCGGTGAGGCCGAACCACTTCAGCTTCGCGCCCGAGCGCTGCGCGAGCAGCTGCCACGGCACGATGTTGGAGTGGTGCTCCATCTCCGTGATGACGATCTCGGTCTCGTGGTCCACGCGGTAGGGCTCGTCGGCCCAGGCCAGCATGTTGGCCACGAGGTTGAGCGACTCGGAGGCGTTCTTGGTGAAGATCACCTCGTCACGGCTGGGGGCGTTGACGAAGGCGGCGACCTTGTCGCGGGCGCCCTCGTAGAGCGCCGTGGCCTCCTCGGCGAGCACATGCACGCCGCGGTGGACATTGGCGTTGTGCCGCTCGTAGTGCTCGTTGAGCACGTCGAGCACCTGGCGCGGCTTCTGGGAGGTCGCGGCGTTGTCCAGGTAGACGAGCTTCTTCCCGTCGTGGACCACGCGGTCCAGGATCGGGAAGTCCTTGCGGATCGCGTCGGTGTCGAGGAGGCCCGGCAGCAGTATGGTCACGCCGTTACGCCGCCCTTCGTGCTGTACGCCTCGTAGCCCTCGTTCTCGAGCTTGTCGGCGAGCTCGGCGCCGCCGGACTCGACGATGCGGCCGGCCGAGAAGACGTGGACGAAGTCCGGCTTGATGTAGCGCAGGATGCGCGTGTAGTGGGTGATCAGCAGGGTGCCGACCTCACCGGTCTCGCGGACGCGGTTGACGCCCTCGGAGACCTGGCGCAGCGCGTCGACGTCCAGGCCGGAGTCGGTCTCGTCGAGGATCGCGATCTTCGGCTTGAGCAGCTCGAGCTGGAGGATCTCGTGGCGCTTCTTCTCACCGCCGGAGAAGCCCTCGTTGACGTTGCGCTCGGCGAAGGCGGGGTCCATCTGGAGGCGCTCCATGGCGGACTTGACCTCCTTCACCCAGGTGCGCAGCTTGGGGGCCTCGCCGCGGATGGCGGTGGCGGAGGTGCGCAGGAAGTTGGAGACCGAGACACCCGGGACCTCGACCGGGTACTGCATGGCCAGGAAGACGCCGGCGCGGGCGCGCTCGTCGACGGACATCTCCAGGACGTCCTCGCCGTCGAGGGTGACGGTGCCGCCGGTGATCGTGTACTTGGGGTGACCGGCCAGCGAGTAGGCCAGGGTGGACTTGCCGGAGCCGTTGGGGCCCATGATGGCGTGGGTCTCGCCCTGCTTCACGGTCAGGTCGACGCCCTTGAGGATCTGCCGGGGGCCGTTCTCGGCCTCGACGGAGACGTGCAGGTCGTGGATCTCAAGCGTTGCCATGGGGAACTCAGGACTCCTGGGTGATGGAGACGAGCACGTCGTCCCCTTCGATCTTGACGGGGTATACGGGGACGGGACGCGTGGCGGGCAGGCCGTCGGGCTTGCCGGTGCGCAGGTCGAAGCTGGAGCCGTGCAGCCAGCACTCGATGTGGCAGTCCTCCACCTCGCCCTCGGAGAGCGAGACGTTGGCGTGCGAGCAGATGTCGTTGATCGCGAACACCTCGCCCTCGGTGCGGACGAGGGAGACGGGGGTGCCGTCGATCTCGACCCGCTTGGGGGTGTCCTCTTCCAGTTCGCTCAGCGTGGCTGCGCGTACGTAGACGGTCTCGCTCATGCCAGGGACGCCTCCAGCTCGGCCTCGATCTTGGTGATGAGGCGCTCCTCCAGGTCGGGGATGCCGATCTGCTGCACGAGCTCGGCGAAGAAGCCGCGCACGACCAGCCGGCGGGCCTCGTCGGCCGGGATGCCGCGGGCCATCAGGTAGAAGAGCTGCTCGTCGTCGAAGCGGCCGGTCGCCGAGGCGTGGCCGGCGCCCACGATCTCACCGGTCTCGATCTCCAGGTTGGGGACCGAGTCGACGCGGGCGCCGTCGGTGAGGACGAGGTTGCGGTTGAGCTCGTAGGTGTCGGTGCCCTCGGCGGCGGCGCGGATGAGCACGTCGCCGATCCACACGGCGTGGGCGTCCTGGCCCTGCAGCGCGCCCTTGTAGACGACGTTGCTGCGGCAGTGCGGGGTGTCGTGGTCGACGAGGAGGCGGTGCTCCTGGTGCTGGCCGTTGTCGGTGAAGTACAGGCCGTAGAGCTCGGCCTCGCCGCCGGGGCCGGCGTAGACGACCCGCGGGTGGAGGCGGACAAGGTCGCCGCCCAGGGTGACGATCACGGACTTGAAGGTGGCGTCGCGGCCGACCAGGGCGGTGTGCTGGGCGGCGTGCACCGCGGTGTCGTCCCAGTCCTGGACGGAGACGACGGTGAGCTTGGCGCCGTCGCCGATGAGGTACTCGACGTTGGCGGCCAGCGTGGCGTCACCGGTGTGGTCGATGACGACGACGGCCTCGGAGAAGGCGCCGATCTCGATGACCTGGTGGCCGAAGGCCACTCCGCCCTCGCCGTGCACGGCGACCCGGACGGGCTCGGTGAGCACCGTCTCCTTGGGGATCGAGACGACCGAGGCCTTCTCGAAGGAGGTGAACGCCTGGGCGGCGACCCGGTCGACGGGCTTGCCGGCCTTGCCGAGACGGGCGTCGTCGCGGCCGACGGTCTCCACGGTCACGCCCTCGGGGGCGCTCACGTCGACCTTGACGCCGCCGCCGGTCGCCACGGCCGTGCCGTCGTGCAGGCCGCGGAGGCGCGTCAGCGGGGTGAACCGCCACTCCTCCTCGCGGCCGTGCGGCACGGGGAAGTCCGCGACGTCGTACGAGGCGGGGGCGCTGACCCGCGCGTCGATGGGCTGCTTCGGCCCGCCCACCTGGATGGCGCCGTCGGTCGTGCTGCCGGCGGGAGTGTTGTCAGCCATGGCTGTCGTCGTGCTCTCTTCCTGTCACAAAGGGTTCGCTGCGATGTCCGGGGGGCGGGGTCAGCCGACCGCGCCTTCCATCTGCAGCTCGATCAGCCGGTTGAGCTCCAGCGCGTACTCCATCGGCAGCTCGCGGGCGATCGGCTCGACGAAGCCGCGGACGATCATGGCCATGGCCTCGTCCTCGGACAGACCGCGGCTCATCAGGTAGAAGAGCTGGTCGTCGCTGACCTTGGAGACGGTCGCCTCGTGGCCCATGGAGACGTCGTCCTCGCGGACGTCGACGTAGGGGTAGGTGTCCGACCGGGAGATGGTGTCCACCAGCAGGGCGTCGCAGAGCACGTTCGACTTGGAGCCGTGGGCGCCCTCGCCGATCTCGATGAGGCCGCGGTAGGAGGTGCGGCCGCCGCCTCGCGCCACCGACTTGGAGACGATGTTGGAGGAGGTGTTCGGCGCCATGTGGACCATCTTGGCGCCGGCGTCCTGGTGCTGGCCCTCGCCGGAGAAGGCGATGGACAGGGTCTCGCCCTTGGCGTGCTCGCCCATCAGGTAGACGGCCGGGTACTTCATCGTCACCTTGGAGCCGATGTTGCCGTCGACCCACTCCATGGTCGCGCCCTCGTAGGCCACGGCCCGCTTGGTGACCAGGTTGTAGACGTTGTTCGACCAGTTCTGGATCGTCGTGTAGCGGCAGCGGCCGCCCTTCTTGACGATGATCTCCACGACGGCGCTGTGCAGCGAGTCGGAGGAGTAGATCGGGGCGGTGCAGCCCTCGACGTAGTGGACGTAGGCGTCCTCGTCGACGATGATCAGCGTCCGCTCGAACTGGCCCATGTTCTCCGTGTTGATGCGGAAGTAGGCCTGCAGCGGGATGTCGACGTGGACACCCTTGGGGACGTAGATGAAGGAGCCGCCGGACCACACGGCGGAGTTCAGCGAGGCGAACTTGTTGTCGCCGACCGGGATCACCGTGCCGAAGTACTCCTGGAAGAGCTCGGGGTGCTCCTTCAGGGCGGTGTCGGTGTCCAGGAAGATGACGCCCTGCTCCTCCAGGTCCTCGCGGATCTGGTGGTAGACGACCTCGGACTCGTACTGGGCGGCGACACCGGCGACCAGGCGCTGCTTCTCGGCCTCGGGGATGCCCAGCTTGTCGTAGGTGTTCTTGATGTCCTCCGGCAGGTCCTCCCAGGAAGCGGCCTGCTTCTCGGTGGAGCGCACGAAGTACTTGATGTTGTCGAAGTCGATGCCGGAGAGGTCGGAGCCCCAGGTCGGCATGGGCTTCTTGTCGAAGAGCTTCAGGCCCTTGAGGCGGAGCTTCAGCATCCACTCAGGCTCGGACTTCTTGGCCGAGATGTCGCGGACGACCTCCTCGGAGAGGCCGCGCTTGGCCGCGGCACCGGCCTCGTCGGAGTCGGCCCAGCCGTATTCGTACGTGCCCAGGCCCTCGAGCTCAGGGTGGGCAGTCTCCGTGGGGAGAGTCATGCGGGGTTCCTCCCGGCCGTGCTGGTGGATGCGGTGGTGGTCTTTTTGGGGATGTACGTCGTGCACACACCGTCACCGTGGGCGATGGTGGCGAGACGCTGCACATGTGTCCCGAGCAGGCGGGAGAAGACCTCGGTCTCCGCCTCGCACAGCTGCGGGAACTGCTCGGCGACATGGGCGACCGGGCAGTGGTGCTGGCAAAGCTGTTCGCCGACCGGCGCGCTACGCGCCGTAGCAGCGTACCCGTCCGCGGTCAATGCCCGGGCGAGAGCCTCCGTGCGGTCCTCGGGGGCGACGGCCTCGAGGGCCGCGCGATAGGCCTCGGCCTGTGCGGCCATACGGGCGCGGGCGAAGGCCGCGACCGCTGCCTCGCCCATCTCGCCGCCGCCCGCGGACTGGGCGATCCAGCGCAGGGCGTCTCCGGCGAGCTGGTCGTAGGCCTGGTCGAAGGCGTCCCGGCCGCAGTCGGTCAGGGCGAAGACCTTGGCGGGGCGGCCACGGGAGCGGGCACCGTAGACGCGCTTCTCGCGGGGCTCGACCACGCCCTCGGACACCAGGGTGTCGAGGTGGCGGCGGACGGCCGCCTGGGTGAGCTCCAGGCGCACGGCCAGCTCGGCCGCGGTGGACGGACCGTGATCGAGGATCGACCGGGCGACGCGGTTGCGGGTGCCGGACTGCTCGTCGTGGGCGGTGGGTATGCGGGAGCCCTGCCCGGCGGCCGGCTCGGCCACGGGTCCCTGTGGAGCTTCGCCCGCGTATTTCACAACACCATTGTTGCGTAAATGCCGGAGGCGCGACAAGCGCGTCCGGATCACGGAACGGTGGCTTTGATCACTTAGGGTCACCTAACCCCGACCCCGGCGGCCCTGGCCGGCCCGCGGGCTTCGTACACTTCCGGGCATGCATGCAGAGCCCGCGGTCGCAGTCCACGGCCTGGTCAAACGGTACGGGGCGAAGGCCGCGGTCGACGGCCTCGACCTGAGCGTCGCGACCGGCGGCGTGACGGCCGTTCTGGGCCCCAACGGGGCCGGCAAGACCACCACCATCGAGACCTGCGAGGGCTACCGCCGCCCCGACGCCGGCACCGTCCGCGTGCTGGGGCTCGACCCCGTCGCCGACTCCGCGGCCCTGCGCCCGCGCATCGGCGTGATGCTGCAGAGCGGCGGCATCTACGCCGGTGCCCGCGCGGAGGAGATGCTCCGCCACACCGCGTCACTGCACGCGCACCCCCTGGACGTCGACGCGCTGATCGAGCGGCTCGGCCTGGGCGACTGCGGCCGCACGGCCTACCGGCGGCTGTCCGGCGGGCAGCAGCAGCGGCTCTCGCTGGCCATGGCCGTCGTCGGCCGCCCCGAGCTGGTCTTCCTCGACGAGCCGACCGCGGGCCTGGACCCGCAGGCCCGGCACGCCACCTGGAACCTGGTGCGCGAGCTGCGCGCGGACGGCGTGACGACCGTGCTGACCACGCACTACATGGACGAGGCCGAACAGCTGGCCGACGATGTCGCCATCATCGACGGCGGCAAGGTCGTCGCCCAGGGCAGCCCCGAGGAGCTGTGCCGCGGCGGCGCAGAGAACAGCCTGCGCTTCCACGGCCGGCCCGGCCTGGACCTGGCCTCCCTCCTCAAGGCCCTGCCCGCCGACTCCGCCGCCGTGGAGCCGGCCCCCGGCTCCTACCGCGTCAGCGGCACGGTCGACCCGCAGCTGCTCGCGACGGTGACGTCGTGGTGCGCCCAGCACGGAGTCATGCCCGACCGCATAACGGTCGAGCGGCACACGCTGGAGGACGTCTTCCTGGAACTGACCGGCAAGGAGCTGCGCGCATGACCGCCACCGGTACCTTCGCGCCGAAGCCCGGCGCCGCCCCCCTCGGCCGGATGATCCGGGCCCAGGCCGCGCTGGAGACGCGGATGCTGCTGCGCAACGGCGAGCAGCTGCTGCTGACCGTCGTCATCCCCACCCTCCTGCTGACGCTCTTCAGCACCGTCGACATCGTCGACACGGGTGAGGACAAGGCCGTGGACTTCCTGACCCCCGGCGTGCTGGCGCTGGCGGTGATGTCGACGGCGTTCACCGGGCAGGCCATCGCCACCGGCTTCGAGCGCCGCTACGGCGTGCTCAAGCGGCTGGGCGCCTCCCCCCTGCCGCGCTGGGGCCTGATGACGGCCAAGACCTGCTCCGTGCTGGTCACCGAGATCCTGCAGATCGTGCTGCTGACCGTGATCGCCTTCGCGCTCGGCTGGTCGCCGCACGGCAACCCCCTGGCCGTGCTCCTGCTGCTCGTCCTCGGCACGGCCGCGTTCTCCGGGCTGGGCCTGCTGATGGCCGGCACCCTCCGGGCGGAGGCGACGCTGGCCGCGGCCAACCTCGTCTTCCTCCTCCTGCTCGTCGGCGGCGGCGTCATCGTGCCGCTGGAGAAGTTCCCCGAGGCCGCCCAGTCGGTGCTGGCGCTGCTGCCCATCTCGGCGCTCTCCGACGGCCTGCGGGACGTCCTGCGCGACGGCGCGGCCATGCCGTGGGCCGACCTCGGCATCCTGGCCGCGTGGGCCGCCCTGGGGCTGAGCGCGGCGGCCCGGTTCTTCCGCTGGGAATAGGGCGCGCCGGGGACCTGCCGCCCCCTCGTGAATCCGTGCACAAGCCCACCCGTACGATGACTCCCGTGCCGAAAACGCTGAATCCCCTCCAGATGGTCGCCGACCGCTGGCAGCCCTCCGCCCGCTTCGTCCGGGGCGCCACGCTGGCCTGCGTCGTCATGGCCGTGGTCATCGTCGTGACCGGTGGCGCGGTCCGGCTCACCCAGTCCGGGCTCGGCTGTCCCACGTGGCCGACGTGCACGGAGGACAGCCTGACGCCCACGCCGGCCATGGGCATCAACGGCATCATCGAGTTCACCAACCGCATGCTCACCTATGTGCTGTGCGCGGTCGTGGGCGTGGCGATCGTCGCGGCGCGCGCGTCCCTGCCGCGCCGCCGCTCCCTCACCCGGCTGGGCTGGGCGCAGTTCTGGCTGATCGCGAGCAACGGCATCATCGGGGGCATCACGGTCCTGACGGGACTCAACCCCTACATCGTCGCGGCGCACTTCCTGGCGGCGACCGCGCTGCTGACGGTGGCCGTGGTGATGTGGCGGCGCTCGCACGAGGGCGACGAGGAGCCGCGCGATCTGGTGGCCCGCCCGGTGCGTCAGCTGACCGGGGTCCTGGTCGTCGCGACAGCTCTGCTGATCATCGTGGGCACGGTCGTGACCGGTTCGGGCAAGCACGCGGGCGACGCGTCCAAGGACATCCACCGCATCCCGCTGGACTGGCACCAGATCACGCAGCTGCACGTCGACTTCGTCTTCGTCGTCATCGGTCTCACCGTGGCCCTGTGGTTCGTGCTGCGGGCCGTCGACGCGCCCGAGGCGCCCAGGCGCCGGGTGGTCGAGCTGTTCGCCGTCCTGATGCTCCAGGGCGTCGTCGGCTTCGTGCAGTACTTCAACGACTCGCCCGAGGTCATCGTCGGCACCCACATGTTCGGCTCCTGCCTGGTGTGGATCGCGGTGCTGCGGGTCTTCCTCTCGCTGCGCGAGCGCGGCGAGCCGGTGGAGCTGCCCGCCCCCTCCGGCGAGCACGAGGCCGCCGCTCAGCCCGCGACGGCGTCCAGCCGGTAGACCCTCCGGGCGGTGCCGGCGGCCACCAGCGAGGCGATCCGCCCCGCCTCGGCCGCCCGGCACCAGCCGTCGGCGACCCAGTCGCCCATCAGCCGCTCCATGGCCCGTACGAAGAGCCGGGCGGCCACCACGTACAGCTCGGCCAGGCCCCGTGCGCCCGTGGAGAACAGCAGCTTGCCGAACGGCGCCTCGCGCAGGGTCTCCTCGGGCCGGGTCCCGACGTCCGCGTAGACGTGCGGGAAGGCGGCGGCCAGCTGGGCCGCCTGCCGCCGGTGCCAGGGGTCCGGCAGCAGCACCAGGTCCGCGCCGCGGCTCGCGGTGGCCCGCAGGAATCCGGTGAGCCGCTGCGGGTCCGGGCAGTGCAGCTGCAGGGGCAGGCCCGTGGCGACCGCGCTCCACAGCAGGTGCCGGCCGAGGACCGCGTCCGTGGGCACCTCGCCCCGGCGGCGGGTGCGCAGCCAGCGCCCGGCGGCCTCGCGCACCTGTGCGGCCGCGGGCGGGGCGCCCTCGCAGGAGGCGACGCCGGAGGCGAAGGCCGTGGCGGTGCGGGCGGCCGCGTAGAGGACCTCGGCGGTACAGGCGAGGAAGGCGTCCGCGCTGCCGCATCCGTCCGCCACGTGGGCGGCGAGCGGTTCGAGTCGTACGACCTCGTGGGCGCGGCCGTCGGCGGCGCGGGCCAGTTCGGCGGGCGAGGTGAGGTCGCCGGGCGCCCCGGCCGCCAGCAGGAACGTGCCGATGCCGGCGCCGCGCAGCAGCAGGTGCCCGGCGCGATAGGCGCCCAGTTCGCGGCGCCTGGCCAGATAGCGGACGGGCTCGCAGTGCGGTTCGAGGCCCAGCAGGGGCGGGCACCAGCGGCGCACGGCGAGGCCGGCGCGGCTGTCGAAGAAGGTGGTGCCGGGCGGCGCGGGCCCGGTGGACCCGGCGGCCTCGGCCAGGTGCGTCTCGAAGGCGCCGATCCCCAGGTCCCCGTGGACGGCTCCGTGGCTGTACTGGTCGACGAGCGGCGGTATGCCCTCGATCAAGCCGTCCATGCGCCCCTCCCTCACCGGTCCCCACCGTGCGGCGCCGTGGCGCCGCTCCCGGTGGTTCTAACGGGCGAGGGGGCCGTCAGTTATCGGCGGAAGGGTTGGCGGGGCCGCCGATCTGGATGCCGGCCATGCGGGACCACTCGTACGGGCCCGTGCGGACCTTGGCGGCCATCTCGCCGTCGAAGTCGTCCTGGAGGGTGATCCCGGCCAGCTCGGTGGCCTGGCGGGCGGTCTCGAAGTCGCGGGCCACGAGGTTGCCCCACTCGCCGTTGGCGCCGACGAGGGCGATGCGGGTGGTTCCCCGCCCTATGTGGGCGAGCTGGCCTTCGGCGCTGCCGCCGTGGCTCCTGGCGAAGGCGGTGATCTGCTTGGCCAGCTTCGCTGCCTGCTTGTTGTCTGCCATGGCCAGGATGCTACCGACGGGTAGCCGAAACGGCGATGGGCGGCGCGGGTGGCTTTGACCACCCGCGCCGCCCACATCGGCAGCCCGCTCGCGTCAGCGCAGGAAGGGGTCGATCGCCACGGCGGTGAACAGCAGCGACACGTACGTGATCGACCAGTGGAACAGGCGCATCTCCTTGAGCTTCGCGCCCGTGATGCCCGCCTTGGCGCGCGCCTGCAGCGCGTGCGCCTCCTTCAGCCACAACCCGCCGCACACGACGGCGACGAGCGTGTAGAACCAGCCGGTGTAGCCCAGCGGCGTCAGCAGCAGCGACACGCCGACCATCACCCAGCTGTACAGGACGATCTGCTTGGCCACGGCCTTGTTGCCCGCGACGACCGGCAGCATGGGCACGCCCACGCGCTCGTAGTCGTCCTTCACCTTCATCGACAGCGGCCAGTAGTGCGGCGGCGTCCAGAAGAAGATGACGAGGAAGAGGATCACGGAGGCCCAGGAGACCTCGTTCTTGACCGCCGACCAGCCGATGATGACCGGCAGGCAGCCGGCGATCCCGCCCCAGACGATGTTCTGGGCCGTACGCCGCTTGAGGATCATCGTGTAGACGACGGTGTAGAACAGGGACGCGCCCAGCGACAGCATCGCCGACAGGGGGTTGACCAGATACCAGAACCACACGGTCGACCCGACGGTCAGCGCGGCGGCGAAGACCAGGCACTCGCGGGGCGAGACCATGCCCGTCACCAGTGGACGCTGCGACGTACGGTCCATCATCGCGTCGATGTCGCGGTCGTAGTACATGTTGAACGCGCCGGCGCCGCCGGCGGAGAGGTAACCGCCGATGCAGGTGGCCAGCACGAGCCACAGGTCGGGCACACCCTCGGCTGCCAGGAACATCACCGGCACCGTCGTCATCAGCAGCAGCTCGATGACACGCGGCTTCGTGAGTGCCACGAACGCCTTGACACGGGCCCCGAGCGGCCGGTGACCCGGGACCGGGCTCTCGGTGAGCACCCCCGCAGGACGGGATTCGACGGCCGTCACGCACACCCCTGACAGAGATAAGGCCAGCAAGCGCGTCCGGGCGGGAATCCCGGGTAAAGGCTTGCGCGTACCACGCCACTCTAGACGCAGGGGTCAGCCCGGCCTCCGCCGGGGTGGGGTCGTGTTGAGGCCCCGGCGCCGCCGGATCGTACGGCGCGTAACCCGACAGAACGGTCGCGTTCGAGAGGCGGGCGGGCCGTGCGCCCGGCAGGCTGGAGTCATGGCCGCCGCGCGCACTCAAATGAGAGGCAAGGAGCCCGACTGTACGTCGAAAAAATGCGCGTCCCAGCGGGGGTAGGCTCGACGGCGCCGCGTCGTGGCGGGCAATACCGCCCCCGGCAGATTGAACATGTGGAGAGGAGCCCTGATCCGAGGGTGAGCACCAAGCCGACCACCACAGACCTCGAATGGACCGAACTGGACCAGCGGGCCGTCGATACCGCCCGCGTCCTGGCCATGGACTCCGTGCAGAAGGTCGGCAACGGCCATCCGGGCACGGCCATGAGCCTGGCGCCCGCGGCCTACATGCTGTTCCAGAAGCTGATGCGGCACGACCCCAGTGACGCCGACTGGACCGGCCGCGACCGTTTCGTCCTCTCCCCCGGTCACACCAGCCTGACCCTCTACGTCCAGCTCTTCATGGCCGGCTACGGCCTGGAGCTCGCGGACCTGAAGGCCTTCCGCACCTGGGACAGCAAGACCCCCGGTCACCCGGAGCACGGCCACACCCGCGGTGTGGAGACCACCACCGGCCCGCTGGGCCAGGGCATCGCCAACGCCGTGGGCATGGCGATGGCCGCTCGCTACGAGCGCGGCCTGTTCGACCCGGAGGCCCCGAAGGGCGAGTCGCCCTTCGACCACACCATCTGGGCGATCGTCTCCGACGGCGACCTGGAGGAGGGCATCTCCGCCGAGGCGTCCTCGCTGGCCGGCCACCAGAAGCTCGGCAACATCGTCGCGCTCTACGACGACAACCACATCTCGATCGAGGGCGACACCGAGACCGCCTTCTCCGAGGACGTCCTCAAGCGCTACGAGGCCTACGGCTGGCACGTCCAGCGCATCGAGCAGGCCGCCAACGGCGACTTCGACGTCCAGGCCCTGTACGCGGCGTTCAAGGCCGCGCAGGCCGAGACCGAGCGCCCCTCGATCATCGCGGCCCGCACGATCATCGCCTGGCCGGCCCCGAACGCCCAGAACACCGAGGCCTCGCACGGCTCGGCGCTCGGCGACGCCGAGGTCGCGGCGACCAAGAAGGTCATGGGCTTCGACCCCGAGCAGACCTTCCAGGTCGAGGACGAGGTCTTCGCGCACGTCCGCCAGGTCGTCGACCGCGGCGCCGAGGCGCACGCCGCCTGGGACAAGCGCATCCAGCAGTGGCGCCAGGCCAACCCCGAGCGCGCCGCCGACTTCGACCGCATCAACGCGGGCGAGCTGCCCGACGGCTGGGAGAAGGCCGTTCCGGTCTTCCCGGCCGGCAAGGACGTCGCGACCCGCAAGGCGTCCGGTGAGGTCCTCAAGGCGCTGGGCGGCGTGATCCCCGAGCTGTGGGGCGGCTCCGCCGACCTCGCCGGCTCGAACAACACCACCATCGACGCGTCGTCCTCCTTCCTCCCGGAGGGCAACCCGCTGCCGGAGGCTAACCCGTACGGCCGTACGGTCCACTTCGGCATCCGCGAGCACGCCATGGGTTCGACCATGAACGGCATCGCGCTGCACGGCAACACCCGCATCTACGGCGGCACCTTCCTGGTGTTCTCCGACTACATGCGCCCGGCCGTGCGTCTGGCCGCGCTGATGAAGCTGCCGGTCACCTACGTGTGGACGCACGACTCCATCGGCCTGGGCGAGGACGGCCCGACCCACCAGCCGGTCGAGCACATGGCCGCGCTGCGGGCCATCCCGGGCCTGAACATGGTCCGCCCGGCCGACGCCAACGAGACGGCGATCGCCTGGCGCGAGATCACCAAGCGTCACACCACCCACCCGGCGCCGCACGGTCTGGCTCTCACCCGCCAGAACGTCCCGACGTACGAGGCCAACGAGGGCGTGGCCAAGGGCGGCTACGTCCTGTTCGAGGCCGAGGGCGGCCGCCCGCAGGTGATCCTGATCGCCACGGGCTCCGAGGTGCAGCTGGCCGTCGAGGCCCGCACCGCGCTCCAGTCCGAGGGCATCCCGACCCGCGTGGTCTCGATGCCGTGCGTCGAGTGGTTCGAGGAGCAGGACCAGGCCTACCGCGACGGCGTGCTGCTGCCGGACGTCAAGGCCCGCGTGGCCGTCGAGGCCGGCATCGGCCTGACCTGGCACCGCTACGTCGGCGAGGCCGGCCGCATCGTCTCGCTCGAGCACTTCGGCGCGTCCGCCGACTACAAGGTGCTCTACCGCGAGTTCGGCCTGACCTCGGAGGCCGTCGTCGAGGCCGCCCGCGAGTCGATCGCCGACGTCAACCGCCGCTGACGACGCCCGTATACAACCAGTAGGAGATGCAAACCCCATGACAGACGCACTCAAGCGCCTCTCCGACGAAGGCGTCGCGATCTGGCTGGACGACCTGTCCCGCAAGCGCATCACGTCGGGCAACCTGGCCGAGCTCATCGACCAGAGCCACGTCGTGGGCGTCACGACCAACCCGTCGATCTTCCAGAAGGCCATCTCCAGCGGTGACGGCTACGAGCAGCAGCTCGCCGACCTCGCCGTGCGCAAGGTGACCGTGGACGAGGCCATCCGCATGATCACGACGGCGGACGTCCGCGACGCCGCCGACATCCTGCGCCCGGTCTTCGACGCGACCGACGGCCAGGACGGCCGGGTCTCCATCGAGGTCGACCCGCGCCTGGCGCACGAGACCGCCGCCACCGTCGCCGAGGCCAAGCAGCTGGCCTGGCTGGTGGACCGCCCCAACACCCTGATCAAGATCCCGGCGACCAAGGCGGGCCTGCCGGCCATCGCCGAGGTCATCGGCAAGGGCATCAGCGTCAACGTCACGCTGATCTTCTCCCTCGAGCGCTACCGCGCGGTCATGGACGCCTACCTGACCGGTCTGGAGACGGCCAAGGCCGCGGGCCTGGACCTGTCCCTGATCCACTCGGTCGCGTCCTTCTTCGTGTCCCGCGTGGACACCGAGATCGACAAGCGCCTGGACGCGCTGGGCACCGACGAGGCCAAGGCGCTGCGCGGCAAGGCCGCCCTCGCCAACGCCCGTCTGGCCTACCAGGCCTACGAGGAGGTCTTCTCCTCGGACCGCTGGGCCGCCCTGGAGAAGGCCGGCGCCAACAAGCAGCGTGCGCTGTGGGCCTCGACCGGAGTCAAGGACCCGGCCTACAAGGACACCCTGTACGTGGACGACCTGGTCGCCCCCAACACGGTGAACACCATGCCGGAGGCCACCCTGGAGGCCACCGCCGACCACGGGCAGATCACCGGTGACACGGTGCGCGGCACGTACGAGCAGGCCAAGGCCGAGCTCGACGCGCTCGCGAAGCTGGGCATCTCGTACGACGACGTCGTCCAGCTCCTCGAGGACGAGGGCGTCGACAAGTTCGAGCAGTCGTGGAACGACCTTCTGAAGTCCACCGAGGCGGAGCTCAAGCGCCTCGCCCCGGAGGCGTGAATTGAGCAGCAGCAATCCGCTGCGTGACGCTCTGGACCGACGGCTCCCGCGTATCGCGGGGCCGTCGGGCCTGGTCATCTTTGGCGTCACGGGCGATTTGTCCCGTAAAAAGCTGATGCCCGCCGTGTATGACCTGGCCAACCGTGGCCTGCTGCCGCCGGGCTTCTCCCTGATCGGCTTCGCCCGCCGCTCCTGGCACGACGAGGACTTCGCCCACGAGGTGTACACCGCGGTCAAGCAGAACGCGCGCACCCCGTTCCGCGAGGAGGTCTGGCAGCAGCTGGTGCAGGGCTGCCGCTTCGTCGAGGGCGACTTCGACGACGACGTGGCCTTCGACACCCTCAAGAAGACCATGGAGGAGCTGGACAAGGCGCAGGGCACGGGCGGCAACTTCGCCTTCTACCTGTCCGTGCCGCCGAAGTTCTTCCCCACGGTGGTCCAGCAGCTCAAGAAGCACGGCCTGGCCGAGCAGAAGGAGAACTCCTGGCGGCGCGCCGTCATCGAGAAGCCCTTCGGCCACGACCTGAAGAGCGCCCAGGAGCTGAACCGGATCGTCCACGAGGTCTTCCCGGCCGAGGCGGTCTTCCGGATCGACCACTACCTGGGCAAGGAGACGGTCCAGAACATCCTGGCGCTGCGCTTCGCCAACACCCTCTTCGAGCCGATCTGGAACCGGTCCTACGTCGACCACGTGCAGATCACCATGGCCGAGGACATCGGCATCGGCGGCCGCGCCGGCTACTACGACGGCATCGGCGCCGCCCGTGACGTCATCCAGAACCACCTGCTGCAGCTGCTGGCGCTGACCGCCATGGAGGAGCCCGCCTCCTTCGACGCGGACGCGCTGGTCGCGGAGAAGACCAAGGTACTGGGCGCCGTGCGGCTGCCCAAGGACCTCGGCAAGGACACCGTGCGCGGCCAGTACGCGAACGGCTGGCAGGGCGGCGAGCAGGTCGTCGGCTACCTCGAGGAAGAGGGCATCGACCCCCGCTCGAAGACCGACACCTACGCCGCGATCAAGCTCGAGATCGACAACCGCCGCTGGGCGGGCGTCCCCTTCTACCTGCGCACCGGCAAGCGCCTCGGCCGTCGCGTCACGGAGATCGCGGTCGTCTTCCAGCGCGCCCCGCACTCGCCCTTCGACCACACCGCCACCGAGGAGCTGGGGCAGAACGCCCTGGTCATCCGGGTGCAGCCGGACGAGGGCGTCACCATGCGGTTCGGTTCGAAGGTGCCGGGCACCTCGATGGAGGTCCGCGACGTCTCGATGGACTTCGCCTACGGCGAGTCGTTCACCGAGTCCAGCCCGGAGGCGTACGAGCGGCTCATCCTCGATGTGCTGCTCGGCGACGCCAACCTCTTCCCGCGTCTGCGGGAGGTCGAGCTCTCCTGGGAGATCCTCGACCCGATCGAGGAGTACTGGGACGCGCACGGCAAGCCCGCCCAGTACGCGGCCGGCACCTGGGGCCCGGTCGAGGCGGACGAGATGCTCGCACGAGAGGGACGGAGCTGGCGTCGGCCATGAAAATGGATCTCACGGACACCACGGCCAGCAAGATCAACAATGCTCTGGTCCAGGGACGCCGCGCCATCGGCACCCCTGCCATCGGCATGGTGCTGACCCTGGTCATCGTCACCGACGAGGAGCACGCGTACGACGCGCTCAAGGCGGCCAACGAGGCCTCCCGCGAGCACCCCTCGCGCAAGCTCGTCGTCATCAAGCGCGTCAGCCGCTCGCCGCGCGACCGCGCCCAGGCCCGCCTGGACGCCGAGGTACGGGTGGGCACGTCGGCCGGCACCGGCGAGACGGTGGTGCTGCGGCTGTACGGCGAGGTCATAGACCACGCCCAGTCGGTGGTGCTGCCGCTGCTGCTGCCGGACGCCCCCGTGGTCGTGTGGTGGCCGGTGGCCTCCCCGATCGACCCGGAGAAGGACCCGCTCGGCGCGCTCGGCCAGCGCCGGGTCACCGACACCTACGCCGCCGAGGACCCCGTCACGGAGCTGGCGGCCCGCGCCTCCAGCTACTCCCCCGGCGACACCGACCTGGCCTGGGCCCGGATCACGCCGTGGCGCTCGATGCTCGCGGCCGCCCTGGACCAGCAGCCGGGCATCGAGGTCACCTCGGCCGAGGTCGAGGGCGAGGCCTACAACCCCAGCGCCGAGCTGCTGGCCATGTGGCTCGCCGACCGCCTCGGGGTGACCGCCCGGCGGACCGTCTCCGAGGGCCCCGGCCTGACGGCCGTCCGCCTGGAGACCACCTCCGGCGTCATCACCCTGGACCGCCCGGACGGCTCCCTGGCCACGCTCTCCATGCGCGGCCAGCCGGACCGTGCCGTGGCGCTCAAGCGGCGGGACACCGCGGAGCTCCTCGCCGAGGAGCTGCGCCGGCTGGACCCGGACGACATCTACGAGTCCGCGCTGAAGTACGGCGTGGAGCGGCTCGGCGACCCGGTGCCGGCCGCCCCGGCGGCGGCCGGCGGTCCGGCCCCGGAGGCTCCCGAGGCCGCCCCGGCCGCCGAGGACAAGCCCGCCCCGGCGAAGAAGTCCTCCGGCAAGAAGGCGGCGTCCAAGTGAGCACGCCCCAGATCGTCGTCCACCGGGACAAGGAGCTGATGGCCCAGGCCGCGGCCGCCCGGCTGATCACGAAGATCGTGGACGCCCAGGCCGCCCGCGGCTCGGCGTCCGTCGTCCTCACCGGCGGGCGCAACGGCAACGGGCTGCTCGCGGCCCTCGCCGCGGCGCCCGCCCGGGACGCGGTCGACTGGTCGCGCCTGGACCTGTGGTGGGGCGACGAGCGGTTCCTGGCGGACGGCGACCCCGAGCGCAACGCCACACAGGCGCGCGAGGCCCTGCTCGACGCGGTGGACCTGGACCCGGCGCGGGTCCACTACATGCCCGCCGCGGACGGCACGTACGACGACGCCGACGCGGCGGCGGAGGCGTACGCGGCCGAGCTGGCCGCGGCCGCCCGGCCCGAGGACCACGGCCCGGTCCCGTCCTTCGACGTCCTCCTGCTGGGCGTCGGCCCGGACACGCACGTCGCCTCGCTCTTCCCGGAGCTCCCGGGCGTCCGCGAGACCGAGCGCACGGTCGTCGGTGTCCACGGCGCCCCGAAGCCGCCGCCGACCAGGGTCTCGCTGACCCTGCCGGCGATCCGCGCGGCCCGGGAGGTCTGGCTGCTGGCGGCGGGCGAGGACAAGGCCAACGCCGTGGCCATGGCCCTGTCCGGCGCCGGCGAGATCCAGGCCCCGGCGGCGGGCGCCTATGGCTCACGCCGCACCCTGTGGCTCCTGGACCAGTCCGCGGCCGCCCAGCTGCCGAGGGACCTGTACCCGCCGGCGTCACCCTGACGGCGGGGGCTCCGCCCCCGAACCCCCGGTCCCCAAACGCCGGACGGGCTGGATTTCCAGCCCGTCCGGCGTTTGCGCAAGGGCCTAGCGCCCCCGCAGCTCGCGGTACCGCGCGACGAGGGCCGCCGTCGACGCGTCCAGACCCGGCACGTCCGCGCCCTCCGTCAGCGCCGGCTCCACCCGCTTCGCGAGGACCTTGCCCAGCTCGACGCCCCACTGGTCGAAGGAGTCGATGTTCCAGATCGCGCCCTGGACGAAGACCTTGTGCTCGTACAGCGCGATGAGCTGACCGAGCACCGAGGGGCTCAGCTCGCTCGCCAGGATCGTCGTCGTCGGGTGGTTCCCCCGGAACGTCTTGTGCGGGACCAGCTCGGCCGGCACGCCCTCCGCCGCGACCTCCTCCGGGGTCTTGCCGAAGGCGAGCGCCTGGCCCTGGGCGAAGAGGTTCGCCATCAGCAGGTCGTGCTGGGCCACCAGCCCCGGCAGCAGGTCGTCCACCGGCTTGGCGAAGCCCAGCAGGTCCGCGGGGATGAGCTTGGTGCCCTGGTGGATCAACTGGTAGTACGCGTGCTGCCCGTTCGTGCCCGGGGTGCCCCATACGACCGGGCCCGTCTCCCAGGTGACGCTCTGTCCGTCGCGGTCGACCGACTTGCCGTTGGACTCCATGTCCAGCTGCTGCAGATAGGCCGCGAACTTCGACAGGTAGTGGCTGTAGGGCAGCACCGCGTGCGACTGCGCGTCGTGGAAGTTGCCGTACCAGACGCCCAGCAGGCCGAGCAGCAGCGGCGCGTTCTCCTCCGGCGGGGCGGTGCGGAAGTGCTCGTCGACGAGGTGGAAGCCGGCCAGCATCTCGCGGAAGCCGTCCGGGCCGATGGCGAGCATGAGGGAGAGCCCGATGGCCGAGTCGAAGGAGTAGCGGCCGCCGACCCAGTCCCAGAACTCGAACATGTTGGCGGTGTCGATGCCGAAGTCGGCGACCTTCTCCTCGTTCGTGGACAGCGCCACGAAGTGCTTGGCCACCGCCTCCTCGCCCGCGCGCAGCTCGGTGAGGAGCCAGTTGCGCGCGGAGGTGGCGTTGGTGATCGTCTCGATCGTGGTGAAGGTCTTCGAGGCGACGATGAACAGCGTCTCCTCGGCGTCCAGGTCGCGCAGGGCCTCGTGCAGGTCCGCGCCGTCCACGTTGGAGACGAAACGGAACGTCAGATCGCGGGCGGTGTAGGCGCGCAGCGCCTCGTACGCCATCGCCGGACCGAGGTCGGAGCCGCCGATGCCGATGTTGACGACGTTCTTGATGCGCTTGCCCGTGTGCCCCTTCCAGTCACCCGAACGGACTCGGTCGCAAAAGACCTGCATCTTCATCAGAACGGCGTGCACGGCGGGGACGACGTTCTGCCCGTCCACCTCCACCACGGCCGACTCCGGGGCCCGCAGGGCGGTGTGGAGCACCGCGCGCCCCTCGGTGGTGTTGATCTTCTCGCCGCGGAACATCGCGTCCCGCAGCTCGGCGACGCCCGTGGCGGCGGCCAGCTCCCGCAGCAGGCGCAGGGTCTCGTCGGTGACGAGGTGCTTGGAGTAGTCCAGGTGCAGATCGCCCACGGTCAGCGCGTACTTCGCGGCCCGCTGCGGGTCGCGTCCGAACAGCTCCCGCAGGTGCACCTCCCCGAGTTCGTCGCGGTGCTTGGCCAGCGCGTTCCACTCGGGCGTCTGGTCGAGCCGGGTGCGGCTTCCTGCGTTCTTCTCGGACATCGGCCCACTTCTCCTCGGTAGCTGCCTCGCACAACCAAACCTAAATGATCGAAGCGGCCCGGCCGTACACCTGGTGGGGTGTACGGCCGGGCCGCTTCGATGTTCGGTTGCGCTGCTCAGATCTCCCCGCGGAGCTTGGCGAGCGCCTCGGCGAGGATCGCCTCGCCATCGGCGTCGCTGCGCCGCTCACGGACGTATGCGAGATGCGTCTTGTACGGCTCGGTGCGGGGCGGGTCCGGCGGGTTGTCCCGGTCCTGACCTGCCGGGAAGCCGCAGCGCGGGCAGTCCCAGGTGTCCGGCACCTGTGCGTCGCTGGCGAAGCTCGGCTGCGTCTCGTGCCCGTTGGAACACCAGAAGGAGATGCGGAGGCGCGGTGCCGACTCGCCCCGCTCGGCCTCCCCCATCGGCCCCGCTCCGACCCGGCTTCCTCGGATCGCGTTGCCACTTGCCACGGTCGTAACTCCCTGCGTGATGGTGCTGCACTGTGCCGGAATGAGCGGCTGCGCCGCGGGCGCCCCAGTCTACGTAAGGCCCAACGCGCGTCCAGTGGCAGGAGTTACAGCCCGCCCGGAAGAACGCGCGCCCCATCATAGGCCGCTGATACGACAGTACGTCAGCTGTCGAGCTTCATCAGCAGGCCGAGCGCGACAATGCAGGCGAACCAGAGCAGACCGACCACGATGGTGATCCGGTCGAGGTTGCGCTCGGCGACAGAGGAGCCGCCGACGGAGGACTGCATGCCGCCACCGAACATGTCGGACAGGCCGCCGCCCTTCCCCTTGTGCATGAGCACCAGCATCATCATCAGCAGGCTGAAGACGATGAGGGCGATCGAGAACCCGATGACCACGGCTGGACCAACTCTCTCGGACTGACTCGGATGGAGAACACTGCGGGGCCGGGGGCGCCATGCGCGCCGGTCCCGGCCCCGACAGGGTACGACGGGGAGCACCCGTCGTCATAGCTGCTGCTGATCGTCTACTGGTCGCGGAAGCGAACGATCTTGACGAACTCCTCGGCGTCCAGCGCCGCGCCGCCCACCAGGGCGCCGTCGACGTCGGGCTGCGCCATGATCGCGGCGATGTTGCCGGCCTTCACGGAGCCGCCGTACTGGATGCGGACCTTCTCGGCCAGCTCCTGGCTGTAGAGCTCGACCAGGCGGGCGCGGATCGCACCGCAGACCTCCTGGGCGTCCTCGGGAGTGGCCACCTCGCCGGTGCCGATCGCCCAGACGGGCTCGTAGGCGATGACGATCGTCTCGGCCTGCTCGGCCGGGATGTCCTTCAGGGCGCCGTCGACCTGCGCGAGGGTGTGCGCGACCTGGTTGCCGGCCTTGCGGACGTCCAGGCCCTCGCCCACGCAGAGGATCGGGGTGATGCCGTGGCGGAAGGCGGCCTTGACCTTGGCGTTGCAGACCTCGTCCGACTCGCCGTGGTACTGGCGGCGCTCGGAGTGGCCGACGGCCACGTAGGTGCACTTGAGCTTGGCGAGCATCGCGCCGGAGATCTCACCGGTGTACGCGCCGGAGTCGTACGCCGAGAGGTCCTGGGCGCCGTACTTGATCTTCAGCTTGTCGCCGTCGACCAGGGTCTGCACCGAGCGCAGGTCGGTGAAGGGCGCCAGGACGGCGACCTCGGTGCCCTCGTAGTCCTTGTCGGCGAGCGCGAAGGCGAGCTTCTGGACGTGTGCGATGGCCTCGAGGTGGTTGAGGTTCATCTTCCAGTTGCCCGCCATCAGCGGGGTGCGTGCACTCACAGTGGTTCAGTCCTCCAGTGCGGCGAGGCCGGGGAGCGTCTTGCCCTCGAGGTACTCGAGGCTGGCGCCGCCACCGGTCGAGATGTGGCCGAAACGGTTCTCGTCGAAGCCCAGGATGCGCACGGCCGCGGCCGAGTCGCCACCACCCACGACGGTGAAGCCGTCGCAGTCCAGCAGGGCCTGGGCAACGGCCTTGGTGCCGTTGGCGTAGTCGGGGTGCTCGAAGACGCCCATCGGGCCGTTCCAGAAGACGGTGCCGGCGTCGGCGAGCTTCGAGGCGTAGAGCTCGCGGGTCTTCGGGCCGATGTCCAGGCCCTCCTTGTCCGCCGGGATGGCGTCCGAGGCGACGAGCTCGGGGTTGGCCGGGGCCTTGGTCTTCAGGTCCGGGAAGTCGGCGGAGACCAGGACGTCGACGGGGAGGACGAACTCCACGCCGCGCTTCTCGGCACGCGCCAGGTACTCCAGGCAGACCGGGATCTGGTCCTCCTGCAGCAGCGAGATGCCGACCTCGTGGCCCTTGGCCTTGAGGAAGGTGTACGACATGCCGCCGCCGATGAGGATGCGGTCGGCCTTCTCCAGCAGGTTGTCGATGACACCCAGCTTGTCGGAGACCTTGGCGCCGCCCAGGACGACGACGTAGGGCCGCTGGACCTCGTCGGTGAGCTTCTTCAGGACGCCGACCTCGGTGGCGATGAGGTCGCCCGCGGCGTGCGGCAGGCGCGCCGGGAGGTCGTAGACCGAGGCGTGCTTGCGGTGCACCGCGCCGAAGCCGTCGCCCACGTAGACGTCGGCCAGCGACGCGAGGGCGTCGGCGAAGGCGCCGCGCTCGGCGTCGTCCTTGCTCGTCTCGCCCGCGTTGAAACGGAGGTTCTCCAGCAGCGTGACCTCGCCGTTCGCCAGTGCGGCAACGGTGGCCTTCGCGCTGTCGCCGACCGTGTCGGTGGCGAACGAGACGTTCTTGCCCAGGATCTCGCCGAGCCGCTTCGCGGCCGGGGCGAGGGAGAACTGGGGGTCGGGGGCGCCCTTGGGACGGCCCAGGTGGGAGGCGACGATCACCTTGGCGCCCGCCTCGGCGAGCTTGGCGATCGTCGGGGCGACGGCACGGATGCGGCCGTCGTCGGTGATGGTGGTGCCTTCGAGGGGCACGTTGAGGTCGGCGCGGACGAAGACCCGCTTGCCCGCGACTCCGCCCTGGATGAGTTCGTCGATCGTCTTCATGCAGTGACTCCGGTTGGGGGCCCCTCCCAGCGGTGGCCGGGGGAGTCCGTGAGTGTCATGGAACGGGGCTCGTACGACGCTCCATCGCGTCGCACGAGCCCCGTCCCCTACATCCGTTGCCTGCGAACTATGCCAGTCGCGTCAGGCAGCGATCAGAGCTGGCCCCCGACGAAGACGGTCAGGTCCACCAGGCGGTTGGAGTAGCCCCACTCGTTGTCGTACCAGCCGACGACCTTGACCTGCTTGCCCTGGACCATGGTCAGGGAGGAGTCGAAGGTGCAGGAGGCCGGCCAGTTGACGATGTCCGAGGAGACGATCGCGTCCTCGGTGTACTCGAGGATGCCCTTGAGCTGACCCTCGGCGGCCTTCTGGAAGGCGGCGTTGATCTCTTCCTTGCTGGTCTCGCGGTCGAGCTCGAGGACCAGGTCGGTGACCGAGCCGGTGGGGACCGGGACGCGCATGGCGATGCCGTCCAGCTTGCCCTTCAGCTGCGGCAGGACCAGGGCGGTGGCCTTCGCGGCACCCGTCGAGGTCGGGATGATGTTCTCCGCGGCGGCGCGGGCGCGACGCAGGTCGGAGTGCGGGAAGTCCAGGATGCGCTGGTCGTTGGTGTACGCGTGGACCGTGGTCATCATGCCCTTGACGATGCCGAAGCTCTCGTCGAGGACCTTCGCCATCGGCGCCACGCAGTTGGTGGTGCAGGAGGCGTTGGAGATGACGTGGTGGTTGGCCGCGTCGTACTTGTCGTGGTTGACGCCCATCACGATGGTGATGTCCTCGTTCTTGGCCGGGGCCGAGATGAGGACCTTCTTCGCGCCGGCGGCCAGGTGCTTGGCCGCGTCCTCGCGCTTGGTGAAGATACCGGTGGACTCGATGACGATGTCGGCGCCGAGCTCGCCCCACGGGAGGGCGGCCGGGTCGCGCTCGGCCATCGTCTTGAACGTCTGGTTGCCGACGGTGATCGAATCGTCGGTGTGGCTGACCTCCTGCTTCAGACGACCCAGGATGGTGTCGTACTTCAGCAGGTGCACCAGGGTGGCATTGTCGGTCAGGTCGTTGACACCGACGATCTCGATGTCCGCACCCTGCTCCAGGAGCGCGCGGAAGTAGTTACGACCGATACGGCCAAAGCCGTTGATGCCTACGCGGATCGTCACGAACCGATCTCCTCGTTGGTGTGCCGGACTGTCCGCCGGCGGGCTGTATGGGATGTCCCCGACCACCACCGACCCTACCTCTAACAGGGGAGGTACGTGACATTGGCGGCGGGGTTCTCAAACCGTGCTCAGCCGTGCTCGAAGGCGCTCAACTGCAGGTCAGCCGCCGATGGCGCGCAGCGCGGCGCCGACCAGCCCGGCCCGCTCGCGGGGGTCGGACACGTGTTCAAGACCGAAGCCCAGCAGGACGGTGTCGCGGGTGGTGACGGCCGCCGTGGCGCGGGCGGCGCGCTCCCCCGGCCCGTCACCCTGTGTGACCATCGGGCCGTACGCGCCGGCCGCGGCGCTGCGGAACTGCGGGAAGGCGTCGGGCGGCAGCTGGTCGGAGACCGGGCTGTAGGCCCCGGCGAGCGGCAGCGGTCCCCCTCCGGCGCCGAGGGCGGCCGTGGTGCCCGTGAGCTCGCCGGCGCCGGTGAAGCGCGCGGCCCGGGCGTACTGGGTGCGGGCACCCGCGCCGAGGTAGTACTGGGCGAAGTCGTCGGTGTCGGCCGGGCCGACCCGCGAGCTGCCGCCCGCCTTCACTCCGGCGGTGATCAGCTTGCCGCCCTCGTTGACGAAGTCGCGTACGGCCAGCAGGGTGGCGCCGTCGGGGCGGGAGGTGCCGGAGTACCACAGGACCGTGTCGAAGTGCGAGAGGACGCCCAGGGCCGCGGGAGCGCCCTTCTCGGCGACGTCCCAGACGGCGCTGCCGCGGCCGTTGTCGGCCAGGGCCTTGGCGTAGACGCCCGCGTCGCGTGCCGGCGTCGTGCCGCCCTCGTCGGCGATGATCAGGGTGTCGGCGCGCGGTGTCCTGGCCACGGTGTAGGTGAAGGGCTCGCTGGCGGTCCGCTTGCCCTCGGCGGTGCGGCCGGTGAACCAGACGCTGACGGTGGAGCCGGGCCGGGCTCCTTCGACGGCCGCGCGGTACTGGTCGAAGCGGATGTTGTCCTCGCCGCCGTAGCGGTCCCCGCCGTCCCAGGCGCGCAGTTCCCCGGTGTGCGTGCGTCCGCCGTCGACGCGGTAGTTGAGGCGCTTGTCGCGGACGCTCTTGCGGGCGGTGACGGCGACGGTCTGGGCCTTGCCGCGGGCGTAGGAGGTGGTGAAGGCGTGCGGGGTGAAGTCGGGGGCGTCGAGGCCGACGGCGGAGGCGGGGCGGTCGCCGCGGGTGGCGGTCTCGGCGACGGACAGGGCGAAGGGGATGTTCTTGGTGAACTCCTGCTGGATCAGCTTCTCGTCGTCGGGGAAGTTGAAGTGGGACTGGCAGTCGGCCGGATTCCAGCGGTCGTCGGGGTCGATCCGGGAGACGGTCTGGCAGGTCGACATCTCCGGCGTGAACATCATCGTGCCGTTGGCGTTGGCCGCGTGGCCGTCCGCCTCGCCGTTGGTGGTGTAGAGCTCGGAGGAGAGCTGCGGGTGGTAGCCGGGGATCGCGGACTTCTCCGGGGTGCCGGCGAGGGCCTTGTAGAGGACGTCGTCGGGGGTGGGGGTGGCGACCTGCCAGCCGACCCCGTAGAGCAGGAGTTCGGCGGCGGAGTGGTAGTTGACGGCGTAGGTGAAGCGGTGGCGCTTCTCGAAGGCGTCCAGGGCCTTGGTCTCCGGCTCGGAGGAGGCACTGGGGCCGCGGTAGGTCTCGGAGGCCGGCCGTGGGGAGGAACCCTCGTTGTCGTAGCCCCACTTGTAGGCGTAGTTGCGGTTGAGGTCGACGCCGTCGCCGGGGGTGATCTTCCCGTCGCCGTTGTTGTCCCGCAGGTTCTTGCGCCACAGCCGGTTGGCGGGGCTCTCGAAGGTGAAGTCGTAGCCGTCGGGGTTGGCGGAGAGCACGAACCACAGCTCGGTCCGGTCCACGATCCGGGTGATCCGCTCGTCCTTGCCGTAGCGGTCGAGGTAGTGGTGCATCAGCCGCCGGGTCATCTCCGGGGTGATCCACTCGCGGGCGTGCTGGTTGGACATGTAGAGCACGGCGGGCTTGGCGCCGTCGGGGCTCTTCGCCGCGTTCTTCGAGAGCTTGAGGGCGAGGATGTCCTGGCCGCGCACGGTCTTGCCGATGCTGACGACCTTGGTGAGAGCGGGGTGGGTGCGAGCGGTGTCGGTGATCTCCTGCCGCAGGCCGTTCTTTCCGCTGTACGGGCGGAAGACGCCGTCGCCCTGGGCCTTGAGGTTCTCGCGGACGCGTGGGGAGACGCGCTTCTCGGTGAGGTCGACGCCCTGCCGGCGCAGCTCGTCGGCCTGTGGTGCGGTGAGGTGGAGCTCGACGGGTGCCTTCTTGCCGTCGGCTATGCGCTCGCCCAGCTCGTGGCCGTCGACGCCGGCCGCGAGCAGGAGCGGGACCTGCGCGGAGGTGACGTCCGCGGTCCATACGGACATCGTGTCCGGGCCGGCCTGTGCCCGCGCGGCGCCCGTGGCGGGTAGCGCCTGGGCGAAGGGTGCCGCGGCGAGCCCGCCGAGTAACAGCGAAGCCACCACGGCGCCCGTGTATGTCTTTCTCGCCTTGTGTCTCATGAGCCCCCCTTGCCATTGCCTGTCACGTCAGTGGATGCACGCCAGGCTGGTGACGCTGCATGATCATGTCAACGGTGCGTTTTGCGCCCCTCCCCGCAGCACGACGCCCCCGCCGCCTTCACGGGCGACAGGGGCGAACGGGAACGGACGGGGCGCGGCGCCGGGCTCAGCCGACCATGCCCTCGGCCATCTCCTCGGACAGGTCCGAGAGGTCGGAGAGGTTGGACTCGGTGCCGGGGATGCCCAGGTCCTGGGCGCGCTTGTCGGCCATGGCCAGCAGGCGGCGGATCCGGCCGGCGACGGCGTCCTTGGTCAGCGGCGGATCGGCCAGGGCGCCCAGCTCCTCCAGGGAGGCCTGCTTGTGCTCCATGCGCAGCCGTCCGGCGGCGGCCAGGTGCTCGGGCACCTCCTCGCCGAGGATCTCCAGCGCCCGCTGGACGCGCGCGCCCGCGGCGACGGCGGCCCGCGCCGAGCGGCGCAGGTTGGCGTCGTCGAAGTTGGCCAGGCGGTTGGCGGTCGCCCGCACCTCGCGGCGCATCCGCCGCTCCTCCCAGGCCAGGACGGACTCATGGGCGCCGAGCCGCGTCAACAGCGCGCCGATCGCATCACCGTCCCGGACGACCACGCGGTCCACTCCGCGCACCTCCCGGGCCTTGGCGGCGATCTGCAGTCTGCGGGCCGCGCCGACCAGAGCCAGCGCCGCCTCGGGGCCGGGGCAGGTCACCTCCAGGGAGGAGGAGCGGCCGGGCTCGGTGAGCGAGCCGTGGGCCAGGAAGGCGCCCCGCCAGGCGGCCTCCGCGTCACAGGTGGCACCGGAGACGACCTGCGGGGGCAGCCCGCGGATCGGACGGCCGCGGCCGTCGACCAGTCCGGTCTGGCGCGCCAGCTGGTCACCGCCCGCCACCACCCGCACCACGTACCGGCTGCCGCGGCGCAGCCCGCCGGGGGCCATCACCACCAGGTCGGAGGCGTGTCCGAAGATCTCGAGGATGTCCTTGCGCAGCCGCCGGGCGGCGATACCGGTGTCCAGCTCCGCCTCGATCACGATGCGCCCGCTGACCAGGTGCAGCCCGCCCGCGAACCGCAGGATCGCCGAGACCTCCGCTTTCCGGCAGCAGGTCCGGGTGACGGGAAGCCGGGAGATTTCGTCCTTCACCGCTGCCGTCATCGCCATGGGCCGATCCTTCCATGCATCCGAAAAATACGGTCGTACGCGGCGGCCAACAGCTCCGGGTCATGCGTCGGGCAGCCGTCGGGCGAGGCGACCGGCGCCAGCTCGACCGTTGCCCCGAGCCGCTTGGCGGCATCGGCGAGGCTGTCCCGGTCGGGCACGGCGGCCTCGTCGGCCAGCACCACGTCCAGGGCGAGTTTAGGGGCGTGTCGGGCCAAAACCTCCAAATGACGCTGCGGGGAGAAGCCATCGGTTTCCCCCGGCTGTGGTGCGAGGTTCAACGACAGCACCCGGCGGGCCTTGGTCTCCTGCAGCGCCTGCAGCAGCTCGGGCACCAGCAGGTGCGGGATGACGGAGGAGAACCAGGAGCCCGGGCCGAGCACGACCCAGTCCGCGTCCAGCACCGCCTCCACGGCCTCGGGCACCGCCGGCGGGTCCTCCGGGACGACGTGCACGGACTGCACCTCGCCGGGGGTGAGCGCCACGGTGGCCTGGCCGCGCACGGTGGTCACCTCGTCGGGGGCGGCCGGGTCGTGGCCGCGTACCAGCGCCTGGAGCTCCAGCGGGACCGCCGACATGGGCAGCACCCGGCCGTGCGCGCCCAGCAGCTTGCCGACCAGGTCCAGGGCCTGCACATGGTCGCCCAGCTGCTCCCAGAGGGCGACGATGAGGAGATTGCCGACGGCGTGGCCGTGCAGCTCGCCCCGGCTCTCGAAGCGGTGCTTGATCACGCGCGCCCAGGTCTGGCCCCAGTCGTCGTCGCCGCACAGCGCCGCCAGGGCCTTGCGCAGGTCGCCCGGGGGCAGCACGCCCAGCTCGTCGCGGAGCCGGCCGCTGGAGCCGCCGTCGTCGGCGACGGTGACGACGGCCGTCAGGTCGCCGGTGATCCGGCGCAGCGCGGCGAGGGAGGCGGACAGCCCGTGGCCGCCGCCGAGGGCGACGACCTTGGGCTGCGCGCCGCGGGCGGGACGGCCCTCGGCGCCACTGCGGCGGCGGCTCGGGACCAGTCTGCCGACGCGGCGCATGCGGGAGGTGCGGCCGGTCACTCGCGCCCCATGTCCCGGTGGACGACGACGGTCTCGACACCCTCCGAGACGAGACGGTGGGCGAGCTTCTCGGACATGGCGACGGAGCGGTGCTTGCCGCCGGTGCAGCCGACCGCGATCGTCACGTAGCGCTTGCCCTCGCGGCGGTAGCCGGCGGCGATGAGCTGCAGGAGCTCGGTGTAGCGGTCGAGGAACTCCTTGGCGCCGGGCTGGTTGAAGACGTAGCCCGAGACCTCCTCGTTCAGGCCCGTGAAGGGACGCAGCTCCGGCACCCAGTGCGGGTTGGGCAGGAAGCGGCAGTCCACGACGAGGTCGGCGTCGACGGGCAGGCCGTACTTGTAGCCGAAGGACATGACGGTGGCGCGCAGCTCCGGCTCCTCCTCGCCCGCGAACTGGGCGTCCATCTTGGCGCGCAGCTCGTGGACGTTGAGGCTGGAGGTGTCGATGACGAGGTCGGCGTCGCCCCGCAGCTCGCGCAGCAGGTCGCGCTCGGCGGCGATGCCGTCGACGATGCGCCCGGAGCCCTGCAGGGGGTGCGGGCGGCGCACCGACTCGAAGCGGCGCACCAGGGCGTCGTCGGACGCCTCCAGGAAGATCACCCGTCGCTTGACCTTCTTCGCGGCGAGGTCCGCGAGGGACTCGCGGAGGTTGTCGAAGAACCGCCGGCCGCGTACGTCCACGACCACGGCGATGCGCGCCACGTTGCCCTGGGAGCGGGCGCCGAGGTCCACCATGGTGGGGATCAGTGCGGGCGGCAGGTTGTCCACGACGAACCAGCCGAGGTCCTCCAGACACTTGGCGGCGGTGCTGCGGCCCGCCCCCGACATGCCGGAGATGATCACCAGCTCGGGGATGCCCGCCGCCTCGCCGGTCGCGTCCGCCGCCGTCGTCGTGCCCGTACTCACCTTTGCTCCGTCCCGGTCGGTCACGTTCATGCCGTCTTCCCCCGTTCTGCCGACGACGCCTTCGGCGCCGTCCTCTCTTCCATACTGCGGCTTTCCCGGGCCCACGGCCCGGGCCGCGGGCGGCGCCGGTCCGTGCGCCGTCCGCGGGAGCCGTCCTGTGCGGCCAGGTCCATCATTCCTCCGCGTCGTCCATGATCTCGCCCGTCGCCGTGTTGACGGCCGGAGCCGGGGGCGCCGCCCCGGCGAGCGCCGCGGCGATGGTCTCGGCCGTCTTGCGGCCGATGCCGGGCGTCTCGCAGATCTGCTCGACCGTGGCGGCGCGCAGCCGCTTGAGCGAGCCGAAGTGCTTGAGGAGCGCCTGCTTGCGGGTCTCGCCGAGGCCGGGGACCGCGTCGAGCGGTCCGGCCTTGAAGCTCTTGGCGCGCTTGCTGCGCTGGTAGGAGATGGCGAAGCGGTGCGCCTCGTCACGGACCCGCTGCAGGAAGTACAGGCCCTCGCTGGTGCGCGGCAGGACCACCGGGTCGTCCTCGTCCGGCAGCCAGACCTCCTCCAGCCGCTTGGCGAGGCCGCAGACGGCCACATCGGTGACGCCGAGCTCGTCCAGGGCCCGCTTGGCGGCCATGACCTGCGGCTTTCCTCCGTCGACCACGACCAGCTGCGGCGGGTAGGCGAAGCGCTTGGGCTTGCCGTCGTCCTCCGGGAGCGGCTCCTCTATCTCGCCGCCGGGGGCCTCCTCGCCCCACTCCCCCGTCTTCATCTTCTCCTGCAGGTAGCGCCGGAAGCGGCGGCTGACCACCTCGTGCATGGAGCGGACGTCGTCCTGCCCCGCGAAGCCTTTGATCTGGAAGCGGCGGTACTCGCTCTTGCGGGCGAGGCCGTCCTCGAAGACCACCATGGACGCCACCACGTCCTGGCCCTGCAGATGGGAGATGTCGAAGCACTCCACGCGCAGCGGCGCCGAGTCCAGGCCGAGGGCTTCGCTGATCTCCTCCAGGGCCCGGGAGCGGGTCGTGAGGTCGGAGGCGCGCTTGGTCTTGTGCAGCACGAGCGCCTGCTGGGCGTTGCGCTGGACCGTGGCCATGAGGTCCTTCTTGTCGCCGCGCTGCGGGATGCGCAGGTCGACGCGGGAGCCGCGGCGCGCGGCCAGCCACTGGGCGACGGGCTCGGCCGGGGCGGGCAGGGCGGGGACGAGGACCTCCTTGGGGACGGCGTCGCCGCTCTCCTCGCCGTAGAGCTGCTGGAGGGCGTGCTCGACGAGGCCCGCGGTGTCGACGGCCTCGACCTTGTCCGTCACCCAGCCGCGCTGGCCGCGCACGCGCCCGCCGCGGACGTGGAAGATCTGCACGGCCGCTTCGAGTTCGTCCTCGGCGACCGCGATCAGGTCGGCGTCGGTGGCGTCGGCGAGGACGACGGCGTTCTTCTCCATGGCACGTCGGAGCGCCTCTATGTCGTCCCGCAGCCGGGCCGCCTTCTCGTACTCCATCTCTTCGGCGGCATCATGCATCCGCTGTTCCAAACGGCGGATGTACGCGCCCGTACGCCCGGCCATGAAGTCGCAGAATTCCTCGGCCAGTTCGCGGTGCTCCTCGGCGCTGACGCGGCCGACGCAGGGGGCGGAGCACTTGCCGATGTAGCCGAGCAGGCAGGGGCGGCCTATCTGGGCGGAGCGCTTGAACACCCCGGCCGAGCAGGTCCGTACGGGGAAGACCCGCAGCATCAGGTCGACCGTCTCGCGGATGGCCCAGGCATGGGCGTACGGGCCGAAGTAGCGCACGCCCTTCTTCTTGGGGCCGCGCATGACCTGGACGCGGGGGAACTCCTCGCCCAGCGTGACCGCGAGGGAGGGGTAGCTCTTGTCGTCGCGGTACTTCACGTTGAAGCGCGGGTCGTACTCCTTGATCCAGGAGTACTCGAGCTGGAGCGCCTCGACCTCGGTGGAGACCACGGTCCACTCCACGGACGCGGCCGTGGTGACCATCGTCCGCGTGCGCGGGTGCAGACCGGCGAGGTCCTGGAAGTACGAGGAGAGCCTCTGGCGCAGGCTCTTCGCCTTCCCGACGTAGATCACCCGGCCGTGCTCGTCACGGAACCTGTAGACCCCGGGCGAGTCGGGGATCTGTCCCGGCTTGGGTCGGTAGCTGCTGGGGTCGGCCATGTCACACACCCTACTTGCGGGCAGTGACAATCCGTCGTCCGGCGGCCGGTACGGGCCCGGGGCCGTAAGGCGCACCGCGGCCCCGGCAGTGGTGGCTGCCGGGGCCGCGGCGAAGGGGCGGACCGCCGGGTCCCGCTCAGGGCCCGGGGGCCCTCACGGGGGGGGTGGCCCGGCCGGTCAGCGGCGCCTCAGCCTGCGCACCGCCACGGTGCCCAGGCCGAGGGCCAGGGCCGTCGCCCCTCCCGCCGTCGCGAGGGAGGCCGCGGCCGGCGAGCCGGCGTCGCCGCGTGGCGCCGCGGTCGCCGTCCGGTCCGCGCCGGCCTCCCCTGCGGCGGGGCTCCCGCCGTTCGGTGCGCTCTCCTCGAAGCCGCCGGCCGTGCCCTTCTTCGCATAGGAGGAGCCGGGCAGCTTGTCGCCGTAGGCCTGGTGCACGCGGGTGCGGTAGGCGTCGACGGTGGTGCCCTGCTTGCCGATCGCGCGGACGGCGTCCTCGTCGAGCGGCAGGATCTTCTCGCCCCGCTGCACGTACCAGGCGTTGATCTGCGGCTCGCGGAAGACGGTCCCGCCCTCCAGCGTGCGCGCCCCTTCGGCCGCGTAGCGTGTCTCGTCGTCACCGGTGGCGATGTTGACGACCTTCCAGCCGTCCCCGGTGCGGGCGGTCCACACCGAGGCCTTCTGCCCGTCGGCCGCCACCGCCGCGCTGGCGAGGAAGTCGAACGAGGCGATGGCGGCCCCGTCCCTGCCCGCCACGAACTCCGGCGCGAGCGTGTAGACGGGCACCGTCGCGCCCTCGATCCTCGGCCGTGCGTGAGCCGTGGTGAGGGCGCCGTCGCGGGCGAAGAAGCGCGAGAGGGTGGTGAGCGTGGCGGGTGCCGTCGCCGCGTCGTGGGCCTCGGCGACCCCGGCCGCCGGCGGCGGGGCGGGGAGGGGCGGCGGCGCGGCGTGCGCGAGCGGGGCGAGGCCGAGCAGCGCGGCGGTCAGGGCGCCGGCGGCGGCGGCGCGGGCCGCGCTCCGGCGCGAGCGCGAGTGGTCGTGGTGCGTCATGGCCCTCACGCCCCGATCCGGTAGAGCGAGTGGGTCCAGGAGAACTGGTTGTTGTCGACGTACCAGCTGTGCGCCGCCCAGTTGTAGCGGTTGCTGGAGGGCCAGGGATCGCCCCAGTAGACCATGCTGTTCGAGTCGTCGTACCCGTAGATGACGTGCATGTGGCCGCCGCCGGACTGCCATCCGATGCGGGTCTCCACGGGGCGGCCCGCGTCGATCTCGGCCTTGACGGTCGCGTAGCGCAGCCAGCCGCTGACGTACGAGCCCTGGTTGATGCCGGCCCAGGCGAGGGCGTTCTGCACATTGCCCAGCGTGGCCTGGTTGTTGGGGCAGGTGGTGCCCTGTGTCCGGTTGAACGCGGCGTTGCAGAACTGGTTCTGGCTGTACTTGCGGCCCATCCAGGTGGCGATGGTGTTGCCGGACGCCGCCCAGCACCAGTTCGTCTTCTCCTGGGCCTGCATGCTGATGTTGAGCTTGTTCGTCGCACGCACGGCGGCCTGTTCGCCGGTCGCCGCGTTCGCCGTTGTGGGGACGACGAGCAGGGCGCAGGCGACGAGGGCGGCCAGGGACAGCCGTCTGCCGCGTATGCGGGACTTCTCTCTGTGTGCCGATGCCGAAGCACGGGTCATGTGGCGTTCCTCCCGTGGCGGGGGGTTGGTGGTGGAGGAGCGCATCCGGACGCGTGTGGGGAGCATCGGGTGTTGTCGGGAACTGGTCAACCGGCTTCAATACCGCGTGGGGCCACGGTGTGAACAGATCGAATCGGATGTGAACGGCGGGTGCCCGTCCAGGAGGAATGCGACGCTCCCGGCCACCGGAGCCCCCGACGGCATAGGTGAACGTTCACATTCACACAGGGCTTTGCACGGCCTTCGCCGCGGGCGCCGCACGGGGGGGGGGCGGCAGAGGGAGCTCGGCGCGGAGCATCACGAAGGAGCGAGCGGATGGCACGCAGCACCCCACGCGCCGCCGAGGCCGAACTGGCGCAGGCACTGCGCACGGGCCCGTTCCACCTGGCGTTGCGCATGGCGTTGTCGGCGCGCGGGCTCGCCCTGCACCGGGTGCAGCACCGGCTGGCGCAGCGCGGGGTGAAGGTCGGTGTGACGAGCCTGAGTTACTGGCAGCAGGGCGCCCGGCGGCCCTGCCGTCCCGAGTCGCTCCGGGCGGTGCGGGTGCTGGAGGACGTCCTGGACCTGCCCGCGCACGCCCTGACCCGGTTACTCGCGGAGCCCCCCGCGCGGACGGCCCCGGACCGGCCGGCCGCGCGCTCGTACCGCTCGCTGGTGGAGGAGTCCCGGGTCCTGGGGCGGCTGCTGGCCGATCTGGAGTCGCCGGAGGACGGCGGCCTGCACACCGTCTGCCAGCTGGAGCGGGTGCTGATCGGCGCGCACCGTGAGCTGCGCGCCCGCGACTCGCACCATGTGGTGCGGGCGCACCGCGACGGGGTGGACCGCTATGTGGCCATTCACCACGGCGACCCGGGCTGCGACCCCGGGCAGGTGGCCGTGCGGGCCACCGAGAACTGCCGGGTGGGCCGGGTGCGGTGGCACACC
The DNA here is from genome assembly GCF_044546695.1 of Streptomyces sp. NPDC053079. Classification (NCBI taxonomy): domain Bacteria; kingdom Bacillati; phylum Actinomycetota; class Actinomycetes; order Kitasatosporales; family Streptomycetaceae; genus Streptomyces; species Streptomyces sp. NPDC053079. Next base: position 117,499 of record NZ_JBITZJ010000001.1, read on the forward strand.
GCGGCCGGCGTGCTCGTCGCCGAGCTCCTCTTCGACACCCGGCTGCGCGCCGGGGAGACCCATGTCTTCCGCTACGGCTTCGACGACGGTACGGGCGGTACGAGCAGCGAGTACGTGCGGGGCTTCAGCTTCGCGGGCGGGCAGTACGTGCTGCAGGTGCGCTTCGACGACGCCGCGCTGCCGGTCCGCTGCCGCCGCTTCACCCAGGCGTCGGCGGGCGCGCCGCGCGGCGGGCAGCAGGAGCTGACGCTGGCGGGGCGCCACCGGGGGGTGCACCTGGTGGAGCAGGGGGTGCGGCCGGGGATCCTGGGGATCGCCTGGGACTGGGCGTAGGCGCGCCTCCCGCGCGGCTCAGGCCTCCGGACCCGCGATCAGCTTGCCGCCGTCCGCCTTGACGGGAACGGCCGGCAGGGCCACGCTCGCCGGGCCCTGGAGGACCTTGCCGGTGGTCGCGTCGAACGTGCTGCCGTGGCAGGGGCAGCTGACCTTGCCGTCCTCGACCTTGTCGGCGACGCAGCCGGCGTGCGTGCACACCGCGCTGAACGCCTTGTACTCCCCCGCCGCGGGCTGCGAGACGACCAGCCGCTGCTCGCGGTAGAGCCGGGCCCCGCCGACGGGGACCTCGCCGACCGCCCCGAGGTCCACGGGCGCGGTCGGCACCGCGGGTCCCTTGGGGCCGCCCGTACCGCCGGAGCAGGCGGTGACGCCGAGCCCTGCGGCACCGGCCAGGGCGGCTCCGCGCAGCACGGTGCGGCGGGACGCCGGCGAAGGGGTGGGGCTGGACATGGGGGCTCCAACGGGGAAGGGCGGCGATGCGACACAGCGACAATACCGGCACTGGTTGCTCCGCTTACCGAGAGGACTCCACCCCATGATCGTCGTCGCCGGAGAAGCCCTGATCGACCTCGTGCCCGACGGCCCCGGGGGCGACGGCGGCCTGCCGGCACTGCTGCCGCGGTGCGGCGGCGGCCCCTACAACACTGCCCTCGCGCTGGGCCGGCTGGGCACGCCCACCGCCTTCTGCTCCAGGGTGTCGGCGGACGGCTTCGGCGAGGCGCTGCTGGGCGGCCTGCGGGTCGCGGGCGTCGACCTCTCCCTGGTGCAGCGCGGCCCGGAGCCCACGACGCTGGCGGTGGCGGCCATCGGCGCGGACGGCTCGGCGGGCTACGGCTTCTACGCGGGCGGCACGGCAGACCGTCTCTTCGCACTGCCGGAGGCGCTGCCGGACGGCACCGAGGCGCTGTGCCTGGGCACGTGCTCCCTGGTGCTGGAGCCGGGTGCGAGCGCGTACGAGGCGCTGCTGCGACGCGAGGCCCGGCGCGGGGTGTTCACCCTGCTCGACCCCAACATCCGTCCGGAGATCATCGGGGACGCCGCCGCGTACCGCCGGCGCTTCCTCTCGTGGCTGCCGGACGTGACCTTGCTGAAGCTGTCGGCGGAGGACGCCCGGTGGCTGGGCGGCGAGGTCACCGACTGGCTGGCGTCAGGCCCTGCCGCCGTCGTCGTGACCGGGGGCGAGGAGGGCCTGTCCGTCCACACGCGGGAGGGGCGGACGTACACCGTCCCGGCACGACGGGTGGACGTCGTGGACACGATCGGCGCGGGCGACACCGTGAACGCCGCCCTCCTGCACCGCCTGTCCCGCCTGACCGCCCTCTCCCCCGACGCCCTGGCCACCCTGGATGCCCCCACCTGGCAGGACACCCTCACCTTCGCGGCCCACGCGGCGGCCACGACCTGCTCCCGAGCGGGAGCGCAGCCCCCGTTCGCGGCGGAGGTGGGGGTGTAGGGCCAGAGCCCTTCCCGCCGCGACGGCGAGGCGCCCGACGGCGGAGTCCGGCGGTGCCGAACCCTCCGCAGCCGGGCGCCGACGCGCACCGGACCGGCTCAGGCCTTCCGGGCCTTGGCCGCCGTCCCCTTCTTGGCCGCCGTGGCGGTCTTCTTCGCCGCCGTGGCGGTCTTCTTCGCCGCCGTGGCGGTCTTCTTCGCCGCGGCAGCCGTGGCCGTCTTCTTGGCCGCCCCCGCCCCCTTGGCCCGCGCCGAGACCGTCTTCTTCGCGGCCCCCGCCGCCACTGCGGCAACCGTCTTCTTCGCCGGCGCCCGCTTCGCGGTCTTCCGCGCCGACGGCGCGGGCGACGCGGCCGCGTCGCTGACGCGGTCACCCAGCATGTCGCGCAGGAACTTGCCCGTGTGGCTGGCCGGCACCGACGCGACCTCCTCCGGCGTGCCCTCGGCGACGACGAGGCCACCGCCCGCACCGCCCTCGGGGCCCATGTCGACGACCCAGTCGGCAGTCTTGATCACATCGAGGTTGTGCTCGATGACGATCACGGTGTTGCCCTTGTCGACCAGCCCCGACAGCACGGAGATCAGCTTGCTGATGTCCTCGAAGTGCAGACCGGTCGTCGGCTCGTCGAGGACGTACACCGTCCGCCCCGTCGACCGCTTCTGCAGCTCGCTCGCGAGCTTCACGCGCTGCGCCTCGCCACCGGAGAGGGTCGGCGCGGACTGCCCGAGCCGTACGTAGCCCAGACCCACGTCGTGGAGCGTGCGCAGGTGACGCGCGATCGTGGGCACCGCCTCGAAGAAGCCGAGCGCCTCCTCGATGGGCATGTCCAGGACCTCGGCGATGGACTTGCCCTTGTAGTGGACCTCCAGGGTCTCCCGGTTGTAGCGCGCACCATGGCAGACCTCGCACGGCACGTACACGTCCGGCAGGAAGTTCATCTCGATCTTGATCGTGCCGTCGCCGGAGCAGTTCTCGCAGCGGCCGCCCTTGACGTTGAAGGAGAAGCGGCCCGGCAGATAGCCGCGGACCTTCGCCTCCATCGTCTCCGCGAAGAGCTTGCGGACATGATCGAAGACACCGGTGTACGTGGCCGGGTTGGAGCGCGGCGTACGGCCGATGGGCGACTGGTCGACGTGGACGACCTTGTCGACCAGGTCGTCGCCGTCCACGCGCGTGTGCCGGCCGGGAACGGCCCGGGCGCCGTTCAGCTCGCGCGCCAGGTGGGTGTAGAGGATGTCGTTGACCAGCGTCGACTTACCGGAACCGGAGACACCGGTGACGGCCGTGAGCACCCCGAGCGGGAAGGACACGTCGATGTCGCGCAGGTTGTTCTCCCGGGCCCCGCGCACGGTCAGGCGGCGCGAACCGTCGACGGGCCGGCGGATCTCGGGGGTGGGGATGGAGCGCTTGCCGGACAGGTACTGCCCGGTCATCGACGCCTCGGTCTTCAGCAGCTCCTTGAGGGGACCGCTGTGGACGACCTTGCCGCCGTGCTCACCGGCGCCGGGGCCGATGTCGACGACCCAGTCGGCGACCTTGATGGTGTCCTCGTCGTGCTCGACGACGATCAGGGTGTTGCCCATGTCGCGCAGGCGCACGAGCGTCTCGATCAGGCGGTGGTTGTCGCGCTGGTGCAGGCCGATGGACGGCTCGTCCAGGACGTAGAGCACGCCGACGAGGCCGGAGCCGATCTGCGTGGCGAGGCGGATGCGCTGCGCCTCACCGCCGGAGAGCGTGCCGGCGGCGCGGTTGAGCGAGAGGTAGTCCAGGCCGACGTCGACGAGGAACCTCAGGCGTTCGTTGACCTCCTTGAGCACCCGCTCGGCGATCTTCTTCTCGCGCCCGGTGAGCTTCATGTCCCGCAGGAAGTCGGCGCACTCGTTGATCGACATCGCGGAGACCTCCGCGATGGAGCGGCCCTGGACCGTGACCGCCAGGACGATCGGCTTGAGCCGCGTGCCCTCGCACGTGGGGCAGGGCACCTCGCGCATGTAGCCCTCGAAGCGCTCGCGGCTGGAGTCGCTCTCGGCCTCGGAGTGGCGCCGCTTGACGAACGGGACCGCGCCCTCGAAGGCCGTGGTGTACGCGCGCTCGCGCCCGTAGCGGTTGCGGTAGCGCACCTCGATCTGGGTGCGGTGGCCGTTGAGCAGCGCCTTCTTGGCGCGCTGCGGGAGGCCGGCCCAGGGGATGTCCGTGCGGAAGCCGAGCTCGTCGGCGAGGGCGCCGACGAGGCGGTTGAAGTAGTCCTTGGTGTGACCGTGCGACCAGGGGTTGATCGCGCCCTCGTCGAGGGACTTGTCCTCGTCGGGGACGATCAGATCGGGGTCGACCTCCATGCGCGAGCCGATGCCGGTGCAGTCGGGGCAGGCACCGAAGGGCGAGTTGAAGGAGAAGGAGCGCGGCTCGAGCTCCTCGAAGGACAGATCGTCGTACGGGCAGTAGAGGTGCTCGGAGAACATCCGCTCGCGCTCGGGGTCGTCCTCGGCGAGGTCGACGAAGTCGAGGATCACCATGCCGCCGGACAGGCCGAGCGCGGTCTCGACCGAGTCGGTGAGCCGGCGCTTGGCGCTTTCCTTGACGGTGAGGCGGTCGACGACCACCTCGATGGTGTGCTTCTCCTGCTTCTTCAGCTTGGGCGGGTCGGAGAGCTGGATGGTCTCGCCGTCGACCCGGGCCCGGCTGTAGCCCTTGGTCTGCAGGTCGGAGAAGAGATCGACGAACTCGCCCTTGCGCTCGCGCACCAGCGGGGAGAGCACCTGGAAGCGGCTGCCCTCCGGCAGCTCCAGCACCCGGTCCACGATGGCCTGCGGCGACTGGCGGGTGATGGGCCGCGCGCACTCGGGGCAGTGCGGCTTGCCGATGCGGGCGAAGAGGAGGCGGAGGTAGTCGTAGACCTCGGTGATCGTGCCGACCGTCGAGCGCGGGTTGCGCGAGGTCGACTTCTGGTCGATGGAGACGGCCGGGGACAGGCCCTCGATGAAGTCCACGTCGGGCTTGTCCATCTGCCCGAGGAACTGCCGTGCGTAGGAGGAGAGCGACTCGACGTAGCGGCGCTGCCCCTCGGCGAAGATCGTGTCGAACGCGAGGGAGGACTTGCCCGACCCCGAAAGCCCGGTGAAAACGATGAGGGAGTCACGCGGGAGGTCGAGCGAGACGTTCTTGAGGTTGTGCTCGCGAGCGCCACGGACGATGAGACGGTCTGCCACGCCGGTCGGCACCTTTCTTGAGAGTCGGCTCTGGGGGGAGCTGCGGGGTGCGCCGTGCCCCTCGATCCAGAGTACGGGGGGCCTCTGACAAAGCCCGGTTCACACGGATGCAGTAAGCGATGACCCTCCCGACCATATAGCACGCACATTCGATTTACGGGCGGGATCCACCTCCTTCACCCGAAGGAGTCACCGGACTATCGTCGGCGGCATGATTGATCATGTGCACGACCTGACCGCGGTACGTGAGGCGACCGACCGGCTGCTCGACGCGGTCGGCGAACTGGACAACGCGGCGGTCGCCGGGCCGTCACGGCTTCCCGGCTGGACCCGCGGCCACCTCCTGGCCCACCTCGCCCGCAACGCGGACGCCCTCGTGAACGTGCTCGAGGGCCGCCCCATGTACGCGAGCGCCGAGGCCCGCGACGCCGACATCGAGCGCGACGCCTCCCGCCCGCTCGACGCGCACCTCGCCGACCTGCGCGAAAGCGCCGCCCGCTTCCGGCAGGCCACCGACGCGCCCGCCGACTGGACCCGCACGGTCACCCTGCGCAACGGCGTGACCGACGTCGCCGCCCGCGTCCCCTTCCGCCGCCTCGTCGAGGTGGAACTGCACCACGTCGACCTCCGCATCGGCTACGAGCCGGCGGACCTGCCCGCCGAATTCACCGCGCGCGAGATCGAGTTCCTCACCGAACGCTTCTCCGGCCACCCCGACGTCCCCGCCCTCCGCCTCACCGCGACCGACGGCGGCACCTGGAGCACCGGCCGCACGGAGGGCGAGCCCCTGGCCGTCACCGGCACCGCCGCCGCCCTGATGTGCTGGCTCGCCGGCCGGCAGGGCGGCCCGGAACTCGAAACGGGTGGCGCTCCGCTCCCCGTTCTGCCCCCGCTATAGGGTGATCCCCATGACGTACAGCGGAGCGGTAGAGGTCGGCGGACCTGCGGACGTACACGAGTTGGCCGATCTGATGATCTCGAAGGTCGCGGTCGGTCCGATGAACAACAACGCGTATCTGCTGCGTTGCCGGACCACGGACGAGCAGCTGCTGATCGACGCCGCCGCAGAGCCGCACACGCTGCTCACCCTGGTCGGCGACAGCGGCATCACCTCCGTGGTGACCACCCATCAGCACCCCGACCACTGGGGCGCGCTGCGCGAGGTGGTGGACGCCACCGGCGCCCGCACCTACGCGGGGCGCGAGGACGCCGACGGCATCCCGGTGCCCACGGACGTGCTCGTCGACGACGGGGACATCATCCGCGTCGGCCGGGTGGAGCTGACGGCCCGCCATCTGGTCGGCCACACCCCGGGCAGCATCGCGCTCGTCTACGACGACCCGCACGGCCACGCCCACGTCTTCACCGGCGACTGCCTCTTCCCCGGCGGCGTCGGCAACACCCACGACGACCCCAAGGCCTTCGCCAGCCTCATCGACGACGTCGAGACCAAGATCTTCGGCACGCTGTCGGACGAGACCTGGGTCTACCCGGGCCACGGCAACGACACCACCCTGGGCACCGAGCGCCCGCACCTCGCGGAGTGGCGCGAGCGCGGCTGGTGACCTCCCGGCACGACAAGGGGTAGCGCGCCTTCCGCACAGCAGGCGGAAGGCGCGATTCCTTTGCGCCCCCGGCAGCACTTCCGAGCGCCCCGTTTCCTGTGGGCCACCCGGAAGTTGGGCAGTACATGCATCGTGACCGTTCCCCGGCCATGTTCCGCCTGGCGGCCGCCTCCATGGCCGGCACCGCCATCGAGTTCTACGACTTCTTCGCCTACGGCACCGCGGCCGCCCTCGTCCTGGGCCCGCTGTTCTTCCCCACCGTCTCCCCCCTCCTCGGCACCCTGGCCGCCTTCGGCACCTTCGGCATCGGCTTCATCGCCCGCCCGCTGGGATCCGTGCTCTTCGGCCACATCGGCGACCGGCTCGGCCGCCGCCCGGTGCTCATCTCCTCCCTGCTGCTGACGGGCATCGCGACCGTCACGGTCGGCCTCGTGCCCACCTACAAGGACATCGGCATCGCCGCCCCCGTCCTGCTGCTCCTCCTGCGCTTCCTGCAGGGCCTGGGGGTGGGCGGCGAGTGGGGCGGCGCCGTCCTGCTGACGGCCGAGCACGCACCCGCCCACCGCCGCGCGCTGTGGGCGAGCATCCCCCAGATCGGCCCGACGCTGGGCTTCCTGCTCGCCAACGGCATCACCCTGACCCTGTCGACCACCCTCACCGACGCCCAGTTCCTGTCCTGGGGCTGGCGCGTGCCGTTCTGGGCGGCGGGCGTCCTGGCGGCCGTCGGACTCCTGCTGCGCGCCCAGCTCACCGAGACACCGGACTTCCGCGAACTGACCGCGAACGACACCCGCTCCTCGCGGCCCTTCGCCGAAGTCGTACGCGGTCACTGGCGGCTCGTCCTGCTCACCGCCGGCGGGCTGTCCATGGGCTACTCCGTCTTCTACACGGTCACCACCTGGTCCCTGGCCTACGGCACCGAACAGCTCGGCATCGACCGCACGGTCATGCTCGGCTGCATCATGGTGGCGGTGGCCGTCTCGGGCGCGGCCGCTCCCCTGGCCGCCGTGCTGGGCGACCGCTTCGGGCGCCGCCCGATGTGCCTGGTCGGCTGCACCGCCGTCGCGCTGTGGATGTTTCCGCTGATCGGTCTGTTGCGCACGGGCCGGCCTGCCCTGATGGTGCTGGGCTTCGTCGTCGCGATGCTGTCCTTCATGACCGCGTTCGGCGTCGTCGGCGCCTATCTGCCCGAGCTCTACGACGCCAGGGTGCGCTGCACGGGAGCGGCCGTCGGCTACAACCTGGCGGGCGTACTGGGCGGCGCCCTCACCCCGCTCGTCGCGACCGCCTCAGCCCGGGGCGACGGGCCGCCCTGGGGGGTCGCCGTCTATCTGACCGGCATCGCCCTGGTCAGCCTGGCCTGCTTCCTGCTGCTGCCCGAGACGCGCCCCAGGGTCGCGGTGGGGGCGGCCCCCGACGCGGCGCCCGCCTGAGCCGGAGGGAGCGCCCGCCCGTCAGACGCGGGCGCTCTCCCGCTCGCCCTCCACCGCACCGGCCTCCGCGACGGCCGCCTCGGCCGCCTCGGCCCGTGCCTGCTTGGCGGAGGCCCGCAGGCTGGTGACGGTCGTGACGACCAGCACCGCGCAGATGACGCCGAGCGAGACCGGGATGCTGATCTCGGGAACCCCGACGCCGCCCTCGTGCAGGGCGTGCAGGACGAGCTTGACGCCGATGAATCCGAGGATGACCGACAGGCCGTACGAGAGGTGGACCAGCTTCTTCAGCAGGCCGCCGATGAGGAAGTACAGCTGCCGCAGGCCCATGAGCGCGAAGGCGTTGGCGGTGAAGACGATGTACGGGTCCTGGGTGAGGCCGAAGATCGCCGGTATGGAGTCGAGCGCGAACAGCACGTCCGTGGTGCCGATCGCCAGCATGACGATCAGCATCGGGGTCATCAGCCGCTTGCCGTTCTCGGTGATGAACAGCTTGGTGCCGTGGTACCGGTCGGTGGAGGGGAAGCGCCGCTCCACCAGCTTGAGAAAGCGGTTCTCCTCGAACTCCTCTTCCTCCTCGTCCGCCCGCGCCTCCTGGATGAGCTTCCACGCCGTCCAGATGAGGAAGGCGCCGAAGATGTAGAAGACCCAGGAGAAGTTGGCGATGATCGCCGCGCCCGCGCCGATGAAGCCGGCCCGCAGGACCAGGGCTATGAGCACGCCGACCATGAGCACCCGCTGCTGGTACACCGACGGCACCGCGAACTTCGCCATGATCAGGACGAACACGAAGAGGTTGTCGACGCTCAGCGACTTCTCGGTGATGAAGCCCGCGAAGAACTCGCCGGCCGGCTGTCCGCCGCCGAAGACCAGGAGCCCTAGCCCGAAGAGCCCGGCCAGGGCGACCCAGACCGCCGTCCAGATACCGGCCTCCTTGAGGGAGACCTCGTGCGGCTTGCGGCCCCCGATGAAGAAGTCGGCGGCCACGAGGGCGCACAGACCGAGGATGGTCAGGACCCACAGGGTCAGGGAGACGTCCACTGTTCCTCCGGTACGTCGTACGGGCGTACGGCAGTTCCCAGAACAGTACAGGAACACCCAAGGGACAGTAAAGAGAAACCCAAAACCCCAGCTCAGACGGCGTGTCGTCGCGTCAGATGCCGTACGCCTTCCGTGCCTGGCCGACCTGCCACAGCACCTGCCGCATCACATCGCTGCCCACGGGCACCGACGGGGGCTCGTACGTCCACGCGTGCCCCACCCACGGGTCGGCGAGGTGGTCGTCGGGCACCGGCGTGATCCGCAGCAGGGAGCGCCACAGCGGGTCCAGGACCGGCCCGTAGGCCCGTGCGTCCTCCCGGTCGGCGACCATCAGCAGGTGCACGCCCACGGACGGCCCCTCGTCCGCCAGATAGCGCAGCTGCGTGACGGCGCGGTCGTCGAAGCCGTGCGGGAAGTCGTTGACGATCAGCAGCTGCTCGGAGGTGTCGAGGTCCGCCGGAAGCGAGTCCAGCGCACCGCTGCGGACCGCCATCTGCACCAGGTCCACGCGCCGCGTCAGCCGCGCCAGCGCCTCGGTGACCCCGCGCGCCCCGGCCGCCGGCGGCTCGCGCAGCGCCCCGTACTCCAGCAGCGGGGCCAGCGCGGCCCCGGCCGTGCCGGCGGGGTCGATGACGTGCACCGAGTAGTCGCCCACGGGGTGGACGGCCAGGAGCCGCACGGCGTGGGCGACCGCGCAGTCCATCGCGAGCCTGCGCACCTCGGACGAATCCAGCAGACCGGCCTCGACACCGCCCTGGGAGCGCCCCGCGTCGACCCACAGCCCGCGCTCCAGCGGCAGCCGCACCAGCATGGGGATGCGCAGGTCCTTGCGCTCCGGCAGATGCAGGTCTCCCAGCCGCAGCGCCATGGGCCTCTCCAGCGGCACCTGGTAGCCCTGCCAGACGGGGCTGTCCCAGCGCGCGAAGGCGGGCGGCAGGGCGTGCTCGACGACCTCGGCCTCGGCGGCGAGCTGGGTCAGGTCCCGGTCGAGCGCGGCCCGCGCCTGGTCCACCAGCTGCGCCTGCTTGGCCCGCGCCTCCTGGCGGACCGCGTCGGCGGCGGGGCCGACGCGGGTGGCCGGGTCGGACAGCACCCGGTCCAGCTCCTGCTCCAGGCGCGACTCCGCGAAGTCGACCGCACTGCGGTAGGCGGCGGTCGTCCGGGCCAGGTCCTCGAACATGCCCCAGACCTGGTTGTAGAGCCGCTCGTCCATCGTCCAGCCCGTGGCGTCGCCCGCGACCGGCCGGGGCGGCTGCCCGGGCTCGGCGGGCGCGGCGACGGGGGCCGGGTCGGGAGGCGTGGAGGTCCGCCGGCCGGGGTGCCGGTAGCTGATCGGGCCGTCACCGGCCGAGGACTGCGACGCGGCCGCCACGGAGTCGCCCGGCACGGGCCCCTGCGCGGCGTCCTGGCCGTGGCCGGCCGGACCGGCCACCGTACGGGCGTCCGCCGCCGCGCCGCCCCGGTGGGCCGCGCTCTCGCCCCCGGCGCGCTGCGCGGGCGGCACGGCGACCGCCTGGGCCATGCCCCGCGCGACGGCCTCCTCGATGCTCGCCGCCATCTCGACCGCACCGGGCAGCCCCTGGTCGTGCAGCATCGCGGCCAGGCCGTCCGCGTACCCCTGGCCGACGGCGCGCACCTTCCACGCGCCCTGCCGGCGGTACAGCTCCAGGGCGACCACCGCCGACTCGGCGCCCAGGTCGGTGATGGTGTAGCTGACGACCTCCGCGCCGTCGACGCCGGTGACCGCCAGGAACGGGGCCGCCATCGCGCCGAAGCGCGCCGCGGCGCCCGCGCCGGACGGCAGGGCGAGCAGCACGTTGACCCGGTGGGCGCCCTCGGGGAGGGCCTCCAGGTCGGCGGCCAGCCGGTGCTCGGCGGCGGCCTGCCGGGACACCTCCAGGCCCGGGAGCCGCGGCGAGGCGGGGTGCGCGACCCACTCGGCGCCGGGGACCCTGCCGTCCGCGTCGCCGAGCGTCGCGCCCGCCACCACCGGTTGGCCCGCCGAGACCCGGATCTCCAGTCGGGTACCGGACAGCGGGTGGTTCTGCCCCCGCACCAGCTCGGCCGTCATCGCCGCTTCCCCCTTGTCATGTCGGCTCACTGTGCCGCGGGCCCGGCGGATGCCGCTCCGCCGGGCCCGGCTCGTACTGCTCTTGGGTCCGTACCGCTGTCGTCCCGGCCGGGGCCGGGACCGCTCGGCTACAGGGTGGCCTGGATCTCCGACAGCAGGTCCTGGAAGGTGCGGCCGTTGGCCGGCGTGCCGATCGCCGTCATCTGCCAGCCGTTGCCGACCCGGTGCACCTTCGCCATGATCTGCGCGGTGTACGGGCCGCCGCCGTCCAGGGTGTAGCGGGCCAGCTCCTGGCCCGTGCCCTCGTCGACCAGGCGGCAGAAGGCGTTGCGCACCTCGGCGAACGTCTGGCCGGTGAAGGAGTTCACCGTGAAGACGATCTGGTTGACGTGCACGGGCACGCGCTGCAGGTCGACGAGGATCGACTCGTCGTCACCGCCCTGGCCCGCGCCGCCGACCAGGTTGTCGCCGGTGTGGCGCACCGAGCCGTCCTTGCTCACCAGCTGCTGGAAGAAGGCCACGTCGACCGGCTGCTTGTCGGCGAAGAGCACCGCCGAGGCGTCGAGGTCGATCTCCTTCGTCCGCGTCCCGAACAGCCCGCGGCGAGGGGCCGCCTGCCAGCCCAGCCCCATCCGCACCGCGGTCAGGGTGCCCCCGTCGGCCTTCTGCAGGCTGATGCCCTGGCCCTTGGACAAGTTGACCGTCACGCGCAGTCCCTCTCTCGTTCGTTCGTCCCCGTGACCACGCGTGCGCGTGGCCTCCTTGAACGACCCTATGCACTGCCGGGGAGCGGGTACTCACCCGAGGGGGGTTTGTGGCGGTCTTGCAACATGCCCGCTCACCGTCGCGTACCCTGCCCCGCCCACCCCCTTCGCCCCGCGCGGCCCGCACGTCCCGCGTGCGGGCCGGACCGCCCGGCCGTCAGGCCAGGCCCGCCTCCCGCATCTGCCGCAGCTCCTTCTTCAGCTCGCCCACCTCGTCGCGCAGCCGCGCCGCGACCTCGAACTGCAGCTCCGCGGCCGCGGCCCGCATGCGGTCGGTCATCTCCTCGATGAGCTGTGCCAGTTCCGCGGCAGGCCGGTCCGTCGCGACCACCGCTTCCTTCGCCTTGCCCTTGGCCTTCGTCTTGCCCTTGGCGCCGGCGCCGGACGCCACCGTGGGCACGGGGGCCTTGCCCTTGTCCTTGCCGGTCTGGCGGAAGCCCGAACCCAGAAGTTCCTGGGTGTCGATCTCCTCGCGGGCGAGCGTGGCGACGATGTCGCCGATCTTCTTGCGGAGCGGCTGGGGGTCGATCCCCCGCTCCGTGTTGTACGCGATCTGCTTCTCGCGGCGGCGGTTGGTCTCCTCGATGGCCTTCTCCATCGCGGGAGTGATCTTGTCGGCGTACATGTGCACCTGGCCGGAGACATTGCGCGCCGCGCGGCCGATGGTCTGGATCAGGGACGTCCCGGACCGCAGGAAGCCCTCCTTGTCGGCGTCCAGGATGGCCACCAGGGACACCTCGGGGAGGTCGAGGCCCTCACGGAGCAGGTTGATGCCCACCAGGACGTCGAACTCGCCGGCCCGCAGCTCACGCAGCAGCTCGACGCGGCGCAGCGTGTCGACGTCGCTGTGCAGATAGCGCACCTGGATGCCCAGCTCCAGGAAGTAGTCCGTGAGGTCCTCGGCCATCTTCTTGGTCAGCGTGGTGACCAGGACGCGCTCGTCGCGCTCGGTCCGGGTGCGGATCTCGTGCACCAGGTCGTCGATCTGGCCCTCGGTCGGCTTGACCACGACCTCGGGGTCGACCAGGCCGGTGGGGCGGATGATCTGCTCCACGAAGCCGTCGCCGCGCGAGAGCTCGTACTTGCCGGGCGTCGCCGAGAGGTAGACGGTCTGCCCGATGCGCTCGGTGAACTCCTCCCACTTCAGCGGGCGGTTGTCCATGGCCGACGGCAGGCGGAAGCCGTGCTCGACGAGGGTGCGCTTGCGCGAGGCGTCGCCCTCGTACATGGCGCCGATCTGGGGGACGGTGACGTGCGACTCGTCGATGACGAGGAGGAAGTCCTCGGGGAAGTAGTCGAGGAGGGTGTTCGGCGGGGAGCCCGGCTCACGGTCGTCCATGTGCAGCGAGTAGTTCTCGATGCCGGAGCAGGAACCGACCTGACGCATCATCTCGATGTCGTAGGTCGTCCGCATGCGCAGCCGCTGCGCCTCCAGGAGCTTGCCCTGCTTCTCCATGCGGGCGAGGGTCTCCTCCAGCTCGGCCTCGATCCCCGCGATGGCCTTCTCCATGCGCTCGGCACCGGCGATGTAGTGGCTGGCGGGGAAGACGTACAGCTCCTGGTCGTCGGAGATGACCTCACCGGTGAGCGGGTGGAGCGTGGACAGCGCCTCGATCTCGTCGCCGAACATCTCGATGCGGACGGCCAGCTCCTCGTAGACCGGGAAGATCTCGATGGTGTCGCCGCGCACGCGGAACGTGCCCCGGGTGAAGGCCATGTCGTTGCGCGTGTACTGGATCTCCACGAAGCGGCGCAGCAGCTGGTCCCGGTCGATCTCCTGACCGACCTTGAGCGGCACCATGCGGTCCACGTACTCCTGCGGCGTACCCAGGCCGTAGATGCAGGACACGGACGCCACCACGACGACGTCGCGCCGGGTGAGCAGCGAGTTCGTCGCCGAGTGGCGCAGCCGCTCGACCTCTTCGTTGATCGAGGAGTCCTTCTCGATGTACGTGTCCGACTGCGGGACGTACGCCTCGGGCTGGTAGTAGTCGTAGTACGAGACGAAGTACTCGACCGCGTTGTTGGGCAGGAGCTCGCGGAACTCGTTGGCCAGCTGGGCCGCGAGCGTCTTGTTGGGCGCCATGACGAGCGTCGGCCGCTGGAGCTTCTCGATCATCCACGCGGTGGTCGCCGACTTTCCGGTGCCGGTGGCACCGAGCAGGACGACGTCCTTCTCCCCCGCCCGGATGCGCTGCTCGAGCTCGGCGATGGCCGTGGGCTGGTCACCGCTGGGCTGGTAGGAGCTGACGACCTCGAAGGGCGCCACCTTGCGTTCGATCTTGGATACGGGCCGCATGAGACCACCGTACGGCCCACCACTGACAACGGCCTCGCCCCTGGGGTTCCGCCCCTGTTTTCCGGGGCGAACGCCCGGCGAAAAGTCGGCAAAGGGTGCCGTCTGCGGGTGCCCCGCCCGTCGCGGGCCAGTAGGAGTTTCGTGTACGACTTTCCGTGCACGCCGTACGACTTTCCGTACACGAGGCCCGGGGCGCCGCCGGCCCGGGCCCGGACGCCGCGAGGAGCCCTTATGCGCATCCGCACCGTCTCCGCCGTGACCAGCGCACTTCTCGGCCTGTCCCTCACGACGCTCGCCTCCGCGTCCACGGTCGGCCTCGTCGCCACTCCCGCGCACGCCACGGCCGGCGATCCGGCCGTACCGGTGGCCATCGGGCACCGGGGGGTGCCGGTCCAGGCGCCGGAGAACACCCTGGCGTCGATCGACAGAGCGGCCCGGCTGGGCGTCGAGTGGGTGGAGAACGACGTCCAGCGCACCAAGGACGGCGCCCTGGTCGTCATGCACGACACCACTCTGGAGCGCACCACCGACGTCAAGCGCCGGTATCCGCGGCGCGCGCCCTGGAAGATCGCGGACTTCACGCTCGCCGAGATCGAGAAGCTGGACGCGGGCAGCTGGTACGGCCGGCGCTTCGCCGGCGAGCGGGTTCCCACCCTCGGCCGCTATCTGCAGCGGGTCGACCGCAACGGCCAGAAGCTGCTGCTGGAGGTCAAGGCCCCGGAGCTGTACCCGGGCATCGAGCGGCAGATGGTGGCGGAGCTGCGACGGGCGGGCTGGCTGGACAGCCGGCACGTCAAGAGCCGGCTCGTCGTCCAGAGCTTCAACGCCTCGTCCCTGAAGACGCTCCACAAGCTCCGCCCGGACATCAAGAAGGGCTTCCTGGGCGCCCCGAAGCCCGCCGAGCTCCGCACGTACGCCGCCTTCGCCGACCAGATCAACCCGAACCACAAGAGCGTCACCGCCGCCTGGGTACGCTCCGTGCACGCGCTCAAGGGCCCGCACGGGCGGCGTCTGGAGGTCTCGGCGTGGACCGTCGACGACGGCGACCGGGCGGTCTCCCTGGCCCACATGGGCGTGGACGGCATCATCAGCAACGCCCCCCACGTCGTCGCCGACGCTCTGGCCGAGGACGCCGGCGACCCGACGTTCCTGTCGGACCCCTCCGAGCTGTCCGGCTTCCCCGGCCTGACCGAGGCGGCCGTGGTCCTGGACTCCACCCTCTGACTGGACTCCACCCTCTGAACCGCCCCGGGGGGCACCGGCGGGGGACGCTCTACGCTGGATGACGTGACGGAATCCGAGCGCCCCCTGCCGGCCACCCCCCGGGCGTGGGCCTGGACGACGATCGATACGCCCGTGGGCCCCCTGGGACTGGCCGCGACCGCGGACGGCCTGCTCAACGTCGTCTTCCACGCCGACGCCGCTCTCGCCGCCCGCTGCGTCGGCCGCCTGACCGGTGTCCTGGGCTCCGCCCCCGCCGCCCCGCCCTCCCCCTGCCACGACGTCCTGGCCGGGGCGACGGCGCAGCTGCGGGCCTATTTCGACGGCCGTCTGAACACCTTCACCCTGCCGTTGGACTGGTCCCTGACCTCCGGCTTCAACCGCCGCACCCTCCGCGAGCTCCTCGACCACGTCCCCTACGGCACCCTGGTCGCCTACCAGGACCTGGCCGACCGGGTGGGCGAGCCCGGTGCCGCCCGGGCCGTGGGCGCGGCCATGGGCAGCAATCCGCTGCCCGTCGTCGTGCCCTGCCACCGGGTCGTCGAGAGCAACGGCGGCCTGGGCGGCTTCGGCCCCGGCCTGGAGGCCAAGCGCACCCTCCTGGCACTCGAAGGCGTCCTTCCGCAACCGCTGTTCTGACGGCTCCGGCGCCGGGCCGGAGCCGATTGTCAGTGGCACGCCCTAGCGTTCCCCTCACTGCAGACCGGTCGCCGCGACCGGCGGGGAGAGGGGCGTTGCCATGTCGTCGGACACCACGTATCTGGAGCTGTCCCAGGACGGCGGCGGGGCGCACAAGTTCTACGAAGTCGCCGTCGACGGCACGACCGTGACGGTGCGCTACGGACGGATCGGCGCGGCCGGGCAGGTCCAGACGTCCGCGTTCCCGACCGTGGAGAAGGCACGGGCCGCCGCCGCCAAGAAGGTGGGCGAGAAGGTCCGCAAGGGCTACGCGCCCGCCGTGCGGGGCGGCCGCGCGGCCCGCGCGGTGACGCGCCGCCAGGTCGCCTCCGCACCCTCCACCGCCCGGGCCGTGGCACCGGTGCTGTGGCGGTTCCGCACGGGAGCGGCCGCGTTCGGCATCCACATCGGCGAGGACCGCTGCTGGGTCGGCAATCAGTCCGGCGACGTCTACACGCTCGGCCACGACGGCGAGGTACTGGCCCGCTACCAGCTGCCGGACGGTGTGAAGTGCCTGGTGGCCGACGACTTCTGGATCTACGCGGGCTGTGACGACGGCACCGTCTACGACCTCTCCAGCAAGCTGCCGTTCGCCGCCTACGAGATCGCCTCCGACGTCGACATCTTCTGGCTCGACATCCACGAGGGCATCCTCAACGTGGCCGACCGCGACGGCGGCCTGACCGTCATCGACCACGAGGACGAGTACCAGTGGTCGCGCAAGAGCACCGGAAACCACGCCTGGATGGTGCGCCGGGACGAGCGCGCCGTCTACCACGGCCACGGGCGCGGCGTGACGGCGTACGCCCAGGACGGCGGCCGCGAGCTGTGGCACACCCCGACCGACGGCTCCGTGCTCTTCGGCTGGCAGGAGGACCACTCCGTCTACGCCGGCACCCACCACCACGTCGTCCAGCGCCTGTCCAAGGCCAGTGGCGCCGTCGAGGCGACGTACCGCTGCGACGCCGCCGTCTACTCCTGCGCCACCGCCCCCGGCGGCCGCTACGTCTTCGCCGGTGACTCCGCCTCCTCCGTCTACTGCTTCGCCGCCGACGGCACCCGCCTGTGGAAGCTGGGCACGGGCGGCGGCTCGGCCCTGTCCATGCAGTACCTCGGCGAGAAGCTGTACATGGTCACCACGGACGGCTCCCTGGTCTGCGTCGACGCCACGGAGGCCGCCATCACCGCCGCCCAGTCCGGCACGGTCCCCGTCCCCCTGGACGTCAAGTCCGCCGCCGCCCTGCCCACGTACGCCCCGTCCGCCACCGTCCGGACGGTCGCCACCCCGCCCGCCTCGGGCATCGTGGTCGAATGCGTCCAGGAAGCCGGCCGCCTCCGCGTCCACGTCGTCTCGGGCGGCTACGACCCCACCTGGAACGTCCAGTTCCCCCGCCACATACGCCAGCCCGGCGCCCGCTACGTCGTCGAGGCCCTCTCCCCCGCCGCGTCCGGCTTCTACCGCGTCCGCGGCGAGATCCAGCGCCTGCTCTGAACCGGGCCCGCCCCTCCCCCGGAAAGGGTGGATCCTGGGAGGAGGAGATGGTGCGCCATGCGTACGGGCAACGAACCGATCACCGCCCGCAGCCCCCTACGGCTGCGCTGCGCCCTGGCCTCCTTCGGCCTCGTCTGGGCCCTGGCCGGAACCCTCCTCTTCGCGGCCGCCGGCCACCCGGGGTGGGCGATCGCCTGCGGGGTGCTGGCAGCGGTGGCGGCCACCGACCTGGGCCTCGTGATCCGGCACATCCGGCAGGGCCCGCACTACCAGCCGGGGCGGGACGTCCCGCCGTACGAGCCGGTCAAGGGCAAGAAGCCCGAACGGTAGGGCCTGGGGCCTGGGCGGCAAGCCGGCGGGCCCCGCTCAGGACCCCTCGGCGTCCAGGGAGCTACGGGCGTCCGCCAGGCAGCGTTGGCGTTCCTCTTCGGACATGCCCTCCCACGCCTTGTGCGCCACGTGGGCGTGCTCGCCCAGCGCGTCCGCGTAAGCACCCACGCGCACGGCCTCACGCAGACCGACCCGGCCGGAGAGGACGTCACGCGCCATCTCCTGGAGGACGTCGCCCGCCCCACCGGCGGCCAGGTGCTGCAGGGCCTTGTGGACGACCCGGGCCTGCTCGCGGTCCCGGCCCGGAGCCAGGAACTCTTCGAACCCCACCTCTTGTTCAGGCATACGCCCTCCTGTCTCAGACCGCCGGGTGGTCATAGCCCGCCCGTGGCAGTGGAAACGCGTTGAGTTTCGCCATGACTTCGCCGCCGATATGTCCCATGACCGCGTAACCGCTGTTCACGGCCAGTTGGGCGGCGCCGATGAGCCGGGTCATCCGCTGCCACTCCTTGAGAATGACCTGGGCTTCCATCGCCCCGATGGCGTAGCCCATCGCTGCGGCGCACCCGGTCCAGCCGAGCGCTGCGGTAGCCGCTGCCGTGATGGACATGGTCACCAGAGCATCGACCATCGCGCTGATGCATCCCCCGATCGCCTGACCGGTGAGCGAGATCGACTGCGCGACGGCGCGGTACTCGTCGCCCATCCTGTCCAGCGCTTCCCGCACGTCCTCGAGGTTCTTCCGCAAGGCGTCGAAGTAGAGAAGCGCGGCTTCGGCGGCGTTGCCGTCCCACGTCCTGGCGATGCCTCTGCCGCCGGACTCGACGTTGCGCGCCACAGCGCCGCATGCCCGGCCCATGCGCTGCCACGACTCGGCGCATTTGGCATAGGCCGCCCAGTCCCCGGCCAGCTGCTCCTGGGCCCACTCGACGGGATTCTTCGGCAACATCAGCTCGGCCAGCTTGAGAAACCACCCGCCCGGACTCAGGAAATCACAGACCGCGTTGAGCGACAGCAGCGGATCGGTGAACTCCTCCGGCTTCCGCGGCGGAACGAGATACTCCGTAGGCTGCACCACATCGGTGAATTGCACGGCAGGTCAGCGCCTCTCCCGCGCGTACCCGGCGTCCAGGGAAGCGGCCACAGCGTGATCGGTGCGGCGGTAGTAAGCGGCAGCGGCACGCAGCTCTTCCGACGACTCCGTCAGGATGCCGGAGAGATGCTTCAGAGCTTGCAGAACCTCGTGGCGTAATCCGTCGTGACCATCGACGGCAAGGGCAAAGAGCCCATTCTGCCGGGCGGTGATGTGCGTGAACTTCCCGGCATAGTTCAGCACTTCCCGTGAGTCTTCGGCACCCCGGTAGATCTGACGCGCGAAGGCTTCCAACTGTCCTGAGTCAACCCGCAGTTCCATCCGATCACCCTCCCGGCGCGAAGCATGCCGATCCATCAGTGAGAAATGAGCGCCAGTACGAAGCACAGCACCAGGCCCGCCACCCCTACCCTCCGCAGCCACCTGAGACAGTCCGCGACCGCCGGCTGCAGACGCAGCAATGACTTGACCGCATCGAGTTCCTCCAGCGTTTTCGCATGAATCCCGACGATGACGGTCACCATCCCCAAGCAGACGAGAAGAGCCCCGCCGAAGGCGCAGGCCAGCCAGCCCCAGAACGCACGCCAGCCGATGACGTAGTACTCGGAGTCCTCGCGGTACACCCGTACACGCTCACCTGGCACGTAGAAGCCCTTGAGCTCGGCACCGTCGCGTACGGTCCGCCCGTTCTCCCCCCGGTAGAGGCCGACGCACACGTCCCGGTCGCCGTCACCGTGCCGCGCATGCGTGGTGCGCACCCAGCAGCGCTCCACGGTCAGGGTGCCCTTGTCGGTCACGTGCCCTGCGGCTTTCTCCGCCTGCGCGACCGAGAGAGCGGCTAACAACAGGCCGAGGAGCACCCAGCTCGCGCCCAGGGCCCGGGCCTTGTACCGGGGCCCGGACGGGGGCGCGACGGGGCTGACACCGAGCAGTTCCGGCATGGCCATGGACGGTCTCCTGGGGGCGGCTCGACAAGCAAGATCGAGACGGCCACGCTATGCACGGACAGGCGGGGCAAGCGCACGCCGCTCCCCCTGCGACCCCGCCCCGCACAGGACCCTCAGCCCCAAAGCAGCTGTATGCAGCGTTTCTCCAGAGGCAGCACGCGGCAAAGGAGCCCCTCACGCCCCTCACCCGATAGGACGAACCGATCAGTCCACCGGCCGCGCCCCGCACCCCTGCCCGAGCCGGGCTCGGTCCGCCCTCAGCCCCTCTCCCCGAACCGGGCCGCCGCCACGAAGTCCGGGCGGGGGTCCAGGGCCGCGGCGAGGCGGAAGTGGCGGAGGGCTTCGGTGGGACGGGCGGCGCGTTGGAGAGTGCGGGCCAGGGCGAAGTGGGCGAAGGCGTTGTCCGGCTCGCGTTCGAGGACGAGCTGGAATTCGAGCTCGGCGGGGCGGAGTTGCGCGGTCGCGAAGAAGGCGCGGGCGCGCAGCAGGCGGGCCGCGGTGTTCTCGGGGTGGGCGGAGATGACGGAGTCGAGCAGCTTGATGGCGCCGCGCGGGTCACCGGCGTCCAGCAGGTGCTCGGCAGCCCGGAAGTCGATCACGTGGGTCTCGGGCGTCGTCCGCTCGGTCACGTCCGTGTCCTTTCACCGCAGAACTCCACTACAGCACACACTGCAGAGCTGGCCGCAGCCTCGCTACAGCACTCAGCAGCACTCAGCAGCACTGCGCCACAACGCCTCCGCGCTACGACCTATTCCGCAGTTCCTCCCACACCGCCCGGACCCTGGGCTCCAGCTCCTCCAGCGGGCCGTCGTTCTCGATGACCAGGTCGGCGACGGCCAGCCGCTGCTCGCGGGTGGCCTGGGCCGCCATGCGGGCGCGGGCCTCGTCGGGGGTCATGCCGCGCATGCGCACCAGCCGGTCGAGGCGGGTCTCGGTGGAGGCGTCCACGACCAGGACGAGGTCGTACAGGGGCGCCAGCGCGTTCTCGGCGAGCAGGGGGACGTCGTGGACGACGACGGCGTCCGGGCCCGCCGCGGATTCCAGCTCGGCTGAGCGGGCCCGGACCAGGGGGTGCACGATGGCGTTGAGGGCGGCGAGCCGGTCCGTATCGGCGAAGACGATCGCGCCGAGCTTGGGACGGTCGAGCGCGCCCTCGGGGGTGAGGACCCCGGGGCCGAACTCGGCGACCACCGCCGCCAGTCCGGGCGTGCCCGGCGCCACCACTTCCCGTGCGATCTTGTCGGAGTCGACGAGCACCGCTCCGTAGGAGACGAGGAGCCGCGACACCTCGCTCTTGCCGGCGCCGATTCCGCCGGTGAGGCCCACCTTCAGCATGGGCCCACGCTATAGGGCCGGCGGTCAGCGACCGCCGTCGCCCTCCCTGTCGGCGAGGAAGCGCTCGAATTCCGCGCCCAGCTCATCGGCGGAGGGCAGGTCGACGGGCTCGGCGACGAGGTTGCCGCGGGTCTCGGCGCCGGCGACCGCGTCGTACTGGTGCTCGAGGCCCCGTACGAGCGCCACGAGCTCCTCGTCGCCCTCGGCGAGCTGACGCTCGATCTCCTCCTGGGTGCGCAGCGCCTCGGTGCGCAGGGCGTGCGCGGCGTTCGGCAGGACGAGGCCCGTCGCGGCGGTGACCGCTTCCAGTGCCGTCAGTGCCGCGTCCGGGTAGGGGGAGCGGGCGATGTAGTGGGGGACGTGGGCGGCGACGCCCAGAACATCGTGGCCGGCCTCGGCCAGGCGGTACTCGATGAGCGACTCGGCGCTGCCGGGCACCTGGGCCTCGTCGAAGTAGCTGCGGTGGCCCGGCATCAGGTCGGTGCGGTTGCCGTGCGGGGTGATGCCGACGGGGCGGGTGTGGGGGACGCCCATGGGGATGCCGTGGAAGTTGACGGACAGGCGTACGCCGAGGCGCTCCACCAGCTCTCGCACGGCGGCCGCGAAGCGCTCCCACTCCACGTCCGGCTCGGGGCCGGTGAGCAGGAGGAAGGGGGCGCCCGTCGCGTCCTGCACCAGACGGAGCTCGATCCTGGGGACCTCGTACGCGCTCCAGCGGTCGCGCTCGAAGGTCAGCAGGGGGCGGCGCGCCCGGTAGTCGATGAGCCGGTCGTGGTCGAAGCGGGCCACGACCTGGTGCGGCAGGCCGTCCAGCAGCCGTTTGACGATCTGGTCGCCCGTCTCACCGGCGTCGATGTAGCCGTCGAAGTGGTAGAGCATGACCAGCCCGGCCGTGTCCTGGGCCAGGGCCAGGTCGGCTACGGCGAGCCCCTTGGGCTCCCATTCGTACAAACCCTGCGGATCCAACACAGTGACCGTTCCTCCTCATGTTCCGTACGGAAGAACGCCCTTGAAGGGCGCCGGCATTCCCCGTGCGGGCGGTCAAGAGGATCAATGCGGGGGGCACACGGGCATGAGTAAGGCCCGCTCTCCAAGGAGAGCGGGCCTTACGTCAGTCAGCTGTCAGCTGCTGCCGGTCAGAGCGTCAGCTCTGGCCGCCGGCGAGCTTCTCGCGGAGCGCGGCGAGCGCCTCGTCCGACGCCAGGGCGCCGGACTGGTCGGCCGACTCCGAGGAGTACGAACCGCCGGAGACGGTGCCGGCACCCGAGGCGGCGGCCGGAGCGGCAGCGCCCTCGGCAGCGGCCTGCTCGTCGGCCTCGCGGGACTTGATGACCTGCGCCTGGTGCTGCTCGAAGCGCTGCTGCGCCTCGGCGTACTGGCGCTCCCACTCCTCGCGCTGCTTCTCGTAGCCCTCGAGCCAGTCGTTGGCCTCGGGGTCGAAGCCCTCGGGGTAGATGTAGTTGCCCTGGTCGTCGTAGGACGCGGCCATGCCGTACAGGGTCGGGTCGAACTCGACCACGGACGGGTCGGCACCGAAGGACTCGTTGGCCTGCTTCAGCGAGAGGCTGATGCGACGACGCTCGAGGTCGATGTCGATGACCTTGACGAAGATCTCGTCGTTGACCTGGACGACCTGCTCCGGGATCTCCACGTGGCGCTCGGCCAGCTCGGAGATGTGGACCAGGCCCTCGATGCCCTCGTCGACGCGCACGAACGCACCGAAGGGAACGAGCTTGGTGACCTTACCCGGGACGACCTGACCGATCTGGTGGGTCCGGGCGAACTGCTGCCACGGGTCTTCCTGGGTGGCCTTGAGCGACAGGGAGACGCGCTCGCGGTCCATGTCGACGTCGAGGACCTCGACGGTGACTTCCTGGCCGACCTCGACAACCTCGGACGGGTGGTCGATGTGCTTCCAGGAGAGCTCGGAGACGTGGACGAGACCGTCGACGCCACCCAGGTCCACGAAGGCACCGAAGTTGACGATGGAGGAGACGACGCCGGAGCGCACCTGACCCTTCTGGAGGGTGGTGAGGAAGGTCTGACGGACCTCGCTCTGGGTCTGCTCCAGCCAGGCACGGCGGGACAGGACCACGTTGTTGCGGTTCTTGTCCAGCTCGATGATCTTGGCCTCGAGCTCCTTGCCCACGTAGGGCTGGAGGTCGCGGACGCGGCGCATCTCGACCAGGGAGGCCGGGAGGAAGCCACGGAGGCCGATGTCGAGGATGAGACCACCCTTGACGACCTCGATGACGGTACCGGTGACGATCCCGTCCTCTTCCTTGATCTTCTCGATGGTGCCCCAGGCGCGCTCGTACTGGGCGCGCTTCTTCGAGAGGATCAGGCGACCTTCCTTGTCCTCCTTCTGGAGAACCAGGGCCTCGATCTCGTCGCCGACCTTGACGACCTCGTTCGGGTCGACGTCGTGCTTGATCGAGAGCTCGCGGGAGGGGATCACACCCTCGGTCTTGTAACCGATGTCGAGCAGGACCTCGTCCCGGTCGACCTTCACGATGACGCCGTCGACGATGTCGCCGTCGTTGAAGTACTTGATCGTCTCGTCGATCGCGGCGAGGAAGGCTTCCTCGTTACCGATGTCGTTGACCGCAACCTGCGGGGTGGTGGCGGTGGTCTCGGTGCTGCTCGTCATGTGGGAAAGGGCTCCGGTACGGACATTGAAGTCGTAGGTACTGCTACGCCGTGGGCCCGTATCGCACCGCCGAAGCCGGACAGCCTTGGAGGCGCAGTTTCCGTAAGGAGTCCGAAGACCCGATAGAAAACCAGAAGCGCCTCGACAACCGAGGGGACATACAACAAGTGCGAGCGCGACCTGCTCCGTCTGAGGCGCGCAGGCTCGCAGCGCAACTTGTAGCATACGGGGGCAGCCGGACACGGTCAATGCGCGAAGGCGCACACCCGGGACGAAATACCCGAAATCCGGCACAACTCAGGTTGTGCGAGGCCACGAGGGCCCCGCGACACCCCGTAGCGCCACGCCCGGGCCCCCGGAAGGACCCCGGCGAAATCCCGGCCGAGCGCCGCCGGACCCCGCGGCGACACGCTCCGGAGGGGACCTGTAAAGATCGAAAGACCTATTCAAGATCAAGAACCGCTCACCGCGGTTCCCTGGCCGAGGGCGCGACCGTCGAGATGACCCAAGAGTACGAGCCGGAAGCGACCCGCCGTGAGAGCGGCGGGACGGAGAGCAGCCGGGCCAGCCGCGGCTGGTGGGACCGCAACGCCGACGAGTACCAGAGCGAGCACGGCGGCTTCCTCGGCGACGACCGCTTCGTCTGGGGGCCCGAGGGCCTGGACGAGGCGGAGGCCGCGCTGCTGGGCCCGGCGAGCGGCCTCGAGGGCCTGGCCGTCCTGGAGATCGGCGCGGGCGCGGCCCAGTGCGCGCGCTGGCTGGCCGCCCAGGGCGCCCGCCCCGTGGCCCTGGACCTCTCCCACCGGCAGCTGCAGCACGCCCTGCGGATCGGCGCGGACTTCCCCCTGGTCGAGGGCGACGCCGGCGCGCTGCCCTTCGCGGACGGCTCCTTCGACCTGGCCTGCTCCGCCTACGGAGCGGTGCCGTTCGTCGCCGATCCGGTACAGGTGATGCGCGAGGTGCGCAGGGTGCTGCGGCCCGGCGGCCGCTGGGTCTTCTCCGTCACGCACCCCATCCGCTGGGCCTTCCCCGACGAGCCCGGCCCGGAGGGTCTGTCCGTCGCCGCCTCCTACTTCGACCGCACCCCTTATGTGGAGCAGGACGAGAACGGCCGGGCCGTCTATGTGGAGCACCACCGCACGCTCGGCGACCGGGTGCGCGACGTGGTCGCCGCCGGCTTCCGCCTGGTCGACCTGGTCGAACCGGAATGGCCGGCCTGGAACACCCAGGAGTGGGGCGGCTGGTCCCCGCTGCGCGGCCATCTGATCCCCGGCACGGCGATCTTCGTCTGCGAGCGCGACTGACACCGGGCCGCGGGGCCGCGCCGGGCCTCGGCGAGACTTGATCCCGTGATCCGCACCGAGGCCCTCGACCACCTGCCCGTACGCACCGCCCTGCCCGCGCTCACCCGTGCGCTGGACGACAGCGGCGCCGCCGTCCTGTGCGCGCCGCCCGGCACGGGCAAGACGACCCTGGTGCCGCTGGTCCTCGCCGGGCTCGTGGCGGCCGGCGATCAGGGCCCCGCGCCCGTACGCCGTGTGGTGGTCGCCGAGCCGCGCCGGATCGCGGCACGGGCCGCGGCCCGCCGCATGGCGTGGCTGCTGGGCGAGGAAGTGGGCGGCGCCACCGGCCGGGTGGGCTTCACCGTGCGCGGGGAGCGCAGGGCGGGGCCCGCGACCGTGGTCGAGGTGGTCACGACCGGTGTGCTGCTGCAGCGCCTGCAGCGCGATCCGGAGCTGGCCGGAGTCGACGTCGTGGTGCTCGACGAGTGCCACGAGCGGCATCTGGACGCCGACACGGCCGCGGCGTTCCTGCTGGACGTACGCGCCGCCCTGCGCCCCGAGCTGCAACTGGTGGCCGCCTCGGCCACCACGGACGCCGAGGGCTGGGCGCGGCTGCTGGGCGACGCGCCCGTGGTCCGGGCGCAGGGCGTCTCGCACCCGGTGGACGTGGTGTGGGCGCCGCCGGAGCGGGCGGTGCAGCCGCCGCACGGGATGCGCGTGGACCCAGTGCTGCTGGAGCACGTGGCCGCGGTGGTGCGGCGGGCGCTGCGCGAGCGCGACGGCGACGTGCTGTGCTTCCTGCCCGGCGTGGGGGAGATCGGGCGGGTGGCGGGCCTGCTGGGCGGGCCCGGGGTGCTGGGCGGCGCCGAGGTGCTGCAGGTGCACGGCAGGGCGCCGGCGGCCGTGCAGGACGCGGTGCTCGCCGGTGGCCGCGGTGCGCGACGGGTGGTGCTGGCGACGTCGGTGGCGGAGTCGAGCCTGACCGTGCCGGGGGTGCGGATCGTGGTGGACGCCGGCCTGGCCCGGGAGCCGCGCATGGACCACGCCCGGGGGCTGAGCGCGCTCACGACCGTACGGGCGTCGCGGGCCGCGGCCCGTCAGCGTGCGGGGCGTGCGGGCCGTGAGGCGCCGGGAGTGGTGTTCCGCTGCTGGTCGGAGGCCGACGAGGTGCGGCTGCCGGCGTTCCCCGCCGCGGAGATCACGGTCGCGGACCTGACGGCGTTCGCCCTGCAGGCGGCCTGCTGGGGCGATCCCGACGCGTCCGGTCTCGCGCTGCTCGACGCCCCGCCCGCCGGCGCGCTGGCCGCGGCCCGTGCGGTACTGGCGGCCACCGGCGCGACCGGCCCGGACGGGCGCCCCACCGAACGGGGCCGGCGCATGGCCCGGCTGGGGGTGCACCCCCGTCTGGCGCGCGCCCTCCTGGACGGCGCGCACGAGGTCGGCGCGCGCCGCGCGGCCGAGGTCGTGGCGCTGCTCAGCGAGGAACCGCCCCGGGAGTACGGCGACGACCTGGCCGCCGCCTGGAGGGCGGCCCGGCGCGGCGGCGACGCCTACGCGGCGCGCTGGCGCACCGAGGCCCGCCGCCTGGAGAACGCGGTACGGGGCGTCGCGGGCGGCGGCCCGGACGGGGCGACGGGTGAGGGCCACGACCGCACCGGGGCCGCACCTGCCGACGACGCCGTCGCCGGGCTGATCGCGGCGCTGGCGTTCCCCGAGCGGGTGGCACGCTCGCGCGGGGAGGGCTCGTATCTGATGGTGTCGGGGACGGGCGCCGAGCTGGGCGAGGGGTCACGGCTGCGCAGTGCGCGGTGGCTGGCGGTCGCCGTGGCGGACCGGCCGGTGGCGGCGGCGTCGGCGCGGGTGCGGCTGGGCGCGGTGATCGACGAGGGCACGGCGCGGGCCGCGGCCGGGGCACTGTTCGCCGAGGGCGAGGAGGTGCGCTGGTCGGAGGAGCGGCGTGACGTCGTGGCGCGCCGGGTGACGCGGCTGGGGGCGGTGGAGCTGGCCACGAGCACGCTGACCGCGCCGGACCGGGCGCTGGTGCGTACGGCTCTGCTGGAGGGGCTGCGGCGCGAGGGGCTCGGTCTGCTGCGCTGGAGTGCGGAGGCCGGGGGCCTGCGGCAGCGTCTGGCGTTCTTGCACCGGGAACTGGGCGAGCCGTGGCCGGAGGTGTCGGACGAGGCGCTGCTGGCGCGTACGGACGAGTGGCTGGGCCTGGAACTGGACCGGGCGCGCAGGCGCGCCGACCTGGAGCGGGTGAACGCCGGCCCGGCCCTGGAGCGGCTGCTTCCGTGGGCGAGCGGGGACGCGGCGCGTCTGGAGGAGCTGGCGCCGGAGCGTCTGGAGGTGCCGAGCGGCTCCCGGATCCGGGTGGACTACGCCGGTGAGCAGCCCGTCCTGGCCGTCAAGCTGCAGGAGCTCTTCGGGCTGCGGCAGACGCCGCGCCTGGCGGGCGGCCGGGTTCCCGTGCTCGTCCACCTGCTGTCGCCGGCGGGCAGGCCCGCGGCGGTCACGGCGGATCTGGCGTCGTTCTGGCAGGACGGCTACCGCTCCGTGCGGGCCGAGCTGCGCGGCCGCTACCCCAAGCACCCCTGGCCCGAGGATCCGTCCACGGCCGTGGCGACGCGGCGCACCAACGCGCGCCGCCCGTAGGACGTGCACCCCGGGCGCGCGGGTGCGGCGTGCGCGCCCGGGTGGCGGTGTCCTGCCCCGTCAGGGGAGGTAGCGCTCGACCGCCGCGGCCCCCTCCTTCTCCATCAGGCGCTTGGCCCTCTCGATCCGTTCCGGTGTCACGTCGCGACCGGAGGCCATGACCAGGTCTTCGGGGTCGTAGGGCCGCTCGCCGCCGGTGTACAGCCGGCGCGGCCGGGACGTGGTGGACGCGTCCTCGGGACTCTCCTTCACGGCGAGCCTCCTCTGCTCAGCGACCCCTCGTCGGGGGTCGGCCGTTCGGGTTTCCCTCCATCGTGTGCCACGTTCGCGGCGAGCGCACGACGATCTCGGGCCTCCAGGACGAGGGAAAGGGACAGCAGCGCGCCGCCGAGCGCCACGAAGCCCCAGGGGAGGTAGGCGGTGAGCAGCAGGACCAGCCGGCGCTGCGATTTCACCAGCGCAACCGTGTCCTCGACGTAGTCGGGCCGCATCTTCACATGGCCGGCGAAGGCGGTGATCGGCTTCTTGTCCGGCCGGCCGGTCCAGCGCATCTCCTCGCGGTGGTCCTCCTCGCCGTTGACGGGCGCGCCGGTGGTGGGGTCGACCCAGAACATGCGCCGGGTGGCGTACCAGCGCTCCAGGCCGAGCTGGCGGACGGTGTCGGGGGTGATGCCCAGCGGCAGGGTGCGGGGCAGGGGGACCTTGGTCCAGGGGATGGTCTGCTCGAAGTAGTAGACCTTCAGGCCGTGGAAGGTGCGGGTGCCCTTGTAGTGGATGGGCGCGGAGGTGCGGGTCATCAGGTCGAAGTAGCGGTAGGCGCGCTTTTCGACGAGGAAGGGCCACTTGTACTGAATGCCGTCGCGGCGCACCGGGGTGCCGTCGACGTGTTCGCCGCCCGCGTGGACGGGCTGCTGGCTGTGGGCGTCGAAGACATAGCGCTCGGGTATCCGCGAGATCATGGCGCCGTCGGGGCCGGCGGCGTAGGAGAGGCCGTCCCAGACGACGACGTCGCGGCCGGTCGCGTCCTTGATCTTGCGGGCCTGCTCCACGTTGCCCTTGAGGGTCTGCACCATGGTGAGGCGGGAGACCTTCTTCGGGGTGAGCGTGGCGTAGTCGATGAGGGTGGCGTCCTTCGCCTCCAGGACGGCCGTCTGGTAGCGGCCGGCGGGGACCTTGGCCAGGCGGGGGAAGGCGTACCAGCGCAGCAGTGGCGACAGGGCGGTGAAGAACACCGCGAGGGCCAGCAGCACCAGGCTCGCTCTGCGGCGCATGAGGGGCCTCCCGGCTACGGGTGTGCGGGGGCGGTGGACAGCAGGGGCTCGGGCGAGGTCTCGCCTTCGGGCGGGCCGATGGCCGTGACGGCGAGGACCAGGGCGAGGGCCGCGGCCAGTCCGATGGCCGCGGCGGCCAGTGCGCGCATGCGTAGCCTCCTGGCAGCGTTCCCCGGATATGACGAGGCGTCAGGAATGGGCACGGTAGCAACGCACACCGCGGATGAGAACCACACCGCCGACCACAACCGCGCCGGCCCTCCTCCCCCCTCGGCTCACCGAAGGGAAAGAAGGGCCGGTCAACGCGTACGAGTCCGCAAACCGGACCCCGCGAGGGCGATCAGTGCGCGGCGGACTCCCAGTCCCGGCCGACACCCACCGACACATCCAGCGGGGCACGCAGCTCGACGGCACCGGCCATCTCACGGCGGACCAGCGCCTCGACCTTCTCGCGCTCACCCGGCGAGATCTCCAGCACGATTTCGTCGTGCACCTGGAGCAGCATCCGGGACGTGAGCGTCTCGGCCGCCAGGGCCTCGCCCACCCGCAGCATCGCGATCTTGACGATGTCCGCGGCGGTGCCCTGGATCGGGGCGTTCAGCGCCATCCGCTCCGCCATCTCACGACGCTGACGGTTGTCGCTGTTGAGGTCGGGCAGATAACGACGACGGCCGAGCATCGTCTCGGTGTACCCCGTGGCACGGGCCTCCTCGACCACACGCTGCAGATAGTCGCGCACCCCGCCGAACCGCTCGAAGAACGTGTCCATCAGACGACGCGCCTCATCGGGCGCGATGTTCAGCTGCTGCGAGAGCCCGAACGCCGACAGACCGTAGGCCAGACCGTACGACATGGCCTTGATCTTGCGGCGCATCTCCGCGTCGACCTCACTCTTGGCGACGCCGAACACCTGGGAGGCCACCGTCGTGTGCAGGTCCTCACCGGACGCGAACGCCTCGATCAGACCCTCGTCCTCGGACAGGTGCGCCATGACCCGCAGCTCGATCTGGCTGTAGTCCGCCGTCATCAGGGACTCGAAGCCCTCACCGACGACGAAACCACGACGGATCGCACGCCCCTCGTCCGTACGCACCGGAATGTTCTGCAGGTTCGGATCCGTGGACGACAGCCGGCCCGTCGCCGCCACCGTCTGGTTGAAGGTGGTGTGGATCCGCCCGTCGGGAGCGATCGCCTTGATCAAACCCTCGACCGTGGAACGCAGCTTGGACTGCTCCCGGTGCCGCAGCATGATCACCGGAAGCTCGTTCTCCGTCTGCGCGGCCAGCCAGGCCAGAGCGTCGGCGTCCGTGGTGTAACCGGTCTTCGTCTTCTTCGTCTTCGGCAGGCCCAGCTCCCCGAAGAGAACCTCCTGCAGCTGCTTGGGCGAGCCCAGATTGAACTCACGACCTGCCGCCGCGTGCGCCTCGAGCACCGCCTGCTGCACCGCCGCCGCGAACTGCTGCTCCATCCGCTCCAGCCAGCCACGGTCCGCGGCGATGCCCGAGCGCTCCAGGTCTGAGAGCACCGCACTGGTCGGCAGCTCCACATCAGTGAGCAGATCCGCCGCGCCCACCTCCCGCACCCGGCCCTCGAACGCGCCACCGAGGTCCAGGACCGTACGGGCCCGGCCCATCAGGGCGTCCGCCTCGGCCTGCTCGTCCGCGCCGAACGCCAGCTGCCCGTCACCGGCGGCGGCCGTGGCCAGCTCCCGGCCCAGGTACTCCACCGACAGCGTGTCCAGGGCGAACGAACGACGGCCCGGCTTGACCAGGTACGCGGCCAGGGCCGTGTCCATCGTCACGCCCTCCACCGGCCAGCCGTGCTCGGCGAA
The DNA here is from genome assembly GCF_044546695.1 of Streptomyces sp. NPDC053079. Lineage (NCBI taxonomy): Bacteria > Bacillati > Actinomycetota > Actinomycetes > Kitasatosporales > Streptomycetaceae > Streptomyces > Streptomyces sp. NPDC053079. The sequence continues at coordinate 148,450 of NZ_JBITZJ010000001.1, forward strand.
GACCCGCATCGCGGCCTTCGCGTCGTGCATCACCTTCGGCCGCGCCGGGTCGGCGACCCACGCGGCGAACGCCCGCTCGTCGGCCTCGTCCAGCTCCGCCGGATCGAACCAGACCGCCGGGCCCTCGCCCGTCGCCAGCGCGATCTCCGCGACCCGGCCCGCGCCCTGCGCCCAGGTGTCGGTGATCGCCACACCCAGCGGGCCCGTGCCGTGCCCGGCCAGCCACGGCGCCAGCTCACCCGCGCCCAGCACCACGCCGTCCACCTCGGCGCCCGCCTCCGGGGCCGCCTCCTCGGACGACTCCCCACCCGGGTCCGCGGCCAGCAGCCGGTCCCGCAGCCCCTGGTTGCGGATCTCCAGCTGCTCCAGGAACGCCACCAGCGCCAGCCGGTCGAACGCCTGGCGCTCCAGGTCGTCCGGGTGCGTGGACAGCTTCACGTCCCGCACCATCTCGGTCAGCCGGCGGTTGAGCTTCACCGCCTCCAGGTGATCCCGCAGGTTCTGCCCGGCCTTGCCCTTGACCTCGTCCACCCGCTCGACCAGCTCCGCGAACGAACCGAACTGGTTGATCCACTTCGCGGCCGTCTTCTCGCCCACGCCCGGGATGCCCGGCAGGTTGTCCGACGGGTCGCCGCGCAGCGCCGCGAAGTCCGGATACTGCTGCGGCGAGAGGCCGTACTTCTCCACGACCTTCTCCGGCGTGAAACGCGTCAGCTCCGAGACGCCCTTCGTCGGATACAGCACCGTCACCGCATCGGTGATCAGCTGGAAGGAGTCACGGTCACCGGTGACGATCGCGACCTCGAAACCCTCCGCCTCCGCCTCCGTGGCCAACGTCGCGATCACGTCGTCGGCCTCGAAGCCGTCGACCGCGAACCGCCGCACGTTCATCGTGTCGAGCATCTCGCCGATCAGCGCCACCTGCCCCTTGAACTCGTCAGGGGTCTTCGAACGCGTCGCCTTGTACTCCGGGAACTCCTCCGAGCGCCACGTCTTGCGCGACACGTCGAACGCCACCGCGAAATGCGTAGGCCGCTCGTCACGCAGCGTATTGGCCAGCATCGACGCGAAGCCGTACACCGCGTTCGTCGGCTGACCACCCGAAGTGGTGAAGTTCTCCGCGGGCAGCGCGAAGAACGCCCGGTACGCCATGGAGTGCCCGTCCATCAACAACAGACGGGGCCGGCCTCCCTCCGCAGATGCCTCGGTGCCGGTCGGTTCGTTCGTCTTCGATGCCTTTGCTGCCACGCCCCCGATCCTGCCACGGCCCACTGACAAACCAGGCCACGCGGCCCTCGCCACCGCCGCTGCCGGACCCCCATGACAGGATCGGCACCGTACGCACACACCCGCGTACCACCGACCGCTCAAGGGGGAGCGAGATGGCAGGCAAGCCGCCCACCGGCGATCCGGTACAGGACGCACCCGACGTCACCGCCCCGCAGCACGCAGCCGCCGGCCTGCCCGCCATCGCCCATACGCTGCGCATCGCCCACGACCAGATGGGCGTCCGACGCACCGCCCTCACCCTCCTCAAGGTCAACCAGAAGGACGGCTTCGACTGCCCCGGCTGCGCCTGGCCCGAGCCCGACAAGCGCCACGCCGCCGAATTCTGCGAGAACGGCGCCAAGGCCGTCGCCGAGGAAGCCACTCTGCGCCGCGTCACCCCCGCGTTCTTCGCCGAGCACTCCGTGCCCTCGCTCGCCGACCGCAGCGGCTACTGGCTCGGCCAGCAGGGCCGCCTCACCCACCCCATGTACCTCGCCGAAGGCGCCGAGCACTACGAGCCGGTGACCTGGGAGCGGGCCTTCGACATCATCGCCGGCGAGCTCACCGCCCTCACCGGACCCGACGAAGCCGTCTTCTACACCTCCGGGCGCACCAGCAACGAAGCCGCCTTCCTCTACCAGCTCTTCGCCCGCGAATTCGGCACCAACAACCTGCCCGACTGCTCCAACATGTGCCACGAGTCCTCCGGCTCCGCACTCACCGAGACCATCGGCATCGGCAAGGGCAGCGTCCTGCTCGAAGACCTCTACAAAGCCGACCTGATCATCGTCGCCGGCCAGAACCCCGGCACCAACCACCCCCGCATGCTCAGCGCCCTGGAAAAGGCCAAGGCCGGCGGCACGAAGATCATCACGGTCAACCCGCTCCCCGAAGCGGGCATGGAACGCTTCAAGAACCCCCAGAACGCCCGCGGCCTCATCGGCGGCGGCACCCCCCTCACCGATCTCTTCCTGCAGATCCGCCTCGGCGGCGACCAGGCCCTCTTCCGCCTCCTCAACAAACTCGTCCTCGACACCGAAGGCGCCCTCGACACCGCCTTCATCAACGAGCACACCCACGGCTTCGAGGACTTCGCACGCGCCGCCCGCACCGCCGACTGGGACCAGACCCTGCGCGCCACCGGCCTGCGCCGCGAGGAGATCGAAACCGCCCTGCGCATGGTCCTCGCCTCCCAGCGCACCGTCGTGTGCTGGGCCATGGGCCTCACCCAGCACAAACACGCCGTCCCCACCATCCGGGAAGTCGTCAACTTCCTCCTCCTGCGCGGCAACATCGGCCGCCCCGGCGCCGGCGTCTGCCCCGTACGCGGCCACAGCAACGTCCAGGGCGACCGCACCATGGGCATCTTCGAGCGCCCCTCCACCGCGTTCCTCGACGCCCTGCAGAAGGAATTCGGCTTCGCCCCGCCCCGCGCCCACGGACTCGACGTCGTACGCGCCATCCGGGCCCTGCGCGACGGACAGGCCAAGGTCTTCTTCGCCATGGGCGGCAACTTCGTCTCCGCCACCCCCGACACCGACGTCACCGAGGCAGCCGTCCGCCGCGCCCGCCTGACCGTCCACGTCTCCACCAAGCTCAACCGCTCACACGTGATCACCGGCGCACGGGCCCTGATCCTGCCCACCCTCGGCCGCACCGAACGCGACCGCCAGCACAGCGGCGAGCAATTCGTCACCGTCGAGGACTCCATGGGCATGGTGCACGCCTCACGCGGCCGCCTCGCACCCGCCGGCCCCCAGCTGCTGTCCGAACCCGCCATCGTCTGCCGCCTCGCCCGCCGCGTCCTCGGCCCCACCAGCACCACACCCTGGGAAGAGTTCGAGAAGGACTACGCCACCATCCGCGACCGCATCGCCCGCGTCATCCCCGGCTTCGAGGACTTCAACGCCCGCGTCGCCCGCCCCGGCGGCTTCACGCTCCCCCACGCCCCCCGCGACAGCCGCACCTTCCCCACCAAGACCGGCAAGGCCAACTTCACCGCCGCCGACGTCGAACACCCCCACGTCCCCGAAGGCCGCCTGCTGCTGCAGACCCTGCGCTCGCACGACCAGTACAACACCACCATCTACGGCCTCGACGACCGCTACCGCGGCATCAAGAACGGCCGCCGCGTCGTCCTCCTCCACCCCGACGACGCGGCCGCCCACGGCCTCGCCGACGGCTCCTACGCCGACCTCGTCAGCGAATGGACCGACGGCAGCGAACGCCGCGCACCCGGCTTCCGCGTCGTGCACTACCCCACCGCACGCGGCTGCGCCGCCGCCTACTACCCCGAGACCAACGTCCTGGTCCCCCTGGACCACACGGCCGACACCAGCAACACCCCGGCCAGCAAGTCCCTCGTCATCAGGCTCGAGCCCCGGACCGACCACGACAGTTGACGCCGAAGCGGTCCAGCTGAAAAAACTTTCACCACACAACGACCAAAGGTGATCGGAGCCACGACGCATGGGCGAGCACAGCAAGACCACGTTCCCGCAGGACATCCTCGACCAGTGGGCCGACAGCGGGCTCGACCTCGGCGCCCTCTTCTCCGCGGGACACCTCGGCGAGCGCATGAGCGTCCACGTCGTCGAGGCCTCCCCCGAGCGCGTCGTCGCCACCATGCCCGTCGAAGGCAACACCCAGCCCTACGGCCTCCTCCACGGCGGCGCCTCCGCCGTCCTCGCCGAAACCATCGGCTCCGTCGGCGCCATGCTCCACGCCGGCCCCGGCCGCATCGCCGTGGGCGTGGACCTCAACTGCACCCACCACCGCGGAGTCCGCTCCGGACTGGTCACCGGCACCGCCACCCCCGTCCACCGCGGACGCACCACCGCCACCTACGAGATCGTCATCACCGACGAGCAGGACAAGCGCGTGTGCTCCGCCCGCCTCACCTGCCTCATCCGCGCGGCCGCCGACACCACCCCCGCCGCCTGAGAAAACCCACCGCACCACCCCACCGATGCCGCCCCCGGAACGCTTCCGGGGGCGGCATCGGTCTACTCAGCGCGACCCATACGCTCAACTCTGTTAAACAAACGCCCCCGAGTGACCTGCGGCATAACAAGACAGTCACATCATGGCCTGCACCTCTGCCCCTTAGTGCCGCACACCCCTAGAGTCACGGCCATTCACCACCCCGCCGGGCGGTTCGCACAAGGACTCTCCGCACCTCTCGAATTTCTCGTTCCGCCTTGCCTTCCTCCCGCCCGGCGGCGATACGGCACCTCCGCAGCGAGGGCCTCGCCAGGGAAAGGAAGCACCGTGCGACACCATTCCTTGCTCATCCTCACCACCGCGATCACCGCGGGAGCCCTCACCCTCAGCGCCTGCGGATCACGCGACGGCGACGGGGACAAAGACACCGACTCAGGCCGGAAGACCACCGTCACCATCGGCCTCGACGCCCCACTGACCGGCGACCTCTCCGCACTCGGCCAGGGAATCAAAAACTCCGCCCACCTCGCCGTCACCAACGCCAACAAAGCCAAAGAAGTCCCCGGCATAACCTTCGAACTCACCCCCCTGGACGACCAGGCCCAACCCACATCCGGCCAGCAGAACGCCACCAAACTCGCCGGAGACAAAAAGGTCCTCGGCATCGTCGGCCCCCTCAACTCCAGCGTCGCCCAGTCCATGCAACAGGTCGCCCAGGCCAACAACGTCGCCCTCATATCCCCCGCCAACACCACCCCGACCTCACCCAGGGCAAGGACTGGAAACAGAACAACCGCAAACGCCAGTTCAGCACCTACTTCCGCACCGCCACCACCGACGAGATCCAGGGCGCCTTCGGCGGCCAGTACGCCTACGAACAGATCAAAGCCAAAACGGTCTACGTCATCGACGACCAGAAAACCTACGGCGTCGGCCTCGCCGCAGCCTTCTCCGCCAAATTCACCTCCCTCGGCGGAAAAGTCACCGGCACCGAACACGTCAACCCGGAAGACCGTGACTTCAAAGCCATCGTCTCCAAAGTGAAGACCGCCAACCCCGACCTCGTCTTCTACGGCGGCGAATACCCCGCCGCAGCACCCCTCAGCCAACAACTCAAGGACGGCGGCGTCAAAGCACCCCTCATGGGCGGCGACGGCATGTACAGCGGCGACTACATCACCCTCAACAAAAAGTCCGCCGGCGACTACGCCACCTCCGTCGGCAAACCCGTCGAACAACTCGACTCCGCCAAGAAATTCATCGCCGACTACAAGGCCGCCGGCTACAAGGACCGCTACGAGGCCTACGGCGGCTCCACCTACGACGCCACCTGGGCCATCATCCAGGCCGTCAAAACCGTCGTCGCCGACAACGGCGGAAAACTCCCCGACAACGCCCGCACCAAAGTCGTCGAAGCCCTCAACAAGGTCAAGTTCGACGGCGTCACCGGCCCCGTCTCCTTCGACCAGTACGGCGACACCACCAACACCATGATCACCGCATACCAGGTCGATTCAGCCGCATGGAAAGCCCGCCACAGCGCCGAATACAAGCGCTGACCCCCACACACCCGCACACCACGCACCACACCCACCGGCCGGGCCGTACGAACCGACCACCCACCCCGCACGGCCCGCGCCGACCGCCCGCACCCCTTCCCATCCCACGGAGGCCCGGCGGTGCACGAACTGCCGCAACAACTGGCGAACGGACTCATCCTCGGCGCGATGTACGGACTCATCGCGATCGGCTACACGATGGTCTACGGCATCGTCCAGCTCATCAACTTCGCCCACGGCGAGATCTTCATGGTCGGCGGCTTCGGCGCACTGACCGCCCACCTCATCCTCCCCGACAGCACCGGCCTGCTCCTCGCCCTCCCCCTCATGATCCTCGGCGGCATCATCGCCGCCACCGCCGTCGCCGTCACCGCCGAACGCTTCGCCTACCGCCCCCTGCGCGGCGCACCCCGCCTCGCCCCCCTCATCACCGCCATCGGCCTGTCCATCGCCCTCCAGCAAGCCATCTGGAAGTGGTACCCCGACGCCAAGAAGGCCCGCGTCTTCCCCCAGTTCAAAGGCGAATCCCTCGACATCCTCGGCGCCACCGTCCAACGAGGAGAAATCTTCCTCCTCATCGCCGCACCCCTGTGCATGACCGCCCTCGGCCTCTTCGTCGCCAAAACCCGCACCGGCCGCGGCATGCAAGCCACCGCACAGGACCCCGACACCGCCAAACTCATGGGGATCAACACCGACCGCATCATCGTCATCGCCTTCGCCATCGGCGCCGCCTTCGCCGCCATCGCCGCCGTCGCCCACGGCCTCAAATACGGCCAAGTCGACTTCCGCATGGGCTTCATCACCGGCCTCAAAGCCTTCACCGCAGCCGTCCTCGGCGGCATCGGCAACATCTACGGCGCCATGCTCGGCGGCGTCGTCCTCGGCGTCGCGGAAGCCCTCGCCACCGGCTACATCGAGGAGATCCCCGGCATGACCCAATTCGGCGGCGGCTCCTGGAAGGACGTCTGGGCCTTCGTCCTCCTCATCCTCGTCCTGCTGCTCAGGCCACAAGGCCTGCTCGGCGAACGCGTCGCGGATCGGGCGTGATCACCATGACCGGCACCCACCCCACTCCACGCCCACACCACGCCCTCATACCCCTGTCCCCCAACACCGCCCGCATCCTCGTCATCACCGGCGCCACCCTCGCCATCGCCTCCACCTTCACCGCCTGGACCTGGACCACCAAATTCCCCGGCAACCTCACCGTCACCGGATACCCAGGCGGCCTCCAGACCATCACCCTCGCCGGCGCCCTCCTCACCCTCCTCCACGCCGTCGCCGGACACGGCACCCCCGGCCTGCGCTGGCTCACCCCCGCCGGCGCCACCGCACCCACCCTCCTCCTCACCCTCGGCACCTTCGCCACCACCTGGTACACCCTCGCCGCCATCGCCATCGACCTCGGCGGCCTCGCCAACCTCGAACCCGGCGGCTACCTCGCCGCAACCACCACCCTCCTCACCCTCGCCGCCGCCCTCGCCCTCCCACCCGACCACCCCTACGACGACCACGACGGCACCCGGCCACCCACCCCCTGGCACCGCCTCCGCCACACCCTCACCACCCACCGACCACCCCGCCCCACCCCCCTCCCCACCTGGGCCGAAATCCTCATCATCGCCACCGCCTTCGGCCTCGGCCTCTACCTCTTCAGCTACGGCATCGACACCGAATACGGCGAACTCTTCGTCGGCTACCTCCTCCTCACCGGCTGCGCCCTCGCCGCCATCGGCCGCTCCGGACTCACCACCCGCCTCACCACCCTCACCGCCAAACACCGCAACACCACACTCACCGCCGCCTTCGTCGCCGCCGCCTGCTTCCCCCTCACCCAGACCAACGACGCCTACACCAACCTCGCCACCAGCATCCTGATCTTCGCCACCGTCGCCCTCGGCCTCAACGTCGTCGTCGGCCTCGCCGGCCTCCTCGACCTCGGCTACGTCGCCTTCCTCGGCGTCGGCGCCTACGCCGCGGCCCTCGTCTCCGGCTCCCCCGAATCCGCCATCGGCGTCCACTTCCCCTTCTGGGCCGCCGTCCTCACCGGCATCGCCGCCTCACTCGTCTTCGGCGTCCTCATCGGCGCCCCCACCCTCCGGCTCCGCGGCGACTACCTCGCCATCGTCACCCTCGGATTCGGTGAAATCTTCCGCATCACCATGCTCAACCTCAACGGCAAAACCGGCCCCGACATCACCAACGGCGCCATGGGAATCCCCAACATCCCCGAACTCAACATCCTTGGATTCGACTTCGGAAAGACACACGACATACTCGGCACCCCCATCGGCCGATTCGGCAACTACTACCTCCTCATGCTCCTCGCCACCATCGTCGTCGTCCTTGTCTTCCGCCGCGCCACCGAATCCCGCATCGGCCGCGCCTGGATCGCCATCCGCGAGGACGAAACCGCCGCCACCGCCATGGGAATCAACGCCTTCCGCCTCAAACTCCTCGCCTTCGCCCTCGGCGCCGCACTCGCCGGACTCGCCGGCACCATCCAGGCCCACGTCATCACCACGGCCACCCCCGACCAATACCAATTCGCCGGCACCGTACCCCCCAACTCCGCATTCCTCCTCGCCGCCGTCATCCTCGGCGGCATGGGCACCATCACGGGACCGATCGTCGGAGCAGCCCTGCTCTACCTCATACCGAGCAAAATGGACTTCATGCAGGACTACCAACTCCTGCTCTTCGGGCTCGCCCTCATCCTCCTCATGCGATTCCGGCCCGAAGGCCTCGTCGCCGACCGCAGAAAACAACTCGAATTCCACGAACACGAGGACACCACCCCGGCCGGCGGCGCATCCCTCACCAAGGCGGAGGCGTAACCACCATGACGACCACCGCCACACCCAACCCGCTCACCACGCCCGTACTCACCGCCACCGGCGTCACCATGCGCTTCGGCGGACTCACCGCCGTCCGCACCGTCGACCTCACCGTCGGACACCGCGAAATCGTCGGCCTCATCGGACCCAACGGCGCCGGAAAAACCACCTTCTTCAACTGCCTCACCGGCCTCTACACACCCACCGAAGGCACCGTCACCTACCAAGGCACCACCCTCCCGCCCAAACCCCACCTCGTCACCCAGGCAGGAATCGCCCGCACCTTCCAGAACATCCGCCTCTTCCCCAACATGACCGTCCTCGAAAACGTCCTCGTCGGCCGCCACACCCGCACCAAAGAAGGCCTCTTCTCCGCCCTCCTCCGCGGCCCCGGATTCCACCGCGCCGAAAAAGCCTCCGAAGAACGCGCCATGGAACTCCTCACCTTCACCGACCTCGCCCCCAAACGCGACCACCTCGCCCGCAACCTCCCCTACGGCGAACAACGCAAGCTCGAAATCGCCCGCGCCCTCGCCAGCGACCCCGGACTCCTCCTCCTCGACGAACCCACCGCCGGAATGAACCCCCAGGAAACCCGCGCCACCGAAACACTCGTCCGCGCCATCAGGGAAAAAGGCACAGCCGTCCTCGTCATCGAGCACGACATGCGCTTCATCTTCAACCTCTGCGACCGCGTCGCCGTCCTCGTCCAAGGCCAAAAACTCCTCGAAGGAACACCCGACACCGTCCAGGCCGACGAACGCGTCATCGCCGCCTACCTCGGCACACCCTTCGAAGGCGCACCCGGCCAGGAAGAAATAGCCGAAGTCGAAGCCGCAGAAGCCACAGCCGAAGCCGCCACCACGGCGGAAACGGAGGGAGACCAGCGATGACCCCCCTCCTCGAAGTCGACAACCTCCGCGTCGCCTACGGCAAGATCGAAGCCGTCAAAGGAATCTCCTTCACCGTCCACGCCGGCCAGGTCGTCACCCTCATCGGCACCAACGGCGCCGGCAAGACCACCACGCTGCGCACCCTCTCCGGCCTCCTCACACCCGTAGCCGGAACGATCCGCTTCGACGGCAAACCCCTGGGCGGCGTCCCCGCCCACGAAATCGTCGCCCGCGGCCTCGCCCACTCCCCCGAAGGCCGCCACATCTTCCCCCGCCTCACCATCGCCGAGAACCTCCAGCTCGGAGCGTTCCTCCGCAAGGACACCGACGCCATCGCCCACGACATCCGCCGCGCCTACGAGCTCTTCCCGATCCTCGGCGAACGCGCCGCCCAGAAAGCCGGCACCCTCTCCGGCGGCGAACAACAGATGCTCGCCATGGGCCGCGCCCTGATGTCCCGCCCCAAGCTCCTCATGCTCGACGAGCCCTCCATGGGCCTCTCGCCGATCATGATGCAGAAGATCATGGACACCATCGCCGAACTCAAGGCCTCCGGCACCACCATCCTGCTCGTCGAACAGAACGCCCAGGCCGCCCTCACCCTCGCCGACCACGGCCACGTCATGGAGATCGGCAAGATCGTCCTCTCCGGAACGGGCACGGACCTCCTCCACGACGAATCGGTCCGCAAGGCCTACCTCGGCGAGGACTGACCCCGCCCACGCAGAAGGGGCCCGCGTCCATACGGACGCGGGCCCCTTCTCCTGCCAAGGACGACTACTGCTCCTTGGCCGCCTTCTTCTCCTTGGCGTCCTCGATGACGGCCTCGGCGACCTGCTGCATCGACAGCCGGCGGTCCATCGACGTCTTCTGAATCCACCGGAACGCCGCCGGCTCGGTCAGCCCGTACTGCGTCTGCAGCACGCTCTTCGCCCGGTCGACCAGCTTCCGCGTCTCCAGCCGCTGCGAGAGGTCGGCGACCTCCTGCTCGAGGGCCTTGAGCTCGGTAAAGCGCGAGACGGCCATCTCGATGGCCGGCACGACGTCGCTCTTGCTGAACGGCTTCACCAGGTAGGCCATGGCCCCGGCGTCCCGGGCCCGCTCCACGAGGTCGCGCTGCGAGAACGCCGTGAGCATCAGGACGGGCGCGATCGACTCGGCCGCGATCCGCTCGGCGGCGGAGATCCCGTCGAGGACCGGCATCTTCACATCGAGGATCACCAGGTCGGGCTTGTGCTCCCGCGCCAGCGCGACGGCGGTCTCGCCATCGCCGGCCTCGCCCACGACGGAGTAGCCCTCCTCCTCAAGCATCTCCTTGAGGTCGAGACGGATCAGGGCCTCGTCCTCGGCGATCACGACGCGGGTGATGTGCGGAGGGGTGTGCTGCGGCTCGTCGTCGACGGGCGGCTGGGGCTCGGCGGCGGTCACGGGTCTCCTCAGTAGGGCAGGTGCTGCTGCACGAGCCTACCTACGTCATGTAGGTTTGAGCACCGAGGGGGTATACACTTCCCTTGGATTGCAAGGGCCCCGGTAGCCCAATTGGTTAGAGGCCATGGATTCAAAACCCATCCAGTGTCGGTTCGAGTCCGACCCGGGGTACTTTACCTTCAATTCAAAGACGAGCTGAGATCCCCCACCGTTGGGGATCTTCACTCGCCGTGGTGAACATGGCTTCGAATCAGCCCGTGCCGACATTTATTCGGCCACGCTCGCAGCTATGTACGATCTCGAGACGCGCCAGCACGTCCTCGCCCTCGTCAGCCAAGGCCGCAGCCTCAACGCCGTGAGCAAGCAGACCGGCATATCCCGGTGGGCGATCCGCTCGTGGCAGACCCGGATCGAGCCCCTGGCCCGCACATCCGTGTGCTCGCTCTGCGGCCCCAGTCCACAGCCGCCCCAGGACACCACTGCATACGCCTACTTACTGGGCCTCTACCTCGGCGACGGCTGCGTCAGTCGGCAATCAAGCGGCAGCTACACGCTCCGCATCGCGTGCGCTGATGCGTGGCCCGGCCTCATCGACGCCTGCCGTGAGGCGATCAAACGTGTCCGCCCCACAAACAGCGTGTGCCTCGTTCAGAACCCGGGCTGCGTCTCTGTGGCCAGTGCGAGCAAGCACTGGCCCTGCCTCTTCCCTCAGCACGGCTCAGGCAAGAAGCACGAGCGGCGCATCACGCTGGAACGCTGGCAACAGTGGATCGTAGACACCCACCCCTGGGAATTCCTGCGCGGCCTGATCCACTCCGACGGCTGCCGCATCACCAACTGGACCACCCGTCTCGTCGGCGGCGAGCGCAAGCGCTACGAGTACCCGCGCTACTTCTTCACCAACAAGTCCGACGACATCCGGAAGCTGTTCACCGACACCCTCGACAAAGTCGGCGTCGAGTGGAAGATGACCCGGCGCGGCAACGGAACCGTCGACGTCTCCGTCGCCCGCCGCGCCTCCGTCGCCCTCATGGACGTCCACATCGGCCCGAAGTACTGACCGCCCGCCCCTGGTTACCCCTTCGGCGAATCGTCCTCCCCGATGTGGTGCACCCGCACCAGGTTGGTCGTCCCCGCCACCCCCGGCGGGGACCCCGCCGTGATGATCACCATGTCACCCTTCCGGCACCGCCCGATCCGCAGCAGGTACTCGTCCACCTGCTCCACCATCTCGTCCGTCGTCTGCACCATCGGCCCCAGGAACGTCTCCACCCCCCACGTCAGATTGAGCTGCGACCGCGTCGCCGGCTCGGGCGTGAACGCCAGCAGCGGGATGGGCGACCGGTACCGCGACAGCCTCCGCACCGTGTCACCGGATTGAGTGAAGGCCACCAAAAATTTGGCGCCGAGGAAGTCGCCCATTTCGGCGGCGGCCCGGGCGACGGCGCCGCCCTGGGTGCGGGGCTTGCTGCGCTCGGTCAGCGGGGGGAGGCCCTTGGCCAGAACGTCTTCCTCCGCCGCCATCACGATGCGGCCCATGGTCCTGACGGTCTCGATGGGGTGCTTGCCGACGCTGGTCTCGCCGCTGAGCATGACCGCGTCGGTGCCGTCGATGACGGCGTTGGCGACGTCGGAGGCCTCGGCCCTCGTGGGGCGGGAGGCGTCGATCATGGAGTCGAGCATCTGGGTCGCGACGATGACCGGCTTGGCGTTGCGCTTGGCGAGCTTGATCGCTCGCTTCTGCACGATCGGGACCGTTTCGAGGGGCATTTCGACGCCCAGGTCGCCGCGGGCGACCATGATGCCGTCGAAGGCGGCGACGATGCCGTCGAGGTTCTCGACGGCCTGGGGCTTTTCGATCTTGGCGATGACGGGGAGGCGGCGGCCTTCTTCGTCCATGACGCGGTGGACGTCGTCGATGTCGCGGGCGCTGCGGACGAAGGAGAGGGCGATGGTGTCGGCGCCGGTGGTGATGGCCCAGCGGAGGTCTTCGACGTCCTTTTCGGAGAGGGCGGGGACGGAGACGGCGACGCCGGGGAGGTTGAGTCCCTTGTGGTCGGAGACCATGCCGCCTTCGAGGACGACGGTCCTGACACGGGGGCCGTCGACGTCGGTGACTTCGAGGGTGACGCGGCCGTCGTCGACGAGGATGCGCTCGCCCTTGGTGACGTCGGAGGCGAGGCCGTCGTAGGTGGTGCCGCAGCAGTGACGGTCGCCCTCGGTCTCCTCGACGGTGATGGTGAATTCGTCGCCGCGTTCAAGGAGTACGGGGCCTTCCCGGAAGCGGCCGAGGCGGATCTTCGGGCCTTGAAGGTCGGCGAGGATGCCGATGTTGCGGCCGGTTTCCTCTGCGGCCTTGCGCACCCGCTGGTACCGGGCCTCGTGTTCGACGTAGGTGCCATGGCTGAGGTTGAAGCGGGCTACGTCCATGCCTGCTTCGACGAGTGCCTTGATCTGCTCGTACGAGTCGGTGGCGGGGCCCAGGGTGCAGACGATTTTCGCTCGGCGCATGGCACGACCTTATGACCTACTGGTGGGTAGAGAATTGGCCCCTCGCAACTCCCCAACGTCCGTTGGGTAAAAGCTTGTTGACACTTTGTGAAACGTGCAAGGGGCCGCTCTGATGAGCGCCTCGCGTTCCTCTCAGAGCACCGGTGGGCTCATCGTAAAGCGGGCGTTGACTTGTGCGTAGACGGTCTGGCGCTGGGGTTCGAGGTCGAGTGCGGGGGCCGGGGCGGGGGCGCCGCCGTAGCCGGCGGTTCGCATCATTCCGCCGGGGGCGGGCGGCGGGTAGCCGGGGAGGCCGGTGTTCTCGGCTCCGGTGTCGGCGAGTTCGACGACGGCGGTGAGTTCGGCGCCGAGTGCGGCGGCGTATTCGCGGGCGCGCTGGACGGCTTCGCGTACGGCTTGCTGGCGGGCGTCCCGGTGGGCGGGCGAGTCGGGGCGCAGGGACCACCAGGGGCCGTCGACCTGGGTGAGGTCGAGTTCGGCGAGGCGGGTGGCGATTTCGCCGAGGGCGGTGAAGTCGGCGAGGGTGGCGGTGAGATGGACGGTGCCGTGATAGGCGCGGATGCGTTCGTTGCGGCCTCTTTCGGTGAGCTGTGGGGTGATGGAGAAGCGTCCGGTCTCGAGTTTTTCGACGGCGGTGCCGTAGGACTTGAGGAGGTCGAGGACGTGGTTGTTGCGGTGGGTGAGGTCTTCGAGGGTGTTTCGGCGGTCGGTGCCGCGGGCGTTGACGGTGATGCCGATGCGGGCGATTTCGGGGTCGACTTCGAGGCGGGCTTCGCCGCGGACGGCGACGCGTGGGGTGTCGGGGGTGCCGTAGGGCAGCGGTGCGGGTGCCGGTGTGGTCATGGGTTCAGCGTCTCAGGTGGTGGTGATGTATTCGCAACCTTGTGAGGGTGTTGGGGGGTGTGGTTGCTGGGCCAGAATCTACGCGCGTTGGTTCTGATGATGAATGGGGAGAACAGAACATATGCCGCTCAACCGTAGGAATTTTCTGGGACGTACCGCTGCGACGGGTGCGGGTGTCGCGTTGGCCGGTGCCGTGGGTGCCGCGCCGGCGGAGGCGGAGTCTCTCGGGGGCCGGAAGAAGCGGTACTCCTTCACCGTGATGGGCACCACGGATCTGCATGGCAATGTCTTCAACTGGGATTACTTCACGGATGCGGAGTTCGATGACAAGGCGCACAACGATGTGGGTCTTGCCAAGATTTCGACGCTGGTGAATCAGGTGCGTGCCGAGAAGGGGCGGCGCAACACTCTGCTGATCGATGCGGGTGACACGATTCAGGGTACGCAGCTGTCGTACTACTATGCGAAGGTCGATCCGATCACCGGGGCGAACGGCCCGGTGCATCCGATGGCGCAGGCGATGAACGCGATCGGCTATGACGCGGCGGCCCTGGGCAATCACGAGTTCAATTACGGCATTCCGACGTTGCGGAAGTTCCAGGAGCAGTGTCGTTTCCCGATTCTGGGTGCGAATGCTCTGGATGCGAAGACGTTGCGCCCGGCCTTCCCGCCGTATGTGATGAAGAAGGTGTGCACGCCGCACGGTCGTGATGTGCGGGTGGCGATCCTGGGGTTGACCAATCCGGGTATCGCGATCTGGGACAAGGCGAATGTGCAGGGGAAGATGGTGTTCCCGGGCCTGGAGGAGCAGGCCGCGAAGTGGGTGCCGAAGTTGCGTTCGCTGGGTGCGGATGTGGTGATCGTTTCGGCGCATTCGGGTTCGAGTGGTACGTCGTCGTACGGTGATCAGTTGCCGTACATCGAGAATGCGGCGGCTCTGGTGGCCGAGCAGGTGCCGGGTATCGATGCGATTCTCGTCGGGCACGCCCATACGGAGATTCCCGAGTACCGGGTGACGAACAAGGCGACGGGCAAGCAGGTGGTGCTGTCCGAGCCGCTGAAGTGGGGGCAGCGGCTGACGCTGTTCGACTTCGATGTGGTGTGGGAGCGGGGTCGCTGGCAGGTGGAGTCGGTGGCGGCGAAGGTGTTGAACTCCAACACGGTGGCCGAGGACCGGAAGATCACGGGTCTGCTGAGCGATGAGCATCGCAAGGTGGTGGCGTATGTGAATCAGGTGATCGGTACGTCGTCGGCGGCGATGAGTGCGGCGGAGGCGTCGTACAAGGACACGCCGATCATTGATTTCATCAATCATGTGCAGGCGGAGACGGTGCGTGTGGCGCTCGCCGGTACCGCGTACGCCGCCCTTCCTGTTCTCTCCCAGGCGTCGTGTTTTTCCCGTACGGCTGCCGTTCCGGCGGGGAAGGTGACGATCCGCGAGGTGGCGGGGTTGTATCCGTTCGAGAACACGCTGGAGGCGCGGGTGCTGACGGGTGCGCAGCTGCGTGAGTATCTGGAGTTCTCGGCGCGTTATTACGTGCGGACGCCGGCGGGTGCGCCGGTGGATCCGGCGAAGCTGACGAACGCGGAGAGCATTCCGGACTACAACTACGACGTGGTGAGCGGCTTGTCGTACGAGATCGATGTCGCGAAGGCGCCGGGTTCGCGGATCGTGAATCTCTCGTTCGACGGGAAGCCGCTCGTGGATTCGGCGGAGTTTGTGTTGGCGGTGAACAACTACCGGGCGAGTGGTGGCGGGAATTTCCCGCATGTGGCGCGTGCCAAGCAGGTGTGGGCGAATTCGGAGGAGATTCGTAACACGATCATCGGTTGGGTGAAGGCGAAGCAGTCGATCGATGTGGGGGCTTTTGCGTCAGTGGACTGGAAGTTGACGCGGGATGGTGCGCCTGTTTTCTGAGGTGATGCCGGTGTGGGGCCGTGGCTGTGGTCGCGGCTCCAGGCCGAAGGTGGTGAAGGCGGTGCGCTGGGGCAGGGGGTAGTGGGTTTTTCCGGTGAGGGCGTTGAGGATGACGGCGCTGCGCCAGGCGGCGAGGCCGAGGTCGGGGGTGCCGATGCCGTGGGTGTGGGTTTCGGCGTTCTGGACGTGGATGGCTCCCTTGACGGAGGGGTCGAGGATGAGCCGGTGGTGTTCGTCGATGCGGGGGCGGCCGTTGGAGTCTCGGCGGATGTAGGGGTCGAGGGCGGCGAGGAGGGTGTCGACGCGGCGTTCGCGGTAGCCGGTGGCGAGGATGACGGCGTCGGTGGTGAGGCGGGAGCGGGCGCCCTGCTGGATGTGTTCGAGGTGGAGTTCGACGCGGGTGGTGCCGACGCGGCCGGCGGTGCGGACGAAGACGCCGGGGGTGAGGACGGCGTCGGGCCAGCCGCCGTGGAGGCTGCGGCGGTAGAGCTCGTCGTGGATGTCGGCGATGGTGTGGGCGTCGATGCCTTGGTGGAGTTGCCACTGTTGGGGCAGGACGTGGTCGCGTACGGCTTCGGGGAGGGTGCGGAAGTAGTGGGTGTAGTCGGGGGTGAAGTGTTCGAGGCCGAGTTTGCTGTATTCCATGGGGGCGAATGCGGGGCTGCGGGCGAGCCAGGCGAGTTTTTCGCGGCCGGTGGGGCGGCGGCGGAGGAGGTCGAGGAAGACTTCGGCGCCTGATTGGCCGGAGCCGATGACGGTGATGTGTTCGGCTTCGAGGAGTTTTTCGCGGTGTTCGAGGTAGTCGGCGGAGTGGATGACGGGGACGTTGTGTGCTTCGGCGAGGGGGCGTAGGGGTTCGGGGATGTGGGGTGCGGTGCCGACGCCGAGGACGAGGTTGCGGGTGTAGGCGCGGCCGAGGGCGTCGGCTTCGCCTTCGGGGTCGAGTTGGGTGTAGTCGATTTCGAAGAGGATGCGTTCGGGGTTCCAGCGGACGGCGTCGATGTGGTGGTTGAAGTGGAGTCCGCCCAGGTTTTCGCTGACCCAGCGGCAGTAGGCGTCGTATTCGGCGCGGTGGATGTGGTGGCGCTCGGAGAAGTAGAAGGGGTAGAGGCGTTCGCGGGATTTGAGGTAGTTGAGGAAGGTCCAGGGGCTGGTGGGGTCGGCGAGGGTGACGAGGTCGGCGAGGTAGGGGACTTGGAGGGTGGTGCCGTCGATGAGGAGGCCGGGGTGCCACTGGAAGGTGGGGTTCTGGTCGTAGAAGGCGGTGCGGAGGTCTGCTACGGGCTGGGCGAGGGCGGCGAGGGAGAGGTTGAAGGGGCCGATGCCGATGCCGACGAGGTCGAGGGGTTGGTCGGGGGCGGAGGCGGGGGGCTGGGGGTTGGTCATCGGGTCGTGTGGCCTTCCACGAGTTTCAGCAGGTGTCGGAGGTCGTCGGGGCGGGTGTGGGGATTGAGGAGGGTGGCTTTGAGCCAGAGGCCTTGGGGGGTGGTGGCGCGACCGAGGACGGCGTGGCCGGTGTGAAGGAGGCGGCGTCTGGTGTGGGCGGTGGTGTGGTGGTCGGCGCCTAGGGGGCGGAAGAGGACGGTGCTGATGGTGGGGCGGGAGTGGAGTTCGAGTGCGGGGTGGGCGTCGATGAGGTCGGCGAGGTGGTGTGCGGCGGCGCAGACGCGTTCGACGAGGTCGGCGATGCCTTGGCGGCCCAGGGCGCGGAGGGTGACGGCGATCTTGAAGATGTCGGGGCGGCGGGTGGTGCGCAGGGAGCGGTGGAGGAGGTCGGGGAGGCCGGCTTCGGTGTCGTCGGGTGCGTTGAGGTAGTCGGCTTGGTGGGCGAGGGGGCGCAGGGCGGTGGTGTCGGGGACGGCGAGGAGGCCTGCGGCGATGGGTTGCCAGCCGAGTTTGTGCAGGTCGAGGGCGATGGTGTGGGCGCGGTCGAGGCCGGTGAGGGCGGTCTTGAGGGTGTTGCTGAAGAGCAGTGGTCCGCCGTAGGCGGCGTCGATGTGCAGGCGGGCGTGGTGGGTGTCGCAGTGGTCGGCGATGGAGGGCAGGGGGTCGATGCGGCCGGTGTCGGTGGTGCCGGCGGTGGCGACGACGAGGGTGGGGGTGTCGTGGTGGGCGGTGAGGGCGGTGTGGAGGTCGTCGGGGTTGAGGGTGCCGGTGGGGGTGGGGAGGGTGTGGGGTTCGGGGAGGCCGAGGAGCCATGCGGCGCGGTGGATGCTGTGGTGGGCGTTGGCTCCGCAGATGATCTGCAGGGGTGTGGCGTGGTGGGTGCGGGCGGCTTCGCGGGCGAGGAGGAGGGCGAGCTGGTTGGACTCGGTGGCTCCGGTGGTGACGAGGGCGTCGGGTGCGGGGTGGTCGGGGTAGGCGAGGGCGGCGAGGGCTTGGGTGGTGAGGGCTTCGAGGGCGGTGGCGGAGGGGGCCTGGTCCCAGGAGTCGAGGGAGGGGTTGAGGGTGCCGGCGGCGAGGTCGGCGGCGGTGGCGAGGGCGAGGGGTGGGCCGTGCAGATGTGCGGCGCAGTGGGGGTCGGCGGGGTCGGCGGCGCCTTCGGCGAGGGCTTGGACGAGGGTGTGGAGGGATTCTTCGGGGCCGGTGCCGTGTTCGGGCAGGGCGGGGCCGGTGGCTCGTATGCGGGCGGCGACGGTTTCGGGGCCGCCCGCGGGTAGGGGGCCGCCGCGGGCGGTGGCGCCGCGGGCGAGGGCGTTGAGGGTGATGTCGAGGAGGGGGCGCAGGGCGCGGGTTCCTTGGGCGCCGCCCGCGAGTGCTGTTGCGGGGGTGGGGTGGGGCGTGGGCGGCGCAGGCATGACTATGTCCCTTTTGGGTTGGTTTTCTGTGTGTCTTCCTGGGTGTGCTGGTGGGTCCGGGGCTGGCACCAACGGGCCAAGCTACCGGCTGTGCACGCTCGGTGACCTCGAGTGGAGGAGGGTTCGCCCGATGGTGGTACGGGGCTGTCGTCGCCTTGTGGCGGGGGCGAGTTGGGGGTTCGCGCGGGGGCGCGGGGCGGGTGCGGGTCGGTGGGTGGGCGGGGCCGCAAGGTAATGTGCACACCATGGCCATGACTTTTGCCCTCGACATTGGGCCCCTGAAGCCCGAGCCCGCTCCGCTGATCCTCGGGCTGGTGCTGTTCTTCATCGTTTTCGCCGTGATGGCGAAGGTGATCCTGCCGCGGATCAACAAGGTCCTCGTCGAGCGTGAGAGCGCCACCGAGGGTCGTTTCGAGGAGGCGGACGAGATCCGCGCCGAGGCGGCGCAGGTCCACGCCGAGTACCAGGCGCTGCTGGCGGAGGCCCGTCACGAGGCGGCGCGGCTGCGGCAGGAGTCGGTCGAGCAGGGTACGGCGATCATCGCCGAGCTGCGGGCCGAGGGTCAGCGTCAGCGTGAGGAGATCGTCTCCGCGGGTCACGCGGTGATCGACGCCGAGCGTGCGGTGGCGGAGGCCGAGCTGCGGGAGCAGGTCGGTGCGCTGGCCACGGAGCTGGCGGGCAAGATCGTCGGCGAGTCGATGGCCGACTACGCCCGGGAGAGCGGCGTCGTCGACCGCTTCCTGGAGGAGCTGCGGACGGCTCAGCCGTCGCAGGCCGCGAAGGGCGACGCGCGCGACTGACCGTCGGTCCTGACGGTCGGCAGAGCCATGGGCCAAGGCTCCCGTACCCCCACCGGGGGTACGGGAGCCTTTGTCGTGTCCGCGGCCCGCGTCGGCTAGGGGTGTGCCGCGCGGACGGCCAGGGCGCGGCGCAGGTCGTCGAGCTGGTCGGCGAGCTTGCGGCGCAGTGCGGGGGTGGGGTCGGCGTCGCGCAGGAAGTCCTGGCCGCGGCGCAGGGTCTCTTCCTCGATCAGGGTGTGGGGGAAGCCGTGGGTTCCGGCGGCGGCGGCGAGGGCGGGGCCGCGGCGGGTGGCGAGGGCGAGGGCGTCGGGGTAGTAGCGGTCGCGGTAGGGGCGCAGGAGGTCTGCTTGCTCGGGCTGCCAGAAGCCTTGGGCGGTGGCGGTGAAGAGGTAGTTGCTGAGCTGGTCGTCGGTGTAGAGGGTGTGCCAGGCTGCGGCTTTGGCGGCGGGGTCGGGGCGGGCGGCGCGGCAGCGGGCGGCGCCTTCCTGGCCGGTGGCGCTGGGGTCGCGGGTGAGTTCGGTGTCGATGTCGTGGGGTGTGGCGGCGCCGAGGGTGGCGAGGCGGGCGAGGGTGCGCCAGCGCAGTTCGGGGTCGAGGGCGGGGCCGCCGGGGGCGGTGCCGGTGTGCAGCCACTGTTGGAGGGTGTCGGGGGTGGTGGCGCTGTCGATGAGGGTGCGGGCGGCGGCCAGGCGCAGTCCTTCGGTGCCGGTGGTGCCGTGGGTGCGGTCGAGGAGGTCGTGGCAGAGGTCGGTGAGGGTGGCCAGGGCGTGGTGGCGCTGTTCGGGGGTGAGGTAGCGGTCGGCGATCTGGGTGCGGGTGAAGGCGAGGACGCCTTGGACGACGGCGATGTCCCTCTCGTGCGGTAGGTGGGTGCGGGCGGCGTCGAGGTAGGCGGTGGGGTCGAGCTCGCCGTCGCGGACCATGTCGCGGGCGGCGTTCCACAGCACGGCCCGGCTGAGGGGGTCGGGGATGCCGGAGAGGGCGGTGAGGGCGGTGTTCCAGGAGGTGGGGTCGAGGCGGACCTTGGCGTAGGTGAGGTCGCCGTCGTTGAGGAGGACGAGGTCGGGGCGGGGGCCGGGCAGGGTGAGGCTGTGGGTGCCGGGGCCGGCGGGGAGGTCGGTGGTGGTGCGGTCGCGGGCGGTGAGGGTGGGCCGGTCGCCGGGGGCGTGGTCGTAGAGGCCGATGGACAGGCGGTGGGGGCGGGTGCCGTCGTGGTGGAGGTCGAGCCGCCAGCCGTCGGGGGTGTCGCTGACGGTGGGGGTGAGGGTGTCGACGCCGCTGGTGCGCAGCCAGGTCCGGGCCCAGGCGGGGATGTCTCGGTCGGTGTTGCGGGCGAGGGAGTCGATGAAGTCGGCGAGGGTGGCGTTGCCGAAGCGGTGGCGGGCGAAGTGGTCGTTGATGCCGGCGAGGAAGTCCTTCTCGCCGAGCCAGGCGACGAGTTGGCGCAGGGCGCCGGCGCCCTTGGCGTAGGAGATGCCGTCGAAGTTCAGGAGGGCGGCGGCGGTGTCGTGGACGTCGTCGGGGGTGGGGGCGACGGGGTGGGTGGAGGGGCGTTGGTCGGCGTCGTAGCCCCAGGCCTTGCGGGCGATGGCGAAGTCGGTCCAGGTGTCGTGGAAGCGGGTGGCTTCGGCGAGGATCTGGACGCCCATGTATTCGGCGAAGGATTCGTTGAGCCAGATGTCGTCCCACCATTGGAGGGTGACGAGGTCGCCGAACCACATGTGGGCCATTTCGTGGGCGATGGTGGTGCCGCGGCCCAGGCGTTGGGTGTCGGTGACGGCGGAGCGGAAGACGTATTCGTCGCGGAAGGTGACCAGGCCGGGGTTCTCCATGGCGCCGGCGTTGAATTCGGGGACGAAGGCCTGGTCGTAGGAGTCGAAGGGGTAGGGCTCGTCGAAGATCTCGTGGTAGCGGTCGTAGCAGCGGCGGGTGATGTCGAGGATTTCGTCGGCGTCGGCGTCGAGGTGGGCGGCGAGGGACTGGCGGCAGTGCAGGGCGAAGGGCAGTCCCGCGTGTTCGGTGCGGATGCTGTGCCAGGGGCCGGCGGCGAAGGCGACGAAGTAGGTGCTGAGGGGTTTGGTGGTGGCGAGCTGCCAGCGTCCTTCTTCGGGTGGGCCGAGGCGGGTGGCTATGGCGTTGCCGAGGACGGTCCACTCGGGTGGTGCGGTGACGGTGGCGTCGAAGAGGGCTTTGAGGTCGGGCTGGTCGAAGGCGGCGAAGACGCGCTGGGCGTCGTCGAGGAAGGTCTGGGTGTAGAGGTAGGTGCGGCCGTCGGCGGGGTCGGTGAAGCGGTGCATGCCTTCGCCGGTGCGGGAGTAGCGCATGTCGGCTTCGACGCGTAGTTCGTGCTCGCCGGCGCTCAGGGTCAGCGGGAGGCGGTTGCCGTCGAGGTCGGCGGGGTCGAGGGGCTGTCCGTCGAGGGTGGCGCGGTGCAGGGTGGCGGGCTTGAGCTCGACGAACGTACGGCCGGCGGTGCGGGCGGTGAAGCGGATGACGGTGGTGGAGCCGAAGTGTTCCTCGCCGCGGGTGAGGTCGAGGTCGATCCGGTAGCGGTGGATGTCGAGGAGCCGGGCTCGGCTCTGCGCTTCGTCGCGCGTCAGTACGGGCATGCGGCCCATGCTGCCGTAACGCTGGGCGCTGGGCCTGGGCATATTGCGTGCGGCCGCTTGCGCGTGGCGCTGTACTCGGGGTTGCCGGTGCGGGCCGTTTGCGCGCCGCGCCCCGGTCCGGCACCGCCGGGCCGGGCCGTTGCGGCTGGGCACCGCGGCGGCGGGAAGAGGCGCCGCTGTCGCGGCGAACCGTTTGTGCGCCGCAACGGCGGGAATCCCCGCCGTCCGGCCCGGCGCTGCCAAAGCCGGCGCAAGCCCTCGGGGCACCGGACCGCGCCGTCTCGGCCGGTCGCCGCCGCGGCGGGAAGGGGGTGCGCCGAGCCGCCCAGCGCCTGATGCTGCGGGCACCCGGCGCGAGCCGGGCTAGGCCCTCGCGATCGTTTCGTGGTGGCGGATGACCTCGGCGATGATGAAGTTCAGGAACTTCTCCGCGAACGCCGGGTCGAGCTTCGCGTTCTCCGCGAGTTCGCGCAGGCGGGCGATCTGGCGGGCCTCGCGGGCCGGGTCGGCCGGGGGCATCTTGTGGGCGGCCTTGAGGTGGCCGACCTGCTGAGTGCATTTGAAGCGTTCGGCGAGCATGTGAATGACCGCCGCGTCGATGTTGTCGATGCTGTCGCGCAGGCGGCCCAGCTCGGCGCGTACGGACTCGTCGTTGGCACTGTTGTTCATCTCCACCCCACCGAGCCTATGCGGACGGGCGGGATCCGATGACCGGTGGGTGCTCCGGATCGGGGATCTCGTTGCTCCAGCCGCCGGGCACGGTGCGGCCGCAGCGCTCGCGGAAGCGGATGGGGGCGGTGCCGACCCGGCGGGTGAAGAGCCTGCTGAAGTAGGCGGGGTCGTCGTAGCCGACGCGGCGGGCGACGGCGGCGACGGGCAGCTCGGTGGCGGCCAGGAGCTCCTTGGCGCGGCCGAGGCGGATGCCGAGCAGGTAGTCCTTGGGGCTGCAGCCGGCGCCGTGCCGGACGGCCAGGCGCAGCTCGGCGGGGGTCATGCCGTGGCGGGCGGCGTGCTGGGTGACGGACAGCGGGAGGAAGGCGTCGCGGGCCAGGGCGCGCAGGACGGGGTCGGTGTCGGTGGCGGAGTCGGCGCGGGCCCGGCGCAGGGCGACGAGGAGTTCGTGGACGGCGGCGGAGGTCTCGACCTCGAGCAGGGGGTTGCCGCGGCGGGCGGCGCGGGCGATGCGGGCGACGGCGGTGCGGGGGCCGGTGGTGTCGGTGAGGGGGATGAGGGGCCGTTCGGGGTCGATGTAGCCGAGTTCGGTGTAGGCGGCGACGGCGCTGCCGGTGAAGTCGACGAAGGCCTCGTCCCAGCCGGCGTCGCGGCCGGCGCCGTAGTGGTGGGGGACGCCGGGGGTGAGCCAGAGCAGGGCGGGGGCGGTGACGGGGTGGGTGCGGGCGTCGGGGGTGCGGTACCAGCCGGTTCCGGCGCTGATCACGACGGCCACGTGGTGGTCGAGGACGCGGGGGCCCACGGCGGGCAGGGCGCCGTGCTGGAGGCCGACGCCGAGGCAGACCAGGCCGAGCCGGTGGTGGACCGGGCCGGGGGTGAAGTAGCGCATCCATGTGTGATACACGCGTCCCGCCTTCCGCGGCGCCGTCGGCTCCGTCCAAACAGGGCCGATCTTTGTCCATGGCTTGCTCCCCCGCCAGAGGGCGAGGATGGCCGGGGTCGTGTCGGGACCGGGTCGAGGGCGGGAGGCGGGCGCGTGCCGGAGTTCGTGGTGGGGGACGAGGGTTTCGAGCTGGACGGGCGGCCGGTGCGGCTGCTGTCGGGGGCGCTGCACTACTTCCGGGTGCACGAGGGGCTGTGGCGGCACCGGCTGGGGATGCTGCGGGCGATGGGGCTGAACTGTGTGGAGACGTACGCGCCGTGGAACTGGCACGGGCCGGCCCCGGGGCGGTGGCGGGACGTCGGGGCGCTGGGGCGGTTCCTGGACGCGGCGGCCGATGAGGGGCTGTACGCCGTGGTGCGCCCGGGTCCGTACATCTGTGCGGAGTGGGAGAACGGTGGACTGCCGTCGTGGCTGACGGGTGAGCTGGGGTGCCGGGTGCGGACGCGGGAGGGGCGGTTCCTGCGGGCCGTGGACGAGTGGTTCTCGGTCGTGGCGGGCGAGGTGGTGGGCCGGCAGGTGGACCGGGGCGGTCCGGTGGTGCTGGTGCAGGTCGAGAACGAGTACGGGTCGTACGGCAGTGACGGGGTTTATCTGCGGCATCTCGCAGAACGGTGGAAGGCGCTCGGTGTGACGGTGCCGCTGGTCACCTCGGACGGGCCGGAGGAGCACATGCTGTCGGGTGGTGCGGTGCCGGGTGTGCTGGCGACGGTGAACTTCGGCTCGGGTGCGCGTGAGGCGTTCGAGGTGTTGCGGCGGTACCGGCCTTCGGGGCCGCTGATGTGCATGGAGTTGTGGTGCGGCTGGTTCACGCACTGGGGCGGGCAGGCGGCGTCCCGGGGGGCCGCGGAGGCGGCGCGGGTGCTGCGGGAGGTCCTCGAGTGCGGGGCGTCGGTCAACGTCTACATGGCGCACGGGGGTACGAACTTCGGCGGCTGGGCGGGGGCGAACCGGGCCGGGGACGACCATCGCGGGGCGCTGCTGCCGACGGTCACCTCCTACGACTACGACGCGCCGGTGGATGAGTTCGGTCGCCCTACGGAGAAGTTCTGGGCGTTCCGCGAGGTGCTGGCGGAGTACCGGCAGGCCGCCGGCCCGCTGCCCGCCCTGCCGCCGGCGCCGCCCGCGCTGAGCTCCCCCGTGGTGGCCCGGCTCGGCGAGTGGGCGCCGCTGGGCGAGGTGGTGGACGCGCTGGGGGACGAGGAGCGGGAGGGTGCGGTGCCGCCGGCGTTCGAGGAACTGGGCGTCGAGCGCGGGGTGGTGCGGTACCGCTTCGAGGTGCCGGGGCCGCGCGGGGCGTATCCGCTGCGGCTGGTGGGGCTGCGGGACGTGGCGACGGTGTACGTGGACGGGGTGCGCGCGGCTGTTGCCGGGGATGTGGACGGCGGTGGCGTGGTGCCGGCCGGTGAGGTGGCGGGGCCGGCGTCGGTGGAGGTGTGGGTGGAGTCACTGGGCCGCGTCAACTACGGCCCTCGCCTGGGCGAGTCCAAGGGCGTCACGGGAGGCGTGCTGCACGACCGGCAGTACGTGCACGGGGTACGGGCGCGGGCGCTGCGGCTGGATGCCGTGGAGGAGGCGGCTGCGTCGCGGAGGGTGCCGTGGCGGGCGTGGGACACGACCGGCGGGGACGGCGGCCCGGGTCTGTACCGGGGGGTGTTCGCGGTGGTGGGTGCCGGTGACGCGACGGTGGAGCTGCCGGGGTGGGTGCGGGGCTTCGTGTGGGTCAACGGCTTCTGTCTGGGCCGGTACTGGGACCGGGGACCGCAGCGTGCCCTGTATGTGCCGGGGCCGGTGTTGCGTGAGGGGGACAACGAGCTGCTGGTGCTGGAGTTCGACCGGGCCGGTGGGCCGGCGCTCCCGGTGGGGGCGGTGGCTGAGCTCCCGTCCCGCTGATCACCGGCCGATGACGGTGACCAACGGGACGGAACCCCGTGGATGTCTATTGCCCGACTGCGTGCACGGTGAAGCCATCCAGAGCGAACTCAGCGGTCCCGTTGTCTCCGACCTTCCGCAGTCCCACCCACGCCTCACCCGTATCGGGTGCGGTGAACTCGTAGGTGTGCGTCGCCGGGGCGGTGGCCGCGGGCAGGGGCGTACGGGTCAGTTCGCGTTCCCCGGGCTCGTCCACCGCCGTGATCCACGCGTACTGGTCCGCCCGCTCGTTCTCGTAGCGGAACGTCACGCGGTAGCGGCGTCCGGGGGTGAAGCGCACGGTGTGCGGGACGGTGCGGTAGACCAGGCCGGGGTTCTCGCCGCGCGACTTCAGCGACTGGGTGCCGTCGATGACGTCGTCGATCGCCTTGCCGTTCCAGCCGCGCTGGGTGTAGGGGGCGTGCCGCTGGGCGATGTGGGTGCGCGGGTCGGTCACGCCGCCCGCGTCGCCCTTGACGAACGGGCCCCAGCCCTGCGGCACGTTCTCGAAGTCCTCGAGGACCAGGGCCCCGGGAGCGGTGGCCCGCCGTGCGGGGACGACGCGCACCGCGTCGAAGCGGACCCGGGCCCGCCCGGCCGCCGCGGTCAGCGCCAGGGTCACGGGGCCGCCGCCGGGCGGCACGGTGAAGTAGGTGAACATCCGCTGGAAGCGCGTGCCGTGCTTGTGGTCGGCGGCCATGTGGTTGACGGCGGTGGAGGTGTCCGTCCAGTTGGTGGCGGTGACCCCGTCGGCGGTGCGGACGGTGAGCGCGGCCCGTCTGCGCTCCCCCGCCGTGGTGCCGACCTCGACCTGGACGGAGGCGGCGTAGGTGCCGGGCGCCAGCCGGGCCAGCTTCTGGCTGACGGTGGCCGCTCCCCCGGCGCCGACGACCAGTTCCCAGTCTCCGAGGGCGCTGCGTACGGCCCGGGCGGGGCCGGTGGCGTGCCAGGAGTCGAGGGTGCCGGAGAGGAAGTGCGGATCGCGTACGGGGGTGCCCTCCCCCCAGCGGGGGTCGGGGCGGTGCCGGTCCCGGGTGCGGGTGAGGACGTAGGGCTGTGCGGGTGCGGCGTCGAGGGTGACGCGGCCGTCGCGCACCGGCACGTCGGTGGCGTGGGCCCGGCCCTGGTCGGTGAGGCGGTGCAGCACCACCGAGCGCAGGGCGGCCCAGGCCCGTGGCAGCTCCCAGGTGGTCCGGCCGCCGCGGGGGTTGTAGTGGTAGAGCTTGGCGGGGTCGGTGGCCCTGAGCGGTTCCCAGGGCAGGAGGTAGGCGCCGTCGTCGTGGACGAGACGGCCGTCGGTGGTGATCTTCTTGGTGCCGTCGGCGTCCGAGACGTGGGTGGTGACGCCGTCGGGTGCGGCGAGGGTGATGTCGTGCTCGCCCCAGGTTTGGATCGCGAACGCCTGCAGATACTTCGCGGGAAGGTTCTCGGTCCACAGCAGGCGGTGGAACGAGGTCCAGTCGGTCTTCGCGCGCCAGCCCTCGAAGCTGCCGAGCTTCGCGGTGCCCAGGAGTGGCCACTTGTCGGCGAAGACGTCTTTTTGGTGGTGCCGGATGAAGCGGATGAGCCGGGAGTTGATGCCGCGCGAGGTGTCGGGGCCGTAGTCGGTCTCGGCGGCCCAGTGGGCCCACAGGCTGGAGCGCTCGAGGCCGTGGCCCCATTCGGTGGTGATCTGCCAGCCCTGTTCGCGCAGGAGGCGCTGCAGTGCGTCGGAGGTCCAGCCGGACTCGCGGAAGACGTCGATGTAGAGGGTGTTCAGGGCCGGGTCGGTCTCCTGGCGCAGTCGCCGGAAGCGGCGGGCGATGTCGCCGGAGACCAGGTCGCGGCGGGCGTCGATGCGGTACGACTGGTCGAGCCAGTCCCACTGCCGGTTGTTCTTGTCCACGAGGGTCTCGGAGAAGGCGTGGGCGACCGGGTAGGACTCGGTGGTGTTGACGTGCACGGCGAAGTCGCTGTTCCAGCGCTTGCCGATGCGCAGCAGCGTGTTGAGGTCGGCCAGGCCGCCGGCGCGGGTGTTGTAGTTGCCGCCGTAGTCGGGGTGGGCGCTGTCGTGGCCCTCGGACTGGTAGCCCTTGAGGAGGGTGAACTGGCGTAGCCCGTCGGTGGCGAGGTGGATGCGCTTGATGTGGTCGAGGGTGGCGAGGAACGGGTTGGTGGCCTGGCTGGCGAAGTTGAACGGGATGTGCGGCACGACGCGCAGGTGCTGCTCCCGGGCGCCGAGGGGTTCGGTCATGATGTCGCGCATCGCGATGGCGGCGTCCTGCCAGTCGGCGGTGCCGTCGCCGTTGCGGTCGCCGGTGACGATGACGGTGGCGTAGGGCAGGGGTTCGGTGGTGGTCAGGGGGGCGGTGGCGGCGCGGTGGGTCCACTGGCCGCAGGTGAGCTGGGCCTTGGTGTAGCCGGTGCGGGTCAGGGTCTGCCGGCGGAGGCGGCCGTTCTCCCAGGAGGAGGTGGCGTCCGGCTTGTCGTGGACGGTGTTGGTCTCGAGGGCGGCGGCGAGTTCGCCGGTGCTGACGACGGCGTAGGCGCAGCCGGTGGGGGCCGGGTCGGCGGGGGTGCGGGGGGTGGGTCGTACGAGGGTGTCGCCGTCGGCTGCCGCGTCCAGGTGGATGCGGGCGGCGAGGAGGGTGGCGTGGGGCTGGGTGCTGCGTACGGAGAGGAAGGCGAGCGTGGGGATGTCGAGGGTGCCCACGCGTAGGGCGGGGGTGTCGGCAATGCGGGTGACGCGCCAGTGCACGCGGGGGCCGTCGACGCGGATCTCGACGTCGATGCGGGTGGGGCCGAGGGTGAGGCGGTAGGTGGCGTGGGCGGTGCCGGTGGAGGAGGTGACCTGGGGGGTGTGTTCGACGCCGTCGATCAGCAGGGAGGTGACGGGGTCCTCCTGGCCGTACAGGACGGCGCCGTGGGCGCGGTCGGTGTAGGACACGATGCGCGGGAAGCGGGTGTCGACGCGGACGTCGAGCGTGTCGGAGCGCAGTACGGCCTCGGTCGGCGCGGCGGCGGCGTGGGCGGTGGGGGCCAGGGAGGTGCCGAGGCCGGCGAGGGCGGTGGTGACGACGACGGTCCGTCTGCTGGGGCCCGTGGTTTCTGCGGTCACGGCGTCACTGTGGGGCGGATGTGGTGGGGGTGCCCATGGACAAAGGGGGGTGCGGTGTTGGACTAACGCGATCCGGTGGGGTGGGGCGTCGTCTCGGCTGCGGGAACGATCCGTCCCCTAGGGGTGGGCCGGAGGGCGGCCCTTCTCAGGGAGGGGGCGGTCGCGGTGCGGTGCCGCCTAGGGTCGTGTCCATGATGATCAACGGCATCGGCAACGGGCGTTCGGGCAGGGGCAGTTCCATGGGGCGGCGGGGTGTGGCGGTCGCCACGGCCCTCGTCGTGGCGGCTCTGGGGGCGGCGCCCGCGGTGGCGGCGGAGCCCTCCGGGAAGGCCGCGTCCGCGCGGCAGCACGGCGAGCGGGGCGCGCTGCTGTCGGTGACGCCCGTCGCCACTGTGAGCCGCGACGAGGTGGCCGCGTTCCTGGGCAAGGCGGAGATCGACGCGTCGCGGGCCGTCCATGGCGTACGGGCGTACCGGCTCACGTACCGGACGGTCACCGCGCAGGGTGCGCCCACGACCGCCACGGGCCTGTTCGTGCTGCCCGAGGGGGGTGGGCGCACGCTGTCTCTGGTCGCCGAGACGCACGGCACCATGGCCAACCGCGACTACGCGCCCTCCGTGGGCGAGGGCTTCGGGCGGCTGTCGCCGTATCTGCACGCCTCGGCGGGGCGTGCGGTCGCCGCCCCCGACTATCTCGGGCTCGGCAAGGGGCCCGGCCGGCACCCGTACATGGACACCGCGTCCTCCGTGACCGCTTCGCTGGACATGCTGCGGGCCTCGCGGACGGCCGCGCAGCGGCTGGGCCGGCCGCTGAACGGCGATGTGTACGGCACGGGCTTCTCCCAGGGCGGGCAGGTGGCCATGGCGCTCGGGAAGGCCCTGGCGGGCGGCGCCGACCGGCACTTCCGCCTCCGTGGCCTCGCGCCGGTGGCCGGTCCGTACGACCTCGAGAACGCGGAGATGCCCGGCATCTTCGACGGCAGGGTCAACCAGACCAGTGCCGTCTTCTACCTCTCGTACTACCTCACGGCGCAGAACCGGCTGCGCCCGCTCTACAAGGACCCGGCCGAGGCCTTCAAGCAGCCGTACGCGGGCGTCGTCGACGCGCTCTTCGACAGCCGTCACACGGAGGAGGAGATCTTCAAGGCGCTTCCCGCGACGGTGGATCAACTGATCACGGACGGGTTCCGGGAGAAGCTGCAGCATCCGTCGGGGGCCCTGCTGGAGGCGATGCGGGCCCAGGACGGCACCTGCGCGTGGAAGCCGGACGTGCCGGTGCGGCTGCACGCGGCGGGCGGTGACACGGATGTGCCGATCGCGAACTCGCGCAGCTGTGCTCGCCAGTTGGCGCGCAACGGTGTGAAGGTGCCGGTGATCGACCATGGCAAGGCCGACCACTTCGGCACGTTCAAGGAGGCCGAGCCGCAGATCGTCCGCTTCTTCGACGCGCTGGAGCGTCGTTCCTAGGCGCGGCTCGCCCGTGCGGGGACGGCCCGGCCGTCGTTCCCCCGCGCTGTGCGGCACGGCATCATGAGTTCATGATCGCCACATTGCAGTGCACCGTCATCGACTGCCCCGACCCGTCGGCCCTGGCCCGCTTCTACTCCGCGATCCTCGGCTGGCGGGTCGAGGGCGACGAGGGCGACCCGGAGTGGGTCTGGCTGACCGACCCGGTCACCCGCCGGCGCATCGCCTTCCAGGGGGTGCAGGGCGAGTACCACCCGCCCCGCTGGCCCGACCCGGGTCACCCGCAGCAGATGCACCTGGACTTCGACGTCGACACGCGTGAGGACGTGGAGCGGGCGCAGGAGGAGGTCATCGCCCTCGGTGCGACGTTCCTCCACGACAGCGGCGGCCAGAAGAGCGGCTTCCGGGTCTTCGCCGACCCGGCCGGGCACCCCTTCTGCCTCTGCTACGGGCAGTCGTCCGCGGCCTAGGCCACGGGCTGCCCGGCCGCCGCCTCCCGCAGGGCCTCGCCCGCGCCGCCGACTATCGGCGCACCATGACCGAAACAGGCCGTTTGAACGTCGAGCTCGGCCTGACGGTGGAAGGACGCGAGGGCCTGGCGGCGGTCGGTGTTGAAGACGCCCAGAATCACGTGCGGGTGATTGGCGATGGTGTCGCCCGTGAACAGCACGCCGGACGACGTCAGGTGCAGCGCGACACTGCCGTCGGTGTGCCCGGGCACGGCGAGGACCCGCACCTCCTCGCCCCAGTCCAGGACGTCACCGTCGGCGAGCTCGCGGTCCACCCGGCACGGCGCGGCGGGCGGTACGTCCCCCAGGCCGGCCTGCACCGAGTCCCACAGGGGCACCTCCCAGTCCTCCAGCACCGGCGGCGGCCCGGGAACCTCTCCGCGGATGACGGGCGCGTCGGGGGCGCCCGCCAGCACCCTGGCCCCGGTGGCCGCCGCCAGGGCGGCCGCGGACCCGCTGTGGTCCAGGTGGAAGTGGGTCAGCACGATGTCCTTGACCTCCTCGGGGCGGGCCCCCAGATCCGCCAGGGCGTCCAGGATCCGCTGCTCGTTGCCCGGCAGCCCGGCGTCGACCAGCGCCCAGCCGGCGCCGTCTCGCATGCGCACCGCGTAGGCCTGGCCCGCGGTGAAGGTGAACATCCAGATGTGGGGGGTTACTTGTACGGTCTCCATGGCGTGAGGCTAGGCAGCGGCGCCGGCCCGCTCCAAGGCTTTGCGCCGTCGGCGGATTGAGCCCCCGGCGAACGCTGCCCGGCCGGCCCGGTCAGGCCGCCCGGTCCACCGGGAACAGCGCCGTCACCTGCCATCCGCCCTCCGGGGCGGGGCCCGCCGTCAGCGCGCCGCCCATGGCCTTGGCGCGCTCGGCGAGCCCGACGAGGCCGAATCCCCCGCCCCGGGCCTGCTCGGCCAGGCCCGCGGCCCGCTTGCCGTCATCCGCGATGCGCAGCTCGACGCCCGCGGGGACGCCGCGCACCCCGATCCGTACGGCCGTGGCGTCGGCGGCGTGCTTGCGGACGTTGGTGAGGGCCTCGCGGACGACGCGGTGGACGCCGGCGGCGACGTCTCCGGGGATCCAGGTTTCCATGCCCCGCTCGATGTAAAGGGCGACGGGTGGTCCGGTGCGGGCGAACGCCTCGGTCAGTTCGCGCACCTCCGGGAGGCCGGCGACGGGCTCGGTCTCGGCCTCGCCCTCCCGCAGGACGCCCACCAGGCGGCGCATCGCGCCCAGCGCCTCGCTCGCGGAGGTCTCGATGCGTTCGAAGGCCCTGGCGGCGGCCGGGCCTTCCAGGGCGGTGAAGCGGGCGGCCTGGGCCTGCACGGCGATGCCGGTGATGTGGTGGGCGACGAGGTCGTGGAGCTCGCGGGCCAGCTCCAGGCGTTCGGCCGTACGCACGGCGGCCATGTCGCGCACGCGCCGCGCGGACTGGCCGCGCAGTAGCAGGGAGTAGCTGCCCACGACGACGGTCAGCACCGTGAACAGGGCGGTGAACCACTCGGGGTTGAGGTCGCGCATGGGCGCGGCGACGATGGCGAGGGCGAGCATCGGGCCCAGGACGGCGGCGACGCGGCGGGAGGAGCGGCTGACGACGAGGGTGAGCAGGACGAGCAGGGCAACGTCCTCGCCCATGCCCCACACGATCGTGGGGTGCTGTCCGGCCATCAGGGCGGCGGAGGCGGTCCAGGAGACGGCGACGGCGATGGACGCCCGTACGTTCAGGGTGATCCAGCTGTAGGGCACGGCGCACAGGCAGACCAGGACGCCGGAGGCCAGGACGATGGCGTGCGGCCGGCTGGGCTGGCGGGCCAGGGCGATGCCCTCGAGGGCGACGAGGCAGAGCAGGACGACCCCGAGGCCGGCCTTGGCGGCTGCCGTTCCGCGGGGGTGGCGGGCGGCCCATGCGGCCCATCTGTTCACGTGCCGCCCGCGGCCAGTCCGCTCTCCCATGCCCAGGCGGCGATCTCGACACGGTTGCGGGCGTCGAGCTTGAGCTGCACGTTGGCCAGGTGGGTCTTGACCGTGGACAGGGAGACGAACAGTTCACCGGCGATCTCGGCGTTGGTGGCCCCGCGGGCCAGGCAGCGCACGACGTCGGCCTCGCGGTCGGTGAGCGGTTCGGAGGGCTGCCTGACGGTGCTCGGGGCGGAGCCGGCCGGGGCCATGTCGCGCAGCAGCCGCACGGTGATCGCGGGTGAGATGAGGGAGTCGCCGACGGCGGCGGCGTGGACGGCCTCGACCAGCATGGCGGGGCTGGCGTCCTTCAGGAGGAAGCCGGAGGCGCCGTTGCGCAGGGCGGTGTGCACGTATTCGTCGAGGTCGAAGGTGGTGACGATGACGATGCGGGGGCGCTGGCCGTGCTCGGGGTGGGCGGCGGAGAGGGCGGACAGGCGGCGGGTGACCTCGAGGCCGTCCAGCTTGGGCATGCGGATGTCGAGGAGGAGGACGTCGGGCCGGTGACGCTCTACGGCCTCCAGGGCGGCCTCGCCGTCGACGACGTCGGCCACGACCTCGATGTCGGGCTGGCTCTCCAGGATCATCCGGAAGCCGGTGCGGACCATCTCCTGGTCGTCCGCGATGACCACGGTGATCGCCATGCTGTGCCCTCGCTCCTGTCAGGCTTCGGAGGTTCCCGGATAAGGGTTCGGTGCTCGCGGAGCCCCGCCCGTGCGGGCGCCCCTCCATGTCACCGGGGGTGCGCGGGTGCCGCAACCGCAGGGGCGGCACGGGCGCGGCCGGCGCCCGTCAGTCCGCGGTGCGGCCGCTGCGGCGCAGCGCGACGCGTACGCCGTAGGCGCCGGCGCCGGCGGCCAGCAGGGCGACGCCGCCCGCGACGACGGGGGTGCCGACGTCGCCGACGTCGTGGCTGGCCTTGATCACCTGGCCGGCCTCGACGACGCGCTTGACGGGGTTGCCGGTCGAGTGGTGGGGCGGCTTGCCCGTGCCGGCCGTGCGGCGGGCGTCGGTCTTGGTGTCGGCCTGCCCGGCGGCGGCGGTGCGGTGGGCGGCCGTGGTGGCCGCCGGGGTGGTGCCGGACGCCTCGGGGGTGTGGCGCAGGGTTCCGGAGGCGAAGTCGTAGTAGTGGGTCAGGCTGCTGCCGTCGAGCCGGGCGCGCAGGGTGGGGCGGGGGCTGTCGCCGCCGAGGATGCGCAGGTGGAGCCGGTCGAGGTCGGCGCTGGGGCGGCCGGTGTCGAAGGTGCGCTGCTGCTTGCCGTGGCTGGTGACGGTCACGCTCGTGCGGCCGTCGCCGGAGGTCAGGCTGGCCCGGCTGCCGTCGGGCAGCCGTACGTGCTGGACCGTGGTGTGCCCGGGGCGGGTGTCGTGGTCGCGCTGGTCCGCCGCGAAGGCGCTCGCCGTCGGGTACGCCACGGCCGCGACGGCGGCGGTGAGGACGGTGGCGGCGGCGATGCGGGACTTCACGGACACGGGAGGTGCCTTTCCGTAACGGTCGGCTCTGGCGGTGGCCGCCGGGCTTCCGGGGGCACGCCTTCACGTTACGGACGTTTATGTGCCGCACACCTCGACTGTCCGACCATTCTCGTCTCGGCCGAAAGGATGACCGGGGCCCGTCCGCGTCATACCAAAGTGCGGTGCCCGGCGGTCGGGGCCGGGGCGGGCGGGGTGCGTGGACGGGCCGTCGGGGCCCGTACCGGGGCTGGGCCGTCCGGGTCAGCGGACGGCCTGCCGGACCGGTACGGGCGGTCGGGTGCGGGTGGGGTACGGGCCGGGGGACGGGCTCAGCCGCCCAGGCCGGCGGCGGCCGACCTGATGGCCGAGGCGAAGGTGCTCACCTCGGTGTAGACGCCGGGGTAGCCGGGGCGTGCGCAGCCCTGGCCCCAGCTGACGATGCCGACCTGGATCCAGGCGCCGGCGTTGTCCTTGCGGAACATCGGGCCGCCGGAGTCGCCCTGGCAGGTGTCCACGCCGCCCTTCTCCAGGAAGCCGGCGCATATCTCCTCGCCGGGGGTGAGGCTGCCGCCGTAGGCACCCTCGCAGGTGGCGTCGTCGACGTAGGGGACCTCGGCCTTCTGCAGGTAGCGCTGCTGCGGGCCGCCCTCGCGGGTGGCGCCCCAGCCGGCGACGGTGAAGGTGCCCTCGTTGTAGGCGGTGGTGTCGGCGATCTTGAGGGTGGGCAGGTTGATCGGCTGGGCGAGCTTGATGAGCGCCCAGTCCTTGCCGACGCCGTTGTAGCCGGGGGCCTGCAGGACGCGGGTGGACTTGACCTTGACGGCCTGGGAGGACTGGAGGTCCACGACGCCCGCGGTGGCGGTGATGGAGGTGTTGGCGCCGCTGCCGTTCACGCAGTGCGCGGCGGTCAGGACGATCTGCTGGGTGTAGAGGGCGCCGCCGCAGCCCATGGACAGCCGCACCATGAAGGGGAACTCGCCCTGGGTGGCGGGCACGCCGCCGACGACGCTGGGACCGGGCCGGGGCTCGGGGTCCTGGGCCTGGGCGGAGGAGGGCTGGAGGCTGAACGCGGCGAGGGCGACCGCGCCCACTGCGGTGCATCTTCTGAGCACCTTGAGGTAGTTGCGCAACGGTCTTCCTTTCGTGGGAGGTTGTGCGCACCGCACGGCCGGACGGTGGGGGTCCTTGTAGGGCTCATGACAATGCGCTTGGCGATTATCGGGCCGGGTGACACCCGTGATCTAGCCGCGTTTTCGGCCAGTCGGCGAAGGCCCGCCGCCCGTACAGTGGAAGGGCACCGGCAACCGCACGGGGGTGGTCACGCGTGGGCTCGGACATCGCGATCGAGCACGGCTTCCCGCACCTGGAGACCGTGCGGTCGGCGATCACGGCGCTGTACAAGCGGCTCTCCTACGACGGAGTGCGCTCCTTCGAGGCGAGCGTGCCGCCGGCCGGCGTCGCCTTCTCCGACGACGAGGACCCCTACCTGGGCGTCCAGCGCGTCGCCGGTGAGATGGTCCGGCATCTGCGCCTGCCCGACGCCCGAATGATCGTCAGCTTCCGGGAGATGCGGCACGCCGGAAACGTCGAACTCGCGGCGGGACCGGAGTACTTCATCGAGCTCAACGCCCGCTTCAAGACCCACCGCCGCGACATCGGCGCCGCGCTCTCGCACGAGGTGATGCACGTCTACCTGCACCGGCTCGGCCTGGAGTTCCCCGGCACACGCGACAACGAGATCCTCACCGACACCGCCGCCGCCTACCTCGGCGCGGGGTGGCTGCTGCTGGACGCCTACCGGGAGTCCTCGGTCTCGACGCAGAAGCTGGGCTACCTCACGCCCGAGGAGTTCGGCTACGTCCTCGCCAAGCGCGCCCTCGCCTTCGACGAGGACCCCTCGCCGTGGTTCACCAGCCCGCAGGCCTACGACGCGTACGTACGGGGGCGGGAGTGCGCGCACCGGGACGCGCGCCGCCCCCCGCTGGCGGCCGCCGGCCGGCTGGGGCACCACCGGTACGCCCGGGACCGGCGCACACGCACCGCGCCCGCCGGCGCCGGGTACGCCTTCGAGGGCGCCGATCCGCTACGGGTCAGCTTCCCCTGCCCGACGTGCCATCAGCGCATCCGGGTGCCGGTGCGCGGGCGGCTGCGGGCGCGGTGCGCGCTGTGCCGGACGGTGCTGGAGTGCGACACCTAGCGGTTCACGAACGCGCCCACCATTTGCGCAGGATCTTCTCCGCCGGCTTTCCGTGCGGCGTGTACGACAGCCTCTTCGCGGTCTCGCCGCTGTCCGGCCAGTCGTCCCACATCCACCAGCACACGCCCGCCCACCAGGGCTTGCCGTCGAACGCGGCGAGCAGCGCCTCGTACGCGGCGGCCTGTTCCTCCTCGCCGTCGCGCTTGCTGACCGTCCAGGAGAAGGGGGCGGTGGTCGTGCCGCGCTGGCTGACGTAACCGGCCTCGGTGAAGAGGATCTTGCGGTGCTGTCGCTGCGAGAAGGCGGCGAGCTCCTCGGTGATCGGCTGCCAGGCCTGCCGCAGCCGGGCCGTGTCCGTCGTCGCCTTGTCCGCCAGCGGCCAGTACGCGTCGATACCGATGACGTCGAGGTCCTTCCAGAAGGGGATCTTCTGGTACTCGTCGTAGTTGGCGGCGTACGTCAGCGGGCCCTTGTAGCGCTCGCGGACCGCGGCGATGGTCCGGCCCCAGCGTTCGCCGTCCTGCGAGGTGCCCGCGAGCTCGGTGCCGACCGAGAACTGCTCGACGCCCGTGTCCTGGGCCAGCCGCGCGTAGTGGGTGATGAAGCGCCGGTACGCGTCGAACCAGGCGTCCCGGTCGCGGGGGCGGATCTCGGCGCGGTCACCGCCCTTGGTCAGGTCCACATGGGGCTTGACCATGGCCTTGAGCCCCGCCTCGTGGGCGAGGCGGATGATGTGGCGCAGGCTGTCGTCGGCGGCGGTCTCGCCGGTGGTGCGCATGGCCGAGTCGGTGACGCGGTCCTGGTACCAGGTCGGCGTGAAGGTCACCCACCGGGCGCCGGTGGCGGCGATCTGGCGCAGATACGTTCCCGCCTGGGGACTGCTGTAGTCGTCGGTGTTCCACGAGGGAAGCGTGACGCCCCGCACTCCGCTCACCTTCCTGTCGTCGGGCCGGCCGCTCCGGTCGCCGCCCGTGGGGCCGGGTCCGGGGTCGCCGTCACCGTCGCCGGACGAGGAGCACCCGGCGACGAAGAGGACGGCCACCGCCGCCAGCGCGGCGGCCGTCCTCCTCATCGCGTTCACTGGGTGAGAGCCGCGGGGGCCACGAAGGTGTAGCCGAGGGCACGGATGCCTTCGACCGTCTGCTTCAGCGGCTCCACGTCGTAGTACGGGTGGTAGAAGAAGCTGGCCACGCCGTCACGGACGGCCAGGTTGGCCTTGGCCGACGCGATGAGGTCGGCCGGCAGCCTCGCCGGGTGGTTGTTGTAGGGCACGGGCTCGTAGTTGCCGATGTTCTCGGGAAGCACGGTCGTACCGTAGACGTCCTTGACCGCGTACGGGAAGAACTGCCCGATGTATCGGCTGGAGTTCACCGTTCCGCCGCTGAGCGTCCCGGCGAAGTACAGCGAACGCTCCAGCCGCGCGGTGTAGTTCTGGCCGAAGACCCGGTAGTCGGTGGCCGAGGCCGCGTAGTGCGGCGTCGTCCACAGCGTGGGCTTAGGCAGGCCCGCGGCCGTGAAGGCGGCGAGGGCGGACGTCACCCTGGACTGCGCCCAGACGGTGGAGTCCTCGGGGACCGGCCCGTCGTAGATGACGCTGTCGGCGGCGTCGACGTGGGCGCGGAAGAACTCGAAGTCGTCACCCGTGACCCCGGTGTAGGGGTTGTTGACGTTCTTGTACTGGTGCGTGTAGCCGTGGTTCATCAGGACGGCGCCGCGCTGGATCATGTACTTCAGCGCCGAGACGACCTGCGGGGCCTGGGCCAGGGTGACCGTCTTGGGCACGCCGTTGTTGTAGGCGCCCTTGGGGTCGGTGTACACCGGGATGACGTTGATCCCGTAGGGGATCTTCTGCGAGTAGAGGTAATCGGCCATCGCCCGCAGCTTCGCCGGGTCGGCGTCGGGGCTGATGTCCTCCAGCCTCACGAACGCCCGGTGGCGCTCGGCGGTCGCGGGGGCCAGGCCGTCGAAGAGCAGGTCCTCGAAGACGATGACGCGGTCGGCCTCGGAGACGTAGCTGAAGGGGATCTCCCCCACGTACGTGAGGTTGCCGGAGCGCAGGGCCCAGGGGAAGGTCGCCCCGCTGTTGGCGTCCTTGGCCTGGGCGATCTCGGTGATGTCGGGGTAGTCCGGGCCGTCGGAGACCGCGGGGTGCAGCACGCCGCCGTCGAAGCCGGTGGGGATTTTCCGGGTCAGCGTCTGGTTCTTGTACGTGACCTGGTTGACGTTGCCGACGTTGCCGTTGGTCTCGAAGAACGAGTTGGTCGGGTCCCAGCCGTACTTCTTCTTGAAGTTCTCCACGCCGACCGCGTTGGCCATGCCCCAGATGTTGTCGCCGATCCAGTTGACGGGCTTGGTGGTCTTCAGCGCGTCCTGGTAGAAGGCGGCGGGGATGGCGTCGGGCAGCGTACCGCCGTAGTAGGTGGAGCCGATGTAGTAGGTGGAGGTGTACTGCTCCACCATGCCCGCGGTGTAGGCGGAGACCGGCTTGGCGGTGACGGTGCCGAAGTGGCCGGCGAGGTTGGAGACCGCCATGGCGTAGAGCTCGCCGAGGTGGCCGTAGGGGCCGGTCGTGTCGTAGAGGACGAGCGCCGAGGGACCGGCCGCGGCGGCGAGCGCCTGGGGGCCGGCGGCGGTGACGGTCGTCTTCGGGGCGGGCGCGGGGCTGATGGTCAGCGTGCCGGCGCGGCGCTTGCGGTCGTTCGCGAGACGGCTGCTCGCCCAGGCCTTGAGGTCGTTGGTGCTCGCCCCCGAGAGCGAGGCGGAGCTGATGCCCTTGAGTCCGTGCGGGGGCCGGGGTTTGTCGTCCCGGCCTATCGCGGCCTCGGCGCCCGTGGAAAGCGCGACGCCGCCCAGCAGGGCGGCGATGAGGGCCAGGATGAGCGAGAGCCGGGAAATCCCCGCTCTCCCTCGCATGTTTTCCATTGTTGTTCCCCCCTGGTTGACCAGCTGTTGTCGATTCCTTCCCCCGTAGGGGGCGGGTCCCGACAGTTGGCTGATTCTTGTGGCCCTCTGGAGGGGGTGTCAATAGACAGCCCTGGTCCGGACCGTTCAATAAATGACAACCAAATTGGTGCAGACCAAAGATCCCATCAGTCACACCACTGTCACCAGCAGGCATAACTACCGGTTGGTACACAGAATTTACTGTTCCGATTCAACATCTCTCACCATGAAGGACTGAACAGGTCGCTCGGTCTGATACCTTCCCAGCGCACGCCTCAAGCGAGGCGGAATCCGGGGGGAACTCATGTACGGAAAACCCGCTCTGGGGACAGTCCTGCCTTTGGCCGGGCTGACGGCAGCCCCAGAAGTTATGCCGGGCATACCCTTTGCCAGGGGACTGCAGGAAGCGGCGGGGGCAGGTTTCCTGCTCTACTGCGCGATAGCCGCCGTACTTCTTTCGGCCAAATTCTGGTTCGTGCTCCGAAGCTCCGGTGACCGTTGATGATCACCGAAGTCCTGCTGTGGTCCAGCATCGCCATCATCGTGATGGCCGGGTGCTACAACAGCACCCTCTTCGTCCTCTCCAGACGTCGCGTCCGCCGCGACCGCGGCCCACGCGCCGAACGTCTCTACGTCTTCCTCCTCGCCTGTCTGAACGAGGAGAAGGTTCTCGCCGAGAGCCTGGCCCGCATCACCGCCCTGCCGGCCGGAAACTTCATGGCCCTGGTCATCGACGACGCCTCCGACGACCGCACGGCCGCCATCGCCCGCGCCGCCGACCCCGACCGGGTCCGGCTGCTGCAGCGCCACCTTCCCAACGCCCGCAAGGGCAAGGGCGCCGCCCTCAACGACGGCATCCGCCACCTGCGGGAATCCGGCCTCCTCGACGGCCGCGACCCGAGCGACGTCATCGTCTGCGTC
Source organism: Streptomyces sp. NPDC053079 (assembly GCF_044546695.1). Taxonomy (NCBI): domain Bacteria; kingdom Bacillati; phylum Actinomycetota; class Actinomycetes; order Kitasatosporales; family Streptomycetaceae; genus Streptomyces; species Streptomyces sp. NPDC053079. Next base: position 188,919 of record NZ_JBITZJ010000001.1, read on the forward strand.
GTCGACGCCGACGGCCGGCTCGATCCTCATGTCGTCCAGGCGGTCGACCCCTACTTCGACGACCCGCGCACCGGCGCCACCCAGGTCGGCGTGCGCATGTACAACCGGCACAAAGGCCTGCTCGCCCGGCTCCAGGACATGGAATTCGTCATCTACGGCGACATCTTCCAGTCCGCCCGCCGCTACTTCGGCAGCGTCGGCATGGGCGGCAACGGCCAGTTCATGCGGCTCTCCGCGCTGGACACCCTCGGCGACGGAAGCGGCAGGGGACCATGGAGCGACTCCCTGACCGAGGACCTCGACCTCGGGGTGCGCCTCATCGCCCGCGGCTGGACCAACCAGCACTGCACCACCGCCGCGGTCTCCCAGCAGGCCGTGCTCGACGTCCGCCGGCTCGTGCGCCAGCGCTCCCGCTGGTTCCAGGGCCACCTGCAGTCGGCCGGGCTGGTCCCGCTGATCCTGCGCGAGGTGCCCACCAAGGCCGCCGTGGACCTGCTGTACCACCTCTCCAGCCCCGTGCTGATCCTGCTCACCTCACTGCTGCCGCTGTCCTTCCTCGTCGCCACGGCCGGCACCGTCATCGGCTCCATCCAGGCCGGACACGCGCTCATCTCGCCCATGTGGATCGCCGGCCCGTACGTGCTGTCCTTCACGGCGGCGTACGCCTACGGCTGGGTCTACTCCCGGCGCGAGCGAGGACTCGGGCTCGTCCGCGCGATTCTGCTCTCCCACGTGTTCGTCCTCTACGGCTACATCTGGTTCGCCGCCGGATGGTGGGGCCTGTGGCGGATGCTCACCGGCAAGCAGACCTGGCTCAAGACCGCGCGCACCTGACGCCGGCACCGCGCGCGCCGCAGAACCGGCGCGCGCCCACCGGAGGACCGGCAGCGCCCCCAATCATCAGCCAAGCAAAGGTACTTCTAGGGAGACCCATGTCCCCGAACGTCATCGCCACGCCCGTACGCGCCATGCTCGTGCTGGGCACCCGGCCGGAAGCCATCAAGCTCGCGCCGCTCGCCCGCGCCATGGCCGCCTCACCGCTCTTCGACCCCATCGTCGTCACCACCGGCCAGCACCGCGAGATGCTCCACCAGATGCTCGAACTCCTCCAGGTCGAGGTGGCCGTCGAACTCGACGTCATGCGGGAGCGGCAGGAGCTGTCCACCCTCACCGCCCGTCTCGTGGACGGCCTGGGCGAGGTCGTCCGCGAGCAGCGCCCCGACGTCGTGGTCGTCCAGGGCGACACCACCTCCGCCCTGACCGGCGCCCTCGCCGCCTTCTACGAGCACATCCCCGTCGCCCACGTCGAGGCCGGGCTGCGCACCGGGGTGCTGGACAACCCCTTTCCCGAGGAGCTCAACAGGCGCCTCATCGGGCGCATGGCCCGCTGGCACTTCGCGCCCACCCCGCGCGCCGCCGGCCACCTGACCGCCGAAGGGGTGCCGGACGCCGAGGTGTTCGTCACCGGCAACACCGTCATCGACAACCTGCTGTGGGTCCTCGAACAGGACACCGGCACCAATCTCTTCCGCACCGACCTGCGGCGCGTCCTGGTCACCCTGCACCGCCGCGAGAACCAGGGCGACAAGATGCGGGCCATGGGCAAGGCCCTGCGGCAACTCGCCGACCGCGGCGACGTGGAGCTCGTCCTGCCGCTGCACAAGAGCCCCGCCGTCCGCGAGGCCCTGCTGCCGGAGCTGACCGGCCACCCCCACATCCGCGTCGTCGAGCCGCTGGGCTACGTCGACTTCTCCGCCACGCTCGCCGGCTGCGACCTCGTGCTGACCGACTCGGGCGGCATCCAGGAGGAGTCCCCCAGCCTCGGCAAGCCGGCCCTGGTCCTGAGGACCACCACCGAGCGGCCCGAGGCCGTCGAGGCGGGCGCGGCCAAGCTGGTCGGCACCGAACCGCAGGCCATCCTCGACGCGGCCGTACACCTGCTGGACGACGAGGAGGAGTACCGGCGGATGGCGACGGCCGGCAACCCCTTCGGTGACGGTCGGGCCACGGAGCGCATCGTGGCGCAGCTGGCGGAGGACTTCGGCGCCGACGCAGAAGCGGTGGCCGTATCCGATGCCGTGATCGCCCCACAGCCCGATGGTCCGGGGTCATACTCGACGGCATGACGAGAGATCGCCGGCTTCTCGCCCTCGCCGTGCTCGCGGCCGCCGTGGTGGCGGGCATCGCACTGGCCGTGAGCACCATGTGGGAAGACAGCGGAGAGCCGGCGAGGCCGTGGGCCGAGGGATCGGTCCACGGCCCCTGGCGGTCGGTCTTCGACGGCCACGGAGTGAACATCGGCCGCCACGACGGCCTGGCCCTCTCCCCCCAGCCCGCCAAGGTGCCGGAGGAGACCCACGCGGGGCTGATCGTCTCCACCGAGCGGTACGGGGACGTCGACTACCGCGCGCGCATGCGCACGGAGGCCCAGCTGCGCACCCCCGAGCCCAACCCGTGGGAGGTGCCGTGGCTGGTGTGGGGCTACACCGACCCGGAGCACTTCTACTACATCACGCTCAAGCCCAACGGCTGGGAGCTGGGCAAGCGCGACCCCGCCTATCCCGGCGGGCAGCGGTTCCTGGCGACCGGCGCGGAGCGGTTCCCGGTGGGCAAGTGGTCGGACGTGCGGGTCGGGCAGCGCGGGGCCCGGATAGAGGTGAGCGTGGACGGGCGGGGCCTGGTGGCTTACGAGGACAAGGAGCGCCCGTATCTGCGGGGCAACGTCGGGGCGTACACGGAGGACGCCCGGGTGGTGTTCAGCGACGTGTCGGTGCGCTCCGCCGACTGACGGTCCGGCGGTCCCCGCCGGATCGTCGCGAACCATCGTGGAACGGCGCCTGCCTCGGCCGGGGAGGTGAGGCAGGCGCCGGGTAGGGCGGGCCGCGTGCTCGGCGGCCGGGGGGTCAGACGCTGAGCGCGCGGTCCGTCGGCCTGACCGGGGCGGGCAGGGTGCTGGTTCCGGTCAGGTAGCGGTCCACGCCGCGGGCGGCGGAGCGGCCCTCGGCGATGGCCCAGACGATGAGTGACTGGCCGCGGCCCGCGTCGCCGGCGACGAACACACCGGGGACGTTGGTGGCGTAGTCGGTGTCACGGGCGATGTTGCCGCGCTCGTCCAGGGCGAGGCCGAACTGCTCGACGAGACCGTTCTGTCGATCGGTCCCGGTGAAACCCATCGCGAGGGTGACGAGCTGGGCGGGGATGCGACGTTCGGTGCCGGGCTTCTGCTCGAGCTTGCCGTCGACGAACGCGACCTCAACCAGGTGCAGCCACTGGACGTTGCCGTCCTCATCGCCCTCGAAGCGGGTGGTGGAGACGGAGTAGACCCGCTCGCCGCCCTCCTCGTGGGCCGAGGTGACCTTGTAGAGCATGGGGAAGGTCGGCCAGGGCTGGTTCGCGTTCCGCTCCTCCCCCGGCCGGGGCATGATCTCCAGCTGGGTGACGGAGGCGGCGCCCTGGCGGTGGGCGGTGCCGACGCAGTCGGCGCCGGTGTCGCCGCCGCCGATGACGACGACGTGCTTGCCCTCGGCGGTGATCGGGGAGACCGTGAGGTCGCCCTCCTGCACCTTGTTGGCCAGCGGCAGGTACTCCATGGCGAAGTGGATGCCCGCCAGGTCGCGGCCGGGGACGGGCAGGTCGCGGGAGGTGGTGGCGCCGGCGGCGATGACGACGGCGTCGTAGCGCTTGCGCAGCTTGGCGGCGTCGATGTCGCGGCCGATCTCCACCTCGGTGCGGAACTTGGTGCCCTCCGCGCGCATCTGCTCGATGCGGCGGTTGATGTGGCGCTTCTCCATCTTGAACTCGGGGATGCCGTAGCGCAGCAGTCCGCCGATGCGGTCGGCGCGTTCGTAGACGGCGACCGTGTGGCCGGCGCGGGTCAGCTGCTGGGCGGCGGCGAGTCCGGCGGGGCCGGAGCCGATGACGGCGACGGTCTTGCCGGAGAGGCGCTCGGGCGGCTGCGGGGTGACGTCGCCGGTGTCCCAGGCCTTGTCGATGATGGTGACTTCGACGTTCTTGATGGTGACGGGCTGCTGGTTGATGCCGAGGACGCACGCGGACTCACACGGCGCGGGGCACAGCCGCCCGGTGAACTCGGGGAAGTTGTTGGTGGCGTGCAGCCGCTCGGAGGCGGCGCCCCAGTCCTCGCGGTAGGCGTAGTCGTTCCACTCGGGGATGAGGTTTCCGAGCGGGCAGCCGTTGTGGCAGAACGGGATGCCGCAGTCCATGCAGCGGCTCGCCTGCTTGGAGATGACGGGCAGCAGGGAGCCGGGGACGTAGACCTCGTTCCAGTCGCGGACGCGTTCGGCGACGGGACGGGTGCGGGCGACCTCGCGGTCGGTGGTCAGAAAGCCCTTCGGGTCAGCCATGGGTCGCCGCCTCCATCATCTTCTCGTGGGTCTCGGTCTCGGAGAGACCGGCTCGCTCGGCGGCGTCCTTGGCGGCGAGCACTGCCTTGTACGTGGTCGGCATGACCTTGCTGAAGCGGGTCACGGCCGTGTCCCAGTCGGCGAGGAGGCTCGCCGCGACGGTGGAGGCGGTCTCCTCGTGGTGGCGGCGCACCACGTCGTGCAGCCACTGCCGGTCGTCGGCGTCGAGGGTGTCGACGGCGGCGGCCAGCTCCTTGTTGACGTTGTCGGGGTCGAGGTCGACGACGTAGGCGACGCCGCCGGACATGCCGGCCGCGAAGTTGCGCCCGGTGGCTCCGAGGACGACGGCGCGGCCGCCGGTCATGTACTCGCAGCCGTGGTCGCCGACGCCCTCGGAGACGACGGTGGCGCCGGAGTTGCGGACGCAGAACCGCTCGCCGACGCTGCCTCGCAGGAACAGCTCGCCGCCGGTGGCGCCGTAGGCGAGGGTGTTGCCGGCGATGGTGGAGTACTCGGCGAGGTGGTCGGCGCCGCGGTCGGGGCGGACGACGATCCGGCCGCCGGAGAGGCCCTTGCCGACGTAGTCGTTGGCGTCGCCCTCCAGGCGCAGGGTGACGCCGCGCGGCAGGAAGGCGCCGAAGGACTGGCCGGCGGAGCCGGTGAAGGTGATGTCGATGGTGTCGTCGGGCAGTCCGGCGCCGCCGTACTTCTTGGTGACCTCGTGGCCGAGCATGGTGCCGACGGTGCGGTTGATGTTGCGGATGGGTACCTGGGCGCGGACGGGCTGGGCCTGCTCGGCGCCGACGGTGTTGAGTGCGTCGGCGGCGAGCTTGATCAGCTGGTTGTCGAGCGCCTTGGCCAGGCCGTGGTCCTGTGCGGTGGTGCGATGGCGGACGGCGCCGGCGGGCAGGTCGGGCACGTGCAGCAGGGGCTCGAGGTCCAGGCCCTGGGCCTTCCAGTGGCCGACGGCCTTGGCGGTGTCGAGGAGCTGGGCTTGGCCGACGGCCTCCTCGAGGGTGCGGAAGCCCAGTTCGGCGAGGATCTCGCGGACCTCCTCGGCGATGAACTCGAAGAAGTTGACGACGAATTCGGCCTTGCCATTGAAGCGCTCGCGCAGGACGGGGTTCTGGGTGGCGATGCCGACGGGGCAGGTGTCCAGGTGGCAGACGCGCATCATGACGCAGCCGGAGACGACCAGCGGGGCGGTCGCGAAGCCGAACTCCTCGGCGCCCAGCAGGGCGGCGATGACGACGTCGCGGCCGGTCTTGAGCTGGCCGTCGGTCTGCACGACGATGCGGTCGCGCAGCCCGTTGAGCAGCAGGGTCTGCTGGGTCTCGGCCAGGCCCAGCTCCCAGGGGCCGCCTGCGTGCTTGAGCGAGGTCAGCGGGGAGGCGCCGGTGCCGCCGTCGTGGCCGGAGATCAGGACGACGTCGGCGTGGGCCTTGGAGACGCCCGCCGCGACCGTGCCGACGCCGACCTCGGACACCAGCTTCACATGGATGCGGGCGGCGGGGTTGGCGTTCTTGAGGTCGTGGATGAGCTGGGCGAGGTCCTCGATGGAGTAGATGTCGTGGTGCGGGGGCGGCGAGATCAGGCCGACGCCGGGGGTGGAGTGGCGGGTCTTCGCGACCCAGGGGTAGACCTTGTGGCCGGGCAGCTGGCCGCCCTCGCCGGGCTTGGCGCCCTGGGCCATCTTGATCTGGATGTCATCGGAGTTGACCAGGTATTCGCTGGTCACGCCGAAGCGTCCGGAGGCCACCTGCTTGATGCTGGAGCGGCGTGCGGGGTCGTAGAGGCGCTCGGGGTCCTCGCCGCCCTCACCGGTGTTGGACTTGGCGCCCAGCCGGTTCATGGCGATGGCGAGGGTCTCGTGGGCCTCCTGGGAGATGGAGCCGTAGGACATGGCGCCGGTGGAGAAGCGCTGGACGATGGCGCTGACCGGCTCGACCTCGTCGAGGGGGACGGCGGGGCGGTCGCTTTTGAAGGAGAACAGGCCGCGCAGGGTCATCAGCCGCTCGGACTGCTCGTCCACGCGCCGGGTGTACTGCTTGAAGATGTCGTAGCGGCGGGCACGGGTGGAGTGCTGCAGCCGGAAGACGGTGTCGGGGTCGAAGAGGTGCGGCTCGCCCTCGCGGCGCCACTGGTACTCGCCGCCGATGTCGAGGCGGCGGTGGCTGGCGGGGACGCCGGTGACGGGGTAGGCCTTGGTGTGCCTGGCCGCGACCTCGCGGGCGACGACGTCCAGGCCGGCGCCGCCGATCTTGGTGGCCGTGCCCTGGAAGTACGTCGCGACGAAGTCCTCGTCCAGGCCGACCGCCTCGAAGACCTGGGCGCCACGGTAGGAGGCGACCGTCGAGATGCCCATCTTGGACATGACCTTCAGGACGCCCTTGCCGAGCGCCTTGATGAGGTTGCGGATGGCGTCCTCGGGGGCGAGGTCCGGCAGGAACGTCCCTGCCCGGACGAGGTCCTCGACGGACTCCATGGCCAGGTACGGGTTCACCGCCGCCGCGCCGTAACCGATGAGCAGCGCGACGTGGTGGACCTCGCGGACGTCCCCGGCCTCCACCAGCAGCCCCACCTGGGTGCGCTGCTTGGTGCGGATGAGGTGGTGGTGGATGGCCGAGGTCAGCAGCAGGGACGGGATGGGGGCGTGCTCGGCGTCGGAGTGCCGGTCGGAGAGCACGATGAGGCGGGCGCCGTCGGCGATGGCGGCGTCGGCCTCGGCGCACATCGCCGCGAGGCGGGCGGCCAGCGCCTCGCCACCGCCGGAGACCCGGTACAGGCCGGAGAGCGTGGCGGCCTTCAGGCCCGGCAGGTCGCCGTCGGCGTTGATGTGGATGAGCTTGGCGAGCTCGTCGTTGTCGATGACGGGGAACGGCAGGGTGACGCTGCGGCAGGACGCGGCGGTGGGGTCGAGGAGGTTGCGCTGCGGGCCGAGGGAGGAGATCAGCGAGGTGACGAGCTCCTCGCGGATGGCGTCCAGCGGGGGGTTGGTGACCTGCGCGAAGAGCTGGGTGAAGTAGTCGAAGAGCAGGCGCGGGCGCTCGGACAGGGCGGCGATCGGCGAGTCGGTGCCCATCGAACCGATGGGCTCGGCGCCGGACTTGGCCATGGGGGCGAGGATGACGCGCAGCTCTTCCTCGGTGTAGCCGAAGGTCTGCTGGCGGCGGGTGACCGAGGCGTGGGTGTGCACGATGTGCTCGCGCTCGGGGAGGTCGGCCAGGTCGATCAGGCCGGCCTCCAGCCACTCCTGGTAGGGCTGCTCGGCGGCGAGGGCGGCCTTGATCTCGTCGTCCTCGATGATGCGGTGCTGCTCGGTGTCGACGAGGAACATCTTGCCGGGCTGCAGGCGGCCCTTGCGGACGACCTTGGCGGGGTCGATGTCGAGGACGCCGACCTCGGAGGAGAGCACGACGAGGCCGTCGTCGGTGACCCAGTAGCGGCCGGGGCGCAGACCGTTGCGGTCGAGGACGGCGCCCACGACGGCGCCGTCGGTGAAGGTGACGCAGGCCGGGCCGTCCCAGGGCTCCATGAGGGTGGAGTGGTACTGGTAGAAGGCGCGCCGGGCCGGGTCCATGGAGGCGTGGTTCTCCCAGGCCTCGGGGATCATCATCAGCACGCTGTGGGGCAGCGAGCGGCCGCCGAGGTGGAGGAGCTCCAGGACCTCGTCGAAGGAGGCGGAGTCGGAGGCGTCGGGGGTGCAGACGGGGAAGATCCGCTCGAGGTTGCCGTCGGCGCCGAACAGCTCGCTGGCCAGCTGGGATTCGCGTGCCCGCATCCAGTTGCGGTTGCCCTTGACCGTGTTGATCTCGCCGTTGTGGGCGACGAAGCGGTAGGGGTGGGCGAGCGGCCAGCTCGGGAACGTGTTGGTGGAGAACCGGGAGTGCACCAGCGCGACGGCGGTGGCGCAGCGGCGGTCGGAGAGGTCCGGGAAGAACGGCTCCAGCTGCCCGGTGGTGAGCATGCCCTTGTAGACGATGGTGCGGGCGGACAGCGAGGGGAAGTACGTGTCCGCCTCGCGCTCGGCGCGCTTGCGCAGGGCGAAGGCCTTGCGGTCGAGGGCGAGGCCGGTGTTCACACCGTCGCCGACGAACAGTTGGCGGAAGGCGGGCATGGTGGCGCGGGCGCCGGCGCCGAGCAGGTCGGGGGCGACGGGCACCTCGCGCCAGCCGAGGACGGTCAGGCCCTCCTCGGCGGCGATCGTCTCGATGCGCGAGACGGCGGCGGCCGCCTCCTGGTCGTCCGCGGGGAGGAAGCCGATGCCGACGGCGTAGGAGCCGGCCTCGGGGAGCGGGAAGCCGGCGCTCTCGCGGAGGAAGGCGTCGGGGACCTGCAGCAGGATGCCCGCGCCGTCGCCGGAGTCGGGGTCGGAGCCGGTGGCGCCGCGGTGCTCCATGTTGCGCAGGACGGTGAGCGCCTGTTGCACGAGCTCGTGGCTCGCCTCGCCGGTGAGAGTCGCGACGAAGCCCACGCCACAGGCGTCGTGCTCGTTGCGCGGGTCGTACATCCCCTGCGGGGCGGGGTGGGATGCGTGGCGCATCGGCGCTCCCGTCGTCGTCTGGCAGTCATGTCAGAGGCATGTGCCGAGGGACGACGTTGGCCCTCGCTGAAGAAGGTTGGTGCAAATTACATGATGGGGCGCTTCTCGAAAAGTGGAAGGGTCGGTCCATCATGTGGACATCGGTGTGGCGGGCGGGCGCTCCGGATCCCTGGGATCGCCAGGCCCGGCCGCGCCGAGAATCAGCACAGCACGGGCGGCGTTGCCCGCTGCGCTTCCGGATTGTGCCCTGTCACCGAGGAACTGAAACCGCGGAGAAACACGCACGTTATGCGGAAGCGTGCATAAGAATTACCCGACGGCGGTACCGAAGGCAATACCGAGGAGGTATGTCACACCCGCCGCGGCGCCGCCCAGCACCAGCTGCCGCAGCCCGCTGAACCACCACGACCGGGCCGTCACCCGGGCCACGACGGCCCCGCAGGCGAAGAGCCCCACCAGCGCCAGCAGCACCGCGGGCCATAGCTGGGTGGCCCCGAGGAGGTACGGCAGGACGGGCAGCAGGGCGCCCAGCGCGAAGGAGCCGAAGGAGGACACGGCCGCGATGGCGGGCGAGGGCAGGTCGGACGGGTCGATGCCGAGCTCTTCGCGGGCGTGGATCTCCAGCGCCTGCTCGGGGTCCTTCGACAGCTGCCGGGCGACCTCGCGCGCCAGCTTCGGCTCGACGCCGCGCGAGACGTACAGCGCGGCGAGCTCCGCCAGCTCGTCGCCCGGGTGCTTGCGCAGCTCGCGGCGCTCCACGTCCAGCTCGGCCAGGACCAGTTCGCGCTGGGAGGCGACGGAGGTGTACTCGCCGGCCGCCATCGAGAAGGCGCCCGCCGCGAGGCCGGCGAGGCCGGCTATGACGATGGCGTGCGAGGAGGCGGTGCCGCCGGCGACGCCCGTCATCAGGGCCACGTTGGAGACGAGTCCGTCCATGGCCCCGAACACCGCCGGTCGCAGCCAGCCGCCGTTCACATCGCGGTGCGTGTGATTGTCGCGGTGGGCGGCGTGTGTCGCCGCGGCCGTATCCAGGACAGCCATCTCTTCGAGCGCTCCCTTCCCCAGGGGCACGGGCCCTTCGCCCCACCCCTCCATGACTCGAAGGTACGCACGAATGGCGGTGATCCGCTAGCAAGGAAGGCCGAACTTACCTCTCTGACCTGCGGTTTTGTGGTGAGGGCGGGGAGATTTCCGGTGAGCGGAAGAACTAATTCCGGCCAGCGGCGACAAAGCGACGACGAAAAGGCCCCCACGGCGAAGTCCGTGGGGGCCAGAAGCGACGCTCAGCGTCAGACCTTCGTCAGACCTTCTTCTCCTTGGAGGGCTTCGAGGGCGTGGCGGGCTTACGAGGCGAACGCTCGGCGTCTGCGCTGTCGCCCTCGGCGCTGTCGCCGTCCGTGGCCTCCTCACCGGCGCCCGGCTCCACCACGAGCTCCCGTCCGGGGGCCTTCTTCGCGGAGATCACGATGTAGGCGACGGCGGCGAGGAAGAGGACGATGGAGGTCCAGCCATTGAGGCGCAGGCCCAGCACGTGGTGGGCCTCGTCGACGCGCAGGTACTCGGTCCAGAAGCGCCCGACGGTGTAGGCGGCGACGTAGAGCGCGAAGGCCCGCCCGTGCCCGAGCTTGAAGCGGCGGTCGGCGACGATCACCAGCGCGGCGACGCCGAGGCACCACAGCGACTCGTACAGGAACGTCGGGTGGTACGTACCGGCGACGCGCCCGATCGCCGGGTCCGCGTCGATCTTCAGCGCCCATGGCAGGTCCGTGGGCTTGCCGTAGAGCTCCTGGTTGAACCAGTTGCCCCAGCGCCCGATGGCCTGGGCCACCGCGAGCCCGGGCGCGACGGCGTCCGCCCAGGCCGGCAACGGAATCCCCCGCCGCCGGCACCCGATCCACGCCCCGACCGCCCCGAGCGCCACCGCGCCCCAGATGCCCAGGCCGCCTTCCCAGATCTTGAAGGCGTCCACCCAGTTCCGACCCGAGCCGAAGTACAGCTCGTAGTCGGTGATCACGTGATAGAGCCGCCCACCGACAAGCCCGAACGGCACCGCCCACACGGCGATGTCGGCCACCGTGCCGGCCCTGCCGCCGCGCGCTACCCAGCGCCGGTTGGCGAGCCAGACAGCGACGAAGACGCCGATGATGATGCAGAAGGCGTAGCCGCGCAGGGGGACCGGCCCGAGGTGGACCACTCCGGTGGAGGGACTGGGGATGTATGCGAGATTCATGGCAGCTATGAACCTACCGTGTGATGCCGCCGAACCCCAGAGTGGGCCATGGGGCCCTTACCGACAGTAGTGCCGCGCACACGGAAGCACGTTGAGGGAAGGACTCCGTGGCGCTCGGCGCGATCATCGTGGCCCAGGATGCGCTGCGCCTCGTCATCGACGGTGCGCTGCCCCTGAGCACTATCGTCTTCGCGGCCACGATCCTGCTCGGGTGCCTGAAGAAGGAGGGCACCGCTTGGTTCCGCTTCCCCCGTACCTGACCGGAACGGGCACGGAGTGTCAGGGCCGGCAGCATGAGCCTTCCCTGGCGTGAGTGATCCGGCAATGGGACTACTGAAACGGCTGAGCGGAGCTCTGGACCACATCGCCCAAGGACCTCAGCGGGCCGCCACGGCCCGCTGCAGGGCTTCCCCGCGAAAGCGCGAGGCTGACGACGCGCAACGGCCCGCCCGGGCTTATCCGGGCGGGCCGTCACTCACGGAGTCATGGTCTCCGAATCAGTGGAACCTCCTGTAGTTCAACCACCGAAGAGCTGAACTCTGGGATTCAAAGATGGCACAGCCTCAGGGAGTCCGCGCCTTTCCATGCTCCCTCCCAGCCAGGCGGTCAGGAACTCCACAAATCCTCCAGGGAACTCCCACCAGTCATCATTTGTTCCGCTGATGACCACCGGCCACTGGCTAGGGTTTGAATCACTGGCCCGCCAGTAGAACACATCCCCAGAGAAAGAGGAGGCGCAAGGAATGAGACCCCCCGGCTCCGGATGCGGAACATAGCCATGACTATCCCCCTCCTCGGCGAGATCGCCCAGCATCTCGAGATCGCTCGCGACTCCGTCGCAAAATTCGCGCTCCTTCCCAACAATGGGCAGGTGAACGCTAAGGAAGTCATCTACTACAAAGGGAGGGTACGCCTCGGCGAGCTCCTTGTAGTCAGCGGGCAGTGCGATACGGAGTCGCCCCTCCACCATCAACCAGTCCACATTGCGGCCGGTTGATGGACGCTGACGCCGAAGATCTGGGACAACCGATTCGAGTTGCTGGATCATCAACAGGTCGCCTGCCAATCTGCTCGATTCTCGACAAAGACGTTGAACAATGGCCCGTCCTTGGTCCTGGCCGTCATTTGGATCCCCTTCGGTATGACAGAGTTCCCATTTTCATAGTCAAGCCGACCGGAGTACTCAACCCAGTTACCCTTCTTCAGCTGACTGGCCATCCTGTTCTCACATCGCTTCATCCCACTGGTATTCATCCGAGCGTATCCGGTGAAGAGATTCTCGGACCTCCACTCACCGTAGAAACGGTCACCCACGATGTGGGTTCGGTTGAAGATCGGCTTTCCGTCCGACCCAATGTTATTACCGTCCGGGAAGCCCTTGACAGAGACCGTGGCGCCATCATCCCGCTTGCTACCCGTCGGTTTGATATCGGTCCTGCACATGAAGGCTGTAGCACCCGTCGGGCGTCCCTGTCCGTCCAAGGGCTGGTAGTTGTACCGCGCCGCACGGGGCTTGGAGCAAGGGTCGTCATTCTGGCCCTGTGACAGTCCTCCGCCACCCGGCGAAGGGTTTGCCCCCGGAGCCTGGTGAACGTTCGGCTGTTGGGCCTGGTTCGGCTGGTACGAGTCACTGTTGAACATCTCAAGGATGCGCACGGCAGTGACCGCAAGGTCGACGAGATCACCGGGCTTCCAACCACCCCGGTTCGGCTCCCAATCCGGCTTCAACGGCGGGCGATTCGGCGCCGGCTTGGGATTCTTGCCGTTGTTCGGGTTCTGGTCGATCGGCGGGGGCGGAGGATGGACCGGCACGCGGGGTCGGGGGCGGGCTATCGTCCTGCCGTAGCCCCGGCTGGTCGTGGACCGGTAAGAGGGACGGTACGGGCGGTAGTAGGTCGGTTCGTCATAGCCCCAGCCGTCGTCCTCGTCTTCCCAGAGGTTGCTGTTGTTCTCCTCGGCAGCCAGTCTCCTGAAGTGCTCAGCCTGGGCATTGATGCTGGTCGACTGGCTGCTGATCCAGTTCTGGGACCACGAGTTGTCGTAGGAGCTGCTGCTCGAATGACCGTGCGAGCGGTTGCGATCCCATGTGTCGTAGACCGTAGCGCCGCCACCGACGACGATACTGCCGAGGACGCCCCAGCCGACCGCTTCTCCGATCGCTGCTCCGCCCCAGATGACGAGCGGGATGAAATGCCCGCTGGGGTCCGTCCCGCTGAGGGGTGATCCGTTGGCGTACAGGTAGCGGTTCGCCTGAACCGACGGGCTCGGGTCCAGCTGCCACGTGTCACGGGCCGCGAAGCGTCCCGTGCCCGGCTGGTACCAGCGGGAGGCCATGTTGACGTCGCCGCTCGCCGGGTCGGTCCAGCCGGACTGGTAGCCCAGCGAGGATCGCGAGCCGGCCTTGGACCGGACCGTGCCGAACGGGTCGTACGAAGCGGACCCCACGACCTTCGTGCCGTCGGCCGACAGGCCGGCCACCACGTCGGTGTGCTGGTCGGTCACCGACCGCTGCGCGGTCGTGCCGTCCGTGCTGCCGAGCAGTGCGCCGCCCGGCGTCCGGCTGTAGGTGCTGGTGCCGTCCGAGACCAGGTTGTTGGAGCCGCCGTCGTACGTGAAGGCGGTGTCACCGTGCCGGCTCACTCGGTCGAGCGAGTCGTAGGTGAACCTCGTGTCCCCGTCGGCGATGCGGCGCTCGAAGGCGTCATGGGCCAGCGAGCGCTTGCCGCTGCCCGTGTCGACGGACGAGAGCGTGCCACGCGGCGTGTAGCCGTACCGGGTGGTGCCGTCCGTGAGCTGGCGGTTGGCCTCGTCGAAGGTGGCGGCGACATCGCCGGCCTTGACGCGGTTGCCCGCGTCGTCCCACACGTAGGTGGTGGTCTTGTCGCCACTCGTCCAGGACGTCATGCGGCCGGACTTGTCGTACTCGTACGTCTCCTTTCCGGCGCCCGAGACGCCACTGGTGGTCTTCGTGGTCAGGAGGTTGTTGAGGTCGTAGGCGTACGCGGTCGACATGACCTGGGTCGTGCCGTCCGCACCGATGACCTTGGACTCGGTCAGACGGCCGAGCGGGTCGTAGGTGTAATCGCGCTTGCCGCCGTTCTTCCAGTCGATGGCACCGGCCGGCTTCGTGGCGTACTGCTCCTGCAGGACGCGACCCGCCGGGTCGTAGGCGGTCATCGTCTGACCGCCGGTCACGGCGTCCTCGGTCCGGTTCAGACGGCCTGCGACGTCATAGCCGTACGTCGTCGTACCGGACTTGTCCGTCCGGGACGTCATGGCGCCGTCGGCGTCGTAGGAGTAGGTGGACTTGCCTCCAGGGCCGTTCGTGGTCAGCAGCTGGCCACGGTCGTTGTAGGTGTAGGTGTTGGGGTTGAGCACGTCACCCGAGCCGACCTTGGTCAGACGGCCCGCGAGGTCGTGCTCCAGGGTGCGGTCGGCCGTCTCGGCCTCGGCACCCGTGCCCGTCTCCTTGGTCAGGCGACCGTAGACGTCGAACGTGCTGCGCCGCTCGACGCCGCCGGGCAGCAGCTCGGCCACGTTCTGGCCCGCCGCGTCGTAGATCTTCGTCCACGTGCGGTCCGCCGGCTTCGGCTGGGCCGCCGTGGCGGGCTCGATCGTGGACTCGGGCAGGCCCCACGGAGTGAAGGAGTAGGTCGTGACGTTGCCACGGCCGTCGGTCAGGCGCGTGCGGTTGCCCATCACGTCGTAGCCGAACGATGTGGTGAGGGACTTGCCGTCCGCGACCGGCTCGGCCTGCTGCGTCATCCGGCCCAGGGCGTCGTACGCGAAGGTGGCCTTCGCGCCGGTCGCCGAGGTCGCGGAGACGCGGTTGCCGTCGGCGTCGTACTCCACCGCGGTGGACCGCAGAGCAGTCGTGCCCGTGCCGTAGTCGGCGGTGCCCACCACGCTGCCGAAGCCGTCGTAGCGCGTGACGCTCTTGCGGCCCGTGGGGTCCACGGTCTCGGTCTGGCGGCCCAGGACGTCGTAGCCGCGCTTCGTCGTCCCCCCACCCGGCATCGTGGCGGTCAGCACCTCGCCCGCCACGTTGTACGTGGCAGTCGTGACCCGGCCCGCCGGGCTGGTGGACGAGGTCTGGCGACCCGCGTCGTCCCAGGCGTAGCGCGTGGTCAGGTTCTGCACCGACGGGTAGCGCTCGACGGTCGTCGCCGTCAGCTGGCGGCCGAGCTCGTCGTAGGTGGCCTCAGTCCGCGCGCCGGTGGGTCCGGTGGCGGAGAGCTGGAGGCCCGTGGGCGTCCAGGAGAAACGATTCGCCTTGTCGTCGAGCGTCGACGGCTGCTGCAGGGTGCCGCCGTCGTTGTTCAGCAGGTTCGTCGCCGGGAGCGACTGCCGGATCAGGTGGCCGAGCTGGTCGTAGGTGTACGTCACGGTCCGGCCCAGCGGGTCGGTGGTCGTGGTCTTGCGGCCCAGGGCGTCGTAGGAGGCCCGGGAGACAGCAGTGATCTTCTCCCCGCCCGGCGGGGTGTAGTCGGGCAGAGTCACGGCGGTGGCCCGGCCGAGCTTGTCGACCGCGGTACGGGTCACCGACCCGTTCGCGGCACGGGCCTCGGTGGCCTCGCCGAAGGTGTTGTACCCCCTGAGGGTGGTCGGCTTGACGGCCTCGGGCTGCTGGCCCGGCTTCTCGGCCTGGACCTGCGGGGCGGTCTGCTCCACGAGGCGGCCGAGGGCGTCATAGCGGTTGGTGGTGGTGAAGGCGGCGGCGTCCGCACCGGTCTCGGTGCCGCGCGGCGTGACGGCCGTGACGGGAAGGCCCCGCTGGTCGTACGTGAACTTGGCCGTGCGCGTGCGGTCGCCGTCGACCGCGGTCTGGGTGAGCTTGTTGCCCGCCTTGTCGTAGGTGAAGCGCTGCGTGTTCAGCGCGGTCTTCTGCTCGACGGGCCGGTCGCCGTCGTCGTAGGTGAACTCGGTCCAGCGGTTGAGGCCGTTGGGGTCGAGCACGCTGCGCTTGACGCGGCCGGTGGCGTCCACCTCGTTGGTGACGGTGGGGGTGCCTCCGGTGCCGGTCCGCTGGACGAGATTGCCCGCACCGTCGTAGGCGTTGGCCTCGAGCACGATGTCGTGCTTGCTGCCATCCGCCTGGGTAACGCTCTTGGCCGTCTTCGACGCGAGCTTGCCGTCGTCGTAGTAGGTGTAGGCGGTAGTGGCTCCCATCGCGTTGGCCGTCGAGGCCAGGCGGCCTGCCGGGTCGTAGGCGTTGGAGACCACTACCAGGTCCTTGGCGTCCCCGGAGGGGTCGCCCTTCCAGTCCTTGAGGACCGTTTCCGCGGGACGGCCGGCGGCCGTGTAGCGGAACTCGTAGGTCGTCCCGAGGGGGTCGGTCGTACGGACCTTGCGGCCGAACGCGTCGTAGGCGACAACGGTCTGGTTGCCCTCGGCGTCGGTCGACTTGTCTTCCAGGCCGTGCTCGTCGTAGTGGTGGGAGACGGTGCGCTTGGCGTCGCCGCCGGTGGTGTCCTCCGTGGATTCGGTCAGCAGAAGGCCGTCGGGATCGAAGGCACGCGAAATCTTGGCGGTGTGGGTCGCGCCGGTGACCTCGTTCTTCACCGCGGCACCGGTCTCGGAGACGATCCGCGACATGGCGTCGTAGGCGAAGGTCGTGGTCACACCGTTCGGCTGGCTGTCGGAGACCTGGGTCTCGGACACCTTCCGGCCGATGCCGTCGTAGACGTAGCGCGTGACGAGTCCGGACGGAGCCGTGGCCTGGGCGAGGTCGCCTTGGGCCGTGTAGGCGTACTCCGTCACGGCACCGCCAGGTGCGGTGATCGTGCGGACCAGTCCTGCCGGAACGGTTCCGCCACCCACGGCGGACTCGCTGCCGGTCGTGTAGGCCGTGACGGATTTCCGCCCGTCGGCCAGCACCGTCGTGTCCGGAAGACCGAGCGCCGTGTACGTCATGGACGTGCGGTAGCGGTCGTCGCGGGCGCTCGTGGAACGGGCGTCGCGCGTGGCCGTCGGCTTGTCGTTGCGCGGGTCGAGCGGGTCGCCGCTGTTGAGGTAGTAGTCCGTGAACGATGTCCAGCAGGAGTTCGCGTCACGGCAGGTGGTCTTGGAGACCGTGTTGCCGCGGGCGTCGTGCCCCGTGACGGCGAAGTGCCCGTTGGGGTCGGTCACGGTGTGCAGGAAACCGCCGCTGTCGTACGCGTAGGTGGTCCGGCCGCCTTCCGCGTCCGTCGCGGTCACCGGGCGCTGGCCGCGCAGGGCGTCGTACGTCGCGCTGCTGGTGCGGCCCGCCGGGTCGGTGACGCTGACGGTGGACGTCAGCGAGGACATCCCCGAGTGGCGCATGGCCCGGTAGTGCTCGGCCACCTGGTCCTCGGTCAGCTCCTTCGGGTAGAAGGCGGCTTCGTCGAGGTCACCCGTGAAGTAGCGGGTTCCGGGCGCCTTGCCGTCCCAGCCCTCGCTCGAGTAGCCGCCACCGAGGTAGGTGTGGGCCATCGTCTCGGGCTTGGACGGCTCGTTCAGGCTGCCGACCTTCGTACCGTCGAGGTAGAGGGACTGGCTGCTCGCACCGCCGGTGATCACGGCGTGGTGCCACTGGTTGTCGGTGACGGCCGTGCCCGAGACGATCGGCTTTCCGGAGCCGCCGTGCCACAGTTGGCCCCGCAGCTTGCCGTCGGAGTCGATCAGCAGGCTCGGGTTCCAGTCGGTGGGGACCTTGCCCAGCTCCGCGTTCTGCAGACCCAGCAGGACGCCGCTCGCCTTGCCGGTACGGAACCACAGCTCCGCCGACATCGCGGGCGTGTTGCCCATGATGCCGTAGGGCAGTTCGACCGAGCCGTCCCCCGCCAGAGTCACGGCGGCGTTGTCGCCGGGCCCGAAGGCGCCGGTGGCAGCGAGCTTGGCCTTGCTGTACGTGCCGTCGCCGGGGTACACCGCGGTCTTGCTGCGGGCCTTGTCGCCGCTAGTCTCGTCGAGGCGCCAATAGCCGGACGGCGCGTCAGCGGTGATCGTGCCGCGGTAGTGGGCACCGTCGCCGGAGACCAGGCCGGCGCGCGAGCGGTAGTGCTCGGCGACCGTGTCCTGCGTCAGCTCCTTGGTGTAGAAGGCCACCTCGTCGAGCTGACCGGTGAGGTAGCGGGTTCCGGCGCTCTGGCCGTCCCAGCCCTCACTGGAGTGGCCCGCGCCGAGGTAGGCGTGGTCCAGAGTCTCCGGCTTGGCGGCACCCGCGAGGGATCCGGCCTTGGCACCGTCGAGATACAGCACCTGTCCACTGGTGCCACCGGTCAGAACGGCATGGTGCCACTCGTTGTCCGTGACCTTCTTCCCGGAGATGATCGGCTGCCAGGAGCCGCCGTGCCACAGCTGGCCCCGCAGCTTGCCGTCCGAGTCGACCAGCAGGCTCGGGTTCCAGTCGGTCGGCGTCTTGCCCAGCTCCGCGTTCTGCAGACCCAGCAGGACGCCCTGCTTCCCCGTGCGGAACCACAGCTCGAAGGAGAGCGAGTCGGCCCCCTTCAGCGGGTCCGTGGGGACCTCCACGGCACCCGTGGAGCCGTCGAGCGTCACCGAACCGTCGTCACCGTCGGAGAAGGCCCCGACCGCGCCGAGCATCACGCCGTCGCGGTACGAACCGTCCGCGCCGCCGGTGATCTCGTTGGACGCGGTGGAACCGCTGCGGTCACCCAGCCGCCAGTACTCGACGGGCCCGGAGGTACGGACCGTATCGGCGTACGCCGCCGAGCCGGCGGAATAGGAGGGCGCGGAGACCTTCCAGGTGCCGCCCTTGTCGTCCGTGGTCTCCGTGACACGACCCGTACCGGTGTCGTAGGCGACCTGGGCGTGGACGCGTCCCGACGGAGGAGTGACCTTGGTCAGCCGGCCCGACGCGGCGCGGGCGCGGTAGTGCTCGGCCACCGTGGTGGCGTCCAGGGACTGGTGGTAGACGGCCACCTCGTCCATGAGGCCGGTGAAGTGCCGGATGCCGGCGGCCTGGCCGTCCCAGTTGGTGCTGGAATAGCCGGCGCCAAGGTAGGTGAAGGACTGCTTGCGGTGGTCGATCGGTCCGGTCAGCGAGCCGACGAGGACACCGTCGAGGTACAGCGACTGCGTGGTACCGGCGGCGGTGAGCGCCGCGTGGTGCCAGGTGTCGTCGTTGACGGCGGTGCCGCTGACGATGGGCTGGACCCTTCCGGTCCAGTACTGTCCGACCAGCTTGCCCGCGCTGTTCACGGAGAAGGCAGGCGTCCAGTCGTTGGGCTCGCCGTCGGCCAGCCGGCCGTCCTGGAAACCGACCAGAACGCCGGGCTTGGTGGTCTTGAACCACAGCTCGGTCGTCAGCGAGGTCGAGGTCCGGATGGTGTCCTCGGGCAGCTCCACGTACGAGTTGGTGCCGTCGAAAGCGGCGGCCTTGTCACTCGTGCCCGCCACGGCTCCGGCGGAGCCCAGCTTCACGTCCCGATAGAGGGCCTGGTTGAGGCCGGTGCGGGAAGGGGCTTCGCTTGCGGCGATGGCTCCTTGGGCCTCCCCCAGCCGCCAGTAGGAGACGGGGTTCTGGTCGAGGACCATGCTGCGGTAGAGCGAACCGTCGCCGTACTCGTAGACCGTGCACTTGTCGGTCACGCCCGGCGGGCAGACCTTGGTGAGACGGTCACCGGTGTAGGTGTACGCCCACGTCAGCCCGTCGGCGCCGGAGCCGGTTCCCTTGGCCGTGGCCGAGGCGACCTTGCCTCCGCTCCAGCTGAAGGCGAGCGAACGCCCCGACAGCATGTCGCGGGCCTCGGTCAGCTTGCCGTCGGTGTACGTCAGGCGCTGTTCCCGGCCCGAACCGTCGGTGATCTTCGTCAGTCGGCCGGAGGGGTCGAAGGAGTACGCGGTGGCTGACTTGTCCCGCAGCACCCAGCCGCCGCCGGTAACGGAGGCGAGAGTGGTCGGTTTGCCGGACGGGGCGGCGTAGGTGCCGTCGGTGTTCCTGCCGAAGCGGACCCGACTGCCGCCCGCGGTCGTCACCACGACGTTGCCGGTGCTCTCCGCGACGGCGCGCATGTCCCAGCGGGTGGACCAGCCACTGCCGAAGACATTGTCGTCGCGTGGGTCGAGCGAGTTGTACGTGCGCGCGACCGACAGCTCCGGGCCCACGGTGGGGACGGACGCGTCGGTGGCGGCCGTGGCGTAGTTGCCCGACCGGCTGCCGAACTCACGGCCGCCGTCGCCGCCGAGGTGGGCGGTCACAGCGGGCTGCGGCACCTGGGTGGTGAAGTACGCGGGTCCGGGACGGTTGGAGGTGTCCTTGCCGTCGTACACGTACGCGTACCAGGCGTAGCTCTTGCTCCAGGAGAGCCAGCCGTTGGGCACGGCCCACTGCTGGGACGTTCCCCTGGGGCCGCTGCGGCAGTTCTTGCGGGCGTCCTTGCCCTCGACCTCGCAGACCTCGAACGAGTACTGCAGGGCGCCGGCCGGGGAGTGGTCCTCGTCCTTGCCGGATGCCCACAGAGTCGGGGTCAGGGAGTTGAGCATCCCCCCGCTGGCCGGGGACTCGGCCATGAGCTGTGGCGGCAGGTTCACCGCGGCGAACTTGATCGGTGCGCCGGGGACGCCCTCGCTGGTGAACCGGGGGCCGTCCAGGACGTCCATGGTCCACACCAGGGTGTAGGTGGCCGGCTGCAGTGCGGCGATCTTGGCGTCGAGAGTGACGCTCTGGCCCGGTGCGACGTCCTGCGGCATGGGCGTCCAGGCGACGTGCGCCGTGTCGTTGAACTCCTTGCCCGACTCGTCGTAGAGGTTGTAGCGCAGCTGGATCTTGCCACCCTTGGTCCAGGTGTCCTGGCCCTGGTTGGTGACGGTGACCTTCATGGAGCCCTGGGAAGTAGCCGTCACCGGCTTGGTGAAGTCGCCGACCTTGTAGGTGGCGCCGTACCGGGTCCAGGTGATGTCCAGGCTGGGCTTGCCGTTCGGGTAGTCGTCGGAGCCGAACTGCTTCCAGCTCTTGGTGTCCGACTCCGAGGCCTTGACGGCGAGTCCGTAGTTCTTCTTGCGTCCGTGGGTCCAGTCGCTCACCAGCTCACGGCCGGCCGATCCGAGGCCTATGGACTCCCAGGCCGCGCCGCACGACCACGACTGAGTGTTCGGCGGTCGCCAGCCGTGCGCGAAGCTCTTCGAAGCCAGGGACGATCCGGTGTCCGGTCCCGGGTAGGTCTTGGTCGAGGACTCGGACCAGTCGGACGTGATGGCGTGGACGGTCACCGGCCGTGCGTCGCAGGAGTACGACCAGGTGTTGTACAGCGACAGCTTCGCGTCGAGCACCCAGGCGTTCTTCAGCGAGCTCTCGACTCCGTCGAAGCGCAGGAAAGACGCGGCCTTGTGCGTGCCACCGTCGTAGGTGCCCGCCTTGAGGATCGTGTCGCTCGAGAAGTCGGTGTTGTAGGGGGACTGGACGTAGGTGCCGGACGTCGCGTCGACGCCCTTGACCGACGGGTCCACCTTCACCGGGAACACGCGCTCCGGCGCGTTCAGCCAGTCCTTGTCGAGGGTGACAACGAGGACCTGGCGGCCCTTGTCCGTGGCGAGGCCGTAGCGGACGCCCGTGGAGATCTCGCCTTGGTTGGCGTTGTCCGCAAGGTGGGAGTCCTCCATCCAGCCGGCCGGTATCCGAGCACGCTGCCGGGCGGCCTTGTCGGTGAACACCACCCCGCCCTGGTCGTCCAGCTTGGCCGTCAGGCCCTCGGTGCCGAGCGGGAAACGCCATTCGGTGGGCGCGTCCTTGCTCTTGAGGACGAGGGTCTCCTTGACCGTGTCGTTGCTGGCGATGTACTGCAGGTCGGCGGAGGGACGGGCGTCGGGGTAGGTGATGACGCTGCCGTCCACCGTGCCTGTCGCACGTGAGGCGCCCTCGAGCCCGTAGGCCAGCGCGATCCCGTCGCCCAGGCCCATGCGCAGCACCGGGTCCGCGTCAGCGGTGGCGGAGAAGCGGATGGCGACGGCGGTCGATCGGGTCTCCCAGAGGGGAGCGGCCTCGCCCGCCGAGCGCGTGGCCTTCTGCTCGGGACGGGTCAGCGTGGGGTCGATCTGCTCCCACGTGCCGTCGGCGGCACGGCGGTTGACCGGCTCGTTGTAGTGCCGGGTGGTGTAGGTGCCGTCCTCGTTGAGGAAGGTGCGCTGCCGCTCCTTGCGCTCGGCGGGCAGCTCCTTGCTGTCCTTCTCGGAGAAGCCCTGTGGCGCCGGAAGAACGGGAGCCTCGGCCGGCTCCGCCGGGCCCATCTTGGGTGCCTGCGGACGACCGCCCAGTTCCTGACCGCTGAGCTTGTGCTCCGCCGGCAGCTGGCCAGGGGCCTCCAGCGCGCCGCGGCGGCCGCCCTCGGCCACCGCCTCGGTGGCACCACCGGGTGCCCGGTGGTCACGGCCCGCGGCTGATCCCCAGCGCTGGTCGGGAGCTCCGGGGCTGGATGAACTTCGATTCCATTGATCGACTGCCAGCGCAACCTGTTCGGTTCCGCATAGCAGGGCCATGACAAATGCCATGGCGAATGCTATTTGCCGTATAAAGCGCACGAGTTTCCCTCATGGGTGAACAAAATCGATCATTATTACTACCTGACGCGATCTTTATTCAACCCAAAGCGGGCACGCTCGACCATGAAGTGGCGTATGTCATGCCCGCTTTGACGTAACATCAATGCGCATTGAGGGACTTACACCGCAACTCCGGGCAAGTCACACCTGATGCGAACGAGGGACCGGGCCGCCTACTTCTGCGCCTCCGCCACCAGCTGCCGCAGCTTGTCCGGGGTCAGGGGCTTCGTCGGGTCGTCGTAGAGGCTCTGGCCGTTCAGCATGACCGTCGGGGTGCCGCGCAGGCCCGAGGTGCTGAAGTTGTCCTGGGACTTCTGGACCCAGCTGTTGTGGGTGCCGTCGTTGACGCATTTCTCGAAGGCCGGGGTCTTCAGGCCCTCGATCTTGCCGGCCAGTTCCAGCAGCTTCGCCTTCTTGCCGTAGGCGTCGTCCGTCTCCGGCGGCTGGTTCTTGTAGAGCTCGTCGTGGTAGGCGAGGAACTTGCCGGCGTCCTGGGCGCAGGCCGCCGCGTTGGCCGCGTTCAGGGAGCCGGAGCCGGGGAGGTTCTTGTCGATCAGGGCGACCAGGTGGTACTCGGCCTTGAGCTGGTTCTTGTTCTGCAGGTCGTGGATCGTCTCGCGGAAGCCGTTCTCGAACTGGCCGCAGCCGGGGCAGCGGAAGTCCTCGTACACCACGAGGGTGGCCTTGGCGGCGGGGTTGCCGACCGGGATGGCGAGGTTGTCCTTGCCGATGGCGCCCTGGGGGGCGACGACCGGGCCGGATGTCTGCTTGTTGTCCTTGCCCTGCTGGGAGCCGGCCACCAGCGCCGCGATCCCGGCGCCCGCGCCGAGGACCGCCACCACCACGACGCCCGCGATCAGGGTCCGCTTGCGCTTCGCGCGGGACTCCTCCAGCTGCCGCTGTTCCTGCAGGCGCTCACGGGCGCTGCGCTTACCGTCGCTGTTCTTCTGGCTCACGTCCCCGTACAACGAACCGGGGGTGCGCACCAGCGCACCCCCGGCCGTCGTTTCCTTCAAAAGAGTTACGCGCGCTTGCGCACGCCCTCCGCCAGTTCGCCCGCCAGTGCGCGGACCGCCGTCAGGCCGGACTCCAGGTCGGGGGCGTCCAGCAGGCGCTTGACGAAGGCCGAGCCGACGATGACGCCGTCGGCGAACTGGGCGACCTCGCTCGCCTGTTCGGCGTTGGAGACGCCGAGGCCGACGCACACCGGCAGCGACGTCACCGCGCGGGTGCGGGCCACCAGTTCCTCGGCCTCGCGGCCCACCGACGCCCGCGTCCCCGTCACGCCCATCAGGGACGCGGCGTAGACGAAGCCGCTGCCCGCCGCGGTGATCTTGGCGAGGCGCTCGTCTCGGCTGCTCGGCGCGACCACGAACACCGTGGCCAGGCCGTGCTGTTCGGCGGCCTTGCGCCAGGCCTCGGACTCCTCGACCGGCAGGTCGGGCAGGATGCAGCCCGCTCCCCCGGCGGCGGCGAGGTCGGCGGCGAAGCGCTCCACGCCGTAGGCGTCGACCGGGTTCCAGTAGGTCATCACCAGTACGGGCGCACCGGTGATCTCGTGCGCCTCCTTCACCGTGCGGATGACGTCGGTGATCTTGATGCCGCCGCGCAGGGCGATGTCGTCCGCGGTCTGGATGACGGGGCCGTCCAGGACCGGATCGCTGTGCGGCAGGCCGACCTCGACGACGTCGCAGCCGCCGTCGAGCATTGCGGTGATGGCCCGTACGCCGTCGTCGACGGTGGGGAAGCCGGCCGGGAGGTAGCCGACCAGCGCGGCGCGGTTCTCCGCCTTGGCCGCGGCCAGGACCGAGCTCAGCAGTTCGATGTTGCCCGCCATTACCGGTCCCCCGCCTCGTCGTCGTACAGCCCGAAGTAACGCGCCGCCGTGTCCATGTCCTTGTCGCCGCGCCCGGAGAGGTTGACCAGGATCAGCCCGTCCTTGCCGAGCTCGCGGCCGAGCTCCAGGGCGCCCGCGAGCGCGTGGGCGCTCTCGATGGCGGGGATGATGCCCTCGGTGCGCGAGAGCAGGCGCAGCGCCTGCATGGCCTCGTCGTCGGTGACGGCGCGGTACTCGGCGCGGCCGATGTCCTTGAGGTAGGAGTGCTCGGGGCCGATGCCGGGGTAGTCCAGGCCCGCCGAGATGGAGTAGGGCTCGGTGATCTGGCCGTCCTCGTCCTGCAGGACGTAGCTGCGGGAGCCGTGCAGGATGCCGGGGGTGCCGGCGGTGAGGGTGGCCGCGTGCTCGCCGGACGCCACGCCGTGGCCGCCCGGTTCGCAGCCGACCAGGCGTACGCCCTCGTCGGGGAGGAAGGCGTGGAAGAGTCCGATGGCGTTGGAGCCGCCGCCGACGCAGGCGACGGCGGCGTCCGGCAGCCGGCCGGCGCGCTCGAGGATCTGGCGGCGGGCCTCCACGCCGATGACCCGGTGGAAGTCGCGTACCAGCGCCGGGAAGGGGTGCGGGCCGGCGACCGTGCCGAAGAGGTAGTGGGTGCGGTCGACGTTGGCGACCCAGTCGCGGAAGGCCTCGTTGATGGCGTCCTTGAGCGTGCGGCTGCCGGACTTCACGGCGACGACCTCGGCGCCGAGCATCCGCATGCGGGCCACGTTCAGCGCCTGTCGCTGGGTGTCGACCTCGCCCATGTAGATGGTGCATTCGAGGCCGAACAACGCGCAGGCCGTCGCGGTCGCCACGCCGTGCTGGCCGGCTCCCGTCTCGGCGATGACGCGGGTCTTGCCCATGCGCTTGGTGAGCAGAGCCTGGCCCAGCACGTTGTTGATCTTGTGTGAGCCGGTGTGGTTGAGGTCCTCGCGCTTGAGGAACACCCGTGCGCCGCCCGCGTGTTCGGCGAAGCGGGGCACCTCGGTCAGGGCGCTGGGGCGGCCGGTGTAGTTGACCATCAGGTCGTTGAGCTCGGCGGCGAAGGCGGGGTCCGCCTTGGCCTTCTCGTACTCGGCGGCGACCTCGTCGACGGCGGCGACGAGGGCCTCGGGGATGAACTTGCCGCCGAAGTCGCCGAAGTAGCCGGAGGCGTTGGGCACGTGGCCTTCGGGGTCGGGAACGAAGAAGTCAGAGGACACGGAGGTACTCCTCGAACAGGTCTGTGAGGGTTCCGGGTGACGGGTGGACAGGAAGGGCCCACCACGGGCGCGAGAGCGCCGCACCCGGCGATGACGGGAGACTAGAGCGCGGCGCGGCCGCGCCATCGCATCCCGTTGATCTGTCCCGGCTCACAGCCGATGTGGTACCGCACGCGGCGCCCGAGGACGCGGCGTGCGGGCGCACGGCAGCCACGCGGCCTGCAGCCGCGGGCGAGCCGTGCGTACGCGCTCATGGCGGGTCAGCCCCGCCCGTGCCGCAGCGCGGGGTGCGCGCCCGCGGCGACCAGGTCGGCGACGGCGCCCTTGGGGTCCCGCCCGGTGACCAGGGACTCGCCCACCAGGACGGCGTCGGCGCCGTCGTTGGCGTAGGCGATGAGATCGTGCGGGCCGCGCACACCGGACTCGGCGATCTTGATGATGCCGTCCGGGATCTCGGGGGCGACACGGGCGAAGGTGTCGCGGTCCACCTCGAGGGTCTTGAGGTTGCGGGCGTTGACGCCGATGACGCGGGCGCCCGCGTCCACCGCGCGCTGGACCTCCTCCTCGTCGTGCACCTCGACCAGGGGGGTGAGCCCGATGGACTCGGCCCGCTCGATCAGGGAGACGAGGGCCTCCTGCTCCAGGGCCGCGACGATCAGCAGGGCCAGGTCGGCGCCGTAGGCGCGCGCCTCCCACAGCTGGTAGGCCGTGACGATGAAGTCCTTGCGCAGGATCGGGATGTCGACGCGGGCCCGGACGGCCTCGAGGTCGGCGAGCGAGCCGCCGAAGCGCCGCTGCTCGGTGAGGACGCTGATGACGGCCGCGCCGCCCGCCTCGTAGTCCGCGGCGAGTCCGGCCGGGTCGGCGATGGCGGCGAGGGCGCCCTTGGAGGGGCTGGACCGCTTGACCTCGCAGATCACGCTGACGTTCTCGCCGCGCAGGGCGGCGGCGCCGTCCTTGGCCTGGGGGGCCTTGGCCGCGCGCTCCTTGAGCTCGTCGAGGCTGACGCGCGCCTGCCGTTCCGCGAGGTCGGCACGGACTCCGTCGATGATCTCGTCGAGCACACTCACGCGAGCGGCCCCCTTCCGGACTCGGATGGTCTGGGCTGGTGCGGCGGGATATCACCTCACCAGGCACTGCGATGGTACTTGCCGGAGGGCGAAGGTTTCGCATCCGGTTGACGCAGGTCCCACCAGGCGGACCCCCGTCTGGACGCTCATGGCGCGAGCGCGGACCCGAACGGCAGGTTCCGCACCACGGTGAAGACGAGCACGACCCCGGCCAGCACCCACCAGTGTTTTGCCCGCAATTCGACCGGCATACCCCCGCCTGTCCGCAGTGCCCGGACCAGCCACAGCACCCAGAGCACGGCGAACGCGGCGTAACCGGCGACGGCCAGGGCGTTGGCGCCGAGCGCGGCGACCGGGTCGCCGTGGACCAGCGCGTGCAGGCCCCGCAGACCGCCGCAGCCCGGGCAGTACAGCCCCGTCCAGCGCAGCAGCGGGCACGTGGGGTAGTGCCCCGGCAGACCGGGGTCGACCGCGCCCACCCAGGCGACGGCGGCGCCCAGCGCGGCCGCGACGCCCAGCGGCGCCCCGGCCCGGCGGGCCGCGGCCACCGGGCGGCCGGCCGGCCGGTCGTGTGCTTGCTCCCTCACCCTGCCGAGTGTGGGCCGCACAGCACGAAGGCGCAGCTCAAACCTTGCGTACGGGCGTCCGTACGGGTCCGGGCCACGCCTTGGCGCGAAGGGGCCGCAGAAGCGGTCCAGGTCAGCTCTGGGCCTGGGCCTGCGTCCGCGTGCCGCGCTTGGGGGCCTGGCCCATGCCCATGGAACGCATGATCAGGCCGACGACGCCGCCGAGGGCGACCACGACCATGCCGGCCCAGAAGCCGGCGGGCTTCGCCATCACGACGAACGCGCCCGAGATGCAGAAGCCGATGAAGGCGATGGTGACGCCGGTCCAGGCGGCAGGGGTGTGGCCGTGGTCGCTAGCCGACATGAGTTGACTCCTCGTTGCTGTATCGCGCCTGCGGGCGCAGAGATCGCTCGGGGATATTGTCCCCGACGCCGTGGGCCGCGCCGATCTGGGGTGCGCGTGTCCGGCGGCGGGTCACTTCCCGGTCCCGCCGGTGGGGTCCTCGCCGCGGTCCAGAGCCTTCCACAGCTCCTCGGGGCGGTCCGGGTCCGCGACGGTACGGGCGCGGCGCGGGCGGGGGGTGCCGTCGCGCTCGTAGCGGCCGGACATCGTGGGCCAGTACCGGCCGTAGCGCAGGGCGAGCAGCCCGGCCAGGAGCAGCAGCACGCCGCCGGCGACCGCGACCCACGGCCAGGCGGTGTGGCTGACGTTCTCGATGGAGGCCCGGGTCAGGCCGGAGATCTTGGCGGCCTTCTCCTCCAGCGCGGCGGTGT
Organism: Streptomyces sp. NPDC053079; assembly: GCF_044546695.1. Lineage (NCBI taxonomy): Bacteria > Bacillati > Actinomycetota > Actinomycetes > Kitasatosporales > Streptomycetaceae > Streptomyces > Streptomyces sp. NPDC053079. The sequence goes on from NZ_JBITZJ010000001.1 coordinate 217,064, forward strand.
CGCCGGCGCCGGTGAGCGCGGCGGCCACGACGCCCGCGCCGCTCAGCGCGAGCAGGCCGGCCACGAGGGTGCGTCCGGCGCCGCGCACGGCGAAGACGGCGACGAGGGCGGCGAGGGCCACGATGGCCAGGGCGCCGGGCAGGGCGGTGACGTCCTGCCCGGTGGCCTGCTCGGGGACGGGGCTGCCCTGGGCGACGGGGGCGGTGCCCTCGGACCAGGTGCGGCCGCCGGCGAGCAGGACGAGGGCGGCGCCGGCCGCGCCGAGGAGCAGGGCGATGCCTACGCTTCGGCGGGCGGGGCGGGGTGCGGTGGCGGCGGCCTGGTCGGTGGGGGGTACAGCTGTGGTCACGGGTACCACTATCCCTTGCCGGGGCCTGGTGGGGTGCGGTCGGGGGTCGGGACGGGCCGGTGGTCCCGGTTGTGCCCACCCGTTCCGCCCCAGCGGAACGACTGCCCACAACCGGGCGGGCCGACTGCCCACAACCGGGACTACAGGCGGTTCGCCGTGTGGACTGCCCTGAGGACCGCCGCTGCCTTGTTGCGGCATTCGGCGTCTTCGGCTGCCGGGTCGGAGTCGGCCACGACGCCGGCGCCGGCCTGGACGTAGGCGGTGCCGTCGCGCAGCAGGGCGGTGCGGATGGCGATGGCGGTGTCGGAGTCCCCGGCGAAGTCGAGGTAGCCGACGCAGCCCCCGTACAGCCCGCGGCGGGTGGGCTCCAGCTCCTCGATGATCTGCATGGCGCGGGGCTTGGGCGCGCCGGAGAGGGTGCCGGCGGGGAAGCAGGCGGTGAGCACGTCGAAGGCGGTGCGGCCCTCGGCGAGCCGGCCCGTCACCGTCGAGACGATGTGCATCACGTGGCTGTAGCGCTCGACCGACATGAAGTCGACGACCTCGACGCTGCCCGGCGCGCAGACCCGGCCGAGGTCGTTGCGGCCGAGGTCGACGAGCATCAGGTGCTCGGCGCGCTCCTTGGGATCGGCCAGCAGCTCCTCGGCGAGGGCCGCGTCCGCCTGCGGGGTGGCCCCGCGCGGCCGGGTGCCCGCGATGGGGTGGACCATCGCGTGGCCGTCCTCGACCTTGACCAGCGCCTCGGGGCTGGAGCCGACGACGTCGAACCCGTCGAAGCGGAACAGGTACATGTACGGGCTCGGATTGGTCGCCCGCAGCACGCGGTAGACGTCCAGCGCCGAGGCCGAGCACGGTGTCTCGAACCGCTGCGAGGGCACGACCTGGAAGGCCTCGCCCGCGCGGATGCGCTCCTTGATGTCCTCGACGGCCGCCATGTAGTCGGCGCCGCCCCAGCGGGCCGTGTACTCCGGCAGCTCGGAGGGGGGCAGGGCGGTGGGCGCGGTGGGGGTGGGCCGGTGCAGGTCCGCGGCCATCGCGTCCAGACGGGCGACGGCGTCGGCGTACGCCTCGTCGACGCCGGTCGCCAGGTCGTTGTGGTTGATCGCGTTGGCGATCAGCAGGACGGTGCCGTTCCAGTGGTCGAGGACGGCGAGGTCCGAGGTGAGCAGCATGGTCAGCTCGGGCAGGTCCAGGCCGTCCTGCTCACCGCCGGGGTGCTCGCCGATCTTCTCCAGGCGGCGGACGACGTCGTAGCCGAGGTAGCCCACCATGCCGCCGGTGAAGGGCGGCAGTCCGGCACCCTCTATGAGGTCGCGCGGGGTGTGGAGGGTCTCCACGGTGGCCCGCAGGGCGGCGAGCGGGTCGCCGTCGGTGGGGACGCCGACGGGCGGGGTGCCCAGCCAGTGGGTCCGCCCGTCGCGCACGGTGAGGGTGGCGGCGCTGCGGACGCCGACGAAGGAGTAGCGCGACCAGGTCCGGCCGTTCTCCGCGGACTCCAACAGGAACGTCCCGGGCCGCTCGGCGGCGAGCTTGCGGTAGAGGCCCACGGGCGTGTCGCCGTCGGCGAGGAAGCGGCGGGTCACCGGGATGACCCGGCGGTCCTTCGCCAGCATGCGGAAGGTCTCGGCGTCGGGGGTGACATCCCCGCTGGACCCGTGGGAAGCAGATGCGGACGTGGCAGCCATGGCAGCGGAGCCTACTGGCCCAGCGGGAGGTTGCCGGAATCGAAACAGGTGCGGGTCCCGGTGTGGCACGCGGGGCCGACCTGGTCGACCTTCACCAGGAGGGTGTCCGCGTCGCAGTCCAGGGCCACCGACTTCACGTGCTGGACGTGCCCGGAGGTGTCGCCCTTGACCCAGTACTCCTGGCGGCTGCGGCTCCAGTAGGTGCAGCGGCCGGTGGTGAGGGTGCGGTGGAGCGCCTCGTCGTCCATCCAGCCGAGCATGAGCACCTCGCCGGTGTCGTACTGCTGGGCGATGGCGGGGACCAGGCCGTCGGCGCTGCGCTTGAGGCGGGCGGCGAGGGCGGGGTCGAGGGCGGAGGAGGGGCGGGCGTTGCCGGTCATGGGTCCATGATGCCTGGCCCGGGGGCCGGACGGGCACCGGGCGGCGAGCGCCGGACCCGGCCGGGGCGGGCGCCGGACGCCGTCCGGATCTGGCGCGGCGGCGTGGTCCCGCCGGGGGCGCGCCCGTAGGCTGACGCCATGTCAACTCACGCCCAGCGCGAACGTCTGCTTCTCGCCGACCTGTTGGAGACGGTGGGCCCCAACGCGCCGACCCTGTGCGCCGACTGGCGCGCCCGCGATCTGGCCGCGCACGTGGTGGTGCGCGAGCGGCGCGCCGACGCGGCCGCCGGCATCGTGTTCAAGCCGCTGGCCGCGCGCCTGGAGCGGGTGCAGGCCGAGTTCGCGGCGAAACCGTACGAAGAGCTGATCCAGCTCATCCGTACCGGTCCCCCGCGCCTGTCGCCGTACGCCCTCAAGCCGGTCGACGAGGCGGCCAACACCGTCGAGTTCTTCGTGCACACCGAGGACGTGCGCCGCGCCCAGTCGGAATGGACGGCGCGCGAGGTGGACCCGGTCTTCGCCGACGCGCTGTGGAGCCGGCTGGAGCGGACGGCGCGACTGCTGGGCCGCAGAGCGCCGGTGGGTCTGGTGCTGCGCCGGCCGGACGGCCGTACGGCGGTGGCGCACCGGGGCGCGCCCGTGGTGACGGTCACCGGGGAGCCCGGGGAGCTGACGCTGTTCGCCTTCGGGCGCCAGGACGCGGCGCAGGTGGAGCTGGAGGGCGAGAAGGACGCGCTGGCGAAGCTGCGGGAGGGGACACTGGGAATCTGAAGGCTCGGGGGCCCGGACCGGACACCGACACCGGAGGAAGGTGCCCATCATGGCTTTTCCTGGCAGAACCAACGTTCTCGGCGACCGCGCGGGCCCGCTGCCGGCGACCGGCATCTCGCTGGGGCTTCTGCTGCTGCGCCTGATGCTCGGCATCATCATGGTCGGACACGGCACGCAGAAGCTCTTCGGCTGGTTCGACGGGCCGGGCATCGACGGGGTCGCGAAGGGCTTCGCCGCCCTTGGTTATCCGGCGCCGAAGGCCATGGCCGTCATCGCCGGTCTCAGCGAGACGCTGGGCGGTCTGGGCCTCGCCCTGGGGCTGCTCACGCCGCTGGCCGCGGCGGCGGTCCTGGGCACGATGGTCAATGCGCTGGGTGTGACCTGGGACGGCGGATTCTTCCTGCCGAAGGGCGTGGAATTCACCCTTTTGGTCGCGTTGTCGGCCACCGCTTTGGCGCTGACCGGGCCGGGGCGGTACTCGGTGGACGCGCACCTGCCGGTGCTACGGGAGAACCGGCTGGTGTACGGGGTGGGGGCGATCGCGCTGGCGCTGGTGGCGGGGGCGGTGTTCCTGCTGATCCGGGACTGAGCCGGGCAGGGGGAATGTGCCCCTGCCCCGCCCTTTCACCGTTTCCTGTCCTCGATCGCCGGACGGGCTGAATTCAGCGCACCGGGTGCCCCGCCTCGCGGAGGGCCGTTTTGACCTCCGGGATGCGCAGGGTGCCGAAGTGGAACACCGACGCGGCCAGGACCGCGTCCGCGCCCGCCTCCACTGCCGGGGCGAAGTCCGCGAGCTTGCCGGCGCCGCCGCTGGCGATGACGGGGACCGTGACGTGGCGGCGCACCGCCGTGATCATCTCGGTGTCGTAGCCGTTCTGCGTGCCGTCGGCGTCCATGGAGTTCAGCAGGATCTCGCCGGCGCCCAGCTCCGCCGCGCGGTGCGCCCACTCCACGGCGTCCAGGCCGGTGCCACGGCGGCCGCCGTGGGTGGTGACCTCGAAGGATCCGGTCGCGGTGCGGCGGGCGTCCACGGACAGCACCAGCACCTGGCGGCCGAACCGCTCCGCGATCTCCTTGATCAGTTCGGGCCGCTCGATCGCGGCGGTGTTGACGCCGACCTTGTCGGCGCCGGCGCGCAGCAGCTTGTCGACGTCGTCGGCGGTGCGCACGCCGCCGCCCACGGTCAGCGGGATGAAGACCTGCTCGGCGGTGCGGCGCACCACGTCGTAGGTGGTCTCGCGGTTGCCGGAGGAGGCGGTGATGTCGAGGAAGGTCAGCTCGTCGGCGCCTTCCCGGCCGTAGACCGCGGCCATTTCGACGGGGTCGCCCGCGTCGCGCAGGTTCTGGAAATTGACGCCCTTGACGACGCGGCCGTTGTCCACGTCCAGGCAGGGGATGACTCGGACGGCGAGGGTCACGCCGGTTCTCCTTGGAAGGCTTCTACTTCTACTTCCACCAGGACGCGCGAGTCGACGAAGCCGGAGACCACGACCAGGGTCGCGACCGGCCGGACGGTGTCGAAGAGCTCCTTGTGGGCGCGGCCGACCGCGTCCACGTCCCGCGCGTGGGTGATGTACATCCGGGTGCGGACGACCGCCTCGGGCCCGAGGCCGAAGCGCTTCAGCGCGTCGAGGGCGTTGCCGAAGGCGGCCAGCGTCTGCTCGTACGGATCGCCTTCGCCGTGCAGCACGCCGCCCACCAGCGGCATGGTCCCGGCGACGAGCACCCGGTCCCCCACCGCCACGGCACGTGCGAAGCCGATCGACTCCTCCCAGGAGCTGTCTGTCTGCACGCGCCGCGGGGCTGGGGTTTCGGTCATACGGACACTGCCTCCAGGGCCTCTTCCAAGGTGAACGCCTTGGCGTAGAGGGCCTTGCCGACGATGGCGCCTTCGACCCCCTCCGGTACCAGGGTCGCAAGTGCGCGCAGATCGTCAAGGGAGGAAACGCCTCCGGAGGCGACGACCGGCCTGTCGGTGGCCGCGCAGACGTTCTTCAGCAGCTCCAGGTTGGGGCCCTGCAGCGTGCCGTCCTTGGCGATGTCGGTGACGACGTAGCGGGCGCAGCCCTCGGAGTCCAGGCGGGCGAGGGTCTCGTAGAGGTCGCCGCCGTCGCGGGTCCAGCCGCGGCCGCGCAGGGTGGTGCCGCGTACGTCCAGGCCGACCGCGATGCGGTCGCCGTGCTCGGCGATGACCTTGGCGACCCACTCGGGGGTCTCCAGGGCGGCGGTGCCGAGGTTGACGCGGGTGCAGCCGGTGGCGAGGGCGGCGGCCAGGGAGGCGTCGTCGCGGATGCCGCCGGACAGTTCGACCTTGATGTCCATCGAACGGGCGACCTCGGCGACCTGCGCCCGGTTGTCGCCGGTGCCGAAGGCGGCGTCCAGGTCGACCAGGTGCAGCCACTCGGCACCGGCCCGCTGCCAGGCCTGGGCGGCGGCCATCGGGTCGCCGTAGGAGGTCTCGGAACCGGACTCGCCGTGCACCAGGCGGACGGCCTGGCCGTCGCGGACGTCGACGGCGGGCAGGAGTTCAAGCTTGGGCATCAGAGCGTCTCGATCCAGTTGGTCAGCAGCGTCGCACCGGCGTCGCCGGACTTCTCGGGGTGGAACTGGGTGGCCCACAGCGGGCCGTTCTCCACGGCGGCGACGAACGGCTCGCCGTGCGTGGCCCAGGTGACCTTCGGCGCGCGGATGTTGGCGTTGGTGACCTCGAGGTTCCACTCGCGCACCGCGTAGGAGTGCACGAAGTAGTACCGGGTGTCCGCGTCCAGGCCGGCGAAGAGCTGCGAGTCCTCGGCCGGGGTGACGGTGTTCCAGCCCATGTGCGGTACGACGGGGGCCTTGAGCGGCTCGACCGTGCCGGGCCACTCGTCGAGGCCCTCGGTCTCGACGCCGTGCTCGATGCCGCGCTCGAAGAGGATCTGCATGCCGACGCAGATGCCCATGACGGGGCGGCCGCCGGAGAGCCGGCGCCCGATGATCCAGTCACCGCGGGCGGCGCGCAGGCCCTTCATGCAGGCCTCGAAGGCGCCGACGCCGGGGACGAGCAGCCCGTCGGCGTTCATCGCCTTGTCGAAGTCGCCGGTGATCTCCACGTCGGCGCCGACGTGGGCCAGGGCGCGCTCGGCGGAGCGGACGTTGCCGAAGCCGTAGTCGAAGACGACGACCTTCTTCGCGGTCTTCGTGACGGGGGTGCTCATGACCACAGCCCTTCGATACGCATCACACCGGCGGTCAGGCACATGGCGGCGCCTATGCCGAGCAGCACGATCACGCCCTTGGGCATGCCCTGCTTGAGGAAGGAGATGATGCCGCCGAGGAGGAACAGCCCGACGACGATGAGGACGGTCGACAGGCCGTTCACAGGGCACCCTTCGTGGAGGGGAGGATTCCGGCGGCGCGCGGGTCGCGCTCGCAGGCGTAGCGCAGGGCGCGGGCCAGGGCCTTGAACTGGCACTCCACGATGTGGTGGGCGTTGCGCCCGTACGGGACGTGGACGTGCAGGGCGATCTGCGCCTGTGCGACGAAGGACTCCAGGATGTGCCGGGTCATCGTCGTGTCGTACGCGCCGATCATCGGCGCCATGTTCTCGGGCTCGCTGTGCACGAGGTACGGGCGGCCGGAGAGGTCGACGGTGACCTGGGCGAGGGACTCGTCCAGGGGGACCGTGCAGTTGCCGAAGCGGTAGATGCCCACCTTGTCGCCGAGGGCCTGGCGGAAGGCGGCGCCCAGCGCGAGGGCGGTGTCCTCGATGGTGTGGTGGGTGTCGATGTGCAGGTCGCCGTCGGTCTTGACGGTGAGGTCGAAGAGGCCGTGGCGGCCGAGCTGGTCGAGCATGTGGTCGTAGAAGCCGACCCCGGTCGACACGTCGACCTGTCCGGTGCCGTCGAGGTCTATCTCGACGAGGACGGACGTCTCCTTGGTGGTGCGTTCGACGCGTCCAACGCGACTCATGAGTTGTTCTCCTTGCGAATGGCGCGTACCGCGTCCAGGAACGCGTCGTTCTCCTCGGGGGTGCCGGCGGTGACCCGCAGCCACCCCGGCACGTCGTTGTCCCGTACCAGGACACCGTGGTCGAGGAGGGCCTGCCAGGCGGCGTGGCTGTCCTCGAAGCGTCCGAACTGCACGAAGTTGGCGTCCGATTCGGTGACCTCGCAGCCGATGGCGCGCAGCTCGTCGACGATGCGGTCGCGCTCGGCCTTGAGCTGTTCGACGTAGCCGAGCAGCGTGTCGGTGTACTCCAGGGCGGCGAGCGCCGTGGCCTGGGTGACGGCCGAGAGGTGGTAGGGCAGGCGCACCAGCTGGACGGCGTCGACCACGGCGGGGTGGGCGGCGAGGTAGCCCAGGCGCAGCCCGGCCGCGCCGAAGGCCTTGGACATGGTGCGGGAGACGACGAGGTTCGGGCGGCCCTCGATGAGGGGCAGCAGCGAGGGGTGATGGCTGAACTCGCCGTAGGCCTCGTCGACCACCACGATCGACGGCTTGGCCGCCTGCGCGGCCTCGTACAGCCGCAGGACGGTCCGGGCGTCGACCGCCGTGCCCGTGGGGTTGTTGGGCGAGCAGACGAAGACGACGTCGGGCCGGTGCTCGGCGATGGCCCGCTCGGCCGCGTCGACGTCGATGGTGAAGTCCTCGTGGCGCGGGCCGGGGATCCAGCCGGTGCCGGTGCCGCGGGAGATCAGGGCGTGCATCGAGTACGAGGGCTCGAAGCCGATGGCCGTGCGGCCGGGGCCGCCGAAGGTCTGCAGCAGCTGCTGGAGGACCTCGTTGGAGCCGTTGGCGGCCCAGACGTTCTCGCGCGTGACCGTGTGCCCGGCGGTGCGGGTGAGGTAGGCGGCCAGCTCGGTGCGCAGCTCGACCGCGTCCCGGTCGGGGTAGCGGTTGAGGTGCCGGGCGGCCTCGGCCACACGCTCGGCGATGCGGGCGACGAGGGGCTCGGGCAGGGGGTAGGGGTTCTCGTTGGTGTTCAGGCGTACGGGCACATCGAGCTGGGGGGCGCCGTACGGGGACTTGCCGCGCAGTTCGTCCCGGATGGGGAGGTCGTCAATACCCGTCACTTGCTGTCCGGAACCTTCCAGTCGAACCTGGCCCTGACCGCCGCGCCGTGCGCGGGCAGGTCCTCGGCGTCGGCGAGCGTCACCACGTGCGCGGCAATGTCGGCCAGCGCCTCGCGGGTGTAGTCCACGACGTGGATGCCGCGCAGGAAGGACTGGACCGACAGGCCGGAGGAGTGGCAGGCGCAGCCGCCGGTGGGCAGCACGTGGTTGGAGCCGGCGGCGTAGTCGCCCAGCGACACCGGGGCGTACGGGCCGACGAAGATCGCGCCGGCGTTGCGCACCCGGGCGGCGACCCGGGCGGCGTCCTCGGTCTGGATCTCCAGGTGCTCGGCGCCGTAGGCGTTGACGACCTCGAGGCCCTGCTCGATGCCGTCGACCAGCACGATGCCGGACTGGCGCCCGCTCAGAGCGGGCAGGATGCGGTCCTCGACGTGCTTGGTGGCGGCCACCTGGGCGGCCAGTTCCTTCTCGACGGCGACCGCGAGGTCCTCGGAGTCGGTGACGAGCACCGAGGCGGCCAGCGGGTCGTGCTCGGCCTGGCTGATCAGGTCGGCGGCGACGTACGCCGGGTCGGCGGTGTGGTCGGCGAGGATGGCGATCTCGGTCGGGCCGGCCTCGGCGTCGATGCCGATGCGGCCCTTGAGCAGCCGCTTGGCGGCGGCGACCCAGATGTTGCCGGGGCCGGTGACCATGGTGGCCGGGCGGCACTCGTCGGTGCCGTAGGCGAACATGGCGACGGCCTGGGCCCCGCCCGCCGCGTACACCTCGTCGACGCCCAGCAGCGCGCAGGCGGCCAGGATCGTGGGGTGCGGCAGGCCGTCGAAGTCGGCCTGGGGCGGCGAGGCGACGGCCATGGAGCCGACGCCGGCCTCCTGGGCCGGCACCACGTTCATGATCACGGACGAGGGGTAGACGGACCGGCCGCCAGGCACGTAGAGCCCGACGCGGTCGACGGGCACCCAGCGCTCGGTGACGGTGCCGCCGGGCACGACCTGGACGGTGTGGTCGGTGCGGCGCTGCTCGCGGTGGACGAGCCGGGCGCGGCGGATGGACTCCTCCAGCGCGGCCCGCACGGCCGGATCCAGCTCCTCGAGGGCACGGGTGATCGCCTCGGCGGGCACCCGGACCCGCTCGATGCGCACGCCGTCGAACCGTTCCGCGTAGTCGATCAGGGCCGCGGTGCCGCGATGATGCACGTCGTCACAGATGGGCCGCACCTTCTCGAGGGCGGCCGCGACGTCGAGCTCGGCACGGGGCAGCAGATCGCGGTCGACGCCTTCGGAGGGGAAGGCGGCGCCGCGCAGATCGATTCGGGAGATCACGCGGTCAATTGTCTCAGACCCGTCCCGCCACACGGCTTCGCGTACCACTCAGTGATACGCGGCGAAAGAGTTGATCTTTTTCTGACCGAGGACGGACAATCGCTCCTCACCGCCGGTGTTCAACCGGTCACCCGGCGGGAAAGGCCCCTGCACGGGGTGCACGAAGGGGACGGGGGCAGGAAGGGGGAACCGTGACCGAGCCGGCCGACGGCGAGCCGCCCACCGGGCTGGAGCTCACCGCCGTCGAACGGGACATGTGGCAGGCGTTCCGCAACGGCGCCACCCTCGACCTGCGCAGCACCGCCTCCGCCGAGCACAACGACCCCGCCGGCCCGCATGTATGGGGCCCCGAGCGCAGCGTGCGCGCCCGCGTCGTCGCCCTGCTGCTGCTCCACGGGCCCGCCGCCCACCCCGGGCGTGTCGCCGCGCTCAAGCTCAACGGCGTGCGGATCACCGGCACCCTCGACGTCGCCGGCGGCACCGTCGTGCCCTACGTCGAGCTCCACAACTGCCGCTTCGACGAGCAGCTGCTGCTGCCCGAGAGCAACTTCACCACCCTGCGCCTGGTCGGCTGTGCGATGCCCCGCCTGGAGGGCGCCCGCATCCGCACCGAGGGCGATCTGCACCTGCCCCGCTGCGTGATCCCGCACGGCATCCGGCTGACCGACGCGCACATCGGCACCGACCTGCTGCTCAACCAGCTGGTGGTGCGCCGCGACCGGCGCGGGCTGTCCATAGCCGCCGACGGGATGACGGTCGGGCAGGACCTGCAGGCCGAGATGATGCGTTCGCACGGCGAGCTGAGCATGCGCGGCGCGACGATCGGCGCCTCGCTGAGCCTGCGCGGCACCACGCTCAACAACCCCTACGGGCGACGCGCCCTGAACGCCCCGCAGCTGACGGTGGAGCGCACCCTCTACCTCACGGCGGCCGGCATCGGCGGCCGCCGGTACGGCGGCGGCGCCACTCCCCCGTACGGCATCACCCTCAACACACCCGAGCAGGGCACGCGGCTGCGGCGCTTCGAGTGCCTGGGCGGCGCGCGGCTGGACGACGGGCGGTTCGGCGACGCGGTGGACCTCAGCCAGGCCCGGTTCGTGATGGAGGCCGACCAGGAGCTCTCGCTGCGCCGCGTCCAGACGCCCGAGCTGCGCTTCCTGGGCGAGAAGCAGCAGCGCGGACGGGTGGTGCTCTCGGGCGCGAAGGTGGCCAACCTGATCGACCGCTACGACAGCTGGCCGGGCCCGGGCGGCCTGGTGATGGCCGGCTTCTTCTACGAGAACCTGATACCGATGGGCCACTTCCCGCTCGCCCGCCGCCTGGACTGGGTCGCGGCGGCCACCCCGGAGTACGCCCCGGAGCCGTACGAGCGGCTGGCGGGCGCCCTGCGCGGCAGCGGCGAGGACGCGGACGCGCGGGCGGTGCTGCTCGCCAAGCAGCGACGCCGGCGCGAGACCCTGCCGCCGGCCGGCAAGGCGTGGGGGTACCTGCAGGACTGGACGGTGGCGTACGGCTACCGGCCGGGGCGGGCCGCGGTGTGGATGGCGGTGCTGTGGGCGCTGGGGGCGCTGTACTTCTCCTACCGTCCGGTGCCGCCCCTCAAGGAGGGCGAGGGCCCGCGGTGGGACGCCGCGCTCTACACCCTGGACCTGCTGCTGCCCGTCATCGACCTGGGGCAGGGCACCGCCTGGCGGCCCGGCGGCGGCACCCAGTGGGTGGTCGCGGCGCTCACGCTGCTGGGCTGGATCCTCGCCACGACGGTGGCGGCGGGCGCCTCCCGGCTGCTGCGCAGGCAGTGATCAGGCTGCGCCTCCAGTGAAATCCTCCCGGGGACCGGCAGCCCGGCCATTAGGCTTACCGGCCGTGACCACCGCGCGCCTTCCCCTCTTCCCGCTGAACTCGGTGCTGTTCCCCGGCCTCGTGCTGCCGCTGAGCGTCTTCGAGCAGCGCTACCGCGCCCTGATGCGCGATTTGGAGAAGCGGCCGGAGGACGAGCGCCGGTTCGGGGTGGTCGCCATCCGCGACGGCCACGAGGTGGCGCCCAGCGCACCGGGCCTGCCCGACGAGGACCGCCCCGAGCCCGGGCCCGCCTCCGGCTTCGGCGCCGACCCGCTGAAGGCCTTCCACACCGTCGGCTGCGTCGCGGACGCGGCCACCATCCGCGAGCGCCCGAACGGTACGTACGAGGTGCTGGCGACCGGCACGACGCGCTTCCGGCTGCTGTCCGTCGACGCCTCCGGGCCGTATCTGACGGGCGAGGTGGAGACCGTCGAGGAGCGCCAGGGCGAGGGGGCCGGGGCGCTCGCCTCCGGCGTTGTCCGGGCGTTCAGGGCGTACCAGAAGCGGCTGGCCGGGGCGAACGAGGCGTCGCTGGCGGGCCGGGCGGACCTGCCCGGCGAGCCGCAGGTGCTGTCGTATCTGGTCGCGGCCGCGGCGGTGCTGGACACCCCGGTCAAGCAGCGGCTGCTGCAGGCCCCCGACACCGCGACCCGGCTGTCGGAGGAGCTCAGGCTGCTGCGCGCCGAGACCGCGGTGATCAGTAAGCTCCCGTCGCTGCCGGCCGTCGAACTCACCCGGCGGCCCACCAGCCCCAACTGAGGAATCCGGCCTTGGCGAAGAAGCCGAAGAAGCAGCAGCAGGCGTCGGGGGCGACCCCGGCGATCGTCGCCCTGGAGAAGGCGGGCACCGCCTTCTCGGTGCACGCCTACGACCACGACCCGGCCGCGCCCTCCTACGGCGAGGAGGCCGCCCAGGCCCTGGGCGTCGAGCCGGGGCGCGTCTTCAAGACGCTGGTGGCCGACGTGGACGGCACACTGACCGTGGCCGTCGTGCCGGTCTCGGGCTCGCTCGACCTCAAGGCCCTGGCGGCGGCCGTCGGCGGCAAGCGGGCGGCGATGGCCGACCCGGCCGCCGCCGAGCGCACCACGGGGTACGTCCGGGGCGGCATCTCCCCGCTGGGGCAGCGCAAGCGGCTGCCGACGGCGCTGGACGCCTCCGCCCGCGCGCACGCCACGATCTGCGTCTCGGCCGGTCGCCGCGGCCTGGAGGTCGAGCTCTCCCCCGACGACCTGGCACTTCTGACGAAAGCGGTGATCGCCCCGATCGCCCGGGCCTGACCGTTGGCCCGCGCCCGGGCTGGACTGATGCCCGTCCCTTCGCTACGACCAAGGGGCGGGCCGCCGCGCGTGCGTCCCGCCCAGGGAGGGGACGCCCATGTCGAAGCGCACCCGCAAGCGCCGCTGGCGCCTGAAGAAGGGCCGCGCCAACCACGGCCGCAGGCCGGCCTGATCCAGCCCGTCCGGAGCAACACCCGGCGCGGCGATCCCAGCCCGTCCGGCGTTTGAGGACAGCCGCAACCGTCCCGGCGCGGAGCCGCCGACGCAACCCGGCGCGGCACCATCCAGCCGGGAAGGGGGGCGGCACCATCCAGCCCGGAACGGGGGCGGCACCACCCAGCCCGGGAAGGGGGCGCGGCACCACCCAGCCCGGCACGGGCCCGGCACCACCCAGCCCGGCACGGGCCTGGCACCATCCAGCTCGGAACGGGCGCGGCACCACCCAGCCCGGAACGGGGGCGGCACCACCCAGCCCGTCCGGCGCTTGAGGACAAGAAACGGTGAAAGGGCGGGGCGGGGAGAAGGCATCCCGCCCCGCCCCCAAGGCCTAGGCCCGGTCGGACTCCGGCGGCGCCTCCGGCGCCTCCGGCGCCCACGCCAGAGCGGGCTCCGGGTCGCGAGGCCCGAACAGGGCCGTGAGGCCCAGGTGCACGGCCATCGCCGCCAGCGGCCACGCCAGCAGCATCCCCTTGGCGGCCAGCTTCAGCGGTGCGTCGAAGACCACGCCCTTGCCCACGGCCCGCGCGTGCGCGGCCACGTCGGAGGACGGGCCCAGCCGGACGCCCAGCCGCCAGCCGATCACCGAGGCCAGCAGGGAGCCGGCCGCGAGGCCCACCACGAGGGCGATGCCGCCGCGCCGGCGGAAGAGGAAGACCGCCGTCGCACTGACCGCGCCGAACGCCAGGCCCAGCAGCGCGAACCAGCCGTCCGCGCCGATGGCCTGCTCGCCTTCGGTGTTCTTGAGGTAGACGGCCTTGCCGTCGGAGATCAGCGGCACCCGCGGCGCCAGCCACATCCACAGCAGCCCCAGCAGGACGCCGGCCACCGTGACGGCCGCCGCGACGATCGCGGCGTCCCGCATCTCGAGGCGCGTCTCCTCGGCCCGGGCCAGGGCCGCCTCGTCCCGCACCGCCTCCGGCAGCTCCGGGCCCGGCGAGGGCACGGCGCCGGCGGGCGCGGGGTCGGGGGAGGAGTCGTCATGCGGCGTCAGCGGTGCGGTCACCTTGCCATCGTGCCAGGCGCGGGCCGGGGCCCCGGCGCCAGGAGGGTCACTGCGGCGCGTCACCGCACGGCCGCCCGACGGTAGGCCCAGGTCGCCACGGCCAGCGACACCACACCGACGGCCGCGCACACCCCCAGGTCCGCCGCCACCAGCAGCCAGTCGGGGTGCGCGTCGAAGCTGCGCGCCAGCGCCTCCACGCCGTAGGTGGACGGCAGCAGGTCACGGGCGTAGCCGATCGGCGCCGGCATGCGGTCGGCCGGCAGCACGCCCAGCAGCAGCGCCGCCGACATGCCCAGCTGGCCGCAGAGCGTCGCCAGCTCCTGGCGCGGCGCCAGCAGTCCGAGGGCGGCGCCGAGCCCGGCCAGCGCCGCGCCGGACAGCGGGACCACCGCGGCCAGCACCCACAGGTGCACCATCGACAGCTTGAACAGCACGCTGCCGACCACCGCCGTCACCAGCGTGCCGGGCGCGGTGAAGGAGGCGTACGCCCCCGCCGCCCCCAGCACGACGGCCGCGGGCGGCACCGGAAGCGTCGCGTAGTGGTCGAGGCCGCCGCTGGCGCGCAGCTGGCCGAAGTACTGGGCGAGCAGGTTCAGCGCGACGAACGCGACGACCAGCACGCTGGAGCCGGCCACGACCGCCCGCGCCTCGGCGCCGCCGTCGACGACGCCCCGCATGAGGATCATGATGCCGACGGACTGGAACGTGGCCACGAACAGCAGCGGGATCCGCGCGACGCGGGCTCGCGAGAGCTGCGCGCGGTAGACCGCCGCCAGCGCCGGCAGCAGCCGCGCCCGGGGGGCCAGCGGTGCGGCCCCCTGGCCGTCGGGCCACGACTGGGTTCCGCCCTGCGCCCGGGCCTGCCCGGGCACCGCCTCTGCGGATACGGCACTCACGCGGCACAGCTCCTGTTCGGTTCGGCCTTCACGCCGGCGCCCCTCATGCCTTGACCAGTCCCTGGGCGCGGCCGCCGCCCAGCGCCAGATAGACGTCCTCCAGGCTGGGCGTGGCCAACGTGAAGTCGTCGAGGGCGGCGAACGCGGGCCCCCCGGTCACGGCGGCGACGGCGGCGCGGGCCTCGGCAGGGGCGAGCCGCAGCGACCACCGGCGGCCCGTCTCGTGGGCGGCGTCGCGCAGCGCGGCGACCTCCGGGACGTCCAGCGGCGGCTCGCCGCGCCAGACGAGGTCGACCCGTACCTCGTCCCCGACGAGCTCCTTGAGCCCGGCCGGGGTGTCGCAGGCGATGATCCGCCCGTGTTCGAGCACCGCGACCCGGTCCAGCACAGTCTCGGCCTCGATGACGTTGTGGGTGACCAGCAGCACCGTGGTGCCGCGCTCGGCGCGCCGGCGGTCCACGGCGGCCCAGACGGCCCGGCGGGCCACGGGGTCCATGCCGGTGGTCGGCTCGTCCAGGACGAGCAGGGGCCGCTCGCCGACCAGGGCGGCGGCGAAGCAGGCGAGGCGGCGCTGGCCACCGGAGAGCTTCTTGAGCGGGCGGCCGGCGATCGCGGTGAGCCCGAGCTCCTCGAGGACGGCGTCGCGCTCGGCGCGGGCGGCGCGCAGGTCCAGGCCGCGCAGCCGGCCGGTGGTCTCGGCGGCCAGGGACACGGTCAGCTCGTCCAGCGCGGTCGACTCCTGGCCGAGGTAGCCGACGAGGCGGGCGGCGCGCTCGGGGTGGCGCACGAGGTCGTGGCCGAGGAGCTCGACGCTGCCCTCGTCCGGGCGCAGCAGGCCCGTGAGCTGGCGGACGAGCGTGGTCTTGCCGGCGCCGTTGGGGCCCAGGAGGCCGAAGATCTCACCGCGCCGGACGTCGAGGTCGATGCGGTCGCTGGCCCGCACGGCGGCGGCGCCGGGCGCACCGCGCCGGCCGCGCGCGGCGGGGTAGGTCTTGACGAGGCCGCGCACGGCGCACACCACGCCGTCCCCCGATCGCCCCGGGGACCCCCGCTCCGCCTGTTTCGCGCCCATCCTCACGAGCTATGAGGGTACGCGCCCCGGCGCCTGCGGCGTGCTCCGGGGGCCTCCTCCGGCCACCGGTGGCGCCGCTCGCCGGGCGCCCCGTCGCCGCGCACGGGCTCAGTCCCCGGCGGGAGCGTGTTCCGCGGCGGTGCGGGCGTCGATCTCGCGCCAGAAGCCGGCGCGGATCGCGTAGCGGTCGTGCTCGTCGATCTGGTCGTCCTTGTGGGCGAGGAGACCGAAGCGGGCGGCGTAGCGCAGGAGCTCGCCGTCGATGCGGTGCGGGATGCGCGGGTACTCGGTGGACAGGTGCTGGAGGTGGATGGAGTCGGTGATGCGCTCGGTCCAGCGGCGGGCGAAGACCTGGCCGACCTCGAAGGGGTCGCCGCCGACGGTGGTGATGTCCTCCTCGCGGTCGGCCCACCGCTGCTCGGCGCTGGTGAGCTGGGCGAGCATGGGCAGGGAGGCGGTTTCGGGGGGCTCCCCGAGGCCGTTGCCGGCGCCGCGCTCGACCCAGCCCTTGTCGGAGGACCAGCGCAGCGTGGCGCTGGGGGTCGCGGACGCTCCCGAGGCGGCGGACTGTGCGGCTGCGGGCTGGGGGGCGCCGGCGGCGGGGCCGCGACCCAGGCCGGCGAGGTCCTTGGGGGTGGGCACGCCCCGTACCGCGGGGGAGTCGGCGCCGCGCTCGGGGGAGGTGCAGGGGGCGGTGGCGGTGGCCGCGGGGCGGGTGCCGTTGCGCTCGGCGGCCGGGCGGGCGTCGGCCGTACGGCTCGCCGCGGCGGCGGCAGCGGCCGCGGTCTCGGGCAGCGGCGCGGAGAGGATGGCGGCGATCTCGGGCCCGGGGGCGGGCTGGGGGGCGCAGATGCCGGTGAGTTCCTTGGCGCGTACCGCCCGGGTGATCCACGTACGGTCCAGGACGCGCCGCTCGTCGGCCTCGGCGACGAGGTCCTCGGACTGGTTGTAGTCGCCGTCGGCGGCCTGGACGGCCCACAGGTGGACGGCGACGCCGTGTTCCTTGGCGGACATCAAACCCGGGAGCAGGTCGCCGTCGCCGGTGACGAGCACGATGTCGGAGCAGGCGCGGTTGCGGGCGAGCTCGGTGAGCTCGGCGTGCATGGCCGCGTCGACGCCCTTCTGGGCCCAGCGGCCGTCGCTGCGGGTCAGGGCGCCGAGCCGGACGGTGACGCGGGACATCACGCGCAGCCGGCGGTGCTCGGGCTGGGGCACGCGGTCGGGGGCGCCGTCGAACCAGTAGATGCGCAGCAGCGGCCGCTGGGTGTCGGCCTCGGCGCGTTCGCGCAGGCCTTGGATGAGGGTCGCGTGGTCGACGGTGATGCGGGACCGGGCGGGTTCCCCGGCCAGTAGGCTCGCGGCGGCGCCCAGAAGATACCCGGCGTCCACCAGGACGACGCAGCGGTCCACGTTCCACCCTCTTTCCGTGAGTTCAGAAGTGCGGCCCCCCGGCACAGGCGTGCCCCGGTCTCCTTTGGCTTTCCCAGGAGTCTGCCCGACCGCGCGGGGGTTATCAGTCCGAACTGGATCTTCGGCGTGGCGGATACGGGCCACGGCCGATAAGTACCCCTGTCACCCACGGTAATTACCCGAAATGCACGTTTGGCCGCTGCGTGGGAGGGTGAATCGAGGGGGTCATCCCGATGCGGAGGCACTTCAGCATGGCCAAGAACAAGAACCGGAAGCAGCCACAGTCGTCGAGCGCCGCCGAACGCGGGCAGCAGCAGGCCAAGAGCTCCTCGATGGAGCAGCAGACGGAGCAGCGGCAGTCCCAGGTCACCCCTGGCGACATGGCGCGCAAGGGCCGCCAGAAGCGGTTCGGCCACAACTGACCGGCGCTTAGGTGCGTTTGAGGGGCGCGCCCGCTTGAAGCGGGCGCGCCCCTCGCGCGTTCCTCAGGGCCGGTGTACGGCCGGGTGCGGGCTCAGCCGGCCAGGCAGGACGGGCCGAGCAGCTGCTTCAGGTCGCCGAAGAGCGCCGGGTCCGGGGTGACCCGGTGCCGGTCCAGGCGCAGGACGGTGGTCTTCCGCGGGCCCTGGAGCTTGATCCGCACCTCGGTGGAGCCGCGGTGGTGGGTGAGGACCTGGCCGAGCCGCTCGACCATCGGCGGGGTGACCTTCACGGTGGGGATGGTGATGATCACGGGTGCGTTGGTGCCGGCGTTGGACAGGTCGGGGACCATCAGCTCCATGGCGACCAGCCGGGGGATGTCCTCGCGCTTGTCGAGCCGGCCCTTGACGAAGACGACGGCGTCCTCGACGAGCTGGGTGGAGACCAGCTGGTAGGTGGCGGGGAAGAACATGCAGTCGATGGAGCCGGCGAGGTCCTCGACGGTGGCGATGGCCCAGGCGTTGCCCTGCTTGGTCATCTTGCGCTGCAGGCCGGAGATGATGCCGCCGATGGTGACGATCGCGCCGTCGGCGTGCTCACCGCCGGTGAGCTGGGAGATCGAGGCGTCGGCCTTGTCGTTCAGGACGTGCTCGATGCCGAACAGCGGGTGGTCGGAGACGTAGAGGCCGAGCATCTCGCGCTCCTGGGCGAGCAGGTAGGACTTCTCCCACTCGAGGTCGGAGAACTCCACGTCGAGCCCGAAGCCCGGCTCGCTGCTGTCCTCCTCGCCCATGCCGCCGAAGAGGTCGAACTGTCCCTCGGCCTCCTTGCGCTTGACCTGCACCACGTTGTCGATCATCGGTTCGTAGTGCGCGGTGAGGCCCTTGCGGGTGTGCCCCATCTCGTCGAAGGCGCCGGCCTTGATCAGCGATTCGACGGTGCGCTTGTTGCAGACGACGGCCTCGACCTTGTCGAGGAAGTCGGGGAAGGAGGTGTACTTCCCCTTGGACTTGCGGCAGCGGATGATCGAGTCGACGACGTTGGCGCCGACGTTGCGGACGGCGGTGAGGCCGAAGAGGATCACGTCGTCGCCCTGGGCGGCGAAGTTGGACTCCGACTCGTTGACGTTCGGCGGGAGCACCTTGATGCCCATGCGGCGGCACTCGTTGAGGTAGGTCGCGGACTTGTCCTTGTCGTCCTTGACCGAGGTCAGCAGGGCGGCCATGTACTCGGCGGGGTGGTTGGCCTTGAGGTAGGCCGTCCAGTACGAGACCAGGCCGTACGCGGCGGAGTGGGCCTTGTTGAAGGCGTAGCCGGCGAAGGGGACCAGCACGTCCCACAGGGCCTGGATGGCCTCGTCGGTGTAGCCCTTCTTGCGGGCGCCCTCCTGGAAGAGGACGAAGTTCTTCGCCAGCTCCTCGGGCTTCTTCTTGCCCATGACGCGGCGGAGGATGTCGGCCTCGCCGAGCGAGTACCCGGCGATGATCTGGGCGGCCTTCTGGACCTGCTCCTGGTAGACGATCAGGCCGTAGGTGACGGCCAGGACCTCCTCGAGGGGCTTCTCCAGCTCCGGGTGGATCGGGGTGATCTCCTGCTGCTTGTTCTTGCGCAGGGCGTAGTTCGTGTGCGAGTTCATGCCCATCGGGCCCGGCCGGTACAGGGCGGACACGGCGGAGATGTCTTCGAAGTTGTCGGGCTTCATCAGCCGCAGCAGGGACCGCATGGGCCCGCCGTCGAACTGGAAGACGCCGAGGGTGTCGCCGCGCTGGAGCAGCTCGAAGGTCGTGGGGTCGTCGAGCGGCAGGCTCAGGAGATCGATGTCGATCCCCTTGTTGGCCTTCACCATCTTGACGGCGTCGTCCATGATCGTGAGGTTGCGCAGGCCGAGGAAGTCCATCTTCAGCAGGCCGAGCGACTCACAGCTCGGGTAGTCCCACTGGGTGATGGTCACGCCGTCGGAGTGGCGGACCCAGACGGGGACGTGGTCGGTGATCGTCTCGCTGGACATGATCACGCCGGCCGCGTGCACACCCATCTGCCGGACCAGGCCCTCGACGCCCATGGCGGTGTCGATGACCTTCTTGACGTCCGGCTCGTTCTCGTACATCCCCCGGATCTCGCCGGCCTCGCTGTAGCGCGGGTGCTTGGGGTCGAGGATGCCGGAGAGCGGGATGCCCTTGCCGAGGACGTCGGCGGGCATCGCCTTGGTGAGGCGGTCACCCATCGCGTAGGGGTAGCCCAGGACGCGGGCGGAGTCCTTGATGGCGTTCTTGGCCTTGATGGTGCCGTAGGTGCCGATCATGGCGACCTTGTCGGCGCCGTACTTCTCGGTGACGTACCGGATCACCTCGGCGCGCCTGCGCTCGTCGAAGTCGATGTCGACATCGGGCATGGAGATGCGCTCGGGGTTCAGGAACCGCTCGAAGATCAGGCCGTGCGGGATGGGGTCGAGGTCGGTGATGCCCAGGGCGTACGCGACGATCGAGCCGGCCGCGGAGCCCCGGCCGGGGCCGACCGCGATGCCCTGCTTCTTGGCCCACATGATGAAGTCGGCGACCACGAGGAAGTAGCCCGGGAAGCCCATCGAGATGATGGTGTCCATCTCGTACTCGACCTGCTTCATGCGGTCCTCGGGGATGCCGCCGGGGAAGCGGCGGTGCATGCCCCGCATGGTCTCCTCGCGGAACCAGGTGACCTCGGTGTAGCCCTCGGGGATGTCGAACTTGGGCATCAGGTTCCGGAACTGGAACATGCCCTCGGTGTCGATCTGCTCGGCGACCCGCTGGGTGTTGGCGCACCCCTCCTGCCAGGCGTCCGAGGCGTCGATGGCGTACATCTCGTCCGTGGACTTCAGGTAATAGCCCGAGCCGTCGAAACGGAAGCGGTCGGGGTCGGAGAGGTTCTTGCCGGTCTGGATGCACAGCAGGGCGTCGTGGGCGGTCGCCTCGTGCGCGTAGGTGTAGTGCGAGTCGTTGGTGACCAGGGGCGGGATGCCGAGCTTCTTGCCGATCTCCAGCAGTCCGTCGCGGACCCGGCGCTCGATCTCGATGCCGTGGTCCATCAGCTCGAGGAAGTAGCGGTCCTTGCCGAAGATGTCCTGGTACTCGGAGGCGGACTTCAGGGCCTCGTCGAACTGGCCGAGGCGCAGCCTGGTCTGCAGCTCGCCGGAGGGGCAGCCGGTAGAGGCGATCAGCCCCTCGGACCACTGGCTGATGGTCTCCTTGTCCATCCGGGGCCACTTGGTCAGCCAGCCCTCGGCGTAGGCGTCGGAGGACAGCCGGAAGAGGTTGTGCAAACCGGTGGCGTTGGCCGCCCAGATCGTCTTGTGGGTGTAACCACCCGAACCGGAGACGTCGTCCCGCTTCTGGTGCGGCTGGCCCCACTGGATCCTGCGCTTGTTGCGCCGCGACTCGGGGGCCACGTACGCCTCGATGCCGATGATCGGGGTGATCCCGGCCTTCTGGGCGGAGTGGAAGAAGTCGTAGGCGCCGTGGAGGTTGCCGTGGTCGGACATGGCGATGTGTGTCATGCCCATCTCATTGCAGGCATTGAACATGTCCTTGAGCCGCGCGGCACCGTCCAGCAGGGAGTACTGGGTGTGGACGTGCAGGTGCGTGAACGGCGTCTTGGCCACGGTGGACGACCTCCGGGGGGTGGGGCAGCGGGTCGGCGGGGACAGCTTCGAAGGTTACCGGCCCCCACCGACAGCCGCGGGCACGCGCCGGTACCCTCACGCGTTGAGCACGACAGCACTCACGTTCGTTCCATGCCCCACCCCAGGAGGACCCCGCGATGGCGACCGAGCACGACCGGGCCACGCAGCGAGGCGAGGAGATCCTCGCCGTCTTCGACACCGCTTTCGGGGAGCTGCTCGCGGCCGACCCTGCCGCCTTCCGGGTCAAATTCCGGAAGATGGCCGCCTCCGCCTTCGCGTTCTACCGGGGCACGGCCTGCCTGTTCTACTCCGACCTGGAGCACGAGCGCGACGCCGGCCCCTACCTGGACGACCGTACGAGCCGGGTGTGGATCCACGGCGATCTGCACGCCGAGAACTTCGGCACGTACATGGACGCCAACGGCCGGCTGGTCTTCAACGTCAATGATTTCGACGAAGCCTATGTGGGCCCTTTCACCTGGGACCTCAAGCGCTTCGCGGCCTCCGTGGCCCTGCTCGGCTACACCAAGGCGCTGAGCGACGAGAAGATCGGCGAGCTGGTGCGGATCTACGCCGCCGCCTACCGGGAGCGCGTCCACGCCCTGGCCATCGGCGCCAGCAACGACGAGCTGCCGCCCTTCACCCTGGACACCGCCGGCGGCCCGCTGCTGGACGCGCTGCGCGAGGCCCGGTCGATGACCCGCTTCGGGCTGCTCGCCACGATGACGGAGATCCGGGACTTCGACCGCCGCTTCCTCCCCGACGGCGGCTCCATCGAGCTCGACGCGGCCACCCGCTACAAGATCCTCGCGGCCTTCGACGGCTACCTGGAGACCCTCCCGGACACCAGCCTGGCCCGCCCCGACTCCTACCGCGTCAAGGACGTCGTCGGCCGCCGCGGCATCGGCATCGGCAGTGCCGGGCTGCCCTCGTACAACATCCTCCTGGAGGGCAACAGCGACGCCCTGGAGAACGATGTCGTCATCTACATGAAGCAGGCGCAGACCCCGGCGGTCTCCCGGCACGTCACCGACCCCCGGGTGCGCGGCTACTTCCAGCACGAGGGCCACCGCACGGTCATCTCCCAGCGGGCCCTGCAGGCGCACGCCGACCCGTGGCTGGGCTGGACGGAGCTCCAGGAGGACGGCAGGAGCTACGGACAGCTGGTCGCCGAGGTCTCCCCCTACGCGGTCGACCTCGACTGGTCGGACATCGACGACCCCGCCCAGATCGCGGCCGTCGTCGCCGACCTGGGCCGCGCCACCGCCACCATGCACGCCGCGGCGGACGACCAGAGCGGCCACTCGCTGGTGCCCTTCTCCACCGAGCGGGCCATCGACGCCGTGATCGCCGCCGACGAGGAGGGCTTCGCCGAGCTCCTGGTGGACTTCGCCCACACCTACGGCGCCCGGGCCCGCGCGGACCACCAGATCTTCGTGGACCTCTTCCGCAACGGCAGGATCCCGGGCCTTTAGCCGGGGCTCACCGCACGGCATGGCACACTCGGGCCTCATGGACATATCGGCGGCACGGCTGCGGGCACTGCGCGCGGCGCTGTTCTCAGCGCTGTGCGTCCTGCTGTCCGCCGCTTCGCACGTGCTGCTGTCCGGCCGGACCCTGCCCGCCTCCGCCGTCGCCGCGGCCGGCGCCGCCGTCTTCGCGCTCGCCTACGCCCTGGCGGGCGCCGAGCGCGGCTACTGGCGCATCGCGGCCCTGCTGGTGCCCCTGGAGCTGGCCTCCGGGGCGCTCTTCACCACCGGCCAGGACACCTGCTACGGCTCCGGGGGGCACCCGGCCCCCGGAGCGCTGACCTGGCTGTGCAGCGGCAGCATGGGCGGCCCCCTGGCGGGGGTCGCCACCCCGGGCGCGGCCCCCTGGCTGCTGCTCGCCGGCCACGTCACGGTGGGCCTCGTGGCCGCCGCCTGGCTGCGCCGCGGCGAGGCGGCGCTCGGCAGGCTGCTGCGGGCGGCCGCCGCGTGCGCCTTCCGCCCGCTGCTGCTGGCCGCCGCCGCGCTCGGCGCGTACGCCCGCCCCGAGGGGGCGCCCGTACGGCCCCCGCGCCCCGCGCGCACGGCCCGGCCCCGCACTCCGCTTCTCCACTCCGTCGTCCGGCGCGGTCCTCCGCTTCGCCCCGCCCTCGGCTGAGCAGTAGAGAACACACCGCACAGAGCACCACGGAGAAGCATCACCATGAGCAAGCGCAACACCTGGGAGAACAAGCAGACCGCGCGCGAGCGGCTGCGTGCCGAGCGCGAGGCCCAGGCCAAGAAGGAGAAGGCCCGCCGCCAGCTCGTCGTCGGCGGCGCGGTCGTCGGCATCCTCGCCATAGCCGGCGGCATCGCCTACGGCGTGAGCCAGCTGGGCGGCAGCGGCAGCAGCGGCAAGTCCACCAACGCCGCCTGGAAGGCCGCGGCGGACAGCAGCCTCGTCAAGCCCGCCAACACCGCCGGCGACAAGGGCACCGAGATCGTCATCGGCAAGAAGGACGCCAAGCACACCCTGGAGATCTACCAGGACATGCGCTGCCCGATCTGCTCGGTCTTCGAGCAGAACGTCGGCGAGACGATCGACAAGGACGTCAAGGACGGCAAGTACAAGCTGTCGTACCACGTCGGGACCTTCCTCGACCGGAACCCGCAGATCGCCGGCACCGGTTCGAAGAACGCCCTCAGCGCGCTCGGCGCCGCCCTGAACGTGAGCCCCGAGGCCTTCTCGGCCTACAACAAGGCGCTGTACTCCAAGGCCAACCACCCCGAGGAGACCAAGGACGACTACGCCGAGGACGACGCCCTGCTGAAGGTCGCCCGGCAGGTCCCCGCCCTCAAGGGCAACGCCACGTTCGAGAAGAACGTCAAGGACGGCACCTTCGACAAGTGGGCGCTGGAGGTGTCCGACTCCTTCGACAAGGCCAAGGACGTCACCGGCACCCCCACCCTGAAGGTCGACGGCAAGAAGCTCGAGGTCGAGACCGTGAACGGCAAGGGCGTCCCGATGACCCCGCAGCAGTTCACCCCGGCGATCGAGAAGATGCTGAAGTAGCCGCCCCCGCCGGCGGCACCGGCGACCGTCCCCTCAACGATGCCGAATCTTGACACGACACCTCCCTGATGCCGTGGCAGACTTCGGCGTCATGGAGGGGACGGGAGTTCGGTACAGGACGCTGCGCGCAGCGCTGTTCACCGCGCTGTGCGTCACCCTGTCCTCGGCCTCCCATGTGCTGTTGTCGCGCATGCCGTTGCCGCTGCCCACGGTCGCCGTGCTGTCGGCGGCGGTCTTCGCGATCGCCTATGCGCTGGCCGGCCGCGAGCGCGGCTACTGGTCGATAGCCGCCCTGCTGGTTCCGCTGGAGCTGGCCGCGGACACCGTCTTCACCACCGGCCAGCACGCCTGTTACGGCCAGGCCGGCGGCCCCGTCGCCGGCCCGCTGCGCTCGATGGGCGTCGATCTGGTCTGCCGCGGCGGCGACTTCGGCACCCCGCTGGCCCGCATGGCCGCCCGCAGCGGCGCCGACCCGCTCGCGAGCGGCGCCGCCACCCACTCCGCCACCCCCTGGCTGCTGCTGGCCGCGCACGTCGCCGTCGGCCTGCTGGCCGCCGCCTGGCTGCGCCGCGGCGAGGTGGCGCTGGGCCGGCTGCTGCGCGCGGTGGCCTCGTTCGCCTTCCGGCCCCTGCTGCTGGCCGTCGCCGCGCTCGGCGCCCGCACCCGTCCGCACGGGGCGCTCCCGCGGCCCGTACGCGACACCCTCCCCTCCCGTGCGCTGCCCCTGCTCGTCCACTCCGTCGTCCGGCGGGGACCGCCGCTGTGCCCGGCATCCGTCTGAGCACACCACCGGTCCCTTTCCCGTACTTTCACGGAGCGACATCATGAGCAACCGCAACACTCCGCAGAACAAGGCCGCCGCGCGCGAGCGGCTGCGCGCCGAGCGCGAACGCCAGGCGAAGAAGGACAAGACGCGCCGTCAGCTCCTGGTCGGCGGCGCCATCGTGGCCGTCCTCGCGATAGCCGCCGGCGCCGGCGTGGCCCTGACCAAGGCCACCGACGGCAGCAAGAACAACAAGGTCAGCAGCGAGGACTGGGAGAGCGCGGCCAAGAAGCGCGAGTTCAGGAAGCCCGCCAACTCCACCGGCGACAAGGGCACCTCGGTCGTCCTCGGCAAGCAGGACGCGAAGAACACCCTCGAGGTCTTCGAGGACATGCGCTGCCCCGTCTGCTCGGGCTTCGAGCAGACCGTCGGCGAGACCGTGCTGAAGGACCTCAAGGACGGCAAGTACAAGGTGCAGTACCGGATGGGCACCTTCCTTGACCGCAACCCGATGATCAAGGGCTCGGGCTCGAAGAACGCGCTGAGCGCGCTCGGCGCGGCGCTCAACGTCGGCCCGCAGGCGTTCCTGGACTACAAGAAGGCCCTCTTCGACAAGAAGAACCACCCCGACGAGCGGGACGACGCCTTCTCCGACGACTCCAAGCTCCTGTCGATCGCCGGGGAGGTCAAGGAGCTCAAGGGCAACGCCGCGTTCGAGAAGGACGTCAAGGACGGCACCTACGACAAGTGGGCGCTGGAGATGTCCGCCAGCTTCGACACGTTCGTCGGGCAGGGCAAGGAGCTCCAGGGCACCCCGGGCCTCAAGCTCAACGGCAAGGTCCTGGCCAACGAGCAGGGCCAGGCGCCGCGGGCCCCCGAGGAGTTCACCGCCCTGGTCGACAAGTCGCTCCAGAAGTAGGGCCGCCGGGGCGCGTCGCCGTCACCGGGGCGACGGGCGGGCGAACACTTGGGTTTCCGCCCGCCCGCGGCCTTACCGCCGGTCGTACCGGCCAGTAAAGTGACGGCTCGTGACATCCCACGACATATCGCGACGCTCTGCCGTCTCGGCCGCCGCGGTCACCGCGACGGCCGCCCTGCTGCCGCTGGCCTCCGCGCCGGCCGCCCTGGCCGACTCCACCACTCCGACCACTCCGACCGCCCCGGCCGGCCTCCGCCCCGCCTTCCTGCACGGCGTCGCCTCCGGCGACCCGCTGCCCGACGGCGTCCTGCTGTGGACCCGCGTCACGCCCACCCCCGACGCCGTGCCCGGCTCGGGGCGCGGGCCGGCCGTCGAGGTCACCTGGCAGGTGGCCGAGGACGCCGCCTTCGCCCGCGTCGTCGCCCACGGCACGGTCACCGCGTCCGCCGCCACCGACCACACCGTCAAGGCGGACGTGCGCGGCCTGCGCCCCGCCACCGGCTACCACTTCAGATTCTCGGTCGCCGCTGACGGCGGTGACCGCGTCCACTCCCCCGCCGCCCGCACCCGCACCACGCCCGCCCACGACGCGGCCACGGCGGGCGTCCGCTTCGGCGTGGTCTCCTGCGCCAACTGGGAGTCGGGCCACTTCTCCGCCTACCGCCACCTCGCCGAACGCCGCGACCTGGACGCGGTGTTCCACCTCGGCGACTACATCTACGAGTACGCCTCCGGCGAATACCCGAAGGCCAAGTACACCGTCCGGCCGCACGCCCCGGCGCACGAGATCGTCACCCTCGCCGACTACCGCACCCGCCACGGCCGCTACAAGACCGACCCCGCCCTGCAGGCCCTGCACCACGCGCACCCGATCGTGGCCATCTGGGACGACCACGAGTTCGCCAACGACGCCTGGACCGGGGGCGCGGAGAACCACACCCCGGGCGCCGAGGGCGACTGGGCGGCCCGCTTCGCCGCGGCCAAGCAGGCCTACTTCGAGTGGATGCCCGTGCGCACGTCCGTCCAGGGCACCACCTACCGCCGGCTGCGCTTCGGCCGCCTGGCCGACCTGCACCTGCTGGACCTGCGGTCCTTCCGCTCGCAGCAGGTGAAGGCCGGCAGCGGCAAGGTGGACGACCCCGAGCGCACGATCACCGGCCGCGCCCAGCTGGACTGGCTCAAGGCGGGCCTGGCCTCTTCCGACACCACCTGGCGGCTGGTGGGCAACCCGGTGATGATCTCCCCCGTCGCCTTCGGCGCCCTGCCCTCCCACCTGCTGGAGCCGATAGCCGAGCTGCTGGGGCTGCCCTCGGGCGGCATCACCATCAACGCCGACCAGTGGGACGGCTACACCGACGACCGGCGCGAGCTGATCGCCCACCTCGCCGACCGGGCCATCCGCAACACCGTCTTCCTGACCGGCGACATCCACATGGCCTGGGCCAACGACGTGCCGAAGAAGGCCGCGACCTATCCGCTGTCGTCGTCGGTGGCCACGGAGTTCGTGGTCACCTCCGTCTCCTCCGACAACCTCGACGACGTCCTGCACGTCGCACCGCACACGGTGTCCCTGGCCGCCGCCACCGCCATCAAGGCGGCCAACCGCCATGTGAAGTGGCTCGACATGGACTCGCACGGCTACGGCGTCCTCGACGTCACCGCCGAGCGGGCGCAGATGGACTACTACGTCCTGTCCGACAAGACCGACCCGGCCGCGACGTCGTCCTGGACCCGCTCCTACCGCACCCGTTCCGGAACCCAGCAGGTGGAGCGCGTACACAACCCGGTGTACTGACCGGCTCCGGCCCGATCGCGGGGGTCCGGGGCGGAGCCCCGTTTCAGGCCTGGGCCTCCGCGATCTCCTCCAGGAAGCCCAGCGCCACCTTCCACGTGGTCTCCGCGGCCTCCGCGTCGTAGTCCGCGAGGTCCGGGTCCGTGAAGAGGTGCCCGGCACCGGCGTAGCGGTGGACCTCCACGTCCGCACCCGCCCGCTGCATCCGCAGGTACCACGCGGTGAGCCAGTCGTGCGGCTCGAACGGGTCCGGGTCCGCCACGTGCAGCTGCACCGGCAGCTCGTCCACGGACGCGTCCTCGGCCAGGTCCGACGTGCCGTGCAGGAGCAGCAGGCCGCGCGCCTTCTCGTCGCCCAGC
Source organism: Streptomyces sp. NPDC053079 (assembly GCF_044546695.1). Taxonomy (NCBI): domain Bacteria; kingdom Bacillati; phylum Actinomycetota; class Actinomycetes; order Kitasatosporales; family Streptomycetaceae; genus Streptomyces; species Streptomyces sp. NPDC053079. The sequence continues at coordinate 245,288 of NZ_JBITZJ010000001.1, forward strand.
GCCAGGTTCTGCGCGATGGATCCGCCGAGGGAGAACCCCGCGTAGACCAGCCCCCGGTCGGACAGCGGCGCGACGGCGGTCACGGCGCGGCGCAGCAGCTCCTCATGGCCGATCTCGTCCTTGATGGCCATGCCGTCCTCGACGGTCTCGGCCGTGCGGCCCTCGTAGAGGTCCGGTGTGTGCACCTCGTGCCCGGCGGCGCGCAGGCGGTCGGCGGCGGCGTGGACCGCGGGCCGCAGTCCGTAGGCCGAATGAAAAAGGACGATCGTGGTAGGGGACGCCACTGGAGGTCACTTCCTTACAGCTGTGGGGGCACCCCCGGCATCGGGCTGGGGGAGCGTGCCCCCATCGTGCCAGCTACGTTCGGAAGGAGCGGAGGTGCCCATGGAGCACATACTGCGTCCCCTCGCGGTGGTCGGCGCGGCGGTGGTGATCACACTGCTGGCGGGCTGGGTCGCGGACCAGGTGGTGCGCCGGATCGGGCAGCGCCACCCGGAGACGCCGCTGTGGGGGCTGCTGGGCCGCTGCCGGGTGCCGGTGCGGCTGGTGCTGTGTGCGGCGCTGCTGCGGGCGGGCTATCCCTCGGCGGAGCTGTCCCCGTGGCACGCGGCGGTCGCGGAGCAGGTGCTGACGCTGGTGCTCATCGGGGCCTGCGCCTGGCTGGCCGTCCGGGTGGCCACGGCCGTGGTCGAGGCCACCTACGCGCGCTACGCCGCCGGCGCCCAGGACCCGGCGCGGGTGCGACGGGTGCGGACGCAGGTCACGCTGATCCAGCGGGTGGTGGCCGCCGCGGTGATGGTGGTCGCGGTGGCCGCCATGCTGCTGACCTTCCCGGCCATGCGGACGGCGGGCGCGTCCCTGCTGGCCTCGGCCGGCGTCATCGGCATCGTCGCCGGCATCGCCGCCCAGTCGACGCTGGGCAACCTCTTCGCCGGGCTGCAGATCGCCTTCGGCGACATGGTGCGCATCGGCGACACGGTCGTGGTCGAGGGGCAGTGGGGCACCGTCGAGGAGATCACGCTGACCTATCTGGTGGTGCGCACCTGGGACGAGCGGCGCCTGACCATGCCGGTGTCGTACTTCACCAGCAAGCCGTTCGAGAACTGGTCGCGGGGCGATCCCCGGATGACGGGCACCGTCTTCTTCCACCTGGACCACGCCGCCCCCGTCGATCTGATGCGCGAACACCTGCACGACATACTCAAGGCGTCCCTCGAGTGGGACGAGCGGGCCTGGAACCTGGTGGTCACGGACACCACGCCCACCACGGTCGAGGTGCGGGCGCTGCTGACGGCCGGCAACGCCGATGACATCTGGGCCCTGCGCTGCATGGTGCGCGAGGAGATGATCGCCTGGTTGCGCCGCGAGCACCCCTACGCGCTGCCGCGGATCAGCACCGCGCCCGCGCCCGGACGCGCCGAGGTGCCCGCCCGCCCGCAGGCGCTGCCGGCCGCCGAGGACATGGGGCCGGGCCCGGGCACGGCGTGAGGGCGGGGCCGGGGTCCAGTGGCCTCAGATGCCGCGCAGCGTGCGGTCGTCCAGGTGCCGCAGCACCCTGTCGACCACTTCAGGGTCCATTCCCGGCTCGCTGCGTGCCGCCAGCACCTCGTGCCGGGCCGCCGACAGCAGCTGCCCCTGCACCCGGTGGAGCGTACGCAGCCGTTCCACGCGCTGCGCGTGGGCGTCGCGGCGCTCCTCGTCGACCATGTCGGGGCTGATGCGGGCGCCCATGTCGTAGGCGCGTCGGCCGAGCATCTCCATCATGTCCTCGGGAAGGTCCTCCTCCTCGACGATCTCCAGCAGGCGGTGCCGGGCCGCCTTCGCCGCCCGGGCGGCCAGCTGCCGCTCCAGTTCCCGGCTCACGTCGATGTCGGCGCGCACGCCCAGGAGCCGGACCAGCCAGGGCAGGGTCAGGCCCTGGACGACGAGGGTGGCGATGATGACGGCGAAGGCGATGAAGAGGATCTCGTCGCGGGCCGGGAAGGGCGTCTTGTCCGCCATGGTCAGGGGGATGGCCAGGGCGAGCGCCACGGTGGCCACGCCGCGCATCCCCGACCACCACGTCACCACCGTCTCGCGCCAGCTCAGCAGGACCTCCTCCTCGGTGTCCCGGCGCTTGTGCAGCTTCTTGGTCAGCCACGCGGCGGGCAGCAGCCACAGCAGCCGTACGCCCACCACCACGGCCACGATGGCGCCGCCGATGCCCAGCATCTCGCCCCAGCGGCCGGAGGCGGTGCTGACGGCGTTGTGCAGCTCCAGGCCGACGAGGCCGAAGGCCGCGCCGGTGACGAGGGTGTCGACGACCTCCCAGAAGGTGTGGCCCGCCAGCCGGCCGAGGACGTCGTCGGGGTCGTGGGCGTACTCGGCCAGGAAGAGGGCGGTGGTGAGGACCGCGAGGACGCCGGAGCCCCTGAGCTCCTCGGCCAGGACGTAGGAGACGAACGGCACCAGCAGGGTGAGGCCGATCTGGAGGGTGGCGTCCCCGAGGACGTCCATCAGCCGTTTGGTCGCCCAGCCGAGCCCGAGGCCGACGGCGACGGCCACCACGGCGGACAGCACCAGCTCGGCGAGCGCGCTCGGCAGCGAGAAGTGGCCGCTGACGGCGGCCGCGATGGCCACGTGGTAGAGCACGATGGCCGTGACGTCGTTGAAGAGCCCCTCGCCCTCCAGGATGGAGACCAGGCGGCGCGGCAGTCCGAGGGAGCCCGCGACGGCGGTGGCGGCGACCGGGTCCGGCGGGGCCACGAGCGCGCCCAGCGCCACGGCGGCGGCCAGTGAGAGCCCCGGCACGATCGCGTTGGCGACGGCGGCGACGGCCGCGGTGGTGACGAAGACGAGCGCGACCGCCAGGAGGAAGATCGGCCGCTTGTTGGCCGCGAACTGCCGCCACGAGGTGCGCTGGGCGGTGGCGTAGAGCAGCGGCGGCAGCACCAGCGGGAGGATGAACTCCGGCGGGATGTCCACGGCCGGCACGAACGGCAGCAGGGCGAGGACGATGCCGCCGATCGTCATCAGGACCGGGGAGGGCACTCCCAGCCGGTCCCCCAGCGGAACGGTGACCAGCGCCCCCAGCAGCAGGACGAACAGCAGGGCGAGCTGGTCCACGGATTACCCCCGGGCCGGGTCGGTGCGGTGGAACTGGCTTTCAAGCCTGCCGCACCGGCCCGGAGGCCGCCTTACGAGCTCTCGGCGCGCACCGTGTCCAGGGCGTGCTGCAGGTCCTCGGGGTAGGCGCTCTCGAACTCGACCCAGCGGCCGTCCGAGGGGTGCTCGAAGCCGAGCCGCATGGCGTGCAGCCACTGGCGGGTGAGCCCCAGCCGCTTGGCGAGGGTGGGGTCGGCGCCGTAGGTGAGGTCGCCGACGCAGGGGTGCCGGTGCGCGGACATGTGCACGCGGATCTGATGCGTACGGCCGGTCTCGAGCTTGATGTCGAGGAGGCTGGCGGCGCGGAACGCCTCGATGAGGTCGTAGTGGGTCACCGACGGCTTGCCCTCGGCCGTGACCGCCCACTTGTAGTCGTGGTTGGGGTGGCGGCCGATGGGGGCGTCGATCGTGCCGCTCATCGGGTCCGGGTGGCCCTGGACCAGCGCGTGGTAGCGCTTGTCGACCGTGCGCTCGCGGAACTGCTGCTTGAGCAGGGTGTAGGCGCGCTCGGACTTGGCGACCACCATGAGGCCGGACGTGCCGACGTCGAGGCGGTGCACGATGCCCTGGCGCTCGGCGGCACCGGAGGTGGAGATGCGGTACCCGGCGGCGGCGAGCCCGCCGATGACGGTGGGGCCCGTCCAGCCGGGGCTGGGGTGGGCGGCCACGCCGACGGGCTTGACGATCACGACGATGTCGTCGTCGTCGTGGACGATCTCCATGCCCTCGACGGGCTCGGCGACGATCTGCACCGGCGCGGCCGGCGCGGGCATCTCGACCTCGAGCCAGGCGCCGCCGGTGACCCGGTCGGACTTCCCGGCCTCGGCCCCGTCGAGCTGGACCTTGCCCGCGGCCGCCAGCTCGGCCGCCTTGGTGCGGGAGAAGCCGAACATACGGGCGATCGCAGCGTCGACGCGCTCGCCCTCGAGGCCGTCGGGAACGGGCAGGGCGCGGATCTCGGGAATGGTGCTCACCCGTCGAGTATGACGGACGGCTGTGACAGGCCCGCACGCGCGGGCCCGCCGCGGCCTCCCGGGGGCTGCCCCGGGTTCCCTCCCGGGTCAGTCCTCGTGGACGGTCCCGTCCGGGTCCAGGCCCCGGAAGGAGAGGATGACGATCAAGAAGCCGCCGCAGACGATCGCGGAGTCGGCGAGGTTGAAGACCGCGAAGTGGGCGGGGGCGATGAAGTCCACCACCCCGCCCTCGAAGCCGCCGGGCGCGCGGAAGAGCCGGTCGGTGAGGTTGCCGAAGGCGCCACCCAGCAGCAGGCCGAGCGCGATCGCCCACGGCAGGCTGTAGAGCTTGCGGGCGATGCGGGCGATCGCCACGATCACGGCGGTGGCGATGACCGTGAAGACGATCGTCATCGCCTCGCCGATGCCGAAGGCCGCGCCGCGGTTGCGGACGACCTCGAACTGGAGCCACTCGCCGATCACCTGGACCGGGTCGTGGTGCTCCAGCTGGGCCACGACGAGCAGCTTGCTGCCCAGGTCGAGGAGGTAGGCGAAGGCGGCCACCGCGAGCAGCACCGCGATGCGCCGCTTGCCCGCGGGCGCGCTCGCCCCGTCGGCCCCGGCCGCCCCGGTGGGCTGGGCCGGGCCGGTGGGCTCGGTGGGCCGTCCGGCCTGTTCCGCCTCAGTCACGTGAGTCCCTGGATGTCGTCCCTGCTGACTGAGGACGAGGGTACGGCACGTGGTGCCGGGCCGGTCAGCGACGTTCCTGGCGCTGTTTGCACTCCACGCAGAGGGTGGCCCGGGGGAAGGCCTGCATACGGGCCTTGCCGATGGGTTTCCCGCAGTTCTCGCAGAGGCCGTACGTTCCGGCGTCCAGGCGTTCCAGCGCCCGCTCGGTCTGCTGCAGCATCTCGCGGGCGTTGGCGGCCAGGGCCAGCTCGTGCTCCCGGGTGATGTTCTTGGTGCCGGTGTCGGCCTGGTCGTCGCCGGCGCCGTCGCCCGAGTCGCGCATCAGGCCGCTGATCGCCTCCTCGGAGGCCTGGATCTCCGCCCGCAGCCGCATCACCTCGCTCTGCAGCTCGGTGCGGGCCTCCGCCACCTCCCCCGGCGACCAGGGCTCCTCGCCCGGCCGTACGGCCAGCGCCCCCGGCTCGGCGGCGGCCGTGCGCGCTCCCGGCACCTTGTTCGCGGTCTTCTTCGCAGCCACCGTCCTGGCTCCCGTCTCCTCAGCGGGCACCGCCGTGGGGGCCGGTGCGGACTTGTTGGCCCTGGCGGCCGTATCGGCCGGGGCGGCCTTGCCTGCCGCCCCGGCCGTACCGACCGAGGTGGCTCTCTTCCCTGAAGCGCCCTTCCCTGCGGGTGCGGTGCCCTTTCCGGCGGACGCAGCCCTACCCACGGCGGCCTCCGCCCCCACGGCTTCGGCCACCGTGGCAGTCTTCCCCGCCGGCACGCTTTTCCCCGCCGATGCGGCCTTTTTGGCTGGCGCCGACTTTTTGGCCGGTGCGGTGCCCTTGGCGGGGGCGGCCTTCCCGACGCCGCCGACCCGCTTGCCGGAGCCGGCCTCCGCGCCGGACACGGGCTCCTGGGGCGGGGCGGCCTTCTTGGCCGGAGCGGCCTTCTTGGACGAGGCGATCTTTTTGACCGGAGCGGCCTTCTTGGCGGAAGCCGCCTTCTTGGACGAAGCGGCCGTTGCGGCCGGGGCGGTGTTCGCCGCGGGCGGGGCTTCGGCCGGGGCGGCCGAGTGCGCCGCGGAGGACTTCTTCGCGGGGGCGGGCTTCTTCGCAGAGGTGGTCTTCGCAGCCTTCTTCGCGGGGGCGGTCTTGGCTACCGCCTTCTTCGCGGGGGCGGTCTTGGCTGCCGCCTTCTTCCCGGACGGGGCCTTCTTGGCCGGGGCGGTCTTCGCCGCAGGCGCAGCTTCGGCCGCGGCGGCCGAGTGCGCCGCAGCGGATTTCTTCGCGGGAGTGGACTTCGCCGCCTTCTTCGCGGCCGCGGTCTTCGCCGCAGGCGCGGCCGAGCGCTTCGCCGCGGCCTTCTTCACGTTCGCGGACGCCGACTTCTCCGCCATGGCCGCGACCCCTTCACATTTTATGATCTTGCGCGCAAATCGTGCGGGAACGATAAATCGCCTCAGGGCACGCGGCAACGGGGCACGCCGGTCTCCACCGTTGTGCCCCGCCTCCGGCCCCGTAATCGGTGGGCCGCCGCACGCGCGGCCCCGTACACTGGGCGGCAGCGAAAGGCGTGGAAGGGACGAGTAGCGCCGCACGCAGCCATGAGCGACCCGGGGACGGTGTGAGCCCGGGGGTGTGCGCGGTCGTGAAGATCAGCCCGGAGCCGCCGGAAGAACGCCCCGAGGGGTCAGTAGAGCCGGCATCGCGATCCCAATGAGGGGGCCGGAGGCGTGACACGCCTGCGGCCAAGGAGGGTGGTACCGCGGGAAGCGCAGCGGACAGCGCGTTCTCGTCCCTCCGACGGACAGCGCAATGACGTCCCGCCGGAGGAAGCCGATGACGCAGTACCGCCAGGTACCCGCACAAGTGGATCTGCCCGCCCTCGAGCACGCCGTGCTCGAATTCTGGCGCGAGAGCAAGACCTTCGCCCGCACCCTCGAACAGTCCGAGGGCCGCCCCGAGTGGGTCTTCTACGAGGGCCCCCCGACCGCCAACGGCATGCCCGGTGCGCACCACATCGAAGCGCGCGTCTTCAAGGACGTCTTCCCGCGCTTCCGCACCATGCAGGGCTACCACGTCGGCCGCAAGGCCGGCTGGGACTGCCACGGCCTGCCGGTCGAGCTCGCGGTCGAGAAGGAACTCGGCTTCAACGGCAAGCAGGACATCGAGAAGTACGGCATCGCCGAGTTCAACGCGAAGTGCCGCGAGTCCGTGACCCGCCACACCGACGCGTTCGCCGAGCTCACCACCCGCATGGGCTACTGGGTCGACCTGGACGACGCGTACCGGACCATGGACCCCGAGTACGTCCAGTCGGTCTGGTGGTCGCTGAAGGAGATCTTCAACAAGGGACTGCTGGTCCAGGACCACCGCGTCGCCCCCTGGTGCCCCCGCTGCGGCACCGGCCTGTCCGACCACGAGCTGGCGCAGGGCTACGAGACGGTCGTCGACCCGTCCGTCTTCGTGCGTTTCCCGCTGACCTCCGGCCCGCTCGCGGGCGAGGCGGCGCTGCTGGTGTGGACGACCACCCCCTGGACGCTCGTCTCCAACACCGCCGCCGCCGCGCACCCGGACGTCACGTACGTCGTGGCCACCGACGGCAACGAGAAGCTGGTCGTCGCCGAGCCGCTGCTGGAGAAGGCCCTCGGCGAGGGCTGGACCGCGACGGGGCAGTCCTTCACCGGCCGCGAGATGGAGCGCTGGGCCTACCGCCGCCCGTTCGACCTGGTCGAGTTCCCCGAGGCCGCCCACTTCGTCGTCAACGCCGAGTACGTCACCACCGAGGACGGCACCGGTCTGGTCCACCAGGCCCCGGCCTTCGGTGAGGACGACCTCAGGACCTGCCGCGCCTACGGCCTCCCGGTCGTCAACCCGGTCCGCCCCGACGGCACCTTCGAGGAGGGCCTCGACCTCGTCGGCGGCCAGTTCTTCAAGAAGGCCGACGAGAAGCTCGTCGCCGACCTCACCGAGCGCGGCCTGCTGTTCAAGCACATCGCGTACGAGCACAGCTACCCGCACTGCTGGCGCTGCCACACCGCACTGCTGTACTACGCACAGCCGTCCTGGTACATCCGTACCACCGCGATCAAGGACCGGCTGCTCGAGGAGAACGAGAAGACCAACTGGTTCCCCGAGTCGGTCAAGCACGGCCGCTTCGGCGACTGGCTGAACAACAACATCGACTGGGCGCTCTCCCGCAACCGCTACTGGGGCACCCCGCTGCCCATCTGGCGCTGCGAGGACAACCACCTCACCTGCGTCGGCTCGCTGGCCGAGCTCTCCGAGCTGACCGGCACCGACCAGAGCGGCCTGGACCCCCACCGCCCGTACATCGACGACGTCACCTTCACCTGCACCGCCGAGGGCTGCGCCCACCCGGCCGTCCGGGTGCCCGAGGTCATCGACGCCTGGTACGACTCGGGCTCCATGCCGTTCGCCCAGTGGGGCTACCCCTACAAGAACAAGGAGCTCTTCGAGCAGCGCTACCCGGCGCAGTTCATCTCCGAGGCGATCGACCAGACGCGCGGCTGGTTCTACACCCTGATGGCCGTCGGCACGCTCGTCTTCGACAAGTCGAGTTACGAGAACGTCGTCTGCCTGGGCCACATCCTCGCCGAGGACGGCCGGAAGATGTCCAAGCACCTGGGCAACATCCTCCAGCCGATCCCCCTGATGGACCAGCACGGCGCCGACGCCGTCCGCTGGTTCATGGCCGCCGGCGGCTCCCCGTGGGCCGCGCGCCGCGTCGGCCACGGCACGATCCAGGAGGTCGTCCGCAAGACGCTCCTCACCTACTGGAACACGGTCGCCTTCCAGGCCCTGTACGCCCGGACCTCCGGCTGGGCCCCCTCGGCCGCCGACCCGGCCGCGGCCGACCGCCCGCTGATCGACCGCTGGCTGCTCAGCGAGCTGAACGCCCTGACCGACCAGGTCACGCAGGCCATGGAGGCCTACGACACCCAGCGCGCCGGCAAGCTGCTGTCGTCCTTCGTGGACGACCTGTCCAACTGGTACGTGCGCCGCTCGCGCCGCCGGTTCTGGCAGGGCGACGCGGCCGCGCTGCGCACGCTGCACGAGGTCATCGAGACCGTGACCCGGCTGATGGCGCCCCTGGTGCCGTTCATCACCGAGCGCGTGTGGCAGGACCTCGTCGTCCCGGTCGACCCGCAGGCCCCGGAGTCGGTGCACCTGGCCACCTGGCCGAAGGCCGACACCTCGCTGATCGACCCGACGCTGTCCCAGCAGATGCTGCTGGTGCGGCGCCTGGTCGAGCTGGGCCGCGCCACTCGCGCCGAGTCCGGCGTCAAGACGCGCCAGCCGCTGTCGCGCGCGCTGGTCGCGGCGGCCGGCTTCGAGGCGCTCGGCGAGGAGCTGCGCGCCCAGATCGCCGAGGAGCTCAACGTCTCCTCGCTCGCCTCCCTCACTGATTCCTCCACTGGCCCAGCGGGCGGCGGCTCGCTGGTCGACACCACGGCCAAGGCGAACTTCCGTGCCCTGGGCAAGCGCTTCGGCAAGGGCGTCCAGGCCGTGGCCAAGGCGGTCGCCGCCGCCGACGCCGCCGCGCTGTCGCTCGCGCTGCGCGAGGGCACGGCCTCGGTGGTCGTCGACGGGGAGACCGTCACGCTCGCCCCGGACGAGGTCATCATCACCGAGACCCCGCGCGAGGGCTGGTCGGTCGCCTCCGACTCCGGTGCCACCGTGGCGCTCGACCTGGAGATCACCCCGGAGCTGCGGCGCGCGGGCCTGGCCCGCGACGCCATCCGGCTGATCCAGGAGGCCCGCAAGAACAGCGGCCTGGACGTCGCGGACCGGATCGCCCTTCGGTGGACCTCCACCGATGAGGAGACGGTGACCGCGCTGACCGAGCACGCGTCGCTCATCGCGGACGAGGTTCTCGCGACGGACTTCGCCGGCGGCGAGGGTGACGACACGTTCGGCGCCCCCTTCACGGACGAGGGCCTCGGACTGGCGTTCCGCCTCCGTAAGGCGTAAGCAAACGGGTGATGACCCCCGGCGCTGACGCGCCGGGGGTTTCGCCCACCCACCCGCCCGAAACCCGGAACGTCATGGCGTTCGGAATGGTCGGGCGGGCGGGCGCACAAATGGGCCGGGCCCCTGGGGAATCCCAGGGGCCCGGCCCATTGATGCCGACGACTACGCGGCCGTCAGTTGTCGTCCTCGTCGATCAGGAAGCCCCGCATCGGCGAGGGAGCCTGCATCGGCTGCTGGCCCTGCGGCCGCACCGGTGCCATCGGCTGCGTCATCGCCGGCGACATCTGCTGCTGACCGCCGTACGACGGGGCACCGGTCGACGGACCGCCGTGGCCGCCCATGGACTGGTTGCCACCCATGGAGTTGCCGCCCATGGAGTGACCGCCCATGCCCGCACCGGCCGGAGCCATCGACCCGCTCATCGAGGGGGCCGGCGGCAGCGACGCGGTCGCCGGGGTCCGCGGCGGGGCCAGCGAGTCGTCCGCCTGGTTCTCCAGCTGACGCAGCTGGCTCTCCAGGTAGGACTTCAGTCGCGTGCGGTACTCGCGCTCGAAGCCGCGCAGGTCCTCGACCTTGCGCTCCAGCGTGGCGCGCGCGGACTCCAGGGAGCCCATCGCCACGCGGTGCTTCTCCTGCGCGTCCCGCTCCAGGGCGTCCGCCTTGGCACGGGCGTCCCGCTCCAGACCCTCGGCGCGGCTGCGGGCCTCGCCGACGATCTTGTTGGCCTCGGAACGGGCCTCCGCGATCGCCTGGTCGGCCGTCTGCTGCGCGAGCGACAGAACACGGGCCGCGCTGTCACCGCCGGGACCCTGCCCCGGCTGCGGCAGCTGCGGACCACCCATGGGGCCGTTCTGCTGCATCGGGTTCTGGCCCATCGGACCGTTCTGCTGCATGGGGTTCTGCCCCATAGGTCCGTTCTGCCCCATGGGTCCGCCCATCGGGCCACCCATCGGACCGTTCTGTCCCATCGGGCCGGGACCGTGCGGACCCTGGGGACCGTGGCCGTGTCCGCCTGGGCCGGCCGGCAGCTGCGGGGCACCGCCCGGAAGCTGCGGCGGGCCACCCATCTGCTGCTGGTTCGGCGGCACCGGCTGCGGGCCGGATATGGCAGCGGGCACCGGAGCGCCGGGTCGCTGCTGCTCCTGCGGCTCGGGCTTGCGCATGGCCTGCTGCTGGTTCTGCGCGGCGGCACGCGTCGCGGCGGCCAGCTTGGCGCGCAGGTCCTCGTTCTCCCTGAGCAGGCGGGTCAGTTCGGCCTCGACCTCGTCGAGGAAGGCATCGACCTCGTCCTCGTCATAGCCTTCTCGGAGGCGGACGGTCGTGAACTGCTTGTTCCGCACGTCCTCGGGGCTCAGCGGCATCTCTTCTTCACCTCAACGTAGTCGTCGGCAATCGGCAAGACCGTATCGTTCACAGCCGCGTTCACAGCCGGCTCACGACGGTGATCAGGATGTAGACGATGATCATCAGTACGAAGAAGGACAGGTCGAGCGCCACGCCCCCGAGACGCAGCGGCGGGATGACCCGCCGCAGAAGCTTGAGTGGCGGATCGGTGACAGTGTAGGTGGCCTCCAGGACCACCACCATCGCCTTACCGGGTTGCCATGAGCGGGCGAACTGGAAGACGTAGTCCATCACCAGCCGGAAGATCAGCACGATCAGAAAGCAGTACAGCGCGATGTAGATCACCTGCTGTGCGATGCCCATCTCGCGCTTCCCTCTCCCCTTGCTCGTACTCGGCCTGACTGGCCGTTGTCCGGATTGCCCGGTGTTGCGTCTCAGCTCTGGTTGAAGAACCCACCCTCTGCGATACGGGCCTTGTCCTCCGCCGTGACATCGACGTTAGCAGGAGACAGCAGGAACACCTTCTGCGTCACCCGCTCGATGCTGCCGTGGAGTCCGAAGACCAGACCCGCCGCGAAGTCGACAAGGCGCTTCGCGTCGGTGTCGTCCATCTCGGTGAGATTCATGATCACCGGAGTACCTTCGCGGAAGTGTTCCCCGATGGTACGGGCCTCGTTGTAGGTCCGGGGGTGCAATGTCGTGATGCGGTAGGGCTCCCGCTCGGACACAACCTTGGGCATGATCACCGGTGCGTTCTTCTCCAGAGAGTGGCGTTCGGGTGTGATGGACGACACGGGGGCGATTCGGGCGGGTCGTCCCGGTTCCGCTACGAGCGGAGCGGGTTCGCGCTGCGCGGGCGGCTGGGCGACTCGAACCGGTTCGTCCGATTGCGTCTGTTGTGCTTGATGTGTCTGGTGCTGCCGGCGCCGGTCCGGCTCGGGCTCGGGCTCGAACTCGTCGTCGGGGTCGAACCCCGGGCCGTCATACCCATCGTCCTCCACGAGGCCGAGGTAGACCGCCATCTTGCGCATCGCGCCGGCCATTCTCTGCGTCCTCCGCTCTGTGGTGGATCGGCTCCGTCAACGGCGCCCGGATCCACGTGGTCCGCCCGCCTTTTGACGGGAATGACCATATTTTCTGCTGTGGTCCGACTTCTTGGCGACGTTACCCGAGCCGGGGTCGGACTCCGAGTACCGCTGAGCCGACACGTACATGTGTCGCACCGGCCGCAACCGCGTCCTCGAGGTCCGCGCTCATCCCTGCTGACACCATGTTCGCAGCCGGATGGGCCGCGCGCAGGTCCGTTGCGATTTCCATCAGCCGGTCGAATGCGGCCCGAGGCCTTCCCGCGTAAGGCCCCTCGAGCGGAGCGACCGTCATGAGACCGGCGGGCCGCAGCCCTTCCGCCTCCGCGATCGCGTCCGCCAGGGCCGCCACCGCGTCGGGTGCGACGCCGCCCCGCTCTCCCCGGGCTCCGGACTCCGCGTCAAGGGCCACCTGGATCAGGCAGTCCAGTTCCCGGCCGGCCCGGACGGCCGCGGTCGACAACGCCGTGACCAGTCTGTTCCGGTCAACGGAGTGCACCAGACCGGCGTAATTCACCACCGACCGGACCTTGTTTGTCTGCAACTGACCGACGAAGTGCCAGGTGAGGGGCAGATCCGAGCACTCGGCGGCCTTGGGGGCGGCGTCCTGGTCGCGGTTCTCCGCGACATGACGCACCCCCAGCTCCGCGAGGAGGCGGACGTCGCTCGCCGGGTAGGTCTTGGTGACCACGATGAGCGTCACCTCCTCCCGCTTGCGCCCCGCCGCGGCGCATGCGGCGGAGATACGTTCCTCCACCTGGGCGAGGTTGTCCGCCAACTGGGTTCTACGGTCCGTCACAGCTCAGCCGTCCAGCCACACGTAGCTTGCGAGCCGCCCGGTGGTGCGCTCGCGCCGGTAGGAGAAGTGGTCCGCCGACTCCAGCGTGCAGATGTGAGATTTGCCGCTGACGGTGACACCCATTCGGTCCAGCTGCGCCGCGACCCCCGCCGCGACGTCCACCGCCGGGGTGCCCTGGCGGGTGGTGGCCCAGGCCTCGGGCACCGCCGCGGCGACCTCGGCACGCATGGCCTCGGGCACCTCGTAGCACAGGCCGCAGACCGAAGGACCGATGTGGGCGAGGATCCGGGCCGGGTCGGCGCCCAGCCGGAGCATCTCCCCGACGACCGCGGGGACGACCCCGGCCAGCAGCCCGGGCCGCCCGGCGTGGGCGGCGCCCGCGATCCCGGCGACCGGGTCGGCGAGCAGGACCGGGGTGCAGTCCGCGGTCAGCACCGCGAGGGTCAGGCCCCGACGGGTCGTCACCACGGCGTCGACCGCCGGGATCTCACCCGTTCGCCCGGCTTGCCAGGGTTCGTCCACTACGGCGACGTCCTTGCCGTGCACCTGGTTCATCCAGACGACCGCGGCCGGGTCGAGACCGAGCGCGCCGGCCGCCCGTTCCCGGTTGGCCAGTACGGCGGCCGGGTCGTCGCCGACCGCGCCGCCGAGGTTGAGCTCCGCATACGGAGCGGCGCTCACCCCGCCCCACCTGTCGGTGAAGGCGAAGTGCGCGCCGCTCGCGTGTGCCACGTGCTCTACGGGAGGCACTGTGTGCTGTTGCCCTATCACTGGGAGCCGCTCACCGGTTCCTTGAGGTCACTTCAGGAAGTCGGGAACGTCCAGTTCCTCGGCGGTCGAGTCCTGGTAGGGACGCGCCGGCGGGACCTGGGGGGAGGCGACCGGGGGCGGCGGAACCTCGGCGACGGGCGACGGGTCCGGCACGGGCTCCTCGGTGCGCGGGGTCACGCTGCCGAGGCTGCCGAAGGACGGCCGGGACGGCTCGGACGGAGCGGCCGGACGGCTCGCGGCCGTACCGGCCGAGCCGCTCTCCTCACGGCCGGAGCCGTAGGAGGAGGAGCCGCCGAGCACCTTGTCGCGGCTGCCCTTCGCCGGCGGCTGGCCGCCGTCGAAGCCGGCCGCGATGACCGTGACCCGGACCTCGTCACCGAGGGCGTCGTCGATGACGGCACCGAAGATGATGTTGGCCTCGGGGTGGGCCGCCTCGCTGACCAGCTGCGCCGCCTCGTTGATCTCGAAAAGACCGAGGTCGGAGCCGCCGGAGATGGAGAGCAGGACGCCACGGGCGCCGTCGATGGACGCCTCCAGCAGCGGCGAGGAGATCGCCATCTCGGCGGCGGCCACCGCGCGGTCGTCGCCGCGGGCCGAGCCGATGCCCATGAGGGCCGAGCCCGCCTCGGACATCACGGACTTGACGTCGGCGAAGTCGAGGTTGATCAGGCCCGGGGTGGTGATGAGGTCGGTGATGCCCTGGACGCCGGACAGCAGTACCTGGTCGGCCGACTTGAACGCGTCGAGCACGCTCACCTGGCGGTCCGAGATGGACAGCAGTCGGTCGTTGGGGATGACGATGAGGGTGTCGACCTCGTCGCGCAGACCCGCGATGCCGTCCTCCGCCTGGTTCGCGCGACGGCGGCCCTCGAAGGTGAACGGGCGGGTGACCACACCGATCGTCAGGGCGCCCAGCGAGCGGGCGATGTTGGCCACGACGGGCGCGCCGCCGGTGCCGGTGCCGCCGCCCTCGCCGGCGGTGACGAAGACCATGTCGGCCCCCTTGAGGACCTCCTCGATCTCCTCGCGGTGGTCCTCGGCGGCCTTGCGGCCGACGTCGGGGTTGGCGCCGGCGCCGAGGCCGCGGGTGAGCTCACGGCCGACGTCGAGCTTGACGTCGGCGTCGCTCATCAGCAGGGCCTGCGCATCGGTGTTGATCGCGATGAACTCGACGCCCTTGAGACCGACCTCGATCATCCGGTTGATGGCGTTCACGCCACCGCCGCCGATACCGACGACCTTGATGACTGCGAGGTAGTTCTGCGGTGCTGCCACGTCGAAGGCCTCTCGCCTCGAGTTACGTATGCCTGGGGGCGGTTCTCAATGCCGACCCGAACCCTAACGTTGAAGTTTAGGGTTACCGGTGTCACTGTTCCGTGGGTTCTCTGAAGCAGGACACTAAGTCGACAAGCGGCGCGGCTTCAACGAACACGCCGAACCTCCCGTTTTTCTTTTCACCCTATGTGATCACCCATAGCCGTAGCCAACCAGGGTGCTGGCAGGCCGGGAAGGACGTCAACTCCCGGACACCGCCGGGGCGCCCGGGGCGCTCACGTCGTAGCGCTTCGCGCCCCCCGCCGCCTTGAGCAGCGCGGTGAGCGTACGGGCCTTCGCGTCGCTCCGCTCGCCACTGCCCCAGACGATGGTCCGACCGCCCGTCAGTTCCACGGTGATGGAGTCGTATGAGCGTACGCGGATGACGTGGGTGTCCCCCCGAACGGGTGGGGGCAGGGCCGCCGCCACCCGGACGGCCTCGCGTTCGAGCTGTTCGGTGCCGAAGCGCCGGTGACTGGGCGAGCCGTCGGGCTCCACGACGAGCCGGGGCACGCCCTGGAGCGGGTGATCGACTGTGGCGAACCGCACGCCCGCGCCATCGATTTCGATAAATTTCCCACCCTTTTCGAGCAGGGCTTTGGGCTGTCGTTCGGTCACTTTCAGACCGATTCCGTGCGGCCAGGATCGTTCGACGTCCACCGCCTCGATCCGCCGCAGCCGGTTGCGCAGCCGCTCGGCGATGGCGTCGGTGTCCACGGAGGCGAGGGGGTCGCCGAGCGGGACCTCGGCCGCCTCGCGCACCTCCTCGGGCGTCAGCACGGTGGTGCCGCTGACGTCCACTCGGGTGACGCGCAGCCAGGTGGAGCCGTAGAGGGCCCACCAGACGGCCGTGCCGAGGAGTACGGCCGCCAGCGACCCCAGGAGCAGCCTGCGCCGTCGCAGGGACCGGGGACGGGGCCTGGAGCCGCGTGGGGCGCCCTTACGGGGCTTGCCGCCCCGCCGGGGCGGGCGGGGCGGCAGCAGGGCGGCCCGGGACCGCTTGGGCGACCTGGCCGAGCCGGCCGCCTTGGACTTGGTGTTCTTCTGACCACCGCGCCGGGCGGTCGTCGGTCCGGCCACGCTCCCCAGCCTCCTGCTCCTACGGGCCGTCAGCCCGCTCTGCGTGCGGCAATCGCCTCGTACACCATGCCGACGAGCAGTTCGTCGGCGTCGCGCCGGCCGAACTCGGCGGCCGAACGGGACATCTCGTACAGTCGGTGCGGGTTGGACAGCACCGGGACCACCTGGCTGAGCACCCACTCGGGAGTGAGCTCGGCGTCGTCGACCAGCAGGCCGCCGCCCGCCTTGACCACGGGCTGGGCGTTGAGCCGCTGCTCGCCGTTGCCGATGGGCAGCGGGACGTAGGCCGCCGGGAGGCCGACGGCGGAGAGTTCGGCGACGGTCATCGCGCCCGCGCGGCAGAGCATCATGTCGGCCGCGGCGTACGCGAGGTCCATCCGGTCTACATACGATACCGGGATATAGGGCGGCATTCCGGGCATGTTGTCCGCATGCGGCAGTTCGTTCTTCGGACCGACCGCGTGCAGGATCTGGATGCCGGAGCGCTGCAGCGCCGGGGCGACGGCCTGGACGACCTCGTTGAGCCGGCGGGCGCCCTGCGAGCCGCCGGAGACCAGCAGCGTCGGCAGGTTGGGGTCGAGCCCGAAGGCGGCCCGCGCCTCGGGGCGGACGGCCGCCCGGTCCAGGGTCGCGATGGTGCGGCGCAGCGGGATGCCGACGTAGCGGGCGTTGCGCAGCTTGCTGTCCGGGGTGGACACCGCGACCCCGGCGGCGTAGCGCGAGCCGATCTTGTTGGCCAGGCCGGGGCGGGCGTTGGCCTCGTGGACGATGATCGGCACGCCGAGCCGCTTGGCGGCCAGGTAGCCGGGCAGCGCCACGTAGCCGCCGAAGCCGACCACGCAATCCGCCTTGGTGCGCTCCAGGATCTGCTCGGCGGCCTTGATGGTGCCGCGCAGCCGTCCGGGGACGGTGATCAGTTCCGGGGTGGGCTTGCGGGGCAGCGGTACGGCCGGGATCAGCCCCAGCTCATAGCCCCGCTCGGGCACGAGCCGGGTCTCCAGACCCCGCTCCGTGCCGAGCGCCGTGATCCCCACGGTCGGGTCCTGCCTGCGCAGGGCGTCCGCGAGGGCGAGCGCGGGCTCGATGTGGCCGGCGGTCCCCCCGCCGGCGAGTACGACATGCACCGAAATTCACCGCTCTCCGGACGGTCGCTTCTTGACGCGCCGTCTCATCGTCTTCCATCTCACCCCAGGCTGCCGCATGGCCAGCGCCGCCCGTGCACCGGGTTCGTCGCGCGCGAAGGCGATCAGGAGCCCGATGGCGAACATGGTCGGCAGCAGGGCGGACCCTCCGTAGGAGAACAGCGGGAGCGGGACACCGGCGATCGGCAGCAGGCCGAGCACCGCACCGATGTTGACCACGGCCTGGGCCGTGATCCAGGTGGTCACACCTCCCGCGGCGTACCTCACGAAGGGGTCCTCCGTGCGTCCGGCCACGCGGATACCCGCATAGCCTAGAGCCGCGAACAGGGCGAGTACCGACAGCGTCCCCGCCAGACCCAGTTCCTCGCCGGTGATGGCGAAGATGAAGTCGGTGTGGGGTTCGGGGAGTTCGCCCCATTTCTCCACACTGGCTCCGAGACCGGCACCGAACCATCCGCCGTTGGCCAGCGCGTAGATGCCGTGCACGGCCTGCCAGCACTGGTCGTTCGCACCGGGGTCGGTGGCGCCGATGCACTCCAGGCGGGACATGCGGTTGGCGCTGGTCTTGATGAAGAGTATGGCCAGGGCGGCCGTGACGCCGAAGACTCCGGAGAAGAGCCTGGTGGGGGCGCCCGCCACCCACAGCAGGCCGAGCAGCACGGCGGTCAGGACGACGGTGGTGCCCATGTCGCCGCCCAGCATGATCAGGCCGAGCAGCAGGAAGCTCACCGGCACCAGCGGCACCAGCAGGTGTTTCCACTGGGTGAGCAGCTTCTTGGACTGCTTGCGGGCCAGCAGGTCGGCGCCCCACAGGACGAGCGCGAGCTTGCCGAACTCGCTGGGCTGGAGCTGGAAGGGGCCGCCCAGGGAGATCCAGTTGGTGTTGCCGTTGATGGTCTCGCCGACGCCGGGCACCTGGACCATGCACAGCAGGATGACCGAGACCGCGAGCAGGGGGTAGGCCAGGGCGCGCAGCAGCCTGACCGGGGTGCGGGCGGCCGCGAGCAGCAGCACGGTGCCGATGGCGGCGGCCAGCAGCTGCTTGCGGAAGAAGTAGCTGGGCGCCAGGCCGTTCTGCAGCGCCTTGATCTGGGAGGCGGAGTAGACCATCACCAGGCCGAGGACGGTGATCAGCAGGGAGCCGCCGAGGACCAGGTAGTACGCGGTCAGCGGGCGGTCCCAGGCGCGCTTGGCGCGGGCGTGCAGCCCCCGCAGGCCGCCGGGGCCGCCCCGGGGGCGCCGCGGGCCGCCGGGGGCGGCTCGCGGGGCCGGACGGGGCGCCCGGGCGGGCCGGGTGCGCGCGGTGGGGCCCCGCAGGGCCGTCCACGCGCCGCTCGCGGCGGTGTCGTCGGCGTGCATCCGGGGTGTCCCCTCCGCTGGTGTCCCACGCCGCCGGCCCGCGCCGTGGGGACCAGCGGCTACTTCTGCGCGTCGCGACCGTCGGCCAGGGCCCGTACCGCCTCGGCGAAGGCCTCGCCGCGCTCGTTGTAGTTGGTGAACATGTCCATCGACGCACACGCCGGGGCCATGAGGACGGTGTCCCCCGGACCGGCGATCCGGGCCGCCTCGCGCACCGCCGCGGCCATCGCCCCAGTGTCGGTCCGCTCGAGGTCCACCACCGGGACATCCGGGGCGTGTCGCGCCAGTGCTTCCCTGATCAGCGCCCGGTCGGCCCCGATGAGGACGACGCCGCGCAGCCGCTTCGCCGAGGCGGTGACCAGCTCGTCGAACGTGGCGCCCTTGGCCAGGCCGCCCGCGATCCACACGATCGACTCGTACGCCGCCAGCGACGCCCGGGCGGCGTGGGTGTTGGTGGCCTTGGAGTCGTCCACGTAGGCGACGCCGTCGACGTCGGCGACGTGGGCGATGCGGTGGGCGTCGGGCCGGAAGGCGCGCAGCCCGTCGCGTACCGCCGCGGCCTCCACGCCGAAGGCGCGGGCGAGGGCGGCGGCGGCGAGGGCGTTGGCGATGTTGTGCGGGGCCGCCGGCTTGATGTCGGAGACCTCGGCGAGCTCCTGCGCCTGCTGGTGGCGGTTCTCCACGAAGGCCCGGTCGACGAGCAGGCCGTCGACCACGCCGAGCATGGAGGGGCCGGGGGCGCCGAGGGTGAAGCCGATGGCCCGGCAGCCCTCCTCGACGTCGGCCTCGCGGACCAGGTGCTCGGTGCGCGGGTCCTCGACGTTGTAGACGCAGGCGACCTGGTTGCCCTCGTAGATGCGGCCCTTGTCGGCGGCGTACGCCGCCATGGAGCCGTGCCAGTCGAGGTGGTCGGGCGCGAGGTTGAGGACGGCCGCGGAGTGGGCGCGCAGCGAGGGCGCCCAGTGCAGCTGGTAGCTGGAGAGCTCGACGGCCAGCACGTCGTAGGGCTCGTCGCCCAGCACCACGTCGATGATCGGGGTGCCGATGTTGCCGACGGCGGCGGTGCGCAGCCCGGCGGCCTCCAGGATGGAGGCCAGCATCTGGACGGTGGTGGTCTTGCCGTTGGTGCCGGTGATCGCCAGCCACGGCGCGGAGGTCTCGTCGCGCAGCTGCCAGGCGATCTCGACGTCGCCCACCACGTCCACGCCCGCCTCGGCGGCGGCCGCGAAGAGCGGGCTGTCCGGCTTCCAGCCCGGCGAGGTGACGACCAGGTCGGTGCCCTCGGGCAGGGTGGCGGCGTCGGCCAGGCGCACCGCGATGCCCTGGGCCTCAAGGCCTGCGGCGCGCTCGCGCAGCGCCGGGCCGTCGCCGCCGTCGACCACGGTCACCCGCGCGCCGAGGCCGGCCAGGGCGCGAGCGGCGCTGATGCCGCTCACGCCGAGACCGGCGACGGTGATGTGCTTGCCGTTGAAGCTCGTGCGGCTCACTTGATGGCCAACCATCCGGCGTAGAAGATTCCGAGTCCGACGGCCACGCACAGGCCCTGGATGATCCAGAAGCGGACCACCACAAGGACCTCGCTCCACCCCTTGAGTTCGAAGTGGTGCTGCAGCGGGGCCATCCGGAAGACGCGCTTTCCGGTGAGGCGGAAGGAGCCGACCTGGATGACCACGGACATGGTGATCAGGACGAACAGGCCGCCGAGGAGGGCGATCAGCAGCTCGGTGCGCGAGCAGATGGCCAGGCCCGCCAGCGCGCCGCCGAGGGCCAGCGAGCCGGTGTCACCCATGAAGATCTTGGCCGGGGAGGTGTTCCACCACAGGAAGCCGAAGCAGGAGCCCATCAGCGCCGAGGCGACCACGGCGAGGTCGAGCGGGTCCCGTACCTCGTAGCAGGCGGCGCCCGCGGTCAGCGGGTTGGCGCAGGACTGGCCGTGCTGCCAGGTGCCGATGAAGACGTACGCGCCGAAGACCATCACGGAGGCGCCGGTGGCGAGGCCGTCGAGGCCGTCGGTGAGGTTCACGCCGTTCGACATCGCGAGGATCATGAACAGCGCCCAGACCACGAAGATCACGGGGCCGACGGACCAGCCGAAGTCCTGGGTGAAGGACAGCCGCGTGGAGGCCGGGGTCTGGCCCCGGGTGTCGGCGAACTGCAGCGCGAGGACGGCGAAGGCGATGCCGACGATCAGCTGGCCGGCCATCTTCGCCTTGGCGCGCAGGCCCAGGCTCCGCTGCTTGACGATCTTGATGTAGTCGTCGAGGAAGCCGACCAGGCCCATGCCGGCGGTCAGGAACAGCACCAGCAGGCCCGAGGTCGTCGGCTCCTTGCTGGTGATCACCTTCGTCACGGCGTACGCGATGAGCGTGGCCAGGATGAAGGCGATGCCGCCCATGGTGGGCGTGCCCTTCTTCCCGGCGTGGCCGCGGGGGCCGTCGTCGCGGATGAACTGGCCGTAGCCCTTGCGGGCCAGGAACTTGATCAGCAGCGGGGTGCCGATGAGGGTCAGGAACAGACCGATGACACCCGCGAAGAGGATCTGGTTCATCAGCCGGCGACCTCACCGTCGACCGCGAGCAGCGCTTCGGCCACCCGTTCCAGCCCCACCGACCGGGACGCCTTCACCAGCACGACGTCACCCGGGCGCAGCTCGCTGCGCAACAGGTCGACCGCCGCCTGCGCGTCGGACACGTGCACCGACTCCTCACCCCACGAACCCTCGTTATAGGCGCCCATCTGCAGCCAGGCCGCTTCCCTGCCCCCGACTGCCACGAGCTTGCTGACGTTGAGCCGGACGGCGAGCCGTCCGACAGCGTCGTGCTCGGCGAGTGACTCCCCGCCGAGCTCGGCCATCTGACCGAGTACTGCCCACGTACGTCCGCCCCTAGCCCGTGCGGCTTCGCCCATCGCGGCCAGCGCGCGCAGCGCGGCTCGCATGGACTCGGGGTTCGCGTTGTAGGCGTCGTTGACGATCGTCACGCCGTCCGTGCGCTCGGTGACCTCCATCCGCCAGCGGGAGAGCTGGCCCGCACCGGAGAGCGCGTCGGCGATCCCGGACACAGGCATGCCCAGCTCATGGGCGACGGCGGCGGCGGCGAGCGCGTTCGACACGTGGTGCTCACCGTACAGCCGCATGGTCACGTCGGCGCACCCGGTGGGTGTGTGGAGCGTAAAGCAGGGCTGCCCGGTCCCGGTGAGGCGGACGTTCTCGGCGCGGATCTGCGCGTCGGGGGCCTCACCGAACAGGACCGTACGGGCCTTGGTGCGCGCGCTCATGGCGCGGACCAGGGGGTCGTCGGCGTTGAGCACCGCGATACCGCCCTCGGCGGCGACGGGCAGCGCCTCGACCAGCTCGCCCTTGGCCTGGGCGATCTGCTCGCGGCCGCCGAACTCGCCGATGTGCGCGGTGCCGACGTTGAGGACGACGCCGATGCGCGGCGGGGTGAGCTCGGTGAGGTAGCGGATGTGGCCGATGCCGCGGGCGCCCATCTCCAGGACGAGGTTGGCGGTGCCGGCGTCGGCGCGCAGCGCGGTCAGCGGCAGGCCGATCTCGTTGTTCAGGGAGCCGGGGGTCCACACCGTGGGGGCGAGCCGCTGCAGGAGCTGAGCGATCAGGTCCTTGGTGCTGGTCTTGCCGGCCGAGCCGGTGAGGGCGACGACGGTGGTGCCCAGCCGCTCCACGACGGCCCGGGCGAGGGCGCCCAGGGCGCGCTCGACGTCGTCGACCACGATGGCGGGGACGCCCACGGGGCGGGCGGCCAGCACGGCTGCCGCGCCCGCCTCGACGGCGCGCTGCGCGTAGTCGTGGCCGTCGACGTGTTCGCCGGCGAAGGCGGCGAAGAGGCTGCCCGGCTTCACCTCACGGGAGTCGATGACGACCGGACCGCCGACGGTTGCCAGCGGGTCCGGTATGTCGTGCTGCTGCCCGCCGGTGATGGCGGCGATCTCGGCGAGGGTCAGTGCGATCACCGGTGATCACCTCCTGCCGTTCGGGAGAGCTGCCGGGGGGAGGGTTGTACGCGCATGGCGGTCTGTCATCCCTGGTCGTTCCGGTGCTTGGTCGACGAACGCAGTCGCGTGTCGGCTTCGATCGCCTCGCGCAGCACCCGGCGGTCGTCGAAGGGGCGTACCACTCCGGCGATGTCCTGGCCCTGTTCGTGGCCCTTGCCCAGCACCAGGACGGTGTCGCCGGGTTCGGCGCGGGCGACGGCGGCGGCGATGGCCGCGGCGCGGTCCTCCAGCAGGAGGACGGTGCCGCGCTCGGCGGCGGGCACCTCGGCGGCGCCCGCGAGCATGGTGGCGAGGATCGCGAGGGGGTCCTCGGAGCGGGGGTTGTCGGAGGTCAGTACGGCCGTGTCGGCGCCGCGGGCCAGCGCGGCGCCCATCGGGGCGCGCTTGGTGGTGTCGCGGTCGCCGCCGCAGCCGAGGACGGCGTGGATACGGCCCGTGCCGACCTTGCGCAGGGCGCGGAGAACCGATTCGACGGCATCCGTCTTGTGCGCGTAGTCGACGACCGCGAGGTAGGGCTGGCCCGCGTCCACGCGCTCCAGGCGGCCGGGGACGCCGGGGACGGCCGCGACGCCGTCGGCGGCGGTCTGCGGGTCGGCGCCGGCGGCGACGAGCGCGACGATGGCGGCGAGCGCGTTGGCGACGTTGAACGGGCCGGCGAGCGGCGCTCTGGCGGTCACGGACCGGCCCTCGGGGCCCAGGACCGTGAAGGTGGAGTCGAACGGGCCGATCTCCACGTCGACCGCGCGCCAGTCGGCGTCCTCGCGGCCCTCGGCGGAGAAGGTGATCACGGGGACCTCGGACTCGCCGCGGGCGAGGCGGCGCCCGTACTCGTCGTCGGCGTTGACCACGCCGACGCGGCTGCGCTGCTTGGTGAACAGCTCCGCCTTGGCGGCGAAGTAGTCCTCCATGCCCGTGTGGAACTCCATGTGCTCCGGGCTGAGGTTGTTGAAGACGGCGACGTCGAAGACACAGCCGTCGACGCGGCCGAGGCGCAGGGCGTGGCTGGAGACCTCCATGGCCACCGAGCGCACGCCGCGCTCGCGCATGACCGCGAAGAGCGCCTGCAGGTCCGTGGCCTCGGGGGTGGTGCGCTCGGACTTGACCCGCTCGTCGCCGATCCGGGACTCCACCGTGCCGATCAGGCCCGTCGGGCCGCCCAGGGCCCGCAGCCCGCCCTCGATGAGGTAGGCGGTGGTGGTCTTGCCGGAGGTGCCGGTGATGCCGATCTGCAGCAGGTCGCCGCCGGGCTCGCCGTAGATCGTGGCGGCCAGGGCGCCCATGCGGGCGCGCGGGTCCTCGACGCCGAGGACCGGCAGGCCCGCGGCTCCGGCGCGCTCCGCGCCCGCCGGGTCGGTCAGCACGGCCACCGCGCCCAGGCCCGCGGCCTGGGCGGCGAAGTCCGCGCCGTGGAAGCGGGCGCCGGGCAGGGCGGCGTAGACGTCGCCCGGGCGCACGGCCCGCGAGTCGTGGGTGATGCCGGTGGCCTCGACGGCCTCCGCGCCCGCGGGGACGGGAATGCCCAGCTGACCGGCCAGCTCCGCGAGGGGCACGGGGCGGACCTGGGTGGGGCGGGGCGCTCCCGGGGCCATGGCGGGGGCGTCCTGGTGCGTGGTGTGGGACTGATCAGCGTGGGGCACGGCGGTGAGCGTACCGGGCGACCCCGCCTCGTCGCGAAGCGAGGGGCGCACCGGGCCGCGGTTCCCCGGATCGGGAGTGATCGTCGTCACGGCCGGCCCGGCTCACTGCTCGTCGTAGCTCACCGGCAGCCGGGGCGGCTGCGAGCCCGACGGCGGCACCTGGAGGGTCTTCAGGGCGAACTCCATGACCTGCTTGAAGACCGGACCGCAGATCTGCCCGCCGAAGTAACTGCCCTTGGTGGGGTTCTGGATGGCGCAGTAGACCGTCAGCCGGGGCTGGTCCGCGGGGGCGAAGCCGGCGAAGGAGGCGGTGTAGCCGTGGTAGCGGCCGGTGAGCGGGTCCACCCGGTTGGACGTGCCGGTCTTACCGGCGACGCGGTAGCCGGGGATCTTGGCCTTGGTGCCGGTGCCCTCCTGGTCGTCGACCACCGACTCCAGCATCGCGGAGAGCTCCTTGGCGGTCTTCTCGCTGATCACGCGGGTACGCGGCGGGGCCTGGGCGGGCTCGAAGCGGCCGTCGGGGCCCTTGGCGCCGCGGACCAGCGAGGGCTGTACGCGCTCGCCGCCGCCGGCGATGGTGGAGTACACCGAGGCAGCCTGGACGGCGTTGAGGGACAGGCCCTGGCCGAAGGGGATGGTGAAGGGCCGGGAGGACTTCCAGTCCTTGGGCTTGGCGAGGATGCCGGGGGTCTCGCCGGGGAAGTTCAGGCCGGTGGGACGGCCGACGCCGAACTTCCGGAGATAGGTGTAGAGGACCTGGTTGGCCTCCTCACGGCTCTTGCCGAGCTGCTCGCTGGCCAGGATGGTGCCGATGTTGCTGGACTTGGCGAGGACGCCGTTGAGGGTCAGGTGCCAGGTGGGGTGGTCGACGTCGTCGGCGAAGGCCCGGTCGGCGCGCGGCAGCCGGTTGGGCACCTCGACGTGCGTGGCGGGCGTGGCGACGCCCTCCTCCAGGACCGCGGCCATGGTCATGACCTTGCTGACGCTGCCCGGTTCGTAGGCGTCCTGCAGCGCGAAGTTGCCCAGGGCGGCCCGGTCGGCCTTGTCGAGCTCGTTGGGGTTGTAGCCGGGGGCGTTGGCCATGGCCAGGACCTCGCCGGTGCGGGTGTCCTGGACGACGACGTAGCCGCGGTCCGCCTGCGAGTCCTTCACCTGGCGGGCGATGGCGCTCTGGGCCGCCCACTGGATGTCGCGGTCGATGGTCAGCTCGACGTCGGAGCCGGGCACGGCGGCCTGCTCCTTGACGTCCCCGGTGGGCACCTGGCGGCCGCCGGACTGGGCGTACACGCGCCGGCCGTTCTTGCCCGCGAGGGTCTCGTTGAGCTGGGCCTCCAGGCCCCCGGCGCCCTGGCCGTCGCTGTTGACGAAGCCCAGCATGCCGGCGGCGAGCTCGCCGTTGGGGTACACGCGCTTGCTGTGGGACTCGCGGTTGACGCCCGCGAGGACGTTCGCGCCCCTGCCGCGGGCGGCCCGGTCGGCCTGCGTCTTCTTCAGCTCGGTGATCTTCTTCCAGACCTGGGGGCTCTGGCGCCGGGCGAGGACGACGTACTTCGACTTGGGGTTGGCGGTGAGCCTCTCCTCCAGCACGTCGCTCTCCTCGTGCAGCACGGGTGCCAGGAGCTCGGCGGCCAGCCGGGCGGCGCCCTCGGCCTTGATCCGCTCGGGGGTGAGCAGGTCGGGGGCGGCGGTGATGTCGTAGGCGTCGACGGTGGTGGCCAGGGCCACGCCACTGCGGTCGGTGATGGAGCCGCGCTCGGCGGCCAGCGTGACCGGGATGTAGCGGTTGACGTTGGCCCGGGCCGCGTAGGCGTCGGCGTCGACGGCCTGCACCTGCAGCAGCCGCACGGTGAAGACGAGCAGGACGAGCGTGAGCCCGACCCCGATCATGCGCAACCGGGGCCGGGGGCTGCCCAGCCGCAGGGCCTGGGAGCCCGGGCGGGGGCGTGCCGGTCGCGCGGCGGGGCGCGCGGGCCCGGGAACCGGGCGGCGGGGCTGCCTGGGCGCCGTCACGACCTCACCTACCTGATCTGTCGGAGGTTCCCCGCCGCGGTGGGCAGCGGGAGCGCCGGTTCGGGGAGCGCCGGCGCGGGGGCGTCGGCCGGGGCGGTGGGCCCCTGGTTGCGTACGGGCGGGAGCCCGGCGGGGGGCTGCGCGGCCGCGTCCCGCCCGGCCGGCGGCTGAGCCTGCGGGGGCAGGACGGCCGGGGGCGGCTCGGCGGCGGGCGCCTCGGGCGCCGGGGGCAGGGGCGCGGGGGCGACGTAGGACGCGGGGGTGGCGGGGTCCTCGGAGCCGGCGGGGACCGGGACGCCGCTGACGGTGCCGTCGGGGTTGAGGAAGGCGGGGCTGCCGCCGGGAATCATGCCCAGCTCGCGGGCGCGGCGCTCGAGCGCGTCGGGCGCGGCGAGCTGGTCGACCTCCTGCTGGAGGGCCTGCTGCTCGTCGGTGAGCTCGGTGGTCTTGCGCTGGAGCCGGCTGAGGTCGAAGGAGCCCTGGTTGAGGGAGGAGTTCAGCAGCAGCAGCGAGATGAGGCCGGAGCCGAGCAGCACGACGACCAGGAGGACGAAGGGGGTGCGCTTGGCTCCGGCGGCGCCGGCCGGCAGCAGCCGGCCCAGGCGGGCGCCCCGGCGGGCGGCCGGGGTCACGGGATGTCCTCGCGGATGCGCTCGGCGCCGCGCAGCCGGGCGGGGGCCGCCCGCCGGTTCTCCGCGATCTCCTCCTCGGTGGGCAGCTCGGCGCCGCGCGTGAGCAGCTTCAGCCGGGGCTGGTAGCGCTCGGGCACGACCGGCAGCCCGGGCGGCGCGGTGGTGGCGGCGCCCGCCGCGAAGACGCCCTTGACGATGCGGTCCTCCAGCGACTGGTACGACAGCACGGCGATCCGGCCGCCGACCGCGAGCGAGGCGACGGCGGCGGGGATGGCGGCCTCCACGCTGGCCAGCTCGGCGTTGACCTCGATGCGCAGGGCCTGGAAGGTGCGCTTGGCGGGGTTGCCGCCGGTGCGCTTGGCGGCCTGCGGCAGGGCGTCGCGGATGAGCTCGACGAGCCGGGCGCTGTTGGAGAAGGGCTCCTTCTCGCGCTCGCGGACGATGGCCGAGACGATCCGCTTGGCCTGCTTCTCCTCGCCGTACGCGCGCAGGATCCGCACCAGCTCGCCGGGCGGGTAGGTGTTGAGGACCTCGGCGGCGCTTATTCCGCTCGTCTGGTCCATCCGCATGTCCAGCGGCGCGTCCTGCGCGTAGGCGAAGCCGCGGTCGGCCTCGTCGAGCTGCATGGAGGAGACGCCGAGGTCGAAGAGGACGCCCTGGACCTTGGGGATGCCGAGCCGCTTCAGGACGTCGGGCAGCTCGTGGTAGACGGCGCGCACCAGCGTGGCGCGGTCACCGAAGGGCGCGAGGCGCTCCCCGGCGAGCGCCAGGGCCGTGGGGTCCCGGTCGAGGGCGACGAGCCGCGCCTCGGGGAAGCGGGTGAGCAGCGCCTCGCTGTGGCCGCCGGCGCCGAGCGTGCAGTCGACGACGACGGCACCGGGCTCGGTGAGGGCGGGGGCGAGCATGTCCAGGCAGCGCTGGAGCATGACGGGGACGTGTCGCGCGTTGCTGCTCATGCGCCCTTCTGAGAAGTACGGGGAGGCGCGGGGCGCACGCACCGCCGGGTCCCCGCCCGCTCGAAGGGGAAGCGGCCGTTCTGACGCCGGGGAAGCGCCGTCAGGGCGACCGGGAGCGGGAGGAGGCCGAGGGGTACGTAAGCGCACCGCGCGCACGTGGTGGTTCTTCGGATCCAAGGGGAGCGTCACGCCTCCCACTTCGCGCCACTTTAGTCCACTCGTCCCCTCGGTCAACCAACTGGCCAGCGCGTCACTCCGCGCGTGCGCCGCGGCCGGGCGCCGACTACCTTCATCCCTATGTCGATATCCGCGTCTCAGCCGCAAAAGCCCAGCTCCGGCACCGGGCCCGTCTCCGGGACGGTCACCGACCGTCTGGTGGAGGCCAACGCGAAGTACGCCTCCGCGTTCACCGACCCGGGCATGGACGCCCGCCCCGTCCTGAAAGTCGCGGTCGTCGCCTGCATGGACGCCCGTCTCGACCTCCACGCCGCGCTGGGCCTGCAGCTCGGCGACTGCCACACCATCCGCAACGCGGGCGGCGTGGTCACCGACGACATCATCCGCTCGCTCACCATCAGCCAGCGCGCGCTGGGCACCCGGTCGGTCGTACTGATCCACCACACCGGCTGCGGCCTGCTGAACCTCACCGAGGACTTCCGGCACGAGATCGAGGCCGAGGTCGGCCAGCGGCCGGCGTGGGCGGTGGAGGCGTTCAAGGACCTCGACCAGGACGTGCGCCAGTCGATGCAGCGCGTGCGCACCTCCCCCTTCCTCCCCCACCGCGACGATGTGCGCGGCTTCGTCTTCGACGTCTCGACGGGTCTGCTGCGGGAGATCGACCCCCGGCCCTGACCGCGATGCGGCGAGTTATCCACAGGCGGTGACGGGACACCGCGCGGGCGGCAAGAATGCCTACGGGCGCCGCCTCCGCCGATGCGTGCGGGCGCGGTGTCCGTGCTGCGGGGTGGGCCGGTCCGTACCGTCGGGCCCCGGCCCTGGAAATGGGCCGAGGAGGGCCGGGTGACGACCTATGACGATCGAGCGAGCCTGAGCGATCTGACCACGACGGCGGAGCGTGTCCGCAGGTCGGTGGAGGGTGTGATCGAGGGCAAGCCGGAGGTCGTACGGCTCTCGCTGACCGTGCTGCTGGCCGAGGGCCATCTGCTGATCGAGGACGTGCCGGGGGTGGGCAAGACCATGCTCGCCAAGGCGCTGGCGCGCTCCATCGACTGCTCGGTGCGGCGCATCCAGTTCACGCCGGACCTGCTGCCGTCCGACATCACCGGCGTGAGCGTCTACGACCAGCAGCGCCGCGAATTCGAGTTCAAACCGGGGGCGATCTTCGCGCAGATCGTGATCGGTGACGAGATCAACCGCGCCTCCCCCAAGACCCAGTCGGCGCTGCTGGAGTCGATGGAGGAGCGCCAGGTCACCATCGACGGGCACACCTACGAGCTGCCGAGCCCGTTCATGGTGGTGGCCACCCAGAACCCCGTCGAGATGGAGGGCACGTATCCGCTGCCGGAGGCGCAGCGCGACCGCTTCATGGCCCGCGTGTCGATCGGCTACCCCAGCCCGGAGGCCGAGCTGCGGATGCTGGACGTGCACGGGGGCCTCTCCCCGCTGGACGACCTGCAGCCCGTCGCGCACGCGCACGAGATCGTCAAGCTGGTCGACGCGGTCCGCACGGTCCACGTCGCCGACTCGGTGCGGCGGTACGCGGTCGACCTGGTCGGCGCGACCCGCAACCACCCCGAGCTCAGACTGGGCGCGTCGCCGCGGGCGACGCTGCACCTGCTGCGGGCGGCGAAGGCCGCGGCGGCCCTGGCCGGCCGCGACTTCGCCCTGCCGGACGACGTGCGGGCGCTGGCGGTGCCGGTCCTCGCGCACCGGCTGCTGCCGACCGCGCAGGCGCAGCTCGGCCGGCGCACGGCCGAGCAGGTCGTCCTGGACATCCTGCAGCGCACCCCCGTGCCCGACCCGTTCAGCCGGCAGCCGCCGGGCGCCGGGCGGCTGTGATGCGGCGGCCCACGGGCGCACGGGAGGCCGGGGGCGGTCTGGGGGCGGCGCTGGGCGGGCTGACCACCCGGGGCCGCTCGTTCCTGGCGGCCGGGGTGGCCGCGGCCGGGTGCTCCTACGTCCTGGGCCAGGAGGACCTGCTGCGGGTGGGGCTGCTCCTGACCGTGCTGCCCCTGGTGTGCGTGGTCGTGCTGCACCGCACCCGGCACCGGGTCACGGGCAGCAGGCGGCTCGCGCCCGCGCGGGTGAGCGCCTCGGCGGAGGCCCGGGTGAGCCTGCGCGTCGACAATGTCTCGCGGCTGCCCACGGGCGTGCTGATGCTCCAGGACCGGGTGCCCTACGTGCTGGGGCCGCGCCCGCGCTTCGTCCTGGCCCGCATGGAGCCGGGCGGGCGGCGCGAGGTGTCCTACCGGGTCCGCTCGGATCTGCGCGGCCGCTATCCGCTGGGCCCCCTGGAGCTGCGGCTGACGGACCCGTTCGGGATGTGCGAGCTGACCCGGGGCTTCGGGGCCTACGACACGCTGACGGTCGTGCCGCGCGTCGAGGCGCTGCCGCCGGTGCGGCTGGGCGGCCGGAGCGCGGGCTACGGCGACGGGCGGCACGGCGCGCTCGCCCTGGCCGGCGAGGACGACATCATCCCGCGCGGCTACCGCCACGGCGACGACATGCGCCGGGTGCACTGGCGCTCCACCGCCCGGTACGGCGAGCTGATGGTGCGCCGCGAGGAGCAGCCGCAGCGGGCCCGGTGCACGGTGCTGCTGGACACCCGCGCCGTCGCCTACGCGGGGGCGGGGCCGCACTCGCCCTTCGAGTGGGCGGTGGCGGGGGCGGCCTCCGTCGCGGTGCATCTGCTGGAGCGGGGCCTGGCGGTGCGGCTGCTGACCGACACGGGCAGCTCGGTGCCGGGCCCGGAGGGCACGGGCGGCGCCGGCTCCCCGCACGGCTCGGCGGACCTGGCCGGCCTGATGCTGGACACCCTCGCCGTGCTGGACCACTCCGAGGGCACCGGCCTCTCCCCCGCCCATGACGCGCTGCGCGGGGGCGACGGGGGGCTGCTGGTCGCGTTCTTCGGCGAGCTGGACGAACAGCAGGCGATGACCGCCGCGCGGATGCGCCGGCGCAGCGGCGCGGCGGTGGCCTTCGTCCTGGACGGCGCCTCCTGGGCGGGCGCGCCGCAGGGCGCGGACCGCGGGGGCGCGAAGGAGCGGCTGCGCGTGCTGCGCGAGGCGGGGTGGACGGCGCTGCCGGTCGCCCCGGGCGCGGCGCTGCCCGATCTGTGGCGGCTCGCGGGCGCGCCGGACGGCCTGGCGGACGCCCGCCGGGACGGCGTGGCGGGGGGCCGGTCATGAGCGGGTCGGTGCGCTCGGCGGTGTGCGCGGCGGTGGCCACGCTCGCGGCGGCCGGCGCGATGCTGCCGCTGATCGACCGGTCCACGTGGCTGCTGCAGGCCGCCCTGCTGCTGACCGTGCAGACGGCGGTCGGCGCGGTGGCCCGCAGGGTGCCGCTGGCGAGGTGGCTGACGGTCGTGGTGCAGGCGCTGACCGGGCTGTTGCTGCTCACCGTGGTCTTCGCCCGGTCGCAGGCGATCGGCGGGCTGCTGCCGGGGCCGGGTGTCTTCCGGGAGTTCGGCCAGCTGCTGCAGGAGGGCGCGGAGGACGTCGGGCGGTATGCGATCCCGGCGCCGGCGACGCTGGCCATCCGGCTGCTGCTGGTCGGCGGGGTGTTGGTCGTGGGCCTGGTGGTGGACGCGGTGGCGGTCACGTTCCGCAACGCGGCGCCGGCGGGCCTGCCGCTGCTCGCCCTGTATTCGGTCGGGGCCGGGCTGGCCAAGGGCGGCTTCGACTGGCTGTGGTTCCTGGCGGCGGCGGGCGGCTATCTGCTGCTGCTCCTGGCCGAGAGCCGTGAGCGGCTCTCGCAGTGGGGCCGGGTCTTCGCCGGCGGACCGCATCCCCCGCCGCCCGGCTCCCCCGGGCCGACGGCCGGGAGCCCTGGGCCCGCCGTGAGCCCGGTGCGCACGGGGCGGCGGATCGGTGCGCTCGCGCTCGGACTCGCCCTGGCGATACCGGCCGTGCTGCCGTCGGTCGGCGGCGGGCTGCTGCAACCGCACGGCAGGGGCGCGGGCTCCGGCGGCGACGGCGGCACGATCTCCGCCGTCAATCCGCTGGTCTCGCTGCAGAACAACCTCAACCAGCCGGAGAACCGCGAGGTGATGCGCTACCGCACCTCCACGGCCTCCACCGAGGACCTGTATCTGCGCATCGTCGCGCTCGACGAGTTCGACGGTTCGTCATGGCGCGCCTCCGAGCGGCGCATCACGGACGTGCCCGACCCGCTGCCCGCCCCGGCCGGGCTGGCCCCCGGGGCCCGCACCACGGAGGTGACCACCTCCGTCTCGGCCTCCGAGGGCTACCGGCAGAACTACCTTCCCCTGCCCTATCCGGCGGAGCGGGTCCGGGTCGGGGGGCAGTGGCGTTACGAGCCGGAGGGCCGGACGCTGGTCGGCGACCACGGGCAGACCACCCGCGGCGTCCGCTATCAGGTCTCCAGCCTGCTGGTGGAGCCGACCGCCGCCCAGCTCGCGGCGGCGCCCGCGCCCCCTCAGCAGCTGCTGCGCGAGTACACCAAGGTGCCGCCGACGCTGCCGAAGGTGGTGTCCTCGACGGCCCGGAAGGTGACCGCCGGTGCGGCGAACGCCTATCAGCAGGCGGTCAGGCTGCAGGACTGGTTCTCCGTGGGCGGCGGCTTCCAGTACGACACCGAGGTGCGCTCGGGCAGCGGCAGCAACGCGATAACGCGCTTCCTGGAGGAGAAGAAGGGCTTCTGCGTCCACTTCTCCTTCTCCATGGCGGCCATGGCCCGGACGTTGGGCATCCCCGCGCGGGTGGCGGTCGGCTTCACACCGGGCACTCCGCAGACGGACGGCTCGGTGTCGGTCGGCTCCAAGGACGCGCACGCCTGGCCCGAGCTGTACTTCGAGGGCGCCGGGTGGACCCGCTTCGAGCCCACGCCGAGCCGGGGCACCCCGCCGGAGTACACGGTCTCGCAGACCCCCAGCACCCCCGACCCGGCCGAGCCGGAGCCGCTGCCGCGCCGCTCCGCCGCGCCGGCGCCGGCCCCTTCGGCGGACGCGGGCTGCCCCCCGCAGCTGAAGAAGGACGGCGGCTGCCCGGAGCCCGCGCGGCAGGCATCCGCCGCCGACGGCGGCGGGCCGTCCTGGCGCACACCGGCCGGTGTGGCGTTGGCGGTGCTGGTCGCGTTGGCGCTGCCCGTGCTGCCGCTGCTGTGGCGGGTGCGGGTACGGGCCCGGCGCCTGCGCGGCGGGGGCGATCCGGGGGCGGACACGCTGGCCGCCTGGCGTGAGCTGACCGACTCGGCCTGGGACTACGGCATCCCGCCCGACGGGTCCCTGACGCCCAGGACGGCGGCCGAGCGGATCGTACGGGCCGCGGCTCTGGAGGCTCCGGCAGCCGGGGCCGCGGGCCGGCTGGCCACGGCGGTCGAGCAGGTGCTGTACGCCCCTTCGCCGCGGCCGGCGGCCGAACCGGCCGCGGACGTCGCGGCGGTGCGGGCGGGCCTGCGGGCCTGGGCGGGCCACCGGACGCACCTGCGTGCTCTGCTGGTGCCCCGCTCGGCCGCCCGTCTCGCATGGGGCGCCTCGCGCCGCCGGGCGGAAGCGGGTGCACGGCTACGCACCGCGCTCAGGCGCCGCACAGTCGGTGACGGACCATCGGCCCGAGGTCAGTGACGGTTCCCCGGCGCGGGCATACGCCTGGGGGCCAGGACCGACGGTCCTGGCCCCCAGGGCCACGCTGAAAGGGGATCGCCGGGCTCAGTGGCCCTGTTCGTCACGGCGGCGCTGCCACCGCTGCTCGATCCGGTCCATCATGCCGCGACGGCGACCGGCCGGCCGCCGGGGCATTCCCGCCGGGGCGGCACCCTGCTGGGCACCCGGCCGGGGAGCCTTCCGCCAGCCCGTCACCGCGAGCACGGCGCAGCCCAGCATGACGAGGAAGCCCACGACGCTGATCCAGATCCGCTGGGCGACCATTCCGGCCATGAGGAGCGCGATGCCCACCAGAAAACCCGCGACCGCCTGGTAGACCCGTCGCCGGGTGTACGTACGCAGGCCGCTGCCCTCGAGCGCTGTCGCGAACTTGGGATCTTCGGCGTACAGCGCTCGCTCCATCTGCTCGAGCATGCGCTGCTCGTGCTCCGAGAGCGGCACGGAGTCCTCCTACTCGTCGGTCGCGGGGGGCGACCGGGTGCGACCCTTTCAGGATAGGCAGGGAATCGCCCCCGTGAAACCCGCCCCTCTGCGCCAAATCGGCCACCGGCCCCGGTGTGGCGATCGATGCCGTCGGGACGTACATTCCCTGCTCGCCGATCCGCCATGCCGGACGGTGTCCCCCGATCATACGGGGCGAACGGGCCGACCGGGTGGCCTGCGTGCGATGCGCGGATTCAGCCGCGCTCGGCCAGGACGTGCAGTTGGGTGGCCACCGAGTGGAAGGCCGGCAGCTCGGCCGCCGCGGCCTCCAGCGCCAGGAGCGCGTCGAGGGCTCCGGGCTCGGCGTCGACGAGGACTCCGGGCACCAAGTCGGCGAAGACGCGCACGCCGTGCACCGCGGAGACCTCCAGGCCCGCGTCGCCCGCGAGCGCGCTGAGCTGCTCGGCGGTGAAGCGCCGGGTGACCGGGTCGCCGGCGCCCCAGTGCCCGGCGGGGTCGGTCAGGGCCTGGCGGGCCTCGGTGAAGTGCCCGGCGAGGGCGCGGGCGAGCACGGCGCCGCCGAGGCCGGCGGCGAGCATGCTGAGGGTGCCGGCGGGGCGGAGCGCGGCGGCGGCGTTGCGGACGCTCTCCGCGGGGTCCTCCACGTACTCCAGCACGCCGTGGCACAGCACCAGGTCGTAGCCGCCGCGCTCGACGACGTCGAACAGGCCGTGGGCGTCGCCCTGGACGCCGCGGACGAGGTCGGCGACGCCGGCCTCGGCGGCCCGGCGCTCGAGGGCGAACAGCGCGTTGGGGCTGGGGTCGACGACGGTGACCCGGTGGCCGAGCCGCGCGAGCGGCACGGCGAACTTGCCCGAGCCGCCACCGGTGTCCAGGACCTCCAGGGCGTCCCGGCCCGCGGCCTTGACCCTGCGGTCGAGGGCGTCCCGCAGGACCTCCCAGACCACGGCGGTACGGAGGGACGCCCGGGGGCGCAGGGGGTCTGACACGGCGGGTGACTCCTCGGCGACGACGGATGACCGGCGGACGACTGCCGTCGGCGGCCCCCAGCCTAATGGGCCCCACCACGCCGTTCCGCACCCCGACCGCGCCGCCCGCGCGCCGCCTCAGCCCGCCCGGCCGTACTCCGCCAACGGCTGCCGGGGCAGCCTCGGCTGGAGCACCAGCATCCGCTCGACCAGGCGCAGGAAGGCGTCCGCGTCCCGGAGCAGGTCATCGGCGTCCCGGCGGCTCGCGGCCGACCGTATGCCCGCCTCGGCCCGCGCCCGGCGCTCGGCGCCGGAGGCGAACAGGGCGCTCCACTCGGCCAGTTCGGGAGCGACCTCCGGCAGCACGTCCCAGGCGCTGCGGATGCGGCGGCGCCCGCGCCGGGGCGGCTCGGGGCGGGCCCGGGCGGCGAGCACGGCGGCGGCGGTGCGCAGGGCGGCGAGGTGTGCGGTGGCGTAGCGCTCGTGGGGCGCGTCCAGCCCGGCGGCCTCCGCGAGGCCCCGGTGGGCCTGGGTGAGCAGGTCGAGAGCCGCGGGCGGGGCTACGGCACCGGGCGACGGGGGCGTCCCGTCGGCCCTCGAGGTCAGGGGGGAGGGATGGACGTCGCTCACGCGGGCTGCCATGACGAACCTCCTTCGTCGGGGGCGATCCGCACGGTGACGGAGCCGCCGCATGGGCCCATCGTGGGGCACCCCACTGACAATCGCCCCTGACCTGCGCGAACGCCCGCACGGGAGGACGGGGTTGACGGGCGGGGGGCCCGGCGCGCCATACTTTTTGCACTGACCAGTCAGTACAAGATCGTTGGAGGTCGCGTGGACAGCACCCCGCACGGAGCCGCGATCACGGCCGAGGCCCTCGGGGTGAAGGGGCCACGCGGCTGGGTCTTCCGCGATGTGGACGTCGCCGCCCCACCCGGCTCGCTCGTCGCCCTCGAAGGGCCCTCCGGCTCCGGCCGCACCTGTCTGCTGCTCACTCTCACCGGACGTATGCGCCCCACCTCCGGCCGGGCCGAGGTCGGCGGCCTGCCGCTGCCGGGAAGGATGGCGGCCGTCCGGCGGACGAGCGCGCTCGCCCACGTCCCCGGCGTCGCCGAACTCGACCCCGCCCTCACCGTCGCCGAGCACCTGCGCGAACGAGGGCTGCTGCAGCGCCGGTTCGGCGGCCCGCCGCTCACCTGGCTGCGGCCGCGCGCCGGCCGCGACGCGGCCCGGGCCCGTACCGACACCGCCCTCGCGGCCACCGGGCTCGACCTGACCGCGCTGCCCAAGGGGGCGGCCACGGTGGTGCGGGAGCTGGAGCGCCTCGACGCGCTGCGGCTGTCGCTGGCCCTGGCGCTCATCGGCCGGCCGCGGCTGATCGCCGTGGACGACACCGACCTCAAGCTCCCGGACGCGGAACGCGAGCAGGCCTGGGCGCTGCTGCGCTCGCTCACCGGAGCCGGCACGAGCGTGCTGGCGGTCTGCAGCCAGGCGCCCCCGGGCGCCCTCGTCGTGCCGACCGCACCGGACGCACGGCGGCCGACGGCTCGCACCACCCCCGCCCGCGACACCGCCGGCCACGGCAGGAAGGGAGCAACGGATGCGCTCGCCGAAACTGGCCGCGCTTGAACTGAGGCGCTTCGCCAGGGGCAGCCTGCCCCGCGCCGCCCTCGTCGCGCTGCTCCTGCTGCCGTTGCTCTACGGCGCCCTGTACCTGTGGTCCTTCTGGGACCCCTACGGGCGGCTCGACAAGGTGCCCGTGGCCCTGGTCAACGCCGACCGCGGCACGCGGGTGGACGGCGAGAGGCTGACCGCCGGGGACACCATCGCCGAGGGGCTGCGCGGCAGCAAGTCCTTCGACTGGCACGAGACGAGTGCCGCCGAAGCCCGCAGGGGCGTCGAGAAGGGCCGGTACTACCTGTCGCTGACCATTCCCGCCGACTTCAGCGAAAAGGTCGCCTCCAGCTCCGGTACGACACCCACGACCGGTGCGCTCCAGGTCCGTACGAACGACGCCAACAACTACATCGTCGGCCAGATATCCCGCACGGTCTTCTCCGAGGTCCGCGCCACCGCGTCCCGCAGGACCTCGCGCTCCTTCTACGACAAGATCTTCGTCTCCTTCTCCGGCCTCCACGACGAGACGGCGAAGGCAGCGGACGGCGCCGACCGGCTGGGCGAGGGCATCGGCACGGCGCGCAAAGGGGCCGGGGACCTCAAGGACGGCCTGGCACGGGCCCAGCGCGGCAGCGGCGACCTCGAGACCGGCGTGGACAAGCTGCACACCGGCGCGGGCGCCCTGGACGAGAAGTCGCGGGAGCTGGCCACGGGCGCGCGGCAGGTGGCGGCCGGCACCCGGCAGCTGGCCGAGAAGGTGAACGGCGCGGCCGGCCGCGAGGGAGCCTTCGTCAAGGAACACGCCCAGGAGATCGGCAAGGCGGCCCGCGTCGTCGCCAAGGAGACGAAGACACTCCGCGAGCACCTGGGCGACCTGCCCTCCCCCGCCGTCACCGGGCCGCTGGCCGAGGGCAGCCGCAAGAGCGCGGCCGCCCTCTCCACGGCGTACGAGGAGCAGTGCGCGACGCGCCCCGCCGCCTACTGCCCCGCCCTGAAGAAGGCCGTCTTCGCCGCCGACCAGTCCGCCACCGGCGCCGCGAGGCTCGACGCCCTCGTCCGCGACGAGGGCGGCGAACTCGAACGGCTCCCCGGCCGGCTGGACACCCTGCACGCCTACGCCCAGCGGCTCGCCGACGAGGCCCCCGACCTCGCACGGGACATCGACGGCGCCGTACGGAAGGTCAACGCCCTCGACGACGGCGCCCACAAGGTGGCCGACGGGGCCGGCCGGCTCCACACCGGGGCCGGGCAGCTGCACAGCGGCCTCGGCACCGCCAAGGAGGGAGCCGCCGGCCTCGACGACGGCATCGGCAAGCTGCGCGAGGGCGCCGACGCGCTCCAGGGCGGCATCGTCAAGCTCTCCGACGGCTCCGCCCGGCTCGCCGGCGGACTGCACGACGGCGTCGCCCGGATCCCCGACTACGACAAGAACGACCGGGACGCCCGTACCGAGGTGATGGCCGATCCGGTCCGGCTGGCGTCCCAGGCGACGCACAAGGCCCCCAACTACGGCACCGGCTTCGCCCCGTACTTCATCCCGCTGTCCCTGTGGGTGGGCGCCATGGTCGCCTACATGCTCGTCCAGCCCCTCAACCGCCGGGCCCTGGCCTCCGGCGCCTCCCCGTGGCGGATCGCGCTGGCGGGCTGGCTGCCGGTCGTCGCCGTCGGCACGGTCCAGGCCGGTGCGCTGCTGGCCGTGCTGCACTGGGCGCTGGGCCTGCAGATGGCGCGCGCGGCGGGCACGGCCGGCTTCCTCGTCCTCGTCGCGGCCTGCTTCGCGGCCATCGTGCAGTGGCTGGGCGCCCGCTTCGGACCGGCCGGCCGCATCCTGGTGCTGGCGCTGCTGATGCTCCAGCTCACCTCGGCGGGCGGCACGTATCCCGTGCAGACCAGTCCCGGGTTCTTCAACGCCATCCACCCCTTCCTGCCGA
Organism: Streptomyces sp. NPDC053079; assembly: GCF_044546695.1. Lineage (NCBI taxonomy): Bacteria > Bacillati > Actinomycetota > Actinomycetes > Kitasatosporales > Streptomycetaceae > Streptomyces > Streptomyces sp. NPDC053079. The sequence goes on from NZ_JBITZJ010000001.1 coordinate 283,951, forward strand.
TGAGTTACGTCGTCGAGGGGCTGCGCCACCTGATCACCGGCGGCGGGACGGCGCCCGTGTGGCAGGCGTGCGGCGTGCTGGCCGTGTTCACGGTGTGCGCGCTGGCCCTGACCGCCTTCGCGGCGCGCGGCAAACAGGTCTGGTCCGTGAAACGGCTGCACCCGGAGCTGACTCTGTGAGCGCGGACACTGCGAGTACAGGGAGAATCACTCTCATGGACAGCAGCAGTACGCGCCGCCAGAACACCCGGCGGAAGCTCTTCGAGGCGGCGGTCACCCTCATCGCCGAGCAGGGGTTCTCCTCCACGACCGTGGACGAGATCGCCGAGCGGGCCGGGGTGGCCAAGGGCACGGTCTACTACAACTTCGCCAGCAAGACCGTGCTCTTCGAGGAGCTGCTGCGGCACGGCATCGAGCTGCTGACGGACTCGCTGCAGGCCGCCGCGGACGAGACGGCCGACCGCGGCGGCAGCCGTGTGGACGCCCTCGACGCGATGATCCGGGCGGGCCTGGACTTCATCACGCGCTATCCCTCGCTGACCCAGCTGTACGTGGCCGAGCTGTGGCGCACCAACCGGGCCTGGCAGTCGACGCTGATGCAGGTGCGGCAGAAGGCGATCGCCGTGATCGAGTCCGTCCTGCGGGAGGCGGTGGCGGACGGCGAGCTGAGCGAGGACATCGACGTTCCGCTGACGGCGTCCGCGCTGTTCGGCATGGTGCTGGTGGCGGCGCTGGACTGGCAGTCGTTCCAGCCGGAGCGGTCGATCGACGAGGTCCACTCGGCGCTGTCCCGGCTGCTGCAGGGGCGGGTGAGCGGCGGCAGCCGCCGCTAGCGGCGGGGGCGCGTACGTCCGCTGTTCCGGTGCGGGCCGATCCCCCTCGGCGCCACACCGGAACAGCGTTCCCCCGTACTCCCCCGAGCCCCCCGTGGGAGCCCCCGTGCCCCCCGGTAGCGGCAGGGCCGCCGTGCCGTTCCGCCGCCCCGTGTCGGCGGTGCGGTCACCGGCGTCCCCTCCGTGGGCACCACTCTGTCCTCCGGGCCGGTGCCACCCCATCCGCGCACCTACTCATCTCGGTTTCTGAGTACGCGTACTCAGACGTGAGCACCCGGCACCAGCGCCCGGTCCCGGGGGCTGTCGGTGGCGCCGGATAAAGTCGGGCGCATGGCACGGATTGCGGTGATCGGCGCCGGGATGGGCGCGATGGCAGCCGCTGCACGGCTGGCCGTCGCGGGCCACCGGGTGGCGGTGTACGAGCGCGCGGGGACGTACGGCGGTGGCGTCGGCCGGCTCGCGCGGGACGGCTTCGTCTTCGACACGGGGCCGGGGCTGCTGCACCTGCCCGCCGTCTACCGCGACCTGTTCGTCAAGACCGGCAAGGAGTCGCTGGAGCAGAGCCTGGAGCTCTCCCAGGTCGACCCGGCGAGCCGGCATCTCTTCGCGGACGGCACGGACTTCCGCCTGCCCAACGCCTCGCGCGCCGGCGTCGTCGCGGCGCTGGACGGCGCGCTCGGCGCGGGTGCGGGCGAGCGGTGGAGCGAGCTGATCAACCGGGCGCGCGAGGTGTGGGACGCGACGCGGCGCCCGCTGCTGGAGGAGCCGCTGCGCGCGGAGCGCCTCGAGGCCCTGGGCCGCGACCCCTACCCGGCGGTGCGCAGGCGCTCGCTGTTCCGCCGCGCGGCGCCGGTGACGCTGGCGTCGGTGGCCGGGCACGAGCTGAAGGACCCCCGCCTGGCCGCCCTCCTGGAGAGCTGCGCCCTGGCCTACGGACTCGACCCGCGCCGCGCCCCCGCGAGCGCGGCCGTGCTGCCGTACATGGAGCAGACCTTCGGCAGTTGGTACGTGAGCGGCGGCATGCGGGGGCTCGCGGACGCGCTGTACGAGCGGTGCCTGGCCCGGCGGGTGGAGTTCTTCTTCGGTGCCGCGGTGAGCGGCCTGGTGGAGAAGGACGGGCGCGCGGCAGGGGTGCGGCTGGCCGACGGAAGCGTCGCGGAGGCCGACATGGTGGTCGCCGGCGTCTCCCCCGGGCAGCTGGAGGCGATCGCGCCGGGCGCGGACGCGCCCGCGGCGCCCGTGCCGGCCGGCAGGTTCCATGTCTTCCTGGCGCTCTCCGGGGCGCGGCCCGAGGGCACGGTGCACCGCACGGTGGTCCACGGCGCTGACCGCACGGCCGAGTTGGACGCCGTGTTCGGCCCGGGTCCGGCCGGTGCCGGGTCGTACGGGCCGACGGTCACGGTGCTGCGGCCGGACGACCCCGCGACCCGCCCCGACGAGGAGCACGAGGCCGTGACGCTCACCGCCACGGTCGCGCCGCACGGCCGCGTCGACTGGAGCGAGGAGGCGACGGCCGCGGCGTTCGCGGACCGGCTGGTGGCCGCCGCCGAGGCGGCGATACCGGGCCTGCGGGAGCGGTCGCTGTGGCGGGAGGTGCGCACTCCGGCCGACACGGAGGCGGCGACCGGCGCCGAGGGAGGCGGGGTGCCCGCTCCCGTCCTGGCCGGGGGCGAGGGCGCGTTCCTGCGTCCGGGCAATGCCACCGCCGTGCCCGGGCTCTACCGCGCGGGCGGCTTCGCCCATCCCGGCGGGGGGCTGGCCCACGCCGGGATGTCGGGAGCGCTCGTGGCCGGTCTGATCGTGGACGGGGCCGACTGGCGCGGCTCGCAGTGAGCGCGGTCGCCGGCCGGCGGCGTCAGTAGCGGTAGCGCTGCTGCTCGTCGTAGCCCTGGCCGGGCTGCTGCTGCGGCGGGTAGGGCTGCTGCTGGCCGCCCTCGGGCGCGGCGGCCGGGGGCGCCGTGAGGTCCGCGATCTCGTTGTCCCGCTGCTGGGGCACCCACACGCCGCCGGGCGGGGTGTCCATGTCGTACTGCCGGGGCGCGTACCCCTCGGCGGAGTAGGCGCCCTGGCCGTACTGCTGCTGCGGATAGGGCTGCTGCTGGCCGTAGGCGTCGTACTGCTCGTAGGACGGGGGCCGGTTGCCGATGTACGGGTCGGAGTAGGACGCGTACTGCTGTCCCTGGCCGTAGTCGAACTGGCCGGCGTAGCCGCCCTGGGCGGGCGCCGCCGCGGTCTCCGCGTTCTGCGTGCCGTTGCCGTAGGCGTCGTACGCGGCCGTCGGATAGCCGGCCGCGTCGTAGCCCGCGGCCGGGGCGGCCGGGGGGTGCTCGGCGGTCGGCTGCTGGGGCACGTTGGGCATCAGTTCCGTCACCGCGCTGTCCACGCCGGGGACGGCCGACAGCGCGTCCGGGCCGGACGCCGGGAGCGTCATGTCGGAGACGGGGGACGGCGGCGGGGTGGCGGGCCGCTCGGCCTTGCGGCGGCGCCCGGCCCTCGACGTGCTCTCGCCCCGGCCCGCGCTCCGGCCCGCGGCGGCGCGGCCCTTGGCGGGGGCGCCCTCCTCGTCGTCGGTGCGGCGCAGGGCCCAGCCCCGGGAGAAGCCCCGCCGGAAGGAGAGCGTGACGAAGGTCTGGCCCACGGCGAAGGCGACGGCGCCCACGACGATGACGGCCACGGACGGGATGACCACGCCCACGACGACGCCGAGGAAGCCGACGAAGGCGAGGAGCCGCCAGCGCAGCCGCGCCTTGTACTGCAGCAGCACCTCGCCGAGCAGCCAGAGCGCGACGACCCCGAACGCGATGTAGAGGACCGTCCAGCCCATTAGCGCCCCTCTCGTCCGGCCGCCGTCGCCGGCCGGCCGTCAGGACCGCTGGTGCAGTCCCAGATTCTCGTAGATCTCCAACGTGGCCGTGGAGTGGTTCAGGGTAATGAAGTGCAACCCGGGAATCTCCTCGGCCATCAACCGGGCACACAGGTCCGTCGCGTACTCGATCCCGATTGAGCGTACAGCGGCCGCGTCGTCCTTCACCGCGAGGATCCTCTCCGCCAGGTCCGGGGGGAACGCCGCGTTGCTGAGCTGTGCGAATCGTTCAATTTGTCGCACGTTGGTGACCGGCATGATTTCCGGAATGATCGGAGTGTCACAACCTGCGGCCGCGACCCGGTCACGCAGCCGCAGGTAATCCTCGGCGTAGAAGAACATCTGGGTGATCGCGAAGTCCGCGCCCGCCCGGCATTTATCGACGAAGTGCCCGATGTCGGTCTCCCAGTCCGTGGACCGGGGGTGCATCTCGGGGAAGGCGGCCACGCCCACGCAGAAGTCACCCGACTCCTTGATGAGCCGGACCAGGTCGGCGGCGTAGCGCACCCCTCCCGGGTGACGCACCCACTCGCCCATGGGGTCGCCGGGCGGGTCGCCGCGCAGCGCGAGCATGTTGCGGATGCCGACGTCGGCGTACTGGCCGATGATGTTGCGCAGTTCGGCCACCGAGTGGTTGACCGCGGTCAGGTGGGCGACGGGGGTCAGGGTGGTGTCGGTCGCGATCCGCTCCGTGGCCCGCACGGTGCCGTCGCGGGAGGAACCGCCGGCGCCGTAGGTCACCGAGACGAAGGTGGGGCCGACGGCCTCGATGCGGCGGATGGCGTTCCACAGCGTCCGCTCGCCCTTCTCCGTCCTCGGGGCGGCGAACTCGAAGGAATACGAACGCTCGCCGGAGGCAAGCAGGTCACGCACCGTGCGCGCGTGGTCCGTCCTGGTGGAGGCAGTGCCAAGGGCCATACCGGCAAGTTAACCAGCGGCCCGTGGGGCCCCCAAGCCAGATCGGTGATTTGCCCTTTTCGCCCGACCGGTATCCAGCGGGTGTCTCACGCCTCGGACAGCTGGCGTCCCGCGTGGGCCCGGATCCGCCCGGCGAGCCGTGCGGCGGCCTCGCCCGGGTCGTCCGCCTCGGTGATGGCCCGCACCACCACGACGCGCCGGGCGCCGGCGTCCAGCACCTCGTCCAGATTGCCCTCGTCGATGCCGCCGATCGCGAACCACGGCCGTACGGGCTCGAGCGCGGCGGCGTAGCGCACCAGGGACAGCCCCGGGGCGTGGCGGCCGGGCTTGGTGGGGGTCGGCCAGCAGGGGCCGGTGCAGAAGTAGTCCACGCCGGGCTCGGCGACGGCGGCGGCCACCTCGGCCTCCGCGTGCGTGGAGCGGCCGATCAGCACGTCCTCGCCGAGGACGGCGCGGGCGGCGGGCACGGGCAGGTCGCCCTGGCCCAGGTGCAGCACGTCGGAGCCGGCGGCGTGCGCGACGTCCGCGCGGTCGTTGACCGCCAGCAGCCTGCCGTGGCGGCGGGCCGCGTCGGCGAAGACGGCGAGGTGCTCCAGCTCCTCCCCCGCCTCCATGCCCTTGTCGCGCAGCTGGATGATGTCGACGCCGGAGGCGAGGACCGCGTCCAGGAACTCCGGCAGGTCGCCCTGGCGCTTGCGCGCGTCGGTGCACAGGTACAGCCGGGCGTCGGCGAGCCGCTCGCGCGCGGTGACGGACATCGGGTCTCTCCCCGGGTCGGCGGCGTACGGGCCGGGGACCGCCCGCTGGGCGTCCCCCGGCCCGTACGCCGGACGGTTCACTCGGTCTCGGTCAGACGGCGAGCGCCTGGGCGCGGCGCTTCACCTCCGTGCCGCGATTCTCGCGCAGCGCCTGCGCGGGCGTGCCGGGCAGGGTGGGGTCGGCAGTGAAGAGCCACTCCAGCATCTCCTCGTCGCTGAAGCCGTCGTCCCGCAGCAGCGTCAAGGTCCCGGCCAGGCCCTTGACCACCTTGCCCTCGCCGATGAAGTCGGCGGGCACCATGAGCACTCGGTTCTCGCCACGGCGCACCGCGATCAGCTGGCCTTCCTTGACCAGCTGCCGGACGCGCGTCACCTCGACATCGAGCTTCTCTGCGATGTCGGGGAGGTTGAGCCAGGCGGGGACGAGAGCATCGATCTTTGCGTCAATCTCGGTCACGGGACAAGCCTGCCATCCGGGACTGACAGCCGGTAGCCGGGTTGACCCGAGCCGGGCCGGGAACCCCCGCCGACATCACCCCACCGGGCGCTCAGAGCGCGGCGGACTTCAGCGGAACCGAGGCGTCCGCCGCCTTCGCGCGGTCCAGCGCGGCGCCCTTCTCGATGAGCTTGCGCCCCTGGGCGAGGTCGCGCGGCCGCCCCACGGCCAGCAGCGCCACCAGGACGCCCGAGCGCAGCCAGCACACCGTCCAGGCCGCCCCCGAGGGGTCGCCGCGCCACAGGAGCTCGTCGGCGCCCGCGTGGTGGCCCGCGTACTGCACGAAGCGCCCGAACTGCTCGGACCAGAAGTAGGGCACCGGGTCGTACACCGGGCTCTCCGCGGGCCCGTGGACGATGTTCTCGGCGACGGTCCGCGGCCCCTGCAGGGCGTTGTCCCAGTGGTGCACCAGCAGCCGCTCGCCGTAGCGGGCCGAGGGGAAGGAGCAGCAGTCGCCGACCGCGTAGACGTCCGGCAGGCAGGTGCGCAGCCGGTCGTCGGTGACGACGGAGGCGTCGGGTGCGAGCTCGATGCCCGAGCCGGCCAGCCAGCCGGTCGCGGGCCGCGCGCCGATGCCGACGACCACCGCGTCCGCGGGCAGGCGGGTGCCGTCGGCGAGGAGGACCGCCCCCGGCTCCACGGCGGCCACGCGCGCGCCCGTGAGGAGCCGGGCCCCGCTGTCGGCGTACCACTCGGCCATGTGGGCGGCGACCTCGGCCGGCATGGCGCCCGCGAGCGGCCGGTCCGCGGCCTCGACGACGGTCACCCGGCAGCCGGCCTCGCGCGCGGCGGTCGCGAGCTCCGCGCCGATCCAGCCGGCCCCGACGGCGACGACGTCGCGCTGCCCGGCCAGGACCGGGCGCAGCCGCTCGGCGTCGTCGACGGTGCGCAGCACGTGGACGCCCGGCTGGTCCTCGCCGCCGGGCAGGGTGATCGGCTCGGCGCCGGTGGCGATGACCAGCACGTCGTAGGGCACGGGGCCGCGCCGCGTCTGCAGGACGTGCTCGTCGGCGTTCAGGCCGGTGGCCTCCAGGCCGAGCTCCAGGTCGATGCCGAGCGAGTCGAAGTCCACCTCGAAGGCGGATCCCTCCGCCCTGCCGAGCAGCACGGCCTTGGACAGGGGCGGCCGGTCGTAGGGCTGGTGGGGCTCGGCCCCCAGCAGGGAGATCGCGCCGTTCCAGCCCTGCTCGCGCAGGGCGACCGCGGTCTGCACCCCGGCCATGCCCGCGCCGACGATGACGACGCGCCGGTCACCGGAAGGTTTCGTCTGCTCGCTCACCCGATCACTGTAGGACGGCGGCCCGCGTCTGCCGCAGCACCGCGTGAGGAGACCTCTGACACAACGTCACGGGGGTTGCCCCCGCTCCCCCGGCTCCCCCACGGGGGCGCGGCGCGGCGCGCGTCCAGCCCTCCGCGCGGTGCGGCCGCCCTTCCGGGCGGTCCTCGGCGCGTACTAGGGTGGCCGCTGCACGCACTCGCGGGAGCCCGGACGCACCGGGCTGAGAGGGAGGCTGGACGGCCTCCGACCGTACGAACCTGATCCGGGTCATGCCGGCGAAGGGAGGGGCTGGACGCCCATGCACGCGCATCGAAATCCTGCGCACCATTCCTGCGACGTCCTCGTCATCGGCGGGGGCGTCATCGGCCTCGTCACGGCGTGGCGCGCCGCCCAGCGCGGCCTGCGCACCGCCGTCGCCGACCCTGCGCCCGGCGGCGGCGCGGCGCGGGTGGCGGCCGGGATGCTGGCCGCCGTGACCGAACTGCACTACGGCGAGCAGACGCTGCTCGCCCTCAACCTGGCCTCCGCGCGGCGCTATCCGCAGTTCACGGCCGAGCTGGAGGAGGCCAGCGGCCAGGACACCGGTTACCGCGCCTGCGGCACGCTGGCCGTCGCGCTGGACGCCGACGACCGGGAGCACCTGAGGGAGCTGCACGCGCTGCAGCAGCGGTCGGGCCTGGAGTCGCAGTGGCTGTCGGGGCGCGAGTGCCGCCGGCTGGAGCCGATGCTCGCGCCCGGCGTACGCGGGGGGCTGCGGGTGGACGGCGACCACCAGACCGACCCCCGGCGGCTCGCGCGGGCCCTGCTGACGGCCTGTGAGCGGGCCGGGGTCGTCTTCCACCGCTCGGAGGCGGTACGGGCCCTGATCGCCGCGGGCCGGGCCGCCGGGGCGGAGCTCGCGGACGGCACCCGCGTCGCCGCCGGGCAGACGGTGCTGGCGGCGGGCAGCCTCAGCGGCCGCCTCGCGGGCGTGCCCGAGCACGTGCTGCCGCCCGTCCGCCCGGTCAAGGGCCAGATCCTGCGGCTGCGCGTCCCGGCCTCCCACCGGCCGTTCCTCTCCCGGACGCTGCGGGCGGTCGTCCGCGGCGGCCCGGTGTACCTGGTGCCGCGCGAGAACGGCGAGCTGGTCGTCGGCGCGACGACCGAGGAACTGGGCTGGGACACCACCGTGACGGCGGGCGGCGTCTACGAGCTGCTGCGCGACGCCCACGAGCTGGTGCCCGGCATCACCGAGCTGCCCCTGGTGGAGACCCTCGCGGGGCTGCGCCCGGGCTCCCCGGACAACGCCCCGCTGCTCGGTCCGACCGAGCTGCCGGGGCTGCTCACGGCCACCGGTCACCACCGCAACGGCGTGTTGCTGACCCCCGTCACCGGTGACGTGATGGCCGAGGTCCTGACCACCGGGCGGCTGCCCGAGGCGGCCCGCCCCTTCTCCCCCCGACGCTTCACCCCCGCATTCCAGGAGCAGTCCGCATGACCGGCAGCGAAGTCGCCACCCACACCATCAGCGTCAGCGTCAACGGAGAGCGCCGCGCCGTCCCGGCGGGGACGACCCTCGGCGGGCTCGTCTCGACGCTCACCGACGCGCACAGCGGCGTCGCCGCCGCCGTCAACGAAGCCGTCGTGCCCCGGGGCCGGTGGCAGGAGACCGTGCTCGACGACGGCGACCGCGTCGAGGTCCTCACCGCGGTGCAGGGGGGCTGATCAGCACAGATGGCTGACGATCTGCTCACCGTCGCGGACACCTCCTTCACCTCCCGGCTGATCATGGGCACGGGCGGCGCCCCGAGCCTGGACGTGCTCGAACGCGCCCTCATCGCCTCCGGGACCGAGCTGACCACGGTCGCCATGCGCCGCCTCGACGCCACTGTGCGTGGTTCGGTGCTGTCGGTGCTGGAGAAGCACGGCATCCGGGTGCTGCCGAACACGGCGGGCTGCTTCACGGCCGGCGAGGCGGTGCTCACCGCCCGGCTGGCCCGCGAGGCGCTCGGCACGGACTGGGTCAAGCTTGAGGTGATCGCCGACGAGCGCACCCTGCTGCCCGACCCCATCGAGCTGCTGGACGCGGCCGAGATCCTGGTGGACGACGGCTTCACCGTGCTGCCGTACACCAACGACGACCCGGTCCTGGCCCGCAAGCTGGAGGACGTCGGCTGTGCGGCGATCATGCCGCTGGGCGCACCGATCGGTTCCGGCCTCGGCATCCGCAATCCGCACAACTTCCAGCTGATCACCGAGCGCGCGGGCGTCCCGGTGATCCTGGACGCGGGCGCGGGCACCGCCTCGGACGCCGCGCTGGCCATGGAGCTGGGGTGTGCGGCCGTGATGCTGGCCTCGGCCGTGACGCGCGCGCAGGAGCCGGTGATGATGGCCGAGGCCATGCGGCACGCGGTGGAGGCGGGCCGGCTGGCCCACCGGGCGGGGCGGATCCCGCGCCGGCACTTCGCCGAGGCGTCGTCGCCGGTGGCGGGCCGCGCGGACCTGGATCCCGAGCGGCCGGCGTTCGGCCGCCCGTAGCGCCGCCCCGAACGGGCATTCCTGTCACTGTTCGGCTTCAGAAAGCGCGAGCGAGGCACAACGCGCACGGGGTGTCGGTCATGGCTCGTAAACTCCTATGCCGTGGATACGACCCTGCCGGACCCCCTCGTCGATCACCTGCTCGACGGCCGCTACCGCGTCGAGGCGCGGGTGGCCGTGGGCGGCATGGCCACGGTGTACCGCGCGCTGGACACCCGGCTCGACCGGGTGCTCGCCCTGAAGGTGATGCACCCCTCGCTGGCCGCCGACGGGGCCTTCGTGGACCGCTTCATCCGTGAGGCCAAGTCCGTGGCCCGGCTCGACCACCCCAACGTGGTGAGCGTCTTCGACCAGGGCACCGACGGCCGGTACGTCTATCTCGCGATGGAGTACGTGGCCGGGTGCACGCTGCGCGACGTGCTGCGCGAGCGCGGGGCCCTGCAGCCGCGCGCCGCGCTCGACGTCGTCGAGCCGGTGCTGGCGGCCCTGGGCGCCGCGCATCTGGCGGGGCTGGTCCACCGCGACATGAAGCCGGAGAACGTCCTGATCGGCGACGACGGCCGGGTCAAGGTCGCCGACTTCGGGCTGGTGCGGGCGGTGGACACCAACACCACGACCAGCACGGGCTCGGTCCTGGGCACGGTGTCGTACCTGGCCCCCGAGCAGATCGAGCACGGCACGGCCGACCCCCGGGCGGACGTCTACGCCTGCGGCGTCGTGCTCTACGAGATGCTCACCGGCGCCAAGCCGCACAGCGGGGCCACCCCCGCCCAGGTGCTCTACCAGCACCTGCACGAGGACGTACCGCCGCCGTCGGCGGCCGTCCCCGGGCTCGCGCCCGGCCTGGACGCCCTGGTGGCCGCCGCCACAGCCCGTGACCCCCAGCAGCGGCCGGCCGACGCGGTCGCCCTGCTGGGCGAGGTCCGCCGGGCGCGCGCCTCCCTGACCCCCGAGCAGCTGGACGCGATGCCGCCGCAGGCGTCGGCGCCCCGGACGGACCAGGCGGGACAGCCGGGCCAGGCGGCTCAGGCGGGCTCCGAGGACCGTACGAGCGTGATCCCGCGGATCACCGCGCAGCCCCTGCCGCCGCGCGCCGAGGACGACCAGCTCAACCGCACCTCTCGCCTGGAGCTCCCGCCCACGCCCGCCGCACCGCCGCCGGGCCACCACGCCCCGGTCCGCCCGCCGCGCACCGGGTGGCCGCTGCCGCGCCGCTGGGTGCTGGCGGCGGCCGCCGCCCTGCTGGCGATCCTCGCGGGCACGGGTGTCTGGTACATCAACTCCGGCCAGTTCACCTCCGTGCCGGCCGTCCTGGACATGACCGAGGCCAAGGCGACCTCCGAGCTGGACAAGGCGGGGCTGGGCGTGAAGACCCGGCAGGCGTTCAGCGACACCGTCGAGCGGGGCCACATCATCGCCACCGACCCCAAGCCGGGCGAACGCATCCGCAACACCGGCAAGGTGACGATCACGATCTCGCGCGGCCCCCAGCGGGCCGAGGTGCCCAACCTCGCGGGCATGCCCTTCGCGGACGCCAAGCGGAAGATCGAGGGTCTGGGGCTGACCGTCGGCGACGTCAGCCGCCAGTTCAGCGACGAGACGCCCAAGGACGCGGTGCTCTCCAGCGACCCGCGCCCCGGTGCGCAGCTGCGCCCGGAGTCGCCCGTGGCGCTCGTCGTCAGCAAGGGCCGGCCGCTGAACGTCCCGGACGTGACCGGACTGTCCGTGGCGGACGCGACGACCGCGCTGACCGGCGCGGGGCTGCAGGTGAAGGTCTCGGACACCGAGGTCTTCTCCCCGCAGAACAAGGGCGCCGTGGCCGAGCAGTCCCCCGCCAGGGGCTCGCGGGCCGCCGAGGGCGACACCGTCACCGTGACCGTCTCCAAGGGCAGGGAGATGGTCGCCGTCCCGGACGTCACCGGCCGCAGCGAGGCGGACGCCAAGAAGGCCCTGACGGACGCGGGCTTCCAGGTGAAGGTGGACCGGCCGTTCCTCTTCCCGAAGGACTCGGTCGAGAGCCAGTCCGTGCGCGCCGGCCAGCAGGCCGCCAAGGGCGAGACCATCGTCATCCGGATGAAGAGCGGATTCTGACCATCGTGAGCACGATCACCGCGACCACGGACGACGTCCTTCCCGGCCGGCTGCGCAATCCCGTCGGCGGCCACATCCCCGTGGCCGGCGGCCTGGCCCGCATCGGGCTGCCGTACGCCCGCGCGATGGGCGCCGAGGCCGTCCAGGTCTTCGTCGCCAACCCGCGCGGCTGGGCGACCCCGGCCGGCACGGCACGGCAGGACGAGGAGTTCCGCGAGGCCTGCGCCCGCGAGTCGCTGCCCGTCTTCGTGCACGCGCCCTATCTGATCAACTTCGGTTCGCACACCGAGGCCACCGTCGAGAAGTCGGTGGAGTCGCTGCGGCACTCCCTGCGCCGGGGCCGGGAGATCGGGGCGCGCGGCGTCGTCGTGCACACCGGTTCCGCGACCGGCGGCCGCCCCCGCCACGAGGCGCTGGCCCAGGTGCACGAGCGGCTGCTGCCCCTGCTGGAGGAGCTCGTCCACGACGACGACCCGCGGCTGCTGCTGGAGCCGACGGCAGGTCAGGGCGCCTCGCTGTGCTCGCTGGCGGCGGATCTGGGGCCGTACTTCGAGGCGCTGGAGCACCACCCCCGGCTGGGGGTCTGCCTGGACACCTGCCACCTCTTCGCCGCCGGGCACGACCTGGCCGGGCCGGGCGGGATGAAGCAGACGCTCGACGAACTGGTCTGCGTGGTCGGCGAGGGCCGGCTGGGGCTCATTCACGCCAACGACTCCAAGGACGTCGTCGGCGCGCACAAGGACCGGCACGAGAACATCGGTTCCGGCCATATCGGGGCCGAGCCCTTCGCCGAGCTGTTCACGCACCCGGCGACGCGCGGCGTGCCGCTGACGATCGAGACGCCGGGCGGCCCGGAGGGACACGCCGCGGACGTGGCGCGGCTGAAGGCCCTGCGGGACGGCTGACCGCCGCGCCCGGCCACGGGGGCCGGGCGGCTAGAGCTCCGGGCCCTCGCCCGGCTGCTCCTGGTAGGAGTAGCGCTGCTCGCGCCAGGGGTCGCCGATGTTGTGATAGCCGCGTTCTTCCCAGAAGCCGCGCCGGTCGGCGGTCATGTACTCCACGCCGCGCACCCATTTGGGGCCCTTCCAGGCGTAGAGGTGCGGCACGACCAGGCGGACCGGGAAGCCGTGCTCGGCGGTGAGGGCCTCGCCGTCCTTGTGGGTGGCGAACACGGTCTTCTCGGCGGTGAAGTCGGCGAGCCGGAGGTTGGAGCTGAAGCCGTACTCGGCCCACACCATCACATGCGTGACCTCCGGTGCGGGCGGGGCGAGTTCGAGGATCGTACGGGCCGAAACCCCACCCCACTCGGCGCCGAGCATGCTGTACTTCGTGACGCAGTGCAGATCCGCCACCACCGTCGTGTACGGCAGCGCCGAGAACTCCTCGTGCGTCCAGCAGTGCTTGTCGCCGTCGGCGGTCGAACCGAAGACACGGAACTCCCAGCGGTCCGGCTTGAACTTCGGGACCGGCCCGTAGTGCGTCACCGGCCATCCGCGCTGGAGCCGCTGCCCCGGAGGCAGCTGGAGATGCTCCCCTTTGCGGCTTTCCGACTGACCCATGGGTCCATGGTGACAGACCTTCGGCAGTGGTGATGACCAGGGCCCGGGCCCGTACCGACGTATCGGGGCAACTCCCACTAAGTGTGCACTTACTGGACGGCTCCGAAGGGCAGTGCGAGGATGCGCGCGCAACCTGCAAGCCACACTCCCCCACAGGCCTGGACGGCCGTGGGCGGTGCCCCCAGGAAGGAGCACTCTGCGATGCAGGGCGACCCCGAGGTCATCGAGTTCCTGAACGAGCAGCTGACGGCCGAGCTGACGGCCATCAATCAGTACTTCCTGCACGCGAAGCTGCAGGAGCACCACGGCTGGACCAAGATCGCCTCGCACACCCGTGCCGAGTCGTTCGACGAGATGCGGCACGCCGAGGTCCTGACCGACCGGATCATCTTCCTGGAGGGGCTGCCGAACTATCAGCGGCTCTTCCACGTCCGGATCGGCCAGACGATCACCGAGATGTTCATGGCCGACCGGCAGGTGGAGGTCGAGGCCATCGACCGCCTCAGGCGGGGCGTGGAGGTCATGCGGGCCAAGGGCGACATCACCTCGGCCAATATCTTCGAGTCGATCCTCGCGGACGAGGAGGACCACATCGACTATCTCGACACCCAGCTGGAGCTGATCGAGAAACTCGGCGAACCGCTCTACATCGCCCAGTTCATCGAGCAGGAGAACGGCGGGAGCGACTGACCGGCGCGCGGCGCCTAGGCGGCGGCCCGCTCCTTCGCGGCCGCGGACGCCGGTATGAACGCCACGTCGGGGGCCAGCACGTCGGACTCCCCCTGGTCGGCCAGCTCACGGCGCGGGCACGCACCCCGGCCGAGCAGGGCCTGGATGCGGCGCACACAGCTGCCGCAGTCGGTGCCGGCCTTGCAGGCGGAGGCGATCTGGCGGGGCGTGCAGGCCCCGTCGTCCGCGTGCTGACGCACCTGCTGCTCCGTGATGCCGAAGCACGAGCAGACGTACACGCGGTCACCGCCTTGCGTCGGCCGGAAGGCCGGGTTGATCAATAAGGTTATCCTTACCTTACCCGGCCCGACGGCCGAAAAACAACGCCGTGGGGCCCGGATCACAGATCCGGGCCCCACGGTCGTTACCTACGGTTCCTACTGGTCCCGGTACATCTCCGCGACCAGGAAGGCCAGGTCCAGGGACTGGCTGCGGTTGAGGCGGGGGTCACACGCCGTCTCGTAGCGCTGGTGGAGATCGTCGACGAAGATCTCGTCGCCGCCGCCCACGCACTCCGTGACGTCGTCGCCGGTCAGCTCGACGTGGATGCCGCCCGGGTGGGTGCCGAGGCTCTTGTGGACCTCGAAGAAGCCCTTGACCTCATCCAGCACGTCGTCGAAGCGACGGGTCTTGTGACCCGAGGCCGCCTCGAAGGTGTTGCCGTGCATGGGGTCGCTGATCCAGACGACCTGCGCGCCGGACGCCGTGACCTTCTCGACCAGGGTCGGGAGCTTGTCCCGGATCTTGTCGGCACCCATGCGGGTGATGAAGGTGAGACGGCCCGGCTCACGCTCGGGGTCGAGCCGCTCGATGAGGGTCAGCGCGTCCTCGGGCGTCGTCGTCGGGCCGAGCTTCACACCGATCGGGTTACGGATCTTCGACGCGAACTCGATGTGCGCGCCGTCCAGCTGCCGGGTGCGCTCACCGATCCACAGCATGTGGCCGGAGACGTCGTACAGATCGCCGGTGCGCGAGTCGACACGGGTCAGCGCCGACTCGTAGTCGAGCACGAGCGCCTCGTGGGAGGCGTAGAACTCGACCGTCTTGAACTCCTCCGGGTCCACCCCGCAGGCGTTCATGAAGTTCATCGCCCGGTCGATCTCGCGGGCCAGCTGCTCGTAGCGCTGACCGGAGGGCGAGGACTTCACGAAGTCCTGGTTCCAGGCGTGCACCTGGCGCAGGTCGGCGTAGCCACCGGTGGTGAAGGCGCGCACCAGGTTCAGCGTCGAGGCCGAGGCCTGGTACATCCGCTTCAGCCGCTGCGGGTCCGGCGTACGGGCCTCGGGCGTGAAGGCGAAGCCGTTGACGGAGTCGCCGCGGTAGGTCGGCAGGGTCACGCCGTCGCGGGTCTCGGTCGGCTTCGAGCGCGGCTTGCTGTACTGGCCGGCGATGCGGCCGACCTTCACGACGGGCACGGAACCCGCGTAGGTCAGCACCGCGCCCATCTGCAGCAGCGTCTTGAGCTTGTTGCGGATCTGGTCGGCGCCGACGGCGTCGAAGGCCTCGGCGCAGTCGCCGCCCTGGAGCAGGAACGCCTCACCACGGGCGACGGCTCCCAGGCGCTGGCGCAGCTGGTCGCACTCGCCCGCGAAGACGAGAGGCGGATAGGACTCGAGCTCGGCGATCACATCGCGCAGAGCCTCTTGGTCCGGCCAGTCAGGCTGCTGCGCCGCGGGCAGGGAGCGCCAGGTGTTGCCACCGGCGTGGATTTCAGCGTTCACGGTCACGCCTCAACATTACGGGGTCCGGGCAGCCATCCTGGCGGACGGACCGGAATCTGAGACATCTGCCGAGACGGCTTTAGGGAAAACCCGGGACCTCCCCCGGGGACGTCGGGTAGGGTGCCCGCCATGTACGTGCTTCAGTCGCAGAACCAGAACTGGTGGTGGACCGCTCCTCCGGCGGCCCACTGATCGCGCGTACTCCCGACCGATCGCGAAGGCCGCCCCGAGGGGCGGCCTTCGGCGCACCTGACGGTCGCCGGCCCCGGGGCCGTTCCTCTCCTCGAAGTCCTCCAGGAAGGAACGACCCCAGATGACCGTGGACCACGCAGCCACCGCAGCCCTCCTCGCGCGGCTGACCGCCGCCGGCTGCCCGCCCTTCGCCCTGCTCCACCGCCGCACCCCCGGCCGTGGGCACGATGCCGTCGAGCTGCTCCTGGGCCCCGTGGCCGAGGCCGGGCGCCTGGGCGACATCCCGCTGCCGGCGGGCCCACCGGCCCACGGCGGCCCGGCGCACGACGCGCTGGCCCTCGTCCCCTTCCGCCAGATCCGCGAGCGCGGCTTCGACGTCCGCGACGACGGCACGCCCCTGCTGGTCCTGCGGCCCGAGGAGTCCCACGAGCTCCCGCTCGCCGCCGTCCGCGCCGCACTGCCCGCGCACGAGGTACGGGTGGAGGGCGGCGCCTTCGACGTGGACGACGAGGAGTACGCACGGATCGTCGAACGGGTCATCGAGGACGAGATCGGCACGGGCGAGGGCGCCAACTTCGTCATCCGCCGCACCTTCGAGGGCGAGATCCACGGCTTCACCGCCGCCGACGCGCTCTCCCTCTTCCGCCGCCTGCTGGACGGCGAGCGCGGCGCCTACTGGACCTACGTGGTGCACACCCCCGACCGCACGCTGGTGGGCGCGAGCCCCGAGGTGCACGTGCGGATGGCCGGCGGAACGGTCGTGATGAATCCCATCAGCGGTACCTACCGCTACCCGGCCGGCGGCCCCACCACCGACGACCTGCTCGGCTTCCTGCACGACCGCAAGGAGGTGGAGGAGCTGTCCATGGTCGTGGACGAGGAGCTGAAGATGATGTGCACCGTCGGCGACATGGGCGGCGTGGTCGTCGGCCCCCGCCTGAAGGAGATGTCCCACCTCGCCCACACCGAGTACGAGCTGCGCGGACGCTCCTCGCTGGACGTCCGCGACGTGCTCCGCGAGACGATGTTCGCGGCCACGGTCACCGGCTCGCCGGTCCAGAACGCCTGCCGGGTCATCGAGCGGCACGAGAGGCGGGGCCGCGGCTATTACGCGGGCGCACTCGCCCTCATCGGCCGGGACGCGGGAGGCACCCAGACCCTCGACTCGCCGATCCTCATCCGTACGGCCGACATCGACCGGCGCGGCCGGCTGCGGGTGGGCGTCGGCGCCACCCTCGTGCGGCACTCCGACCCCCACGGCGAGGTCGCCGAGACCCACGCCAAGGCGGCGGGCGTCCTCGCGGCCCTCGGCGTGCGACCGGGCCCCGTACGCCCGGCGGCGGCCCCGCCCGTACGGCTCGCCGACGACGCCCGCGTACAGGCCGCGCTGGACGCACGTCGCGCGGATCTGGCCCCCTTCTGGCTGCGGATGCAGACCGAGGACTGCGCCGCGACGCTGAGCGGACACGCGCTCGTCGTCGACGGGGAGGACACCTTCACGGCGATGCTGGCCCATCTGCTGCGCACCTCTGGACTGACGGTGACCGTGCGGCGCTACGACGAGCCCGGGCTGCGGGACGCCGTATTGGCCCACGAGGGGCCCGTGGTGCTGGGGCCCGGCCCGGGCAACCCCGCGGAGGCGACCGACCCGAAGATGCGGATGCTGCGCGGGCTGGCGGCGGACCTGCTGCGCCGGCACCGGCACGGTCTGCTGGGGGTCTGCCTGGGGCACGAGCTGATCGCCGCGGAGCTGGGCCTGGAGATCGCCCGCAAGGCGGTGCCGTTCCAGGGGGCGCAGGAGCGGATCGACTTCTTCGGGCGGGAGGAGACGGTGGGGTTCTACAACACCTTCACGGCGCGGTGCGATGCGGATACGGAGGCGGAGCTGGCTCTGCACCGCGTGGAGGTCAGTCGCGATGCCGCGAGCGGCGATGTGCACGCCCTGCGTTCGGAAAGTTTCGCCGGTTTGCAGTTCCATCCGGAGTCCGTGCTGACCTTGAACGGCCTGTCGATTGTCACCAACTTGCTGGCGGGCGTGTCGGTACGCTGAGGGCCCATTGCTCCCCACGCAGGCGGGGATGACCCCTGGACGCCGGCCAAGGCGTGCCCGCGCAGGGCTTGCTCCCCGCGCACGCGGGGATGGTTCCGGGTCGCCGGTCCGGGCTTCCTGCCGAAGCCCCGACCGGCGACCGAGGACTCCGCCGGCGGTCAGCCGAAGAAGACCTTCGCCTCCTCGTACAGCGCGGCCGGCACGGTCTTGAGCCTCGCCGTGGCCTCGGCCAGCGGGACCCGGACCACGTCCGTACCCCGCAGCGCGACCATCTTCCCGAAGTCGCCGTCCCGCACCGCGTCGATCGCGTGCAGCCCGAACCGCGTGGCGAGCCACCGGTCGAAGGCGCTGGGCGTGCCGCCGCGCTGGACGTGGCCCAGCACCGTGGTGCGGGCCTCCTTGCCCGTACGCGCCTCGATCTCCTTGGCCAGCCACTCCCCCACCCCGGACAGCCGGACGTGGCCGAAGGAGTCGAGCGCGGCGGAGTCCTTCAGCACCAGGTCCCCGTCCGTGGGCATGGCGCCCTCCGCGACGACGACGATGGGGGCGTAGCTGGCCCGGAAGCGGGAGGTGACCCAGCCGCAGACCTCGTCGAGGTCGAAGCGCTGCTCGGGGATCAGGATGACGTTGGCGCCGCCGGCCAGGCCGCAGTGGAGGGCGATCCAGCCCGCGTGCCGGCCCATGACCTCCACGACGAGGACGCGCATGTGGGACTCGGCCGTGGTGTGCAGCCGGTCGACGGCCTCGGTGGCGATGTTGACGGCGGTGTCGAAGCCGAAGGTGTAGTCGGTGGCGGACAGGTCGTTGTCGATGGTCTTGGGCACGCCCACGCAGCGGACGCCGTGCTCGTCGTACAGCCGGCGGGCCACCCCCAGGGTGTCCTCGCCGCCGATGGCGATCAGCGCGTCCACCTCGTACTTCGCGAGGCTCTCGGTGATCCGGCGGACGCCGTCCGGTTCCTTGAAGGGGTTGGTCCGGGAGGAGCCGAGGATGGTCCCGCCGCGCGGCAGGATGCCGCGCACCGCGGGGATGCCGAGCTCGGTCACGGCCCCGGTCAGGGGGCCGCGCCAGCCGTCCTTGAAGCCGATGAAATCGTAGCCGTGGTCCTGGACGCCCTTGCGGACGACCGCGCGGATGACCGCGTTGAGCCCGGGGCAGTCGCCGCCGCCGGTCAGCACTCCGATCCGCATGAGACACCTTTCCTTCCGCCGGGAACGCCCGGCCGCGAAGGGTCAGGCGTCGTCGAGACCTCGCTCTATCGCGTAGCGGACGAGCTCCACGCGGTTGTGCAGCTGGAGCTTGCCCAAGGTGTTCTGCACATGGTTCTGCACCGTGCGGTGGG
Source organism: Streptomyces sp. NPDC053079 (assembly GCF_044546695.1). NCBI lineage: Bacteria > Bacillati > Actinomycetota > Actinomycetes > Kitasatosporales > Streptomycetaceae > Streptomyces > Streptomyces sp. NPDC053079. Next base: position 303,298 of record NZ_JBITZJ010000001.1, read on the forward strand.
AAATAACCAGGCGTTCGGCGATCTGCTTGTAGGACAGTCCCTTGGCGACGAGCCTGAGGACCTCCGTCTCGCGCTCGGTGAGCTGCGGGGCCCTGGGCTCGTCGGGGGCGGCCGGGGCGGGGTCGGCGGCCAGGCGGCGGTACTCGCCGAGGACCAGTCCGGCCAGGCCCGGGGTGAAGACGGGGTCGCCCGCCGCGGTGCGGCGCACGGCGTCCAGCAGCTCCTCGGTGCTGGCGGACTTCAGCAGATAGCCCGTCGCGCCGGACTTCACGGCCTCCAGGACGTCCGCGTGCTCGCCGCTGGCGGAGAGCACCAGGACGCGCAGCGCCGGGCGGTCCGCCACCAGCTCCTTGCAGACGGCCACGCCGGGCAGGCCGGGGAGGTTGAGGTCGAGGACCAGGACGTCGGGCTGGGCCGCCTTGGCCCGGCGCACCGCCTGGGGGCCGTCGCCAGCCGTGGCCACCACGTCGTACCCGGCGCCCGCCAGGTCGCGGGCGACCGCGTCGCGCCACATCGGGTGGTCGTCGACCACCATGACCCGTACTGCCTCTGTGTTCATCACGTGCCCTCGCTCCCCCGTGGAACCTTCAGTTCTACCTCGGTGCCCTGCCCCGGCACCGATACCAGCTCGGCGGTCCCGCCCAGGTCCCGCAGCCGGCCGCGGATGGACAGGGCGACGCCCATGCGTCCTTCCCGCTCCGCGTCCGCAAGCCGGCCCTCGGCAATGCCCGGGCCGTCGTCCCGCACGGTGACGATCACCTCGTCCGGCTCGTCCTCGAGCAGGATCCAGGCCCGCGCGCCCTCGCCGGCGTGCTTGGCGACATTGTCCAGTGCCGCACCGACGGCGGCCGCCAGCTCCGCCGCCGCGGCCGCCTCCAGCAGCACGGGCGTGCCCGGCGCAGAGAAGGTGACCGTGGCTCCCGCGTGCGGGGCGAGGAGCGCCCGTACGTCACAGGGGCCCGTCGGCGGTGCGGGGTCGGGCCGGACGGCCCGTACCAGCTCCGCGTCCTCGGCGAGCTGTGCGGCGGAGCGCTGCGGGGGCAGCAGGCCGCCCGCCACCAGGCTGCGCAGGGCGATCTCCTGCTCACCGGCCATCCGGCCCAGCTCGGCGGCCTCACCGCCGATCTGCGCGCCCCGGCGCTGCACCATGGCCAGCACCTGCAGGACGCTGTCGTGGATGTCGCGGGCCAGCCGCTCCCGCTCGCGCGTGGCGGCCTCGATCTGCAGGGCGCGGGCGAGCGTGCGCTCACTGGCCCGGGCGACCTCGACGATGTAGCCGATGGCGATGCTGGAGACCCACACCAGGACCACGTTGTGGACCGTGTCGCGGGCCGGGCTGCCGCGCTCGACCAGATTGGCGACCGCCACGATCGTGGAGCCGGCCGCCGCCCAGCGCCAGCCGCCCTTGATGGCCAGGCCCAGGACGGCCCCGCCGGTCCAGATGGACGGCAGGGTGGCCGAGCCTGCGTCGATGCGCTCGGCGGTGTCGATGAAGGGAGTGAGCAGGATTCCGGCGAGCGCGATCGTCAGGTCGGCGATCAGGAACGGCTTGGTGCACCGCTCGGCGGAGGTGACCCGGTTCCAGGTCAGCAGCATCCACAGGGTGAGTACGCCCATGTAGAGTGCGGCCGCCGGTGGATGGGCGTACTCGCGGTAGTTCAGGAAGAACAGCGCGAGCGCGTAGCCGAGCGTCAGGATGCGGTAGCCGGTCAGGGCGCGCCACAGCGGCAGCTCCACCGACATCCGCACGGCACGCTGACGCCCACCGGTGCGCTGTGTCATCCCTGCCCCAACCCCCCAGCCGGGCGACCTACGCCTCGGGCTTGTGATCCGCCTTCTTTCCCGCCTTGTCGAGACCGGCGGCCTTGGCCGCCTTCTCCTCCTCGGCCTTCTGCTTCGCCTCGTCCGCGATCTGCCGCTTGGCGGCCGTCGCGTAGATGTCGACGTACTCCTGGCCGGAGAGCTTCATGATCTCGTACATGACCTCGTCGGTCACCGAGCGGAGGATGAAGCGGTCGCCGTCCATGCCGTGGTAGCGGCTGAAGTCCAGCGGCTTTCCGATCCGGATGCCCGGCCGGATCATCTTCGGCAGGACCTTCCCCGGCGGCTGCACCTTCTCCGTGTCGATCATCGCGACCGGGATCACGGGTGCTCCGGTGGCCAGCGCCACCCGGGCCAGCCCACCGGGCTTGCCGCGGTAGAGGCGGCCGTCCGGGGAGCGGGTCCCCTCCGGGTAGATGCCGAAGAGCTCACCGCGCTCCAGCACCTCGATGCCGCTCTTGATCGCGGCCTCGCCGGCGCCGCGGGCGCCGGAGCGGTCGACCGGAAGCTGGCCGACGCCCTTGAAGAAGGCCGCCGTCAGCTTCCCCTTGACTCCGGGGGAGGTGAAGTATTCCTGCTTCGCGATGAAGGTGACCTTGCGGTCCAGCACCGCGGGGAGGAAGAAGGAGTCCGAGAAGGACAGGTGGTTGCTCGCCAGGATCGCGGGCCCCTCGGCCGGGATGTTCTCCAGACCCTCCACCCACGGCCGGAAGGCAAGCTTCAGCGACCCGCCGATGGACAGCTTCATTGCGCCGTAGAACAACCGAGAACCTCCTGTAGTGACGAGGAGACCTTAACCTGCCTACCCGCCGTGCGGCGCTCCGCGTAGGCTGAGGGCCAGACCCTCTCTTTCCTGTTGTCCCGCTCCATTGATCGGAGATTCCGGTGCCGCTCCTCCCCGGAGCCGAGCCGTTCCGCCATGACGGCGGAGAGGTCGGCGTCCTCGTGTGTCACGGCTTCACCGGTTCGCCGCAATCCGTCCGGCCCTGGGCCGATTATCTCGCGGAACGGGGTTTGAGCGTCTCCCTGCCGCTGCTGCCGGGGCACGGCACGCACTGGCAGGACATGGCGATCACCGGCTGGCAGGACTGGTACGCCGAGGTCGACCGCGAGCTGTGGTCGCTGCGCGAGCGGTGCTCCCAGGTCTTCGTGTGCGGTCTGTCGATGGGCGGCGCCCTGACGCTGCGCCTTGCGGCCAAGCACGGCGACGCGGTCTCGGGGATCGTCCTGGTCAACCCCGCCAACAAGGTGCACGGCCTGGCCGCCAGGGCGCTGCCGGTGGTGCGCCATCTGGTGCGGACGACCAAGGGCATCGCCAGCGACATCGCCAAGCCGGGCATGGAGGAGACCGGCTACGACCGGGTGCCGCTGCACGCCGCGCACTCCTTCCGGCGCTTCCTGCGGATGCTGGACTCCGAGCTGCCCCAGGTGACCCAGCCGCTGCTGCTGATGCACAGCCCCGAGGACCATGTGGTGCCGCCGGCCGATTCGGCGCGCATCCTGGCCCGGGTCTCGTCCCGGGACGTCACGGAGCGGCTGCTGGAGCACAGCTATCACGTGGCGACGCTGGACCACGACGCCCCGTGGATCTTCGAGGAGACGTACGGGTTCATCAGCCGGCTCTCCGCCGGCATCGGTGAGGAGAGCGCCGGGGAGCCCGCCGGCAGGCACGCCGACCCGCAGGGGACGGCCTCCCGTGGCTGAGCACGACGCGGACCGTGACCGCGACGAAAGCCGCGACCCCCTGGACGAGGACCGGGCGTGGGCCGAGCTGGTCGCCGCCTACGGCGAGCAGCCGGACCCGGACAAGGGCCGCTGGCCCGCCTCCGGCGACATAGCGGACACCCCGCGCTCGCCGGCCGGGGCGGAAGGGCCCGACGCCCCTGAGCCCTCCCCCAAGTCCGGGGCCGCCCCTCGGTCCGAGGCCGCGAAGGAGAACGAGACCGGGCCGGCCGGGGACGCCTCCGAGGACGCGGACTCCGCCCCCGCCGCGCCCAAGCGGCCGGGCAGCTTCATCGTCTACGCGCCGGGCGTCGGCCCGCGCGACTGGAGTGCCTCCGAGGCCGCCGACGAGGACGACGCCGCGGAGGAGGGCCACTTCGTACCGCCGGAGCCGCCGCCGCTGCCGACGGGTGACGTCACGTCGCGCTTCGCGTGGATCGCGGTGCTCGGTGGACCGTTGCTGCTGCTCATCATGGTCCTGCTGCGGCAGGAGCTGACGTGGTGGGCCACCACGCTGGGGGTGGGCGGCTTCCTCGGGGGCTTCGCGACGCTGGTGCTCCGGATGAAGGACGGCGACGAGGACGAGGACGACGACCCGGGGCGCGGCGCGGTGGTTTAGGGGTTCTTTCCCCTACCCCGCCCGGGGTCCCGGGCGGAGCCCCGGTCAAGCGGCCGGCACCCGCACGACCGCCAGCACCGGCAGATGGTCCGTAGCCGCACGGAGATCCGCTTCGGCGACCCCCGGCAACCCCATGGGCACCCCGCATCCCAGTACCTCGACGCCCTTGGTCGCGAAGACCGCGTCGATGCGCTGCTCGGGATCGCCCAGGCGGGTCGTGTGCTCGCGGCCCCACGGCCTGGTGGCCCAGCCGTCCTGCAGCTCGCCCGCCAGCAGGCCGAACGTCCGTCCGTCGGGCCGGTCGTTGAGGTCACCGGCCGCCACGGCGTGCGGGGCGTCCAGGGCGGCCAGCCGGTCCAGGAGCAGCCGCCCCTGGGCGTACCGCTCGCCGTCCCGGATGCTCAGGTGGCAGCTGAGGACGCCGAGGCGGGCCCGGCCGAAGCGGAGCACGGCGGTCGCGAAGCCGCGCTGGTGCAGCCCCGGGGTGCGGGGCAGCAGGACGTCCTCGGTGCGCTCGACGTGCGCGCGGAGCGAGGTGAGGATCATCGGCCCGGAGGCGGTGGCGCCCCCCGTGGTGTACACCAGCTCCGTCGCGCGGGCCAGGCGGGCGGCCGCCTTGCGCCAGCGGAAGAAGCGCGGCGCCTCCTGGACGCACAGGACGTCCGGCGCACAGGCCCGGACGACCCGGGCCAGGGCGTCGGTGTCGTCGCGCAGGGAGCGGATGTTGTAGCTCAGTACGCGGACGACGGCACAGCCGTCGGAGTCCGTCCGGGATGCGGGAAGATCGTGCAACACGGGCTGTCCCTTTCCGCCGCAGGGGCGCTGGGAGACGGTGGAGTCCGACGGCTGTCCGCGGGGCGGACGGGAGGGTTACCCCTGACGTGCCAGGTCGGCCGCGCCCACGAGGCCGGCCTTGCCGCCCAGCTGTGCGGCGAGCACCTGGGCGTGCGGGCGCCACTGGCCGCCGACCAGCCAGCGGCGGAAGGACTTGCGGATCGGGTCCAGGACCAGGTCGCCCTCGTCGGAGACGCCGCCGCCGACGATGAACGCCGAGGGGTCGAAGAGCGAGGCGAGGTCGGCGAGGCCGGCGCCGGCCCAGCGGGCCAGCTCGCGGAAGGAGTCGATGGCCACCGGGTCGCCCTGGCGGGCGGCGTCGCTGATGTGCTTGCCCTCGATGCCCTCGGGGGTGCCGTCGCCGAGGCCGAGGAGGATCTCGGCGTTCTCCGGGGTGGCCTGCGCGCGCTGCTTGGCGTAGCGGACGAGGGCGCGGCCGGAGGCGTACTGCTCCCAGCAGCCCTGGCTGCCGCAGCCGCACAGCAGGCCGTCGGGCACCACGCGGATGTGGCCGAACTCCGCCGCGACGCCGAAGCGGCCGCGGCGCAGCTTGTTGCCGATGATGATGCCGCCGCCGAGGCCGGTGCCGAGGGTGATGCAGATGACGTCGTCGTGGCCCTGGCCGGCGCCGAAGCGGTACTCGCCCCAGGCGGCGGCGTTGGCGTCGTTCTCGACGACGACCGGGAGGCCGACGCGCTGCTCGACCTTGTCCTTGAGCGCCTCGTGCCGCCAGTTGATGTTCGGGGCGAAGAGGACGGTGGCGCGCTTGTCGTCCACGTAGCCGGCGGCGCCGATGCCGACGGCCTCGACCTCGAAGCCCTCGCTGACCGTGCGCACCGCGTCCGCGATCGCGTCGATGACCCCCTCAGGAGTCCCCGGGGTCGGCACCTTGCACGTCGCGAGGATCGAGCCCTCTTCGTCGACCACGCCGGCCGCGATCTTCGTGCCGCCGATGTCGACGCCGATGGTGAGTCCCATGTGTCCCTCAGTTTTTCGCTCGAACCCCGCCGCGACCCACCGTACCGGAGCGTGGGGGCAGCCCTGTGCCGTTCCGGCTACAGGGGGTCAGTCGAGGTCGATGCGCTCGCTTCCGCCGCCCTCGCCCTCGCCCTTGCGGGGCTCGCGGGGCTCGTGCGGCGGCTCGTCGCGGGTCCAGCGCGCCTCCTGGCCGTGGACGGCGGCGCGGTAGGCGGCCATCAGTTCGGAACCGGCGGAGGCCAGGTGGTCGAAGACCTCGGGGTTGCGCTCGATGACCGGTTCGACGGCGGCCTTCGCCTGGGCGATGAACTGCTGGACGGCGCCCTGCGCGGCCGCGCCCGCCAGGGGCAGCTGGAAGGCGGAGACCTTGTCGGCGACGGCGTCGACGAGCTTGCGCAGCTCCTCGGCGGCGCTGCCCGGTTCGTAGCCCTGGCCGGACCCCGCGCGGCGGCGGGCGTTCTCGGCGGCGAGGTCCTCGGCGCAGGCCCGTTCCCAGGCGTCGGGGTCGGGCGCCCGGCCGGGGCCGGGGCGCTCGGTGGCATCGGTCATGACGGGCTCCTGCGGGCTGGATTTTCCTTCGACGTTACCTGAACGGCGCAGCGCCGTTCAGCGGCTCCTTGGCCACAGGTCGGGGTCGGGTATGAAGCGCACGCTGAGCGCCCCGTCGCGCAGCCCGGCGCCGGAGACGGTGCAGCGGCGCAGCGCCGACGGCAGGGGCAGGACGCGGCGGAACGGGCCGACTCCGACGATCAGTTCGTCGCCCCGGCGGACGAGGCCGAGGCCGTCGCGGTCGGCGCCGGGCAGCGGCAGCCGCCAGACGAGCATGCCGTCGGTGGCCAGGCGGTCCTCGACGGTCCAGGGGTCGGCGGGCGGGCCGGCCGCGTCGGTTTCCTGGTCCTCGCGGGGCAGCGTGGCGCGGGCGGCCAGGTCGCCGAGGTCGGCCGGGCCGCGGGGGGCGCGGCCCAGGTGCGGCAGGTCGCGCACGGTGACGCCGTCGGCGAGGAACTCCTCGCACAGGGCCCGGTGGGCGGCGGCCTGCTCGGTGGCGAGCGCGGCGAGCCAGGGGTCGGCGGAGTCCTGGGGCAGCAGCCGGTTCGCTACGAGCGAATCGATCCGGCAGCCCTGCAGGGCGAGGCCGGCGCGGGCGGTGCGCAGCGCGTCGGCGGCGAGGGCGCCGGGTTCGGCGACCAGGCGCACGGTCGTGCCGGGCGCCTCGATCACCCGCTGTACGGCGGTGAGCTCCTGCTGCCAGCGCTCGACGGTGTCGTAGAGGAGCTGGGCGGGCATCGGGACCCGGGCCAGCTGGGCCAGCATCGGCCGCAGGGCGCGGGCGGCCTGGCGCTCGGGGGGCAGCAGGCGGCGCAGGTAGCGGCTCAGCTGTTCGGGGAGGGCCAGCAGCCGCACGGTCTCGTGCACGGGGGGCATGTCGACGACGAGCAGGTCCCAGCGTCCGTCGGCGTGGGCGGCGCGCAGCGCGGAGAGGATCGCCAGCGGCTCGGCGCCGGGGAGCTCGGTGAGCTCCTCGGGGTCCAGGGGGGTGGCGCCGAGGAGGTCGAGGAGGGAGGTGCCGCGGTCCTGCAGGTCGCGGGCGAGGGCGCCGAAGTGCTCGCCGGCGGCGATGCGGGCGGCCCACAGGCCGGGGGCCGCCTCGACGGGCGGCGCCCAGGGGGCGCCGTCGTCGGTGCCCTGCGCGGGCAGGGCGGCGGAGAGCACCGTGTCGGGGGCGCGCCCGCGGTCGCAGGTGAGCAGCAGGACACGGCGCCCGGCGCGGGTGGCGGCGAGCGCCGTGGCCGCGGCCACGGTGGTGCGGCCCGCGCCGCCGGGACCGGTGACGAGGACCGTACGCAAGGTGGAGCCTCCGGCAGTGGTTCAGTGCATCGGCTGGAGCGTCGGCAGGCTCAGGAAGCGGTGCCCTGCTCGACGCGCTTCTTGAGCCCCGACAGGGCGCGGTCGATGATGACCTTCTCCGCCTTGCGCTTGATCATCCCGAGCATCGGGATCTTCACGTCGACGGTGAGCTGGTAGGTGACCTCGGTGTGCTTGCCGCCGGCGGCGGGCTTGAGGCTGTAGGAGCCGTCGAGCTGGCGCAGCATCGCGGACTTGTCCAGGGACCACTGGACGACGTCCGTCTCGGGCCAGCTGTAGTTCAGGGTGTGGTCGTCCTTGATGGCGCCCGCGTCGAGGACCAGGCGCACCTTCTTGGCGCGGCCCTGCTCGTCCTTCTCCAGCACTTCGGCCTGCTTGACCTCCCCCGTCCACTCCGGGTAGCGGTCGAAGTCGGCGATCACCGACATGACCTGGGCCGGCGTCGCCTCGATCGTGATGCTCGAGCTGGTGTGTTCCGCCATCTGCGTGGCTCCTCCGTACCGGTGCGCGGCCTCTTCATGGTCTGCCGGTGAAGGCTACCTCCCGCTGCGTGTCACCACTCCAGCACCCAGGGTGTGGCCGTGGACGCGAAGTGGCCGACGTTGACGCATTCGGTCGCGCCGATGCGCATCCGGCGCGCGAGCGGCTGGTGGACGTGGCCGAAGAGGGCGTACTTGGGGCGGGTGGCGCGGATGGTCTCCAGCAGGGCCGCGCTGCCGCGCTCGAAGCGGCGGGCGACGGTGTCGTAGCAGAGCTCGGGCACGTCGGGCGGGATGTGCGAGCACAGGACGTCGACCTCGCCGAGGGCGGCGAGCTTGGCGGCGTAGGTCTCGTCGTCGATCTCGTAGGGGGTGCGCATGGGCGAGCGGAGGCCGCCGCCGACGAAGCCGAAGACGAGGCCGCCGATCTCGACGCGCTCGCCGTCGAGGACGGTGGTGCCGGGGCGGGCGTACTCGGGCCACAGCGGCGGGATGTCGACGTTGCCGTAGGTGGCGTAGGTGGGGGTGGGGAAGGCGGCGAAGAGCTCGGCGTACTGCTTGCGGACGGCGGCCTCGACGGCCGCCTTCCGGTCGATGCCGTCCCACAGGGCGCGGGAGAGCGCGCGGGCCTCGTCGAAGCGGCGGGCGGTGCGCAGCTCGACGATGCGGTCGGCGGCCTCGACGCCGAACAGCTCGGGGAAGATGCCGCGCGAGTGGTCGGCGTAGTCGAGGAAGAGCACGAGGTCCCCGAGGCAGACGAGGGCGTCGGCGCCGTCCCCCGCCCGCGCCAGACCCTCGGCGTTGCCGTGTACGTCGCTGACCACGTGGACTCGCATACGGATCACCCTAGGCGGTGCTGTGGGCTCGCTGGAAGGGCCCCGACCTGCGGTTACTTCCGAGTCACCTAGCCGGGAGGCTAGGGTGCCGGAAGCAGTCCGGTGGCATGTGACGCATAGAACATCTGGCCGCGACCCTCTATTCGAAAAGTGGTACTGGTGGGTAACGTCCGGGCAGTCCACTCCCCCCGCCAGATCATGGACCGCAGCCGACGCAGCGCCCCTCGAAGACGCGGCGGCGCCGGCGCCCGACGAGGAGCAGCAGTCTTGCGCGAGTTCAGCCTTCCGGCCCTGTACGAGGTCCCCGCCGACGGAAACCTGACGGATCTCATCCGCCGGAACGCCGCGCTCCACCCCGACGTCGCCGTCATCGGACGCAAGGTCGACGGCCGCTGGGAGGACGTCACCGCCGCCGGCTTCCTGGCGGAGGTGCGTGCCGCGGCCAAGGGGCTGATGGCCTCGGGCATCAAGCCGGGCGACCGCGTCGGCCTGCTGTCCAGGACCCGCTACGAGTGGGCGCTGCTGGACTTCGCCATCTGGAGCGCCGGCGGCGTCACGGTGCCGATCTACGAGACCAGCTCGCCCGAGCAGATCCAGTGGATCCTCGGCGACTCCGGCGCGGTCGCCTGCCTGGTGGAGACCCCGGCGCACGAGGCCGCCGTGGAGTCCGTGCGCGAGCGGCTCCCGGAGCTGGCGAACATCTGGCAGATCGAGCGCGGCGCCGTGGAGCGGCTGCGGGCGGCGGGCGAACCGCTGAGCGACGAGGCGGTGGACGAGCGCAGCGCCCTGGCCGTCGCCGACTCCCCCGCGACCATCGTCTACACCTCGGGCACCACCGGCCGCCCCAAGGGCTGCGTCCTGACCCACCGGGCCTTCTTCGCCGAGTGCGGCAACGCGGTCGAGCGGCTCAAGCCGCTCTTCGACACGGGCGACTCGTCCGTGCTGCTGTTCCTGCCCGCAGCCCACGTCTTCGGCCGGCTGGTGGAGGTCGCGGCGGTGCTGGCCCCGATCCGGCTGGGCCTGGTCAGCGACATCCGCAACCTCACGGACGACCTGCAGGGCTTCCGCCCGACGCTGGTGCTGGGCGTGCCGCGCGTCTTCGAGAAGGTCTACAACGGCGCCCGCGCCAAGGCGCAGGCGGACGGCAAGGGCAAGATCTTCGACAAGGCGGCCGACACCGCCATCGCCTACAGCCGCGCCCTGGACACGCCCTCGGGCCCGTCCTTCGGCCTGCGGTTCAAGCACAAGATCTTCGACAAGCTGGTCTACAGCAAGCTGCGGGCGGTCCTCGGCGGCCGGGCCACGCACGCCATCTCCGGCGGCGCCCCGCTGGGCGAGCGGCTGGGGCACTTCTACCGCGGCATCGGCTTCACGGTCCTGGAGGGCTACGGCCTGACGGAGTCGTGCGCGGCGACCGCCTTCAACCCCTGGGACAGGCCGCGCATCGGCACGGTCGGCCAGCCCCTGCCGGGCTCGGTGGTGCGCATCGCCGACGACGGCGAGGTGCTGCTGCACGGCGAGCACCTGTTCACCGGCTACTGGAACAACGAGGCGGCCACCGCCGAGGCGCTGTCGGACGGCTGGTTCCACACCGGCGACCTGGGCACGCTCGACGAGGACGGCTATCTGAGCATCACCGGCCGCAAGAAGGAGATCATCGTCACGGCCGGCGGCAAGAACGTCGCCCCCGCCGTGATCGAGGACCGCGTCCGCGCCCACGCGCTGGTCGCCGAGTGCATGGTCGTCGGCGACGGCCGGCCGTTCATCGGCGCGCTGATCACCCTGGACGAGGACTTCCTGCCCCGCTGGCTGGAACAGAACGGCAAGACCGCCGGGCTGACGGCCGCCGACCTCGCCGACGACGCGGACCTGCTGGCGGCCGTGCAGAAGGCCGTCGACGACGGCAACGCGGCCGTCTCCAAGGCCGAGTCGGTGCGCAAGTTCCGTGTGCTGCCCACGCAGTTCACCGAGGCGTCCGGCCATGTGACGCCGTCGCTGAAGCTCAAGCGGAACGTGGTCGCGAAGGACTTCGCCGACGAGATCGAGGCCATCTACCACGGCTGACGCCGTGGACGAGGGACACCGGTAAGGGGCTTGCGCCATGGCGCAAGCCCCTTACCGGTCTACAGCAGTTCCTTCAGCCGCTCGGCCAGCAGGTCCCAGCGCCAGCGCTCCTCGACCCACTCCCGGCCGCGCTCGCCCATCCGCCGCCGCAGCTGCGGGTCCTTCAGCAGCGTGACGATGCGGTCGGCGGCCTCACCGGGCGAGCCGCCGCGCACCACATAGCCGGTCTCGCCCTCCAGCACCGCGTCCGGCGCGCCCCCGGAGTCGCCGGCGACCACCGGCAGCCCGGTCGCGGAGGCCTCCAGATAGACGATGCCGAGCCCCTCGACGTCCAGCCCGCCCCGGCGCGTACGGCAGGGCATCGCGAAGACGTCGCCCGCGCCGTAGTGGGCCGGCAGTTCCTCCCAGGCGACCGGGCCCGTGAAGCGGACCGCGTGCGCGACGCCCGTGCGCTCCGCGAGCCCCCGCAGGTCGTCCGCGTAGGGCCCGCCGCCGACTATGAGCAGCACCGCGTCGGGAACGGCCGCCAGGATCCGCGGCATGGCCTCGATGAGGGTGTCCTGGCCCTTGCGCGGCACGAGCCGCGAGACGCACACCACGACCGGCCGGTCGGCCAGCCCCAGCCGGGCGCGGATCTCGTCGCCCCCCGAGCCGGGGTGGAAGGTCTTCTCGTTCACTCCCGGCGGCAGTTGCACCATGCGCGCCGCCGCCTCGGGCGTCAACGCGGCGGCTATCCGCGACCGCGTGTACTCGCCCAGATAGGTGATTGTGTCGGTGCCCTCGCCGATCCGCCGCAACAGCTGCCGCGAGGCCGGCAGCTGGGCCCATCCCGCCTCATGCCCATGGGTCGTGGCGACCAGCCGGCGGGCGCCCGCCCGGCGCAGCGCCGGGGCCATCAGCCCCAGCGGCGCGGCCGCCCCGAACCACACCGAGGTGCAGCCGTGCTCCCGCAGCAGCGACGCCGCGCGCCGGGTGACCCGGGGCGTGGGCAGCAGCATGGTCGTGCGGTCACGGACGACGGGGAAGGGCTGCTCGGCGTCGAAGCGCGCGGTGGCCTCGGCGCCCTCCCGGCCGCGCTTCCAGGTGGAGGCGTAGACGACGATGCTCGCCGGGTCCAGGCGCAGGGCCATGTTGTGCAGGAAGGCCTGGATGCCTCCGGGGCGGGGCGGGAAGTCGTTGGTGACGATCAGGGTCTTGTGCATCGCCGCCGACAGTACCGGGTGGGATCGGGCGTCAGCCGCGCCGCGTCCCGTCACGTCGTCGCGCGCGGGCCCCGGGACCGGCATCATTCCCTTCAGTGACGGCAGGCACACGCTGTGTGGTGGCGCAGCGACCGAGGGGAACGAGGTGAGTGATGGTGGCGGGCACTGGTCTGCGGCTCTCGATCGTGGCGTGGGCCGTTAGCCGGGTCGCTTTGATGCTGTGCGTGTTCCGGGTATGGGACATGCCCGGCTCGGACGTCTCCGTCGACATCGAGGTGATCTACCAGGGCTGGTACGGGGTCCTGCGCACCGGAATCTTCCCCTACGACGACGTCACCTGGCAGTACCCGCCGGCCGCCGCGCTGGCCGTGCTCGCGCCCGGGCTGCTGCCGTTCCTCGACTACGCCCCGGCGTTCTTCGTGCTGTGCCTGCTGGCGGACGCGGCGGTCATGGGGATGCTGCTGTACGCGGTGCGCGACCCCCGGCGCGGCAAGGCGGGGGTGTGGGTGTGGGTCACCGGGGTGCCGCTGCTGGGGCCCATCGTCTACGCCCGCTACGACGTCATGGTCACCGCGGTCGCGGTGGCGGCCCTGCTGACGACCGCGCGCCGGACGCGGCTGTCGGGGGCGCTCATGGGCTTCGGCGCGCTGCTGAAGGTCTGGCCGGTGCTGCTGCTCGTCGGCACCCCGCGCGGCCCGCGCACCCGCTCCACCTGGGGCGCGGCACTGGTCACGGCGCTGTTGCTGGCGATGTTCTGCACGGCCGCGATGCCGGGGGCGCTGGCGTTCCTGACCTTCCAGCGCGACCGGGGCACCGAAGTGGAGTCCCTGGGCTCGCTGGTCTTCCATCTGGCGCGGCACTTCGGCTGGCACGGCAAGGCGCGGCTGAACTACGGCTCGGTGGAGTTCCTCGGCCGCCACGTCCACGCGGTGAGCGCCATGGCGCTGGGCCTGAGCGTGCTGGCCCTCGTCTGGCTGCTGCTGTGGCGGGTGCGGGCGCGCAGGTTCACCACCACCACGCCCTACGACGCGGCGTTCGCGGCGGTGCTGCTGTTCACCACCACCAGCCGGGTGATCAGCCCGCAGTACATGGTGTGGCTGATCGGCCTGGCGGCGGTGTGCGTGGTGATGCGCACGCCGCGGCAGGGCCTGCCGGTCGTGCTGGTGCTCCTGGCCGCGCCGCTGACGCAGCTGGAGTTCCCGATCTGGTTCTCGCACGTCGTGGCCAGCGACAAGCTGGGCATCGCCACGCTGACGCTGCGCAACGGGCTGCTGGTGGCGGCGACGCTGGTCGCCTGTACCCGGCTGTGGCGGGAGACGGTCTCCGAGGAGCCGGCGACCGGCGGCGAACCGGACCCGCCGACCGAGCCCCGCGAGTCCGCCCTCGTCAGCCGGTAGAGCCGGCGAGGCCGCCCGCCACGTACGAGCGCCAGCGCCCGGTGAAGTCGTCCTGGCCGACCCCCAGCACCTCGCGCAGCGCCGCCTCGAGCGCGCCCTCACGGCTGCGGTGGCCGCCCACCGCCCGGTAGAAGGCGACGAGCTTCTCCTCGCCCCACTGCTCGGCGATCATGCGGCAGGCCAGCCAGCCCTCCTCGTAGGCGCGGGCCAGCCGGCCGGCCTCGCCCGCGAAGCCGAAGTCGGCGTCCTCGGGCAGGTGCTGCGGCAGCCGTCCCGCGGAGACGGCCACGGCCAGCTCGGGGGCGGCCTGCCGGGCGGTGCGGCCGGTGTCACGGTAGGCGGCCCAGTCGGCGAAGCCCTCGGAGAGCCACAGCGGGGTGGCGGGCGAGGTCAGGGCGCGGGTGGCGACGTGGGCGGTCTCGTGGGTGAGCACGATCCGGCGGCCGAAGTCGCCGAGGACGCCGTAGGCCTCGGGGTTGACGATGATCCGGTCGGCGGGGGCCGCCCCCGCCCCGCCGACCTCGCCGGTGGTCACCGCCGCGATGCCCCGGTAGTTCGACGCGGGGGCGCCCAGCAGCGCCGCCATCCGCTCCAGCGAGGCGGGCATCTCGACCACCACCCGCTCCGCCCACTTCCCCGGCCACGCGGCGTCCACGGCGGGCACCGCCCGGTCGGCGAGGTCCGCCAGCGCCCGCAGCCGCGCGTGGTCCTGCCCCACCCCGAGGACCAGGCTGTGCTCGCCGCGCACGGCCGTGACCTCGCCCTGCTCCCACAACTGCCCGCCACCGCCCCGGCCGTCCTGGCCGGCCACGTACCAGCGGTCGGCGCGGCGCACCACGGTCAGCCGCAGCGAGGCGGTGACGGGCGCGGTGTCGTACCCGTCGAGCCGGTAGCGCAGTTCGGCCTCGGCGGCGACGCGGCGGCCGTCGCCGGGGGCGGGGGTGAAGCCGCCGGTGCGCACCAAGCGGTACTCCCAGGAGGCGAGCGGCACGGCGGCGAGGTTGGCGAACGCCCGGCGCCGCTCGGCCCGGTAGCCGTCGGCGGCCGGGTCCACGGCCGCGAGGTAGGCGCCCTCGTCCCGGGCCCGCACGGCGGCGCCCCACCGGTCGAGCAGGTGCTGCACGGAGGTGTCGGCCCTCTCGGGGCCCGCGCCGCCGCCGGAGCCGCAGCCGGCCAGGGCCTGGAGCGCGAGCGCCACCACGACCAGGCAGCTCCATGCCCGCCGTCCACTCCGCCTGCTGCCCGTCACGCCCGCATCGTACGAGCCGGACGGGCCCGGACAGCGGTCAGGGCACGCTCATGGCCGGGTGACGGAGGAAATCGGCATCATGTTGGCCGGGTCGTAGCGGACGCGCGCGCCGGGGTAAGGGGCGTGCACCACCTGTCCGTTGCCGACGTACATGCCCACGTGGCTGGCGTCGTCCCGGTAGATGACCAGGTCGCCGGGGCGGGCATCGGCCAGCGAGACGCGGCGGCCGGCGTTGCGCTGCGCCTGGGAGGTGCGCGGCAGGCCCACCCCGGCCCGCCCGTAGGCCCATTGCATCAGCCCGGAGCAGTCGAAGGCGCCGGGCCCGGTCGCGCCCCAGGCGTAGGGGGAGCCCACCGCCGAGCGGGCCGCCAGGGCCGCGGCGGCGCCGCGGCCGGAGAGACCGCTCAGGTCCGGCAGGGCGCTGTGCAGGGCGGCGGACGGGCGCTCCCCGGAGCGGGAGGAGCGGGTGAGGTCCGCCCGGTCCGGCTCGGGCAGGGAGTTCAGCAGCCGGCGGGCAGCGGCGAGCTTGCCCTCGACCTCGTGCTTGTGGCGCTCGACGGCCGCCCGGCTGACCTCCAGCTCGGCGAGGGTACGGGCGGCTTCGTGCCGCTCCTGGCGCAGGGTGCGCTGCGCGGCCAGCAGGGCCTTGAGCTGTTCGGCCTGGCGGCCGGTGACGCGGTCGAGGGTGGCGGCCCTGTCGAGGTAGCCGTCGGGGTCGGAGGACAGCAGCAGCTCGATGGCGGGGTCCACGGCGCCGTTGCGGTACTGGGCGGTGGCGATCATGCCCAGGGCGCTGCGCATCCGGTTGACCTGCTCCTGGCCGCGCGCGACCCGGTCGGCGGCCTGTTCCACCCGCTCGCGCAGGGCGTCGGCGCGCTCGCCCGCCGCGTTGTACTTCTCGGTGGCCTGCTCCGCCTGCTCGTAGAGCTGGTCGAGCTGCGCTTTCACCGTCCCCGGAGCCTTGGAGTCGTCGGCGGTGTCACCGGGGCTTGCGCCCGCCGGGGCCGCCGAGAGGGCGGCCGCGGCGGTGGCCACGGCGGCGGACAGAACGGTGACCCGGACGCTCTGGGTGAGACCGGACTGCGAAGGACGGCGATGGGACGCCACTGGGTGCCGCACTCCCTTCCACTGTGTGCGGACCCTGCCGCCCGGTTGACGGGCGGTCGACGGCCGGGCACCGCGCGGCAGACAGTAGCGGCGTGCTCACCCCCGGTTCAAAGACCTCGCCGGGGCGGGGAATCCCGACAAGACGAACGCCCCGCCGGAGACGCAGGTCACCGGCGGGGCGTGGTGTCAGTTGCCGTAGCCGTGATTCGCCCGAACGGGCGGTGCGGCGCGGCGGGGGGTTTGGGCCATGGGGGTACTCCCCCCGCCGTTCGGGCGAGGGGGGAGGTCAGCCCACCCGGACGCCGAACTGGAAGGGCATGTTGCTCATCGGCTCGTACCGCACGTTGGTGCCCGACCGGGGCGCGTGCAGCACCTGGCCGTTGCCCGCGTACAGGCCCACGTGGTGGAGGTCGCCGTAGAAGATCACCAGGTCGCCGGGCTTGAGGGAGCCCTGGTCGTAGATGCGGGTGCCGGCGTTGGCCTGGTCCTGCGAGATGCGCGGCAGGGTGACGCCGGCCTGTGCGTACGCCCAGGAGGTGAGCCCGGAGCAGTCGAAGGAGTTGGGGCCGGTCGCGCCCCAGACGTACGGCGAGCCGATCTTGCTCTGCGCGGCGCTGAGGGCACCGCCGGCGCGCTGCGAGGTGGGCAGGGACTTGCCCAGGTCCGGGCGGCTCTCGGAGCGCCCGGCGCGGGAGCCGTCCGTACCCCCCTTGGCCCCGTCCTTGCCGGCCGAATCGCTCTCGCCGAGGACCTCGGCGCGCTCCTTGGCGGTGAGGGTGTTGAGCAGGTCGCGGGCCTCGCCGAGCTTGCCCTGGACCTCGCTCTTGCGCTCCCCCAGCGCCTTGCGGGTCGACTCCAGGTCGGCGAGCTTGCCGGTGGCCTCGGCGCGCTCCTGGCGCAGCGTGCGCTGCTTGGCGGCTATCTGCTGGAGGGTGTCGGCCTGCTTGGCGCTCAGCTGGTTGAGGGTGGACGCCTTCTCGAGGTAGGAGTCCGGGTCGGAGGAGAGCAGCAGCTGCAGGGTCGGGTCGATGGAGCCGCTGCGGTACTGGGCGGTGGCCATCGAGCCGAGGCCGTCGCGGAGCTTGTTGAGCTCCTCCTGGCCGCGGGCGACCTTGTCCTGGAGCTCGCCGACCTGCTTCTCGAGCTTCTCCTGCTTCTCCTTGGCCCCGTTGTACTTCTCGGTGGCCTGCTCCGCCTCTTCGTGAAGCTTGTCGACCTTCGTCTTGACGTCCGTCTTGGAAGGCTGGGGGTCGGCGCTCGCGGACTGCGCGGAGAGGGCGACGGCCGCGGCGGCGGTCGCGGTCAGCACGGTCACCCGAGTGCGACTCGGCTGCTTGGGACGACGGTGGGAGGCCACGGAGCGAGCCCCTCCTCTTCCTCGAACAGAAAATCACGGTACGGAGGTTCGAGGCCCGACCCTAGTGAGCGGAATGTGATCCATTCAAATTCTCGTGCGAAAAATCTGCACCGTCAGTCCAACCTTTACCAAGGCGGCCCCTCAGGTCACACAGACTTAAGCGGACGTATCGCTCATGTACGAGCAAGTCGCTTGAGCAGCAACGCCGATGCGACCGGCCGCGCCCCCGCCTTGGCGACCCCGTCCGCGACCTCGCGGTCGGTGGAGACCACCACGACCGGACGGCCCGGCGGCTCGGCGCGCACGAGCTGGCGGATCAGCTCGTCCGCCGTCACCCCGGGCTTGCTGAACAGCACCCGCACCCCGCGCGGCGGCGCCAGCAGCACCGGCGCCGCGAGCTCGGCCCCGTCGAAGACACAGGTCACCTCGGCGCCGGTCTGCGCGGCCAGCATCGCCAGCCCGCCCAGCAGCCGCAGCCGCTGCTTGTCCAGCGGCATCGTCGGATAGCCGGTCTTGGTGACGTTGTAGCCGTCGACCACCAGATGCGCCTGAGGCAGCGCCAACAGCTGGTCCAGCAGGGCCGGATCGGTCTCCGACAGGGCCCGCGTGGCGATGTCCTTGGGCGTCATCGTGCCCGGCTGGACGGCCTCGACCGTGTCCGCCGGGTGAACGGAGGCGGGCGGCAGCGCCAGCTCGCGCCGCAGCCCCTGCGCCGCGTCCAGCACCGTGTCCAGCAGCAGCCGCAGCCGCATGTCCTCCACGCTGCGCCCCTCGCGGGCCGCCCGGCGGCTCGCCTCCAGGCCGGCCTCGGCCTCCGCCAGCCGCGCCTTGACGCGCCGCGTCTCGGCCAGGGCCGCCGCCTTCTCGGCCGCGGCCTCCGAACGCACCGACTCCAGCTCCGTCTGCGCCTTGCGCAGCGCCGCCTCGCCGCGCCGCACGTCGCTGACGGCGCTGCGCAGCTTGCGCTGGTGCGACTCGGCCTCCCTGCGCGCGGTCTCCAGCTCGGCCCGCACGCGCTCGTTCTCCGCCCGCGCCTCGGCCCGCGCGGCCGCCAGCTCCTCGCGCAGCCGGCGCAGTTCGCGCTGGGCCTCCTCGCCGGCCCGCTCGGCGCTCGCCCGCTGGGCCTCCTCGCCGGCCGCGGTGACCAGCTTGACCCAGCCCGGCGGGCGCAGCACGAAGGCCATGGCCGCCACGTCCTCCGGGTCGGCCGCCGCCGGCGGGGAACCGGCGTCGAGCGCCTCCGCCAGCTCGGAGCCCGTCTCGCGCAGCCGCGCGGAGATGCGCTGGCGGAACACGGCGTCGCTCTCGACGGCCGCCGCCATGGCGTTCCCGGCGAACTTGGCCCGCCGGGTGGGGGTGAACCGGGCGTACTGCCGCAACTGGGGCGGAAGTTCGGTGACCGTCAGGCCGCCGAACGCCTCGGCGACGAGCCCGATGACGCGCCGCCTGATCCCCTCGGGCAGGGGACGGTCGAGCACCTCGGTGACGCCGTCGTCGGCCCCGCCGGCATCACCGGCCGCCTCCACGCCGTCAGTGTGCTCCACCACCGTTCATCGCTCCCGTTCTTCAGGCACTCGCGCCCGGCCGGTCCACCAGCTCGATCTGGTCGACCACGTTGCACCAACGGCACCGCACGGACTCGATCGTCTCACTGACGACCTCGCGCTCCTCCACCTTCGACTCCCCCGCGAGATCGAGGTGCACGTAGTCGACGGCCTTCGTCGTACGCGTGACGTCGAACCGGGTGAGATTGCCGCACAGCGTGCAGCGCCACCGGGTGTCGGCTGTCGGCCGGGGAACGCCCATGGTGTCGTCCATCCTCGTTCGCGGTGCATACGGTCGGTGGAGTGCTTTTCGTAACCCTACGGCCTGGTGGTCGCCGAGCGCGGGGGCACGGGCCCGAGCGGGCGGACCGGCGAGGCACTCTGTGCTGGTTACGCCCGGTACGCCATGATCTGGTCATGATCAGAACGGCATGGCGCCCGGGCCGGGGCGGCATCCCCTGGGTGACCTGGACGCTCCTGGGCGGCTGCTGCGCGGCCTTCCTCGCCGGCCCCGCCTCGGGCCTGAACGCCTCCTACGGCACCGGCCCCGCGCTGCTGTCCGCCCAGACCGCCTACTTCGAGCGCTGGGGCGTCGTACCGCACGAGCTGTGGCACGGCCCCCTGCTGGGTCTGTGCACCCCGCTCACGGCGCTCTTCGTCCACGGCAACTGGCTGCATCTGCTCGGCAACATGCTCTTCCTCTACGTCTTCGGCGCCATGACCGAGGCACGCATGGGCCGCTCCGCCTTCGCCTGCTGCTACCTCCTCACCGGCTACCTGGCGCTGCTCGGCTACGCGGTCGTGCACGCCCAGTCCGAGCGCACCCTCGTGGGAGCGTCCGGCGCCATCTCCGGCGTGCTGGGGGCGTTCCTCTATCTCTTCCCCAGGGCGCGCGTCACCAGCCTCTTCCCCTTCCTCTTCTTCCTGCCGCTGCGCTTTCCGGCCTGGGCCGTACTACTGTTCTGGTTCGTTCTGCAGTGGCTGGCGACGGGCACGGAGGCCGGACGGCCGGGGATCGCCTATCTGGCCCATGTCCTGGGCTTCTCGCTCGGCTTCGGCTTCGCCTGGGTCCACCGCACGGCTGCGGCTAGAGTGAAGAACGCAGCCAGGTCCACCGAAGGAGACAAGCCGACGTGATCACTTCGATCGTGCTCATCAAGACCGACGTGGACCGGATCCCCGAGATCGCCGAGAAGATCGCCGCGCTCGAGGGCGTCAGCGAGGTCTACTCCGTCACCGGGGCGCACGATCTGATCGCGATGGTGCGGGTGGCCCGGCACGACGACCTCGCGGACGTCATCCCGGGCCGGATCAGCAAGGTGCCGGGCGTGGCCTCCACGGAGACGCACATCGCCTTCCGCACGTACTCGCAGCACGACCTGGAAGCGGCCTTCGCCATCGGCCTGGACAACTGACCACAGCGCCCCGCGAGGGGCGCGGGGCACTAGGCGGCCACGTCCGGCACGCAACGGCCGCCTTCGGTGCGGTAGATCCAGCGCGCGCCGTTGGCCACCAGCTCCCCCACGGCCCGGACGAACCGCTCGACGTGCTCGTCGGGGGTGCCGGCGCCGAAGCTGACCCGGATGGCGTTGAGCGACTGCCCCTCGTCGGGGGCGCCGCACTCCCCCGGGGCGTCCGGCTCGCCGCCCAGCAGCGTCCGCACCAGCGGATGGGCGCAGAACAGTCCGTCGCGGACCCCGATGCCGTACTCGGCCGACAGCGCGGCAGCGAAGTGCGAGCTGTTCCAGCCGTCCACGACGAAGGAGATGACGCCCACGCGCGGGGCGTCCTCGCCGAACAGCGACAGCACCCGAACCCCGGGCACCGCGGCCAGGCCCGCCCGCACCCGGTCGACCAGGTGCCGCTCGCGCGCCACCAGCCGGTCGAAGCCCGCCTCGGTCAGCGCCCTGCAGGCGGCGGCGACGGCGTAGACGCCGATGACGTTGGGCGAACCGGCCTCGTGCCGGGCGGCGCTGTCGTGCCACTCCACGTCCACACCGCCGTCCGCCCGGCGGGCCACCGCGCGGCTCGCCCCGCCGCCCGCCAGGTACGGCTCGGCGCCCCGCAGCCAGTCGGCGCGCCCGGCCAGGACGCCCGAGCCGAACGGCGCGTAGAGCTTGTGACCGGAGAAGGCGACCCAGTCGACGTCCAACTCGGCGATGTCCACGGGGTGGTGAGGGGCCAGCTGCGCGGCGTCCAGCACGATGCGCGCCCCGTGCGCATGGGCGGCCGCGGCCAGCTCCCGCACGGGCCACACCTCGCCCGTCACATTGGACGCCCCGGTCACACAGACCAGGGCGGGACCGTAGGGGTCGCGGTCGGCCAGCGCCCGCTCCAGCGCCTCGACGGCCTCCCGCGGGGAACGCGGGGCGTCGAGGTAGGTGACGTCCGCTTCGTTCCAGGGCAGCAGGGCGGCGTGGTGCTCGGTCTCGAAGACGAACACCCGGCAGCCGGCGGGCAGTACGGCGGCGAGGAGGTTGAGCGAGTCGGTGGTGGACCGGGTGAAGACGACCTGGTCGTCGGCGCGGCAGCCGAGGAAGTCGGCGACCGCCGCCCGGCTGTTCTCGAAGAGGTCGGTGGACAGCTGCGAGAGGTAACCCGCGCCCCGGTGCACGCTGCCGTAGTACGGCGCGTACGCGGCGACGTCGTCCCAGACCCGCTGCAGCGCGGGGGCGCTGGCGGCGTAGTCGAGGGCCGCGTACGTCACCTCGCCCCCGGTGACGAGCGGCACGCGGACGTCGCGGCCGAGGACGGGCAGCGGTGCGGTGGTGGAAACAGCGTCAACAGCGCATGCGGACATGGCGAATTCTCCCGGCAAGGGCGATGGATGGATGCGCGCGCCCGGACAGGGGCGCGCGGAATTACCGGAAACGGGCCGTAGGCCCTAGCGCATTCGCTGCATCACGGAAGGATCTCCCTCGACAACCAGGATCCCTGGCGAGGGATCCGCGCTTGCCGCAGACGTCGCTGCCTGCGGCCTGGTCATCACCCGGGGCACCCCGCCACGGAAGGAGGGTTGCCGGACAGCAAGCCGGGGCCGTATCGCTGTCGCTCGTGACCTGGCCAGGAGTATGGCACAAACATCTCGCCCCGCGGAACCGTCGTCCCGCGGGGCGAGACGTCAGGCGTTGCTGGCCGCCACCCACCGCTCGAGCGCCCGCCGCGCCGCGCCGGAGTCGATGGCCTCCGCGGCCCGCTCCATCGCCGCCCGGATCTGCTCCGCGAGCGGGGCGTCCGCCGGCTCCAACGCCACCAGCGCCGCGGCCGCGTTCAGCAGGACCGCGTCCCGCACCGGTCCCTGCTCGCCCGCCAGCAGCCGCCGCGCCACGTCCGCGTTGTACGAGGCGTCGGCGCCGCGCAGAGCCTCCACCGGCACCAGTTCGATCCCCACGTCCCGCGGGTCGAAGGGCTCCTCCCGCACCGTGCCGTCCCGCACGATCCACACCCGCGAGGTCGCCGTGGTCGTCAGCTCGTCCAGCCCGTCGTCACCGCGGAAGACCAGCGCCGAGGAGCCGCGCTCGGCCAGCACGCCGGCCAGGATCGGCGCCATCCGGGCGTCGGCCACGCCGGTGGCCTGGGCACGCACCCGGGCCGGGTTGGTCAGCGGACCCAGCACATTGAAGGTCGTACGGATGCCCAGCTCGCGGCGGGCGGCCGCCACGTGCCGCAGCGCGGGGTGGAACTTCACGGCGAAGCAGAAGGTGATGCCCGCCTCCTGGGCCACCTCCACCACCCGGCGCGGGGTGAGGTCCAGATTGACCCCGAGCTTCTCCAGCACGTCGGAGGCGCCGCTGGCGGAGGACGCCGCGCGGTTGCCGTGCTTGACGACCTTCGCACCGGTGCCGGCGACGACGATCGAGGACATGGTGGAGATGTTGACGGTCTTGGCGCCGTCGCCGCCGGTGCCCACGATGTCCACGCTCGGGCCGGGCACCTCGATCAGATTGGCGTGCGCGTACATCGCGCGCACCAGGCCGGAGATCTCGGCCACCGTCTCGCCCTTGGCCCGCAGGGCCACCACGAAGCCCGCGATCTGCGCGTTCGTCGCCTCGCCGCGCATGATCCGGTCCATGGCCCAGGCGGTGTCGTCCGAGCTGAGGTCGACGTCGCTGAGCAGGGCGTCCAGTACGCGGGGCCAGGAGGGGGCCACCGAGCGCTCGCCGCCTGCCGGGGTCGCAACGTTCATGGTCCACACTCCTGGTGGTCTCTCGTGTCCGCAGGGCCCGATTGGGGGCCCGGGTCCAGCCTATCCACGACCGGGGACGGCGAAGAGCCCCGTCCATGCGATGGACGGGGCTCTCGCTGTGGCGATCAGTTCACTGTGATCAGCAGGCGGGGATCAGTGGTGGCCGTGGCCGCTGGTGATCTCCTGGTACTCCTCCGCGGTGGCCTTGGGGATGTGCGTCCCCTCGCCGTAGAAGCCCTTCGAGAGCTTGACCCGCAGCTTCTGCGTCGCGCCGGCCTTGCGGGCGACACCGTTCTCGTCCACCTCGGGCTCGAGCTCGAGCGGCCGGGGCTGCTCGTGCGCGGTGAGGGTGTGCAGCTGCTCCTGCGAGAGCGGCTCGTGGACCTCCACGAACTCACCGTGCGGCAGGCGCTTGATGATGCCGGACTCGCGGCCGTGCAGCACCTTCTCCTTGTCGCGACGCTGCAGACCCATGCAGATCCGGCGCGTGACGACGAAGGCGATGACCGGGCCGACGAAGAACGCGATCCGGACGAACCAGGTGATGGCGTTGATCGACAGGTTGAAGTGGGTCGCCCACAGGTCGTTTCCACCACCGACCAGCAGCACCAGGTACCAGGTCAGCCAGGCCACACCGAAGGCGGTGCGGGTCGGGGCGTTGCGCGGGCGGTCCAGCAGGTGGTGCTCACGCTTGTCGCCGGTGACCCAGGACTCGATGAACGGGTAGACCGCGATGGCCGCCAGGACCAGCGGGAAGATGACCAGCGGGATGAACACGCCCAGGACGAGCGTGTGACCCGCGAAGTTGATCTCCCAGCCCGGCATCACTCGGATGAGGCCCTCGGAGAAGCCCATGTACCAGTCGGGCTGCGCACCGGTGGACACCTGGTCCGGGCGGTACGGGCCCATGGCCCAGATCGGGTTGATCGTCGCGATGGCGGCGATGGCCGCGATCACACCGAAGACCAGGAAGAAGAAGCCTCCGGCCTTGGCCATGTAGACCGGCAGCAGCGGCATGCCGACCACGTTCTTGTTCGTCCGGCCGGGGCCGGGGAACTGCGTGTGCTTGTGGTAGAAGACCAGGATCAGGTGCGCCACCAGCAGGCCGAGCATGATGCCCGGCAGCAGCAGGACGTGGATCGAGAAGAACCGCGGCACGAAGTCCGAGCCGGGGAACTCGCCGCCGAAGAGGAACATCGAGATGTACGTGCCGACGATCGGCACGGACAGGATCGCGCCCTCCATGAAGCGGACACCGGTGCCCGAGAGCAGGTCGTCCGGCAGGGAGTAACCGGTGAAACCGGTGAACATGCCGAGGACCAGCAGCAGGAAGCCGAACAGCCAGTTGACCTCACGCGGCTTGCGGAACGCGCCGGTGAAGAACACGCGCATCATGTGCACGAGCATGGCCGCGACGAAGATCAGCGCCGCCCAGTGGTGGATCTGCCGGATGAGCAGACCACCGCGGACGTCGAAGCTGATGTCGACCGTCGACTTGAACGCCTCGGACATCCGCATGCCCTGCATGGGGACGTACGAGCCGTGGTAGACGACCTCGTTCATGCTGGGGTGGAAGAACAGCGTCAGATACACACCCGTGAGGATGATGATGATGAAGCTGTAGAGGCAGACCTCGCCCAGCATGAAGGACCAGTGGTCCGGGAAGATCTTCCGCATGTTGGACTTGGCCAGGCTGTAGATGCCCAGCCGGCCGTCGGCCCAGTCGGCGACCCGCTCGCCGGCGGGCGCCTTGCGGCGATTGTCGTTGTTGCTCATCCGCGCTCCCAGTAGGCAGGACCGACGGGCTCGGCGAAGTCGCCCATGGCCTCAAGGTAGCCCTTGTCATTGACCTTGATCCGCAGCTGCGGAAGGGCGTGGCCGGCCGGGCCGAAGATCACGCGACCGCCGTCGGCGAGGTCGAAGGTGGACTGGTGGCACGGGCACAGCACGTGGTGCGTCTGCTGCTCGTAGAGGCTGATCGGGCAGCCGACGTGGGTGCAGATCTTGGAGAACGCGACGATGCCGTCGGCCGACCAGTCGAGCTCGCGCTTGTCCTTGATGTTCTCCGGACGGAGCCGGACGATCATCAGGGCGGCCTTGGCGATCTCCTGCTGGAAGTCGTGGTCCTCCTCCTTCATGCCCTCGGGCATGGCGAAGGTGAGGGAGCCGACCTGGATGTCCTCGGGACGCAGCGGCTGCAGCGTGTTCTGGTTGATGAGCATCTTGCCCTCGGACCAGGCGGTCTTGCGGAGCTTGGTGCCCGGCAGCGGACCGAGGTCACGCAGCAGCACCACGCCGGAGAGCGGCACCAGGGCCAGCGCGCCGAACATGGTGTTGCGGATCAGCTTGCGACGGCCGAAGCCCGACTCCTCGGCACCCAGCTTGAAGTCGGCCATGACCTTGGCCTTGACCTCGGCGGGTGCCTCGATCGGGTGGCGCTCGTCGGCGACCTCGACGTCGGACATCAGGGTGCGGGCCCAGTGGACCGCACCCGCGCCGATGCAGAACAGCGCCACGCCGAGGGTGAGCCCCAGCGAGAAGTTCAGCGCGCTGATGTGGCCGATCGGGAACACGTAGATGTTCTTGTCGACCGGCAGGGTCACATAGGCGGCGATGAAGCCGACCGTGGCCAGCATCGACAGCATGAACAGGAACGCGACCACGCGCTCGGAGCGCTTGGCGGCCCGCTCGTCGATGTCCTGCATGCGCGGCTCGTGGGGCGGCAGCCCCGGGTCCGCGAACGGGTCGCCGGCGGTGGCTACGGCACCTTCGTGCGCGTGGCCCTGCGTGCTCGGCAGGGTCTCTTCTGGAATGTCTTGGCTACTCATGACTTCTTGGCCTTAGCGGTGTGGGCCGCGACCCAGATGGCGACTGCGATCAGCGCACCCAGACCGAAGATCCACGCGAACAGACCCTCACTGACCGGGCCGAGGCCGCCCAGTTCGAGGCCGCCCGGGCTCTTGGTCTTGTCGCTGTTGACCGTGTCGAGGTACGCGATGATGTCCTTCTTGTTCTTCTCCGACATCGTGGTGTCGGGGAAGGAAGGCATGTTCTGCGGGCCGGTCTGCATGGCCTCGTAGATGTGCTTCGGGTCGACGCCCTCGAGGCTCGGGGCGTACTTGCCGTTCGAGAGGGCGCCGCCCTTGCCCGTGAAGTTGTGGCACTGGGCGCAGTTCGTGCGGAACAGCTCGCCACCCTTGGCGATGTCGGCACCTTCGGGGCTGTACTGGTTCTTCGTCGGGACCGAGGGGCCCGCGCCGAGGGAAGCGATGTACGCCGCGAGCTGGTCGATCTCGGCCTGCGTGTAGATGGCCTTCTTGCGGGGCGCCTGGGCGCCCTGCTGCTGCAGCGGCATGCGGCCGGTGGCGACCTGGAAGTCGACGGCGGCGGAACCCACGCCGACCAGGCTCGGCCCGTCGGTGGTGCCCTGACCGCCGGTGCCGTGGCAGCTTGCGCAGCCCACGGAGTAGAGCTTCTTGCCCTCCTCGATGGCGAGGGACTGGGCGGTGTCATCGGCCTTGGCCGTGTCCGCCGGCGCGAACGCGGCGTACAGCCCCCCAGTTACCGCCAGCGCGAAGAGTAGGACGACGACCGCCGCCAGCGGATGGCGTCGTCGTGCGGAGAGCTTTTTCACGGATTACCCCGGTGTCAGGATCTTCTGCGTCGATGTCGGACTGTTGGTCCGGTGCGGGACAGGACCGATTACTTGATCAAGTAGATCGTGGCGAAGAGCCCGATCCAGACCACGTCGACGAAGTGCCAGTAGTAGGACACGACGATGGCCGCTGTCGCCTGGTGGTGGGTGAACCTCTTGGCCGCGTACGTCCTGCCCAGGACCAGCAGGAAGGCGATGAGGCCGCCCGTCACGTGCAGGCCGTGGAAGCCGGTCGTCAGGTAGAACACCGAGCCGTACGGGTCGGAGGAGAGGGAGAGGCCCTCCTCCTTGACCAGATCGGTGTATTCGAAGACCTGGCCGCCGATGAAGATGGCACCCATCACGAACGTGACCACGAACCACATGCGCAGCTTCTTCACGTCGCCGCGCTCGGCGGCGAAGACGCCGAGCTGGCAGGTGAGGGAGGAGAGCACGAGGATCGTGGTGTTGGTGGCCGAGAACGGAAGGTTCAGCGCGGACGCCATTTCCTTCCAGTGCTCGGCTCCGGTCACCGATCGCAGGGTGAAGTACATCGCGAAGAGGGCCGCGAAGAACATCAGCTCGGAACTCAGCCAGATGATGGTTCCGACGCTGGTGAGGTTCGGTCGATTGACCGACGGGTGCGCGTGCCCGGTATCTGTTGCTGTTGCTGTCGCCACGACCGACATTATGTCGGTCGCTTATCTCGCGCTCACTCCGGGGGGTGCCGTTCG
This sequence comes from Streptomyces sp. NPDC053079, assembly GCF_044546695.1. Classification (NCBI taxonomy): domain Bacteria; kingdom Bacillati; phylum Actinomycetota; class Actinomycetes; order Kitasatosporales; family Streptomycetaceae; genus Streptomyces; species Streptomyces sp. NPDC053079. Next base: position 330,927 of record NZ_JBITZJ010000001.1, read on the forward strand.
GTGTGTCAAGACGGTATGCCCTGCTCGTACGGCCCATTGCGCGGGTCCCCCAAAGGGGGGAAGGGCCGCTTCCGGGGCCTCGCGGGCCCTGCCGGACCCTCCTCCCGGACGGCCCTCGCGGAGTAGCATCCGCGCACAACCGCTCGACCCACAAGCTGTGCTGTCCATGTGTGCCCACAAGCCTGGAGGAACGATGCAGCCGACTGCCACGGTGCTGGTCTACAGCGACGACTCGAGCACGCGCGAGCAGGTGCGGCTGGCCGCCGGGCGGCGGCCGGCGGCCGATGTCCCGGCGGTGCGCTACCTGGAGTGCGCGACCCTGCCGGCCGTGCTGAAGACCCTGGCGGAGCACCACGTCGACGTGTGCGTGCTGGACGGCGAGACGGCGCCGGCGGGCGGCATGGGGGTGTGCCGGCAGCTGAAGGACGAGGTGTTCCGCTGCCCGCCGGTGCTGCTGCTCATCGGCCGTCCGCAGGACGCCTGGCTGGCCACGTGGAGCCGCGCGGACGCGGCCGTCACCCATCCGCTGGACCCGGTGGAGTTCGCGGCCGCGCTGGCCGCTCTGCTGCGCGAGGCCGGCCGGCCCCAGCCCGTGGGTTGCCAAGACTCCTGAGACCTACATCCGGGGACGCAGCCGGGCGGTGTCGGCGGGGCTCGTCCCCTCTCGTTTGCCGGCCGCCAGGGCGCTACCCTCGCGCCACTGCTGCCACGGCATGTTCCAGTCCCCGAAGCCGTTGTCGAAGGGCGTCATGGTCGCGCCGGCGCTGCCCACGACCTTGACGATGTCGCCGACGCGCACGTTGTCGAAGAACCACTTGGCGTTCGCGGTGCTCATGCCGGTGCACCCGTGGCTGACGTTGTCCGCCCCCTGCGACCCCTCGGACCAGGGGGCGGCGTGCACGTATTCACCGCTCCACGTGACCCGGGTGGCCCAGTAGACCGGCAGGTCGTACGAGTCGGAACTGCCCTCCGCGATGCCGATGCTGGTGCCGCGCATGCGTACGAAGGGTTCCTGGCCCAGGATCACCTTGACCCCATTGCGGGTGGCGTAGCCGGGTTTGCCGGTGGTCACGGGGATGGAGCGGATCTCCTCCCCGTTCCTGCGGACCGACATGTAGTGCCCGGCGGCATCGGTGATGGCCTCGACGCGGTCGCCGGTGGTCAGGTGCACGGGCTTGGAGGGGCCGCCGTAGAGGCCGCCGCCGACCTTGATGCCGTCGAGGGTGGCGGAGACGTCGATGTCGGCGTGGGCGGGCCAGTACTCCTGCGGGCGGTAGTGCAGGGTGCGGTTGTCCACCCAGTGCCAGGCGCCCTCGACGGCCGGCCGGGAGCGGACCCGCAGGGTGCGCTCGACGACGGCGCGCGCCCCCGGGTCCTGGACGGGCTCGCTCAGCTCGGCGGTGATGGGCTGTCCGACGCCGTAGGTGCCGTTCTGCGGGCCGAAGGCGACCCTCAGCAGCCGGTCGGCCGGATTGGTGTCGAAACCGATCGTGCGGCGCCCCTGGGCGCCGTCCTCGTCCTCGGTGCTGACGCGCACGGTGTAGTGGGCGCCGGCCGCGAGCGCGCCGGTGCTGTGCCAGCGGGAGCCGTCGGGGGCGAGTTCACCCTTGACGTACCGTCCGGCGGCGTCCGTGGCGGTGACGTCCGTGATCCGGTCGCCGCCGGTCGCGGTCACCTCCAGGGGCTTGCTCGGGTCGGCCTTGCGGCCGGAATCCGCGCCGGCGAGGTTCACCTGGTCCGTGGCGTCGTAGGGCGGGTCGGCCAGCGGGTTCGACGAGCCGCCGCACGCGGTCGCCCCCAGCGCCAGGGAGACCAGCACGAGGGCGCAGAGCGGCACCGTACGGCTTCGAACTGAGTGACTCATGGTCACACCGTAGGAAGAATCGCAACACATGGCCCGTGGAGTGCCGCAAACGGGTGGAAGCACGTCGGGCCCCGCACACCGTGAGGTGTGCGGGGCCCGAACGGGAGCTGCGGGAACTACTGGTTCTGGTTCTCGCCGCGGTAGAACTCGAACACCCAGCCGAAGAGGCCGACCAGGATGACCGGGGCGGAGAAGTACATCAGCCACCAGCCGAAGCAGATGCTCAGGAAGGCCAGCGCGCCACCGACGGCCAGGGACAGCGGCTGCCAGCTGTGCGGGGCGAAGAAGCCCAGCTCACCGGCGTCGTCGGCGACGTCCGCGTTCTTGTCGTCCCCGGCACCGGCGTCCACCCGGCGCGCGGTGAACGCCAGGTAGTAGCCGACCATGATGCACAGGCCGAAGGCCATGAAGAGGGCGGTCGTACCGGCCGCCTCCTTCGCCCACACGCCATAGACGATCGCCATGGCGAGGATGAAGACGGAGAGCCAGATGAACATCCGGCCTTGGATCTTCACTTGCCGGCCTCCTTGCCACCCGCGAGGGCCTTGTCAGCGGCGAGGTTCTCCTCGAGCTCCAGTGCCGCGATCTCCGGGTGGTGCAGGTCGAACGCCGGGGATTCGGAACGGATGCGCGGGAGGGTGAGGAAGTTGTGCCGCGGCGGCGGGCAGGACGTCGCCCACTCCAGCGAACGGCCGTAGCCCCACGGGTCGTCGACCTCGACCTTCTTGCCGTACTTGGCGGTCTTCCACACGTTGTACATGAACGGCAGCATCGACAGACCGAGCAGGAACGAGCTGATCGTCGAGATGGTGTTCAGCGTGGTGAAGCCGTCGGCGGCGAGGTAGTCCGCGTAACGACGCGGCATGCCCTCGGCACCCAGCCAGTGCTGCACCAGGAACGTGCCGTGGAAGCCCACGAACAGCGTCCAGAAGGTGATCTTGCCCAGGCGCTCGTCCAGCATCTTGCCGGTGAACTTCGGCCACCAGAAGTGGAAGCCGGAGAACATCGCGAAGACCACGGTGCCGAAGATGACGTAGTGGAAGTGCGCGACGACGAAGTACGAGTCGGAGACGTGGAAGTCCATCGGGGGCGAGGCCAGGATGACGCCGGTCAGACCACCGAAGGTGAAGGTGATCAGGAAGCCGACGGCCCACAGCATCGGGGTCTCGAAGGACAGCGAGCCCTTCCACATGGTGCCGATCCAGTTGAAGAACTTCACACCGGTCGGTACCGCGATAAGGAAGGTCATGAAGGAGAAGAACGGCAACAGCACGCCGCCCGTCACATACATGTGGTGCGCCCACACCGTGACCGAGAGACCGGCGATGGAAATGGTCGCCGCAATCAGGCCCCAGTAACCGAACATCGGCTTCCGGGAGAACACCGGAATGACCTCGGAAATGATGCCGAAGAACGGCAGGGCGATGATGTACACCTCGGGGTGGCCGAAGAACCAGAAGAGGTGCTGCCACAGCAACGCGCCGCCATTGGACGCGTCGAATACATGCGCACCGAATTTACGGTCCGCCTCCAGCGCGAAGAGCGCGGCGGCCAGCACCGGGAAGGCCAGCAGGACCAGGACACCGGTCAGCAGGACGTTCCAGGTGAAGATCGGCATGCGGAACATCGTCATGCCCGGGGCGCGCATGCAGATGATCGTGGTGATGAAGTTGACCGAGCCGAGGATCGTGCCGAAGCCGGAGAAGGCCAGACCCATGATCCACATGTCGGCGCCGACGCCCGGCGAACGGACCGCGTCCGACAGCGGGGAGTAGGCGAACCAGCCGAAGTCGGCCGCACCCTGCGGGGTGAGGAAGCCGGCCACCGCGATCAGCGAGCCGAAGAGGTAGAGCCAGTAGGCGAACATGTTCAGCCGCGGGAACGCCACGTCGGGCGCGCCGATCTGCAGCGGCATGATCCAGTTCGCGAATCCGGCGAACAGCGGCGTCGCGAACATCAGCAGCATGATCGTGCCGTGCATCGTGAACGCCTGGTTGAACTGCTCGTTCGACATGATCTGCGTGCCGGGACGGGCCAGCTCGGCGCGCATGAGGAGCGCCATCAGGCCGCCGATGCAGAAGAACGCGAACGACGTGACCAGGTACAGCGTGCCGATCGTCTTGTGGTCAGTGGTGGTGAGCCACTTGATCACCTGATTGCCGGGCTGCTTCTGGCGTACGGGTGGTGCTGCCGTGGCTGTTGCGGCGGCGGCACCCTGGGGTTCGTTGAGGATGCTCACTTGTTCTTGGTCTCCGCGTTCTTCGCGTGATCCGTCATCGCGATACCCGCCGGCTGGTAACCGGTCTGGCCCTTGGCCGCCAGCTCCTTCAGGTGCGCCTTGTACCGCTCCGGAGAGACGACCTTGACGTTGAAGAGCATCCGCGAGTGGTCCTGGCCGCAGAGCTCGGCGCACTTGCCCAGGAAGGTGCCCTCCTTGTTCGGGGTCACCGTGAAGCTGTTGGTGTGTCCCGGGATGACGTCCTGCTTCATCAGGAACGGCACCACCCAGAAGGAGTGGATGACGTCCCGCGAGGTGAGGATGAACTGCACCGTCTCACCCTTGGGCAGCCACAGGGTCGGGCCCGGGTTGTTGGTCTGCGGGTTCCGGTCGCCCGGAATGCCGACCTCGTAGACACCCTCCGCGCCCTGCGGTGCCTTCTTCAGGAACCGGTCGGGGATCGCGTCGAGCTCCTTGTTCTCCCGGAGCGGCTTCGCCGGGGTGGCGGCGTTGCCGTCGACGTTCTCCATGTAGTTGAACGCCCAGCTCCACTGGAAGCCCACCACGTTCACGACGTGCTGCGGCTTCTCCGGGTTGGTGAGGAGCTTGTTCTCATCGCGCGCGGTGAAGTAGAAGAGCACCGAAACGATGATGATCGGGACCACGGTGTACAGCGCCTCGATGGGCATGTTGTACCGGGTCTGGGTGGGGATCTCCACCTTGGACCTGCTGCGCCGGTGGAAGATGACGCTCCACAGGATCAGGCCCCACACCAGTACGCCCGTAGCGAGCGCAGCCGCCCACGAGCCCTGCCACAAGGAGAGGATCCGCGGCGCCTCTTCCGTGACGGGCGTCGGCATGCCGAGGCGGGGGAAGTCCTTCGATGTGCAACCGGTGGCGGTCGCCAGGACAGCGCCCGCGGCCAGCGCCTGCAGCAGCTTCCGCCGCACCGGGCGCCGCGACGAGCGGTCGGAGCCGTTGGGACTCACGTAGCGCCTTCCCGAGAGTCTCGCCCGTGCGGCCGGCTGCGGCCGTCTCGCTGGTCGGTCGCCGGCCCGCTGCGGGCAGGGGTTTGGATGTTTATGCGGACCAAACCCTACTGGACGCTATTTGGGGTCGCGCGGGGAGGGTGCCCAACGCGCCGGTCCGGTCCCCGAAGGGGTGGAATCTCGGGATCCGGCGGCTATCTGGAGGACCGTCAGGGCCGCGTGCGAGCAGGTCGCAGGGGGTGCGCCGGGGCCGTCCGGACGAAGCCGGCCGAGGCGGCGGGCGACGGACGGCGGGCACCGGGCGACGGCCCCGCCGCTCGCACGCGCGGGGGCGTTAGCGTTCATATGTGCCCTACTTCGACGCGGCCTCCGCCGCCCCCCTGCACCCGGTCGCCCGCCAGGCGCTGCTGGCCGCCCTCGACGAGGGCTGGGCCGACCCCGCCCGGCTCTACCGGGAGGGCCGCCGGGCCCGGCTGCTGCTGGACGCCGCCCGCGAGGCCGCGGCGGAGGCGGTGGGCTGCCGCCCCGACGAGCTCGTCTTCACCCCTTCGGGGACCCGCGCCCTGCACGACGGCATCGCCGGCGCCCTGGCCGGACGCCGCCGGGTGGGCCGCCACCTGGTGGTCTCCGCCGTGGAGCACTCCGCCGTCCTGCACTCCGCCGAGGCCCTCCAGGCGGCGGGCGGCAGCGTCACCGAGGTGCCGGTGGACCGCACCGGACGGGTCGGGCCGGGCGCGTTCGCGGCGGCGCTGCGCCCGGACACCGCCCTGGCGGCACTGCAGTCCGCCAACCACGAGGTCGGCACCGAGCAGCCGGTCGCCGAGGTGGCCGGGGCCTGCCGGGAGGCGGACGTGCCGCTGCTGGTGGACGCCGCGCAGTCGCTGGGCTGGGGCCCGGTGCCCGGAGGCTGGTCACTGCTGACCGCGAGCGCCCACAAGTGGGGCGGCCCGTCCGGGGTGGGCCTGCTGGCCGTGCGCAAGGGGGTGCGGTTCGCCGCCCAGGGCCCGGCGGACGAGCGGGAGTCGGGCCGCGCCCCGGGCTTCCCCGCCCTGCCCGCGATCGTCGCGGCCGCGGCCTCCCTGCGGGCGGTGCGCCAGGAGGCGACGGCCGAGGGCGCCCGGCTGCGCGCCCTGGTGGAGCGCGTGCGCTCCCGGGTGCCGGAGCTCGTGCCGGACGTGGAGGTGGTCGGCGACCCGGTGCGGCGCCTGCCGCACCTGGTCACCTTCTCCTGCCTGTACGTGGACGGCGAGACGCTGCTGCACGCGCTGGAACGCGCGGGCTTCTCCGTCTCCTCGGGCTCCTCGTGCACGTCCAGCACCCTGAAGCCCAGTCATGTGCTGCGGGCGATGGGGGTGCTGTCGGAGGGAAACGTCCGGGTCTCCCTGCCGTGGGGAACGACGGAGGCGGACGTGGAGCGCTTCCTGGAGGTGCTGCCCGGGACCGTGCGCGCGGTACGGGAACAGCTGGGCGCGCCCACGGGGGCGGCTCCCGCCCCGGCCGGCACGGCGCCCGAGCTGGTCGTCGACTCGCTGGGCAAGCGGTGCCCGATCCCGGTGATCGAGCTGGCGAAGGTCATCGGGGACGTGCCGGTGGGCGGCCTGGTGACGGTGCTGTCCGACGACGAGGCGGCGCGGCTCGACATTCCGGCGTGGTGCGGGATGCGGGGGCAGGAGTACGTCGGGGAGCGCCCGGCGGAGCGCGGTACGGCGTACCGCGTACGCCGCCTGTCGTGACCACCGCTACCGCGGCGGGATTCGCCCACCCACCCGCCCGATCACTGCCGACGTCGGGACGTTGGCGGTAACGGGCGGGCGGGTGGGCGAAAGGGGGTGTGGGGGCGGAGCCCCCACGAGGAGGGTCAGGCCAGGTGGGCCTGGACCTCGGCGGCGGCCTCGTGGCCGTACGCCTTGGTGAAGCGCTCCATGAAGTGCCCGCGCCGCAGCTCGTACTCCTGGGTGCCCAGCGTCTCGATGACCAGCGTCGCGAGCATGCAGCCGACCTGCGCCGACCGCTCCAGCGACAGCTCCCAGGTCCGGCCCGCGAGGAAGCCCGCGCGGAAGGCGTCGCCCACGCCGGTCGGGTCGACCTTGGCCTCCTCCTGGGCACAGCCGACCTCGATCGCCGGCTCGCCGGCCCGCTCGATGCGCACGCCCTGGGCGCCCAGGGTGGTGACGCGGGTGCCGACCTTGGCCAGGATCTCCTCGCCCGTCCAGCCCGTCTTGGACTCGATGAGCGCCTTCTCGTACTCGTTGGTGAACAGGTACGTCGCGCCGTCGATCAGGACGCGGATGTCGTCGCCGTCCATGCGGGCCAGCTGCTGGGAGGGGTCGGCCGCGAAGGGGATGCCCCGGGTGCGGCACTCCTCGGTGTGGCGGATCATCGCCTCGGGGTCGTCCGCGCCGATCAGCACGAGGTCCAGGCCGCCGACCCGCTCGGCCACGGGCTGCAGCTCGATCTGGCGGGCCTCGCTCATCGCGCCGGTGTAGAAGGACGCGATCTGGTTGTGGTCGGTGTCCGTGGTGCACACGAAGCGCGCGGTGTGCAGCACCTCGGAGATGTGCACGGAGGCGGTGTCGACGCCGTGCCGGTCGAGCCAGGCGCGGTAGTCGGCGAAGTCCTGGCCCGCGGCGCCGACCAGGACCGGGCGCAGCCCGAGCAGGCCCATGCCGAAGCAGATGTTGGGGCCCACGCCGCCGCGGCGCACGTCCAGCTCGTCGACGAGGAAGGAGAGGGAGACCGTGTGCAGCTGGTCCGCCACGAGCTGGTCGGCGAAGCGGCCGGGGAAGGTCATCAGATGGTCGGTGGCGATGGAGCCGGTGACAGCGATACGCACGACGGGTCTGCTCCCTGGGGGGCGAGGTGACGAGAAAGGTCGACAAGAACCACACCACGCTACCGGGTCCGGCGACTGTGCCCGAGTCCGGATCCCCATGATTGGTAGGTAAATCTACCTAATAGTAGGTCTTACCTCGTCGGCTCCCCCATGCGTACGGTGCGGGTATGCCGAAGACTGTGAAGGACGTCACTTCCACCACGGATCCGGAATCGCTGGACGAGCTGCGCAGGGACTGCGCCCGGATGGCACCGCACTGGACCGGCACCGCCGGTGAGCCCCGCCGGGGCGGAACGACGCCGCTGTCGCTCATTCACGGGGTGGTCGTTCCCGCCGGATCGGCACGGCTGCTGGACGGGATGTCGGAGTACGGCGACTGACGGTCCCCGAAGGCACACCGAAAGAGACAGTGGAACCGCTCGCTCCTGCACTCCGTCCAAGCGGCGTCCCCTTCAGGGGGGATGCGGCAGTACACATATTGAGCGGAGCGAAGGAGCGATGCGGTGAGCAGCGAGGGCAGCACTGCGGGCGGTAGCCCCGACAAACGGCAGCGGAAGCATTCGCCGCTGGCGGTGGCATCGGTGGCGGCGGCCGTGCTGCTGGCCGGGGGCGGCGGGGCGTACTGGGCGTCCACGGCGTCGGACGGCGCCGGCGGCGACCCCGTGGCCGCGCCCGGCGACGGTGGCTCCCCCGCGCCGCTCGTGCTGGACGACTACGGGCGTACGGCCGGCTCCGGCGACTCCTCCCGGGGCATCGCGGTGGGCGAGCCCGATCCGCACGGCACCCGCTACCGGGCCGAGGGCAAGCTGCCCCCGGGGCCGCGGACGGCGGCCGTCCACCTGCCGGAGCGCACGGTCTCGCGTGAGCGGGTGGCGGCCCTGGCCAAGGTCCTCGACGTCCAGGGCACGCCCCGGCTGGACGGGGGCACCTGGACGGTGGGCGGCGGCCGGGACGCGGCGGGGCCCACGCTGCAGGTGAGCGAGCGCGGGCCGGGCAACTGGTCGTACTCCCGCTACGGCGTGCCCGGCGGTACCCACTGCGTGCCGAAGGGCCCGGGGACCGAGCCCGGCCCGAAGGACGAGCCGGGGCCGAAGTGCCCCTCCTTCCGTGACGGCTCCCCGGCCCCGGACCCCGCCGCGGCGCGGCCGGTGCCGGAGGAGAAGGCCAGGAGCGTCGCGGCGCCGGTGTTCAAGGCGCTCGGCCAGGACGGTGCGAAGACGGATGCGGGCAAGGTGTCCGGGGCCCTGCGGGTCGTCACCGCCGAGCCGGTGGTGGACTCGCTGCCGACGTACGGCTGGCAGACGAACCTGCAGATCGGTTCGGACGCACAGGTGGTCGGCGGCAGCGGGATGCTGGACGTGCCGAAGAAGGGCGCGACCTACCCCCTGGTCACCGCCGAGCGCGCGCTCCAGGAGCTGAACAAGGGCGCCGGCACCGGCCGGGTGAGCGTCGGCGGCTGCGCGACGGCCGTGCCGTTCAAGGACGACGGGGGCGCGCCCTGCCCGGGCAAGCCCGAGGGGCCGGAGCCGGTGGCGGTGACCGGCGCGGTCCTCGGACTGTCGGCGCAGTCGGTGTCCGGGCGGCAGGCGCTGGTGCCGTCGTGGCTGTTCACGGCCCGGATGCCCGGCGACAAGGGCGGGACGGTCACCGTCGCCCAGCCGGCGATCGACCCGAAGTTCATCGCCGGGCCGTCCTCGCCCCCGGCGGGCGGCGAGCCGAGCGGGAAGCCGACGGCCACCCCGCCGGCCTCCGGGCCCGTGCAGGTGGAGTCTTACACCGCGAGCGACGACGGCAAGAAGCTCGTCCTGCACTTCTGGGGCGGGGTGTGCAGCGACTACGCCGCACAGGCGGAGCAGTCCTCGTCCGCGGTGACGGTCAAGGTCACCGGCACCGAGAAGCAGCCGGGCCGGTACTGCGTGATGATGATCAAGCGCTTCGACACGGAGGTCGCGCTGGACGAGCCGCTGGGCGAGCGCAGGGTCGTGGACCTGGCGAGCGGGAACACCGTCCGCGAGCGGCAGCAGAAGTAGCCGGGCACGCAAAAGGGCGGCATCCCCGGTCGGGGTGCCGCCCTTTTCGCAGGTCCGTCCGGCGCTTAGCTGAACGAGTCGCCGCAGGCGCAGGAGCCGGTGGCGTTGGGGTTGTCGATCGTGAAGCCCTGCTTTTCGATGGTGTCGACGAAGTCGATGGAGGCGCCGCCCAGGTACGGGGCGCTCATGCGGTCGGTGACGACCTTGACACCGTCGAAGTCCTTGACGACGTCGCCGTCGAGCGAACGCTCGTCGAAGAAGAGCTGGTAGCGCAGGCCGGAGCAGCCGCCGGGCTGGACGGCGACGCGCAGGGCGAGGTCCTCACGGCCCTCCTGCTCCAGCAGGCTCTTGACCTTGGCGGCGGCGGCGTCGGACAGGAGGATGCCGTCGCTCACCGTGGTCTTCTCGTCCTGAACGGACATCTGCTTCACTCCCGGGTTTGGTGCGGACTGCTTGCCTTCGGCAGCAACCCACGGCGTCCCGGATTCATTCCGGGCCTGGTCTGCTGACTTCCGTCTTTCATGCTCGCACACCGCTCGCCCGCCCGGGAATGTGTCACATCGACGCGATGGCCATCGTCAAACTGACGTGAACCGGTTATGATAGATAGCGTCAAATTGACGACAAGGCCCGAACCGGCCGTCCGCAGAACAGAAAGGGTGCGTGTCGTGACCACCGCCCAGCCCTTGGATTTCCAGGCTCCCTCCCCTTCGCCCCTCGCCCTCCTGCTGCTCGGCCGTGAGTCCGACCCCCGGAGCGAGCGCGGCGTGGAGTGCCCCGGCGATCTGCCGGCGCCGTCCGACCCGGACCTGGTGGAGCGTGCCCGGGCGGCCAAGGCGAAGCTCGGGGACAAGGTCTTCGTGCTCGGCCACCACTACCAGCGCGACGAGGTCATCGAGTTCGCGGACGTCACCGGCGACTCCTTCAAGCTGGCCCGCGACGCGGCCGCCCGGCCGGACGCCGAGTACATCGTCTTCTGCGGTGTGCACTTCATGGCCGAGTCCGCGGACATCCTGACCACGGCCGACCAGCAGGTCGTCCTGCCGGACCTGGCCGCGGGCTGCTCGATGGCCGACATGGCCACCGCCGAGCAGGTCGCCGAATGCTGGGACGTACTGACCGAGGCCGGCGTGGCCGAGGTGACCGTCCCCGTCTCGTACATGAACTCCTCCGCCGACATCAAGGCCTTCACCGGCAAGCACGGCGGCACCATCTGCACCTCCTCCAACGCCGAGCGGGCGCTGAACTGGGCCTTCGAGCAGGGCGAGAAGGTCCTCTTCCTCCCCGACCAGCACCTGGGCCGCAACACGGCCGTCCGCGACATGGGGATGTCCCTGGACGACTGCGTCCTGTACAACCCCCACAAGCCGAACGGCGGGCTGACCGCCCAGGAGCTGCGCGACGCCAAGATGATCCTGTGGCGCGGGCACTGCTCGGTGCACGGCCGCTTCTCGCTCGACTCCGTCAACGACGTGCGCGAGCGCATCCCGGGCGTCAACGTCCTGGTGCACCCCGAGTGCCGGCACGAGGTCGTGGCCGCCGCCGACTACGTCGGTTCGACGGAGTACATCATCAAGACCCTCGAGGCCGCCCCGGCCGGGTCGAAGTGGGCCATCGGGACGGAGCTGAACCTGGTGCGCCGTCTGGCGAACCGTTTCGCCGGTGAGGGCAAGGAGATCGTCTTCCTCGACAAGACGGTCTGCTTCTGCTCGACCATGAACCGGATCGACCTGCCGCACCTGGTGTGGGCGCTGGAGTCCCTGGCGGACGGCAAGGTCGTCAACCGCATCGAGGTCGACCCGGAGGTGGCGAGCTTCTCGAAGCTGGCCCTGGAGCGGATGCTGGCGCTGCCGTAAGCCCGGAACCTCTCGTACGCGAACGCCGGGCGGGCCGCCACCGCGGCCCGGCCGGCGTTCGCGTACTCAGTCCGTCCTCGGCCGCACCAGCCCCGATTCGTAGGCGATCACCACCAACTGGGCCCGGTCCCGCGCCCCCAGCTTGGCCATCGCGCGGTTGACATGGGTCTTGACGGTCAGGGGACTGACCGTCAGCCGCTCCCCTATCTCGTCGTTCGACAGCCCGCCCGCCACCTGCGCCAGCACCTCCCGTTCCCGGCCGGTGAGCGCGTCCAGCCGGGTCGCGGGACGCGCCGGGCGGTCGGCGGGCTCGCCCTGCGCCAGGAACTTCGCGATCAGTCCCTTCGTCGCCGCGGGCGACAGCAGCGCCTCCCCCGCCGCCGCGATGCGGATCGCGGCCAGCAGCTCGTCCGGCTCCGCGCCCTTGCCCAGGAAGCCGGAGGCGCCCGCGCGCAGCGACTGCACCACGTACTCGTCGACCTCGAACGTCGTCAGCATCACCACCCGCACCGCCGCCAGCGCGGGGTCCGAGCAGATCGTGCGGGTCGCGGCGAGGCCGTCGGTGCCCGGCATCCGGATGTCCATCAGCACCACGTCGGGGACGTGCGCACGGGCCAGCTCGACCGCCCGGTCGCCGTCCGCCGCCTCCGCCACCACCCTCATGTCCGGCTCCGAGTCCACCAGCACTCTGAAGGCGCTGCGCAACAGGGCCTGGTCGTCGGCCAGGAGAACGGTGATCGGCTCAGTCATGGGCCCAGCCTAGGGTTCGCCCGCACCGCTCGTACGGGCCTGCAGCGGCAGCACCGCGCGCACCCGGAAGCCGGCCGTGCCCTCCCCGCGCGGGCCCGCCTCGCAGGTGCCGCCGAGGGCGACGGCGCGCTCGCGCATCCCGATCAGCCCATGGCCGCCCGCGCCCTCGGCGGGCGGGGCGGGCCGGCCGCCGCCGTTGTCCAGGACGGTCAGCTCCAGGCCGGCGGGGCCGCGCACCAGCGCCACCTCGGCCCGGGCGTCGGGGCCCGCGTGCTTGTGCACATTGGTCAGCGCCTCCTGCAGCACGCGGTAGGCCGTGAGGTCCACCGCCCCCGGCAGCGGCCCGACGACGGCCGCGGCCTCGTCGGCGCCCGTGCCGGTGCCGGGGCCGCCGGGCAGGGTGGAGGCGGCGGTAACGTCGACGCGCAACCCCACCCGGGCGAAGCCGTCGACGAGCTGGTCGAGCACACCGAGGCCGGGTGCCGGCTCGGTGGGGGCCTCGGGGTCGCCGTACTGCCGCAGCAGGCCCACGGTGGCGCGCAGTTCCTCCAGCGCCGAGCGGCTGGCCTGGCGGACGTGGGCGAGGGCCTGTTTGGCCTGCTCGGGACGGCTGTCCATGATGTGCGAGGCCACGCCCGCCTGGACGTTGACGAGCGCGATGTGGTGGGCGACGACGTCGTGCAGCTCACGGGCGATGCGCAGCCGTTCCTCGGCGACGCGGCGCCGGGCCTCCTCCTCGCGGGAGCGCTCGGCGCGCACGGCCCGCTCCTCGATCGCGGCGACGAAGGCGCGGCGGCTGCGGACCGCGTCCCCGGCGGCGCCGGCCATGCCGGTCCAGGCGAACAGCCCGAGGTTCTCCTGGGCGTACCAGGGCGGCGGGCCGAAGAGCATGACGGCGGCGGTGAGGACGGCGACGGTCACGGCGACGATGCGCCAGGCGGTGGGGCGCTCGGTGCGGGAGGCGACGGTGTAGAGGGCCACCGCGACGCTGGTGGCGATCTGGGTGCGCGGCGGGCCCCCGTCGGTGACGGTGACGGTCCCGGCGACCGTCAGGGCGCAGGTCAGGCCGAGGACGGCGCGCGGGCGGCTGCGGCGGGCCACCAGGCAGGCGCAGGCGGCCACCGAAAGCAAGAGGAAGCCGAGGCCGGGCGGCCTGCGGTCGTCGTGCGGGCCCACGTAGGAACCGGTGAGGACGAGGCCGAGGACGAGGACGGCCAGCAGGGTGTCGGCGGCGAAGGGGTGGGCGAGCAGCCAGCGGTGCGGGCGGGCGAGGCCCGTGGCGGCGAGGGAGGTCATCGCGGTCCGATCGGAGGGCGGGCCGGTGCGTGGAGCGGCGGCGCCCCCGTCCCGGGAGGGGACGGGGGCGCCGCCTGTGCCGAGTGTGCCGGGGGGTCAGCCCGGGATGAGGCCGTCGTCGCTGAGCATCGCGCGCACGTCGGCCAGGGAGGCGTCGGGCGCGGGCAGGATCAGTTCGGAGGGTTCCAGCGCGTCGTCGGGCAGCGGCGTGCCCAGGCGGCGCACGGCGTCCAGGAGGGCGGCCAGCGTGCGCCGGAAGCCTTCCTCGTCGCCGCTCTCCACCTCGTCGAGCAGCTCGTCGTCCAGCTTGTTGAGCTCGGTGAAGTGGCTGTCGGCCACCTTCACCTGGCCCTCCCCCATGATCCGTACGATCATGACGGTCTCCCTTGCCTCAGGGCGAGTCGTGCCTACGGGCCGATTCTCTCAGCTCTTGTCGAAGCGCGGCTGGTCCTGGGACTGCGCGGGCCGGGCCTGGCCGGCGGGGCCGCCCTCGATGGCCTGCTGCCGGCCGCTGGTGCCACCCGCCAGCTCGGCCTTCATCCGCTGCAGCTCCAGCTCCACGTCGGAGCCGCTGGAGAGGCGGTCCAGCTCGGCGGTGATGTCGTCCTTGGCCGTGCCCGTGGGGTCGTCGAGCGCGCCCGAGGCGAGCAGCTCGTCGATCGCGCCGGCGCGGGCCTGCAGCTGCGCGGTCTTGTCCTCGGCGCGCTGGATGGCCATGCCGACGTCGCCCATCTCCTCGGAGATGCCGGAGAAGGCCTCGCCGATCCGGGTCTGGGCCTGGGCGGCGGTGTAGGTCGCCTTGATGGTCTCCTTCTTCGTGCGGAAGGCGTCCACCTTGGCCTGCAGGCGCTGGGAGGCGAGCGTGAGCTTCTCCTCCTCGCCCTGGAGGGTCTGGTGCTGCGTCTCCAAGTCGCTGACCTGCTGCTGGAGCGCGGCCCGGCGGGTCAGCGCCTCGCGCGCCAGGTCCTCCCGGCCCAGCGCGAGCGCCTTGCGGCCCTGCTCCTCCAGCTTGGTCGACTGGGTCTGCAGCTGGTTGAGCTGGAGCTCCAGGCGCTTGCGGGACGTCGCGACATCGGCGACGCCGCGCCGTACCTTCTGCAGCAGCTCCAGCTGCTTCTGGTACGAGTAATCGAGGGTCTCGCGCGGATCCTCGGCCCGGTCCAGGGCCTTGTTGGCCTTCGCGCGGAAGATCATCCCCATCCGCTTCATGACACCGCTCATGGGCCTCGCGCGCCCCCTTCTGACCGACAAGATCGGGCTTCGGCTCTCAGCACATCTACAGAACCCACAGTACGGGGCCTGCTTCCATTACCGCACTGTTCGGGCCGCGATGCGCTCCTCCTCCAGGACGATCACAAGGTCGTCCTCCTCCGGCCCAAGGAGTAGATGAGGACCCAGGGAAGGTGGGGGGACGCCGGCGCGAGGTGCGGGGCGCCGGCCGTTGCCGGATCGTTCCCGGGAGGGCTGGGGCAGGGGGCCGCGACCCCGTACCCTTGGGTTTCGTGTTCCGAAGCCGTTCGAAAGCGCAGGCCGCACCCACCGAGGTGACCGCGGACCAGCCCAAGCAGCCCCGTGACCCGCAGGCCCCCAAGGGCCGCCCCACCCCCAAGCGCAGCGAGGCCAACTCGCAGCGCCGCTCCCTGGCGCAGACGCCCGCCAACCGCAAGGAGGCCGCCAAGCGCCAGCGCGAGGCGCGCCGCGCCGACCTGGCCAAGCAGCGCGAGGCCCTGGCCAGCGGGGACGAGCGGTATCTGCCGGCCCGTGACAAGGGTCCGGTGCGTTCCTTCGCCCGCGACTTCGTCGACGCCCGGTACTCCGTGGCGGAGTTCTTCCTGCCGCTGGCCGTGCTGATCCTCATCCTGAGCATGGTCAACCGCGGCAAGTTCCAGTCGTACGTCCTGCTGGCGTGGCTGGTCGTGATCCTCCTGATCGTCGTCAACTCCGTCATCACGGGCATCACCCTCAAGCGTGCCCTCAAGCAGCGCTTCCCGGACGAGCCCACGCGCGGCGCGGTGCCGTACGCCCTGATGCGCACGCTGCAGATGCGCCGCCTGCGGCTGCCCAAGCCGAGGGTCAAGCGCGGGGAGAAGCCCTGAGCGCCTTCGCCTCGGGCAGCGCCTTCGCGTCGGGCTTCGGTGGTGGCGCGGAGGGGTGGCTGAGCGGGCTCGGGGGGCTGCGGAACATCGTCCGCCAGGAGCTGGTGGCCCGCCAGATCGACGAGCAGATAGCCGCCCGGTTCCCCGTCGGGCGGCGGCTGCGCGTGCTCGACGTGGGTCCCGGCCAGGGCACGCAGGCGCTGCGCCTGGCCCGGGCCGGGCATGAGGTCACCGGCCTGGAGTCCGACCCGCGGATGGTCGCGGCCCTGCGCGAGGCGCTGGCCGCCGAGCCCGAGGGCATCCAGGAGCGGGTGCGGATCATCGAGGGCGACGGCCGGGACACCGGGGCGCACTTCCTGCCGGGCGCCTTCGACATCGTGCTCTGCCACGGCGTGCTGATGTACGTGCCGGAGCCCGACCCCATGCTCGCGGGCCTGGCCCGGGTGCTGGCGCCCGGCGGCCTGCTGTCTCTGGTGGTGCGCAACGCGGACGCGCTGGCGATGCGGCCGGGGCTGTCCGGCGACTGGAACACCGCCCTCGCGGCCTTCGACTCGCCCGCCTACACCAACCGCATCGGCCTCGAGGTCCGCGCGGACCGGCTGGAGACGCTGACGGCGACGCTGGCCGGGATCGGGGCGCCGCTGCACAGCTGGTACGGCGTGCGGGTCTTCACCGACCTCGCCGGCGACGAGGAGCAGCCGCCCGCCGGTGAGGAGCTGCGGAAGCTGCTGGCAGCCGAGGACCGGGCCGGGCGCACCGACCCCTACCGCGCGGTGGCGGCGCTGCTGCACCTGTGCGGAGTACGGGGCGGATAAGAGAAGCGAAAGCCGTCGGCCCGGGACCTTCAAGGTCCCGGGCCGACGGCTTTCGCGTCGCTCAGCCCTCAGCCGCGGCGTGCAGGCTCATCGGCGCCGCGTAGATCTCGGTGTCGTCCTCGAACAGCCGCACCTGGTCCACGCCGCCCTCCAGCAGGGCCCGCCATTCCTCACCGATCCAGGACTCCGCGTCTCCCTGGGTGGTGAACTCCTCCGGCTCCACAGCGGGGGACGTCTCCGTCCCGTCGGCCTTCTCGAACCGCCACGTCCACACCATGTCCGCCTCCTGGGGCCTGCAGTGAGTGTCCGTGTCGCAGCCTAACGGCCCGTTAGCCGCGAGAAAGGGTGAGCCCCGCGCGCCTGCCGTGCGGGGACGCGAGACGATCAGTGGGTGGATCTGACTCTCCTCGGCACCGGAGCCCCCCAGGGGCTGCCGCGCCCCGGCTGCCCCTGTGCCGCCTGCGCCCTCGCCGTCGGCGGCGAGACGCGGGCGGCGACCGCCCTGCTCGTCGACGGCGCCCTGTTGCTGGACCTCACCCCCGGCCCGGCGTTCGCCGCGGCCCGGGCGGGACGCTCGATCGCGGGGGTGCGCCAGGTGCTGCTCTCGCATCCGCACGACGGGCCCGCCGTGGAGTTCCCGGCCGGGCTGCCCGCGCCGGTCCGGGTGCCGGACGGGCGCGAGCTGTCGGTGATCAGCGGCCACAAGGTGCGGGCGATGGCCCTGGACGCGCCGGGCACGGGATACGAGGTGACGTCCCCCGACGGGGAGCGGCTGCTGTACCTGCCGCCGGGAGCGGCGCCGGCCGGGCTGTCCGGGCTGTCCGGCCCGTACGAGATGGTGCTGCTCGACGTCCTGGGCCGGCCCGACGCGCTGGCCCGGCTGCGGGAGTCCGGGGCCGTGGGGCCGACCACGGACGTCGTCGCGGTCCATCTGGACCACGACGTCCCGCCGGGCCGGGAGCTGCACCGGCGGCTGGCGGCGGCGGGTGCGCGCACGGTGCCGGACGGCACGACGCTGACCGTCGGCGACTACCACGAGGTGCCGGACGTGCCCCGGCGGACGCTGGTGGTGGGCGGGGCCCGCTCCGGCAAGTCCGTGGAGGCGGAGCGGCGCCTGGAGTCCTTCCCCGAGGTGCTCTACGTCGCCACGAGCGGGACGCGCGAGGGCGACCAGGACTGGGCGGACCGCATCGTGCGGCACCGCGAGCGCCGGCCGGGGTCATGGCGCACGGTCGAGACGTGCGACCTGGTGCCGCTGCTGGCGGAGGAGGGCCCGCCGCTGCTGATCGACTGCCTGGCGCTGTGGCTGACCGACGCGATGGACTCCGTCGGGGCGTGGGACGACCAGGTGTGGGCCGAGAGCGGCGAGGCGGCCCTCGCCGAGCGGGTCGCGGAGCTGGTGGCCGCGATACGCGCCACGCCGCGCACGGTCGTGGTGGTCAGCAACGAGGTCGGCTCGGGCGTCGTCCCGGCGACGGCCTCCGGCCGCCGCTTCCGCGACGAGCTGGGCCGCCTGAACGCGGCCGCGGGCGACGAGTGCGAGCACGTGCTGCTGGTGGTGGCGGGCCAGGCGCTGCCGCTGCGCGGCTGACGGGCCGGACCCGGGCCCGGCCGCAGCCCGAACGGCCGGGCCCCCCACCGGTAGTGTGTCGCGGATGAGCGGTCTGAATCTTGATGACTTCGCCTCGCTGATCGAGCGCCCCGACTCCGGCGTGCGGCGGGACGCCGAGGAACGGCGGGAGCGTCTCGGCCCGCGCCCCGGCGCGCTGGGCCGGCTCGACGAGCTGGGCGAGTGGCTCGCGGCCGCGCAGGGGGCCGTGCCGGTGAAGCCGGTGGAGCGGCCCAAGGCGCTGCTGTTCGCGGGCGACCACGGGGTCGCGGCCCTGGAGGTGTCCGGCGGGCCGAAGGGCGGGGCGCTGGAGCTCGTACGGGCCGCCCTCGACGGGCGGAGCGCGGGTGCGATCCTGGCCCGCCGGTTCGGCGCGGAGCTGCGCGTGGTGGACATGTCGGTGGACTGCGACCCCGGCGAGCTGCCCCAGGACGTCACCCGGCACCGGGTGCGACGCGGCTCGGGCCGTATCGACATCGAGGACGCGCTCGGCGCCGAGGAGGCGGAGCGGGCCTTCCGCGCCGGGATGGCCGTCGCCGACGAGGAGGCCGACTCCGGCACGGACCTGATCGTCCTGGGCGATCTGAGCGTCGGCGGCACCACGGCGGCCGGCGCGCTGATCGGCGCCCTGTGCGGCACGGACGCCTCCGTGGTCACCGGCCGGGGCGGCTTCGGCATCGACGACCTGGCCTGGATGCGCAAGTGCGCGGCGATCCGCGACGCGCTGCGCCGGGCCCGTCCGGTCCTCGGCGACCAGATGGAGCTGCTGGCCGCGGTCGGCGGCGCGGACCTGGCCGCGATGACGGGCTTCCTGCTGCAGAGCGCGGTGCGCCGCACCCCGGTGATCCTCGACGGCGTCGTCTCCGCCGCCTGCGCGCTGGTCGCCCAGCGGGTCGCCTTCCGGGCCCCCGACTGGTGGCTGGCCGGGCAGGCCAGCGGCGATCCGGCCCAGACGAAGGCACTCGACCGGATGGCGCTCAACCCTCTCCTCGACCACGGCGTCACTGTGGGCGAGGGGACAGGGTCACTGCTCGCCCTGCCATTGGTGCAGGCGGCCGCGGCCCTGGCGGCGGAGCTCCCCGAACGCTCCTGACGACACCGGCCGGGCAAGCCCGTCACCGGTCGCGAGCGCCCGGAATTCCGCCGCACATGGGCCCCATAATCACTTTTCATGGGAGAAGTCCGCTTGACTCCGGATGAGGGCGCCCGCGGTGGTACCTGGCAGCGGCGTGCCGCGTCGTTCGCGGTGTGGTACCTGCGTGCCGTTACGTTCGTCAATCTGCTCGGCGCGGTCTGGGTGTCCTTCGGTTCGGACATCCGCCGGCACAACGTCGAGGAGTACTTCACCCCGTATCTGCTGACGGCCGGCTTCGCGCCCGCGGTGGTGTCGCTGTTCATGGCGATCACGCTGCGCCGGCGCAAGCGGGCCGCCTGGATCCTGAACCTGGTGCTGGCCGGGCTGCTCCTGCTGCTGCTGGCGTTCGTGATGTTCTTCCCGGAGTTCCGGCGGCACGCCCTGAACTGGTTCTCCCTGGTCACCACCGCCCTGTTCGTGCTGGCGCTGCTGGTGGGCCGCCGGGAGTTCTACGCCAAGGGCGACCGCTCCAACCCCAAGCTCGCCACGGCTGTCGCCGCCGGCGGCCTGCTGGTCACCTCGCTGATCGCCGCCGGACTGGTCACGGTCACCAACCAGGCCACCGACGAGCAGCGCTCCACCTTCCTGGACCGCTGGCACTACGGCGTCATGCGGCTGATCTCGATCGCCGCCGACGACACCCGCTACGCGGGCATCGCCCCGCCCGGCTGGGTCGACGTCGTCATCAACGTGATGAGCACGATCCTGCTGATCGTCGTGGCGTACGCCGCCTTCCGCTCCCGGCGCGCCACCGACCCCCTCACCGCCGGGGACGAGGCGAAGCTGCGCGAACTGCTCGACAAGTGGGGCGACCGCGACTCGCTGGGCTACTTCGCCCTGCGCCGCGAGAAGAGCGTCCTGTGGTCCCCCTCCGGCAAGGCGGCCGTCACCTACCGCGTCATCGGCGGCGTCTCCCTGGCCTCCGGCGACCCCATCGGCGACCCCGAGGCATGGCCCGGCGCCATCGAGCCCTGGCTGGCCGAGGCCCGCGAGCACGGCTGGGTCCCCGCCGTGATGGGCGCGGGCGAGGAGGCCGGCACGATTTACGCGCGGCACGGCATGGACGCCCTGGAGCTCGGCGACGAGGCGATCGTGGACACCGCCGAGTTCACCCTCGAGGGCCGCGCCATGCGCACCGTGCGCCAGGCCTACAACCGCGTCAAGCGCGCCGGGTATACCGTCCGCATCCGGCGGCACGAGGACATCCCCGAGGAGGAGATGGCCGAGCTGCTGCGCCGCGCCGACGACTGGCGCGACGGCGCGACCGAGCGCGGCTTCTCCATGGCGCTGGGCCGCCTCGGCGACCCGGACGACGGGCGCTGCGTGATGCTGGAGTGCCATGACGGCGAGGGCGATCTGCGGGCGCTGCTGAGCTTCGTCCCCTGGGGGCCCAAGGGCCTTTCGCTGGACCTGATGCGCCGTGACCGGGACTCCGAGAACGGCCTGATGGAGTTCATGGTCATCGAACTGCTCCAGCAGGCCCGGGCCCTGGGCATCACCCAGGTGTCGCTGAACTTCGCCATGTTCCGGTCCGTCTTCGAGCGCGGCTCCCGGCTGGGCGCGGGTCCGGTGCTGCGGATGTGGCGCTCGCTGCTCAGCTTTTTCTCCCGCTGGTGGCAGATCGAATCGCTCTACCGAGCAAATGCGAAATACCGCCCTATCTGGGAACCTCGTTTCATGCTGTTCGAGAAGAGCAGTGACCTGCTGCGGATCGGTATCGCCAGCGCCCGCGCCGAGGGCTTCCTGGAAGCTCCCGGCCTGCCCAAGTGGCTCAACCGCAAGCACTTGGAGAGCCGGCGATGAACCGCGCGGCGCTGCTCCGCGCCGCGCGCACCGAGTGGGGTCCGTTGTATACGGCCGTGTGGGGGACGTTCCGGCGCAGACACGCGTGGGCCATCCCCATGACGCTCTCGGCCGTCGTCCTCACCGCCGTCTTCCAGATCGTCCAGAACCAGCCCTGGGGCTTCGGGCCCGTCCAGCGGCTCGGCTCCGTCCAGGCGGAGCTGCCCTGGTGGCTGGCGCTGCTGCGGACCCCGCTGTCGCTGTTCGTCCCCGCCCTGGACCTGCCCGTGTGGGGGGCGCTGGCCCAGATCCTGATCGTCTTCGGCCTGGCCGAGGCCGCGCTGGGCATGGGGCGCACCCTGGCCGTCGCGTACGTCGCCACCCTCGCGGGGACGATGTACGCGCGGCTGGCCATCGCGGTGGGGCCCGACTCCGTCCTGGGGCTGCCGCCGGAGGCCGCGAAGATCATCGACACCGGCCCCTCGGCG
This sequence comes from Streptomyces sp. NPDC053079, assembly GCF_044546695.1. Taxonomy (NCBI): domain Bacteria; kingdom Bacillati; phylum Actinomycetota; class Actinomycetes; order Kitasatosporales; family Streptomycetaceae; genus Streptomyces; species Streptomyces sp. NPDC053079. The sequence goes on from NZ_JBITZJ010000001.1 coordinate 352,688, forward strand.
GCGGTCGTCGGCCTGGCGGTGTACGTCTCCTGGCGCTACCGCGCCTGGTTCACCTGCGCCCTGGTGGTGCTGGCCATGGTGGGCGAGGTCCTGGTCAAGCCCAACCTGGCCGGCAAGGAGCACGTCGCCGCCGTGGCGGCCATGCTGCTGGTGTGCGGAGTGGACGAGCTGCGCAGGCGACGCAAGCCCCGCCGCGACGCCCACCGCGAGCGCGATCAGCGGTCCGGGGCGCCGGCCAGCAGATCGTGAAGCCTGTTGCGCGCCGCCTCCCAGCGCGCGTCGTGCCGGTAGGCGCGCACCCGCGCCCGGCGGCGGGCCCGCGGCCGGTGCCGGTAGAAGCGCCGCGCCCACGGTGAGCCGGGCCGGGCCAGCCGCACCGCGCCCACGATCGCCACGAACGGCACCACCGCGCCGATCAGGGCGATCCGCGGCTTGCCCTTGGCCAGGGCGAAGAGCGCGATCAGGAAGTTGAGCAGGGTGTTGGTCACCACGATGGTGCGGTTCTGCAGCTCGTCCGGCGTCAGCTCGTTCACCCCGAACGGGGAGAAGCCCAGGAGGACCAGGGCCACGAGAGCCGCCGTCAGCACCACCATCTCGACGCTCTTGCGGCCCTGCTCGGTCCAGTACACGTCGTCCAGGTGCAGGACGAGCGCGAACTCGTCCAGCACCAGACCCGCGCCCATGCCGAACAGCACGGCCGCCACCGCCGCCCCGAAGCCACGCTGTCCCTCGGCCACCGCGCCGAAGCCGCCGACCACCATCAGCACCACGCCGGGCACCACGTGATGGACGTGCAGCCCACCGGGCCTGATGTTGCCGAACGGGCCCTTGCCCGCCCGGATCAGCCGGGTGATGACCCGGGTGACCAGGAACGTCAGTACGAACGCGGTCAGCGCCAGCAGCAGCGGCAGCTTGCCCGGCTCGACGATGTTGCGTGTCAGCCAGTGACCCATGGCACTCCCGCTCCGCTCCGCGCTCCCCCGGCCAAAGTACTGCCCACGGGCGGCGGGATACCCTGCCCGCGATGACCGACACGACACCCGTCCGGCCCACCGGCGGCGACGCCCTGCGCTTCGCCTTCGGCACCCTCACCGTGCTGCCCGTCCCGCTCACCCGCTGGGACCGGCAGACCGCCCGCGGCGGCATGCTCGCGGCGCCGCTGGCCGGTCTCGTGGTGGGCGGCTGCGCGGCCGCCGCCGGGCTGCTGTTCCTGCTGCTCGGCTCGGGCCCGCTGCTCGCCGCCGTGGCCTCCGTCGCGGTGCCCGCGGTCCTCACCCGCGGGCTGCACCTGGACGGACTCGCCGACGTCGCCGACGGACTGGGCAGCGGCAAGCCCGCCGAGGACGCGCTGCGCATCATGAAGCAGTCGGACATCGGCCCCTTCGGCGTCATCGCCCTCCTGCTGACCCTGCTCGGCCAGGTCGCCGCCCTCGACGCGCTGTACGCCGCCGGCTGGACGCGCGGCGCCCTCGCGGCGGTCGTGGCCGCCCTCGCCGCACGCTGCGCCCTGACCCTGGCCTGCCGCTCCGGCGTCCCGGCCGCCCGCCCCGACGGGCTGGGGGCGGCCGTCGCCGGCGCCGTCCCCCGGCCGGCCGCCCTGGCCGTGGCGGCGCTCGCGGCCTGCGCGGCCGCCGGCGCGGGCGCGCTCGCCGGCCCCCAGGGGGCACTGCGTTCGGGGCTCGCCGTCCTGCTCGCGCTGGCCTGCGGCGAGCTGATGCTGCATCACTGCAGGCGCCGCTTCGGCGGGGTGACCGGCGATGTGTTCGGCGCCCTGGCGGAGACCGCCGCGACGGCCGCGCTGCTCGCCTCGGCCCTGGGCTGAGCGGCCCCGCGGGGATACGCTCTCACGTGCCCAAAGGCCCGAGCCCGGGCGGCAAGAGCGCGGCGCATACGATGCGCAGGGTGCGGCCGGCCCACCACCCATCGGCCGAAATATCAACGGAAGTAGGGACACCCACCACCGTGACTGCTCTGACTCTCAGCACTTCCAGCGCGGCGACGCTGCGCGCGGACGCCATTGTCGTCGGTGTGGCGAAGGGCCCGAAGGGTCCCGTCGTCGCCCCCGGCGCGGAAGCCGTGGACAAGGCGTTCGACGGCAAGCTGGCCACCGTCCTGGAGACCCTCGGCGCCGGTGGCGGCGAGGGCGAGGTGACCAAGCTGCCCGTCCTGTCCGGCCTCAAGGCCCCGGTCGTGCTGGCGGTCGGCCTGGGAGACCAGCCCGCCAAGGGCGACGGCTTCGCCGAGGAGACGCTGCGCCGCGCCGCCGGCACCGCCGCCCGCGCGCTGACCGGCGCCAAGAAGGCCGCGTTCGCCCTGCCCGTCGAGGACGCGGAGTCCGTCGCCGCCATCGGTGAGGGCGCGCTCATGGGCGCGTACGCCTTCACCGCCTACCGCGGCGACGGCGCGGCGAAGAAGGACGCCAAGAGCGCCCCGCTCGCCGAGGCCGTGATCCTGGGCGCCAAGCCCCGCGACAAGGCGTTCAAGGCCGCCGCCGAGCGCGCCGCCGCCGTGGCCGCCGAGGTCAACCGCGCCCGCGACCTGATCAACATGCCCTCCAACGACCTCGACCCGAAGTCGTTCGCCGCGAAGGCCCAGGCCGCGGCCAAGGAGTTCGGCCTCAAGGTCGAGGTGCTGGACGAGAAGGCGCTGCTCAAGGGCGGTTACGGCGGTCTGATGGGCGTGGGCCAGGGCTCCGCCACCCCGCCGCGCCTGGTGCGTCTTGCCTACACCCACCCCAAGGCGGAGAAGACCCTCGCCCTGGTCGGCAAGGGCATCACCTACGACTCGGGCGGCATCTCGCTGAAGCCGGCCGGCCACAACGAGACCATGAAGTGCGACATGGCCGGCGCCGCCGCCGTCTTCGCCGCGGTCGTGGCCGTCGCCCGCCTGGGCCTGGAGGTCAACGTCACGGGCTGGCTGGCGCTCGCCGAGAACATGCCCTCCGGCAACGCCACCCGTCCGGGCGACGTGCTGAAGATGTACAGCGGCAAGACGGTCGAGGTGCTCAACACCGACGCCGAGGGCCGCCTGGTCCTGGCCGACGCCCTGACCCGCGCCTCCGAGGAGAACCCGGACGCGATCGTGGACGTCGCCACCCTCACGGGTGCCATGGTCCTCGCGCTCGGCAACCGCACCTTCGGTGTGATGGCCAACGACGACGCGTTCCGCACCTCGCTGTACGAGATCGCCGAGGAGGTCGGCGAGCAGGCGTGGCCGATGCCGCTCCCCGCCGAGCTGCGCAAGTCGATGGACTCCCCCGTGGCCGACCTCGCCAACATGGGTGAGCGCATGGGCGGCGGTCTGGTGGCCGGCCTCTTCCTGCAGGAGTTCGTGGGCGAGGGCATCGTCTGGGCGCACCTGGACATCGCGGGCCCGGCGTTCCACGAGAGCGCCCCGTACGGCTACACCCCCAAGGGCGGCACCGGCTCCTCGGTGCGCACCCTGGTCCGGCTGGCCCAGCGCACGGCCGACGGCGACCTCGGCTGATCCCCCGGCGGTGGCGGCGGCCCCGGGAATGACCCGGGGCCGCGCTGCGTTCGCTCTCGACGAAAACACACATTCCTACGCACTGGTAACCCTCGAAGGTGACGCATCAGTCGTCGCCGAGCCCCAGCCCGGCGTCCCGCCGTCCGTCAACAAGTGCGAAGATGTTGTCTCGGCAGGACAGGGCCCACCCATCACAGGGCCGAAGCAAAGCGGCCGTACGACAGCCGCCGACCGGTCACCGACGACCGGTCCGGCGCACCCATGCATGGAGGACGTGACGTGGCGAACGACGCCAGCACCGTTTTCGACCTAGTGATCCTCGGAGGCGGTAGCGGCGGTTACGCCGCTGCCCTGCGCGGAGCGCAGCTGGGTCTCGACGTCGCCCTGATCGAGAAGGACAAGCTGGGCGGCACCTGCCTGCACCGCGGCTGCATCCCCACCAAGGCTCTGCTGCACGCGGGCGAGATCGCCGACCAGGCTCGTGAGGCCGAGCAGTTCGGTGTCAAGGCCTCCCTCGAGGGCATCGACATCGCGGGCGTCCACAAGTACAAGGACGACGTGATCTCGGGCCTGTACAAGGGTCTGCAGGGCCTGGTCGCCTCCCGCAAGGTCACCTACGTGACCGGCGAGGGCCGCCTGTCCTCCCCGACGTCCGTCGAGGTCAACGGTCAGACCTACACCGGCCGCCACGTCCTGCTGGCCACCGGCTCCGTGCCGAAGTCGCTGCCGGGCCTGACCATCGACGGCGACCGCGTCATCTCCTCCGACCACGCGCTGGTCCTGGACCGCGTGCCGAAGTCCGCGATCGTGCTGGGCGGCGGCGTCATCGGCGTCGAGTTCGCCTCCGCGTGGAAGTCCTTCGGCGTCGACGTCACCATCGTCGAGGCGCTTCCCCACCTCGTCCCGGTCGAGGACGAGAACAGCTCCAAGCTGCTGGAGCGCGCCTTCCGCAAGCGCGGCATCAACTTCTCCCTCGGCTCCCGCTTCTCGGGCGTGGAATACACGGCCGACGGGGTGAAGGTCTCCCTGGAGAACGGCAAGACCTTCGAGGCCGAGCTGCTGCTCGTCGCCGTGGGCCGCGGCCCGGTCTCCCAGGGCCTGGGCTACGAGGAGGCCGGGGTCGCGATGGACCGCGGCTACGTCCTGGTCGACGAGTACATGCAGACCAACGTGCCGACCATCTCGGCCGTCGGTGACCTCGTCCCGACCCTCCAGCTCGCGCACGTCGGCTTCGCCGAGGGCATCCTGGTTGCGGAGCGTCTGGCCGGTCTCAAGCCCGTGCCGGTCGACTACGACGGCGTGCCCCGCGTCACGTACTGCCACCCGGAGGTCGCTTCGGTCGGTATCACCGAGGCGAAGGCCAAGGAGCTGTACGGCGCCGACAAGGTCGTCGCTCTGAAGTACAACCTCGCGGGCAACGGCAAGAGCAAGATCCTGAAGACCGCGGGCGAGATCAAGCTCGTCCAGGTGCGGGACGGTGCCGTGGTCGGCGTCCACATGGTCGGCGACCGTATGGGTGAGCAGGTCGGCGAAGCCCAGCTGATCTACAACTGGGAGGCGCTGCCGGCCGAGGTCGCGCAGCTCATCCACGCGCACCCGACGCAGAACGAGGCTCTGGGCGAGGCCCACCTGGCCCTGGCCGGCAAGCCGCTGCACTCGCACGACTAAGTCCCGAGCGCACCACCATCCGCACTATTCGTAAGGAGCAACCGCAACCATGGCGGTTTCCGTAACCCTGCCGGCGCTCGGCGAGAGCGTGTCCGAGGGCACCGTCACCCGTTGGCTCAAGGCCGAGGGTGAGCGCGTGGAGGCCGACGAGCCGCTGCTCGAGGTCTCCACCGACAAGGTCGACACCGAAATCCCGGCCCCCGCGTCCGGCATCCTGGCCCACATCAAGGTCGGCGAGGACGAGACGGTCGAGGTCGGCGCCGAGCTGGCCATCATCGACGACGGCGCCGGTGCCCCGGCCGCCGCGCCGGCTCCGGCCGCCGCCGAGGCCCCGGCCCCCGCCGCCGCGACCGAGGCCGCTCCGGCCCCGGTCGCCGAGGCCCCCGCCGCCCCGGCGCCGGCCGCCGAGGCCCCCGCCCCCGCAGCCGCCCCGGCCGCTGCCTCCGGCACCGACGTCGTGCTGCCCGCGCTGGGCGAGTCGGTCACCGAGGGCACCGTCACCCGCTGGCTGAAGGAGGTCGGCGAGGAGGTCTCGGAGGACGAGCCGCTGCTCGAGGTCTCCACCGACAAGGTCGACACCGAGATCCCGGCGCCCGCCTCCGGCGTGCTGCTCGAGATCGTCGTCGGTGAGGACGAGGTCGCCGAGGTCGGCGCCAAGCTCGCCGTGATCGGTGCCGCCGGCGCCGCTCCGGCCGCCGCCCCGGCTCCGGCCGCCCCGGCCCCCGCGCCGGTCCAGGAGGCCCCGGCCGCTCCGGCGCCGGTCGCCGCCCCGGCTGCCCCGGCCCCCGCTCCGGTCGCGCCCGCCGCCCCGGCTCCGGCTCCGGCTCCGGTCGCCGCCCCGGCGCCGGCCGCTCCGGTCGCCCCGGCTGCTCCGGCCGCCCCGGCCCCCGCCGCCCCCGCGGCGGACGGCGCCTACGTCACCCCGCTGGTGCGCAAGCTCGCCGCCGAATCCGGCGTCAACCTGAGCACCGTGCAGGGCACCGGCGTCGGTGGCCGCATCCGCAAGCAGGACGTCATCGCCGCGGCCGAGGCCGCCAAGGCCGCGCCGGCTCCGGCCGCCGCCGCCCCGGCAGCCGCCGCCCCGAAGGCCCCGGCCCTCGAGGCGTCCCCGCTGCGCGGTCAGACGGTCAAGATGCCGCGCATGCGCAAGGTCATCGCCGACAACATGATGAAGGCGCTGCACGGCCAGGCGCAGCTGACCTCCGTGGTCGAGGTGGACATCACCAAGATCATGCGGATGCGCAACAAGGCCAAGGACGCGTTCGCGGCGCGCGAGGGCGTCAAGCTCTCCCCGATGCCGTTCTTCGTCAAGGCCGCCGTCCAGGCGCTGAAGGCCCACCCGGTCATCAACGCCCGGATCAACGAGGACGAGAACACCATCACCTACTTCGACTCCGAGAACGTCGGCATCGCCGTCGACTCGGAGAAGGGCCTGATGACCCCGGTCATCAAGGGTGCGGGTGACCTCAACATCGCGGGCATCGCGCGCAAGACCGCGGAGCTGGCCGGCAAGGTCCGTTCCAGCAAGATCAGCCCGGACGACCTGGCCGGCGCGACCTTCACGATCAGCAACACCGGCTCGCGCGGTGCGCTGTTCGACACGGTCATCGTGCCCCCGAACCAGGTCGGCATCCTGGGTATCGGTGCGACCGTCAAGCGCCCGGTGGTCATCAACCACCCGGAGCTCGGCGAGACCATCGCGATCCGCGACATGACGTACCTGGCGCTGTCCTACGACCACCGCCTGGTGGACGGTGCCGACGCGGCCCGCTACCTGACCACGGTCAAGCAGATCCTCGAGGCCGCCGAGTTCGAGACCGAGATCGGTCTCTGACCCGAACGCCCCTGAGGTAAAGCGCTGAAGGGCGCGGCCCCGGTTCCGTACTCGTACGGGCCGGGGCCGCGCCCTTCGGCTTGCCGGGCCGGACGTCGATAATGACGTTCCCGGCAGATCCGACCAAGGAGAGAAATGACCCCGCCCGTCGTCCATTCGCTGCGCGAGCAGATCCGCGAGCACATCCTCGAGGGGATCGTCAGCGGGCGCTGGCAGCCGGGCGAGCGGATCGTGGAGCGGCGGATCGCCGCCGAGCTGCTGGTGAGCCAGACCCCGGTGCGCGAGGCGCTGCGCGAGCTGGAGTCGCTGCGGCTGATCGAGTCCGCGCCCAACAAGGGCGTGCGGGTCCGCGACCTGACCGCCGCCGACCTCAAGGAGAGCTACCCGGTCCGGGCCGGCCTGGAGCAGGTCGCCGCCGAGCTGGCCGCGGACGCCCTGGCCGAGGACGTCTCGGCGCTGGAGCGGGAGGTGGCCGCGCTCGAGGTGGCCGACCGCGCCGGCGACAGCGAGGCGCAGGCGCGCCACACGGTCGCCTTCCACCGCGAGATCGTGCGGGCCGCGGGGAACTCCGTGCTGCTGCACACCTGGGAATCCCTGGGCATCGAGGTGTGGACGACGCTGTCGATCCGCTGGCTGAGCCCGGAGCCCCGCGCCCACGCCGAGGACCACGCGGAGATCGTGCGGGCCTTCCAGCGGCGCGACCCGGCCATCGGCGAGCTCCTCAAGCGGCACGTTCTCAGCTGCGCTCCACGAATCTGACCTGCAGCCATTGATCGATCATCGATCAAAGGCGTATCGTCTGCGCCGGAGCCGCACCGCGCCGCCCTGTCCTGTGACGCGGAACGGCTCAGGGGTGACGACAGGACCCCGCGCGCTCGTCCATGCCCTGGCTCGGCACGCGGGCTCCTGTCGTCACGCCCCGTTGTCGGTGCCCCCCGGCATCATGGGGTCATGCGCGCGGCCCGTCTGATCAAATTGGTGCTCCTGCTCCAGTCCCGCCCGTCGATGACCGGCACCGAGCTGGCGAGCCGGCTCGAGGTCTCGGAGCGTACGGTCGCCCGGGACGTCCTCGCGCTGTCCGAGGCCGGAGTGCCCGTCTACGCCGACCGCGGCCGCGCCGGCGGCTACCGCCTGATCGGCGGTTACCGCACCCGGCTGACCGGCCTGGGCCGGACGGAGGCGGAAGCCCTCTTCCTGTCCGGCGTGCCGTCCGCGCTGCGCGACATGGGCCTGGCGGACGTAGCCTCCGCCGCCCGGCTGAAGGTCTCCGCCGCGCTCCTGCCCGAGCTGAGCGACGCCCCCACGAACGCGGCCCAGCGCTTCCATCTGGACGCCCCCGGCTGGTGGCATCCCCACGACGCGCCCGCCCTGCTGCCCGCGATCGCGGACGCGGTCTGGGACGACCGCCGCATGGCCGCCCGCTACCGGCGCCGCGAGGGCGAGGTGGAGCGGGACCTCCAGCCGTACGGCCTGATCCTCAAGGCCGGCGTCTGGTATCTGGCGGCCCGCACCGGCGAGGACTTCCGCGTCTACCGCGTGGACCGCTTCACCGCGGTGACCGTGGGCGAGGACCGCTTCCGCCGCTCGGCCGACTTCGACCTGCCCGCCTTCTGGGAGGAGCGGGCAGCGCAGTTCGCCCGCTCGATCCTGCGCGACCGCGTGGAGCTGCGCCTGACCCCGGAGGGAGCGCGCAGGCTGCCGCACGTGACCGACCGCACGGCGGCGCGGGAGGCCCTGGCGGCCGCCGGGGAGCCGGACGCGCTCGGGCGCCTCACGCTCTCGCTGCCGGTGGAGTCGTCCGAGGTGGCGTACGAACAGCTGCTGGCGCTGGGCCCGGAGGCGGAGGTGCTGGGGCCGCCGGAGCTGCGCGAGCGGTTCGCGCGCGCGGCGGCCCGGTCCGCCGGTCTCTACCGGTAGTCCTCCGGGGTGCCGTCCGCGCCGTCGAGGACGACGTCCTGGAAGTACCCGAAGGCGTCGGGCCGGGAGCCGTCGGTGTCGGTGAAGCCGTAGACCTTGGCCAGCTGACCGCTGGAGAGGGACTTGCCGTTCCACCGGGCCCGCTCCGGGTCGGTGGCCAGGGCGACCAGGGCCCGGCCGATGTAGACGGGGGACTCGGCGACGGCGAAGTGCGGCTGGGCCTTCACCGCGTCCCGCCACGTCTCCTCCGTGACCCCGAAGTGGTCGAGCATCTGCTCCGAGCGCAGGAACCCGGGGCTGAGGCAGACGGCGGTGCAGCCGTAGCCCTTGAGCTCCTCGGCGAGCCCGAAGGCCATGCGGATGGGCGCGTACTTGGCCAGGTCGTAGAAGAGGTTCTCCCGGTAGGTGCGGTTGAACTCCTCCGTGCCGTCGGTGATCTCCACGAGCAGCCCGCCCGGCCGCCGGATGAGCAGGGGCACGGCGAAGTGGCTGGTGATGGCGTGCGTGTCCGTGGAGAGCCGCAGCATCCGCAGCCCCTTCTCCAGGTCCACCTCCCACACCTTCTTCTCGAACTCGATCAGGTGATCCCCGCCCCACACGTCGTTGACGAGGACGTCCAGCCGCCCGTGGTCGCGGTCGATGCGCTCGACCAGCGCCCGGACCTGCCCGGGCTCCAGATGGTCGGTGGGCACGGCGATGCCCGTGCCGCCCGCGGCGGTCACCAGCTCGGCGGTCTCCTCGATGGTCTCGGACCGGCCGACCTCGCTGCGATGCGCCCGCGTGGAACGCCCCGTCACATAGACGACGGCGCCCGCGGCCCCCAGTTGCACGGCCATGGCCCGCCCCGCGCCCCGCGTGGCACCCGCGACCAGCGCCACGGTCCGCGCCAGCGGCTTGTCTTCACTCTGCGATGCGGTCACGAAACGTCTCCTCTTCCTCGGCGTCCCCGGTCTTCGACGACTGCCACGACGGTCGCACCGATACCGGACACCTTCTGTCGTGATTTTCCGGCGATCGCGAATCGGACTCACCGATAACAACACGGCCGCATCCGGCTCCCTGGAGGTGCGTGGCCCTGCGGCAGGGCCGATGCTGGTCCCGTGATGATGGACGAGACGGAGTTCTGGGAGCTGATCGACAGCGCACGCGAGACCGCCGAAGGAGACCCCGAGGACCAGGCCGACGCCCTGGTCGAGAAGCTGATGCAACTCGACCCGGACGCCGTGCTCGACTTCGCCCGGCACTTCGAGGCCCGGTACAACCGCGCCTACCTCTGGGACCTGTGGGGGGCCGCGGCCGTGCTGCTGGACGGCGCGAGCGACGACGTCTTCGACTACTTCCGCTGCTGGCTGATCGGCCAGGGCAGAGAGGTCTTCGAGGGCGCGGTGCACGAACCGGACACCCTCGCGGACCTGCTGGACGACTTCGACCCGGAGGTGGACGGCGACGGCGAGGACCTGGGATACGCGGCGGACGAGGCGTACGAGCAACTGACGGGCGCCGAGACCCCCGACCTCGGCCTGCCGCCCCAGCCGTCCGAACCGCTCGGCGCCCCGTTCGGCCTGGAGTCCGAGGAGGCGCTGGCCGAGCGGTTCCCGCGGCTCTGGGAACGGTTCAGGGCCTGACGGGGGGACCCATGCGCGTCGCGATCACCGGTTCGGACGGCCTCATCGGGAGGGCGCTCGTACGTTCGCTGGAGTCCGACGGCCACCAGGTGGTGCGCCTGGTGCGCCGCCCGCCCCGCCGGCCGGACGAAGTCGAGTGGGACCCCGCCCGCCGACGGGTGGACACACGGCACCTCGCCGGCTGCGAGGCGGTGGTGCACCTGGCCGGTGCCGGAGTGGGCGACCACCGCTGGACGGAGGCCTACAAGAAGGAGATCCGCGACAGCCGGGTCCTGGGCACTGCGGCGATCGCCGAGGCCGTGGCGTCCCTGGTCACCCCGCCGCGCGTCCTGCTCAGCGCGAGCGCGACCGGCGTCTACGGCGACACCGGAGACCGGCCGGTGGACGAGAGCACCCCGCCCGGCGACGGCTTCCTCGCAACTGTCTGCCAGGACTGGGAGGAGGCGACGGGCGCCGCCACGGAGGCGGGCGTACGCACCGTCCTGCTCCGCACCGGCCTGGTGGTCTCCCGCGACGGCGGCGCCTGGGGCCGCCTCTTCCCGCTCGTCAAACTCGGCCTCGGGGGGCGGCTGGGGAGCGGACGGCAGTACTGGAGCTTCATCGCCCTGCACGACCACGTCGCCGCCCTGCGCCACCTCCTGGACTCCCCCGCCCTCTCCGGCCCGGTCAACCTCACCGCACCGCACCCCGTCACCAACCGCGAGGCCACCGAGGCGACGGGGCGCGTGCTGAAGCGCCGGACACCCTTCCCGGCGCCCGCTCCGGCGCTCAGGCTGGCACTGGGCGAGATGGCCACGGAAGTCCTGGCCAGCTGTCGTGTCCTGCCGCGGCGACTGCTGGACTCGGGCTTCGACTTCGCGTACCCGGACATCGAGAGCGCCGTACGCGCGGCGCTGGACAACAGCTGACGCACCCGTCCCCCGCTCCGGAACGGCGATGTGTGCGACCACCGTGCGACCATGCTCGCCCCGTGCGCGACTGTTATTGACCGGATTTCTCTCTACGGTCGAGGCGAACTCGCGCATCGCCGCCGCCGGTTGAGGGCATCAGGCCCCCGAGCGAGCGGACCGACCCCGGGAGGGCACGTGCTCAGCAGCGCACGCACCGCACACCACGCTGACGTCGTCATCGTGGGAGCCGGCCTCGCCGGCCTCTCTGCGGCTCACCATCTCATCAGCGCCGGGGTGACCGTCACCGTCCTGGAGGAAGCCCCGGGCCCCGGCGGGCGCATGACGACCGATGAGGTCGACGGCTTCCACCTGGACCGCACGGGCCAGTTGCTCAACACCTCGTTCCCGGAACTCCTGCGCACCCCCGGGCTGGAGGCGCTCAAGCTGCGCCCCTTCACCCCCGGGGTGCTGGTCCACACCGACGGCCGCAACCACCGCACCGGCGAACTCCGCGGGGCCAAGCGCGCGTTCACCACCGCCCGCGCCTTCGCGGCGGCCCGCGCCTCACGGAGCGCCGGCCTCGATCAAGCGCGGCTCGGCGCGGCACTGGCCCGCCTCGCCGCGCTGCCCATCGACCGGATGCTGGCCCGCCCGGACCGGCCCACGGCCGCGACCCTGAGCAGCCGGGGCCTGCCGACGCGCACGGTGGAGGGCTTTCTGCGCCCCCTCCTGGCCTCGCTCCTGTCCGACCCGGACCTCACCACGTCCAGCCGCTGCGCGGACCTGGTCCTGCGCGGCTACGCCCGCGGCCGCCTCTGCCTCCCGGCGGGCGGCGCCGGCGTCATCCCCCGCCTCCTGACGGCCCAGCTGCCGCAGGACACGGTGCGTACGGGCGTACAGGCCACGTCCGTGGGCACGACGTCCGTCGGCACGGCGGCGCACGGGCAGATCACCTGCCGCTCCGTCGTCGTGGCGACGGGCGCCCGCGCCGCCGCCGAACTGATCCCGGGCCTGCGCCTGCCGGGCTTCCACCCGGTGACGATCCTGCACCACACCACCGACGCGCCGCCCCTGCGCGACGCCTCCCTGATCCTCACCGGCGGCCGCCGGGGTCCGGTCGCGCACACCACGGTGGCCAGCGAGGTCGACCCCGACCGCGCGCCCCTGGGCAGGTGCCTGATCACGTCCACGGTCCTGGGCCCGGCGGCGTCCCTGCCCACGCCCGAACTGGACCGGGCGGCCCGGGCCCAGCTGGCCCGGGTCTACAACACCTCGACCACCGCCTGGCACCTCCTGGCCGCCCACCACGACCCCGACGCGGTCCCCGCGATGCCGGCTCCCCATGACGTGCGCCGGCCGGTCCGGCTCCTGTCGGGGCTCTACGTCTGCGGCGACCACCGGGATACGAGCACGGTGCAGGGGGCCCTGTTCTCGGGCCGGCGGGCCGCGCAGGCGGTCCTGCGCGACCTGGGCATCCGCCCGGGGTACGGGGCGCAGGCGCTGCGGGCGGCGTAGCACCGGTCACCCGGCACGTGAGCGAGGCAGGCAAGGTGCAGGTCGCGGTCCCGTTGTGCCCACCCTCCCCCAGCTACCGCTGGGAGGTGCCCCCAGCCCAGCGGGACGATTGCCCACAACGGGCGGGGGACGATTGCCCACAAACGGGAGGGGCCGGGGCGGGGTGGGTCCTGGCAGGGGGCGTAAGGGTTATTTGCGGCGGCATGCGGGGCGCCGAATCCGGGCACCGCACCCGCCGTAAATAATCCAGCCCCCAGAAGGACCCACCCCGCCCCGCCCCCGCACCACGACGTACGCGAACCGCACCCACCGGAGGAAGACCCCATGACCGTGTACTTCATCGGCGCCGGACCGGGCGCGGCCGACCTCATCACGGTGCGGGGCGCGCGGATCATGGCCCGGGCCGGCGTCTGCCTCTACGCAGGCAGCCTCGTACCGACCGAACTGCTGGCCGAGTGCCCGCCGGACGCCCGCCTCGTCGACACCGCCCACCTGAACCTCGACGAGATCACCGCCGAGTTCGTCCGCGCCCACGCCGCCGGCCAGGACGTCGCCCGCCTGCACTCCGGCGACCCCTCCGTCTACAGCGCCGTGGCCGAGCAGATGCGCCGCCTGGACGCGGCCGGCATCCCCTACGAGATCGTCCCCGGCGTCCCCGCCTTCGCCGCCGCCGCCGCGGCCCTCGGCCGCGAGCTGACCGTGCCCACCGTCGGCCAGACCGTCATCCTCACCCGCGTCGCCCAGCGGGCCACCCCCATGCCCCCCGGCGAGGACCTCGCCACCCTCGGCCGCAGCGGCGCCCTGCTGGTCCTGCACCTGGCCGCCCGCCACGCCGACCGGGTCGTCGCCGAACTCCTCCCGCACTACGGCCCCGACTGCCCGGCCGCCGTCGTCGCCATGGCCAGCCGCCCCGACGAGATCGTCCTGCGCGGCACCCTCGCCGGCATCGCCGACCAGGTGAAGGAGGCGGGCATCGTCCGCACCGCCGTCATCATCGTGGGCCGCACGCTGGCGGCGGAGCAGTTCCCCGACAGCTTCCTGTACTCGACCACGCGGGACCGGGACACGTGCGGCCGGACGGTGCTCGAACCCTGAGCCCAACAGCCGGACCGCTCCGGACTGCTCCGGACCGTTCCGGACCGTTCCGGACCGCTTGACCCTCACACCGTGTCAGGTCATGGACTGAGCCCACCATGTTCACCATCGGAGACTTCGCCCGCCACGGCCGCGTATCCGTCCGCATGCTGCGCCACTACGACGCCATCGGACTGCTGCGGCCGGCCCACGTCGACCCGTTCAGCGGCTACCGCTTCTACGAAGCCGGTCAGCTCGCCCGCCTCAACCGCGTCATCGCCCTCAAGGACCTCGGATTCACCCTCCAGCAGGTCCGGGAGATCGTGGACGAGCAGGTGGGCACCGAGGAACTGCGCGGGATGCTGCGGCTGCGGCACGCCGAACTGGAGGCGGCCGTCGCCGCCGCCACGGCCCGCCTGGGCCAGGTCGAGGCGAGGCTCCGCACGATCGAGAGTGAGGGACGCATGAACGCGAACGACGTGGTGGTCAAGCGCATTCCCGCCGTCAGGGTCGCCGAGCTGAGCGCCACGGCGGCGAGCTACGGGCCCCAGGACATCGGCCCCGTCATCGGCCCGCTGTTCGACGAGCTGTGCCGCCGGCTCGAGGCCGCCGGGGTCGAGCCGACGGGCCCGGCCATCGCCTACTACGAGGACGCGCCCGGCGCCGGCGAAGAGGTCGTCGTCCATGCCGCCCTGCCGGTCCCGGCGGACGTCCGCGGCGGCCCGGACTTCCGGGTCGTCGAGCTGCCCGCCATCGACAGCGCGGCGACGATCGTCCACCACGGCTCCATGGACGACGTGCTGCCGACGGCCCAGGCCCTGGCCCGCTGGATCGACGCGGGCGGCCACCGCTCGACGGGCTACGCGCGCGAGCTCTACCTCGAGTCCGCGCAGGACCCGGGCCAGTGGGTGACGGAGCTGCAGGAGCCGATCGAGCGGGCCGGCAGCGACGACTGACCGGCACCCACGACGGACCGGCGGATGTGGGCCCGGTCATAGCCAGGGACGCCCGGCTGTGATGCCCTGGGAAACGATCATGAAGCGGCCGTCCGGCCGCGTGTTTCCAGGGGGGAAGCCCATGTCGCAGCGCACATCGAAAACGCGCGCCACGCTCGTAGCGCTCACGGCCGCGGCCGTCGTCGGCGGCATCGTCGCCGGCGCCGGCCCGGCCGTGGCCAAGACCCCGGCCGCGACCCCGGCCGAGGAGTCGGGGAAGCAGGCCGCGACCCAGCGGGCCCTCGACGGCCTCGTGGCCGCCGGCATGCCCGGCGTGGCCGCCGAGGTCCGTACGCCCAGGGGGAACTGGTCCGGCTCCGCCGGCTACGCGGACACCGACACCAAGCGCAAGCGGACCGCTGCCGACCACTTCAGGGCGGGCAGCATCACCAAGACCTTCGTGGCCACCACGCTCCTCCAGCTCGAAGCGGAGGGGAAGCTGAGCCTGGACGACTCCGTCGAGCGCTGGCTGCCCGGCGTAGTGAAGGGCAACGGCTACGACGCCAACAAGATCACGATCCGTCAGCTCCTCAACCACACCAGCGGTGTGCACGACATGGTGTACACCCCGGAGTGGGACAAGGACATGAACGGCCCCGGCTTCTTCCGGCACCGCTACGACGTCAAGACCCCGCAGGAGGTCATCGCGTACGGGCTGAAGTACGGGCCCGACTTCGAGCCGGGCAAGGGCTGGAACTACTCCAACACCGGCTTCGTCCTCGCCGGCATGGTCATCGAGAAGGTCACGGGCAAGCCGTACGCGCGCGAGGTCGAGCGCCGCATCGTCAAGCCGCTGGGCCTGAAGGAGACCACCTTCCCCGGCACCGACCCCACCCTGCCCGCCCCGCACCCGGTCGGCTACTCGAAGCTCTACGTGCAGAACCCGGGCCCGGAGATCCACGACGCCACCGAGTACCGCCCCTCCTGGTCCGGCGCCACGGGCGAGGTCGTCAGCACCAGCGGTGACCTCAACCGCTTCTACAGCGCCCTGCTGCAGGGCAAGCTCCTGCCGCGCAAGCAGCTGGACGCGATGCTCACGACGGTGGAGACGGGCCAGCAGTTCACGTACGGCCTCGGCATCATGTCGCGTTCGCTCTCCTGCGGCACGACCGTCTGGGGCCACGACGGCGTCGTGTGGGGCTCGCTCTCCGGAGCCGCCGTGACCCGCGACGGCAAGAACGCGCTCACCTTCAACATCAACGGCGACTGGCTGGAGCAGAGCCCGCCGTTCGAGAACATGTTCGAGGGTGCGTTCTGCGGCACGACGCAGAAGCCGGTTCAGAAGCCGGCCAAGGCGCTGACGAACCGCGCGGCGCTGGGCCCGGTGAACCGCTAGGTCACCGCTCCCGCGGCCCCCTGGGCTCCGCCCGCCCCACGATGACGCCCGCGCGGTCGATGCAGATGACGTCGACCGCGACGGGCGCGCCGCGCAGCACGGCGAGGGCCTCGTCGCGGGCGCCGGAGGCGACCAGATCGCCGAGCGGAACGCCCTCGGCCTCGCACAGACGCAGCGCTTCCAGGCCGGTGTTGGCACCGGTGACGGCGGTGGCGAGGGCGGCGCCGCCACCACCGTGGCGGGCGAGCTCGGCGAGGAACTCCTTGTTCACCTGCGAGCGGGCGGAGTGCAGGTCGAGGTGGCCGGCGGCCAGCTTGGAGAGCTTGGCGAAGCCGCCGGCGATGGTGAGCCGGTCGACGGGGTGACGGCGGATGTACTTGAGCACCGCCCCCGCGAAGTCGCCCATGTCCAGCAACGCGTCCTCGGGCAGTCCGTGCACGGCCACGGCGACCTTCTCGGACGTCGCACCCGTGCATCCCGCGACGTGCGTGCGGCCCGCGGCGCGGGCGACGTCCACGCCGCGCCGGATGCTGTCGATCCAGGCCGAGCAGGAGTAGGGGACGACGATGCCCGTGGTGCCCAGGATGGAGATACCGCCCAGGATGCCCAGCCGCGGGTTCCACGTGGAGCGTGCGATCTCCTCGCCGTGATCGACCGAGACCTCGATCTCGACGTCGCCCGTGCCGCCGTGCCGGGCGGCGACCGCGGCGACGTGCTCGCGCATCATCTGGCGGGGCACGGGATTGATCGCGGGTTCGCCGACCGCCAGCGGCAGCCCCGGCCGGGTGACCGTGCCCACGCCGGGGCCCGCGCGGAAGACCACCCCGGAGCCGGGCGGCAGCACCCGTACCGTGGCCCGCACCAGCGCGCCGTGCGTGACGTCCGGATCGTCGCCGGCGTCCTTGACTATGGCGGCCATCGCCGCCCGCCCCCGGCCGAGCAGCTCCTCGGCGGCGAGCGCGAAGGCGGGCGTCTGCCCCTTGGGCAGGGTGATCGTCACGGGGTCGGGGAACTCGCCGGTGAGCAACGCGGTGTACGCGGCCGTGGTGGCGGCGGTCGCGCACGCGCCGGTGGTCCAGCCGTGCCGCAGACCGGTGTGCTGGAGCTGGGCGGTGCGGCCGCCGGTGGCCTGGCCGGCCTGCCCGGCCTTGGCGGCCTCGGTCTCAGTCACGTGCCGCACCGGCCGTAGGCTGGGCCTTCCCGCCGCGACGGCGCCGGTATGCGTCGGCCGCCGATGACCACGACCGCCCGCGGGACCGGGCGGCACCGCACATGAAAGGGCATCCGGTGAGCTCCAGCTCCGTGCGCCACATCCTGATCCTCGGCGGCACGACCGAGGCCCGCCGCCTGGCGGAGACGCTGGCCGCCGATCCCGCGCTGTGCGTCACCAGCTCGCTCGCCGGGCGCGTCGCCGAGCCGCGGCTGCCCCGGGGGCAGGTGCGGATCGGAGGGTTCGGCGGGCCCGAGGGCCTGGCCCGGTGGCTGCGCGAGCAGCAGGTGGACGCACTCATCGACGCCACCCATCCTTTCGCCGGCACGATCAGTTTCAACGCGGCACAGGCTGCCGCCGACGTCCATGTTCCCCTGCTCGCCGTCCGCCGCCCCGGCTGGGTCGCGGGCCCGGGCGACGACTGGCACCCGGTCGACTCGCTCGCCGAAGCCGCGGACGCCCTGCCCGCGCTGGGCGAGCGGGTGTTCCTGACCACGGGCCGGATGCACCTCGCCGCCTTCGCACACCTCGAGGGTATGTGGTTTCTCATCCGCTCCGTGGACGCGCCCGAGCCACCGATGCCGGCCCGCGCGGAGGTACTGCTGGACCGGGGCCCCTTCACGGTCGAGGGCGAGCGGGAGCTGCTGCGACGGCACCGCATCGACGTCCTCGTCACCAAGGACAGCGGAGCGGCGGCCACCGCCGCGAAGCTGGTCGCCGCGCGCGAGGCGGGCGTGCCGGTGGTCGTCGTCCGGCGGCCGCCCGTCCCTTCGGGGGTACCCGTGGTCGCCGGGCCGGCGGAGGCGGTGGAGTGGCTGACCCCGGTCCTCGAACGCCGGACGGGCTGATTCATCAGCCCGTCCGGCGTTCGAGGACACCGCGCGCGGCGCGTCAGCGCTCCGGGTACCGCCGCGGCGTCCAGACGATCTCCTCGCCGTCGCCCTCTCCGCGCCGTACCGCGCGGGTCTGGGTCGAGCCCACGATGAGGATCGTGCGCATGTCGACCTGGTCCGGGTCGAGTTCGCCGAGGCGCACGATGCGGACGCTCTCCTGCGGGCCGCCCACGTCGCGGCCCAGGACCACCGGGGTGTCCGGCGTGCGGTACTCCAGCAGGAGTTCGCGCGCCTTGCCGACCTGCCAGACGCGGCTGCGCGAGCCGGGGTTGTACAGCGCCAGGACCAGGTCCGCGGCGGCCGCGGAGCGCAGCCGTTCCGCGATGACCTCCCAGGGCTTGAGGCGGTCGGAGAGGGAGACGACCGCGTAGTCGTGGCCCAGGGGCGCACCGGCGCGGGAGGCGGCGGCGTGTGCGGCCGTCATGCCGGGGACCACCCGGACCGGGATCCGGCGGTACGGGTCCTCGGAGGCGACCTCCAGCACGGCGGTGGCCATGGCGAAGACGCCGGGGTCGCCGGAGGAGACGACGGCGACCCGCCGGCCCTGGCGCGCGAGGTCCAGCGCGAACTCGGCGCGCTCGGACTCCACCTTGTTGTCGGAGGCGTGGCGGGCCTGGCCGGGCCGCGCGGGAACACGGTCGACGTAGGTGCTGTAGCCCACGACGTCCTGGGCCGCCGCCAGCGCGCCGCGCGCCTCCGGCGTCAGCCACAGCGGGCCCGCCGGGCCGAGCCCGACCACCACGACCTCGCCCTCCGCCCCGGCGGGGGGCGCCGCGTCGACGCGGCTGGGCAGCACGGCCACCGAGAAGTACGGCACCGACTCCGGGTCCACGTCCGCCACCCGGCCCGTGCGCTCGCCGCTCATCGTCGCGCGCTCGACGTACCGCGCCTCCGCCAGCCGGCCCGAACGCTCCAGCGCACCGCGCACCGCGGGGAAGGTCCGGCCCAGCTTCATCACCACGGCCGAGTCGGTCGAGGCCAGGCGGGCCGTCAGCTCCTCCTCCGGCAGGGTGCCCGGCAGGATCGTCAGCACCTCCTCGCCCTCCACCAGCGGCGTACCCAGCCGGGCGGCCGCCGCGCTGAACGAGGTGACCCCGGGGATCACCTCCGTCGGGTAACGGTCGGCCAGCCGCTTGTGCATGTGCATGTACGAGCTGTAGAAGAGCGGGTCGCCCTCGGCGAGCACGGCCACCGTGCGCCCGGCGTCCAGGTGCGCGGCCAGCCGGGCCGCGGCCTCCTCGTAGAACTCCTCCATCGCGCCCCGGTAGCCGCCAGGGTGGTCCGTGGTCTCCGTGGTGACCGGGTAGACCAGCTGCTCCTCGATGTGGCCGGGGCGCAGATGGCGTTCGGCGATGGAGCGCGCGATGCTGCGGCCGTGCCGGGCGCTGTGATAGGCGACGACGTCGGCCGAGGTGATGACCTCGACGGCCCGTACGGTCATCAGCGACGGGTCGCCGGGGCCGAGTCCCACTCCGTACAGCCGGCCCGTCGTCAAAGGCTGCTCGCTCACTCTTCCTCGCTCGCTATCGCGTTGATCGCGGCCGCGGCCATCGCACTGCCGCCCCGCCGGCCCCGCACCACCAGATACTCCAGCCCCAGCGGGCTGTCGGCCAGCGCGTCCTTCGACTCGGCCGCGCCGATGAAGCCGACCGGGATGCCGATGACGGCGGCCGGGCGCGGCGCGCCCTCCGCCACCATCTCCAGCAGGCGGAACAGCGCGGTCGGCGCGTTGCCGACCGCCACCACGGCGCCGCCCAGCTTCTCGCGCCACAGCTCCAGCGCCGCCGCGCTGCGCGTCGTGCCCATGCGCGCCGCCAGCTCCGGGACCGCCGGATCGGCGAGGGTGCACAGCACCTCGTTGTCGGCGGGCAGCCGCTTGCGGGTGACGCCGCTGGCGACCATGTTCGCGTCGCACAGGATCGGCGCCCCGGCGCGCAGCGCCTCGCGGGCCCGGGCCACGACCTGCGGGGAGTACGCCAGGTCCCGTACGAGATCGGTCATCCCGCAGGCGTGGATCATGCGCACCGCGACCTGGCTGACGTCCGGCGGCAGTCCGCCGAGGTCGGCCTCGGCGCGGATGGTCGCGAAGGACTGGCGGTAGATGGACGCGCCGTCCTTGTCGTAGTCGAACACTGTGCCCTCGTCGCCTTCGTCGTTCATGGTGTACGGGTGGTGCGTGTGGTGCCGGTGGTCCGTGCCGTGGCCACCGCTTCGGCCAGCTCTTCCGCTGCCGCCGCTCGTGTCGTGCCGTCCCGCTCCCCGTCCCGCACGGTGACCCGGTAGCCGTCGGCCGTCGCCAGCACGTCGACCCACCGGCCGTCGGCCGGGTGGCCGCAGCGCCGTTCGCACCCGGACCAGTACACCGGCAGCGTCCCGGCCCCGCCAGGGCGCGCGCCGGTGAGCGCGGCGGTCGCGTCGGCCCGCACGTCCGCCAGCGACTTCGCGCACCCGGGACGGCCCGCGCAGGCGCCCGCGCCGTGCCAGGGGGAGTCGGCGGAGGTGATGAGCCCGGCGTCGGCGAGGGCCGCGGCCGCCGCCGCGGCCGCCCGGGCCGACAGGCCCGGGACGACGATGCCGCGCCAGGGTGTCACACGCAGCTCGCCGTCGCCGTCCCGGTCGGCGGTACGGGCCACGAGCCGCCACTGGCCGGCGCTCATGCGCCCCAGCGGCGCGGCCACCGACAGCGCCCACCGTCCGCCGGGGCCGTGGACCGCGCCCGGCGCGGTCGGGGCCCCCGGCGGCAGGACGACGCGGGGAACGAGCACGCAGTCGATGCCGGCCGCGGTCAGCCGGCGCGCCAAACCCTCCGGGCGCGGGCGCAGTTCGGGGGCGAGGTCGCGCACGCGCCAGGCCCTGTGGCCGCTCTCGCGCAGCGCCGCGAGGAATTCCCGTGCCGCCAGGACGGCCGCGCGCGGGGCGTCGTCGGCGGCGACGCGCAGGCCGGGGCCGTCGGTGGCGAAGCACAGCAGGGCCGTGCGCGCGCCCTCTGCGATCAATGTCACATCGGGGGCGAGCGCCACGATGTCGCCGCGCCCGTCGTCCAGGCCGAAGAGGAAACGTCCCGACAAGGCCGACAAGTCGCTTGAGGTATCTGTGTCCTCCGCACCGCCGCCGGTGCAGAGCAGCGCGTCCAGGGCCCGTGCCCAGGCCTGGACGTCCGCCCGCGCGTCCCCGGGGCTCCGCCCGTCCAGCCCGCACAGCGGTGACGCGACCACGTTGCGCACCCGGTCGTGCAGGTCCGAGGGCAGCAGCCCCGCCCCGCGCAGCCGCCCGCCCAGCTCGCCGCCGGCCCCCTGGGCGAGGCCGCGCAGCTGGACGTTCCCCCGCGAGGTGATGTCGAGACGGCCGTCCCCGAGCTCCTGCGCCGCCAGCGCCAGCGCCTCCGCCTGACGGGCAGTCAAAAGCCCGGCCGGTACGCGGATGCGGGCCAGCCCACCGTCGTCCGCGGCGTGCAGCCGCAGCGCACCGGGACACGCGTCGCCGCGATCGCGCACGGTCGCGCCGGTTCGGCACGTCTCGTCCCGGTCCGCGGGAGATGTGGGGGGCACAGGCATGGCGGCGAGCATACCGACGCCCCCACCCGGTGCACCGTCCCCGTACCCGATCACCAGCGCTTACTATGCTCACCAGGTGGGCAGTCTCCATAGGATTCCGGCCCGCCATACGCCAGCGACGGCGCCAGGGGAGGAAGCCGGTGAGACTCCGGCACGGTCCCGCCACTGTGAGCGCGGCAGCGATGCCGCGCGAGTCAGGAACTCCCGCCGTCCTCCAACCGCCCGGGGCGCGGACCCCGAGGAAGGCCTGCCGCCGCATGCGCACATTCCGGCCCCGCGCACCCCGGGCGACCCTCGAAGCACTCGGGAGCGCCGCGTGATCCTTCTCCTGTCGACGTCCGACACCGACCTGCTCAGCGCCCGCGCGGCAGCCGCCGGCCCGGTCCCGTACCGGCTCGCCAACCCCGCCCGGCTCGCACTCGACGACCTCCCCTCGCTCCTGGAGGGCACCGAACTGGTCGTCGTACGGCTCCTCGGCGGCATCCGCGCCTGGCAGGAGGGGCTCGACCTGCTGCTCGCCCAGGACCGGCCCGTGGTCGTCCTCACCGGCGAACAGGCTCCCGACGCCCAGCTGATGGAGGCCTCCACCGTCCCCATCGGCATCGCCGCCGAGGCCCACGCCTACCTCGCCCACGGCGGCCCCGCCAACCTCGAACAGCTGGCCCGGTTCCTCTCCGACACCGTGCTCCTCACCGGCCACGGCTTCGAGCCGCCGGCCGCCGCCCCCGCCTGGGGCGAGCTGGAGCGCACCCCGCGCGCCGCGAACGCCGACGGCCCGTGCATCGCGGTGCTCTACTACCGCGCCCACCACATGAGCGGCAACACCGCCTTCGTCGACGCCCTCTGCGGCGCGATCGAGGACGCCGGCGGCCGCCCCCTGCCGCTGTACGTCGCCTCGCTGCGCTCCCCGGAGCCCGAGCTGATCGAGGCCCTCGGCGCGGCCGACGCCGTCGTCACCACCGTCCTCGCCGCCGGCGGCACCCGCCCGGCCGAGGCCTCGGCGGGCGGCGACGACGAGTCCTGGGACGCCGGCGCCCTCGCCGGCCTCGACGTGCCGATCCTGCAGGCCCTGTGCCTGACCGGCCCGCGCAGCGCCTGGGAGGAGAACGACGAGGGGCTCTCCCCGCTCGACGCCGCGACCCAGGTCGCCGTGCCCGAGTTCGACGGTCGCATCATCACCGTCCCGTTCTCCTTCAAGGAGGTCGACGAGGACGGCCTGCCCGCCTACGTCGCCGACCCCGAGCGCGCCGCCCGCGTCGCGGGCATCGCCGTGCGCCACGCCCGGCTGCGCCACATTCCCGCCGCCGAGAAGCGGATCGCGCTGGTCCTGTCCGCGTACCCCACCAAGCACTCCCGCATCGGCAACGCGGTCGGCCTGGACACCCCGGCCTCCGCCGTCGAACTCCTGCGCCGCCTGCAGGCGGAGGGCTACGACTTCGGCGACGAGCCCGTCCCCGGCCTGGAGTCCGGCGACGGCGACGAGCTGATCTACGCCCTCATCGAGGCCGGCGGCCACGACCAGGACTGGCTCACCGAGGAGCAGCTCGCCCGCAACCCCGTCCGCATCCCCGCCGCCGACTACAAGCGCTGGTACGCGCAGCTGCCCGCCGAGCTGCGCGAGGCCGTCGAGCAGCACTGGGGCCCGGCGCCCGGCGAGATGTTCCTCGACCGCAGCCGCAACCCCGAGGGCGACATCGTCCTCGCGGCCCTGCGCCGCGGCAACCTCCTCATCCTCATCCAGCCGCCGCGCGGCTTCGGCGAGAACCCCATCGCCATCTACCACGACCCCGACCTGCCGCCCTCCCACCACTACCTGGCCGCCTACCGCTGGATCGCGGCCGCGCGCGAGGACGGCGGCTTCGGCGCCGACGCGATGGTCCACCTCGGCAAGCACGGCAACCTCGAGTGGCTGCCCGGCAAGAACGCCGGCCTGTCCGCCGCCTGCGGCCCCGACGCCGCCCTCGGCGACCTGCCGCTGGTCTACCCCTTCCTCGTCAACGACCCCGGCGAGGGCACCCAGGCCAAGCGCCGCGCCCACGCCACGCTCGTCGACCACCTCGTGCCGCCCATGGCTCGCGCCGAGTCCTACGGCGACATCACGCGCCTGGAGCAGCACCTCGACGAGTACGCGCAGATCTCCGCGATGGACCCGGCCAAGCTCCCGGCGATCCGCGCCCAGATCTGGACCCTCATCCAGGCCGCCAAGCTCGACCACGACCTCGGTCTGGAGGAGCGCCCGGACGACGACGGCTTCGACGACTTCCTCCTGCACGTCGACGGCTGGCTGTGCGAGGTCAAGGACGCCCAGATCCGCGACGGCCTGCACGTGCTGGGCGGCGCGCCCACCGGCGAGGCGCGCGTGAACCTCGTCCTGTCGATCCTGCGCGCCCGCCAGATCTGGGGCGGCAAGTCCGCCCTGCCGGGCCTGCGCGAGGCACTCGGCCTCGACGAGTCGGCGGCGACGCGCAAGACGGCGGACGAGGCGGAGGCCGAGGCGAGGGCCTTGGTGGAGGCGATGGAGGCGGCGAACTGGGACCCGGCGGCGGTGCCCACCGTTGTGGGCAATCGTCCCGCAGGGCGGGACGGGTGGGCACAACCCACGATGCCGGGCACTGATCCCGCAAACGCCGACGCCGTCGCGGCCGTCCTGGACTTCGCGGCTCGCGAGGTCGTCCCCCGCCTGGCGGGCACCACGGCCGAGCTGGACCACGCCGTCAAGGCACTGGCGGGCGGCTTCGTCCCGGCAGGCCCCTCCGGCTCCCCCCTCCGCGGCCTGGTCAACGTCCTGCCGACGGGCCGCAACTTCTACTCCGTCGACCCCAAGGCCGTCCCCAGCCGCCTCGCCTGGGAGACCGGCCAGGCCCTGGCCGACTCCCTCCTGGAGCGCTACCGCACCGACAACGGCGACTGGCCGGAGTCGGTGGGCCTGTCCCTGTGGGGCACGAGCGCGATGCGCACGGCGGGCGACGACGTGGCGGAGGCGCTGGCCCTGCTGGGCGTCCGCCCGGTGTGGGACGAGGCGTCGCGCCGGGTGACGGGCCTCGAGCCCATCTCCCTCGACGAGCTCGGCCGCCCCCGCATCGATGTCACCCTCCGCATCAGCGGCTTCTTCCGCGACGCGTTCCCGCACGTCATCGGCCTGCTGGACGACGCGGTGCGGCTGGCGGCGTCGTTGGACGAGCCGGCCGACCGCAACCACGTCCGCGCCCACGCCCAGGCCGACCTCGCCGCCCACGGCGACGAACGCCGCGCCACCACCCGTATCTTCGGCTCCCGTCCGGGCACGTACGGCGCCGGCCTGCTCCAGCTCATCGACAGCCGCGACTGGCGCACCGACGCCGACCTCGCGGAGGTCTACACCGTCTGGGGCGGCTACGCCTACGGCCGGGGCTTGGAGGGCCGCCCGGCCCGCGCGGAGATGGAGACGGCGTACAAGCGCATCGCGGTGGCTGCAAAGAACACCGACACCCGCGAGCACGACATCGCCGACTCCGACGACTACTTCCAGTACCACGGAGGCATGGTCGCCACGGTCAAGGCCCTGCGCGGCAAGGCCCCCGAGGCGTACATCGGCGACTCCACCCGCCCCGAGACGATCCGCACCCGCACCCTGGTCGAGGAGACCTCCCGCGTCTTCCGCGCCCGCGTGATCAACCCCCGCTGGATCGAGGCCATGCGCCGCCACGGCTACAAGGGCGCCTTCGAGCTCGCGGCCACCGTGGACTACCTCTTCGGCTACGACGCCACCACCGGCGTCGTCCCCGACTGGATGTACGACAAGCTCGCCCAGACCTACGTCCTCGACCCGGAGAACCGCGCCTTCCTCCAGGACGCCAACCCCTGGGCCCTGCACGGCATCTCCGAACGCCTCCTGGAGGCCGAGAGCCGCGGCATGTGGGCCAAGCCGGACGCGGAGACGCTGGACGCGCTGCGCCAGGTCTTCCTGGAGACGGAGGGCGAGCTGGAGGGCGGGAACGACGCCTGACGGGCGAACTGCGGTTCGCGCCCTGAGCGACCGCGTCCCGGCCTAGAGTGCAGTCCCATGAACGGGGGATTGCACGGGCCGGGGCGCACCCTCGGGGTGACGCTTGAACAGATGATCGGCGAGTCGCTGTGGAACGCCCTGGTGGCCAAGGGCCGTCCGCGCGAACACCGGTCGGGGGACGTGCTGCTGCGGCAGGGAGACCGCGGTACGCACGTCCTCGTGCTCTGCGGCGGAGTCGTCAAGGTCTCCCGCGTCGAACGGGACGGCCGGGTGCGGGTGCTGGCCTTCCGCGGCGGCGGAGACGTGGTCGGCGAGGCGGCGGTCATCGAGGAGGACGAGACCCGGCTGGCGTCGGTCGAAGCGATCTCCCACTGCAGGGTCTCGGTGGTGTCCAAGCGGGAGTTCCTGGATTTCCGCGACCTGCACGAGCTGACCGAGACGCTGCACCGGCACACCGCGATGCGCTGGAGAGAGGCCACGAGGGTCGGCGACGGCGACTCCCGCACCCGGCTGGCCGTGGCGCTCCTCGCCCTGGCGTCGGCCGCCTGCCCCGAGGGCCCGCCGACCGCGGTGGAAGTGGCCGTCACGAGGCTGGACCTCGCCCAGTACCTGGGCGTCTCCCGCAACACCGTGAGCACCACGCTCCAGTCGCTCGGCGAACGGACCGTGACGGCCGAGCGCAAGAGCATCGTCATCCGCGACATCGCGGCCCTCCGCTCGATCGCAGACGCCAGCTGACGACAGGATCATGCCGCCTGTGTGACGCTCGTCACGGGCGATGTGCACCGCGGGTGCACAAGCGACCGGCCGCCCTCGCGAGGATCGACGGCATCAGACCCGGCACGGCGAGCGCGCCGGGGCCGACCCGTCTTCTCCGCAGGGGAGTTCCGCATGCCTTCAGCCGACATGCCGTCCGCCGGACCCGCGCCCTGGAGCGTGAGCCGTGATCTGCCGCCCTACCGGGGCATCCTCGCCGTGGACGCGAAGGACTTCACCGGCAGGCCCGCCGTCGATCACGTGGAACTGACCTCGATCATCCCGCAGTTGCTGGAACACGCGCTCGACCGTGCCGGTCTGCGGCAGCTCTGGGAGGAACAGAGGTTCGCCAACAACACGGGCGACGGTTTCGTCTTCGGCTTCGACCCCGTGGCCCTGCCTCGGGTCATCCACCCCTTCCTGGGCGAACTCCAGGAAGTACTGACCGACTACAACATCCACGCCACCGGCACGCGCCGGCTCCGCCTGCGGGCCAGCCTCCACGTGGGCCCCCTGCCCGATGGCGGCTCGCCCGGCGACGGCAACGGCACCCCGCGGAACGATACCCACCGGCTGCTGGACTCCCGGCCCGTGCGGGCCATCCTCGCGGCGTCCAGCGAGAGCATCACCCAGGTCGCCGCGATCCTCTCCCAGCGGGTCTTCGAGGACGCGGTGCTCTCGGGCTACACCCGCCGCCATCCCGACCACTTCATCGAGGTGGCGGCGAGTGTCGAGGGCAAGTCCTTCCAGCAGCTCGCCTGGCTGTATGTCCCTGCCCCCTCGGGCAACCTGTACGACCGCCGGATCCTCGGCGACCGCGACCCCGTGACGGCGGAGCCTGCCGCCGCATCCGAGCCGGCCCCCGCCCCTGAGCCGGTCCCCGCCCCTGCTGCCGAACCACCGCGTGCCGCTACTCCCGCCGCGACCACCAACTACGGCTTCCTCTCCCACGCGAACACGGTGCGCGGTGGCCAGCACCAGCACGTCCACGGTCAGGACGGCACCGGGCGATGAACGCGGAGCCGAGCGGCCCGGCGCAGCCCGCGCCTCCCCCGGACTTCGGCCAGATTTTCGGGGAGATGGGCGGACCGCCCGTCATCTGGAACTACGGCCTTGTCAGTATCGCGGGTACGGTTGACGGCGGTCAGCACATGGGTGCCCCAGTAGCCGCCCGTGGTGAGACCGTCGAGAGCCGCGAAGGCGACATCGCCGGCGAGCAGACCCTGGCGGCCATGAGTGGCTTCGCCGAACCGAGCTGGTTCACCGAAGCCCTTCAAAAGGCCCACAGTCGGGTGGTCTTCCTCGTAGGCGCGCCGGGCAGCGGGCGCCGGACCGCCGCGCTCAACCTGCTGCGTCGGCACACCGGAGGCTTCGCGCTGCGCGCCGTCGACTCCGACGTCGAACTGGCCGCATGGACCCCCGACAGCACCGATACCCGTGGCTATCTGATCGACGGTCTCCTGGAGTCGAGGATCCTGGCCCTGGGGAGCATCGGTCTGGCCAACCTGCGGCAGCAGCTCGACCGGGCCGACGCCTGCATGGTCATCGTCACCGACAGCACGCCGCAGGTACTCGCCCACTTGCGGGACGTTCTGCACACCGAACCCGTGTCCGCCGTTCCGCCGGCCCCGCGTGCTGTCCTGGACGCCAAACTCGCGACCGTCTTCCCGGGTTCGGAACGGCAAAGGTCGGTCCTCGCCGCACTACCGGCGGGCTTCCTCGAAGAGACCCTGCAGCGTGACCCGCGACCGTCCGAGGTCGTGGAGATCGTCTCCGAGATCATCCGGGTCGCGGACGGGGAGACCGAAGCGGCGGACATCGGCCGGCACCTGAGTCTCCACGCCGAGGAACGTGCCCCCCAACTGCTGCGCTCGGTTCGCGACAGCGCGGACGATCTCGCCCTCCTCCTCGCCACCTGCGTCTTCGAACACTTCGACCACACTGTGGTCGAGGAGGAGGCCCGGCGTCTGCTGGACGTCGCCGGCGGACGCCTCGACGTCGCACCGCCCGAAGCGGACGCCGGCAGGCCTGCTGAGAACCCCGCCTTCGTCTTCCTTCGGTCCCGCAAGGAGCGCTTGGCCGCCATCGAGGCGGACCGCGGGCCCCGGGAAGTGCGAGTCGCCTCCACCCACAGCTACGTCACCGTGCCCGTGTCTTTCACCCGGCACCTCCAGGGCCGAGCGGTTCTCCATGACGTCTGGCGCGAACACCGCGACGCCGGCGAACTGCTGGTGGAATGGATCCGACAGACTCCGGCCGCCCACCGGGCCCGCGCGGACCGCGCCGGATTCATCCTCGGCCAGTTCGCCCAGTGGAGCTCCGGTCACCGCGCGCTCGCCCCCATCGAGGAACTGGCCGCGTCGGACCGGCCGGGTGACTGGCGGATGGCGGCGCGGGCCTTCGGCGCTGCTTCCGCCGATCCCGTACTCGCCACCGCCGTCAAGAACCGGCTTCGGGGCTGGGCCCGGGCGGCCACGGTCTCCTACCGTTGCACCGCGGCGCTGACCTGCGCGACCGAGTTCGGCCTGGCCCGCCCCGAGGCGGCGCTGAGCCTCCTGCACACCACCGTGGTGTCGCGGGACGACGGCTCCACCGCGGTCGAGTCCGCCGTCCGCAGGGCCCTGCTCTCCCTGTTCGCGGAAAATACGGTCCGGCCCCGCGTCATCGACGCCCTCGTCCAGTGGACGTCCGAGGGCGGGGCGGCGAGGCGTACGGCGTGTGCCGCGGTCGCCCAGTCGCTGAGGGGCGCGGCATCCGCCAGAGAAGCGGGGGAGTGGTGGAGCGGCCACCTGCTCGCGAGGCCCAGCGCATCCGCAAGCTCCCCCGCGGAGCCGCCCGGCCTGGTGCTGATCCGCCATGCCCTCATGGAGCGGACGACCTACGACGCGACCCGCGCCGCCCTCCTGGAGTGGCAGCGCCGCTCGGCCGGAGACCCCCGCCGGGCGCAGGCCCTCGAACACCTCGCCGACCGGCTGGCATCGCACCTGCACGGCGGCGTCTTCCGCCTGTTCACCGACCTGGAACGCACCGCATCCGCACCCGGCGCCGAACGTGCGGCGCGTGCCCTGGCCGAGTGGCGCAAGGACATCCCGCAGAAAGGCCGAGCATGACCACGACCACCTACTACGCCGCGCCCCCACTCCCCGGCAGCGGTCTGTGGGTCACCTGCCAGGGCGGGGCCTTCCGGCAACTCCTGCGGTTCCGTACGTCTGCCCGGCCCGACACCGCCCTGGTACTGATCGACCGCGAGCACAGGGCCCTGTGCGAGCCCGGGACGCGTGCGTCGCTGACGCGAGCCGCCCTGGGCGGCTACGCCGAGGCCCACCTCGTCGACACCTCCCGCCGCAGCGGAGTGTGGCACATGCCCCTCGGCCCCCGACCCACCGCTCTCGAGGTCACGTGGTGGGCCGAGGACCCGACGCTCGTCGTCCTCAACCGGCACCGGCTGGCCGACCCCTGGGCGTCGGTCAGCGCACACCTGGACGGGCTGCTCGACGCGGCTACGGCCCGCTACCGCGCCGCCGGGCGGGAACTCACCGCGCAGGAATTCATCCCACTCCTTTCCCAGCCGCAGCACGTGGCGCACCTCGGCCTGTCCTGCCGTCTCGAGACCGCCCCGCCCGAGGTCGAAGCCTTCGGCCCGGCCATCGGTGTCCCGCCCCGACTGTGGTCGCCGCAACGCCGCGAGGAGTACGAGTTCTACCTCCAGGCCGTCCGCACCGGCCCGGACGCGCTCGCCGCACTGTGGCTGCTCCACCACCCCGACGAGGTGCGCCAGGTCCTGGAGTGGGTGACGGACCATCCGCGCGAGGTCATGGGGCATGCGGACGAGGCGGACGTCACCCGCACTCTTTTCGACAGCCTTCCCCACGAGATGAAGGAGCAACTGGCGAAGGCCAACGCCGAATTCATCCACGCCACTGTGCAACCCGATGCCGAGTTCTGAACCGGAGAGGACGTCATGCGCGAGGAGTGGTACTACCGTCGCGGTCACTGGGTCCGCAAGCCCGCTCGCGGGCGGAGCGACGGCAACAGCCCGTGGATCGCCCTGGCCGTCGTCGCGGTGCTCGTCTGGGGGATGCTGAACAGCTGCCTGAACGACGGCACCTCCGACGAGCCCGCCCCGAAGTCCCCCGCATCCTCCACGGCACCCCGGTGAACCGCCGCGCACCACGGAGGCGACTTCGGCCACGTACCTCGGGCGAGACCACGGCAGCCCTGATCGCGCTCGTGGCCGTCGTGCTCATCCTCCGGAGCCTGCTGAACCTTCTCGCCGGACTCGGACCGTACCTCTGGCTGGTCCTCCTGGCCGCGGCCGGCTGCGGGTCGGCCGCAGGTCTGGCCCGCGCGGCCCGGCGTCGCGCCGAGCGCAGGGAGCGGGTGCGACGTGTGCAGCAGCTGCGGTTGCCGCTGCACGAAGTGGACGCCCTGTCGCCGGACCGGTTCGAGCTGGCCATACGGGATTTGATGATCCGTGACGGCATCAGGGCACGGCACGTCGGCCGCCGGGGCGACCAGGCGGCCGACGTGATCGGACGGGCCCCGGACGGGAAGGTGATCGTCGCCCAGTGCAAGCACACCATGTTCGGAGGCAGGGTCGGATCGCATGTGATGTACGAGGTCAACGGCACTGCCACGCCCGTGCACGGAGCGGATGTCGCCGTCGTCGTGACCAACGGTGGCTTCACGCGTGACGCCCGCCTCTGGGGCGACCGCAACGGCGTGCACTGGGTCGACCGGGACCGCCTGCGTGCCTGGGCGGAGGAGGGGAGGACCTTGCACCAAGTGCTGGGGCTGGGTCGTACCGGACCCTGACGTACCGTTTTTTGGGCCGGGCCTCGGTCCGTCACTAGGATCCTCGGATGATCATCACAAAACGGCTGGCGGCGGGCGCGTGCGCCCTGCTCGCCGCCCTGGCCGGGGGCATCGTGCCGGCGAACGCCGCCGACGGGCCTCCGAAGAATTCGCCCAAGGTCGAGCTGGTGCTGGACGTCAGCGGCTCGATGCGGGCCCGGGACGTGGACGGCGAGTCGCGGATGGCGGCCGCGCAGCAGGCGTTCAACGAGGTCATCGACGCGGTGCCGGACGGGGTGCGGCTCGGCATCCGGACGCTCGGGGCCGACTACGCGGGGGACGACAAGGAGACCGGCTGCCGCGACAGCAAGCAGCTCTACCGCGTCGGCAAGGTGGACCGGACCGAGGCCAAGGCCGCCGTGGCGACGCTGCGGCCGACCGGGTGGACGCCCATCGGGTACGCGCTGCGGGGCGCGGACCAGGATCTGGGGACGGACGGCGGGACGCGTCGCATCGTTCTGATCACCGACGGCGAGGACTCCTGCGGCCTGCCCGATCCCTGTGACGTGGCGCGTGAACTCGCCGCCAAGGGTACGCACTTGACCGTCGACACCCTGGGCCTGACCCAGGACGACAAGACGCGCGAGCAGCTCAGCTGCATCGCCGAGGCCACCGGCGGCACGTACACCACCGTGCGGCACCGCAAGGAGCTCTCGGGCCGTATCAAGCAGCTCGTGCGCCGGGCTGAGACGCCCGTCGAGACGCCCAGGCCCACCCAGGGCGCGAGCGAGTGCGCGAAGGCGCCCGAGATCGGTGCCGGCGTCTGGACCGACCGGGAGACGTTCGCCGAGCACCGCTGGTACCGCGTCAAGGTCAAGCCGGGGCAGGAGTTGCGTGCCTCGGTGAGCGTGGGCGCCGACCGTGCCGTCGACCGTGACTACGGGGTGCTGGTGCGCGCCGTGGGCGAGGGCGGACAGGAACTCGTCCGCGGGTCGGACGCCTCCAGCGGGCGTACGGACGTGATGGCGTCGGGGCTCCGCCTTCCGGTGTGGAAGGCGAAGAAGGACGACAAGGAGCCCAGGGACGTGTGCCTGGAGGTCTCCAACTCCTTCTCCGCGCCCCCTTCCGTCAAGCGGGAGCCGGGTCTGCCCGTCGAGCTCGCCGTCGATCTGGTGGACGCCCCCGACAACCCCTCCGACCTCGCGGCCTTCGGTCTCGGCCGGGGCTGGGTGCTGCTGGTCGTACTGGGCGTGACCGGGCTGCTCGCGGGGCTCCTGTGGGGCTGGCTGGCCCGCTGGCGCGTCGCGGTGTGGAGGGAGAACTGATGCGTGCACAGCGAATGCGCCGGACCGTGACGGCCGGACTGCTCGCCGGGGCGGCCCTGTTCGTCCCGGCCTCCGCCGCCACCGCCGCCGACGATGACGCGCCCACCGAGGCCGGCACCGCCTTCCGCACCGCCGTGGCGATCGAGCAGGGCCGCAAGGCCACCGCCGACGCGTCCACGGGCGACTACCTCTACTGGCAGTTCCCGGCCGGTGCCGGGCAGAAGGCCACGGCCAAGGCCACGGTGACCCTGCCCGAGACGTCCGCGCGGCACGGCTCCGCCACCTGGCAGCTCGACGTCTTCGACGGGCTGCGCCGGCGCCAGGCCTGTACGTCCGGCGAGCAGAACAAGCGGGCCTCCCAGCAGGACGCCTCGGTGACCTTGACCTGCGCCCTGCGGACCGTACGCCCGTGGTCGGAGCGGTGGGCCAACGACCCGCTGCCCGGCGCGTACTACATCCGGCTGACCGTCGTCGACGCCCCCGAGAAGGACCTGGGGCTGCCGGTGAAGGCCGAGGTCGAGGCGACCGCCGAGGACGTGGGCGGGGAGCGCGCCGAAGGCGGCGAGCTGGGCGCGCCGCTGCACGCGGCGGCCGTCGCCGAGCCGGAAGGCGGCTGGAACGGCAGCTGGTTCACGTCCCGCTGGGCGTGGACCGTGGGCGGTGCCGTCCTCGGCGCGCTCGCGGCGATCGGCGGCTACACCCTCACCCGCCACCCCCGCCGCCGCTAGCCGGCGGGAGCACGGCGGCACCCCCGGGCCCGGGGGTGCCGCCGTCGTGCGTTCAGCGGGTCGCGGGCGGATCGCCTTCGACGGCCCGCAGGTACAGCTCCAGCAGGTCCTCGTTGAAGTACGAGCTATAGGAGATGTCCGGGGTGTCGCCGCCGGTGTGGTAGCCGCCGATGACGCCGATCAGCGCGTACCCGCCGGGCCCGCGCACCAGGAACGGGCCGCCCGACGTGCCGCCGATGTAGCCCGCGCAGGCGATCTCCAGGAAGTCGCCCGGCGCGGCCGGATCCGTGCTGGTGTAGCGGTGCGTGGAGGAGCGGCAGTCGAGCGGCTTGGGGTGGGTGGCGTCGCTGCTGCCCGGATAGCCGATCAGCCGTACGTCCTCGTGCCGGTAGCCCGGGCGGATCGCCAGGTCGAAACCGCCGACGGCGCGCTGGACCTTCGTGCCGTCCGCGCGCGGCCCGAGCCGGACGACCGTGTAGTCCCAGCGTGCGCCGCCGTCCGTGCCCAGGTCGTAGTACCGCTGGTCGATGTAGATGAGCTCGACCGGGAAGACGCCGTGCGGCTTGAGGCCGTCGTGGTACTGCGGGACGAACGACAGCCGCTTCTTCGGGTCGGGCGAGCGCAGGCAGTGGGCGGCGCCGACGACGAGGTCGCGGTGCGGGCTGCGGATCACGGTGCCGCCGCAGAAGCGGCCCTGGTTCTGGCCGTCGGTCCAGAAGAACGTGCCCACTTGGGGGAGGCCGTCGAAGGGACGGCTCGGCGGTACGGGCTCGTCGGCGGCCGCCGGCGCGGCGGTCCGCCGGGCGTCGGCGGCGGGGCGCGCGGCCCGCATGCGCTCGGGGGTCCAGTAGGCATCGCTGGAGACGGCGGCCGAGGCGGCCGGGCCGGCCGAGGGGGTCGAGGCGGCCGTGGCGGCCGAGGGGGTCGAGGCGGCCGTGGCGGCGGGCATCGGCAAGGCGGCGGCCGCCACCGTCAGCAAGGTGACGAGGACGGCGGTGGGGCCCCGGCGTATGGCGAAGGGTCTGCGACGCATGAACGATTCCTCCCGGTGCGGAACGGCACGTACGAGGTGAGCGTGTCATCGTCCTACGAGCGGCCGGGGTACGGCGAGTGACCGACGCGACAGGATTCACCACAACGCCGGACAGTGCTGTCAGAGGCGGCCGGTAGCCTGTGCGTAACAGTGAGTTGGGGTGTCCGGGCTGTGTCCGGCCCGCAGGGTGGGGAGTGGGATGATGGTCGATCCGGTTTCTCTCGACGCGATCACGACCGCGGTGACGGCGGCCGCCGGCTCCGTCGGCACGGAAGCGGGGCGTCAGGTCTGGGGTTCGCTCGTCGACTTCACACGGCGCGCCTTCGGACGCGGCCGGGAGGACGACGCCGCGGCCGCGCCGCTGCCGCTCGACCCCGGCAATGAGCAGGAGGTACAGGCGCTGGCCGCCCTGCTGTTCGGCCGCATATTCCAGGACGAGGCGCTGACGGCGGAGTACCGCCGGTGGGAGGAGCTGGCGAGGACGACGAACGTGTCCGTCACCCACACCACGGTCACCAACACGGTGTCCGGCAACGCCAGCGTCGGCACGCTCTACCAGGGTCACACCATCTCCGTGAAGCCCTGACGGGCGGAAGCTTCTCCCGCACGACTACGGCGGCCCCGGCTCCACAGAAGCCGGGGCCGCCGTATCAAGCGCGCCCCGGCACACCCCGGTTCCCCGCCACCCTGTCCCGCCCCGTCGTACCCACCGTGGACGAGCGGTCTGCGGTCCGGACCTTCTCAACTCCCGGTTAAGTCCTTCACCGGCTCGTAACCACGGGCGGACTAGTGCTCGGCATTCATCCCGTGACAGGATGCCTCTCGCGGCTGGAAAGCACTTAACTGGCCGTGAAAGACCTAGAAGCCGTGTCGCGAAGAAGGCTCGAAGGAACGGGGCAGATGGCAGCCGGGGGGGACAGGACGGCCGGTGACGCGGGCAGCCCGCTCGCGCAGCGGCTCAACTACCTGTTCGCGAACATGCACCCGCCCGGCGCCCCCTACACCAACGGGCATGTGGCCGAGGAGATCAGCCAGGGGGAGGAGTACGGCGACGTCAGCCTCACCGAGCAGTATCTGTCGATGCTGCGCAACGGCAAGCGCGCCAACCCCAGCCCCGACGTCCTGCGGGCACTGGCGAAGTTCTTCGCCGTGCCGGTGGGCTATCTGATGGGCGACCTGTCCGCCTCGCAGGCGGAACGGGTGGAGGAGGAGGTCCGCTTCCTCGTCGCCATGAGGGATCAGCGCGTCCGGGCGATCGCCCTGCGTTCGGTGGGTCTGCCGCCGGAGGTGCAGGACAGCCTGACCACGATCATCTCGCAGTTCCGGCAGCAGATGAACCTTCCGTCCGACCCGCCCGACGCGGGTGGTGAGGAGCGCCCGTGACCGTCATCGCGGAGGACCGGCTCTTCACTTACTGGCGGCGTAGCGAGGACGAGGACGGTGCAAGCATGCGGGTGGGGCGCATACGCCGGCGCTGCAAGCAGCTCATCGCTGAGCTCGCGCTGCCCGCGACCACCGATCTGCAGGGCATGTGCGACGCCGTCGCCCGGCGCGTCGGCCGGCCCATCCACCTGGTGCCGATGAGCCTGGACGGCGTCGTCTCGGGCATGACGGCCACCACCGACGACGCGTACTGGGTCGTCTACGAACAGAAGACCTCGCCCTGGCACCAGGTCCACATCGTGCTGCACGAGATCGGCCACCTGCTGCTGGGGCACGACCAGGACCCCGCCGTCACCGAGGACGCCCTCAAGGTGTGGACGCCGTCGGTCGACGTGGCCACCGCCATGCGGCGCATGGGCCTGACCATGGGCCTGGCGCGCCACCACTGCTACGACAACCTCACCGAGCGCGAGACGGAGATCCTGGGCACCCTCCTCATGGCGAAGGTGGTGCCCCCTCCGCCGGGTCAGGAACTGCCCCTGGAGGGCGACGCCGCCGAGCTCGCCGCATCGCTCGGCCCGGCCCTGCAGCACGTACGCCGCGGGCTGCGCCGCGAAGAAGGCGCGGGCGCCGACGGGACGGCGGGGGGCGAGGCCGGTGTTTGACGTCCTCTACCTGGCGTTCAGCGCCGTCGCCTGGGCCATCGTCGGCTACAAGGCCCGTGCCTGGTTCCGCGACCGCGGCAACACGGACCTGGGGCTGACCGCCCTGATGACCTCCGGCGTCCCGATCGTCTTCCTGTTCTCGGCGCCCAGCGTCTACCGCGCCTTCGACCGCCTGACCGGCGTGGCGAACCTGGCGATGGTCTTCCTGTACTCGGCCGTCGTGCTGTTCGCGTCGGGCGCGAGCGTGCTGCTGCTGCGCTGGACCAGCAGGGGCGACGAGGCGGCCCACGCCCGCGCGGCCGCCCGGTCCCGGTGGGCCGTGGGCGTGCTCGCGGTCACCTGGGCCACGGCGATCGTCTGCTTCGCCGTCGGACGGCCCGACGACGTGGAGCACCCCCGCGACTTCAGCACCGCCTACGCCAACGCCCCCGGCGTGGTGGCCTTCCTGGTGCTGTACCTGGCCATCTTCGGCACCAGCCTCGCCGGCCTGGGCACCCTGTGCCCGCGCTACGCCGCCCAGCTGGGCCGCTCCTGGCTCGCCAAGGGGCTGCGGACGCTGGCCGCCGGCTGCTGGCTGGGCCTGGTGTACTGCGCCTGCAAGCTGGCCGGCTTCGTCCTGACCTGGGCCGGCCACGATGTGTACTGGCTCTCCAACGGCGTGGCGCCGATGAGCGCTTCGGTGGCCGCGCTGCTGGTCCTGCTGGGGTTCTCGCTGCCCGCCGTCGGTCCCCGGGCGGCCGCCTGGCGCCGGCTGCGCCGGCTCGGCCCGCTGTGGCGCGAGGTCACCGCACACGCCCCGGAGGTCACCATCGGGGAGTCCCGCTGGACGAACCGCTGGCCCTTCGCGGACCTGGAGTGGCGGGCCAACCGGCAGATGGCGGAGATCCGCGACATCCAGCGCGGCGTCCGGCGCCATGTCGAGCCCGCCGCCCTGGAGATCGCCCGGCGCAAGGCCGAGGAAGCCTTCCTCGACGAACACCGGCTCGCCGCCGTGGTGGAGGCCGCGGCCCTGCGCCGGGGCCTGGCCAACCAGCAGACCGGACACGTGCCGACGCCCCACGCCGACAGCGTGGTGATGACCGTCAGCGCCGATCCGGCCGAGGAACACGAGCACTTGGCGCGCGTCGCCGACGTCTACCACGATCCGATGGTGGACGCCGTGCTCGCCGAGTTGAGAGAGGCCAGCGCGGCACGCCGTCCCTGACGGCGCGCGGCCCATGGACGAGGCGGCCCTGGACGGGGGTCAAGGCCGCCTGCGACACAGGCCGGCGCCGGATCCGTACGGATCGACGATCCGTACGGATCCGGCGCCGCCAGTGCCGACGATCCGCCCGGAACCGGACCTTCAGTCCCCTCTAGAGTCGGGTGACATGCAGCCCATCGATGTCAACGCGCTGATCGACGACCCGTACGGCACGTACGACAAGCTCCGCGAGGCCGGGCCCGTGCACCGCGTCACCGGCCCGGACGGCAAGCCGGCCTGGCTGGTGACCCGTTACGAGGACGTCCGCAAGGGCCTCGCCGACCCGCGGCTCTCCCTCGACAAGCGCAACGCCCTTCCCGGCAACTACAGCGGCTTCTCGCTGCCCCCGGCGCTGGACGCCAACCTGCTGAACATGGACCCGCCCGACCACACCCGGGTGCGCCGCCTGGTGGTGAAGGCGTTCACGCCCGGCCGGGTGGACAAGCTCCGCGCGCCGGTGCGCCGGGTCGCCGACGACCTCCTGGACGCCGTCGAGGCCGACGGGCGGACGGATCTGCTCGCCACCTATGCGGGGCCGCTGCCGATCATCGTCATCTGCGATCTGCTCGGCATCCCGCAGCGCGACCGGCGCGACTTCCGGGTCTGGACCGACGCCCTGATCACCCCGGACCGTGAGCGGCCGCACCTGATGAAGGAAGCCATCGCCAGCATGATGCGCTTCTTCACCGGGCTCATCGAGAGCAAGCGGGCCGAGCCCGCCGACGATCTGCTCTCGGACCTGATCGCCGTGGAGGACGGCGGGGACACGCTGTCCCGGGACGAGCTGACCTCGCTGGCCTTCCTCATCCTCTTCGCCGGCTACGAGAACACCGTCCACCTCATCGCCAACGCCGTCCTCGCCCTGCTGGACCACCCCGCGCACCTGCGCGAGCTGCGAAAGAATCCGGACGGTCTCGAGGCGGCAGTGGAGGAGCTCAGCCGGTGGGACGGGCCGGCTCCGCTGGCGATCCGCCGCTTCCCGCTGGAGGACATGGAGATCGGCGGAGTGACGGTACCGGCCGGCGAGACCGTACTGCTGTCCGTGGCCTCCGCCAACCGCGACCCGCGTCATTTCCCCCATGCGGACCGCCTGGACCTGCGGCGGGAGCGGTCGGGCCAGCTGGCGCTGGGCCATGGCATCCACTACTGCCTGGGTGCGCCGCTGGCCCGGCTGGAGATGGAGACGGCGCTCGCCGCGCTGCTGGAGCGCTTCGAAAACCTGGAACTCGATGTTCCGAGAGAGTCGCTGAGGTGGCGTCCCACCATCAGGGCGCGTGGCCTGATTTCGCTCCCGGTCCGCTGGTAATCGACAAGCCGAACAGGTTTTTGATGCATAACCCATCCTTGATGAGGTAGAACTGTCCTCGAGCCCGCCCGGTGTGCATCCCCCGTCGCACCGGGCGGGCCTTCGGCGTTCCGGCCCACCTCACCCGCTGCCGGGCGGGAACTTCAGCAGGACCACCGCCGCCAGCATCTGCACGCTCACGGACGCCGCGGCCCGATGGGTCGGCAGATGGTGCTGTCCGCGGATCAGCAAGGTGGCCAGGGCGCAGCCGAACGCCGCCGTCACCGAGGCGGCGGCGCGCACCGGCATCGAGCTCGCCGGCAGCCAGGTGTCGAGCGCCAGCCGGGGCAGGTCGCTGGCCCAGAAGATGACGACGAACAGGCTCGCGGTGGGCGCGAACCTGCCGTTGCCCCCCAGACGGCGGGCTATGGCGTGGGTGGCGGCGCCCAGCAGCAGGCTGGCCAGCATCATCACCGCGGAGCCGATGGCCATCGCCTCCAGCGCCAGCACGGGACTGACCCCCCACTGCCCCCAGAAGGAGTCCTTGGCCAGCGTCCCGAGCGCCCCGCACAGCAGGGAGACGAACGCGGCCGCCCCCCACACGCTCCGGTCCCGCGCCTCGTCGAGGACTTCGACGGGCCGGTACCAGAGCCCGAATATCAGGCGGTGCCACAGCAGCTTGCGCGGCTTGGCGGTGGGAACGGGCGGGGGCGGGGCAGTGGTCACGGGCATGGGTGCCGTTTTATCACCGTTCGGCCGGACCACCGGAGTCCGGTCCATGGGCCCGGGGCGGCCGATGCTCCGTCAGGCCGGGGTGGGCTCCTTGGTGTCGGGGTCGGCGTCGGGGTCGCCTCCGGGGCCCGTGCCGGGTACCGCGGCGTCGTGGTGGGCATCGGGGTCGGGGGCGTTCAGGAATTCCTCGCTGATCTCCCGCGGTCCGAACGGCCAGACCTTCTCGTACTTCGCCCAGAGCACGAAAGCCACACAGCCCGCCGCGACCCAGGCCAGCGACCACTCGATCGGGTGCCGTCCGGGGGAGTTCTCGTCCGCGTAGCCGTAGATGACCAGCCAGCCCGTCAGGGCCACCAGGCTCGGCAGCGGATACAGCCACACCCGGTACGGCCTGCGCAGCCCCGGCTGGCGCCGGCGCAGCACGGTCAGCGCCAGCACCTGGGCCAGGGCCTGCACGATCACCATCACGGCGGTCAGCAGGGAGATGAGCGTCGCCAGATCCGTGTGACGACCGATCAGGAAGCCGACGGCGGTCAGCAGGCCCATCGTCGCCAGCCCCAGCACCGGGAAGCCGTGGCGCGGATGGAGCTTGGCGTACG
This sequence comes from Streptomyces sp. NPDC053079, assembly GCF_044546695.1. Classification (NCBI taxonomy): domain Bacteria; kingdom Bacillati; phylum Actinomycetota; class Actinomycetes; order Kitasatosporales; family Streptomycetaceae; genus Streptomyces; species Streptomyces sp. NPDC053079. The sequence goes on from NZ_JBITZJ010000001.1 coordinate 393,213, forward strand.
GGCGGAAGAAGACCTTCTCGCAGGCGGCGTCGTACGGCGCGCGCGAGCCGCCCAGCAGGCCGGTGAAGACCGAGGCGACGGCCGTGACGAGGATCAGCACCGTGACGGTGTTCGCGGCGCCCTTGCCCCAGGCCTCCTCCAGCACGGCGGAGGCGACGGACGAGTGGGCCGTCGAGGCGGGGTCGAGCATCTGCCGCCAGTCGATCACGCCCAGCGTGCCGATCTGCAGCAGGAGGTAGATGCCCATGATGCCGAGGATCGAGTAGACGATCGCGCGCGGCATCGTGCGCCCCGGGTTCTTGATCTCCGCGCCCAGGTAGGCGACGGTGTTGTAGCCCATGTAGTCGTAGATGCCGATGGTCAGGCCCGCGGCGAAGCCGATCCAGAACTGATGGCTGGTCACCTCGAAGGCGTCGCCCGGGTAGGTGAAGGCCCGGTCGGGGCTGAAGTGGGTGAAGGCGGCCACGATGACGAGCGCTACCGAGGCGAGCATGACGCACCACAGCACGGCCGTGATCCGTGCGATGTGGTCGACGCGCCGCCACAGCATCGTGATGATGAGGGCGATGACGGCCAACCCCGTGAGGTCGCCCGCCGTCTGCCCCATGTCCGGCCACAGATAGCCCAGGTACTGCACGAAGCCGATGATCCCCGTGGACATGCCGATGGGGATGAAGAGCATCGCCGTCCAGACGAACAGGAACGGCACCAGCTTGCCCGTCCGGTACTGGAAGGCCTGCCGCAGGTACACGTAGCTGCCGCCGGCTCTGGGCATCGCGGCCCCCAGCTCCGCCCAGATCAGGCCGTCCGCCAGGGCCAGGACCGCGCCGGCGACGAAGCCGATGACGGCCTGCGGCCCGCCGAAGGAGGCCACCATCAGCGGGATCGTCACGAAGGGCCCGATGCCGCACATCTGGCTCATGTTGATGGTCGTGGCCTGGAACAGTCCGATGCGGCGCACGAAACCGTCCCGCTGTCCCGGCACCGCCGCCTTTTCGGGCCCGCGTTCCGCGCCTGTTGCCGAATCCGTCATGGCGTCAGCCCCTTCGCCCCGTGATTAGGTCCACTGCACTCGTACACCGGCCCGCCGGACGCGTCCATCACCTGCGGAGTGTCGGCGACTCTGGTGCCGCGGACGACGGACAGTCAAGATCTGTGCACGAAGCGCATCAACGCATCACCCGAGAAGAGACGCGAGGATGACAGTGCGGGGAGGAAGAGTGGCCGTGGTGGGCGGCAGCATCGCGGGCTGCGCCGCCGCGCTCGCGGCGGCCCGCGCCGGTGCCGACGAGGTCGTGGTCTACGAGCGGACCCCCGGCGGGCTCCAGGACCGGGGCGTGGGCCTCGCCGTCCGCGACGAGCGCTACAGCGAACTGGAGGCGGCCGGCTACGTCGACGCCGCCATGCCCTGGGTGCGGCTGACCACCCGCACCTGGCTCACCCGGGACGGCGGCGACCGCGCCGGCCGCCGGCTGGGGGAGCTGCCGTTCCCGTTCCGCTCGTACAACTGGGGCTCGCTGTGGCGGGAGTTACGGGCCCGCGTCCCCGCGTCCGTCGACTACCGGCGGGGCGCCACCGTCGAGCAGGTCGTCCCCGAGCCCGACGGGGTCGGGGTGCGCCTGGCCGACGGGAGCGAGGAGCGCTTCGACCTGGTCGTCGGCGCGGACGGCTACCGCTCGGCCGTACGGGCGGCCACCCGTGCCGCCACCGCGCCCGTCTACGCCGGCTATCTGGCCTGGCGCGGCACCGTGCCCGCCGACGCGCTGCCGGGCCCGCGCACCGCATGGGCCGAGCACGAGGCGGCGACCGTCACCTTCCCCGGCGGCCACATGATCGCCTACCGCATTCCCGGCGCCCACGGCGTTGGCGCCTTCGCCAACTGGGTCTTCTACACCGCCCCGCCGCCCTCCGCCGCCCCCGCGCTGCGGGAGGCGACGAGCCTGCCGCCAGGCACGGTGACCGACGAGCTGATGGCACACCACGCGGCGGTGGTCGAGCGGCACTTCCCGCCGTACTGGCAGGAGTTCGTCCGCCTCACGCCCAGGGAGCGGACCTCCGTCCAGCCCCTCTACGACCTCGCCGTGCCGCACTACGGCGAGGGCCGGCTCGTCCTCGCCGGCGACGCGGCCGCCGTCACCCGCCCCCACACCGGCAGCGGCGCGGTCAAGGCCCTCCAGGACGCCACGGTGCTGGAACGCGCTCTGCGCTCGGCCACGAGCTGGGACGAGGCGGTACGGGCCTACGACGCCGAGCGCTCGGCCGCGGGCCTGGCCGTCGTCGAGCTCGCCCGCCGGCTGGGCCGGGCACAGGTGGAGGCCACGCCCGACTGGGCGGCCATGGACCAGGGCGCGCTCGAACAGTGGTGGCGCGAGGCGGCCGACGGGGAGCGGGTCTTCGGAGGCCAGGAGTTAAAGTGGCCCGGCCGTGGTGTTCGGGAAGACCGGTGACGGACCCTCGTGGTCCCATTCCGGAGCGGCCCTCGCCACTGTGATCGGGGAGTGACCGTCCCGTTCCGCGCGCCCATGGGCGCGCGGAGCCACTGGCCGCAGCCGGCTGCCGGGAAGGCGGGGGCGGGCGCGAACGGACCCGTAAGCCAGGAGACCGGCCACGGCATCTCGAAATGATCCACGAGGTGCTGGAGCGTTCACCCCACGATGACTGCGTTTCCCGAGTTCCCCGATTCCCCCGCCGGCCCCGCGCCCGCCTTCCGCTGGCGTCGCCAGGACACCCTGCGCACCGCGGGCCTGCTGGCCGTCATAGCCGCCCTGCACGTCGTCGCGTTCGGCGTGCTCTTCCTGATGGTCGTGCCGAACCACTACACCGTCGACTCCAAGGTCTTCGGCGTCGGCCTCGGCGTCACCGCCTACACCCTCGGCATGCGGCACGCCTTCGACGCCGACCACATCGCCGCCATCGACAACACCACCCGCAAGCTGATGGCCGACGGCAAACGCCCGGTCTCCGTCGGCTTCTGGTTCGCCCTCGGCCACTCCAGCGTCGTCGTCCTGATGGCCCTGCTGGTGGCCGGCGGCACCCAGCTGGCCGGGACGCTGATGAACGAGGAGTCCACCACCCACCAGACGCTCGGCGTCATCGGCACGACCGTCTCCGGCGGCTTCCTCTACCTGATCGCCGCCCTCAACCTCGTCGCCCTCGCCGGCATCCTGCGCATCTTCCGCGCCATGCGCGAGGGCCGTTACGACGAGACCGAGCTGGAGAAGCACCTCGACTCGCGCGGCTTCATGAACCGCGTCCTCGGCCGCTTCACCCGCTCCATCACCCGCCCCGGGCAGATGTACCCGCTGGGCTTCCTCTTCGGCCTCGGCTTCGACACGGCCACCGAGGTCACGCTGATGGTCATGGCCGGCAGCGGCGCCGCCGCCGGGCTGCCCTGGTACGCGATCCTGTGCCTGCCGCTGCTGTTCGCCGCCGGCATGAGCCTGTTCGACACGCTCGACGGCACCTTCATGAACTTCGCCTACCAGTGGGCGTTCTCCAACCCCGTCCGCAAGGTCTACTACAACCTCACCATCACCGGGCTGTCCATCGCGGTCGCCTTCCTCATCGGCACCATCGAACTGGTCGGCGTCCTGCACGAGAAGCTCGGCCTCGACGACGCGGTGACCGGCTGGATCGCCGGACTCGACCTGGACAACGTCGGGTTCGTCATCGTCGGGCTGTTCGTGGTGGTGTGGGCCGTCGCGCTCGCCTACTGGCGCCTGGCCAAGGTCGAACAGCGCTGGGCGGCCCGTACGGCCCCGGCCACGCCCGCCGCCGTCACCGACCCGTGAGCCGGGCGCGCCCGGACGGCCGGCGGGTCAGGGGCGCGCACACCCCTTGCCCTCGCACTCCTTGCGCGCGCTGATGACGGGCCGGCCGTTGCCCGCGGACTCCTCCCGCACCACCACCCGGGTCGGCCCGCCGCACGTCAGACATGTCCGTGAGGAGGGGTCCCGCTCCCGGTCGATCGCCGCGGCGATCCTGTGCAAAGGGCCCGCGGCGGTATCGGTGTCGGACATGGGCCATCCCGTTCGCTTCACGGTCGTCGCACTGCCAGAGGGCTGCATCGTGACGCACACCCCCTGATCACGTCAGCGCCTTGGGCTCCGATCACCCTCCACGGGGTGCGGCGGTGTCCGCGCTGACGCCGTCGGCCCGCCCCTAGGGGCGGGCCGCGGGCAGCGTCACCTCGAAGCGGCAGCCGCCCGGGACGTTGCGGACCGTCGCCCGGCCCGCATGCGCCTCGACGATGCCGCGGACGATCGCCAGCCCCAGGCCCGCGCCGCCGTGCCCGTGGGCCTCGGGGGTACGCGCCGCCGAACCGCGCCAGCCCGTGTCGAAGACGCGCGGCAGGTCCTCCTCCGGGATGCCCCCGCACTCGTCGGTGACCGACACCACGACCGTGCCGGCCGCCCGCCGCGCGGCGACCGCCACCGTGCCGTCGGCGGGGGTGCGGCGGATGGCGTTGACGAGGAGGTTCCCCAGGACCCGGGTCATCTCCTTGCCGTCGACCTCGACCGGGACCGCGTCGACCTCCCCGCCCACCAGACGCACGCCGTGCTCGCGCGCCAGCGGCCCGGCGCCGGCCAGCGCGTCGCCGACCAGGTCGTACACCGACATGCGGCTCGGGTGCAGCGGCAGCGCCCCCGCGTGGATGCGCGAGAGCTCGAAGAGATCGCCGACCAGGGCGTTGAGCCGGTCCACCTCGGTGCGGATCTGACGGAAGTAGCGCCCGGGGTCCTCGGCCACGCCGTCCTCCAGCGCCTCCGACATCGCGCGCAGCCCCGCCAGCGGGGTCCGCAGGTCGTGCGAGATCCAGGCGACCAGCTCGCGCCGGGACGCGTCGAGGGCGCGTTCGCGCTCCCGCGACGCCGCGAGCCTGGCACTGGTCGCCGCCAGCTCCCGGCCCAGCTCGGCCAGTTCCGCCGTGGCCCCGCCGTCCGGGGCGGCGAAGCCGCCCTCGTCGAAGGAACGGGCCGCCCGGGTCAGGGCGGCGCTGCGCGCCACCACCCAGCGGCCCAGGAGCAGCGCCGTGGCGAGGGAGACCACGGCGGCCATCGCGCACACCGTCGTCACGACGGTCAGGTCGTGCGAGGACAGGAACATCGCCCACGCGACGGCCAGCGTCCCGGCCAGCATCGCGGTCACCGGGACCGCGGCCACCACGGTCAGGGACACCGCGACCGACCGGTGGCGCAGGGCCCGCAGCGCGAGGGCCCCCAACAACCCGGCGGCGACCGCGCCGAGCAGGGCGTAGAAGGCGATGAGCGCGACGTCACGCACGGCCGGGCTCACCGTCCAGCCCCGGCGCGGTGAAGCGGTAGCCGACGCCCCAGACGGTCTGGATCAGCCTCGGCCGCGCCGGGTCGTCCTCGACCTTGCCGCGCAGCCGCCGCACATGGACGGTCACCGTGGACAGGTCGCCGAACTCCCAGCCCCACACTTCCCGCATCAGCTCCTCACGGGCGCAGGCCCGGCCGGGGTGGCGCAGCAGGAACGCCAGGAGGTCGAACTCGCGGACCGTGAGGGAGATTTCGGCGCCCCCCTTGGTGACGCGCCGGGCCGCGGGGTCCAGCGCCAGGCCCCCCGCGCGCAGCGGCGGCGTGCCCGCCGGGCCGGGCGCACCCGCGGCGTGGGCGCGGCGCAGGACCGACCGCACCCGCAGGACGAGCTCGCGGGGGCTGAAGGGCTTGGTGACGTAGTCGTCCGCACCGACCTCGAGGCCGAGGATGCGGTCCTCCTCCTCGCCACGGGCCGTCAGCATGATCACGGGGAGGGCGCCGTGGTCGCGGCGCAGCGCGTGGCACACCGCGAAGCCGTCCATGCCGCCGGGGAGCATGAGGTCGAGGACGACGAGATCGGGCCGGACGGCGGCGGCCGCCGCCAGGGCGGCGGGGCCGTCCGCCGCCCTGGCGGCGGTGAAGCCGGCGCGGGTGAGGTAGCCCGCCACGATCTCGGCGACGGTGGGGTTGTCGTCCACGACGAGGACGTGGGCGGGTGGGGTGTCGTGCATGCCCTCAGCTTGGCACCCCGGAGGGCTCTTCCCCGATCCCGCCCTTTCACCGTTTCTTGTCCTCAATCGCCGGACGGGCTCAATTTCAGCCCGTCTGGGGGTACCTCCCAGCGGTAGCTGGGGGAGATTGAGGACCGGGGTCTGGGGCGGAGCCCCAGTTACGGGAAGGGGCGGGGTGGGGAATGATCAAGTCATGCACGACCCCTACGTCCGCGTGCGCGGCGCCCGCGAGCACAACCTCAAGGCCGTCGACGTCGACATCCCCCGAGACGCCCTCGTCGTCTTCACCGGAGTCTCCGGCTCCGGCAAGTCCTCCCTCGCCTTCGGCACCGTCTACGCCGAGGCCCAGCGCCGCTACTTCGAGTCCGTCGCCCCCTACGCGCGCCGCCTCATCCACCAGGTCGGCGCGCCCAAGGTGGACGAGGTCAGCGGGCTGCCACCCGCCGTGGCGCTGGAGCAGCGGCGGTCCGCGCCCACCTCGCGCTCCTCCGTCGGCACCGTCACCACGCTCTCCAACTCGCTGCGCATGCTCTACTCCCGCGCCGGCGCCTACCCCGAAGGGGCCGCGCGGCTGGACTCCGACGCCTTCTCGCCCAACACCGCCACCGGGGCCTGCCCGGAGTGCCACGGTCAGGGGCGCGTCCACCGGGTCACCGAGGACTCGCTGGTCCCCGACCCGTCGCTGTCCGTCCGCGAGGGAGCCATCGCCGCCTGGCCGGGCGCGTGGCAGGGCAAGAACCTGCGGGACATCCTCGACACGCTCGGGTACGACGTCGACCGGCCCTGGCGGGAGCTGCCGCGGGCGGACCGCGAGTGGATCCTCTTCACCGACGAGCAACCCGTCGTCACCGTGCACCCCGTACGGGACGCCGAGCGCATCCAACGCCCCTACAAGGGCACGTACATGAGCGCCCGCCGCTACGTGCTGCACACCTACGCGGACTCCAAGAGCGCCGCCCTGCGGGCCCGTGCCGAGCGGCACCTGGTCAGCGGGGCGTGCCCGGTGTGCGACGGGCGGCGGCTGCGGCCCGAGGCGCTGGCCGTCACGTTCGCCGGGCGGGACATCGCCGCGCTCGCCGCGCTGCCGCTGGACGCCCTGGCGCGGACGCTGCGCCCCGTGCGGGACGGCGAGGGGGTCGCCGCGGCGCTCGCCCGGGACCTGGTCGCCCGCATCGAGGTGCTCACCGAGCTCGGCCTGGGCTACCTCAGCATCGACCGCCCCACCCCGACCCTGTCGGCCGGCGAGCTGCAGCGGCTGCGGCTCGCCACCCAGCTGCGCTCCGGCCTCTTCGGCGTCGTCTACGTCCTGGACGAGCCCTCCGCCGGTCTCCACCCGGCCGACAGCGCCGCCCTGCTGACCGTCCTGGACCGGCTCAAGGCGGCCGGGAACTCGCTGTTCGTCGTCGAGCACCACATGGACGTCGTCCGCCGCGCCGACTGGATCGTGGACGTCGGGCCCGCGGCGGGCGAGCACGGCGGGCGGGTGCTCTACAGCGGGCCGGTGGACGGGCTGGCCGAGGTGGCCGGCTCCGCGACGCGCCGGTTCGTCTTCCCCGACGGGGCCGGGCCCCGGGCCCGTACGCCCCGCGAGCCCTCGGGCGTCCTGGCGCTGCGCGGCGTCACCCGGCACAACCTCCGCGACCTCGACGTGGACGTCCCGCTCGGGGTCTTCACCGCCGTCACCGGGGTCTCCGGTTCGGGCAAGTCGACGCTGGTGGGGGAGGCGCTGGCGGAGACCGTGGCCGCGCACCTGGAGGGGCGGCAGCCGGAGGTGAAAGCCGAGGGGCTCGCGGCCGTCGACCGGCTCGTGCGCGTCGACCAGAAGCCGATCGGCCGTACGCCGCGCTCCAACCTGGCGACCTACACCGGCCTCTTCGACGCCGTGCGCAAGGTCTTCGCCGCGACCGACGAGGCCCGCGCCCGGGGCTACGGCGCCGGCCGCTTCTCCTTCAACGTCGTCGCCGGGCGCTGCGAGGTCTGCCAGGGCGAGGGGTTCGTCGCCGTCGAGCTGTTGTTCCTGCCCGGTACGTACGCCCCTTGCACCGCCTGCGGGGGAGCGCGCTACAACCCCGAGACGCTGGAGATCGCCTACCGGGGCGCGAGCATCGCCGACGTGCTCGACATGACCGTCGACGCGGCCGCCTCCTTCCTCGCCGACGTGCCCGCCGCACGGCGCGGCCTGCGCACCCTGCAGGACGTGGGCCTGGGCTACCTGCGCCTGGGGCAGCCCGCCACCGAGCTGTCCGGCGGGGAGGCGCAGCGCATCAAGCTCGCCACCGAGCTGCAGCGCACCCACCGCGGACACACCCTGTACGTGTTGGACGAGCCCACGACCGGGCTGCACCCGGCCGACACCGAGGTGCTGCTGCGCCAGCTGCACGGTCTGGTCGAGGCGGGCAACACCGTGGTGGTCGTCGAGCACGATATGGCCGTCGTGGCGGGCGCGGACCGGGTCCTGGACCTGGGGCCGGGCGGCGGCGCGGAGGGCGGCCGGGTGGTCGCCGCGGGCACGCCGCAGGAGGTGGCGCGGTCGGCGGCGAGTGTGACGGCGCCCTATCTGGCCGAGGCCCTGCGGGCGTAGCCACGCGCTCTGGACGGAGTGCACCCCTTCTGGTTACGTCTTGGTCACGTGTTCGACCGGGATCGACGTGTGGGGGCGGAGCAAGACCATGGCCCATGTCCTGATCATCGGCGGCGGCATCGCCGGACCCGTGACCGCGATGGCCCTGCACAGGGCCGGCATCGACGCGACCGTCTACGAGGCGTTCCCGGCCGGCGCGGACGACGCCGGCGCCTTCCTCACCCTCTTCGCCAACGGGCTCGCCGCCCTGCGGGCCATCGACGCCGACGGGCCCGTGCGCGAGGCCTCCTGCGGCGCGGAGACGGTGGAGTTCATCAGCGACACCGGCCGGCTGCTGGGCCGGCGGCCCCTGTCGGGCTCCTGGGACCCGGGGCTCGGCCCGCGCACCCTCCGGCGCTCCGTGCTCTGCCGCACCCTGCGCACCGAGGCCGCCCGCCGGGGCGTGCGCGTCGAGCACGGCAAGCGCCTCGTCGACCTCACCGTCCGCCCCGGGGGAACGGTCGTGGCCCGCTTCGCGGACGGCACCCGCGCCGAGGGCACCGCGGTCGTCGGCGCCGACGGCCTGCGCTCGCGCACCCGCGCCCTCCTCGATCCGGCCGCGCCCCCGCCCCGGCACACGGGCCAGCTCACCGTCTGCGGCCGCACCCGCGCCGCGCACGCCCCCGTCCCGGACCGCACGTACCGCATGTACTACGGGCAGCGGGCCTTCTTCGGCTGCACGAGGGCACCGGACGGGACCACCTACTGGTTCGCCAACATGCCCGCCGCCGAGCTCCCGCGGGCCGTCCTCGCCGCCGCCACCCCCGCCCAGTGGCGCCGCCGCGTCACCGAGGCCTTCGCCGACGACCGCACCCCCGCCGCCGCGATCGCCGCCGCCACCGGCGACGACATCGTCGGCATCAACGCCTATGACATCCCCACCACACCCGTGTGGCACGACGCCCACACCGTCCTCGTCGGCGACGCCGCCCACGCCACCGCCCCCAACGCCGCCCAGGGCGCGTCCCTGGCCATCGAGGACGGCGTCGTCCTCGCCCGCTGCCTGCGCGACCTGCCCGGCAACGAGCCGGCGTTCGAGGCGTACGAGGGGCTGCGGCGCGAGCGCGTCGAGCGGGTCGTGGCCCTGAGCGGCGCCATGGCCGGGCGCGCCCCCGGTACGGAGCAGGAGCGGCGGGCCCGCGACGCGGAGGTCGAGCGCCGCATGGCCGAGGACCCCCGCGCGCGCATGGACTGGCTCACCGGCTACCGCATCGACTGGGCCGCCCCCGTCCACTGAGTTGCCGCTTCCGCCCGCTCCGGCAGACTTGAACCATGCCGGAACTGCCGGAGGTCGAGGCCCTCACCGAGTTCCTGGCCGAACGCCTCGTCGGCCGCAGGATCGAGCGCGTGCTGCCCGCCGCCGTGAGCGTCCTCAAGACCTACGACCCGCCGCTGAGCGACCTGGAGGGGCGCGCGGTCACGGCCGTGCGGCGGCACGGCAAGTTCCTCGACGTGGTCACCGACGACGGCCCCCACCTGGTCTTCCACCTCGCCCGCGCGGGCTGGACGCGCTGGCACGACAGCCTTCCCGAAACACCCCCGCGCCCGGGCAGGAGCCCTCTCGCGCTACGGGTGAGGCTGGCCGGCGGCGACGGCTTCGACCTCACCGAGGCCGGCACCCAGAAGCGGCTCGCGGTCTACTGCGCCCGCGACCCCTCCGACGTGCCGGGCATCGCCCGCCTCGGCCCCGACCCCCTCGCACCGGAGTTCACCCTCGAGGCGTTCGCCGCCGTGCTGCGCGGCGAGCGCCGGCAGCTCAAAGGCGTCCTGCGCGACCAGAGCGTCATCGCCGGCATCGGCAACGCCTACTCCGACGAGATCCTGCACGCCGCGCGCATGTCGCCGTTCAAGCTCGCGGCGAGCCTGACGGACGAGGAGACCGCCGCCCTCCACCAGGCCCTGGGCACCACCTTGCGGGAGGCCGTCGAGCGCTCGCGCGGGCACGCCGCCGCCGAGCTGAAGGCCGAGAAGAAGAGCGGCCTGCGGGTCCACGGCCGTACCGGGCAGCCCTGCCCGGTCTGCGGCGACACCATCCGCGAGGTCTCCTTCAGCGACTCCTCCCTGCAGTACTGCCCCACCTGCCAGACGGGCGGCAAGCCGCTGGCCGACCGGCGGTTGTCGCGGCTGCTGAAGTAGGCCGCTCTCACACCAGGGCCAGGGCCGTCAGCGTGGCCGACACCAGCGCGGTGACCGCGGCGGACCGGCCGAGGCCGACGCGGCGCGCGGAGCGGGCCGCTTCGGCCAGCAACTGGGCCACGATCGCGAAGGCCGTGGCCGCGGCCAGCCCGAATCCGCGCATGCCGGCCGCCTCGGCCCGGTCCACCTGCCGGTGCTGCTCGGCCAGCATCGTGCGCCACTGGCGTGGTTCCGTCCGCAGCGCCGCCGACGTGGCTCCGTCGACGCGGTCGGCCGGTTCCGCGGGCCGGCCCATGTAGTGCGCCGTACGGGCCATGAGGCCGGCGGCCTTCGTCTCGGCCACGGCCACGGCCTGCTCGTGCGCGGCGTCCTGGGAGCCCCCGGCCTTCAGGGCGGCCGACAGGCGTGCGGATGCCTGGAGGTCCGCCGCGAGCGCGGTCTGCAGGCTCGCGGTGAGGAACGCCGTCCGCTGGCCGCTCACCTCGACGGCCGTGGAGATCCCGGCGGCCCGGCGCGCCGCCTCGGCCTGGCCGCGCTGCTCGTCGCAGGCCGCCACCATCTGGCCGAAGGGCAGTGCCAGGAGAAGCGCGGCCAGGAACAGCCGGAAGCGTGCGACGCGCCGGTCGTCGCCGGGCGGGGCGGTGGCCGGCTGCGGGAGGAGTTCGGGCCCCCGCAGCACCCGGGGGGCCGGTGGCGGCGCGGGCGGGCGACGCCATCGCACGGGCCGCAGGACGTTCGCGGCCGCCGCGGCCAGGAGGAGGACCGTGACCGCCACCCACACCGAGATCCGCCCCCACAGGGCCCACCGGTCGCCCTCGCGCAGCGTGGCGCCCGGGTCGAGGGCGTACAGCGCGGGCGAGCGCTTCTGCAGGTCGGCCAGCCGGCGCGGGACGTCGTAGCCGAGCTCGCGGTGGACGTAGGCGTCGTCGCCGAGGGACCCGGCGGTGGCGCGGGACGCGAGCGCGCTCTGGGCGGCGAGGGCGTACTCGGACGCGGCCAGCCGCCCCCGGTCCTCCAGGGGCCGCAGGGCGTCGGCCCGTATCCGCGCGGCCGCCGCCCGGAACGCGCCCGGCGCCTCGTCGCCGTAGACGTGGCGGACGTCCTCCCGCACCGCCGCCTGGCGCTTGAGCTCCTCGCGCACCGCGTCCTGATAGGCACCGCCGGCGCCGCTGAACTGCCAGGTGGCCGACAACGTGGCCAGGGCCACCACGACCAGCACCGCGATCTGCAGCCGGATCCGTACGCTGAACCGGCTCCCGCCGGTCACGAGCGCGCCGACGTCGTATGACGGGCCGTCACGGGGCCGTCCAGCCGCTCGATCCGATACGTCACCGACCGCATCACGCGCCCCCGTCGGTTGCCTGCCGCCGCCCTCGCGGCGGGGCGGCGAGCTTGTTCCTCGAAGGTAGCGCGGCGACGGAGCGAAAAGAACGGGCCATGGCCGGAAAGTCATATCTTTTCAGGTAGGCAGACAGGTCGGCCAAAAAAGGTGAGGCCTCTGTCAATTCCGGCGGTGGGAAAGCCGCTAATCCCGGGGAATTCCGCGCTCGTCCGCCTTCGCCAGCTCCGAGTGGCGGTAGGAGTAGGCGAAGTACACCACCAGCCCCAGCGCGAACCACGCCGCGAACCGCACCCACGTCTGCCACGCCAGATAGGTGATCAGCCAGATCGACGCCGCGACCCCGATCGCCGGCACCACCGGCACCCCCGGGCAGCGGAAGCTGCGCGGCAGGTCCGGCCGCCGGTAGCGCAGCACGATGACGGCGGTGCACACCACCGCGAAGGCCAGCAGGATGCCGATGTTGGTCAACTCCGCCGCCTCGCCGATCGGGACGAACCCCGCGATCAGCGCCGAGGCGACGCCCACGATCCACGTCACCCGCGTCGGCACGTGCCGCGTCGGGTGCGTGTGGGCGAACCACTTCGGCAGCAGCCCGTCACGGCTCATCGCGAACCACACCCGGGTCACACCGAGCATGAACGTGAACATCACGGTGAGGATGCCGATGATCGCGCCGACGGCGATGACGTCCGCGATCCCGCTCAGCCCCACCGCCTTGAAGGCCGTCGAGAAGCCGCTTTCCTTGTCGATCTCGTGGTAGGGCTGCATGCCGGTCAGGACCAGGCAGGCCAGTACGTAGAGCACCATCGAGATGGCGAGCGAGTACATGATCGCCTTCGGCATGTGGCGCTGCGCGTCCTTCGATTCCTCCGCCGCCGTGGACATCGCGTCGTAGCCGAACACCGCGAAGAAGACCGTCGCGGCTCCCGTGAACGCCCCGCTGACGCCGAAGGGGAAGAAGGGGGTGTAGTTGGAGCTCTCGATGTGGAAGAACCCCACGATGATCACCAGCAGCACGACCAGGACCTTCAGGCCCACCACGATCGTCTCGAACCGGGCGGCGTTCTTGATGCCCATGGTCAGCAGATAGGCGATCAGCAGGCACAGCACCGCCGCGAACAGATCCACCCGGTGCCCTTCGCCGGTGCCCGGCGCGCCCAGCATCCAGTCGGGCAGCTGGGTGTTCGTCTCCGCGAGCAGGAAGTTGATGTAGCCGGAGATGCCGATGGCCACGACCGCGACGATGGCCGTGTACTCCAGCAGCAGGTCCCAGCCGATGAACCAGCCGCCGATCTCGCCGAGCACCGCGTAGCCGTACGTATAGGCGGACCCGGCGCGCGGGATCAGGCCCGCGAACTCGGCGTACGAGAACGCCGCCGCCGCGCTCGCCACGCCCGCGATCAGGAACGAGACCAGGACGGCCGGGCCCGCCACGCCGTTGGCGATCGTGCCCGCGAGGCTGAAGATGCCGGCGCCGATGATGCCGCCGACGCCGATCGCGGTGAGCTGCCACAGCCCCAGGGTGCGGGTCAGACGCTCCCCGTGGGCCTCGGTCTCCTCCGCCTCCTCGATCGTCTCGATCGGTTTGCGGCGCAGTACGCCCTGACCAACCCGGAGCCCGGCCATGCGTTGTCCTCTCGTCGATCCTTCAGGGCGGGATCGCGGTCATCATGGCCGAGCCGGGGCGGCGACGGAAGGCGCCGCCCCGCAGGGGCGGCGGGGATCAGCCGATGGCGGGCGGCACGGCCCGGGCGGTCGTCCCCCAGCCGGAGGGCTTCGTCCCGACGGTGAAGTCCAGCCGCTCGCCCCGGCGGATCGCGTCCGTCGTCAGATACGTGCGGTCGTACGCGGCACCGTCCAGCCGCACCGTGCGCACGTACCGGTTCTCCCGCGAGGTGCCCGGGGCGCTGACGGTGAAGCGGCCCCGGGGGTACCAGCGCCGGTCCAGGCGCAGGTCGACCCGGTCGAAGACCGGTGTGCTCAGCCCCCACACGTCCGCGCCCGGCTGCACCGGGTACACCCCGATGGCCGACAGCACCATCCACGCCGACATCGTGCCCAGGTCGTCGTTGCCGGTCATCCCGTCCGGACTGTCGGTGAACAGGGTCAGCGCGGCGTGCACCACGTCCGTCGTCTTCCACGGGCGGCCGGTGGACAGATAGGTGTACGGGGCGATGAGGTCCGGCTCGTTCTGCGGGTTGTACTTGTCGGCGTTGTAGTAATCGTACGGGCCGTTGACCCACACCTGGCGGGCGGTGCGCGCCGGGTCGGCGAGCAGGCGGTCGTAGGCGAAGAAGGAGTCGAGCCGCTTGTCGGCCGCGTCCTTGCCCCCGATCAGCCGCACCAGTCCGGGCAGGTCCTGCGGCACCAGCCACTGGTACTGCCAGGCCGTGCCCTCGTGGAAGCCGGGGCTCTTCGCCGGGTCGGCGGACCCGGTGAAGGCGCCGGAGGCGTCACGGGGCCGGAAGAAGCCGGTGGCCGGGTCGTAGAGCCTGCGGTAGTTCAGCGACCGCTTCGCATAGCGGTCGGCGTCCGCGCGGTGGCCCAGCTCGCGGGCCATCCGGGCGAGCACCCCGTCGGCGAGCGCGTACTCCAAGGTGGCCGAGGCGCCCTCGTGCAGGTCGGAGTCGCCGGGCTTGCTCTTGGGCCGGTCGGGCAGGTGGGGCACGTAACCGTCGCGCAGATAGCGGTCGTTGCCCTCCCGGCCCACGGCGGGGGAGGCGGCGGGCGGCATTCCGTCCGCGTTCTTCCTCAGGACCCGGTAGGCCTCCTCCTCGTGCCCGGCGAGCAGGCCGTGCTGGAAGGCGTTGGTCAGGTAGGGGGTGACGGGGTCACCGGTCATGATGTTGGTCTCGACCGGGCCGTAGCCCCACTTGGGCAGCCAGCCGCCCTCCGCGTCGATCCGCAGCACGGACAGCGCCATGTCCCTGGACTCGCGCGGCGCGAGCAGGGCCAGCAGCTGGGCCTGGGTGCGGTAGGTGTCCCACAACGACCAGTTCTGGTAGTACGTGAAGCCCCTGGCCTGATGGGCCTTGTGGTCCCAGCCGGTGTAGCGGCCGTCGACGTCGCTGCCGATGTTGGGCGCGAGGAAGGCGCGGTAGAGCGAGGAGTAGAAGGTCCGGCGCAGCGTCGCGCCGCCGCCCTGGACCCGTACGTCGCGCAGCCGCCGTTCCCAGGCGTCGTGCGCCGCGAGGGCCGTGCGGTCGAAGCCGTCCTCCTCGGCGCGCAGATTGCGCTGCGCGCCCGCCGCGTCGACGTAGCTGATGGCGGTGGTGGCCTCGACGTCCCGGTCGTCGGTGGCGTCGAAGCGGACCCAGGCCCCGTTGCGGCTGCGCGAGGTGGAGGCCCGCGAGCCGTCGGCCAGCGCGTCGCCGTTCCACGTTCCGTAGCCGGTGAAGGGGCGGTCGAAGCGGGTGAGGGTGTGCACGGTGTACGGGCGGGTGTCCTGGCAGAAGCCGCGCCCCGTGATGGTGGTGCGGACCGTACGGCTGTCGATGATCTCGACGCTGGTGGAGACCGTCTTGTGCAGCGACTGGCCCGTGTTGAACAGGACGTTGGCCTTCTGCGTGGCCGGGAAGGTGTAGCGCTGGCGGCCCGTGTGGGCGGTCGCCGTGAGCTCCGCCGTGATGCCGCCGTAGGAGCCCAGTCTGACGCGGTAGTAGCCGGGGCGGGCCCGCTCGTCGCGGTGGCTGAATTCGGCGGCGTACCGGGCGTTGTCCGTCTGCTTCACGTCGCCCGTCGTGGGCAGCACCGGCAGGTCGCCGCCGATGCGGCAGCCGACGCCGGACAGATGCACGGTGCTGAAGCCGCGGATGTGGTGGTCCTGGTAGTCGTAGCCCGTGCTGTGGCCGGTGTCGGGGGAGAGCTGCACCATGCCGAAGGGCACGGCGGCCCCGGGGAAGGTGTTGCCCTCGTTCCGGGTGCCGATGAAGGGGTTGACGAGGCCGGTCAGCTCCTCGTCCGGGGCCGTCGCCGCGGCCGGCCCCGGGGGGACGAGGGCGGTGGAGCCCAGCAGCGCCACGAGGGCGAGAGCCATCACGCCGGTGCGGCGCAGCAGTGGGTGTACGGCCCGTCTCATCCGACCACGCCCCTCGAGCGACATCGATGTCGCTCGAGCCTGTCACGACGAGGTGACGGTGGGTCAAGTACCCGCCGGGCGCCGTGCCTGCCGTCACCTACTCGGGTGAGCAGTCGGCCCGATCCGTTTCGCGTCGGCCGAAGAAGGGGAGTTGGCCCGGGCAGGCGGGGTGCATCGGGTCGTCAGGGGGCGGGGACCATGGCAGACGCCGGGGCCGGGCGTGCGCGCGGGCGGGGACGCGCCGACGGCCGGCGTACGCTGCGGGCCGCCCTGGCAGCGCTCGTCACCGCCCTCACGGTGGCCGTGGCCGCACCCTCCGCGACCCCCGCCGGGGAAGGCGCGGGACACGAGCGCACCCGGGCCGCCATGGAGGCCGCCGTCCGCGACGGCATCCCCGGAGTGCTGGCGCGGGCCCATGACGGGCAGGGCCCGTGGGAGGGCTCGGCCGGGGTCTCCGACCTCACCACACGCCGCCCGTACCTGCCCGGGGACCACTTCCGGACCGCCAGCATCGCCAAGACGTTCGTCGCGACCGTCCTGCTCCAGCTGGAGGCGGAGGGCCGGGTCGCGATGACCGACACGGTCGACGCGCGACTGCCCGGGGTGGTGCGCGGGAACGGCCACGACGGCCGGAGGATCACCATCGCTCAGCTGCTCAACCACACCAGCGGAGTCTTCAACTACCTCGACGACCCCACCGTCCGCGAGAAGGCCTACGGCAAGGCCTTCCTCGAGCACCGCCACGACGCCTGGAGCGGCGAACAGCTGGTCCGGCTCGCCATGACACACGCCCCCACCTTCGAGCCGGGCACCGGCTGGTCCTACTCCAACACCGAGTACACCCTCGCCGCGATGATCGTCGAACGGGTCACCGGCCGTCCGTACGCGACCGAGCTGCGCCGGCGCATCACCGAACCGCTCGGCCTGCACTCCACCACCCTGCCCGGCGCCGACGGCAGGCTCCCCAGGCCGAGCGGGCGGGCCTACACCCGCTTCCACGACGACCCGGGCACCACGCACGACGTCACCGAGTTCAACGCGTCCCTGCTGTGGGCCGTCGGCGACATGATCTCCACCACCGCCGACCTCGACCGCTTCCTGGGCGCGCTGCTCGGCGGCCGGCTGCTCCCGCCGGCGCAACTGACGCGGATGACGACCACGGTCCCCATGGGCAACGAACCGGACATCGCCACCGGACTGGGGCTGTTCCGGTACCGGCTGCCGTGCGGGGTGGAGGTGTGGGGCCACGACGGCCTCTTCTACGGCACGCAGAGCATCGCCTACGCCACCCGGGACGCGGGGCACCGGCTGGTCCTCGACTTCAACGGCGACTGGCTCGCCGGGACCAGGGCCGCGGGGGACGTGCTGCGGGCGGAGTTCTGCTGACGGACACCGCCCGGGCATACTGGTCGCTTTCGACCCCCTGCCCCGCCCCGCGGGGCGGACGACCGACCGAAGGAACCGACCGGCCCATGCGCCTTCGCGAACTCGCCGACGTCGGGCCGTTCTTCGCCCTGCGCACCGGCGACGACCCCGAAGGCGCCGACAGCGGCTATCTGCCCCTGGGCGAAGAGGCCGTGCGGCTGCGCGTGGAGACCGTCGCCGAGCGGCTGGGGACGGCGGACCGCCGCGTGGCCGCCTCCATCGCCTTCCAGGGCATCGCGGGCCGGCTGACGTCCATCGCGCTCGGCTCGGCCGTCCTGACCGGGCGGGTCCCCGACCTGGCCGGCGGCGATCTGCGGTGGCACCCGGCCCGCAGCGCCCCCGACGACCTCCTGCTCCCCGCACCGGCCGCCGTCGCGCCGGCCGCGGACCCGGCCGGGCAGGCCGAGCGGATCTCGGCCGCCGTGCTGCACGGCCTGCTGGTCCCCCTGCACCACGCCACCCGTGCCGCGACGCCCGTCTCGGCCCGGCTGCTGTGGGGCAACGCCGCGTCCTCCCTGGCCGGTTCCCTGCGCGTCCTGCACACCTGGTGCCTGGAGCACAACCGCCCACAGGACGCCGACCACGCGCTCGCCCTCACCCGGGCCCTGTTCCGGGACCCGCTGCTGCGCGACACCGGCACCCTGCGCCGCACCCGCGGCGGCCCGGTCTTCGAGCGGCGCACCTGCTGCCTGTACTACCGGGTGGCCGGCGGCGGTATGTGCGGGGACTGCGTGCTGCGTCACCCGCCCCGCGGGCGCTGAGCGGCGGGAGGCGCCGGCGGCCACTGCCCGGGAGCCAGCACGCCCAGCACGTACGCCTTGGCCACCAGGGCCGTGCGGTTGGGCACGCGCCAGCGCCGGGTGAGCCGGCCCACGTGGTAGTTGACGCCGTCCACCGTCAGCCCGACCGCCTTGCCGATGGCGGCCGTCGTGGCCCCGGCGGCGACCAGCGCGAGGATCAGCCCCTCCACCTCGCTGACCTCGGCCACCGGCTCCCGCGCCACGGGCTCGTCCCGTACCCGCAGCACCGCCAGCAGCGTCGGGAACTCCGGGGAGGGATCGCCCACCGGGTCCACCAGCAGCTCGCCCTCCCGTTCGGGCTCCCGCGCGCCCTGCCGCCAGCGCACGTCGATGGTGTAGCGGGACCGGTGGCCCAGCCGCAGCGCCTCGGCGAGCCTGCCGAGCTGGCCGGCGGCGCTGCTGCTGGGCCGGAAGAGGTCCAGCAGCCTGCGGCCCCGCACCTGGCCGGGGGACAGGCCCCACTGGGCGGCCATGGCCGGGTTGGCCATGGTCACCACGCCCTCGCACGTACAGATGGCGATCGGCACCGGGACGCGGTCGAGCAGCATGAGGAAGTAATTGCGCCACGCGAAGAACTGCTCGCTGTTCACGGACCCGGTCTCCTCGCTCGCCCACCTCGGTGCCCGGCCCCGGCACGTGCGCAAGCGCGACGCGCCGGGAGCCACTGCACAATCATGTAGTCCGCGGGCCGGGCGGTCCGAGGCGGGGCGGCGAGGCTGAACGCATGACGTATGTGACCCAGGCCCCCGCGGCCGCCATTCCCCTTGTGGACGTCTCCGCCGTCGGGGCCACCGGCACCCCCCTGCAGCAGGCGATGCGCCTGGCCCGCCGGCACGGACCGATCTTCCGGCGCCGCCTGCACGACAGCGACCGGCTCTTCGTCACCTCGCTCGACCTGGTCGCCGAGCTCGCCGACGAGGAACGCTTCACCAAGCACGTCGGCCCGGCCCTGGAGAACGTCCGCGAGTTCACCGCCGACGGCCTGTTCACCGCCTACAACCACGAACCCAACTGGGCCAAGGCGCACGACATCCTGATGCCCGCCTTCGCCCTGGGCTCGATGCGTGCCTACCACCCGGCCATGGTCAAGGTCGCCCGCCGGCTCATCGACTCCTGGGACGCCCACCTCGCCGCCGGCACCCCCGTCGACGTCCCCGAGGACATGACGCGGATGACCCTCGACACCATCGGACTGGCCGGGTTCGGCTACGACTTCGAGTCCTTCGCACGCGGCGGCGAACCGCACCCCTTCGTCGGCGCCATGGTGCGCTGCCTGGAGTGGAGCATGAACCAGCTGGGCCGGGACCCCGGCGGGGACTACGTGGCCGAGGACGCGGCCTTCCGGGCCGACGCCGCCTTCCTGACCACCGTCGTCGACGACGTCGTCAGCGCCCGCACGGCCTCCGGCGACACCCGCACCGACGACCTCCTCGGCCTCATGCTCGGCGCCCCGCACCCCGCCGACGGCACCACCCTCGACGCGGCCAACATCCGCAACCAGGTCATCACCTTCCTCATCGCCGGCCACGAAACCACCTCCGGGGCACTGTCCTTCGCCCTCCACCACCTCCTGAAGGACCCCGTCTCGCTGCGCCTGGCCCAGCGCGAGGCCGACGAGCTGTGGGGCGACGCCGAGGACCCGGACCCGACCTTCGAGGACATAGGCCGGCTGCGCTGGACCCGCCAGGTCCTGAGCGAGGCCCTGCGGCTGTGGCCCACCGCGGCCGCCTTCGTCCGCGAACCCCGCGAGGACACCCTGCTCGGCGGCCGCTACCCGCTGCGCGCGGGGGAAGGCGTCACCGTCCTCACCCCGATGCTGCACCGCGACCCCGTCTGGGGCGACAACCCCGAGCTGTTCGACCCCACACGCTTCGCACCCGAGGCGGAGGCGGCCCGCTCACCGCACGCCTACAAACCCTTCGGCACCGGCGAACGCGCCTGCATCGGACGCCAGTTCGCCCTGCACGAGGCCACCATGCTGCTGGCCCTCCTGGTCCACCGCTACCGCCTCGTCGACAGCGCCGGCTACCGGCTGCGCGTCAAGGAGACCCTCACCCTCAAGCCCGACGGCTTCACCCTCACCCTCGCGCGCCGCACCTCCGCCGACCGCACCCTCGGCCGCGGCGCCTTCCCCGGCGGCACCTCCACCACAGTGCGCACCGACCGGAGCGACGACCCCGGGCTGCCCACCCGCGCCGGCCAGGGCACCGGCCTGCTGGTCCTGCACGGCTCCAACTACGGCACCTGCCGCGACCTGGCCCGGGGCATCGCCGACGAGGCCGGCCGCCTCGGCTTCGACGCCGCCCTCGCCCCGCTCGACGAGCACACCGGCGCCCTGCCCGCCGGCACCCCCGTGGTCGTCGTCGCCGCCTCGTACAACGGCCGCCCCACGGACGACGCCGCCCGCTTCACGCAGTGGGCCGAGCGCGAGGCCGGACCGGGCGCGGCCGCTGGGGTGCCCTACGCGGTCCTCGGCATCGGCGACCGCAACTGGGCCGCCACCTACCAGCGCGTGCCCACCCTCCTCGACGAGCGCCTCGAAGCCCTCGGCGGCACGCGCCTGCTGCCCCGCGCCGAGGCCGACGCCTCCGGCGACCTGAACGGCGCCGTGGAGGAGTTCACCCGGGCCCTGACCCGGACGCTCCTGGAGCACTACGGCGACCCGGCGAGCGCCGGCGCGGCCCGGCCGGCGTCGCCCGACGGCCCCGCCCACAGCGTCACCGAGATCACCGGTGGCCCGCTCTCGGCCCTGGCGGCCCGGCACGACATGGTGCCCATGACAGTCACCGAGGCCCATGAACTCACCGACCCCGCCCACCCGCGCACCAAGCGCTTCCTGCGCCTGGCCCTCCCCGACGGCGTCACCTACCGCACCGCCGACCACCTCACCGTCCTGCCCGTCAACGACCCCCGCCTCGTCGACCGCGCCGCCGCCCTCTTCGGCGTCGACCCCGCCACCGTCCTGTCCGTCCACCCGCACCGCCCCGGACGCGACAGCCTTCCCGTCGACAGGCCGCTGACCGCCGGCGAACTCCTCTCCCACCACCTGGAACTGCAACAGGGCCCGACGCCCCGTCAGCTTCAGGCGCTGGCCGACCGCAACCCCTGCCCGCCCGAGCAGGAAGCCCTGCGCGGCGTCGCCGCCGAGGACCCGCGCACCGTCCTGGACCTCATCGAGGACCACCCCGCCCTGCGCGGCGCCCTCGGCCCCGCCGCCCTGCTCGAGCTGCTGCCCCCGATGCGCCCGCGGCACTACTCCATCTCCTCCTCCCCGGCCGTCGACGCCCGCCACGTCGACCTCATGGTCTCCCTCTTGCAGGCACCTGCCCGCTCCGGCCGGGGCGAGTTCCGCGGCACCGGCTCCGCGCACCTCGCAGGACTGAGGCCCGGCGACACCGTCCTGGCCCGCGTCCAGCCGTGCCGCGAGGCGTTCCGCGTCACCGACCACGAGCGGACCCCGGTCGTGATGATCGCCGCCGGCACGGGACTGGCCCCCTTCCGGGGCGTGGTCGCCGACCGCGCCGCCCTCGCCGCGGCCGGCACCCGGCCGGCGCCCGCCCTGCTGTACTTCGGCTGCGACGACCCCGACGCCGACTTCCTGCACCGCGCCGAGCTCCACGCGGCGCAGGAGGCGGGCGCGGTCTCCGTGCGCCCCGCCTTCAGCGCCCGGCCGGAGGCCGGCGGCGGCCCGTTCGTCCAGCACCGCCTGGCCGCCGAGGGCGACGAGATCTGGTCCCTGCTGGAGTCCGGGGCGCGGGTGTACGTCTGCGGCGACGGCGCCCGCATGGCACCGGGCGTACGCGCCGCCCTGCGCGACCTCCACGCCCGCCGGACCGGCTCCGACGCCCGCGCCGCCGACGCGTGGCTGCGCGAACTGACCGACGCCGGACGCTACGTCGAGGACGTCTACGCCGCCGGCTGAGACCTGGGGTCCCTACCACTTGGTCAACTCCCGTAACCTGCTCATCGATCACATCAGCGATCACCGAGCACGGAGACGAAAGTGGTGGGGACCTTGCGGACGGCCATACGAACCGGAGTGACCGCGGTCGCGGTGGCGGCCGCACTGGCCGCCCCGACGGCCCCCGCCGGAGCGGCACCCGCCCGGCCCCTCTCCTACGCCGCCACCACCTCGGTGGGGGTGCACAACGCCTACGAACAGGCCAAATACCCCTACTTCGCCGACGCCCTGGACTCCGGAGCCTCCCTCCTGGAGCTCGACGTCTGGTCCAACGGCTTCGGCGGCAGCTCCTTCCGCGTCTCCCACGCCAACCCGCTGCGCAACGCCAACAACTGCGAGGGCGCCGGCTCGCCGGCCGAACTGCGCACCAAGTCCCGCAACCAGCCCCTCGCCGGCTGCCTCGCCGACATCCGCGCCTGGCACGACGCCCACCCCGGCCACCGGCCGGTGCTGCTCAAGGTCGAGATGAAGGACGGCTTCAACGCCGACAGCGGCCGCGGCCCCGCCGAGCTCGACGCCCTGCTCACCAGCCGGCTCGGCGACGCCCTCTACCGCCCCGCCGACCTGCTGGGCGAGCACGCCACCCTCGACGAGGCCGCACGGGCCGGGCGCTGGGCCGACCGCTCCGCCCTGGCCGGCAAGTTCCTCGTGGAACTCATCCCCGGCACCGTCGAGGAGCGCAACCCCGCCGACCGCCTGTGGACCGACCGCGAGTACGCCACCCACCTGCGCGACCTCGCCGCCGCCGGCCGCATCCGCGAGGCCGGCGCCTTCCCCGCAGTCCACGGCGCGGTCCCCGGCGACCCGCGCACCCGCTACGCCGACGCCGGCATCCGCCCCTGGTTCGTGCTCTTCGACGGCGACGCCGCCACCTACCTCAAGGGCGGCATCGACACCGCCTGGTACGACAGCCGGCACTACCTCCTCGTCATGACCGACGCCCACAACGTGCCGCCCGCCATCGACGTCACCCGCCCCACCGAAGCCCAGGCCCGCGAGCGCGTCTCCCTCCTGGCCAGAGCCCACGCCAGCTTCGCCACCGCCGACTGGTACCCGCTGCCGCAGGTGCTCGCGACGGTGGCGCCACGCGGCTGACGCCGCCGGGCCGGGGCGGGTGAGGAGACGGTGATCGTGGTGAGATGGCGGTTCGGACCGGGCGGCAAGCGCCCGGGAGGCATCAGGGAACAGTGCGAGGAACGGGTACGGGCCCTCGGCCTGCCCGCCCGGGGCACCTTGACGATCGACGAGGTCTGCGCGCACATCAGCAGCCTGCACGGCCGCCCCATCCACCTCATCCCCCTGGACCTGCCCCTCGGCAGCCCCGACGGGCTGTGGGTCTCCGCCGAGGCCCAGGACTACGTCGTCTTCGAACAACGCCTCGCCCCCGTCCACCAGCACCAGGTGATCCTCCACGAGATCGGCCACGTCGTCTGCGACCACGACGCGGCCCCCGTGATGACCGCCGACTCCTCCCGGCTCCTCTTGCCCTCCCTCGACCCCGAGATGGTGCGCAGAGTGCTGGGCCGCGAACACGAGCACTCCGAGGTCGAACTCGAAGCGGAGCTCGTCGGCTCCCTCATCGGCCGCCAGATCGGCACCTGGACGGCACAACGCACCTGGACCGTGCCGCCCGAAGCCCGGGAACTGGCCGCCCGGCTCGCCGCCCTGGAGTCCCCGACCCTCCGAGGGAGAGATGAATAGCGTCCTGTACCCCGTCTGCGCCGGCGTGGCGTGGCTGGCCCTGCTGTACAAAACCCGCGTCCTGCGCACCGACCGGTCCGCCGCACAACTGGCGCTGACCGGCAACTTCCTCCTCCTGGGGATCACCTACACCGTCTCCACCCCCGTCGTATGGGTGGCCACCAGCCGGGCCGCGGGCATCGTCAACTTCTCCGGACTGCTCACCCAGAGCTGCGTGGTGCTGATGTCCGCCTGCCAGCAGCTGGTGCTGCTGCACCTCACCCACGAACGGGCCACCGCCTGGCGCAAGGCGGTGCCCCGCCTCATCGCCCTCGCCCTGGTCCTCGTCACGATGGTGACGCTCTTCTCGGCGGCCACCATCCAGCGGGAGGCGCCGAACGACTTCGCCCTGTCCAAGGCCCAGTACTACCCCGCGTACATCACCGTCTACCTCGTGGCCTACACGGCGAACCAGATCGACGTCGGCATCCTGGGCTGGCGCTACGCCAAGGTCGCCGCCACCCCGTGGCTGCGCCGCGGCCTGCTCCTGATCGCCCTCACCCTGCCGTTCGCCCTGGTCTACAGCGGCTGCCGGGCCGCGGACGTCATCGCCGGGCAGTTCGGCACCGACGGACGCGCCTGGGAACCCATCGCCCAGCTCGCCGTCACCATCGCCACCATCACCAAGATCATCGGCTGGACGATCCCCGACTGGGGACGCCACCTCAGCACCCTCGCGGACGGCGTCAGGGACCGCCTCACCTACCGCGAGCTGGTCCCCTTCCACCGCGAGGTCACCGCCCTGGTGCCCGAACCCGTCATACCGCTGGACCCCCGGGCGGACCTGCGCACCCGGCTGTACCGCACGGTGGTCGAGATCCGCGACGCCCAGTGGTCCCTGCGGACCTGGATGGACCCCGCCGTGGCCGACGCCGCCC
The DNA here is from genome assembly GCF_044546695.1 of Streptomyces sp. NPDC053079. Lineage (NCBI taxonomy): Bacteria > Bacillati > Actinomycetota > Actinomycetes > Kitasatosporales > Streptomycetaceae > Streptomyces > Streptomyces sp. NPDC053079. Next base: position 418,206 of record NZ_JBITZJ010000001.1, read on the forward strand.
GCCGCCGGGCCGAGGCCGCGCAGCTGCAAGGCGACGACGTGGCCGTCGTCGTCGAAGCGGCCCAGCTCCGCGCCGCGATCCAGGCGAAGGCCGCACAGCGGCAGCCGGCCGGACACACCCACGCCCCGCGCGTCGCCGAACCGGGCGACCTCGCCGCCGAACTGGCCTTCCAGCGCAGGCTGGCCCGCGCGTTCGCCGGCTCGCCCCTCGTCACCGCGGCCCTGGCGGACACCACGAGCACCCGGACCGAGGAAACAGCATGACCCTGCCCATGCCGTTCGACACGGCGTTCTTCGACGACCCCTACCCCGTGTACGCCCGGCTGCGCGCCGAAGGCCCGGTGCACCACGTCACCACCCCGGACGGCTCCCCGATCTGGCTGGTGCTGCGCGAACGGGACGTGCGCGCCGGGCTGGGCGACGGCAGGCTCTCGGTCGACAAGGCCCACTCCCGCAACGGCTACAAAGGCTTCACTCTGCCGCCGGCCCTGGACGCCAACCTGCTCAACATCGGCCCCGCCGACCACCTGCGCCTGCGCCGCCTGGTGTCCAAGGCGTTCACCCCCCGCCGCGTCGAAGACCTGCGCGGGCGGGTACGGGCCGCGGCCGACCGCCTCGCCGACGGGCTCGCCGCCCACGACGGCGCGGCCGACCTGGTCGAGCACTACGCCAATCCGCTGCCGCTGATCGTCATCGGGGACCTGCTCGGCGTGCCCGAGGACAGCCGGCGCCCGTTCTCAGCCTGGGCGGGCGCGATGTTCGACCCCGCGTACCCCGGCCAGATCGCGGAGAGCGTCGGCCACATCCACCGCTTCCTGCTGGACCTGGTCGCCGCCCGGCGCGCCGCCCCCGGGGAGGACCTGCTGTCGGCGATGATCGCCGCCCGCGACGAGGGGGACCGGCTCAGCGAGGACGAACTGGTCTCCCTCGCCTTCCTCATCCTGCTCGCCGGCAGCGAGAACACCCAGCACCTCATCACCAACGGCCTGCTGACCCTGCTCGGCCACCCCGCGCAGCTGGACGCGGTGCGCTCCGACCCCGGCCTGCTGCCGGGCGCGGTCGAGGAGATCCTGCGCCACGCCCACCCCAACCAGTGGGCCATCCGCCGGTTCCCCACGCAGGACGTCGACATCGAGGGCGTGCGCATTCCGGCCGGGGACACCGTGATGCTCGGCATCGCCTCCGCCAACCGCGACCCCGAACGCCACCGGGACCCGGACGCGTTCGACATCCACCGCGAGGACAAGCAGCACCTCTCGCTGGGCCAGGGCCTGCACTACTGCCTCGGCGCGCCGCTCGCCCGCATGGAGACCGCGATCGCGCTGGGCACCCTGCTGGAGCGCTTCCCGCGCATCGGCCTCGCGGCCGCGCCGCGGACGCTGCGCCGGCGTGCCTCGTTCCGGTCCCACGCCCTCAAGGCGCTGCCGGTCACCGTCGGTTCCGGCGGCCGCCCCTAGGCGTCCTCCAGCCGGAACCCGACCTTGAGGCCCACCTGGTAGTGCGCGATCGCACCGTTCTCGAGGTGGCCGCGGATCTGGGTCACCTCGAACCAGTCCAGCTCCCGCAGCGTCTGCGCGGCGCGGTTGATCCCGTTGCGGATCGCCTCGTCCACGCTCTTCTGCGAGGAGCCGACGATCTCTGTCACCCGATAGGTGTGGTTGGACATGGTCCCACCGTGCCCCACCTCCCGCGCCGGCGCGAGGCGGGGGAGGCAGGGGGGCTACGGCACCACCGGCACCGACAGGGACAGGGCGAACCGGTCCTCCTCGTCCGTCCACCAGTGGGTGAGCTCCAGCCCGGCCGCCGCAAGCTCCGCTCGGACGCCCTCCCGGCGGAACTTCGCGGATACCTCGGTCCGCAGCTCCTCGCCCGGCTCGAAGTGCACGGCCAGGTCCAGCGCGGGGATCTTGGCCACCACCGGCGTCCGGGCCCGCAGCCGCATCTCGATCCACTCGCGCCGCGCGTCCCACAGGGCGACGTGGTCGAAGTCGCCGGGGTCGAAGTCCGCGCCGAGCTCGCGGTTGATGACGGTCAGGACGTTCTTGTTGAAGGCGGCGGTGACCCCCTGGGCGTCGTCGTAGGCCGGTACGAGCACCCGCTCATCCTTGACCAGGTCGGTGCCGAGCAGCAGCGCGTCGCCGGGGGCGAGGCCGGAGCGGATGCCGGCGAGGAACGTCGCGCGCTCGGCCGGCAGCAGATTGCCGATGGTGCCGCCGAGGAAGGCGACGATGCGCGGCCCGGGCACGTCGGGCAGGGCCAGCCCGTACTGGAAGTCGGCGACGAGGGCGTGCACGGTCAGCGCCGGGTGCTCGGCCAGCAGCGTCCGCGCGGCACCGGAGAGCGCGCTCTCGCTGACGTCGACGGGGACGTAGGTCTCCAGCTCCGCCAGGGCCCGGATCAGGTGGCGGGTCTTGTCCGAGGAGCCCGAGCCCAGCTCGACGAGCGTACGGGCGCTGGTGGCCGCGGCGATGTCGCCGGCCCGGGCGATGAGGATCTCGCGCTCGGCGCGCGTCGGGTAGTACTCAGGAAGCAGCGTGATCTCGTCGAAGAGCTCGCTGCCGCGGGCGTCGTAGAACCACTTGGGGGGCAGTTCCTTGGGCGAGCGGGTCAGGCCTTCGGCCACGTCCGCCCGCAGGGCGGCGGCCGTCGCGTCGAGGGGGAGGGTGCGGGTGAGGACGAACGGACTCACGAAACGGGCTCCTTGAGCGGGAAACGCGAAGGACGCGAGGAAGCGGCAGGCGGGGACTGAGGGTCGAGTGGGGACAGCGTGACGCCGGTGCGGTCGGCGGTCAGGAGCGTGCGGTCGCAGACCTCTCTCCAGCGGGGATCGTCGTCGTACGGCTCGGAGGCCACGACCGTCCGGCGCGCACCGGGGTCGGCCAGGTACCAGAGCGAGTCGCCCCAGGCGGTGGCCGCGACGGCCGCCCCGTCCGTCAGGAGCAGGTTCAGCCGCGAGCCCGGCGCCGCCTGGACCAGCGTCGTCACCGCCCCCGACAGCGCCCGCCCCATCGGCTCGCCGGCCAGCAGCCGGTGCTCCACCAGCGCCCAGACGAACGCCGAGTCCGACCGCGCCGCGAGCCGCAGCAGCGCTCCCGGCGGCAGCAGCGGGGCGAGCGGGGCGGCCGAGTCCGGCCATCCGCTCAGCGCACCGTTGTGGCTGAACAGCCAGGGGCCGCCCGCGAAGGGGGCCGCGGCCGCCTCCGCGTCCGCTCCCGCGAACGTCGCGTCCCGCACCGCCGCCAGCAGCGCCGGGGCCCGCACGACGCGGGCGAGATCGGCGAACGACTCGTCCCCCCAGATCGGCCCGGCCCGCCGGTAGCGCGCCGGCAGCGGATCGCCCGGCGCGTACCAGCCGACGCCGAAGCCGTCCGCGCTGACCGTGCCGTTGCGCATGTACCGCGGCGCCCACGACTGGCGCACCAGCGCGTACGGGGGCACGACGAGGCTCTCACCGAGCGGGGCGTCCGGGCCCAGCACGGCGATATGACGGCACATCAGGAGGGTTCCGCGTCGCGAGCGGTACGGAAACCGGAGAAGATCTGCCGGCGGACCGGCAGATCCCAGTTGCGGAACGTCCCCCGGCAGGCCACCGGGTCGACCGCGAAGCACCCGCCCCGCAGCACCTTGTGGCGGTCCCCGAAGAACACCTCGGAGTACTCCCGGTAGGGAAAGGCCCTAAAGCCCGGATACGGCAGGAAGTCGCTCGAAGTCCACTCCCACACGTCCCCGATCAGCTGCCGCACCCCCAGCGGCGACGCACCCCGCGCATAGGCGCCGACGGGCGCCGGGCGCAGATGCCGCTGGCCGAGGTTGGCGTGCTCGGGCGTGGGGTCCTCCTCGCCCCACGGATAGCGCCTCGAGCGGCCGGAGACCGGGTCGTGCCGGGCGGCCTTCTCCCACTCGGCCTCCGTGGGCAGCCGACGCCCCGCCCACGCCGCGTAGGCCTCGGCCTCGTACCAGCTCACGTGCAGCACCGGCTCGGCCGGCGGCACGGGCTCCACGACCCCGAACCGCCGCCGCACCCACGCACCGCCCTCGCGCCGCCAGAACAGCGGGGCGCCCAGCCCGTGGCGGCGCACCTGCTCCCAGCCCCGCGGATGCCACCAGCGCGGATCGTCGTAGCCGCCGTCCTCGACGAACCGCAGATACGCGCCGTTGCTCACCGGCAGGGTGTCGATGAAGAACGACGGTACGAAGCGCGGATGCGCGGGCCGTTCGTTGTCCAGCGCCCAGGGCTCGGTCGAGGTGCCCATGGTGAACGGGCCCCCCTCGACCAGCACTTCCGCCGGCAGCAGAGCGGCGTCCGGCGCGGCCGGCGGCGGCTCGGGGGCGGTGAGCGCCGGCGGGCCGCCGCGCAGCTGGTGCGTGATGAGCATGGTCTCGTCGTGCTGCTGCTCATGCTGGGCGATCATGGCGAAGGCGAAGCTGTCCTCCACCAGCGGCCCGCCGCCCAGCACCGGGGTGCGCTCCAGGACGTCCAGCACCCTGCCGCGCACCTCCGCGACGTACCCCCGCGCCTCCCCCGGCGTCAGCAGGGGCAGCGACGGCCGCTCGGCGCGCGGATGCTCGAAGGCGTCGTACACGGAGTCGATCTCGGGGCGCAGCGCCTCGTGCCCGGCCACGGCACGCAGCAGCCACAGCTCCTCCTGATTGCCGATGTGCGCCAGGTCCCACACCAGCGGCGACATCAGCGGCGAGTGCTGCGCGGTCAGCTCCCGCTCGTCGACGCAGCCGGTCAGGGCGCGAGTGCGCTCGCGGGCGGTGAGCAGGGCGCCCGCGGCGCGCTCGCGCAGGGTGACGGGGTCCTGCTCCGGGGCGCTCACCGGCGGACCCCCTTGCCGGCGACCTCGTCCAGCAGATCATCGGCCGGGCACCGGCCGCGGTCGACGTAACGGGCCGTGAACTCCTCCACGGCGTCGAGGACACCGGCCTGCGCGCCGAGCCGGGGCAGCGCCTCCCGGGCGGCGGCGAAGCAGGCCACGGCGGCGGCGTGCAGCTCCGGGTCGGCCAGGCCGTGCCGGGCCGCCCTGCGCCAGAGCGCGTTGCGCGGCGCAGGCTGCCGGCTGGGCGTGTCCGCCAGCGCCTTCACCGCGCGGAAGGCGGCCTCCGCCGCCGACGGATCGTCGAACAGCGCGGCGGTCACCGCCAGCGGCACGATCCAGCCGTCGTCCCCCGGCTGCGCGTCGATCATGCGCAGCTCCAGATGGCCGCGCGGCCTTATGGGCGGGAACAGCGTGGTCAGGTGGTAGGCGACATCGCCGACCGTGGGCCGCCGCGGAAGGCCCGTCCGGGCCCACTGGCGCAGGGCCAGCCCCTGCTGCACCGCCCAGGGCTCCTCGTCGGACCGCACGAACATCACGTTCGCGTTCAGCGCGTACGCCGCCCAGGCCGCCCGCGGATCGCGATGGCCCACCGGGGCGAGGGTGCGGCCCGGGTCCATCCGTGCGTAGCAGGCCTGCCGGGTGGAGCGCCATCCGCTGGGCCGCCCCAGGTGGAGGGGGGAATTGGCGAACGCGGCGGACAGCACCGCGCCCAGCAGGTGGGCCAGCCGCCAGCGCTGCAGATACCCCAGCGGCCCCGGCTCCTCGTACCCGGCGTCCACGCAGACCTGCACCGACGCCGTCCGGCACATGACGTTGCGCCCGGCACCGTTGATCCGGTCGTAGTAGACCTCCATCGCGTTGTAGCGGGCCTCGTCCCGGACGCGAGGGGGTTCGTACCACGGCTCCTTGCCGTACCCCGCCAGGGTCAGGCCCAGCGGGTGGAGCTCGGCGCGGGCCAGGGCGAGGTCGGCGCTGAGGTCCTCCACACAGGCGGTGAGGGACCCGGCGGGCTGTGAGCTGAATTCCAGCTGGCCACCGGGTTCGACAGTGAACAACGACCGCAGCGGCAGCGCTCCCACACGGTCGGCGGCGGCCGCCAGACGGTGGGGGGCGACGGGGCGGGTGCGGTCGTGCAGATCGTGGACGAGCCATTCCAGTTCGACACCGAGAAGGCGGGGTGGTCCGGTCTTGAAACAGATGCCGCGCACGAACGCATCGGCTTCCGATTCGCCGACCGGCCTGGTGAGGCCTTCCTTGTCAGCAAAGCAGTCGGTCACGCTTGCTACCTCCCGTCCGTTGGTCCGTACCCCCAAAACACCGGCGACAGTCGGGCGTGGTGGGGGACGGACCGTGAACCGGTCAATCTGCGGACCCCCGGACGGCCCCGGCCGGGGAGCGCGCAAGGCGTGCCGGAGGCGCTGCCGGGCCGTCCACGCCCTCTTCCGCGAGCGGGGCGCCGGCGAACGGCGCGTGACCGGAAATCGCGCCTCCCAAGGAGGATCTCGCCGTCCGCTTCCGGACTCGTGGTCACCCGGACATTGTTACGGGCCCTTGACGAGCCCGCCAGAGGAGGACGTACGGTCCCGCAGGTGAGCGCATGCCGGCCCAGTGCCGTCTTCGACCCCGCCACCTACGCCCGCGGCGTCCCCTACGAGCTGTTCCGGGAGCTACGGGAGCGCGCCCCCGTCTGCCGGGTGCCGGAGACCGCGGTCGGCCCCTGGCCGGCCGGACCCGGCTACTGGGCGGTCTTCCGGCACGCCGACGTCAAACACGTGCTGCGCACCCCCGGGCTGTTCTCCTCGCACCTGGGCGCCACCCAGATCCGCGACCCGGACACCGCGGACGACCTGGATTTCGTGCGGGCCATGATGCTCAACCAGGACCCGCCCGCCCACGCCCGGCTGCGCCGCATCGTCGCCGCCGCCTTCACCCCGCGTGCCGTACGGGACCTGGCGGCCGTCATCGAGGAGCGGGCCCGCGCCCTCGTCGACGCCGTCGCCGGCCGGGGCGCGGCCGACTTCGTCGAGGTCGCCGCCGATCTGCCGGTGTGGACCCTCGCCCACGTCATGGGCGTGCCGGAGGAGGACCGGCGTTTGCTGTTCGACTGGTCCAATCGGGTCATCGGCTACCAGGACGCCGATCACCGCGCGTCGAGCACCGCCGACCCCGCCGCGCTCAGCCCGATCGGCCGCGCCGCCCTCGCCCACCGGCCCGCCGCCCCGCCGGAGCGCGGCGGCAAGCCGATGGACCCGCGATCGCGCGAGGCCCTCGCCGACATGTTCGCCTACGCCCACGCGCTGGCCGACGGGCCCCGCCCCGGCAGCGTCATGGCACGGATGCGGCAGGCGGGGCTGACCCGCGAGGAGTTCGAGAACATGTTCTTCCTCTTCGCGGTCGCCGGGAACGAGACCCTGCGCAACGGCATCCCCGGCGGCCTGCTGACCCTCCTGGACCACCCGGAGAGCTGCGAAGCGCTGCGCCGGCGGCCGGACCTGACCGATGCGGCGGTGGAGGAGGTGCTGCGCTACTGGCCGCCCGTGATGGACTTCCGGCGCACCGCCACCCAGGACACCGAACTGGGCGGGCAGCTCATCCGGCGGGGCGAGAAGGTCGTCGTCTACCACGCCTCCGCCAACCGCGACGAGCGTGTCTTCGCCGACCCCGACCGCTTCGACATCACCCGCAGCCCCAACGACCACGTCAGCTTCGGCTTCGGCCCGCACTTCTGCCTGGGCGCCCACCTCGCGCGCCTGCAGCTGCGGGCCATGCTGCGGGCGGCGCTGGACCGGCTGCCCGGCCTCGAACGGGCGGGCGAGCCGGTCCGGCTGACCTCCAACTTCCAGAACGGCCTCAAGCACCTGCCCGTCAGATGGAGAACATCTCGCTGAACGCTCCCGTGGCGTCGCCCACGCTGTGCCCGAAGGGCGAGTTGAAGTCCCAGATGAGGAAGAGGAGGAAGGCGATCAGCGCGCTGTAGAGCCCGGCCAGCATGAGCTCGCGCGGCGAGCGCCTGATCTGCAGCGTGAAGATCAGCCCCACCGCCACCAGCGCCCCCGCCAGCAGCCCGAACCACACCACGCCCGGCAGTGTCGGCCCGGCGGACTGGGACCGCGCGTGGCGCGCCGCGTCCGCCGCGCCGACCTGGTCCAGCAACGGCTGGTAGGACTGGCCCTCGTGGTCGTTGCGCGGCTCGTACGCGGTGAGGTCGGCGCGCACCTTGTTCAGCAGTTCCGTGCCCTTGTCGGTGAGTTCGCCCTCCTCGAGCATGATGGGCCACTCCTTGCGGACCACGTGCGTCACATAGGCGTTCACCTGCTCGCGTGTACGGTCCCGGGCGGCCGGCGCGTACGCCTGCACCCGTTCGCTGACCTCGTGCAGGGCCTGGGCCTCCGCCCGGACGGTGTCCTGCGCGGAGTTGCGCGCCTCCCAGACGCCGGCGATGGCCAGGCCCAGGACGATGGCGTAGACCACGCCGACCATCATCGTCATGTACTCGATGACGTCGGGGGTCTCGGACGGATCGTCGTCGTCGCTGATCCGGCGCTGCCTCAGCACGGTGATGGACAGGACGACCGCGCACGCGGCGAGCATGGCGAGGGCCAGAACCAGCCACTCGGACAAGGGAAACCTCCAGAAGCGATGGTGCGGGGGTCAGCGGCTGCGGCCGCCGCCGGAGCGCGGGCGCAGCAGCGCGGCGGCGAGGACGGCCGGGGCGGTGAGGACCAGGGTGAGCGTGACCAGCGAGGTGCCGCCCGCGGCCGGCTTGGTGACGCTCTGGTGGTACGCGCGGGGCGCGATGTGGGACTCGGGGGGCGGGGCGGCCGCCGCGGCGGGGGCCGGCGGCGGTGGCGGCGCGGGCGCCGGTGGCGGCTGCGGCGCGCGGTGCGGCACGGGCCGCGGGGTGGGCGGCGCGGGCCGCGGCGGGCCGGGGGGCTCCGGTGCCGGCTCGCGCCGCGGCGGGGGCGGGGGCGGTGGCGGCGGCGTGGGCCGGGGGGCGGGCGGCGGCGGGGGAGCGGGGGAGGGCGGCGCGCACATCGAGGCCGAGGCGAAGCTGTCGCCGTTCCCCGCGAAGGCCGTCAGACAGCCGGGCCCGGCGCTCACGAGGACCGTGGCGGGGCCCGGTTCACCGTCCTCGGTGCCGGCGTGGGCGCGCGCTGTCATGGACGGCGGGGCCCCGGGCGGCTCGTCATCGGACGCGGCCGTGGCGCCCGTCGTCGCCAGTACGGCCACGAAGGCCACGCATCCCGCCCGTCCCGCACGCCGCCATCCACTCACGACGGCGATCTTGGGGGGCCCGCCGCCCGCTTCGCGCGCTGCTTCGTCCCGATTCCTCCGAAGAGGTGAAATCAGGACACGGTTGGGTTATCGGGCCCTCACGGTTCGGTGAAGTCCCCGTGCCGTCCCGCGCCCGCCGCGAAGCGGGCCGCGCCCTCGCCGGCCCGGGGCAGGGAGGCGGCGCCGTGGGCGAGTTCGGCCGCCATGGCCCGCTCCTCGGTGAGGCCCTCCTGGTCCAGCAGCGAGGCCCGGTCGCCGCGCAGGCACTCCTGCGGGAAGCGGGCGATGTGGGCCGCGAGCTCCTCCGCCGCCGCGCGCGAACCGCCGGGCGGCGTCAGGCGGTTGGCGAGCCCGATGTCGTACGCCTCCCGCGCCGGCACCGGGCGGCCGGTGAGGACCATGTCCATGGCGCGGCTCGTGCCGATCAGCCGGGGCAGGCGGACCGTGCCGCCGTCGATCAGCGGTACGCCCCAGCGGCGGCAGAAGACGCCGAAGACCGCGTCCTCCTCGGCCACCCGCAGATCGCACCAGAGGGCCAGTTCCAGGCCGCCCGCGACCGCGTAGCCGCTGACGGCCGCGACGACCGGCTTGGACAGGCGCATCCGGGTGGGTCCCATGGGACCGTCGCCTGCGGAGACGATCCGGTTGGTGTCCACGGAGCCGAACGCCTTGAGGTCGAATCCGGCGCAGAACGTGCCGCCTTCGCCCCACAGGACGGCGACCCGTGCGGTCTCGTCCGCCTCGAACGCACGGAAGGCGTCGGCCAGGGCGGTGGCCGTGGGCCCGTCCACGGCGTTGCGGACCTCGGGGCGGGCGATGACGACGGTGGTGACGGGGCCGCACGTCTCGACACGGACGGTCATGAGGCCTCCTTCGGCACCGCGCGCTCCAGGACCGGCCCGAAGTCCGTGCCCGGCGGCAGGGTGCCGAACGCCTGCCCCCAGTCCCCGCCGAGCCGGGACGCGCAGAAGGCGTCCGCGACGGCGGGGGTGCTGTGGCGCACCAGCAGGCTGCCCTGGAGGACGAGCGTGAGCTGCTCGGCGACGCGCCGGGCGGCCTGCTGGGCGCGGTGGGGGTCGGCGAGCGAGCCGAGCAGGTCGCGCAGGCGCGCGGCGGCGGCGTCGAGCCGGCGGTCGGCCCCGGCGGCCAGGCCGACCTCCGCGAAGTAGGCCTCCAGCGCCGCCGGTTCCTTCCGCAGCGCCCGCAGCACGTCCAGCGCCGCGACATTGCCGGAGCCCTCCCAGATCGACAGCAGCGGAGCCTCCCGGTAGAGCCGGGGCATGCCGGACTCCTCGACATAGCCGTTGCCGCCCAGGCACTCGAGGGCCTCGGCGGCGTGCGCGCTGCCGCGCTTGCAGACCCAGTACTTGCCGGCGGCCAGGCCCAGCCGCCGCAGGGCCGACTCCTGGGCGTCGCCGGCCTCGGAGCGGTCGAGGGCCGCCGCGAGCCGCATCGCCAGCACGGTGGCGGCCTCGGACTCGACGGCGAGGTCGGCCAGGACGTTGCGCATGAGCGGCTGGTCGATCAGCTCGGCGCCGAAGGCCCGGCGGTGGGCCGCGTGGTGCAGAGCCTGCCGCAGCCCGGCCCGCATGCCGGCCGCGGAGCCGATGACGCAGTCGAGCCGCGTCATGTTGACCATCTCGACGATCGTGCGCACCCCGCGCCCCGGCTCGCCCACCGGCCAGGCCACCGCCTGCTCGTACTCGATCTCCGCGGAGGCGTTGGAGCGGTTGCCGAGCTTGTCCTTCAGCCGCTGCAGCCGCATCGCGTTGCGGGTGCCGTCGGGCAGGACCCGCGGCATCAGGAAGCACGTGAGGCCCCGGTCGGTCTGCGCCAGCACCAGGAAGACGTCGCTCATCGGCGCGGACGTGAACCACTTGTGGCCGGTGATCACGTACGAACCGTCGCCCGCCGGCACGGCCGTGGTGGTGTTGGCCCGTACGTCCGAGCCGCCCTGCTTCTCCGTCATCGACATGCCCGCGATCAGGCCCCGCTTGCCGAGCGGCGGGCGCAGCCCGAAGTCGTAGGTCCGGGACGCGAGCAACGGCTCGTACGCGGCGGCCAGTTCGGGCTGCGCGCGCAGGGCGGGCACGGCGGCGTAGGTCATCGAGACCGGGCAGCCGTGGCCGGGCTCGGCCTGCGCCCAGGCGTAGAACTTCGCCGCCCGCACCAGATGGCCGCCGGGGCGGGCCTCGGCCCACGGAGCGGCGTGCTGGCCGCTGCCGACGGCCTCGGCCATCAGATGGTGCCAGGCGGGGTGGAAGTCGACCTCGTCCACCCGGTGGCCGTAGCGGTCGTGGGTGCGCAGCACCGGCGGGTACGCCTCGGCCAGCCGCGCCCACTCCCGCACCTCCTCCGACCCGGCCCGGGCGCCCAGGGCGCGGACCTCCTCCTCGCCCCAGCCGGCGCCGTCGCGCCGCAGGGCCTCCAGCAGGGCGGGGTCGTCGGCAGTGGAGAAGCCGGTCAGGGGCGGGGCCTGGTTGAACACTTCGTGCGTGGCGCTCACGGCGACCTCCGGCGTGCGGGGGCTCGGCGGCATTACACTTTCATGATGCATGATGCGAGGCTGTAATGGATAGGGTGTGGCCGGTCATGGACGAAACGCTTTCCCTGCGGCCGCTGACCGCACGCTCGGTCGTGCTGTCCACCCTCCTCGGCCACCACCCGCCCGCGCTCCCCGCCCGCGCCCTGGTCCGGGTGGGCGAGCTCTTCGGCACCGCCGAGGGGACCGTGCGCACCGCCCTCACTCGCATGGTGGCCGCCGGCGACCTCGAACAGCGCGACGGCACGTACCGCCTCACCGACCGGCTCCTGGCCCGCCAGGCCCGGCAGGACGACAGCCGTGCCCCGCGCACCCGCCCCTGGGACGGCACCTGGGAGATCGCCGTGGTCTCCACCGAGCGCCGCACCGCCCCCGACCGGGCCGCCCTGCGCCAGGCCATGGCGGCCCTGCGCCTGGCGGAACTGCGCGAGGGCTGCTGGCTGCGCCCGGCCAACCTCGTCCGCACCGGCCGGCCGGCGGTGGTGGCCGAGCAGTGCACGCTGCTCACCGGCGCCCCGGAGCAGGACCCGCCGGCGCTGGCGGCCGCCCTGTGGGACCTGGACGGCTGGGCCCGGCGGGCCCGGGCCCTGGAGGCGGCCCTCGCCGATCGCCCCGGGCCCCTCGCCGAGCGCTTCACGGTGTCGGCGGCGGTGCTGCGGCACCTGCTGGCGGACCCGGTCCTGCCGCCGCCCCTGCTGCCGGACGACTGGCCGGGCGAGCGCCTGCGCGCCCGGTACGAGGCGTTCGACCGCGACTTCCGCGCACTGCTGCTGCGGCACATCGGGGCGCCGCCCGGCCCGTCCTGAATATGAGCACTCGGTGACAGTTCCACCGGCGGCACCGCCCCGATGCGCATTCGCTCATACGCACGACCGATACTGGTCCCCATGTCACGCGTGCTTCTGATCGAGGACGACCGGGCCGTACGGGAAGGTGTCACCCTCACCCTGCGCCGTCGCGGCCACGAGGTGGAGGCCGCGCCCGACGGCGGGGCCGGGCTGGCGGCCCTGGAGAGCTTCCGCCCCGACCTGGTGCTGCTCGACCTGATGCTGCCCGACATGAGCGGCTTCGAGGTCTGCCGCCGCATCCGCGCCACCCAGCAGATCCCGATCATCATGCTCACCGCGCGCGGCGACGACATCGACGTCGTCCTCGGCCTGGAGGCCGGCGCCGACGACTACATCGTCAAGCCCGCCCGCGGCGAGGTCCTCGAAGCCCGCATCCGCGCCGTCCTGCGCCGCGCCGCACCCGTCGACGGCGGGGTGGACCCCGTCGTGTCCCAGGCCGCCGCCGAGGTCCACGGCGACCTGGCCATCGACCGCGCCGGCCTGCTCGTCTCCAAGAACGGCCAGGACCTGGCGCTCGCCCCCTCCGAGATGAAGCTGCTGCTGTACCTGTCCGCCACCCCGGGCCGCGTCTTCAGCCGCCAGCAGCTCCTGGAACACGTCTGGGAGCACAGCTACCACGGCGACGCCCGCCTCGTCGACGCGTGCGTCATGCGGCTGCGCACCAAGGTCGAGGAGTCCACCCGCTCCCCGAAGTACATCCAGACCGTGCGCGGCTTCGGCTACCGCTTCGGCCCCCTGTGAACGAGCGAACGAGCGGTACCGCTGTGAAACGACCGGCGCTGCGTCGCCCCACCGTGCGGCGCCCCGCCCTGCGGACCCTCGCCCGCGGGCTGCGCGCCCGGCTCGTCGTGGCGTTCCTCCTGGTCTCGGCGCTGAGCGCGCTCACCACGGCCGCCCTCACCTTCCGCGAGGCGCGCACCGCGATCCTCAAGCGCACCCAGGACACGGCCGTCAACGCCCTGCGCTCCCAGGTCGACTCGCAGGTGCCCGACCTCCGCTTCCCGCCGCGCAACAGCGACCTGATGAAGTTCACCCAGGACCTCGGCCGGGCCGGCCAGGCCCAGCGCTGGATCGTGCACGCCCGCTACCAGAACGGGCCCATGGTGCCGAACAACCTCAAGGGCACCCTGGACACCCATCTGCCGTCCGGGGTGCGGGAGAAGGTCCGCAGCGGCATCGCCGCCTTCCAGCGCGTCGACATCGACGGATCGCCCTGGCTCGTGATCGGCCTGCCCGTCGCCTACCGCGACGGCGGCGGCCAGATGTCCGGCCTGGAGGTCTACGCCCAGGTGCCGCTGCGCCAGGACGAGGCCAACGTCCGGGCGCTGGTCGAGGCGGCGCAGAGTGGCGCCCTGCCGGCCATCGCCCTGGCCGTCGTGCCCGCCCTGATCGCCGCGCGCGGAGTACTGCGGCCCGTACGGGAGCTGCGCCGCGCCACCCAGCAGATCACCGAGGGCGAGCTGGACACCCGCCTGAAGGTCACCGGCCGCGACGAGCTGGCCGACCTCTCGCGCACCTTCAACGACATGGCCGCGGCCCTGGAGAAGAACGTCGCCGAGCTGCGCCGCATGGAGGCCAACTCCCGGCGCTTCGCCGCCGACGTCTCCCACGAGCTGCGGACCCCGCTGGCCGCGATGACCGCCGTCGTCGACGTCCTCGACGAGGACGCCGCCACCCTCGACCCCGACACCGCCTACGCGGTCCGGCTGATCAGCGAGGAGACCGGCAAGCTCGCCCGCATGGTCGAGGACCTGATGGAGATCTCCCGCTTCGACGCCGGCGCCGCCGCCCTGCACCTGGACGAGGTCGACGTCGCCGAGACCGTCCGCAAGACCCTCCAGGCCCGCGGCTGGCAGGAGAAGGTGACGGCCGACCTGCCCGAGGACGTACGGGCCCGGCTGGACCCGCGCCGCATCGACGTCGTCGTCGCCAACCTCGTCGGCAACGCGCTGCGCCACGGCGGGGAGCCGGTGAGCGTCGCCGTGCGGGTGGAGCGCCCCGGCGACCCGGAGGCCGAGGAGCGGCTGCTGATCGAGATCGCCGACCGGGGCGAGGGCATCGACCCCGAGGTGCTGCCGCACGTCTTCGAGCGGTTCTTCAAGGCCGACGCCGCCCGGGTCCGCTCCGAGGGCAGCGGCCTCGGCCTCGCCATCACCGCGGAGAACGTACGCCTGCACGACGGCACCGTCCGGGCCGCCAACGGGCCCGAGGGGGGAGCGGTGTTCACCGTCGACCTCCCGCTGCGCCGGGGAGGCGAGGAGGCATGAGAGCACAACGCGCGGTCGCCGCCGTGACCCTGGCCGGTGCGCTCGCCGGCGTCCTGGCCGGCTGCGGCATCGAGCCGAGCGGGGTCATCGAGGTGGGCCTGCCCGCCCAGGGCGCCAAGCGCCCGGGCGCCCCGGTGAAGGAGGCCCGGCTCTACTTCGGCTACCCCGGAGGACTCCAGCCGGTGTCCCGCCCCGCCGAGCAGGAGGTGAGCGCGGAGGAGGCGGTGCCGCTGCTGCTGGCCGGGCCCAACGAGGCCGAGAAGATCCGCGGGCTCTACTCCGAGCTGCCCAGGCCGGCCGGGCGGGTCGAGGTCTTCACCGGCCAGGGCTCGGTGACCATCCAGCTGCCGCTGGACGTCACCCGCCTCTCGGCGATCGCCCGCAGCCAGCTGGTGTGCACCGCCGCCCACAGCGCGGTGCCCGGCGACCTGCCGGCCGAGGAGGTCAAGGTGGTCCTCACCGGCGGTGGCAAGAAGCTGGCCGACCAGGTCTGCGACAACAAGTACATCGCCCCCGTGGTGGTCCCGAGCATGTCGCCGGCCCCCATGCCCTGACGGGTCCGGCGGCCGGCGCCCGGGGCAGCGTTCAGTCCGCGGCGCGGAAGGTGCGCAGCCGCAGGCTGTTGCCGACGACGAAGACCGAGGAGAAGGCCATCGCCGCACCGGCGATCATCGGGTTGAGCAGGCCGGCGGCGGCGAGCGGCAGCGCGGCCACGTTGTAGGCGAAGGCCCAGAACAGGTTGGACCTGATGGTGCCGAGGGTCCGGCGCGAGAGCCGGATCGCGTCCGCCGCCACCCGCAGGTCGCCCCGCACGAGCGTCAGGTCGCCCGCCTCGATGGCCGCGTCGGTGCCCGTGCCCATCGCCAGGCCCAGGTCGGCCTGGGCCAGGGCGGCCGCGTCGTTGACGCCGTCGCCGACCATCGCCACCGACCGGCCCTCGGCCTGCAGCCGCTTGACGACGTCCACCTTCTCCTGCGGCATGACCTCGGCGATCACCTCGTCGATGCCGGCCTCGGCGGCCACCGCCCTGGCCACGGCCGTGTTGTCGCCGGTGAGCAGGATCGGCGTCAGGCCCAGCGCCCGCAGCCGGACGACCGCCTCGCGGCTGGTCTTCTTGACCGCGTCCGCGACCTCGAGGACGGCCCGCGCCTCGCCGTCCCAGGCCACGACGACGGCCGTGCGGCCCGCCGCCTCGGCGGCCGCCCGGGCCCGCTCCAGCTCCGGCGGCAGCGGCACGGCCTCCCCGGCGAGCAGCCGTGCCCGGCCCACCAGCACCGCGTGGCCCTCGACGACGCCCCGCACGCCCAGGCCGGGGACGTTGACGAAGTCCTCCACGGCGGGCAGCCCGCCGGTCCGCTCGACGGCTCCGGCCGCCACCGCCCGCGCGATCGGGTGCTCGGAGGCGCTCTCCAGGGCGCCCGCCAGGCGCAGCGCCTCCGCCTCGCCCGTGCCGTCGGCCGTGTGCGTGCCCAGCAGCGTCATCCGGCCGGTGGTGACGGTGCCGGTCTTGTCCAGGACGACCGTGTCGACCTTGCGGGTCGTCTCCAGCACCTCGGGGCCCTTGATGAGGATGCCGAGCTGTGCTCCCCGGCCCGTACCGACCATGAGGGCGGTCGGCGTGGCCAGGCCCAGCGCGCAGGGGCAGGCGATGATCAGTACGGCGACGGCGGCCGTGAACGCGGCGGTCAGGCCCGCGCCGGTGGCCAGCCAGACGCCGAGCGTGGCGAGCGCCAGGACGATGACGACGGGCACGAAGACCGCCGAGATCCGGTCGGCGAGCCGCTGGGCGGCGGCCTTGCCGTTCTGGGCGTCCTCCACCAGGCGGGCCATGCGCGCCAGCTGGGTGTCCGCGCCCACCCGGGAGGCCTCGACGACGAGCCGGCCGCCGGCGTTGAGGGTGGCGCCGGTGACGGTGTCGCCCACGCCCACCTCGACCGGCACGGACTCGCCGGTAAGCATGGACGCGTCCACGGCCGAGCCGCCCTCGACGACCGTGCCGTCGGTGGCGATCTTCTCTCCGGGCCGGACGGCGAAGCGGTCGCCGACGGCCAGCTCCTCGGTGCGGATCAGCACCTCGCGGCCGTCGCGCAGGACGGTCACCTCTTTGGCGCCCAGCTCCAGCAGCGCCTTGAGCGCGGCCCCGGCCCGGCGCTTGGAGCGGGCCTCGACATAGCGCCCGGCCAGGACGAAGGCCGTCACCCCGGCCGCCGCCTCGAGGTAGATGTTCCCCGCGCCGTCGCCGCGGGCGACGGTCGGCTCGAAGGCGTGGGTCATGCCCGGCATGCCCGCGTCGCCGAGGAACAGCGCCCACAGCGACCACAGGAACGCCGCCGAGGTGCCCACCGAGATCAGGGTGTCCATCGTGGCCGCGCCGTGCCGGGCGTTGGTGAACGCCGCCCGGTGGAACGGCCACGCCGCGTACGTGACGACGGGCGCGGCCAGCGTCAGGGACAGCCACTGCCAGTAGTCGAACTGCCAGGCGGGGACCATCGCCAGCACGACCACCGGGACGGCGAGCACCGTCGCGGTGATCAGCCGCTCCCGCAGCGTGCGCAGCTCCCCGTCCTCCTCGGCGGTGGCTCCGGGCTCCCCTTCGGTGCGTACGGGCGCGGGGGGCGCGGCGGTGTAACCGGTGGCCTCGACCGTGGCTATGAGCTCGGCCACCGTCAGGTCCTCGCGATAGGTGACCTCTGCCTTCTCGGTGGCGTAGTTGACCGTGGCCTCGACGCCGTCCATGCGGTTGAGCTTCTTCTCCACGCGGGCGGCGCACGAAGCACAGGTCATACCGCCGATGACGAGCTCGACCCGGGCGGTGCCGGTCGTGGTGCCGGTGGTCGTAAGGGCCATGGTGTTCGCTGCTCCTCGCCGGGCGACGGGGCCGGGGGCCGCACCCCCGCCTTATACCCCTAGGGGGTATCGCAATCTCAGTTATACCCCCGGGGTGTATCCGTGGCAAGGCGCCCCCGGAGATGCCGGAAGGCGGCTGCGACCGAGACTTTTATTTAGCGGACGAGCTCACTAGTTGGCGGATCTTGGTCCTGTAACGCTGTGTTGTAATCAGTTACGAAGAATCGCCCCGTTGCTGGTCGAGCGGTGCTGCTGTGGGTGAGTGAGCGAGGCAGCGAACGCGAAGATCCGGTCGGATTCAAGTCACCTGGACCAGCTGATCACGGAGTACGACGGGGATGTGGCTCTTCGGGATCGGTTGCGGCTCGGGGACAGCTGGTCACGTCGGTGGAGCTCAACATGGAGGGTGGGCGCGGGCGAGGTCTGCTGGCCGATCCGGGACATGGCTCAGGTGCCGGTGCTGTCGTCCCGGCCGATGCGGGGGTTCACATGGCGAGCGAAGCAGCGGCATCGCCCCGGGCTTGAGGTGATGGCGTCAACGGGGAGGAAGCACGGCTTCGAGTCGCTGGAGGAGATGCGGCTGCTGGTCGCGCTGGACTTCCTGGGTGCATCGGAGGTGCTGTCGCAGCCGCTCCGGCTGGACTTTGAGCACGTGGGCGGGTCGTCCTGGCACATCCCGGACTTCCTGGCCGTGATCGGCGGGGGGAGGTGGCTGCTGGACGTCCGCCCGATGGAGCTGGTCAAGGAAGAGGACGCGCTGAAGTTCGCGGCGGCCCGCGAAGTGGCCGCGGCATGCGGCTGGCGGTACACCGTGGTCGCGGGCTGGCATCCGCATGTGTGGAGCGTCCTTGATCACTTGTCCTCGCGTCGGCGGCTGGCGAGGGATCTGCTGGGCATGCGGGATCAGTTGCTCACCGCTATCGGCGGCCGGGAGGGGCGCGTGATGACGTTCTCCGAGCTGGCGGACGCGACCAGCGTCCCTTCCGTGGCCCGGGCGAACATCATCCGGCTGCTCTGGCGACGTGAACTCGGCGTCGACCTGGGCAGCCCCTTGCGCGACAGCTCGCTGATCTGGGGGGTGTGATGGCGGCGAGGGGGTTCTTGCAGATCGCTCCGGGCAGACGGGTCGCGCTCAACGGCGTCGAGTGGACGATCGAAGATGTCCACGGCCAGCACGGCCGGCTCGTCCTCGTGGACACCGACGGTCGCACGGAGACCCGCTCGTTCCGCTGGCTCATCAACCACGGTGACCTGCGGCTCCTGCCGACGGCCGAGGCATCGGGGCGGCCTTCGCCGGTCTCCCGGCAGCCGAGGACACTGGCCGACCTGACCAAGGACCAGCTGGAGCGGGCCCGGTTGCGGCTGCGCATGTCTTGGAAGCCGAAACCGGCTTCCGGGAGGGCCACCCGGCTCGGGCCCTGCCGGGTGAGCCCCGGCCTGCCTACGATCCGGACTGCACGACGCTGACCCAGCGCCGTCGCGCGAAGGCGGCGGAGGCGAAGGCAATGCCCCGTCCGGAGGCGGTACGGCTCGGCCTGCAGCACCTCAGCTACCGAACGCTGGAGCGCCTGTCGGGACTGGCGGGCGACAGCCTCCTGCTGGCCTGTGCGGACGGGCGCTGGACACGGCGACGCAGTGGGCACCGCAGCATCACCGCGGAGGTCCGTGAGGGGATCTTCGCGGTCAAGGCCGAGTGCAACGAACGCGCCCGCCTCAGCATGGCCGCCAAGCACCGGTTGATGCACCAGTACATCCGCGAGCGGTTCCCGACGTTCCCGACCGAGAAGATTCCTTCCCGCTGGCGCTCGCGGACGTATGGAAGGAGTGGTTCGGGCCCGGCGGCGCCCGGCCGCGCTATGAGCGGACGGCCCAGTCCGCCGCGGAGGCCGGCGTCTCCGGCCGGATGGTGGTCCACCGGCCGGGCCAGGCTCTGGTGCTGGACTCGACCCGGATGCCGGTGAAACTGCGCGAGACCGTCTTCGGCGACGCGGTCACCGCGACACTGACCCTTGCACTCGACCTCTACACGCACGGACTGCCGGCCTTCCGGCTCACGCTGCAGTCCGACACCTCAGTCGACGTCGCCATGCTGCTGCGGGACGTGATGCTGCCGCTCCCGATGCGGGACGGCTGGGGCGAGGACATGGAATGGCCCTACGCCGGGGTCCCGGCCGACGTGATCGCCGAGTTCACCGGGCACCGGGTCGCCGCCCTGCCGTTCTTTACCCCGGAGACGGTCACCACTGACCACGGCGGCCCCTACAAGAACCACGACCTAGTGGAGGCCGAACGGGAGATCGGCTGCCGGATCCTGCCCGCCCGCGTCCTGCGGCAGACCGACAAGTTCGCGGTCGAGCGCCAGTTCCTGACCATCCAGACCATGCTCTTCGAGCACCTGCTGGGCTTCACTGGCGGTGACGTCGCGGACCGCGGGGCAGACCCGGAACACGACGCGAGCCTCACGCTCGTGCAGGCCGAGCACATCATCGCGACCTGGATCGTCCGGATCTGGCAGAACCGCAAACTGGGCGAATACGCACCGTGTTGGGCGCCGGGTGAGGACCACAGCCCCAACACCCTGTTCGCCGCGGCGATGGAACAGGGCGGCTTCGACCTGGACTTCCCCGAACCGAGCTTCTACTACAAGGTCCTGCGCAAGCACCACGTGAAGATCCATCCCCGACGCGGAGTGAAGATCCTCGGGCTCTGGTATCACGACCCCGTCCTCGACGAGCCACGCTTCCTGCAGCCCTCCGCCCGGGGCGGCAAGCACGCGGGCAAGTGGGTGGTCCGCAGCGACAGAAGGGACCGCCGGCAGGTGTTCTTCCAGGACCCGGCCCACCACGAGACCTGGCACACCCTGCCCTGGCGAGGACTGCCACCCGAGGGCGAGATCCCCGCCTTCTCCGACAAGACCGCCGACGCCCTCCTGACACACGTGAAGGCGAACAACATCAGGATCCACTCCGAGAGCGAGCTCTTGGAACATCTGCTGGAGATCCTCGGCTCGGTCACCCCCGTCGACCAATGGCCCAGCCAGGCCAAGAAGAAGGCCGGGAAGAAGCAGCGCCTCGCCCAGGCCCGCGAGACCACTCGCGCACAGGCTGCGGCAGCCGACCGCTCCGCCCCGCCAGCCCCCGCCGACGAGCCGACCCCGGCCGAGATGCCCGCAGTCTGGGCAGAGCACGCCCGCGCGGTCGACACCGACCGCCGCCGGCGACGCGAAGAAGCACTCACCGGAACCAGACCCGTCGCCCCGCCGACACTGCACGAGGCCCTGAGCCGACGACCCATGTTCCTGCTCCCGCCCCGCAACGGCTCAGAAGCCGACACGACTGTCCGGGAGAACGACGCATGACCCGAGCCCTCTCCCACGACGATCCGCTGGAGGGCCTGCCCCCACGAGCCAAGATCGCCGAGTTGATCCTGGGAGGCCAACCGCCCCGCGACACCTACGTCGGCTGGCAGCACTACCGCACCCACTGCGGCCGGCTCGTCCCCGCCCCGGCGATCTCGCTGCAGCAGTGGCCGACGATACCCGAGAGCCGCCAGGCCGACTACGACCTCTACCGGCAGTTGACGAACGCGAACCTCCCGCTGCAGAACACACCCATGCACGACAAGGTCGGCAAGCTGATCCGGCGCCGGTTACGCGGCAACACAATGAAGCAGGACGACCCGACGCGCGCCGGCGTCATGGTCAGCGGCTGGGGCAACTACGGCAAGACCGCATCCGTCTGCTCCGCCGGGGCCGTCTTCGAAGGCCAGTGGCTGCAACTGCACAGCTACCTCAACCCCGGGGCTCTGCCGGGCACACGTGACCTCCACGCCCCGGTCGTCTACGTCTCGACCCCGGTGACAGCGACCCCGAAGAGCCTTTGCGCGTCGATCCTGGGTTTCTTCCGCGCCCCGATGCGCAAATCGGCCACACTCCCAGAACTGGTACGACAGGTCGCCGACTCCCTCCACGACCACGGCGTCAAAGCCCTGATCCTGGACGACATCAGCCGACTGCGGATGCACCGGGCCGACGACCAGGACGTCCTCGACCTGATGCGGGCTTTCATGAGCCTGGACGTCACCCTGATCCTGACCGGCGTAAATATCCCCGGCATCGGGCTGCTGCGCGAGGCCAAGTGGAACAAGAATACCCGGCAGTGGGAGATGCCACCGCTGGAGTCGACCCGCATCCACGGCCTGGAGATCACCCAAACCGAGCACCGCTTCGAACTCATCGAACTCGACCGCTTCCGCTACACCACCCCGAAGCAGATCCAGGCCTTCGTCGATCACCTGAAAGGAATCGAGCAGCACCTGCAGCTGCTGAAGGCGAAGGAAGGCATGCTCACCGGCGGCACCATGCCGGAGTACTTGATGCGCCGCACCAGCGGCGTCGTCGGCCTCCTGGGACGCCTGCTCGAGGACGGCGCCCAGGAGGCCATGGAGTCCGGGAAGGAACTGATTGACGAGAGCCTCCTGGACGAGATCGTGCTCCGACGAGACAAGCCCGAGCAGCCGCCGGACGAACCCGCCATCCCCATCGCCCCACCGACCAGCGACAAGGAGTCCCGGCGGGTGAAAAAGCGCCGCAACACCGTTTTCGATGACGAAGGCCCCGCCGTCACGGACACGGCATGACCAACACGCCACTGCCCAGGAGCATTGACCCCGCCCCTGGCGAACTCCTCCCGGGCTACCTGCTGCCTCTCGCCCACCGGATCGGCATCCCTCCGTTCGACCTGGCCCACCGGTGCGGGCTCATCGCCGGTGCCGCACTGCCCACCCGCCACCTTGTCCGCCTGACCACCGCCCTCGTGCGGCAGATCGCCCACGTCTGCCGACTCGAGACAGACGAGGCCCAGGCCCTCACCCTGGCCGCGCACGCCCCCAACTACCGCCCCTCCAGACCATCTACCTGGGGCGATACCAGAGCCCGACCACCATGGCCAACGACGGCTGGGTCTTCACCGCCTTCAGCCGCTACTGCCCCGACTGCCTGCACGACAGCGCCGACGGCCCCGGCGGACCCGTCTGGCACGGCACCTGGCGGCTTCCCCACACGTTCCTCTGCCCCCAGCACCACCGCTTGCTCGACTGGCGATGCCCCGCCTGCCACACGCCCGCCTTCTCCAACGGCTACCGCACCGACGGACGATGGCGCCCCACCCAGCTTCTCCCCACAGCACACAGACAGCTTCACCCCGCACAATGCCGCCACCGACCCGCCACGGACCGGCACACCCCGTGCGTCCACCGCCTCGACCGTCCGCTGGCCCCCGCCACCGGACCCACGCCGACCATGCTCCGCGCACACCAGCGCCTGGCCGCCGCCTCTACCGGACCGCCCGGGCACGCGGTGGCAAGCCTCGGCCGCCCAGCAACACCGCAGCAATTCTTCAACGACGTCCGCCTCACCGCCCTGGCCATCTGCGGCACCTGGCCGGCCGCCACCGGCCTCCTTCCCGACAGCGACCACCTGCACGCCATCGCCTCCCACGCCGAAAGCCTGCACCGCACCCGAGAGGAACGGGCCGGCCATCAAGAAGACGGCTGGCTGGCCCGCTCCTTCGACCACCCGCCCGCCGACCCCCTCCCGACCGCCGCCCTCCTGACCCAGGTCGTACAGATCCTCGACAACCCGCACGGCGGGACGGCACTCGCGCAGTTACTGGCCCAGATCCCCTCAGCCGGGGCGAGATACCGCAGGCTAAAACTCCTCGCACCCTACTGCTCACCCGCCATGACGTCCGTGATCACCGAGAACGTCCGCCTTCTTCGCCGGGGTGCCAACGGCGCGCCCCCACTTTTCCCCCAGCCACCCACCCACCAAGGCAGGCTCGACCCCCGCAGCATCCCGCACCACCTCCCGGACACCTGGGCAGCCCCACTCGATCACCTCGACGCCCCCGCCCTTCTCCTGCGACGCGACGCCGTGATCCGCCTGGTTCAGATGGCCCGCGGCGGCACCCGCGCCGAAGCAGCCCACTACCTCGGCATCACCCTCGGCGCCCTCCAGTCCGCCACCGTTCGCATCCGCGCCTGGCAGAAACAGCCCGGCAATGCCGAGGCATACCAAGCTGCCCTCCACCGCGCGGCGGACATCGCCATGAGGGACCAGCACACGAATGAGGCCGAGGGCCCAACCACACCGACCCTGTGACTGAGAGCCGCAGGCGACCCGTGAGCGTTCCGCTGGCCCGGCGCCGGCGGCGGCACGGGGCACCTTCACCTCGACCGGGCCGACATCGGTCAGCACCGTCTTCGAATGGGTGCCCTGTTGCCGCTGTTCCTGCCCGTCGCGTCGTGCTTCTCGTAGCCGACGTGATCGGTCATCTCGCCTTCTGACTCCAGCACCCGCTTGGTCAGAGAACAGCCGCCTCAGGCGCCGACGCAAGCGGCAATCCCTTCACGTGCATCGCCATTAGGAGCGGTACACCTTTCCAGACAACCATCTATCAAACTGGCGCGCTAGAGATAACTGTGCGATTAAAGTAGCTGGAAAATCGTGGAATTATCAGGCAATGGTTCAGTTACCATTCTCGGCGTGCCTGGCAGCTTTATCGATCTACGGGAGTGCGTCGTGGCAGATCCGGATCAAAGCACCAGCGATCCTCGGCCGGAGCCAGCCGCCACAGGATCCCCGTGCGGCTCTCAGAGCTCTAGCGCCTCACCGGAGTCGGCGCCCCAGCAGGGCACGCCATCTGGATCAGTCCAACCGTCTGACGAAAACCAAGATGACAACTCGGGGCCCGCCGACGCCCGCAGAGGGATAGGCGCAATCCTGTTTTCCCTTCCCGGAATCATAGTGACCACGATTGCGACCGGACTTACCTCATGGGGAATTGCATACCTGACGACCCACATTGAAGATTGGAGTAAGCCGGAAGAGTCTGTTGCGGTTTCCGTTGAAACGAACCCCGCGAAGGTCGGGACCTTCGGAAACCAGGGGATCAGCGGGGTTCTTCCCCCCGGCAAGAAATTGGCGACAGCCCCGGGGCCTGGTTGTGACGGGTTCCATCCATGGCTTCAGGCAAATGATGGAATAGATGCCGGAGTCAGTAAAATTCAGGTTCTTGTCGAAGGTAAGGCGTCTGGGCAGGTCCAGATATCCAATCTTCGTGTCATTGTCCTGGGCAAAGAGACGCCCTCTTCGGGGGTTCTTGTCCGTTGCCCCTCCGCAGGGGGCGCCAATCTCAGGACAATCCAGATCGACCTGGACCGCTCTCTCCCTAAGATCCAGTATCTAGATAAAGAAGGCAGGCCGTTCGGCTTCACCGTCGAAAAAGGGGAGGTCGAGACCTTCCTGGTCACGGCGACGGCCGAGAAGGCACGTTATTCTTGGCGCCTAGAGATGGACATTACAGTCGACGGAGAACGTAAGACGGTCCGTGTGCAGAACAATGGGAAGCCGTTCCAGACCGCTCCTGATCCTCATGCCGGCGGCTGGACCTGGAACTACAAGGACTCCTGGATGCAAGGGGAGAAGCGGGTGGGTGTGGGGGAGTCGTTCCCAGCGCCCGCCTCTCGGGAGGCGGGACGTTAGGCATGGCGCGCATCCTACGTATGCGGGTTGTCGTGGCCCTGGTTGCCTTTTCTGTTGCGTCAGCGCTCGGGGTAGCCATTTCTCTGTGGCCTGCGGATCGACCCCTTGAAATACGGAAACCGTCTACTGGAATTGAAGCGACGACTGTTCGATTGCTCGACCGAATAGACAACGATCTAGTGACCGCCGTAATGGCTGGAAGTAAGCGCTTCGTGGTATACGGAACCGCAGGCGGGGTAGTCTACATTTCGCATCTAGATCGAACTCCAGCCTCCCCCGAGTCAATCGCCCGCCTAAAAGGAAAGATCACGCGCCTGGCGATTTCACAAGATGGCGCCACGATTGCCGCTCTGTCTTTTGGAGGGGATCTCCGTGTAATCAGGCTGCCGGGCGGAGCGCATCACGATTTCCAGGTCAGCCTTATGGAGACAAATGCTGCACTCTCCCTGACTCCGAGTGGAGATCGGCTCGCTCTCGCCGTCTTTGACGTATATGTCATAGAAGTTGATGCAGAGAAAATCACTACGATGCCAAGCAATCCCCCACCGGATGGCGGAAAGACAGCCTACGATGCTGTTGTTCTCACTGAAACCGGTCGACTCGTGGCAGCGGCTCTAGAGTCCGTTGACATCTGGGACACGCGTAATCCGGCCGCAGATATGAAGGCCTTTAGCTGCCCCTGTAGCGCCAGCGACGTTTCCCTGGCCCGAGATGGCGAGTTGGCGCATTTTGGAACTTCGGACGGGCACGCTGTAACGGTAAGCACCTCAAGTGGCAAAATGCTGCGAGACAAGACAGTTTCCATCATTCCAAATGATGCTGTCCAGGCAGTTGCAGGCCTTGCGGAGAAGCTAACTGTTGCTGGCACCAATCGAAACCATCTCTACATATGGAGTGATGATCGGAAGCGGGTGGCTTGGGACGCTGCTTTGGGGGAGGGGAACGTTACGAGAATATCCACCCTTGCCGGAGGTGAGGCTGCAATTGTGGAGTCTCAGATGAGTAGCTCAAAGGAATCTGAATGGTGGATTCAGCCGTGGTTGTTGCTCCTTAACTCACATCATTGAAAGCCACCAGGGGGGGGCAGCAGCGGCTCCGCCTAGGACAACACCGCACTGTTCCACCCAGGAGCCCGCCCCTTCGGCGGCGCCGGGCTGGGACGCCACGTTCAACCTCGAGATCCGCTAGCACGACAACCAGCCGGTCAACCCCGGCGTCATCGAGCAGACCTTTATCACGCCGGCAGGCTTCGCTCCATCGGCACCGCCGCGTGCGGCTACTGCTACGCCCAGCCCGCAGTAACGGGCAGCCTCGAGACCCGCCTTGAGGGCGAAGGCGGGCTTGACGACCACCAAGGTGGCTGGGGCCTTGGTGGGCCCCAGCTGCTCAGGCTCCGCCCCGTCCCCACTGCCGTCGGAGCGGCTTTCGGGGAACAATCACCCGCCACCTGGGAAGCGATCTTCACCGGAGCCCTGCGGCCCTGGTCAGCCCTAGTTGTGAACACCCGTGGTCAGCTGCAGCCCGTCGGACCGGGCGCGGTCAACCAGCATCGCAATCAACTGCTCCTCGGACACCGCCTCCGCGGCCTACTCGGCAACCGCTAACCACCACCATTGATAACGGGACACCTCCATCGTTCAGTCACCGGAAGCTCTGAGCGTCAGCGCGCAAACCCGCTGCCAAGGTTCTAGCCCGGGCGAGCCTCCCTTTATGCCGCCACCCTGACACGGTTTCCTGCGCTATTGAGTCGTAATAAAAGTCAAACCTCAGAGCTTGCGCCTCCTGGCCTCCAGGGTGCAGCTTGGCGTGAGTACCGCCGACCAGTTCTCCGGTCTCCGGGTCTTCGCGTTGAAAATAGGGCTTATAGAAACCCAGGAAACGCTTTTTTGCGTGCGCCCCGATCCAGTTCTCAAATTCCCCCGGCGGCGTCACTACAGCGGGCGCGGCGAGGATCAGCAGCCCAGTTCCCGAGGCGGCCCAATACTTGACTGGATCGGCTGCATTCTGGAGGAGACTGAATACGAAAAGGAGAATTCCAGCATAGATCAAAACGATAACTGTCGGCCAGAAGGAAATCACCTTAATTTCCAATGCGCGAAGGGCTGTCATCGGATGTGAGATGCATGTCGCTTCCTCAATCAAGTAGGCCACCAACGCCACGGCCAGCAGTGAACTGGCTACCCACGTCACGACGACCCGGGCGCCAGCTTGCAGCAGTCCTGCTACCGCCACACCTAGCAGCCGCAGACCCCAGTCTCTCGCTTGGCAGCTCCTCTTGGAGACCACGGAACTCCTCAATGGCAGTGAGGTTTCTTATGGCCGCAGCACCACGTCACCTCGTCAGGCATCCTCTGATAGGGGGACTCGGGTATTTCCTTGTAGCACATGCCACCTTCCGCCGCTATCCTCAGATAGCCGATCGCGGCCCTAACATAGAACGCCGGACTCCCTCGGGTTCCTATCCAGCCATCAGGAACCGCCCCCTCGAATCCAGATTTCACAAGGCTGCCAGCGGAAATCCCCGACTCGACGCCCTCAAGCTTCTTAAGCACATCGTGGAGATCTGCGGAGACGCTATCAACAACAGGCGAAATGAGTGCCTCGTTATTCGGCTCCCAGATTTCAGAAGAGAGCCGCCCACCGCTTCCTTGGGTGTCACCGGAGTTCAGGGTCACGAGACTTCACCAGCTCTCCATAATTTGACCACACAGAGTCGGCCTGAGAGTCCTGTAATCCACGCTAAAACTTTCCTCCGTGGACCGCATGTCATGACATGCTCATGCGTGACAATGGGCGCATGGTCCTGTGGATAACCGGGTGGCCGACGACAGGGCTCGATATGGATCGTGACGCTCTGTGATGTGCGTGGTTCGTCAACCCGTCAACTAGCACTCGGCATCACACCCGGGTGAGGGTCAAGGTGACTGTTGTGTGCCCGGTGCGGGGCTTGTCCGGCTTTCCGCGGTCGACCTCGCGATCGGCCCATGCCTTCAGCTGGTGTGCTGACCAGCGGCGCTGGTTGACCGGGAACTACGTAGCCGTGCCGTGATCCGCCAACTATCACCCTCAAGGTCCGCCAACCAGTTTCCTCCGCATCCCCGTGGCCTGCGCCGAAGCGGGCATGATCCGCCATCTACCGCCCTCGGTCACAGCGGCCGCGCGGTGCGCGGCCGCCTTCCGGCAGGGGGTCCCGGAGGGGCGTCAGGGCTGGAGGCCGCCGAGCCTGCCCTCGAGGAGGACGAGCAGTTCGGCGAGGGTGTCCGCGAGCTCGGCCTGGCGGTCGTCGCCCAGCCCGCCCAGCAGGGCCTGCTCGTAGCCGAGCTGGAGGGGGATGAGCCGGTCGATGAGCTCCTCGCCGGCGCGGGTCAGGGAGAGGTGCGCCACCCGCCGGTCACGGTCGTCGGGGCGCCGGGCGACCAGCTCCCGGCCCTCCAGGACCCGTAGCCGTTTGGTGACGGCCGCACCGGAAGCGAAGGTCTCCCGCGCGATCTGCCCCGGGGTCAGCTCCCGGCCCGTACGCCGCAGGGTGCCCAGGATGTCGAACTCCGCCCGGGTCAGCCCCTCCCGCACCAGCGGGGCGTCCGTCGCCTGCTGCAGCAGGGCGGCGCAGCGGTTGAGCCGGCCGATGACGGCCATCGGCGCGGTGTCGAGTCCGGGGTGGACCTGCTGCCACTGGCGCAGCACGCGCGCGACGATGTCCTCGGCCACAGTGTCGGTCCTCTCCGGTGGGTGTTCTCTGTAGATTCTGCCGTGACCGGTTCCGGGGGGACCCACTGGAGTGCGCCCCGCGTTCAGGCCGCGGTCGCGGAAGCCGCCTCCCGTCCCACCGGCGCGGACAGGATCCGCCGGCCCTCGCGCTCCACCCGGGCCACGCGGTCCCCGGGGAGGGGGCGCTGCCACCATTCGCCGGCCGCGACGTCCGCGGCCTCGCGCAGTTCCAGCAGGGCCGCCGCGAGCCGGTCCCGGGCGCGGGCCACCTCCTCGTCGGGCGCCTGCCCGCGCGGGGCGGCCGCGACCGCGCCGCGCGCGGCCTCGGCGTGCGCGAGGGCGGCGTCGACCCGGTCGGCCGCGCGCCGGTTGGTGACCAGGGCGCAGACCAGCAGTCCCGTGGCGGCGCCGACGAGGGTGTCGGTCCAGCGGTCGGCGACGAGCCCGCCGGCGGGGTGCGCCCCGGCGAACTCGCCCAGCAGCAGGGCCATCGGCGTCACGCACAAGCTGCCCAGCCAGTAGTTCCGCGCCATGAACGCCTCGGCGCCTATCTGCAGGGCGAGGGCGAGGAGCACCAGCGCGAGAGCGCCCGTCCGGGCGAGGGGCAGCAGCGCGGTGAAGAGCAGCAGGCCCAGGAGGTTGCCCACGACGCGCTGCACGGCCCGCTGCCAGGAGAGCGTGGTGTTGGCCTGGAAGACGGCGGCGGCCGTGACGACCGCCCAGTACGGGTGGGCGCTGCCGAGCGCCAGCGAGACCCAGCCCGCGAGGGTGCCCCCGACCGCGACGCGGACCCCCACGGGCAGCAGCGGGGAGCCGGGGCGCAGCCGTGCCAGGGCGCCGGGGGCCGGGCGGTGACCGGCGGTGGGCGGGCGCCGGCGGACGAGCGCGGGGGCCATGCAGATCAGCCAGGCCAGCGCACCGGAGGCCAGGACGAGGCCGAGGTGGCCGGGAACCTCGCCGGGCCGCTGCGGCACGAAGAACGCCGTCGACGTGACGAACGTCAGCACGATGCTGCCGGGCGGCCCGATCCTGCTCGCGTCGCACGCCACCTTCTGGACCGCCGCCACCAGCGAGGCGAGCAGGACCAGCAGCGGGGCGGACGGGATGAAGGCGGCGCAGCCCAGCGCCACCCCCACGCCGGCGACCGCGCCCAGCACGACCAGGGCGAGGGTCCGGACGCGCAGGGCGTACGGCCGGTTGTGGCCGTACAGCGCGCAGAGCGCCCCGGCGGCGGTATAGAGGGCCAGGTCCAGGCGGTCGAGGGCGAGCAGCGTGACATCGGCCGTCGCCATCGCGGCCGCCGCGCTGAACGCAGGCCACGGCCAGCCGGGCGCCGCCGGCCTCAGACGCAGCAGGCCGCGCAGCGGCAAGGGCAGAGGCCGGGGCCTGGGAGAGGAGGGCTTCGCCATGCAATGAGATTAACAGGTGTTTTACTGGTGAAGAATATCCCCCTGGAGGACCTTCGCCCGGCAGTCGGCCGGGCTTCCCCAGGCCGAGCGCAGGGCCCGGGCCTTGCCGATCCACAGCGACAGGTCGTACTCGGCGGTGTAGCCGATCGCCCCGTGGACCTGCAGCGCGGTACGGGCCGTCGCGTACGCGGCCTCGCAGGCGGCCGCCTTCGCCGCCGCCACCTCCGCCGCGGCCCCCGGCGCGCCCGCGGCCAGCGCCACGCCGGCGGCGTCCAGCAGGGGCCGGGCGAACTCCAGGCCGACGAGCGCGTCCGCGAGGCGGTGCTTGACCGCCTGGAACGAGCCGATGGGCCGGCCGAACTGGACGCGCCGGCGGGCATGGGCGACGGTCCGGTCGAGCAGGGCGAGGCCGACGCCGAGCGCCTGCGCGGCGGTCGCGAACGCCGCCCAGTCGGCGGCCCGCGCGGCGGCTTCCCGCACCGCGGGCCCGGCGGCCAGCGGCTCTCCGCCCGGGCGGGGCGGGGCGAGGCGCCGCGCGGGATCGAGCGAACGCCGCACCGGGCCGTGGCCGGGGGCCAGGCGCAGCTCGTCATCGGAGCTCACCACGAAGAGGGCGTCCGCGGCGTCCGCGTCCAGCGCGTACGGGCCCGCGGCCGGCGCCGCCAGCGTCACCGGCGCCCGCCCCTCGCACATGCGCGGTACCCACGCCCGCGCGGGCGCCGCCTCGCCCGACTCGGCGAGGTACGCCAGCAGGGCCGTCACCGCCACCGTCTCCACCAGGGGGCCGGGAACGCAGTGGCGGCCCCACTCGACGCAGGCGACGGCCAGCTCCACCGGCAGCGCGCCCACCCCGCCGAGGGCCTCCGGCGCCGCCGGAGCGAAGACGCCCGCCTGCGCCGCCCGTTTCCACAGCGCCAGCCCCGGACCGTGCTCACCGCGCGCCCAGGCCCGGGCCACCGAGGGGGTGTCGGAGGCGGCGAACATCCGCCGCAGCACCCGCCCGAAGGCCACCTGCTCGGCGTCCGGCACGAACCTCATCCCCGCCGCCCCTTCGGGAGGTCGAGCAGCCGCTCCGCGATGACGTCGCGCTGGATCTCGTTGGTGCCCGCGTAGATCGGCCCGGCGAGGGCGAACGTCCATCCGTCCGCCCAGCCGCGGTCCGCGCCGGCCGCACCACCCGAGCCGCCCGAGTCGCCCGTGTCGTCCGTGTCGTCCGTGTCGTCCGTGTCGTCCGCGAGTTCGCCGTCCGGTCCCAGCAGGTCCAGCGCCGTCTCGTGCAGGGCGAGGTCGAGCTCGGACCAGAAGACCTTGGTGAGGCTGGACCGGGCGCCGCCCGAACCCCCGGCCGCGCCGCGCGCGGCCTGCGCGTAGCCGTACAACTGGTAGGCCCGGGCGCGGATCACGGCGTCCGCGACCCGGTCGCGCAGCGCGGTGTCGCCGGGGTCGGCTGCCGAGCGCCACAGCGCGGCGAGCCGCCGGGCCGCGGCCGTGAAGCGGCCGGGGCTGCGCAGGGTCAGCCCGCGCTCCTCGCCGGCCGTGCTCATCGCGACGCGCCAGCCGTGGCCGGGCTCGCCGACGACGTCCGCGTCGGGCACGAAGACGTCGTCGAGGAAGATCTCCGCGAACGCCGGCCGTCCGTCGAGACGGCCGACGGGCCGGACGGTCACCCCGTCCGCGTCGAGCGGAAACATCGCGTAGGTCAGCCCCTGGTGCGGCCGTTCCGCGCCCGGGTGGCTGCGGAACAGCCCGAAGGCGCGGTCCGCGAAGGCGGCCCGCGAGGACCAGGTCTTCTGCCCGGCGAGCAGCCAGCCGCCCTCGCAGCGCACGGCGGTGGACCGCAGGGAGGCCAGGTCGGAGCCCGCCTCCGGCTCCGACCACGCCTGCGCCCAGACGGTCTCCCCGCCGGCCATGGAGGGCAGGAGGCGGGCGCGCTGTTCGTCCGTGCCGTGCGCGAAGAGCGTGGGGGCCAGCAGATGGATGCCGTTCTGGGAGACGCGGGCCGGGGCGCCGGCCGCGTAGTACTCCTCCTCGAAGACCAGCCACTGCAGCAGCGAGGCGTCCCGCCCCCCGAAGCGGTACGGCCAGGAGACCACCGACCAGCGGCCCTCGTTGAGCGTCCGCTCCCACGCCCGGTGCTCGGCGAAGCCCTGCCGGGTCTCGAGCGAGGCGAGCGGGGTGCGCGGCACGTGGTCCGCCAGCCACGCGCGGGCCTCCGCGCGCAGCGCCCTTTCCTCCGGGCCGAAGTCGAGGTCCATCAGGCGTCCTTCATGGCGCGCACGTCCATCCCGCCCAGCGGGTCCGCGGACGTCTCCGCGTTGTGCGCGTGCGCCAGATGGTGCAGCCCGAAGACGGAGTCCAGGCCGGCGTGCAGGCCCTGCAGGTCCTCCGCCTGGTTGACGGCCCGCTTGGCGAGCGCGAGGCCCATGCGGGGCATGCGCGCCACCCGCCGCGCCAAGTCTTCCGTCGCACGGGTGAGTTCCTCGCGCGGCACGAGGCGGTTGACCATGCCCACCTCGTGGGCGCGCCGTGCGCTCATCCGGTCGCCGGTGTAGAGGAACTCCTTCGCCACGCGCGGCGGCATCACCCACGGGTGGGCGAAGTACTCGACGCCGGGTATGCCCATGCGGACGACGGGGTCGGCGAAGAAGGCGTCCTCGCTCGCCACGATCAGATCGCACACCCAGGCCAGCATCAACCCGCCGGCCACACAGGCCCCTTGAACGCTCGCCAGCACCGGCTTGGGCAGCTCGCGCCAGCGCCGGCACATGCCGAGGTAGACCTCGGACTCGCGGGCGAACCGCTGCTCCGCGCCCTCCTTGTCCGAGTGGTCCCACCACAGGCCCGCGCGGCGCTCGAACGGCAGGTGGGCGTCGCGGCGCGGGGTGCCGATGTCGTGGCCGGCGGAGAAGTGCTCGCCCGCCCCGGCGAGCACGATCACCTTGACCTCGTCGTCGTCGGCCGCCCGGTAGAAGGCCCGGTCCAGGGCGTAAGTCATCGCCGAATTCTGGGCGTTGCGGTACTCCGGCCGGTTCATGGTGATCCAGGCGAGGGGGGCGCGCCGCTCGTAGCGGACCGTTGCGTCAGGGGTCATCGGACATCCTTCCCTAACAAGTGTTTGGTAGGTTAGCGTGGGGCCATGAGCAGCGTCGAGGGTTCCGGCCCCCCGCCCTACGTCCCCGCTCACGACCTGCTGTCCGGCCGCGGCGCCGTCATCACCGCCGCCGCGGGAACCGGCATCGGCGGCGCCACGGCCCGCCGCTTCCTCGAAGAAGGCGCGAGCGTCGTCCTCGGCGACGCCCACGCGCGCCGCCTCGAGCACAACGTCGCCGCCCTCGCCCGCGAGTTCGGCGAGCGGCGGGTGGCTGGAGTGCCGTGCGACGTCACCGACGACACCCAGATCGCTGCCCTGCTCGACCTCGCCGAAGCCCGCCACGGCACCCTCGACATCCTCGTCAACAACGCCGGCCTCGGTGGCACCGCCGACCTCGCCGACATGACCGACGACCAGTGGCACAAGGTCGTCGACACCACGCTGAACGGCACCTTCCGCTGCACCCGCGCCGCCCTGCGCCGCATGCGGGCGAGCGGCACCGGCGGAGTCGTCGTCAACAACGCCTCCGTCCTCGGCTGGCGCGCCCAGCGCGGGCAGGCCCACTACGCCGCGGCCAAGGCCGGCGTCATGGCCCTCACCCGCTGCGCGGCGCTCGAGGCCGCGGCCTACGGCGTGCGGGTCAACGCCGTCTCGCCCAGCCTCGCCGCCCACCCGCACCTGGCCAAGGTCACCACGCCCGAGCTGCTCGCCGAGCTGGCCGGGCGCGAGGCGTTCGGGCGGGCCGCCGAGCCCTGGGAGGTCGCCAACGTCATCGTCTTCCTCGCCAGCGGCTACTCCTCGTACATGACCGGCGAGACCGTCGCCGTCAGCAGCCAGCGCGCGTGAGGGGCGGCGCGCGTGACCGAGAATGAAGCCGTGCCGATCAGCAAGAAGACCACCACCGACAGGCCGGCGCCCGCGAGGCGCGGCGAACTGCTCGCCACGGCGGCCGAAGTGTTCGCCGAGCAGGGCTACAGCGCCACCACCGTCCGCCGGATCGCCGACGAGGCGGGCATGCTCGCCGGCAGCCTCTACTACCACTTCGACTCCAAGGAGTCGATGCTGGACGAGATCCTCTCCACCTTCCTGGACGAGCTGTGGGAGGGCTACGACGCCGTCGTCGCCGCCCGCCTCGGACCCCGCGCGACCATCGAGGCCCTGGTCACCGAGTCCTTCCGGGAGATCGACCGGCACCGCGCCGCCGTCGCCGTCTACCAGAAGGAGTCCCGGCACCTCGTCGACCACCCCCGCTTCGCCTACCTCGCCGAGTCCCAGGAGAAGTTCGAGCGGCTGTGGCTGGGCACCCTCGAGCGCGGCACGGCCGAGCGCGCCTTCCGCGCCGACCTCGACGTCCGGCTCACCTACCGCTTCCTGCGCGACACGGTGTGGGTGGCGGCCTCCTGGTACCGGCCGCACGGGGCCCACAGCCCGGAGGAGATCGCCCGTCAGTATCTGTCCATGGTCCTGGACGGCATCGCCGTACGGGACTGACGACCCGCGGGAGCAGCCATGGCCGAGGCCTACATCGTCGAAGCGGTACGCACCCCCGTCGGCCGGCGCGGCGGCGCACTCGCCGCCGCCCACCCCGCCGACCTCGGCGCGCACGTCATCACCGCGCTGATGGAGCGCACGGGCGTCGACCCGGCCGCCGTGGACGACGTGGTCCTCGGCTGCCTCGACACCGTCGGGCCCCAGGCCGGTGACATCGCCCGCACCAGCTGGCTGGCCGCCGGGCTCCCCGAGCACGTACCCGGCGTCACCGTCGACCGCCAGTGCGGCTCCGGCCAGCAGGCCGTCCACTTCGCCGCGCAGGCCGTGCTCTCCGGCACCCAGGACCTCGTTGTGGCGGGCGGCACCCAGAACATGTCGCAGATCCCCATCGGCTACGCCTTCCAGCGCGCCACCGAGCCGCTGGGGCTGACCCGGGGCCCGTTCGCCGGCTCGCAGGGCTGGCGGGCCCGCTACGCCGACCGGCCCGTCAGCCAGTTCCACGGCGCCGAGCTGATCGCCGACCGGTGGGGGATCTCCCGCGAGGACATGGAGCGGTACGCGCTGGGCTCCCACCACCGTGCGCTGCGCGCCATCGACGAGGGCCGCTTCGCCCGCGAGATCGTCGCCTACGGCGACGTGAGTACCGACGAAGGGCCGCGCCGGGACACCTCCCTGGCCAAGATGGCCGCCCTCGCGCCCGTCGTGCCGGGCGGCCGGCTGACGGCCGCCGTCTCCTCGCAGGTCTCGGACGGCGCCGCGGCCCTGCTGATCGCCGGCGAACGCGCCGTGCGCCACCACGGCCTCACCCCCCGCGCCCGCGTCCACCACCTGTCGGCGCGCGGCGAGGACCCCATCCTCATGCTGACCGCCCCCATCCCGGCCACGGCGTACGCCCTCCGACGGGCCGGCCTCACGCTCGACGCCATCGACCTGGTGGAGATCAACGAGCCGTTCGCACCGGTGGTCCTGGCCTGGCTCACGGAGACCGGAGCCGACCCGGAGCGCGTCAACGTCAACGGCGGCGCGATCGCGCTCGGCCACCCCCTGGGGGCGACCGGAGCGAAGCTGATGACGACTCTGCTGTACGAACTGGAGCGCACGGGAGGGCGTTACGGCCTGCAGGTGATGTGCGAGGGCGGCGGCCAGGCGAACGTCACGATCGTCGAACGGCTGTGACCGCCCCCATGGCCCCTGCGCCGCGCGCTAGGCGGTGCGCCGTCCCAGGTCCCGCAGGACGTCGTCCGCCTCCGCCATGATCCGCGCGACCAGCTCGGCGCAGGACGGCAGGTCCTCGATGACGCCCGCCACCTGCCCGGCGGCCATCACCCCCAGGTCCGTACGGCCGTCCACCATGGCGGCCTTCAGCAGCATCGGCGTGTTCGCGGCCATCAGCACCTGGGCCCAGGTCATCTCCCCGCTGCGCCGCATGGCCAGCCCGTCCCGCAGCAGCCGCGGCCAGCCCATGCCCGACAGCTTCCGGAAGGACGCCGCGTGCCGCAGCGCCCGTACGAGCGCGCCGGCGCGGCCCGCTCGCTCCAGGCCGGTGACGAAGGGCGTGCGCAGCATCCGGTGGGGCAGGCCGTCGACGCGGTCGGTGACGGTGATGTCCCGTACCGACGCCGCGAGGTAGGCGGCCTTGACCGCCGCGGGCACCGTGCTGTCGGAGGTGAGCAGGAAGCGGGTGCCCATGGCGACGCCCGCGGCGCCGTAGGCGAGGGCGGCGACCAGGCCCCGGCCGTCGTGGAAGCCGCCCGCCGCGACGACCGGGATGCCGACCGCGTCGACGACCTGCGGCAGCAGCACCGAGGTGGCGACCTGCCCGGTGTGACCGCCGCCCTCGCCGCCCTGCACGAGAACCGCGTCCGCGCCCCAGGCCGCGACCTTCTCGGCGTGCCGCCGGGCGCCGACGGACGGGACGACCACGACACCGGCGTCCTTGAGGCGGGCGATCAGTTCGCGCGAGGGGGCCAGCGCGAAGGAGGCCACCCGCACCCCCTCCGCCACGATGATCGCCGCGCGCTCGGCGGCGTCGCCCGCGTCGGCGCGCAGATTGACCCCGAAGGGCCGGTCCGTACGGGACTTCACCTCCCTGACCGCCGCCCGCAGCTGCCCGGGCGTCATGGTCGCCGAGCCCAGGACGCCGAGGGCGCCCGCCTCGGCCGCGGCGCTCACCAGCCGGGGCCCTGCGACCCAGCCCATCCCCGTCTGCACCAGGGGGTGACGGACGCCCACCAGGTCGGTGAGCGCCGTCCTCATGCCCGCACCTCGCCCTCGCGCAGCCCTGCCGGGTCCAGGACCTCGCGGATCAGGCGCAGCTCGACGTCCGTGGGGGCGCGGGTGACCGGGACGGCGGCGGGGACGACGAGGGGGAAGCCGGTGGCCGCCCGGACCTCCCCGGCGGTGACACCGGGGTGCAGGGACCGCACGCGCATCACGTGGTCGGGCGTCTCGAAGTCCAGCACCGCGAGGTCGGTGACCACCCGCGGGATGCGGTGGAAGCGCGTCGCGGACGGCCCGGCGGCGGCCGCCCGGTCGTACCCGACGCCGCAGACCATGTCGACGCGCTCGACCAGGACCCGGGGTGAGTGCCGGGGGATCCAGTAACTGGTGGGGTTGTTGAGGGTGTTGACGGGCGCGCCGCGGACGCCCAGCAGCTGGCGGGCGGGCCGTTTCCAGTCGCCGACGCAGCTGATGTTCTGGTTGCCGTACCGGTCGAGCTGGCTCGCGCCCATCATGACGTGCCGCCTGCCGCCGGTGACCAGCGCCAGGTGGCGGCGGTAGGGCAGCCAGCCCTCGGCCACCGCGGGCGCCGTGCCCAGCGGCGGCACGTCGGCCATCAGCGTCGCCTCGCCGTCCGTCAGCATCAGCTCCGGCGCGAAGGTCAGCCGCGCCAGCCGCGCGCCGATCGTGGGCACCACCCCCATCGGGCTCGCCAGGACCTCGCCGTCCCCGCGCCACGCCTCCGCGCACGCCACGACGCACGTCTCGGCCCTGCTCGCCCCCGCCGTGCCGCTCATGCGCCCTCCCGGACCGAGGCCACGACCGCGGCCCGGTAGTCGTCCTCGTCGCCGGACAGAAAGCGCTCGGTGAACCCCCGCCACGCCTGCGGATCGGCGGCGGCCCGGGCGTACGCCGCCTGGAAGGCCTCGTCCCGCTCGTAGTCCGGCGCGCAGGAGGTGAAGTGCGCGCCGCCCGGCGCTTCGACGACACCGGTGACGCAGCTGCGCTGCACCAGCAGCGTCTGCGGTCCGCCGAGGGAGGCGAACTCATCGGTGTCGACGACGCGTTCGCAGGAGACGTAGGCCTCCCGCGCGGCCTCGCAGAACAGGTCGTCGAAGTACGGGTCCGGGCCCAGGTACTGGGCGTTGCCGCGGCGGTCCGCCCGGTTGAGGTGGACCAGGGCCGCGTCGAGGGTGAGCGCCGGCACGGCGACCAGCTCCTCACCGTCCCCGTAGGGGGAGGTGACGGTCCGCAGGCCGGGGTTGACCCTCATCACGTCCGACCCCAGCCCGGCCCGTACGGGCAGGAACGGCAGCCGGTGCGCGGCGGCCGTCAGCCCCCACATGAACATCGCCTCGTCCAGCTCCATCAGCTCCAGCTCGCCACGCTCGCGGGCCGCCCGGAAGTGCGGTTCGAGGGGGATCGAGTCGAGGGTGGCGAAGGCCGCGACGAGCTTGCGTATCCTCCCGGCCGCCGCCAGCAGCCCGACGTCGGGGCCGCCGTAGGAGACCACGGTCAGGTCGGTCAGGCCGGAGCGCAGGAGAGCCCGGACGAGCGCCATCGGCTTGCGGCGCGAGCCCCAGCCGCCGATGCCTATCGTCATGCCGCTCTCCAGCCGGGACACG
Source organism: Streptomyces sp. NPDC053079 (assembly GCF_044546695.1). NCBI lineage: Bacteria > Bacillati > Actinomycetota > Actinomycetes > Kitasatosporales > Streptomycetaceae > Streptomyces > Streptomyces sp. NPDC053079. The sequence goes on from NZ_JBITZJ010000001.1 coordinate 456,894, forward strand.
GCCTCGTCGGCGGTCATCGTCTTGTCGGTGCTCACGGCCGCTCCTTCGCCACGAACGCCTCGCGCCGGCGGTCGGCCACCCCGCTGAGGTTCGCCTCGAACGTGAAGCCCTGCTCGTAGCGGTAGCTGCGGCGGACGTCGACGGGGTCGATGCCGTTGAGCGCGGCCTTCGCGAGCCGCAGCAGCGAGCCGTCCTTCGCCGCGATCTCCCGCGCCAGGTCCAGCGCCGCCTCCATCAGCGCGTCGGGCGGCACGACCCGCCAGACGGATCCGTGCCGGTGCAACTCCCGCGCGGTGACGGTGCGGGAGGTGTAGTAGAGGGTGCGCATCAGATGCTGGGGCACGAGCCGGGCGAGGTGCGTGGCGGCGCCCAGCGCCCCCCGGTCCAGCTCGGGGAGGCCGAAGGTGGCGTCGTCGGAGGCGACGACGGCGTCGGCGTTGCCCACGAGACCGATGCCGCCACCCAGACAGAAGCCGTGCACGGCCGCGACGACGGGGACCGCGCACTCGTAGACGGCGCCGAACGCCTCGGCGCAGCCGTGATTGGCGCCCAGCAGCGCCTGGTGGCCGGGTGTGCGCTGCAACTCCTTGATGTCGACACCGGCGTTGAAGCCGCGCCCGGCGGCCGCGAGCACGACGCAGCGGACCGCCCGGTCCTCGCCCGCCGCGCGCACGGCCTCCGCCAGGGCGTACCAGCCCCGCACGGGAAGGGCGTTGACGGGCGGGAAGTCCACGGTGACGACGGCCAGGCCCGGTTCGGGGTGTGCGGTGGAGACGCCCATCAGCTACCTTTCCACCAAACGTTTGTTAGGTATTGCCGAAGGTAGCAGCGGACTGCTCACCGCGGGAGGCGCGAAATGAGCGGAACTCCCGGACTCGACGGCCGGGTCGCCGTCGTCACCGGCGGAACGCGCGGTGTCGGCGCCGGCATCGCCCGGGCCCTGCTGCGCGCGGGCGCCGACGTGGTGCTCTGCGCCCGAAGCCCCCCCGACCGACCGGTCACGGCGCACACGGGGGAGGGGAGGGCGGCCCGCTTCCTCCCCGTCGACCTGCGTGAGACGGCCGCCGTCGAGGACCTCTTCGACCGGGTCGCGGACGAGTACGGCCGTATCGACACCCTGGTCAACAACGCCGGAGGCACCCCCTTCCGGCCGCTCCACGAGGCACCGGCCGCCCGCCACGCCCGGGTCCTCGAACTCAACCTCCTCGCCCCCCTCACCGCCTCCCTCGCCGCCCACCGCGTCATGCGCGAGCAGCCGTCCGGCGGCTCCATCGTGATGATCGGCAGCGTCAGCGGCACCCGCCCCTCACCCGGCACCGCCGCCTACGGCGCGGCCAAGGCCGGACTGGAGAACCTCGCCCGCACCATGGCCGTCGAATGGGCCCCGCACGTGCGCGTCAACACCCTCGTCCTCGGCATGGTGCGCACCGCGTCGGCCCACCTGCACTACGGCGGCGACGCCGGCGTCGCCGCCGTGGCCCGTACCGTCCCGGCGGGCCGTCTGGCCGAACCCGACGAGGTCGGGGACGCCGTCGTCTTCCTCGCCTCCGAGCGCGCCGCCTACATCACCGGAGCGAGCCTGCTGATCCACGGCGGCGGCGAGCGCCCCGCGTTCCTCGCCGCCGCCGACGTCAACCACCGCCCGAGCCGGGAGCCCTGACATGAACGGAATCTGCACCGGCCGCGTGGCCGTCGTCACCGGCGCCGGCCGGGGCCTCGGCCGGGCCCACGCCCTGGCACTCGCCGCCGAGGGCGCCCGCGTCGTCGTCAACGACCTCGGCACGGGACCCGCCGGCGAGGGGGCCTCGGCGGGCCCCGCCCACGAGGTCGCCGGCGAGATACGCGCCCGGGGCGGCGACGCCGTCCCCCACGTCGGCGACGTCGCCACCGCCGAGGGCGCCGCCTCGCTGGTGACCACCGCACTGGAGGCGTACGGCCGCCTCGACGCCCTCGTCAACAACGCCGGCTTCCTGCGCGACCGCATGTTGGTCAACCTCGACGAGGACGAGTGGGACGCGGTCGTCCGCGTCCACCTCAAGGGCCACTTCCTGCCCCTTCGGCACGCCGCCGCACACTGGCGCACGGAAGCCAAGGCGGGCCGGGAGCCCGCCGCACGCGTGGTCAACACCACCTCCGGCGCCGGGCTGCTGGGCAGTGTGGGCCAGGCGAACTACGCCGCCGCCAAGGCCGGAATCGTCGCCCTCACGCTCGTCGCCGCCGCCGAACTGGACCGCTACGGCATCCAGGTCAACGCCGTCGCCCCGGCCGCGCGCACCCGGATGACGGAGGGCCCCTTCGGCCCGGCGATGGCCGCACCGACGGACGGCGGCTTCGACGCCATGGCCCCCGCCAACGTCTCCCCCCTGGTGACATGGCTCGCCTCCCCGTCCTCCACGGGCATCACCGGCCACGTCTTCGAGGCGGAGGCCGGCCGCATCACCGTGATGGAGGGCTGGCACCCCGGCCCGACAGCCGACAAGTCCGACCGCTGGACCCCGACAGAGGCGGGCCAGGCGGTGCGGGGGCTGCTACGGGGCATGCGGATGCCGAGGCCGGTGTACGGGGCGGGATTTTCCAGCCCGTCCGGCGATTGAGGACACCGCGCGCAGCGCGGTCCGGGGGTCTGGGGCGAAGCCCCGCCACGCGGCGGAGCCGCATATCGGATACAGCGGGAAGGGGCGGGTAGGGGAAAAAGCCCCCCCGCCCCAGCCACGCGCACCGTCAGGACACCACGTCCTTGCCCCGGAAATGCCGGAACGCCAGAGCGAACAGCACCAGCGCGTACGCGACCGACACCGCCGTCCCCTTGATCATGCCGCCCCACTCCGCATGCGGCTGAAGCGCGTCCGCCCACGCGTACTGCCAGTGCGCCGGCAGCAGATCCCGCCAGTGCCCCAGCGCCGTGACCGCGTCCAGTACGTTCCCGACGATGGTCAGCCCCATCGCACCGCCCACCGCCCCCAGCGGCGCATCCGTGACCGTCGACAGCCAGAACGCCAGCGCCGCCGTCACCAGCTGGCTCACGAACACGAAGGCGACGACGACCGCCAGCCGCCCCGTGGCCGTGCCCGCGTCCAGCGAGCCGCCCGTGGGGATCCGCAACGGCCCCCAGCCGTACGCCGCCGTCCCCGCGACCAGCGCCACCAGAGGCAGCAGCACCATCGCCGCGGCGCTGAAGCCCAGCGCGACCGCCAGCTTGCTCAGCAGCAGCCGCGAGCGCGGCACGGGCGCCGCCAGCAGATAGCGCAGCGACGACCAGCTCGCCTCCGAGGCGACGGCGTCACCGCAGAACAGCGCCACCGGCACCACCAGCAGGAACCCCGCCGAGACGAACAGCGCCGTCGCTGCGAAGTTCACCCCGGACGCGGTGGCGGTGTCCATCAGCGTCACCCGCGCGTCACGCCCCGCGGGATCGCCGCCGATCGCGAAGGCCGCGATCAGCACGAACGGCAGCACGGCCAGCACCGCCCCCATCACCAGCGTGCGGCGCCGCCGCAGCTGTCGTGCCGCTTCCACGCGCAACGGCAGGGTGTGCCGCGCGCGGTAACCGGGTGCGGATGCCTGCGCCGCGCTCATGCCGAGCCTCCGATCAGGGTCAGGAACGCGTCCTCCAGCCGCCGGTGCGGGCCCACGCTCGCCACCGGGATCTCCAGCCGGACCAGTTCCACCAGCAGTTCCGGCGCGCTCGCGCCGTCGAGCCGCACCAGCAGCCCCTCGTCGGTCGCCACCGCCGAGGCCACGCCGGGCAGCGCGGCGACCTTGTCGACCGTCACCTCCGACAGCCGGCCCTCGACGCCGACCAGCAGCGTGTCGCCCGAGCCCACGATCTCCGCCACCGGCCCGGCGCTGACCAGCCGCCCGCGGTCCATGACCACCAGGTGCGTGCAGGACTGCTCGACCTCGGCGAGGAGATGGCTGGAGACGATGACGGTACGGCCGGCCGCCGCGTAGCGGATCATCACCTCGCGCATCTCCCGGATCTGCGGCGGGTCCAGGCCGTTGGCCGGTTCATCCAGGATCAGCAGGTCCGGCAGCCCCAGCATGGCCTGGGCGATCGCCAGGCGCTGCCGCATGCCCTGCGAGTACGTGCGCACGGCCCGGTCCAGCGCGGAGCCCAGCCCCGCGATCTCCAGGGCCTCCTCCAGATGCGCGTCCCCGGCGGGCCGGCCGGTCGCCCGCCAGTACAGGTCCAGGTTGGCCCGCCCGGACAGGTGCGGCAGGAAACCGGCGCCCTCCACGAACGCGCCGACCCGCGACAGCACCGGCGCACCCGGCCGGATCGCGTGCCCGAAGACCCGGATCTCTCCCGCGTCCGGCCGGATGAGACCCATGAGCATGCGCAGCGTCGTGGTCTTGCCGGCGCCGTTCGGCCCGAGCAGCCCCAGCACCTGCCCGCGCTCGACCCGGAACGACAGGTCCCGCACGGCGTACCGGTCGGCCGACTTGGCGTACCGCTTGCTCAGGCCGGTGATCTGCAGCGGCACCTCCGCCAGCGCCGGATCCGGGGCGGGCACGGCGGTGCGCCGCCGCCCGGTCAGCAGCACGGCCGCCGCCACGAGCGCGGCCCCGGCCGGCAGCCCCCACGTCCACCACGGCAGTCCGGCCGAACCGGTCCGCACGTCCGGCGCCGTCGGAACGCTCAGGCCGCCGCCGTCCCCGCCGCCGGCGAGGGAGACGGTGTACGTGGCGGGCCGGGCCGGCGAGGCGTAGCCGAGGTCGGTGGCGGCGAGCACCAGCCGCATCCGGTGCCCGGCCTCGAAGGTGTGGTCGATGGCGGGCAGCCGCAGTTCGACGGTCCTGCCGTCCTTCGCGTCGCCGACGCGCACCGGGGTCACCAGCTGACCGGGCAGCACCTGCTGCCCGCCCGGGCCCACGTCGTAGACCTTGGCGAAGAGCACGGCCTCGCCGGAGTCCGAGGCGACTTTCACCCTGGCGGTGGGCGAGCCGGTGACGCGTACGCCCTCGGTGAGCTTGTCGGAGTCGAAACGGGCGTACTGGCCGGGGAAGTCGAGGGACACCCCCAGACCCAGCCCCGACAGCTGGGAGACCGCGCCGATGCCGGGCACGGCCGAGATGGCCGGCGGCGTCGCACCGGCCGGGTTGCCGAACGACTGCTCGCGGCCGGTCAGCGCGACCGTATGGGCCTCGTTGCGCAGCCCGGGGTAGCGGCCGGCGGTCGCGGCGCGCATCCGCGCCCTGCCGTCGGTGGTGTCGATGCCTCCGGTGCGGCTGACGCGGAACGCCGGCCCGGTGCCGGTGTGCTCGTCGCCCTTGAGGTAACGGTCGAACCACGCGCGCGTGCGCCGCTCGACGCGGCCGGCCTCGCTCGAGGTGCCGCTGTCGTGGCCCCCGGCGATCCAGTCGACGGCCACGGGCGCGCCGTTGCGCCGGATGGCCTCGGCGGCGGCGTCGGACTGGTCGAGCGGGAACAGCGAGTCGTTCTGCCCCTGGACGAGGAGGGTGGGGACCTTGATGCGGTCCGCGACGGCGGAGGGGCTGCGGCGCTCCAGCAGTGCGCGCGCCGCCGCGTCCGGCCTGCCGGCCACGGCCACGCGCTCGTACATCTCGCACAGGCTCTTCTCGAACCGGCCGCAGCCGGCGCCGGCGGGCCGGGCGTCGGCCTTGCCGTCGGTGCCCGTGGAGGTGGGGCCGGTGGTGGTGGAGCCGGTGGTGAAGAAGATTCCGGCCCACAGTTTCTTGAAGACGTCGGCGGGGAAGAGGGCGTCGCCGAGGTTCCAGTAGGTGATCTGCGGGGCGATGGCGTCCACCCGCTTGTCGTGTCCGGCGGCGAGGAGCGCGACGGCGCCTCCGTAGGAGCCGCCCGCGATGCCGACCCTGGGGTCGCCGGCCGCGTCCAGCCGGACCTCGGGGCGCTTGGCGAGCCAGTCGAGGAGCCGGCTCACGTCGGCGACCTCACGGTCCGGGTCGTTGAGCGCGATCCGTCCGCCGGACCGCCCGAAGCCGCGCGCCGACCAGGTCAGCACGGCATAGCCGGAACGGGCCAGTTCCTCGGCCTGGTCCCGCAGGTCGTCCTTGCTGCCGCCGAAGCCGTGCGCGAGCAGCACGGCCGGCCTGCGGTCCCCGGCGGGCCCGGAGGTGAAGAAGGAGGTGTCGACGCGGACGGTGTCCCGGCTGTCCGGCGCCTCGGGCATGGGGATCAGCCGGTCCTCGCGGTGCACGGGTGGATCGCCGCCGGTGGCCGAGGCCACGGTCCAGGTGCCGGCACCGGCGAGCACGGCGACGGCGGCCGTGGCGGCGAGCAGCCGCCGCCCGCGTGGCCGGGGGAAACGCAGCTTCATGTTCGAATGCTAAGCGGAGACGGTTTCCATCTGAGCGGCCGCCGGCACGTCGCCCGTAGGGGCGTCGGGTCAGTCGGGTCAGTCGGGCCAGTCGGGTCAGGAGTCCGCCATGTCGGCGAGCTTGGTGACGGTGTTCCAGTTGCGGGCGGTGCCCGCCGATCCCAGGCGCCGCTCGGTGAGCACCTTGGCCAGCTTCGAATCCCGGATGCCCGCCGCGCAGTGCAGGTACACCTCGCGCTCGCCCAGGGCGAACTCCTCCGGCGCGTACGCCGCCGGGTCGAGGTCCGCGACGGCGGCCGGATCGACGGGCTCCGCGAGGAAGGTCACCAGGAACCGTGCGGGGTCGACGTCCTGCCCGGCGAACGGGTTGGCGTCAATGACACGTCGGATCTCACGCGATTCGCGGACGAGACAGGTGACCGAGAACCCGAGCGCCTCTTCGACGGCCCGCTCCAGTCCGGCGGCGAGCGACGCGCCGTCGGCGTCCGGATGGGTGAACACCGCGTTGCCGCTGTTGAGGTGGGTACGGACCGCCTCGCAGCCCATGCCGGTCAAAAGCTCCCGGAGGGTCTGCATGGGGACGCGCTTCTTGCCGCCCACGTTGATGCCGCGCAGCAATGCCACGTACGTTGTCACACCGCCACCCTAATATGACGTGCATCACACCGCCTTGAGGGGGGATCAGATGATGCGCATGGCTTGCCGACGGGTGCGACGCAGGGGCGAGGCGTGGGTGAGGCCGAGATGGATCCTGCTGGTGCTCGCCCTCCTGCTGCCGCTGCCCCTGCTGGGCACGACCCGGACAGCGGGCGCGGCCCCGGCCCCGGCCCGGGCGTCCACCGGTTCCGCCCACGTGGCCTGGGAGGTCCGGTCCGGAGACCGCATGCTCGACCTCGCCGTCTCCTCCCCGAGCACGGGCGCCCCCGTCAAGTGGGTGCGGCTCCTGCTGCCCAGGAACTGGTCCAAGGACGCCACCCGCACCTGGCCGGTGCTCTGGCTGCTGCACGGCGGTGGCGGCAACCACAAGGACTGGACCGAGAACACCCACGTCGAGGAGCTCACCGCCGGCCGGGACGTCATCGTCGTCATGCCGGAGACCAGCGCCTGCAGCGGCTACAGCGACTGGTGGAACCACGGCAAGGGCGGCGCCCCCGCCTGGGAGACCTACCTGCTCGACGAGGTGCGCCCCCTGCTCGAGAAGGGCTACCGGGCCGGCACGACCCGCGCGATCGCCGGGCTGTCCATGGGCGGCCTGGGCGCCCTGAAGTTCACCGCCGCCCACCCGGGCGTGTTCCGCGCCGCCGCCGCGTACAGCGGCGCCGTCAATCCCCTCTTCAAGTCGCCGGACGGCGGATTCGACGGCCCTGACGCAGTCAAGCTCGGCGGCGTCGCCTGCGTGACGGACTGGAAGCGGCTGTGGGGCGAGCCCGGCTACCCCTTCGACACCGACGACCCCACCGACCTGCGCCAGCAGCGCCTGTGGCAGCGCAACAGCCCCCTGCACCAGTCCGCCGCACTCGCCGGCACCCCCCTCTACCTCTCCTACGGCGACGGCACCGACAGCGGCACGGGCTGGAAATGGGGCGACCCGCCCCCCTCCACCACCCGCTGCGTCGACCCGCCCACGCACGGCACGGAGCCGGTCGAACGCGTCATCCACGGCATGAACCAACAACTGCGCACCCGCCTGGCCGAGCTCCACATCCCGGCCACGGTCTGCGCCCACAAGGGCGTACACACGTGGCCGTACTGGGAGCGCGAGCTGGTGGCGTCGTTCCCGATGCTGATGGCTGCGCTGGGAATTTCCAGCCCGTCCGGCGTTTGAGGACCGGGGTCCGGGGGCGGAGCCCCCGCCCTGCGGCGGAGCCGCATATCGGATACAGCGGGAAGGGGCGGGGTGGGGGAAGGTCCCGTCCTGACGTCAGGCGCGACTCAGTCGCAACGTGACGACTTCGAACGGCCGCAACGCCACCCTGACCGCCCCCTCCTCCACACCGGCCGCCCCCAAAGCCCGCTCGAGCAGATCGCAGACCCGCGCCGACCGCACAACAAAGCCCGCCGCCAGGCGAACCCGCGCCCGCCCCCCCAACGACTCGTACAGCCGCACCACCACGTCCCCACTCCCGTCATCCGCCAGCTTCACCGCCGAGACGACGACCGCGTCAGCGTCGTCACCGACCACCGACACCAGCGGCTCCACCCCCGTCACCCCCGCCGCCCCCGGCACACGCCGCTCCGGCAGGTTGATCCGGTACCCCTCCCGCACCGCGTCCCCCACGGACGCCCCCGGCACCAGCGCGTACCGGAAGCGGTGCACGCCCTGGTCGGTTCGGGGGTCCGGGAAGCGCGGGGCCCGCAGCAAGGAGAGCCGCACGGTCGTCGTGGTGCCCGCGCCCCCCTCCCGCACGGCGCGCGTCACGTCGTATCCGTACGTCGAGTCGTTGACCAGCGCCACGCCCCAGCCCGGTTCCCCCACGTGCACGAACCGGTGCGCACAGGCCTCGAACTTGGCGGCGTCCCAGCTGGTGTTGGTGTGCGCGGGGCGGTAGAGGTGACCGAACTGGGTCTCCGCCGCCACCCGGTCCGTATGGACGTCCAACGGGAAGGCGGCCTTGAGGAACTTCTCCGTCTCGTGCCAGTCGACCTCCGTCGCGATGTCCACCCTCCGCTCTCCCACCGGGAGCGCGATGCGCTGCTCGACCCGCGACGCCCCGAAGCGGCGCACCACCCGCACCGAGCTGCCGTCGTCCCCCCGTTCCAGCACGTCGACGTCCGTCAGATCGGTGACGGTGTTGCGGTAGAAGTGGTCCACGTCCCACGCGTCCCACATGTTGGGGAAGTCCTGGTGCAGCTGGAGCAGGTTGGCCGCCCTGCCGGGGGCGACGGTCTCCCGCCCGGTCCGCAGGTCGTACACCGACACCACGAGACCGCGCGCGTCGATCCCGACCCGCAGCAGACCGTTGCCGAGGACGTAGCCGCCGCCCTCGCGCTCCGCCACGGTCACCGGCTCGCCCACGGCCGGTCCGTCGGCCACCGCGCCGTGCGCCGGAGCGCCGCCGCGCCCGTGCGGCGCCGCGTTGAAGACGACCGTCCCGGCCGTCCCCCGGGCCGTGCCGGCACCGGCCAGCGCCGCCAGCGCCCGCCCGATGACCGACTCCAGCTCCGCGGCCACCTCCGCGTACGTCCGCGCCGCCTCCCGGTGCACCCACGCGATGGACGTGCCGGGCAGGATGTCGTGGAACTGGTGCAGCAGCACCGTCTTCCACAGCCGGTCCAGCGCCTCGTACGGATACGGGAACCCGGTGCGCACCGTCGCCGTCGCCGCCCACAGCTCCGCCTCGCGCAGCAGGTGCTCCGAGCGCCGGTTGCCCTGCTTGGTCCGCGCCTGGCTGGTCAGCGTCGCCCGGTGCAGCTCCAGGTACAGCTCGCCCGCCCACACCGGGGCGTGGGCGTACTCCGCGTGCGCCTTCTCGAAGAACGCCGACGGCTTCTCGAAGACGACCTTCGCCGAGCCCTCCAGGTCCGCCAGCCGCTTCGCCCGCGCCAGCATCTCGCGCGTCGTGCCCCCGCCGCCGTCGCCCCACCCCGTCGGCGCGAGCGAGCGCGTGGCACCGCCCTTCTCCTGGAAGTTGCGGACCGCGTGCGCGACCTCCTGGCCCGAGAGCTGGGAGTTGTAGGTGTCGATCGGCGGGAAGTGCGTGAAGACCCGGGTCCCGTCGAGCCCCTCCCACCAGAAGGTGTGGTGCGGGAACTTGTTCGTCTGGCTCCAGGAGATCTTCTGCGTCAGGAACCACTTCGCCCCCGCCAGCTTCACCAGCTGCGGCAGCGCGGCGGAGTAGCCGAACGTGTCCGGCAGCCACACCTCCTCCGTCTCGATCCCGAACTCCTCCAGGAAGAACCTCTTCCCGTGCACGAACTGCCGCGCCAGCGCCTCCGAGCCCGGCATGTTCGTGTCCGACTCCACCCACATGCCGCCCACGGGAACGAAGCGGCCGTCGGCGACCGCCTTCTTCACCCGCGCGTACACCTCCGGCCGGTGCTCCTTGATCCACGCGAACTGCTGCGCCTGCGACATGGCGTAGACGAAGTCCGGTTCGTCCTCCAGCAGGGCCGTCATGTTCGACGTCGTACGCGCCACCTTGCGGACCGTCTCGCGCAGCGGCCACAGCCACGCCGAGTCGATGTGCGCGTGCCCGATCGCGCTGATCCGGTGCGCCGAGGCGTGCGCGGGCGCGGCCAGCACCCCCGCGAGCTCCCCGCGCGCCCGCTGCGCCGTACCGCCGACGTCCTGCAGGTCCACCGCGTCCAGCGCCCGCCCCACGGCCCGCAGGATCTCCCAGCGCCGCGGCGAGTCGGCCGACAACTCGGTCACCAGCTGACCCAGCACCTCAAGGTCCTGCACCAGCTCCCACACCGTCCGGTCGAAGACGGCCAGGTCCATGCGCACCAGCCGGTAGCGCGGAGCGTCGTCCGCCGTCTCGCGGTCGCCGAGCTCGGTCGGCACGAAGGGGTGGTAGTCCAGGATCACGGGGTTGGAGGAGGCCTCGATGTGCAGCAGCACCTCCTCGCCGCCGGCCACCCTCTCGCCGACGCGCACCCACTGGTTGCGCGGGTTGAGCCCCTTCACCGGAGAGCCGTCCGGGCGGTAGACGAGGCCCTCGCACTGGAACCCCGGCATGTTCTCGTCGAAGCCCAGGTCCAGCAGCGCCTCGACCGTACGCCCGGCCCACGCCGCGGGCACCGTCCCGGACACCGTGAACCAGCTGGTGCCCCACGCCGGACCCCACGGCGAGCCCACCGCGATGGGCGTACGCTCCCCGGCGATCCCTTCCGCCACGGGCACGGGCTCGCCCGGGGCGTGCCACACGCTGACGTCCAGCGGCACCGACTCCGGGTACACGGCCGGGCGGATGCGCTCGTCCAGCACCCGCTTGAGGCGGGCTTCGGTGATCGTGCTGTCGTTGTGCATACGTCGGGTTCCTTACGCAGAGGGCCTGGCGGCGGACCAGCGGTACGTGACGGAAGCGGGGACCGAGGCGGCGTACAGCTCGTCCACGGCGCGCACGTCGATGCGCGTGACCGCCTCCTCGGCCGTACGGCGCAGCGCCGGGACGTAGTAGGCATGCCCGCACGTGCCGCCCAGGAAGCGGAATCCGCCCCCGGGCAGCGCCTGACGCAGTTCGTAGTGGCGTACGGGACCGGCGGCCGCGCCCCACGCCAGCCGCAGCGCCACCGTGCCGCCGGGGCCGGGCGCCGCGGCGGTGACGCTCACCGCCCCCGGGCGGCCGGGCGCCTTCGGGGCGGCGTCGCGTATCGCGAGCCGGCCCAGCCGCCAGCGGACCGGACCGCCGTCCTGTGCGGTCAGCCGGATGCCGAGGGCGCGGACGGTCCGGCCGGCCCGCCCGCGCAGCAGCGCGCCGACGCGCAGCGTGGCCGTGGTCCAGCCGCACCCGCCGGCACGGAGGGTGCCCGCCTGCAGGTATGAGAAGCGGTACGGGCGCTCCTCCAGGGCGACCGCCAGCTCCACGCGGACGCCCGCCGAGCCGGGGTCGCAGCGATGGGCCAGCTCCACCACCGTCGCCTTCGACAGCGGCAGCCTCGCCGCGTACAGCTCGACCGTCGTCGGTCCGTCCGTCCCGCCCTCCACGAGGAGGCTGCCGCCACCGTGCCAGGCGTCGGCGAAGTCGAAGCCGACGGCCGGCCGCGCGCCCGCCGTGTGGATCACCCAGCGGCGGCCGGGCAGCCGGTCCTGCAGGCCCAGGTGGTTCCAGGCGGTGTCGGCGGTCCGCCGGCCCCGCTCGTACCAGCCCAGTCCATGGCCGGTGTTGAAGGTGGTGGCGAAGGGCAGCGACGTCAGCGTGGAGCGGTCCGCGACGGACGCGGCGGGAGCGCGCCACGCACCGGCGTCCGGACGGGCCGGGTCCAGGGACGGCCCGGACCAGAAGCGGTCGTCCCGCGCGTGAAAGGCGGCGGGCGTGCGCCCGCCCGCCGGGAGGCTCTTCCACGTCCACTCGGGCCGGTAGAAGCCGAACGAGGCCAGGTGCGGACGGTCGGCCGGTACGACCGCGTCCCAGTCGACGCGGGTGTCCCAGCCGTTCGCCTCGACGTCGATCCCGGCCCACAGCTCGTACGGGCTGCGCCCCAGGCCCTTCGCCAGCTCGCCGGAGGAGACGAGGCCGGAGCGGCTCCAGTTGAAGTTGAGGAACATGCTGTCGGCGGAGCGGAAGAACGGCGCGTTGCGCTCGTTGAGCTCGTTCTGCCAGGAGACGTCCCCGGAGATCGCCATCGCGTCGTACCAGTGCACGCGCAGCCCCTCGCCGTGGGCCCGTAGGTACGCGACGAAGTCCCGCATGTCCGCGCCGAGCCGGGCGTCCCCGCCGCCGGTCTCGGCGTTGAGGAACCAGCCGTCGAAGCCGTACGCACGCGCCACCCGGATCAGCTGATCGGCGAGGGGAAAGCCCCCGCCCGCGCCGCGCGAGACCAGCTCCCGCGTCCAGCGCAGCTGCCCGCCGTAGGCGGCGGGCGGGAGGAAGACCGTGCCCAGCACGGGCACGCCGTTGCGGTGGGCCGCGTCCACGACGGGCGCGTTGGGCGCGAGGACCAGGCCCTCGTCCGAGGAGCCGCCCCAGAACACCAGCTCGTCGAGATAGGCCCAGTGCGTGAGCGCGTAATAGTCGGCGGTGGCTGACCCTTGCGAGGGGTTCGCGGACGTGGTGGCGAAGGCGGCGAGCGCACAGACGCGGGCCTGGCCGGCGCGCGCGGAGCCGTTGGCGGGCGGCGGGGTGAACCGCGGCGCGAGGGGCACGCTCGCCCTGTTGAACGCCAGGTCGGAATCGTCCTCCGCTCGCCAGGCCCGCAAGCTCCGCCACCGCACGCCGGGTGCGGGGACCCCGGAGGGCAGGCTGTCGGGGTACCAGTAGGAGGCGTACGGCTGCAGATCCGCGACGACGCCGGCGGCCCGACCGACGGCGGGCACACCGGCCGCCACGACACCGGCCCCACCGGCGAGGAGGAGGGTGCGACGGGTCATACGCATAAGGGCTCCTTGGCAATCCAGCCCGTCTGGGGGCACCTCCCAGCGGTAGCTGGGGGAGTTTGAGGACCGGGGGTCCGGGGGCGGAGCCCCGGTTACGGGAAGGGGCGGGGTGGGGGAACAAACCGGCTACCGCACCTGATCCACGGCGAGCACCTCCCCAATGCCCCGCGCTCCCAGATACGCGGCATCCCCCGCCAACTCCCCGAGCACCACCGCCGGCCTCCCCCCAAGCGAAGCAACCCGCATCCACGCCTCGAAGAACTCCCCGCCCGGCGCACACACCTCACGCCGAGGCGCCCGCTCCGGATCGCCGGCATCCAGCACCAGCCCGACCCCGCGCGCGGCGGGCGCCTCGTGCGCACCCTCCTCCCGCCACTCCCGTACGAGCCGTGACATCACCTCCCCGGCAGGTTTGATCCGCCGGTCGTTGGTGAACAGCCCGAGCCCGTACTCCAGCTCCGGAAAGTCGGCGAGCGCACGGTCGACGTCATGGGAGCACCACCAGGTGACGCCCCACACGTCCGGACAGTCCAGCGCGCCCGCCACCGTCGCCTCGGTGAACGCGGCGGCGTGCTCGGGCGGAACGTGCGGGGCGGGCGCGCCGACCTCCTGGAGCCAGACCGGCCGCGACGGGTCCCCGGCCCAGGCCTTGGACAGCTCGACGAGGTACGCCGCGTGCAGTTGCGTGGCGCGCCCGCCGTGGCCGTACCGCTGCGCGGTCCCGTTGAAGACCCACGAGTGCACGGCGGTCGCGGCCCCGAGCCGGGCCGAGTGGGCGGGGGTGAAGGGGTGCGTGCCGTCGAACCAGGCGGCGTCGTACGAGGCGTGCAGGTGCATGCGGCCCGGTGCGCCCTTTTCGCACGCCTCCAGCATCCGCGCCAGCCACCGGCCGGCCTGGCCCGTGTCGATGCGGTCGGGGTCTGGGTGGGGAGCGCCGGAGAACTGGTTGATCTCGTTGCCGACGGTCATGCCGAGGAAGTTGGGCCGGTCGGCGAGGGCGGCGGCCAGTACGCGCAGGTACTCGGCCTGTGCCTCGACGACGCCGGGGTCGGTGAAGATGTTCCGCCGGTGCCAGGTGGTGGTCCAGGACGGAACGAAGTCGAAGCTGGAGAGATGGCCCTGGAGACCGTCGACGTTGACGTCGAGGCCCCGCTCACCGGCGGCGTCCACCAGCTGCAGGAGCTGCTCCACGGCCCGCGGCCTGATGAGGGAGCGGTTGGGCTGGAAGACGGGCCAGAGCGGGAAGACGCGGATGTGGTCCAGACCGAGGACGGCGATGGAGTCGAGGTCGGCGCGGATGTCGTCGAGGTCGAAGTCCAGCCAGTGGTGGAACCAGCCGCGGGTGGGGGTGTAGTTGACGCCGAAGCGGGGCGTGACGGCCATGGGCGGATCCTCCTCGGTGCGCGCGGAAGCGGGTTGCGGGGGGGGGGGGGGCTCAGCCCTTGACGGCGCCTTCGCCGACCCCGCGGAAGAAGTACCGCTGGAGGCAGGCGAACATCACGATGAGCGGAGCGACCGCGATGACGGTTCCGGCGGCGACCAGCCGGGGGTTCTGCGCGAAGGTGCCGTGCAGGAAGTTCAGTCCGACGGTCAGCGTGAAGTTGTCGGAGTCGGAGAGGACGATCAGCGGCCACAGGAAGTCGTCCCACGCGCCCATGAAGGCGAAGATCGCGACGACGGCGAGCGTGCCGCGCACCGACGGCAGCGCGATCCGGGTGAACCGCTGCCATGCGTTCGCTCCGTCGATCACGGCCGCCTCCTCGATCTCGTACGGCACGGCGGCGAAGGCGTTCCGCATGAGGAGCACGTTCAGGGCGCCGACGGCACCGGGCAGGACCACAGCGGTGAGGGTGTTGTTGAGGTGGAGGTCGCGGACCATCGTGAACTGCGCGATGACGATGGACTCCAGCGGCACGAGCAGCGCCGCCACGAACGCGGTGCCCGCCACCCCGCGACCCCGGAAACGCAGCCGGGCCAGGGCGTAGCCGGCCATGGAGGCGCCGACGAGGTTGGTGAGCACGCTGGCGAGGGCGACCTTGAGGGAGTTCAGGGCGTAGTCCCAGACGGGGATGATCTCGGCGACCTCGGCGTAGTTGTGCAGCGTCGGGTGCTCGGGCAGGAAGCGCGGGGGAGAGGTGTAGATGTCCTCGGTCGTGCCCTTGAGCGAGGTGGACAGCTGCCACAGGAACGGGCCGACGGCGACGGCCAGGACGACGAGCATCAGGACGTAGCGCAGCGCCTTCTCCCAGCGCGGCGTCCGCAGCATCAGGCGTCCTCCTTCCGGTCGGCGCGCAGGACGAGCAGCATCAGCAGCAGGGCGATGACGAAGACGACCAGGGAGATGGCGGAGGCGTAGCCGACACGGCCGCTCAGGCCCGTACCGGTGCGCTGGACGAGCATGACGAGGGTGGTGTCCTGCCCGGCGGGGCCTCCGGAGGGCCCGGTCAGGAGGTAGACCTCGGAGAAGACCTTGAACGCCGCCACGGACGACAGCGCGCCGACCAGCACCATCGTGGAGCGCACGGCGGGGACGGTGACGCTGGTGAAGCGGCGCAGGGCCCCGGCCCCGTCGACGGCTGCGGCCTCGTGCAGCTCGCGGGGCACGTTCCCGAGCGCCGCGAGGTAGATGACCATGTAGTAGCCGAGGCCCTTCCACACGGTCAGCGCCATGGCGCTGAACAGCAGCAGCCACTCGTCCCCGAGGAAGCCGACGGGCCCGGCGCCGAGGGCGTGCAGGATGCCGTTGACCAGGCCGCGGTCGTCGAGCATCCACGCCCAGATCAGGGCGACGACGACCACGGACGCCACGACGGGGGTGTAGAAGGCGGAGCGGAAGAACGTCACACCCGGCAGCTGCTTCTGCACCAGCAGGGCGAGCAACAGCGGCAGCAGCACCGTGAACGGCACGACCAGCAGCACGTACAGGCCGCTGTTGCGCAGGGCGACCCAGAACTGTTCGTCCTCGAGCATGGCGCGGAAGTTCTCGAGTCCGACCCATGTGCCGGGGGTGAGGGTGCGGGCGTCGGTGAACGCCTTGTGGACGGTGGTGAGGAAGGGATAGAGGCTGAAGGAGGTGATGACGGCGAGGCCGGGCAGGAGGAAGAGCCAGGGGCTGGCGGCGCGGTGTGTACGGACGCGGGGAGCGGGGTTCCGGCCCACGGGTCAGCTCTGCCGGAGCAGCTTGTCGCTCTGCGCCGCCGCGTCGTCGAGCGCCTGCCGGGGGGACTTCTTGCCCTGCAGCGCCTTGGCGACCTCGTTGCGCAGGATCGTCTTCATCTCGTCGCTCATCACCACGGGCGTGTAATTGACCGCGCCCTTCAGCATCTTCGCCGAGGCCACCCGGACGCGTCCCTCGTCGGTGCCGTCGTCCTTCGTCCAGTACGGATCGTCCAGGGAGCCCTTGGTGCTGGGGAAGACGGCGACTTTGTGGGCGAAGGCCTCCTGGTGGAGCCGGTCCGTGACGAAGTGGGCGAGGGCGACGGCCGCCGCCTTGTGCTTGCTGCGCTCATTGACGGCCAGGCCCATCACATACATGTTGGGTTTGCCGGTGTTGTTGGGCGCGTCCGTGATTCCCAGATTGCGGTAGAGGGTGGGCGCGTTCTTCTTGAACGTCTCCATGTCGTGGGCGCCGCCCGGGTTCATGGCGACCTTCTGCTCCAGGAACTTCTGCCCGGCCTTCTCGGGAGTGTTGGTGAGCGCCTGCGGGTCGAGCCCGCCCCGGTCGTAGAGTTCCTTGTACTTGGTGAGCAGTTCGACGCCCTTCGGCTCGTTGTACGTGAACTTCGTGGCGTCGTCGTTCATGAGCCGGACCCCGTAGCGGCCGAAGTCCTCGATGGACGGGGTGCCCGCGAGAGTGGCGGCCCTGCCACCGGACCGTCCTGCCATCCGGTGGGCGACGGCGAACAGCTCGTCGTAGTTCTTCGGCGGTTTCTCCGGGTCGAGGCCGGAGTCCCGGAACAGGGCCTTGTTGTAGAACAGCGGTCCGGTGTTGAGATACCACGGGAAGGCGTACGAGCCCCCGAGTCCCGGCAGCACATTGCCCTGCCAGGCTTCCGCCGTGTATTCGTCCTTGAACCGGGCCGCGGCCTTCTCCTTGTCCAGGTTCATCAGCACGCCCGCCTTGGCCAGCGGATAGGACAGGTCGGGGGAGACGTTCACGACGTCCGGGAGCGTGCCGCCCGCCGCGTCGGCGCTGAGTTTCTCGGCGTAGTGCTCCGCCGGCTGGTCCAGCCATTTGACCCTGACCCCGGGGTGCTGCTCTTCGAAGTCCTTCACCAGGCCCTCGAAATAGTCCTTGAATTTCGCCCGCAGATTCCAGGTCTGGAAGGTGATGTCGCCCTCCGGCTTCCCCTCGGCGCCCGCCGCACCGCCGTCGTCCCCATCCGATCCGCATCCGCCGAGCGCCAGGACCG
This sequence comes from Streptomyces sp. NPDC053079, assembly GCF_044546695.1. Taxonomy (NCBI): domain Bacteria; kingdom Bacillati; phylum Actinomycetota; class Actinomycetes; order Kitasatosporales; family Streptomycetaceae; genus Streptomyces; species Streptomyces sp. NPDC053079. The sequence goes on from NZ_JBITZJ010000001.1 coordinate 474,641, forward strand.
CGGCGAGGAAAGGCACGGTGGCGACGGCGGCTCTACGGGACCGGGATCGTGACCTGGGCCGGGATATGGGCATGGTCGACGAGCTCCTTCGATCGGGCCGGATACGGGGCCGGAAGGCCGGGAGGAGGCAGGTCAAAACCTGCACCCGCGACGGGAGTCACGTCAACACTGCCGCCAAGAACTAATGCGCTTTAGTGTGTTGCCACATCCGCGCCCGAGAGGGGAGACGGCCATGCGCCGCACGCCGGCCCGACGCCCGACGATGAAGGACATCGCGCGCCGCGCGGGCGTCTCCTTGAGCGCGGTGTCCTTCGCCCTCAACGACCGCCCGGGCGTCTCCGCCGCGACCCGCGCCCGCGTCCGCCGCGTCGCCGAACAGCTGGGCTGGCAGCCCAGCGCCGCCGCCCGCGCCCTGTCCGGGGAGGGCGCGGCCACCGTCGGCCTGGTCCTGGCGCGGCCCGCCCGCACCCTGGGCGTCGAGTCCTTCTTCCTCCAACTCGTCTCAGGAGTGCAGGAAGCGCTCGCCGGCCGCCGGCTGGGCCTGTTGTTCCAGGTGGTGGAGGACCTGGACGCCGAATGCGCGGTCTACCGCCGCTGGTGGGCCGAGCACCGCGTGGACGGCCTCCTCGTCGTGGACCCCCGCGACGGCGACCCCCGCCCGGCCCTCCTGGCGGAGCTGGGCCTGCCCGCCGTGATCATCGGCGCCCCGGGCTCCGCCGCCGTCCCGCCCGGGGCCGCGATCTCCACCCTGTGGGCCGACGACACCGCCGCGATGGCCTCGGTCGTCGACCATCTGCACGGCCTCGGGCACCGGCGCATCGTGCACATCGCCGGCCTGCCCGGCCTCGCCCACACCCGGCGCCGCATCGCCTCACTGCGCGCCGAGGCCACCCGCCGAGGCCTCCCGGACGTCGCCTCCGTGACCACCGACTACTCCGACGCCCAGGGCGCCGAGGCCACCCGGAACGCCCTGGCCGCCGCCCGCCCGCCCACCGCGCTCGTCTACGACAACGACGTCATGGCGGTGGCCGGCCTCGCCGTGGCCGCGGAGGCCGGCGTGTCCGTACCCGGCGAGCTCTCCATCGTCGCCTGGGACGACTCCGTCCTCTGCCGCACCACCCATCCCGCCCTCACAGCCCTGGCCCGCGACACCGCCGCCTTCGGCCGCCACGCGGCGGAACACCTCATGTCCCTCCTGGACGGCGCCCCCGCCCTGAGCACCCAGGACCCCCTCCCGCACCTCGTCCCCCGAGGCACGACCGGCCCGGCCGTCACGCCGCCCCGGCAGTGAAACGCAACGGGCCGCCGCAGCGCGACGCTGCGGCGGCCCGTGAAGCCCTCGGCTCAGTCGCAGAGGTAGGCGTACTCGGACTTGTAGTCGGCGATGCGGACGCCGCTGGAGGTCGTGATGTACGCGGTGACGGTGGCGCACACGGGCTCGTTGGTACGAACGGGGCCGGCGTACTGGGTGAACTTGCCCTTGTCCTCCTGGCAGGCACCCTTCATCGAGGCGCAGACCTGGAGGTACATGTTCTGGGCCTTACCGGTGTTGTTGTCGTAGATCGAGCAGCCGCTGTCGTTGCCGCCCTTGGTGTAGTTGAAGAGGGTGGCCAGACGCATCTTCGGGTCGGTGCCCTTCGGCAGGGGCACGGCACTGTTCAGCACGTAACCCGCACCGCAGACGTTCGCCCCCGACGCCGCCACCTTCGGGCTGGCCTTGGCGAACGCGACGGTCTCCTTCGACGCCTTGGCCGAGATCTTCACGCCGGGCACGGGCTGCTCGACGGCGGACGCCTGCGGGGCGACGATGCCGCACGCGGCGATCATGGCGACGGCGGGCGCGAGACGCAGAACAGAGCGGACGTTAATGGACATAGCTGTCGCTTCCCCCAGAAAAGTGCAAGAACGGATTAATCGCAGAGACTGGTCCCGGCCCCGGTTCCATGAACCCGGGCCGCCCTCGCGATCAAGCGGGAATCTATGCCCGAAAAGGCACCTTCGAACACCGGCGGAACCGCTTCCGCGGGGGCCGGGGCGGGTGCCGGTGACGGGCTGTCATGAGGATGGGCCTCGGGGGGCGATATGTCCCGATGTATCAGCGACATATGACCTCTGGCGTCACGAGGAGTCACATGTGTCGTTGATCACGAAGCCTTGAACGAGCCGCCTCAACTCCCCTTATGGAAGCGGAAGTTCCCCTTTCCGGCAGGCCCGACGGGGCTGTCCGGTTTTACGTGCTGTTTAATTGCGAGAAGTTCGCAATTGCAGTTGATCGTGAAGTACGTGAGCAAGAAGTACGTGAGTAGAGGTGTGGGCATGACGGCCCGGTCCATACGGGGAGTGGCCGCCACGGCCATGGCAGGGGTTCTCGCGGCCGGCGCGGCGGCCTGTTCGGCGCCCGGTAGTGGGGGCGAGGGGGCCGGGGGCGGTAAGGACTCGCTCGTCGTCGGGCTTGCCAACGAGCCCGAGACGCTCAGCCCGCTTCTCGGCTACGGCAAGGACGGGAACTCCAAGATCTTCGACGGGCTGCTCCGGCGCGACGCCGCGATGAAGCTCCAGCCCGCCCTCGCGGCCGAGCTGCCGAAGGTCGCCGACGACGGGCGCACGTACACCTACAAGCTCCGGCAGGGCGTGAAGTTCAGCGACGGCAAGCCCTTCTCCGCCAAGGACGTGGTCTTCACCTACCGGACCATCCTCGACGAGAAGACCAACAACGCCGCCAAGGGCGAGCTCGACGCCATCGACAAGGTCATCGCCGAGGGCGACGACACCGTCGTCTTCGCGCTCAAGTACCCCTACGCGGCCTTCGCCGAGCGCACCGTCCTGCCCATCGCCCCCGAGCACGCGGCCAAGGGCCAGGACGTCAACACCGGCTCGTTCAACACCGCGCCCATCGGCACCGGCCCCTACGTGCTCACCGGCTGGAGCAAGGGCGAGAAGCTGACCTTCAAGGCCAACCCCACCTACTGGCGCGGCGAGCCCAAGGTCAAGAAGCTCACGATGGCGATCATCAAGGACGACGACGTGCGCGCCACCCGGCTGCGCTCCGGCGACCTCGACGGCGCCATCCTGCCGCCCAACCTCGCCAAGGGCTTCAAGGGCGACAAGGGCAAGCCGACCATCACCGCCAAGACCACCGACTTCCGCGGCGTGACCCTGCCCACCGCCAACAAGGTCACCGGCGACCTGGCCGTACGTCGCGCCCTCGACCTTGCCGTCGACCGCAAGGCCATGGTCGACAAGCTGCTCGAGGGCGCCGGCCGGGCCGGTCACGGGCCCGTGCCCACCGACAGCGAGTGGTTCGCGAAGGGCACCGAGCGCCCGCACGACCCGGACAAGGCCCGCAAGCTGCTGGACGACGCGGGCTGGAAGCCCGGCGGCGACGGCATCCGGGAGAAGGACGGACAGCGCGCCGCCTTCGCCCTCTGGTTCCCCGCCGGTGACAAGCTGCGCGAGGAGCACGCCCTCGCCTTCGCCTCCGACGTCAAGAAGGCCGGCATCGAGGTCAAGGTGCAGAGCGGCACCTGGGAGGTCATCGAGCCGCGCATGAAGGACGACGCGGTCCTCGCCGGCGGCGGCAACCCCGCCGACCCCGACTTCGACCTCTACAACCTGCTGCACTCCTCCCTCGCCCTCGATGGCTTCAACAACATGGCCGCCTACCGCAACCCCGACGTCGACAAGGCCCTGGAAGAGGGCCGGCGCAGCGGCGACAAGGCCGCCCGCAAGGCGGCGTACGACGCCGTCCAGCGCGGCCTCGCCGACAACCCCGGCTACACCTTCCTCACCCACGTCGACCACCTGTACGTCATGAACGACTCCTGGCAGGAGCTCACCACCCAGGTCGAGCCCCACGACCACGGCCTGGGCGCCGGGCCGTGGTGGAACGTCGAGGACTGGCAGCCGAAGAAGTGACAACCAGGTCCCCCGGCATCCCCTGGGGGCCGATGGCCCGCATGGCGGGACGGCGGCTGCTGGCCGCCGTCCCCCTGCTCGCCGTCGTGACCTTCGGGGTCTTCGCCATCGCCGCCGCCTCGCCGTTCGACCCCGCCAAGGCGTACGCCGGTTCCGCCGGGCTCAGCGCCGGCCGGGGCGTCCTCGACCAGTTGCGCGAGAACCTCGGCGCCGACCGCCCCTTCGTCGCCCGCTGGTGGGACTGGATCACCGCCGCGCTGACCGGCGACCTCGGCGACTCCACCTCACTGCGCCAGCCCGTCGCCCAGGTCATCGGCGAACGCATCGGCTGGTCCGTACTGCTGTGCGGCGTCGCCTTCGTGCTGGCCGTGACCGTGGGCACCGCGCTCGGCGTCCTCGCCGCCCGGCGCCGCGGCGGCCTCCTCGACCGGATCGTCACCCCGCTGGCGTACACGCTCGAAGCGGCACCGCCCTTCTGGCTGGGACTGCTCGCGATCTGGTTCTTCGCCGTCCACCTCGGCACCCTCCCGGCCGGCGGCCTCACCGACACCGGCACCGACGTCGCCACCGCCGGACAGATCACCTCCCACCTGGTGCTGCCCGCCGCGGTGCTCGCCGCCACCCAGCTGCCCTGGTTTGTGCTGTACGTACGCCAGGGGGTCGGCGACGCCCTGGAGGAGGACCCCGTGCGCGGCGCCCGCGCCCGTGGCCTGCGCGAGCGGAACGTACTGCTCGGCCACGCCCTGCGCTCCGGACTGCTGCCCGTCCTCACCCTCATCGGCTCGCGCGTGCCCGAACTGATCACGGGCGCGCTGCTCGTGGAGACCGTCTTCAGCTGGCCCGGCATCGCCTCCGCGACCGTCCAGGCCGCCACCAGCGTCGACTTCCCCCTGCTGGCCGCGCTCACCGTCCTCGCCACAGCCGCGGTGCTGCTCGGCAACCTGCTCTCCGACCTGCTGTACGGACTGGCCGACCCCCGGGTGGGCTTCGATGGCTGACCTCACCTGGCGCGGGGCGGCGGCCCACGGCTCCCGCACCCGCGCCCTGCGCGTCCGTACCTCGGCGCTCGTCGTCGTGGCCGTCGTCCTGACCGTGCTCGTCGTCCCCCTCGCCGTACCCCTGGACGAGCAGGCCGTCGACCTCGGCGCCAAGCTGCTGCCCCCGAGCCCCGCACACCCCTTCGGCACCGACGAAGTGGGCCGCGACCTGCTGCTGCGCTGCGTCTACGGGCTGCGCGTCTCCCTCCTCGTCGGCGTCGTCGCCGCCCTCGCCGCGACCGTCATCGGCACCGCGGCCGGAGCACTGGCCGGCGCCCTCGGCGGCTGGGTGGACCGTGCCGTGATGCGGATCGTCGACCTCTTCTCCTCCGTTCCGCACCTACTGCTCGGCATCTTCGTCGTGGCGATGTTCCGGCCGGGGATCTGGCCGGTGGTCGCCTCCGTCGCCCTCACGCACTGGCTGTCGACGGCCCGCATCGTCCGCGCCGAGCTGCTGTCGCTGCGCACCCGTCCCTACATCGACGCGGCCGTCTCCGGCGGCTCCTCCCGGTGGCGCGTCACGGTGCGCCATCTGCTGCCGGGCGTGCTGCCGCGGGCCGCGCTCGCGGCCGTACTGATGATCCCGCACGCCATCTGGCACGAGTCCGCCCTGTCGTTCCTGGGGCTGGGCCTGCCCACCCACGAGGCGAGCCTCGGCAACATGGTCAACAGCGCCCGCGGCTCGCTCCTCGCCGGCGACTGGTGGCCGACGCTCTTCCCGGGCCTGTTCATCATCGTCCCCACCCTGGCCGTGGCGGGCCTGGCCGGCGCCTGGCGCGAACGGCTCGACCCCCGGCGCCGATCGGAGCTGACGCTGTGAGAACGCGCCTGCGCGCCCGGACGGATGGCGCCACCACGGCCCCGGCCGTCCCCGGGACCGGCCCCCTGCCCGCCGCGGGCGAGAGCGTGCTGTCCGTCGCCGACCTGTCCGTGCGGTTCCGCATGCGCGGCGGGCGGTACGTCGCCGCCGTCACCGGCGCCACCTTCGAACTGCGGGCCGGCGAATGCCTCGCCCTCGTCGGCGAGAGCGGCTGCGGCAAGTCCGTACTCGCCTCCGCGCTCCTCGGGCTCCTGCCCGGCAACGCCGAGACCGCCGGGGCCGCGCTCCTCGGCGGCACCGACGGCCTCGACCTGCTCACCGCCGACCAGCGCACGCTCGCCCGCACCGTACGAGGCCGCCGCATCGGCCTCGTACCGCAGAGCCCCGCCGGACACCTCACCCCCGTGCGCACCGTCCGCTCGCAGCTGAGGGAGACCGTGCGCGAGCTGACCCGCGCCCGTGGGACCGCCCTGGACGAGGCCGTCGAGGCCGCCGCCGAGCGCGCCGCGTTCCCCGCCGACCACCTCGACCGCTATCCGCACCAGCTCTCCGGCGGCCTCGCCCAGCGCGCGGCCACCGCGCTCGCGCTGGTCGGCGACGCGCCCCTGCTGCTCGCCGACGAGCCCACCACCGGCCTGGACCGCGAGCTCGTGGACCGTACGGCCGACGAACTGCGCCGCCACGCCGACGCCGGCCGCGCCCTGCTGATGATCACCCACGACCTCGCGGCGGCCGAGCGGATCGCCGACCGCGTCGCCGTGATGTACGCGGGCCGCATCGTCGAGTTCGCCCGCGCCGCCGACTTCTTCGGCGGACCCGGGCCCCGGCACCCCTACGCACGCGGCCTCCTCGACGCCCTGCCCGAGCGCGGCTTCACCCCCATCCCGGGCATGCCGCCCGAGCTCGGCGCCCTGCCCGACGGCTGCGCCTTCGCCGCCCGCTGCGACCGGGCGGCGGCCGCCTGTTCGGCCGTACCGGCGCTCACCGGCGGCGTCGCCTGTCACCACCCGCACCCGGCAGCCGGGGAGACCCACCGTGCTTGAGCTGCGTGACATCACCGCCGGTTACGACCCGCGCGATCCGGTCGTCCGCGCGGTGTCCCTGACCGTCGCCGACGGCGAGGCCGTCGGCCTCCTCGGCCCCAGCGGCTGCGGCAAGTCCACCCTGGCCCGCGTCGCCGCCCTCCTGCACCGGCCGGAGGCCGGGACCGTCGTCATCGACGGCGAACCGGCCCGGGGCTGGCGCCACCGCGCGCCCCGCGAACAGCGCACCGCCTTCGGCGTCGTCTTCCAGCAGCCCCGCCAGTCCGCCGACCCCCGGCTGCGGCTGCACGACCTGATCGCGGAGCCGCTGCGCGCCGCAGGCCGCCGGGCCGAAGCCCCGCAGCGCGTGGGGGAACTGGCCGCCGCCGTCGGACTGTCGCAGGAGCTGCTGGCCCGGCGCCCGCACGCGGTCAGCGACGGCCAGCTGCAGCGCGCCTGCCTGGCGCGGGCCCTCGTCCTGCGGCCGCGCTGGCTGATCTGCGACGAGATGACCGCCATGCTCGACGCGTCCACGACCGCCGCCCTGGTCGCGGCCGTCGAGGCCTACCGGCGCGACAGCGGCGCGGGCCTCCTCGCCGTCGGCCACGACGCGGCACTGCTGGACCGCTGGTGCGACCGCACGGTGCGCTGGACGGAACTGTCCCCTCAGGCCACGGCTAGCGGTGCCGCACCAGCGGAAACGGCAGCGTCTCCCGGATCGACAGCCCCGTAAGGAACATCACCAGCCGGTCCACGCCGACCCCCAGCCCGCCCGTCGGCGGCATCGCGTACTCCAGGGCCCGCAGGAAGTCCTCGTCCAGCTCCATCGCCTCCGGGTCGCCGCCGGCCGCCAGCAGCGACTGCGCCGTCAGACGGCGGCGCTGCTCGACGGGGTCGATCAGCTCGGAGTACGCCGTGCCGAGCTCCGTACCGAACGCCACGAGGTCCCAGCGCTCGGCGAGCCGGGCGTCGCACCGGTGCGGGCGGGTCAGGGGCGAGACGTCCGTGGGGAAGTCCTTGTAGAACACCGGCAGGGTCGTCCGCTCCTCGACCAGGCGCTCGTACATCTCCAGCACGATGTCCCCGCGCCCGTCCTGCGGCCGGTGCGGCACGCCCGCCGCGTCGCAGTGCACGCGCAGCGCCTCCACGGTGGTGTCCGCGCCGATCTCCTGCCCCAGCGCCTCGGAGATCGCGCCGTAGACGGTCTTCACCGGCCACGGGCCGGAGATGTCGTGCTCGACGCGCTTGCCGTCGTCGTCCGCGCGCACCGCGATCGCCGAGCCGTGCGCGGCGACGGCCGCCTGCTGGATCAGCTCACGGGTCAGCTCGAGCATCACCTCGTAGTCGGCGAACGCCTGATACGCCTCCAGCATCGTGAACTCGGGGTTGTGCTTGTACGACACGCCCTCGTTGCGGAACGTGCGGCCCAGTTCGAAGACCTTCTCCATGCCGCCGACGCACAGCCGCTTCAGATACAGCTCCGGCGCGATCCGCAGGTACAGGTCGAGGTCGTAGGCGTTGATGTGGGTGGTGAAGGGCCGGGCGTTCGCGCCGCCGTGGATCTGCTGGAGCATCGGGGTCTCGACCTCCAGGAAGCCCCGGTCGAGCAGGCCCTGCCGCAGTGCCTGGACGGCCGCGCTGCGCGCCCGTACGGTCCGCCGGGCCTCCGGGGACACGGCCAGGTCCACGTAGCGCATGCGGACCCGGGCTTCCGGATCGCTCAGACCGCGCCGCTTGTCGGGCAGGGGGCGCAGGCACTTGGCGGTCATGCGGGCGCGGGTGACGAAGATGGTCGGCTCGCCGCGGTCGGTGGTGCCCGGCTCGCCCTCGGCCTCGATGTGGTCGCCGAGGTCGATGTGGGTGGTGAACCGCCGCAGCAGTTCCTCGCCGGAGCCGTCGCGGGTGAAGGTCAGCTGCAGGTCGCCCGACCAGTCGCGCAGCACGGTGAAGGCCACCCCGCCGTGGTTGCGGATGAGCAGGACCCGGCCGGCCACGGTGACCCGTTCGCCGGTACGGGACGAGGGAGGCAGCCCGCCGACGGATGTGCGCACCGCGGCGAGGGTGTGCGTGCGCCGGGCGTCGACGGGGTACGGGTCGACGCCCGCGGCACGCAGCCGCTCCAGCTTTTGCCGCCGCACCCGCACTTGCTCCGGCAGGCCCGCGAGCTCGTCGGATTCCGTGGCGCCCGGGCCGGCGCCGGCGGGTGTGAAGCCGAGCTCGGAGAGCGAGGGCAGGCCCGCTGTCGAGGCCGGGCGGGCCGCGCCCCTGGCTCGCCCGCGGCTCCACAGCTTGCCCAGGCTGGGCACGGCGACGAAGCCCTCCGCGATACCGGCGGCCAGCCCGATCCGGGCCAGCGCCCCCGCGTCGGCGTAGCACAGGAAGCGGGGGTGCCACTCGGGGTTGTACTTCACGTTCGAGCGGTAGAGGGCCTCCAGCTGCCACCACTTCGAGAAGAACAGCAGCAGCTTGCGCCACAGCCGCAGCACCGGCCCCGCGCCGATGCGCGCGCCCTCCTCGAACGCCGACCGGAAGACGGCGAAGTTCAGCGAGATGCGCTTGACCCCGAACCGGCCGGCCTGTGCGCACAGCTGGGCGACCATGAACTCCATGACGCCGTTGGGCGCCGCCCGGTCCCGCCGCATCACGTCCAGCGAGACCCCGTCGGAGCCCCACGGCACGAACGACAGCAGCGCGATCATCGTGCCGTCCCTGTCGAAGGCCTCGACCAGCAGACAGTCGCCGTCGGCGGGGTCGCCCAGCCGGCCCAGGGCCATGGAGAAGCCGCGCTCGGTCTCGGTGTCGCGCCAGGCGTCGGCACGCCCGATGACCTCGCCCATCTCCTCGTCGGAGAGCGACGCGTGACGCCGCACCCGTACGGTCGCGCCCGTCCGCTCGACCCGGTTGACGGCCTGGCGGGTCACGCGCATCTCGCGGCCCTCCAGGTCGAACGAGGCGACCTGCAGGATCGCCTCGTCACCGAGCTGCAACGCACTCAGCCCCGAGCGGGCGTACGCCTTGGCGCCCTCCTCGCTGGCCCCCATCACGGCGGGCTGCCATCCGTAGCGGCCGGCGACCTCCAGCCAGGCGTCGACGGCCGGCGTCCAGGCCTCCGGGTCGCCCAGCGGATCGCCGGAGGCCAGGCAGACGCCTGCCTCGACGCGGTAGGTGACGGCGGCCTTGCCGCTGGGGGAGAAGACGACCGCCTTGTCGCGACGGGTCGCGAAGTAGCCGAGCGAGTCCCGGCCGCCGTAGCGGCCGAGGAGGGCACGGATGCGCGGCTCCTCGTCGTCGTGCAGGGCCGCCTCGAGGCGCTGGGAGCGGAAGAGCGTCATGGCGGCGTTGAGCAGGGCCAGCGCACCGAAGAGTCCGAGGAGGAAGTAGACCCAGTGCGGGGGGTAGCCGATGAAGAGCCGGCTGCTCACCAGGCCGCCGCACACCTTGTTGGCGACGAACAGCAGCCGGTTGCCGCCGCCGCGCTCCAGGGTGCCCGGGAACAACGACACCAGGGCCCAGCCCAGCAGAATGGCGACGCCCAGGCTTGCCGCGAGGACGAGCAGGGCGCGCAGAAAGGCGCCGCGCCGGGAGGCGGCGTAGAACTCGCGCCGGGCCAGGATCAGCAGCGCCATCGCCGCGACGCACAGGACGAGCGAGGGGATCGTGTCCCAGTAGCCCACCGCCATCAGCACCGCGTCCGTGAACAGCAGCAGCGCGAGATAGCCGAGGACGAACCAGAGCGTGACCCGCTTGCGTGCGGCCGTCGCGGCGGCGAGCAGCAGCAGGAAGACGGCGTAGGCGAGGTTCGGGGCCGTGGGGACCGTCAGCAGGTCCAGCGCGTCGGTCAGCGGCCGGGCCGCACGCCGCAGCGGCGGGATGAGCGAGGTGAGCGCGCAGAAGACGCCGAGCAGTCCGAAGAAGAGGGCGAACCCGTCGGGAACGCGGTGCAGGAAACGGCGCCAGGCGCTCTCCCGCCCGGCCGCCTCCGGGCCGGCCTCCTGTGCCCTCGTCTCCTGTGCCGTGGCGGGACCGCGCTCCCGGACTGTGCGGCTCATTCCGTCAGCCTAGGCACGGGCCCGGCGGTACGCCCGTCGAGCGCGGTCGTGCGCGACGGCCGGGTGGCGGCTCTTCCGGCCACCCCTGCCTGCTCCCAGCGGCCGCGCCCGCTTGCGGTGTCTCACGGTTTTTCATGGCTTGTCATGTTTTTTCGCGTATGAATCGCTGATTTTCCACCCAGATGGAGTATGTCTGTCGCACCGGTTGGGAGGGTGCGATGGGCGACACTGACGAACATCCGCCGCTCCGCCGAGGAGGTACACCATGGCTGTTTCGATTTCGGTGGTCCTGTTGCTGCTGATCCTGGCGGTGGTGTTCATGCGCAGCGGAGGGCTGCGCACGTCACACGCGGTGGTCTGCGTCATGCTCGGCTTCCTGCTCGCGAGCACGAGCGTCGCGCCGACCATCTCCCACGGGCTCTACGCCACCGCCCATTTCGTCAGCGGGGTACGGCCCTGACCGGGCCGCCCCCTCGTCCGTCACCGGCCGGTCAGCGGCCGATCTCGACGTCCTCCAGGATGCCGAGCGCGTCCGGTACCAGCACCGCCGCCGAGTAGTAGGCGCTCACCAGATAGGACGAGACCGCCTGCTCGTTGATGCCCATGAAGCGCACGTTGAGGCTGGGCTGGTACTCGTCGGGGATGCCGGTCTGGTGGAGCCCGATGACGCCCTGGTTGTCCTCGCCGGTCCGCATCGCCATGATCGAACTCGTCCCCGTGTCGCTGATGGGGATCTTGTTACACGGCAGCAGGGGCACGCCTCGCCAGGAGCGCACACTGGTGCCCATGACGTCGATGTTCTTCGGGTACAGGCCCCGGCTGTTGCACTCGCGTCCGAACGCGGCGATGGTGCGCGGATGGGCCAGCAGGAACTGGGTCTTGCGGCGCCGGGAGAGCAGCTCGTCGAGGTCGTCGGGGGTGGGCGGGCCGCTGCGGGTGTGAATGCGCTGGCCGAGGTCGGCGTTGTGGAGCAGGCCGAACTCGCGGTTGTTCACCATCTCGTGCTCCTGGCGCTCGCGCAGGGCCTCGACGGTGAGCCGCAGCTGTTGCTCGACCTGGTTCATCGGCTCGTTGTAGAGGTCGGCGACCCTGGTGTGCACGCGCAGCACCGTCTGGGCGACGCTCAGCTCGTACTCGCGCGGCTTGAGCTCGTAGTCGACGAAGGTGCCGGGAAGCGCGGGCTCGCCGACGTGTCCGGAGGTCACCGCGATGTCGGCCTCGCCGCGGTTGTTCGCCGGCCGCGTGGGGCGGGACGCGAAGCCCGTCACATGGGCGCGCAGTGATTCGGAGCGGTCCGTCAGTTCCTGGAAGGCCTGCAGGGGCAGGGCCAGGATCGTGCAGCGCGTCACAGCGCGGACGGTGAAGTTCCATGTGGCGTCGGGCTCCAGCGGCACCCGTTCGCCGAGGTAGTCGCCGTCCGCCAGGGTGCCGAGCGCGGTCTCGTCCCCGTATTTGCCGGTGCCCGTCTTGGCGAGCTTGCCGTGGGCGATCAGGTAGATGTGGTCGGCGGGCCGGCCGGCCTCCACGATCGCGTCACCGGGAGCGTACTCCCGCTGGACGAAGGCGTCCGCCAGCGCCTCCAGGGCCTCGCCGTCCTCGAAGCCCCGCAGCAGCGGGAGTTCACCCAGCTCGGGCGGGATGACCCGGACCTCCGTGCCGGTCGAGACGAACTCCACACGGCCGTCCCCGACGGTGTAGGTCAGACGCCGGTTGACCCGGTAGGTGCCTGCGGACACCTGCACCCAGGGCAGGATGCGCAGCAGCCAGCGCGAGGAGATCCCGCGCATCTGGGGTACGGACTTGGTGGTCGTCGCGAGCTGGCGTGCCGCGTCGGTGGCCAGGCTCAGCTGTGCCTGCGTCGGCTGCTCGGAGCGCTCCGGCTCGGCTGACGTGGTCATTAGTGGTGATCACCCATCTGTGAGAAGCATGCGCGTACAAGGCGGGGCCTGTAGCCCGCCGGCCCCGCATCCACCGGGTCGTCGGTACCGGTGGCGGCTGAGCGGGGCCGGGCGGCCTACGGGCGGACAGGACGTCTTTGCAGAGGCTCTTCGTCAGTGCCCGATTTCGACGTTCTCAAGAATTCCGAGAGCGTCGGGCACAAGAACGGCGGCCGAATAGTAGGCGCTCACCAGATAGGAGATGATCGCCTGTTCGCTGATACCCATGAAACGCACGGAAAGGCTTGGCTGGTATTCATCGGCGATTCCCGTCCTGTGCAGACCGATGACACCTTGGGACTCCTCTCCGGTGCGCATCAGCAGCACGGAGCTGACCCCGGTCTCACTGACCGGGATCTTGTTGCACGGGAAGATGGGCACGCCGCGCCAGGCGGGCACGGAGTGGCCGCCGACCTCGACGCTGTCCGGGTAGACGCCCCGGCGGTTGAACTCGCGGGCGATCGCCGCGATGGTGCGTGGGTGCGCCAGGAAGAGGCCGGGGTCCTTCCAGACCGTAGCCAGCAGCTCGTCGAGGTCGTCGGGGGTGGGCGGGCCGCTGCGGGTGTGGATGCGCTGACGCAGGTCGGCGTTGTGGAGGAGGCCGAACTCGCGGTTGTTGATCATCTCGTGCTCCTGGCGTTCGCGCAGGGCCTCGATGGTGAGCCGCAGCTGTTGCTCGACCTGGTTCATGGGTTCGTTGTAGAGGTCGGCGACCCGGCTGTGCACCCGCAGCACCGTCTGGGCGACGCTCAGTCCGAACTCGCGCGGCGAGGGCTCATAGTCGGCGAAGACGCCGGGCAGTGAGGGTTCCCCGACATGGCCGGAGGCGACATTGATGGCCGACTCGCCGTGTTCGTTCTGGGGGAGGCCTGACCGGGTCCGGTAGGCCTCGACGTGGGAGCGCAGCCCCTGTGAGCTTTCCACTACCTGCTGGAACTCCTGGCGCGGCAGCGTCAGCACCGTGCAGGCCGTGACCGCCCGGACGGTGAAGTCCCAGTTGCCGGCCTCCGGTGCGGCCAGCGCCCGGTCGCCGAAGTACCCGCCGTCCGCCACCACGCCGAGCACGGCCGGCTCGCCGTACTCGCCCTCGTGCACCTTCTCGGCCTTGCCGTGGGCGATGAGGACGACCTGATCGGCCGGCTGCCCGGCTTCCACCAGCACATCACCCGGGCCGAACTCCCGCTGGGTGAACCGTCCCGCGAGGGCCTCGAGCACCTCCGGGTCGGAGAAGCCGCGCAGCAGCGGCAGCTCGCCCAGCTCCGCCGGGATGACCCGCACTTCGGCGCCGGTGTTGAAGAACTCCACCCGGCCGTCGCCGAGCGTGTGTGTCAGTCGCCGGTTCACCCGGTACGTACCACCAGAGACCTGGACCCACGGCAGCAGCCGCAGGAGCCACCGTGAGGTGATCCCCTGCATCTGCGGCACGGACTTTGTCGTGGTCGCCAGATTCCGGGCGGCCTCCGTGCCCAGACTCAGCCGGCCCGGTGAATTATCCGTGCCGGCACCGGACTCCACTGACGTCGTCATAATCGAATGCCCACCCATCCAATGCGGAACCGCCCGTTACGAGGTCGCCAACGAATTCCCGCTCGACCCCATTCGAAGTTAGCAGTGGAATTCGGCGGGCGCGATCACTCAAAAGGATGGGATTGAAAGGTGATGTCAACGTCGGATAAAAACGCCGATGCCGTTGGCCACCGGCCGTTCCGCACCGCCTGACGGATGGTTGCGCACCGTCGCGCGGGCGCTGCCCCGGCCACGGGTGACGAGGGTGGAGGATCCGCCGCCGTCCAGGTTGAAGGCGTCGACGGCCCCCACCTTGCGCATGGTGCGGGCCAGTTCGGCGATGGTCAGCCCGGAGCGGTAGTCCCTGCCCCCGTCCAGGGCCAGGAGGTACAGCCGCCGTCCCCGGTCGGCCAGGCCTGCCGCCGTCCGTACGGCCGCCGTCGCCAGGTCCAGCCCGACGAGGGGCCGGCCGCCGCGCAGGATCGGGAATCCGCCGATGGCGAACCGGAACGCCCCGGAACCGCCGGGCCGCAGCCGCTGCTCGACCGTCACGCGATCGCCGACCTCCAGCTTGCGCAGCTCACGCGCCCCCTCCTCGCGTCCCACCAGCACCACCGAACCGTCGGCGATCGCGCCCCGGCCGGGCTTGTCCGCCACCGAGGCGACCCGGCCGCGCCGCACGGTCACCTCAAAGGTGTCGTCGCTGCACGGCGCGCCGCGGTCGGTGTCCGTACCGCACGTCGCCCGCAGCCGTGAGGTCCTGCCCCACGTCGGGGTGAACGCCCCGATGCCGTCCACCGGCAGGGCGTATTGATTGAAGCCGCTCAGCGACCACTCTTCCTCATCCGTGCGCACCGACCCCTCCAGCGCGAGCCGGTCCATCCGCCCCACCCGGTTCGTCCCCACCCCGAAGACGTCCTGCGTGCTGACGCCCGGCGGCATCGCCGGCCCGAACCGCTGCCCGTCCGGCACCGCCGCCTTCAGCGAGCGGCCGCCCGCGACGGCCGGGCCGACCGGCGCGCCCGTGGCTTCCACACCCGGGTGCTGCGCCTCGACGATGTTGAAGAAGTCACCGTTCACCGCGCCCACCGCGCTCCGCTGGTCGGCGAGCCGGGACACCCGCTCGCGCCCGCCGACGACGCCCGGGTACAGCAGGTCCACCGAGACCCGCTGATTGCTCAGGTCGACGGTGAGCAGATGCCCGTACGCCGGTCCGTGGGACCCGTTCAAGGAGAAGCCCCGGTACGTCACCCCGGGACCGATCGCGGTGGGTGCCTCCAGCCGCAGCGCGGAGATCTCCTCCACGCCGGCCCACGCCGTGCCGCCGCCCACGAGCGAGAGCCATGCCACCAGCACCGTCAGAACCGCGCGTACGCGGCGTACACGTCTACCCACAGTCACCCCAGAGGTCCCGTCAACTCTGCCATGACGCAAGGGACTTAACCATGCCCCGAAAGAACGACAGGGAAAGCCTCGACATCGGCCTGGGCAACTCTCCACTCGTCCCTGTCAAACGGCCCGGTGGGCCCCGATACTCGCAAACGTCAGCTCACCTGCTGTCCCCACTTATTCGCCCGTCGAGCCGCCGGGAGGCACACCCATGTCCTGTACGCGCCGAGCCGCCGTCGTCACCCTCGGAGCCGCTCTCGCCGCGTCCTTCGCGACGCCCGCCGTCGCCGACGCGCCCGCCCCGCACGGCGTGGAACGCGGCAAGCGACCGCTGCCCCAGGCCCACGCGCACAACGACTACGCACACCCCCGCCCGCTCGCCGACGCGCTCGACCACGGATTCAACAGCGTCGAAGCCGACATCTGGCTCGTCGGCGACCGGCTCCTCGTCGCGCACGACGCCTCCGAGCTCGACCCCCGGCGGACCCTGGAGGCCCTCTACCTCGACCCGCTGCTGCGCCGAGTCAGAGCCAACCACGGGCGCGTCCACCGTGGATACGACCTGACGCTGCAACTGCTCATAGACATCAAGACCCCGGGCGAGGCCACCTACCGGGCGCTCTCGAGGCACTTGCGCCCCTATCACTCGATGCTCACCGTCAGCTCCGGCGGACGGGTCCGCCGCTCCGCCGTCACGGCGGTCGTCTCCGGTGACCGCGGCGCGCGGATCCCCATGGAGGCGGAGCGGGTCCGGCACGCCTTCTACGACGGCCGCCTCACCGACCTCGGCGGTGCGCCCGCCTCCTTCGCGCCGCTCGTCAGCGACAACTGGAGCCAGCACTTCACCTGGCAGGGCACGGGCCCGATGCCCGAACAGGAACGGGCCGCGCTCCGACGGATCGTCGGCGCCGCCCACTCCGAACGCCGCAAGGTGCGGTTCTGGGCGACGCTCGACCAGCCCGGGCCGGCCCGTGAGGCGCTGTGGAGGGAACTGCTCGCGGCGGGGGTCGACTACCTCAACACCGACGATCTCGCGGGCCTGGAGGCCTTCCTGCGCGCAGCTCGCTGAGCACCCGTCGCACCTCCGGCCGGGGAACGGCCGGCAGCAGCGCCACCGCGTACACCAGTTTGCCGAGCATGAAGGTGGTGTCCGGTGTGGCGCGCACCAGCTCTGCGACATCCGGTGCGGCCTCCTCGTCCGTCTCCACCCACCCAGGGTCGTCCGGCGTGCGCCTCGGGCAGGGAGTCGTCGAACGCCGTCTTATTGCCGTGCCGGAACACCAGCAGGAGGCGTGCCGGGCGGGCCTTCGCCTCGGTAACGCGTAGCTGGGTGATTTCGGCACTCATCCGGGGAATCGTACTGTTAGCTGATCTTTATCCCGGTAGCGCCACGCAGGCGCCGCGAGGCCGGAATGTCGCATTCCGGAGGGGAATGTGTAGCGGTACGGTCACCGCGCGGGCGCGCTCGTACGTCCTCGGGGACGCTGGCCGTATGGCCACCCCACCAGGACCACCGCCCGGGCCCCCGTACGGACCGCCCACGGGTCCGCCGGCTCCGCCGCCCGGCGGCTTCGGGCCGGGCGAGCCGCCCTGGCGGCCCGGGTCGCAGCCGCCGCGCGGCGGCAGACGCCGCGTCGCGCTGGCCGTGAGCGCGCTGGTGGCGGTCGCGGCGCTCGCGCTGGGGGCGGTGCTGGTGATGGGGGACAGGAGCGACAGCGGGCCGGACAAGGAACGCTCGCCCGGCGGCCCGGGCTTCGCCTCGCCGTCCTTGCGGCTCCCGAGCGAACTTCCCTCGTGGCTGCCCAGCGGCCTGCCCTCGGGCTTCCCGTCGCAACTGCCCACCAACATGCCCGGCCTGCCGAGCGCGCTCCCCACCGACATCCTCGGGCTCTAGACGAGCACCGCCCGCCCGGCCGTCAGCCCTCCGCGAGCAGGGTCGCGAGGGCTGCCGCCGGGTCCCGGTCGCGGCTGCCGGCGGGCTGCCAGCGGCCGCCTTCCTTGCGGTACGGCCACCAACCCCCGTCCCGGCCGTAGCGCAGCTGGGCGTCGGCGCCGACCACCGTCCACCGATTGCGTGTCACCCGCAGCCGGGGAGCGCTCTCGTCGTCCTCCCACGCGTCGGCCAGGGCGGCGCGGGCGCGCGCGAGAGCATCCGGCTCCGGCGTCCAGTCCTCCTCCAGGACGGCCAGTGCGGCCGGTCCCCCGTACCCCCAGGCCCGTACGGCCCGTGCCAGTTCCGCCGGTGCGTAGCCACAGCCGGTCGCGAGCCGGGCCGTCACGCCCTCCGGCGGGGTCGCGGAGGCCAGCCGCACCGCGTCCTGACGGAGCGTGAGTTCCTCCGCCACAGGCGTCATCTCGTGGCCGGGGGTCAACGCCTCGGCCAGCAACCGGCGGGCCCGGACGGCGGCGTCGGCTATCAGGAACTCCAATGCCTCGACGTCGACTCCGGGCGCGGCCGTAGTGTCACCGGCCAGTACGGGCGGACGCCCCGGAACCTCCACCGGCGGCGGTGGCCCGGGCAGCGGCGGTACGACTGTGTGTGCCGCGAACGCCTCGCGTGCCGGCCTGCCGGCAGGAGGCTCCGGCGTGTGCACGGTGGTCCGGGCGGTGCTGCGCTCCTGGAGCTCGTCCAGCAGTTGCCGCTCTCCCCGGCCGCGCATCAGCAGCAGGACGAACGGGTCCTGGTCGAGCAGCCGCGCCACCTGATGGCACAGGGCCGCCGTGTGCGGGCAGTGGTCCCATGCCTCGCAGCCGCACTCCGGCTCCAGGTCGCCGATGCCGGGCAGCAGGTCCACGCCCGCCGCGGCGGCGTCCTCGACGAGATGCGGTGGCATGTCCCGGTCCAGCAGGGCGGCGATGTGGCCCGCGCGGTCGGCCACCAGGTCCAGGAACCGGTCCCAGTCGGTCTCGGAGAGCTGCTGGATCACTACGTCGGAGCGGTAGGGCGTACCGTCCCGGTCGCGTACGAGCGCGGTGATCCGGCCGGGCCGGACGGCCACCGCGCCGACCGCTCCCGCGCGGGCGTGCCTGCGGCCGGCCTTGACCTGTTGTCCGTCCAGGGCCGTGTCCTCCAGCGCCTTGAGCCAGGCCCGGCCCCACCAGCTGTGTGCGAAGGCCTGGCCCTGCACGGGCGGCAGGGCATCGAAGGTGCGCTCGGTCATCGTGCGGTCGTCCCCCTCAGTTCCACGAGTTCCGCCAGCTCGGCGTCGGTCAGCTCGGTCAGCGCGGCCTCGCCGGAGCTCAGTACCGCGTCCGCCAGCGCCTGCTTGCGGGTGAGCATCTCCGCGATGCGGTCCTCGATCGTGCCCTCGGCGACGAGACGGTGCACCTGCACCGGTTGGGTCTGGCCGATGCGGTAGGCGCGGTCGGTCGCCTGCGTTTCGACAGCCGGATTCCACCAACGGTCGAAGTGCACGACATGCCCGGCGCGGGTGAGGTTCAGGCCTGTACCGGCGGCCTTCAGCGACAGCAGGAAGACGGGGACCTTCCCCTCCTGGAAGTGCCGGACCATCTCCTCACGCCGCGCCACGGGCGTCCCTCCGTGCAGGAAGAGGGTCGCCACGCCGCGCGCGGCCAGATGTTGCTCCAACAGGCGCGCCATCTGGACGTACTGCGTGAAGACGAGCACGCTCGCCCCTTCGGCCAGGATGGTGTCCAGCAGCTCGTCGAGAAGCTCGACCTTTCCGGAACGCCCGGAGATCCGCGGACCGCCGTCCTTGAGGCCGGGCTCCTTGAGGCTGTGTTCTTTGAGGAACTGTGCCGGGTGGTTGCAGATCTGCTTCAGTCCAGTGAGCAGCTTGACGATCAGCCCACGCCGTTCGAAGCCGTCTGCCTCCGCCACTTCGGCGAGCACCTCCCGCACCACGGCCTCGTACAGCGCCGCCTGCTCCTTGGTGAGGGTGACACTGTGGTCCGTCTCGGTCTTGGGCGGCAGCTCGGGGGCGATACCGGGGTCGGACTTGCGGCGGCGCAGCAGGAAGGGGCGGACGAGGGCGGCGAGCCGCTCGGCGGCGGCCGGGTCGGCGCCGCCTTCGACGGCCTGCGCGTAACGCCGGCGGAAGCTGACGAGCGATCCCAGGAGGCCGGGCGTCGTCCAGTCCAGGATCGCCCACAGCTCGGACAGGTTGTTCTCGACCGGAGTGCCCGACAGCGCCACGCGCGCCTTCGAGCCGATGGTGCGCAACGCCTTGGCAGTGGCGGAGTACGGGTTCTTGACGTGCTGCGCCTCGTCGGCGACGACCATGCCCCAGCCCGCCTGCGCCAGCCGGGGCGCGTCCAGCCGCATCGTGCCGTAGGTGGTGAGGACGAACTCTTCCTCGGCAAGGGCGTCCAGGTCGCGTGAGGAGCCGTGGAAGCGCCGCACGGGGGTGCCGGGGGCGAAACGTTCGATCTCGCGCTGCCAGTTGCCCATCAAGGACGTGGGGCAGACGACCAGGGTCGGGCCGGCGGCACCGGGCAGTGTCTGGCGGTGCAGATGCAGGGCGATGACGGTGATGGTCTTGCCGAGACCCATGTCGTCGGCCAGGCAGCCCCCGAGGCCGAGCGAGGTCATCCGGTCCAGCCAGCCGAGGCCGCGCAGTTGGTAGTCGCGCAGGGTGGCGGTGAGCGCCGCGGGCTGGGAGAGGGGCTCACGGGTGCTCTCGGGATCGGCGATGCGGTCGCGGAGCGCCGCCAGCCAGCCGGTGGCCTGCACGTCGACGGTGCCGTCGCTGTCGTCGCCGTCGTCATCGTGTGCGTGGGCGCGGCCGGTCAGAGCCGCGCCGAGCGCCTCGAGGGGAGTGACCTTGCGGTCCTGCCGTTCCCGGGCGCGGCGCACCGCTTCCGGGTCCACCAGCACCCACTGGTCGCGCAGACGCACGGCAGGGCGGCTCGCCTCGGCGAGCCGGTCCAGCTCCTCCTTGGTCAGTTCCTGGTCACCGATGGCGAAGCGCCAGCCGAAGGCCAGCAGCGCGTCGGCGGAGAGCAGGGGCGGCATGCCCGACCGGCGGTCGAAGGCGGGCCCGTCCTCGTCGTCGGGCGGACCCACGACGGCCCGGGCGGTGAGCTTGCGGACCAGCTCCTTCGGCCAGTGCACCTCCACCCCGGCGGCGTCCAACGCCACCGATGCCGCGCCGAGCAGTTCGCCCACTTCCTCGTCGGCGAGTTCGACGGCGTCGGGGGCCGCGGAGGAGAGCAGCGGTGAGAGCGTCGGCCAGGCGTGAGCGGCGCGCCGGAGCGCGAGCAGGGCGTTCATCCGGGCGGTCATTCCGAGGGCGGCTCCTGCCGGGGAGTTGCCTGACCACACGTCGGCGGCGTCCGCGACGAGTGCCGGATCGGTGAGGCTGTGCACCTGGAGCACGGCCCGGAAGCGCGGGTGCGCGTCGTCGCCGGAGCCGTCCTCGGCCCCGGCCGGCCCGAGGATCTCGACGCGCAAGGACAGCCGTACGCCGGTGTCGTGCCCGGCCGCGACCTCCGTGGCCCAGGCGCGCTGTGCGGGCAGTCGCTGCGGCTCGGGGGCGGCGAAGGCGGGGCCGCCGGTGGCGAGTGCGGCGGCGGGGGAGCGGGGCAGGCCGTCGGCCACGGCGTCCAGGAAGGCCCGCACGAGCCGGTCCGGTCCGGGCAGCATCAGAGGGTCGCTGCCGGGGAGCGGTACGGCATGGGCGGACGGCGGCATGGCGGCGGCCAGCTCACGCACCCGCTGCTGGTCGTCGGCGGTGAGGGGCCCGACCCGCCAGGAGTCGTGGTCGGTGTCGGTCAGGCCCGGCAACAGCTTCCCGCGGGCGGCCAGTTGCAGGGCGAGCACGGCGACGGCGCCCCAGAAGGCGGCCGCCTCGTCGGCCCGGGCGGCGCGGGCGCGGGTGAGTACGGGCAGGGCCTCGCGGACGGGCAGGACAGTGGCCCGAACGGTCGTGGTGGTGACGTCCGTGCCGTCCGGGACGACGACGGTCAGCTCTTCGACGTCGCCTGTCGTCACAGGAGGTTCGCCGGTCGGCAGCCAGAAGGCGACGCGTCCGGTGCGGGCGGGGTCTCCCGGCAGGAAGGCCGTCCGGCACCCGACGAGCCGGGAGACAGTGGAGGGTGTTGCGGCAGGGGGTGGGGTCACAGCGCTGCGCATTCCTCAAATTTGACTAGTGCTGAGTCGGAATCGCCGAGGGTACAGGTCGGCAGTGCCCGACGGAGCGGTTCGATCAGAGAGGCGCGTCACTTCTGCCGGTGGGGTGTACCCAAACCCCCTGTCCGCTCAGGGGGGTGGCCCCCCGCGGGTCCGGGTGGTGACGCCATGGCCCCACCATGCCCGCGATCCGTACGTTTCGTGAGGTCGGATCCCCTCCCCTGAAATCACCGGAGAGAGCCCCATGCCACAGGCCAGTGCCGTCCTCGCAGAACCCGCCGCGGGCAGCGACTTCGCCCCGCTCCTGCGCCAGGTCCGGTCGGCAGGTCTCCTCGACCGCCGCCGGGGCCGGTACGCGCTCACCATCGCCGGCAACCTGCTCGCGCTCACCGCCACGGCCACCGCCGTCGTGCTCACCGGCGACTCCTGGTGGACGCTGCTGCTGGCCGTCCCCGCGGCGGTGTTCTGCGCCCGGACCGCCTTCATCGGGCACGACAGCGGACATGCGCAGATAGCCGCCACCCGCCGGGCCAACCGGATCCTCGGACTGATCCACGCGGACCTGCTGCTGGGCATGAGCTACGCATGGTGGAACGACAAGCACAACCGCCACCACGCCAACCCCAACCACGTCGACAAGGACCCCGACGTGGGAGTGGGCGCCCTGGTGTGGACCCAGCGGCAGGCCGCCCGGCGGGAGGGCTTCACCCGGTGGCTCACCCGCCATCAGGCCCGGCTCTTCTTCCCCATGCTGCTGCTCGAAGGCATCAATCTGAAGGTTTCGAGCGTGCGTGACCTCAAACGGCAAGAGGTGGGCGAACGCCGGGTCGAGGCGGTGCTGCTGACCGTGCATGTGGCCGGCTACGCCACCCTGCTGCTGTCCTCGATGTCACCCGGCAAGGCGGCCGCCTTCGCCCTGCTCCACCACGCCCTCTTCGGGCTCCACCTCGGCGCGGTCTTCGCCCCCAACCACAAGGGCATGGAAATGCCCGATCCGGACGGCGAGCGCTGGGGGCATCTGCGGCGGCAGGTCCTCACCTCCAGGAACGTACGCGGCGGGCTGCTCACCGACTGGTTCATGGGCGGGCTGAACTACCAGATCGAACACCACCTCTTCCCGAACATGCCGCGCCCCCACCTCCGGCTCGCCCGGCCCCTCGTCCGCTCCCACTGCGCGGCGGCCGGGCTGACGTACGCTGAAACCGGACTCATCGATTCCTATGCGCAGGCGTTGCGCCACATGCACGAGGTCGGTGCCCCGCTGCGGGACGGACAAGGAACCGGCGACATCGGCCGGGCGTTGTGACAGGCACAGCGGCAGGTGTCGCACCGGCCGCCGCGAAGGAGGCACGGAAATGACCAATAGGGCCAAGGTCGCCGTGGGCGGTGTGGCGGTGGGAGTGATCCTGCTGTGGCTGCTGCCCTTCTGGGCGGCGCTGCTGGTGATGGTCGGGGTGCCGGTCGGTGCCTATCTGCTGCTCGACTCCTCGCAGCGCAAGCGGCTGCGCCGGGTCTCCCGCAAGCAGCTGGACCGCTAGGAGCGCCCGACGTAGGCGGGGGCGAGCGCCGCCGCCATCGCCAGACGGGGCGCGCCGGAGCCGTCGGCCGGGACGGTCCACAGGTCGGAGCCGTAGTCGCCGGGCAGGGAGTAGACGAGAGTGTGCCCGTCCCGCCAGACCACTTGATCGTCGATATTGCGCCGTTCGGCCGTGGCACTCTCACGCAGCGTGCGCAGATCCAGTACGTACAACCGCCAGGGCGCGTCGGAGGAGGCGCCCTGGACGCGCTTCTTGTAGGCGATACGGGTGCCGTCGGGGGAGAGGGACGGGCATTCGACGTTGGAGTGCAGGGTGCGCAGCGTCCGGTCCGTGCGGTCCCCGCGCACCAGATAGGTCTTTCCGCCCGTTGCGACGGTGGCGTAGAAGCGGTTGTCGTCCGCGAACGTGACACCCCAGACGTTGATGTCGGCGGCCCGGTACGGGCGGTCCTCCACGAAGACGCGGTACGTCTCCAGATTGCGGTCCAGGGTCCAGGTGCGGGTGTCGAGGACCGAGGTACGGGTGGAGAACGCGGTGCCCGCGTAGGAGTCGCCGCTGACGAAGACCGTCCAGGCGACGGTGCGCCCGTCGGGGCTGACCCGGGCGCGGCTGGGAACGCCCGCCAGGTCGTAGCGGCGCAGCTCCCTCAGGCGTGCGTCGATCACGAGGGCGCGGTAGCCGTCGCGGAGCGTGCCGTGGACGGCCCGCAGACAGATCCCGGTACCGCCGGCCGCGTGGAAGCGCAGGCAGCGCACCCCTGAGGCGGTGCGCGGGCCGGTGGGGTCGGCGTCGGGGACCGAGGCGATCTCGTCGCGGTGCGGGCCCCAGGCCATGTTGCGGAAGACGCTGCGGCCCGGGGCGTCCAGGGTGACCTTTCCCGACCGCACGGGCGGGCCGTCCACCTGGGTGCGGTCCTTCTCCGCCGCCCGCCCGGCGGCGTGCAGGGTGGCGCCCACGGCGACACCCGTCAGGAGCAGGATGGCGGCGAGGAGGACGAGGAGGCGGTGAGTGCGTTTCAACGGGCGGGCTCCGGTGTGGCGTCGGCGGGGGAAGGGCGCAGCAGCCGTGCGCTGACGGCGGCGGAGACCAGCAGACCGGCGGCGGCCGCGCCCAGGGCCGTACGGTCGCCCCAAGCGGTCCAGGCGGCGCCGAAGCCGATCGAGCAGACGAAGCGGGCGGCGGCCTGGCCGGTCTGGACGACCGCCAGCCCGCTGCCCCGCACCGGAGCGGGCACGCTGTCGGCGGTGGCGGCGGCGAGGACGCCGTCGGTGGCGGCGTAGAAGGTTCCGTGCAGTGCGAGGACGAGTGCGGCGAGGGCGGGGGAGTCGCCGAGCGGGGCGACGAGCAGCCCGTACGCGCCGAGCAGCGCGAGGTGGCCGCAGAGGAACAGCCGGCGGCGGCCGAAGCGGTCGGCCACCATGCCGAGCGGCACGGCCAGCAGCAGGAACGCGGTGGCGGTTCCCAGCGGAAGCAGCGGGAACCAGGACTCGGACAGTTCCAGGCGGCGCTGCAGGGTGAGGTAGAGGAAGGAGTCGCTCACGGTGGTCAGGCCCAGGAGCACCGCACAACCGGTCAGCCGGCGGATGCCGGGACGTCGCAGCACCTCGCGGACGGGTGTGCGCGCCTCCGTGCGCCGGGGGCACGTGGGTTTGCCTCCCTGACCCGGCACAAACAGCACCAGGATCAGGACGCCCAGTGCGGCCACGCATCCGCTGGCGGCGAAGACGGCGTCGTACCCCTCTGCCGCGGCCCGCAGGATCACGAAGGCGAGCATCGGGCCGAGCAGCGCCCCCGCGGTGTCCATGGCGCGGTGCACTCCGAAGGCCCGCCCCCGCACGGTGGGCTCACAGGCCAGCGAGATCATGGCGTCGCGCGGTGCGGTGCGCAGGCCCTTGCCGGTGCGGTCGGCTGCCAGCACGGCGCCTATCAGCGGCACGCTGTGGACGACGAGCAGCAAGGGCTTGCACAGTGCGGACAGGCCGTAGCCGACGGTGGCCACGGCCTTGTGGCTACCGCCCCGGCGGTCGGAGAGCCGGCCGCCGATGAGCCGTACGAGCGCGCTGATGCCGTTGTAGACGCCGTCCAGAAGGCCGAAGCCGAGCGGGGACAGGCCCAGCCCGGCGACCAGGTACAGCGGCAGGACGGCGCTGACCATCTCCGAGGAGATGTCGGTGATGAGGCTGACGGTCCCGAGGGCGAGCACGGCGCCGGGGACCGCTGCGCGCCGGGCGCGGCCGGTGGCACGGATGCCGTCGGCCGCACCGCCCGGGGCGGTGCGGCTGTCAGCGAGGTACACGGTCAGGTGTTCCAGATGCCGGTGATGTCCTTGGCGTTCGCGGCGTGTCCGGCGTGCGGGAGGCCGTACATGGTCTCGAGCGTGCGCAGCACGTCGTAGTGGTTGTACGTCGTGCCGGAACTGGCGCCCGCCTTCACCTGGGCTCCGTAGAGGACCGTCGGTATGCGGTTGCCGCTCAGCCTGTTGTCCTCGTCGAAGGTGATCAGGAGCAGGCTGTTGTGGCTCTTGGCCCAGTCGGCGTAGCCCTTGAGGTTGTTCTTGAGCCAGGTGTCCCCGGTGCCCACGGAGCAGTCGTGCATGTCGTTGCACAGGTCGGGCACGACGAACGAGACCGTGGGGAGGGTGGAGTAGTCGCGGGGGAAGGCGCTGAAGGTGTGCGCGGTGTTGGTGGGGACGTTGTCGAAGCCGAACCAGGGGTTGTGCTTCTGGGCGTATTTGCCGCTCTTGCAGGTGGTGGAGCCCTCGGACGGCAGCCCCTCGTTGTAGCTCGCCCAGGTTCTGCCCGCGGCGATGAGTTCGGAGGCGAGGTTGGGTTCGTTGCTGAATCCGGGGTCGACGCAGCTGTCGTCGGTGACGTCCTGGGTGTCGCCGGAGAACAGCGCGTAGTAGTTCGGCTGACTGGGGTGGGTCTCGGCGTACGAGGCGGTGAGATTCGCGCCGCCCGCCGCGAGCGAGTTGATGTACGGGGCGCGGGAGATGCCCATGACCTGGTTGTAGGCGTGGTTCTCGAAGACGACGACTACGACGTGGTCGGGGGTGGGCACGGCGGGCGCGGCGGCGGAGTCCGAGGCCCAGAGGCCGAGGGAGGCGGCGGCGAGCCCGAACGCGGAGGCCAGGGCGACGGAATGACGGCGGCGGAGGCGGCGCGGACTGTGGGGGCGGCTGGCTGCGGCGGGCACGAGGTCCTCCGTACAGGGCGAAGTCGGTGGGGGTGCGGTGCGCAGGGCGCGAGGGAAGCGTAGAGCCGCAGGTGTGACATGTACACGACTTCAGGGTGACGGCTTCGGAAACGTCCGCCGACCGGAGCGCGTTCAGGTGGGGGGCAGGCCGAGCAGGGTACGGGCCACGGTCTGCGGCGACTCGTCGCGCTCGCGCGCGAGCGCTATGACGGCCCGGCACGCCAGCTCGTTCACCCCGAAGCTGAGCGCCTCGGGCGAGACCCACCGTGCCGCTTCCGCGCTCTTTTCGACGTCGTTCTCGGCGCACGCGGCCACATAGACCGCCGCCGCCTCGAAGAGATTGTGCTGGCGTGGGCGGCCGGGGCCGGTGCCCACGGGTGGCCGCGGGGCCGGAGGCTGCCGCACCTCTTCGATACGCCTGCGAAGTTTGTCGAACACGCGGATCACCTGCCCCCGGGAGCGGCATTTCCTGCGGTCGTTCAAGTGTGCCCTGCATCGGTGGAGTTGAACCGCCGCTAATGGAAAGTGGGCGGTTGGTGAACTGTCACGTCGATCGAATGCGTCACGGTCATTTTCCGTGCCGTGTCCCTGTCCTGTGCCAACTGGCGAACAGACGCGTGCGGACGGGCCGGGCGGGTTGCCGGGAGCACGGAGGTGAGCAAGGCTTGCACGGCAGTTACGGGGAATTGCGGAACGGGGAGGCGGAACATGGCAAACGGTAAAGAACTCGACTCGATGCTGAACGACTTGACCGAGCGCGTGGAGGAGATACGACACGCGCTGGTGTTGTCCAACGACGGGCTGGTGACGGGAGCGAGCGCGAGCCTGGAAAGGGAGGATGCCGAACACCTGGCGGCGGTCGCTTCCGGGCTGCACAGCCTGGCCCGGGGGACCGGCCGGCAGTTCGGATCCGGACGGGTGCGGCAGACGATGGTCGAATTCGAGGAGGGCGTGCTCTTCGTCACGGCCGCGGGCGAGGAGAACTGCCTGTGCGTCCTCGGCGGCGCCGAGGCCGACATCGGCCAGGTCGCCTACGAGATGACGTTGCTGGTCAATCGCGTCGATCAGGCGAGCGTGGGGCAGGAGGGTCTGGCCGGAGGCGGATCCGGCGGGCAGGTCGGCTGAGCGCCCTGGCTGCGGCGTTCGTGGAACGGGCCTGCGGAGCCGGGCCTGCGGCAGCCGGGCCGAAGTTATCCACAGGGCTGGACGTCGCACCGTTGCGCACCGCTATCGTCGTCACTGTAAGTAATCGACGGTGGTGGCGGGGAGGGTGTCATGACGGTACGACAGGCTCAGGTGCGCGGAGTTGCGGAGCAAAGTATTCCGTTCGCGCGGGCCGCACGGGAGCTGGAACTCAAACCACGCGAGTTCGAACTGGCCGTGCAGCTGGGGGAGGTACGGACCGTTTCGTCCGGCCCCGGCGGGCGTCGACGCATCGCCCGGGAGGAGATCGAACGGCACAAGTCCGCCGAAGGCTTCCCCAAGGAGCTGCGCACGCGGCTCTGGGTGGTCGGCACGGCCGAAGGAGCCGAGCTGATGGGCATCAGCCCCGCCCGGTTCACCCGCCTCGCCCGGGGCGGCTGCTTCGCGCCCGTCCGCTTCTACGTCAACCGATACCGCGTGGTCGTCTGGCACTACCTGGCGACGGATCTCGTGGAATTCGCCGACCGCAACCCCGAGATGCTGACCGGCCGCACCCCGGCCCTGCTGCGCGCCGCGCTGGAGAAACACCCCGACCGACGCGCCCGCAGCTGGCGCGCCCGCCGGCTCGACCAGCTGACGGCCGCGGCCGGGGACCCGTGGGAGCGGGCGGCGGTGCCCGCGGCCGTACTCGACCCCGGTGAGCTGGCCCACGCGGTGCCGGACCCGGGCGAGCGCGCCTACCTCCATGCCTTGTGCCCGGTCCTCGTCCAGGCGCGGCCGGAGGCGACCGCCGCACGCGAAGTGATCGACGAGCTGGTGATGGCGGAGGACCCGGACGAGATCGACTGGCACCGGCACTGTCTCATCGCCGCCCTGGCGGAGGCCCGCTCCCATCGTCCCGCCCCCGGCTGCCATAGTCGTGCGGATACCGGGCCCGACCCCGCCGGGGCGCCGGACCCGGAGGAACGGCCGACGCCACCCGCCGAGCCCGTGCCGCCGGCCGACCCCGCGACGCCGGCGCGGCGTGGGCTGTGGGCGAGGCTGTGCGGAAGAAAAGGGGCGCCCGGCCGGGGCAGGACGCCCGAGGCTACAGCTGGCCGACGTCCATGACCCGCACCACCGCGCGGCCCTCTTCGTCGGATGCCGCGAGATCCACCTCGGCAGAGATGCCCCAGTCATGATCACCGTTGGGGTCGGCGAAGGTCTGCCGCACCCGCCACAGACCGTCCTCCGGCCGCTCCTCGATGCGCAGCAGCTTCGGGCCGCGTGCGTCGGGGCCGGTGCCCAGGTCCTCGTACTCGTCCCAGTAGGCGTCCATGGCCTCGCCCCAGCGGTCCTCGTCCCAGCCGGCCTCGGCGTCCATCTCGCCGAGCTCGGCGACGTTGTCCAGGGCGGCCAGCTCGACACGGCGGAACATCGCGTTGCGCACCAGCACCCGGAACGCCCGGGCATTGGCGGTGACCGGCTTGACCTGGTCGGCGCGCTCCTGGGCCTCCTCTGCCGACTCCTCCTCCGGGTTCGCCAGCTGCTCCCACTCGTCCAGCAGGCTGGAGTCGACCTGGCGCACCATCTCGCCCAGCCAGGCGATCAGATCCTCGAAGTCCTCGGACTTCAGGTCGTCCGGCACGGTGTGGTCCAGCGCCTTGTACGCACTGGCCAGGTAGCGGAGCACGATGCCCTCGGTCCGGGCCAGGTCGTAGTGCGAGGTGAACTCCGTGAAGGTCATGGCCCGCTCGTACATGTCGCGGATGACCGACTTCGGCGAGAGCGGGTGGTCGCCGACCCACGGGTGGCTCTTGCGGTAGACGTCGTAGGCGTGGGACAGCAGCTCTTCCAGGGGCTTGGGGTAGCTGATGTCCATCAGCCGCTCCATGCGCTCCTCGTACTCGACACCCTCCGCCTTCATCGCCGCGACCGCTTCGCCGCGCGCCTTGTTCTGCTGCGCGGCCAGGATCTGGCGCGGGTCGTCCAGCGTCGACTCG
Source organism: Streptomyces sp. NPDC053079 (assembly GCF_044546695.1). Classification (NCBI taxonomy): domain Bacteria; kingdom Bacillati; phylum Actinomycetota; class Actinomycetes; order Kitasatosporales; family Streptomycetaceae; genus Streptomyces; species Streptomyces sp. NPDC053079. The sequence goes on from NZ_JBITZJ010000001.1 coordinate 504,265, forward strand.
ACCACCGAGACCATGTCCAGGGCGTAGGAGGGGGACTCGGGATCCAGGAGTTCGAAGGAGGCGAGCGCGAAGGTCGACAGGGGCTGGTTGAGCGCGAAGTCCGACTGCAGGTCCACCGTCAGGCGGACGATCCGTCCCTCGGCATCCGGCTTGTCGAGCCGCTCGACCACGCCGCCGTCCAGCAGCGAGCGGTAGATGGCGATGGCCCGGCGGATGTGCCGCAGCTGGCTCTTGCGCGGCTCGTGGTTGTCCTCCAGCATCCGGCGCATCGCGTCGAAGGCGTTGCCGGGCCGGGCGATGACCGCCAGCAGCATCGCGTGTGTGACCCGGAAGCGGGAGGTGAGCTGCTCGGGCTCGGAGGCGATGAGCTTGTCGAAGGTGTTCTCGGTCCAGTTGACGAAGCCCTCGGGGGCCTTCTTGCGGACCACCTTGCGGCGCTTCTTCGGGTCGTCGCCCGCCTTGGCCAGTGCCTTCTCGTTCTCGACGACGTGATCGGGGGCCTGGGCCACGACGAAGCCCGCGGTGTCGAAGCCGGCCCGCCCGGCCCGCCCGGCGATCTGGTGGAACTCCCGGGCCCGCAGCGTCCGCACCCGCTGGCCGTCGTACTTGGTCAGGGCCGTGAACAGCACCGTGCGGATCGGCACGTTCACGCCGACTCCGAGGGTGTCCGTACCGCAGATGACCTTCAGCAGACCGGCCTGCGCCAGTCGCTCCACCAGTCGCCGGTACTTCGGCAGCATGCCGGCGTGGTGGACCCCGATGCCATGGCGCACGAAGCGCGAGAGGTTCCGCCCGAACTTGGTGGTGAAGCGGAAATTGCCGATCAGCTTGGCGATCTCGTCCTTCTCCTCGCGCGAGCACATGTTGATGCTCATCAGCGCCTGCGCCCGCTCGACGGCGGCCGCCTGCGTGAAGTGCACGATGTACACCGGCGCCTGGTGCGTGTGGAGAAGCTCGGTGAGGGTCTCGGTGAGCGGCGTCGCACGGTACTCGTACGACAGCGGAACGGGCCGGGTCGCGGACCGCACCACGGCGGTGGGCCGCCCGGTGCGCCGGGTCAGGTCCTCCTCGAAGCGGGAGACGTCGCCCAGCGTGGCGGACATCAGGATGAACTGCGCCTGCGGCAGCTCCAGCAGCGGGATCTGCCACGCCCAGCCGCGGTCCGGCTCCGCGTAGAAGTGGAACTCGTCCATGACGACCTGGCCGATGTCGGCGTCCTTGCCGTCCCGCAGCGCGATCGAGGCGAGGACCTCGGCGGTGCAGCAGATGATCGGGGCGTCGGCGTTGACCGAGGCGTCGCCCGTGAGCATGCCGACGTTCTCGGTGCCGAAGATCTTGCACAGGTCGAAGAACTTCTCCGAGACCAGCGCCTTGATCGGGGCGGTGTAGAAGGTCACCTGATCGTTGGCGAGCGCGGTGAAGTGCGCTCCGGCCGCGACGAGGCTCTTGCCCGACCCGGTCGGCGTCGAAAGGATCACGTTCGCGCCGGAGACCACCTCGATCAGCGCCTCCTCCTGAGCGGGGTACAGCGTGATGCCCCGCTCCTCGGCCCAGGTCGAGAAAGCTTCGAAAAGGGCATCGGGGTCGGCATGGCTCGGCATCTGATCGATAAGGGTCACACCCCCATACTGCCTGGCCCGGGGGCGGAACTGGGAACCGGCCGGTCGAACGATGATCATCCGGGCATTACGCTGAGTCGCCGATACGGCGTCAGAAAGGCGGGGCGCCGACCAGCGAAGGGGTGGAACGAGCATGATGGGACCGGCGCACTCGCTCTCCGGCGCGGCAGCCTGGCTGGGCGTCGGGGCCGCCGCTGCGGGATTCGGGCACCCGATGCCCTGGCCGGTGCTCGTCGTCGGCGCGCTGATCTGTGCCGGTGCGGCGCTCGCCCCCGACCTCGATCACAAGTCCGCGACGATATCGCGGGCCTTCGGTCCGATATCGCGCATCCTGTGCGGAGTCATCGACGCGCTGTCCCACGCGGTCTACAAGGCCACCCGCGCCAAGGCCGACCCCCGTCGCAACGGCGGGCACCGCACCCTGACCCACACCGCGCTGTGGGCCGTGCTCATCGGAGCCGGCACCTCGGCCCTGGCCATGACCGGCGACCGCTGGGCCGTGCTCGGCATCCTCTTCGTCCACATGGTGCTCGCTGTCGAGGGGCTCCTGTGGCGGATGGCCCGGACCTCCAGCGACGTCCTGGTCTGGCTGCTCGGAGCCACCAGCGCCTGGATCCTCGCCGGTGTCCTGGACGAGCCGGGCAACGGCTCCCACTGGCTGTTCACCGGCCCGGGCCAGGAATACATGTGGCTGGGCCTGCCCATCGTCCTCGGGGCCCTGGTGCACGACATCGGGGACGCCCTCACCGTCTCCGGCTGCCCGATCCTGTGGCCCCTGCCCATAGGCCGCAAGCGCTGGTACCCCCTCGGCCCGCCCAAGGGCATGCGCTTCCGGGCCGGAAGCTGGGTGGAGCTGAAGGTCCTCATGCCGGCCTTCATGGTGCTCGGCGGCGTCAGCGGGCTCGGGGCCCTGGACCTCATCTGACGTCCCCGGCCCCGGCCGCCCGCTCCCACCGGCTACTGGTGCCAGGAGCGCCACAGCGCCGCGTACGCGCCGTCCGCCGCGACCAGTTCGTCGTGACTGCCCAGCTCGCTGATCCGGCCGTCCTCCGCGACCACGATCACATCCGCGTCGTGCGCGGTGTGCAGCCGGTGCGCGATCGCCACGACCGTACGCCCCTCCAGCACCGTGGCCAGCGAACGCTCCAGATGCCGGGCGGCCCGCGGATCCAGCAGCGAGGTCGCCTCGTCCAGGACCAGTGTGTGCGGGTCAGCGAGGACCAGCCGCGCGAGGGCGACCTGCTGGGCCTGCGCCGGGGTGAGCGCGAGCCCGCCCGAGCCCACCTCCGTCTCCAGGCCCTTCTCCAGGGCCCGCGCCCAGCCGTCGGCGTCCACCGCGGCGAGCGCCGACCACAGATCGTCGTCCCCGGCAGTCGTCCGCGCCAGCAGCAGGTTGTCGCGCAGCGAGCCCACGAAGACGTGGTGCTCCTGATTGACCAGCGCGACATGGCGGCGTACCCGCTCCGTGGGCATCCGGGACAGCTCAGCGCCGCCCAGCGTCACCGCGCCCGCACGCGGCGCGTAGATCCCGGCCAGCAGCCGGCCCAGCGTCGACTTGCCCGCTCCGGACGGGCCGACCAATGCCACCCGCGTCCCCGGCGGGACGTCGAGGGAGACACCGTGGAGCACGTCGCTGCCGGGGACGTAGCCGAAGCGCACCTCGTCCGCCCGCACCTCCCGGCCCGCCGGACGCGCTCCTTCGTCGGCGTCGGCGGGCTCGATCTCACGCACTCCCACCAGCCGGGCCAGCGACACCTGGGCCGTCTGGAGCTCGTCGTACCAGCGCAGGATGAGCCCGATCGGCTCGGTGAGCATCTGCGCGAACAGCGCGCCCGTGGTCAGCTGCCCCACCGAGATCCATCCCCGCAGGACAAACACCCCACCGATGATCAGCACCGACCCCAGCAGCAGCACATGCGTCACATTGATCACGGGAAAGAGGACCGAGCGCAGCCAGAGCGTGTACCGCTCCCAAGCCGTCCACTCGGCGACCCGCTGGTCGGACAGCTCGACCCGGCGGTGCCCCAGCCGGTGCGCCTCGATCGTCCGCCCCGCGTCCACGGTCTCGGCCAGCGACGCGGCGACCGCCGCGTATCCCGCCGCCTCCGAGCGGTACGCGCCCGGTGCGCGGCGGAAGTACCAGCGGCAGCCGCAGATCAGCAGCGGCAGGCCGACGAGCACGCACAGCGCCAGCGGCGGCGCCGTGACCGTCATCGCCCCCAACAGCAGCCCCACCCACACGAAACCGACCGCCAGCTGCGGCACGGCCTCACGCATGGCGTTCGCCAGCCGGTCGATGTCCGTGGTGATCCGGGACAGCAGATCACCGGTGCCCGCCCGCTCCAGCACGCTCGGCGGCAGCGCCACGGACCGCACCAGGAAGTCCTCGCGCAGATCCGCCAGCATCTCCTCGCCCAGCATCGCCCCGCGCAGCCGCACCATGCGCACGAAGACGGTCTGCACGGCCAGCGCGACCGCGAAGAGGGCCACCGCGCGCCCCAGGTGGATCTCTTCCACACCCGACGACAGATCGTCGACCAGCCCGCCCAGGAGATACGGGCCGACCATCGAAGCGATCACGGCGATCGCGTTCACCGTCACCAGCAGGGCGAAGGCCGCCCGGTGCCGGCCCAGCAGTTCCTTCACATAGCCCCGCACCGTGGCGGGCCTGCCGACCGGCAAGGTCGTCGCCGACTCCGGTGCGGCCGGGTCGTACGCCGGTGGCGCCACGCCGATCATGCCGACTCCTCGATCTGCTCGCTCTTGTCGAGCTCGGTGAGCTCGCTGTCCAGTTCCCCGCCCGTCTCCTCATCCGTCCGACGGGTGACCACCGCGCGGTAGCCGGAATGGGAGCGCACCAGCTCGCCGTGCGTACCCACCGCCGCCACCTTGCCGTCGCGCACGAGCACCACCCGGTCCGCCCGGTCCAGGAGCAGAGGGCTGGAGGAGAACACCACCGTCGTACGTCCCTTGCGCAGCGCCCGCACACCGTCCGCGATCCTGGCCTCGGTGTGCGAGTCGACGGCCGACGTCGGCTCGTCCAGCACCAGCACCTCGGGATCGGTCACCAGCGAGCGCGCCAGCGCCAGCCGCTGCCGCTGCCCGCCGGACAGCGAGCGGCCGCGCTCGGTGATCCGTGTACGCATCGGGTCACCGCTGTCGTCCGTCGAACCCTGTGCCAGTGCGGTCAGCACATCGCCGCACTGCGCCGCCGCCAAGGCCGCCTCCGCCGTCACGGCCCCCGACGCCGGAACGTCGAGCAGCTCGGCGAGGGTGCCCGACAGCAGCACCGGGTCCTTGTCCTGGACGAGCACCGCGGCACGGGCCGCGTCCAGCGTCACCTCGTCCAGCGCCACCCCGCCCAGCAGAGACGACGGCGTGCCCTCCGTGCCCTCCGGGGCATGTCCGCCGAGCCGGTCGGCGAGCCGCCCGGCGGCGTCGGGATCACCGCACACCACCGCTGTCAGCTGCCCCGCCGGAGCCAGGAGGCCGCTCGCGGGGTCGTACAGATCACCCGTCAGGCTCTCCGTGTGCCGTTCCTCCTCCGCCGAGGACGTGGTGCGCTCCAGCCCCAGCACCCGGGCGGCACGCTGCGCGGACGGCCGGGAGAACGAATACGCCATGGCGATCTCCTCGAACTGCCGCAGTGGGAACAGCAGGAAGGTGACCACGCCGTAGACCGTGACCAGCTCGCCCACGCCGATCCGGCCGTCCTGCGCCAGCGCCACCCCGTACCAGACCACCGCGATCAGCAGCAGCCCCGGCAGTACCACCTGCACAGCAGCGATCAGCGCCCACATGCGGGCGCTGTGCACGGCCGCCTTGCGTACCTCCTGCGAGGCGCGGCGGTAGCGGGACAGGAACAGCTCCTCGCCGCCGATGCCGCGCAGCACCCGCAGCCCCGCCACGGTGTCCGACGCCAGTTCGGTGGCCCGACCGGCCTTCTCGCGCTGCTCGTCGGCCCGCTTCGTCGCGGGCGGCAGCAACGGCAGCACCGCCAGGGCCAGCACCGGAACACCGACGGCGATCAGCGCTCCCAGGGCGGGCTGGTAGATCACCAGAGCCACGCACAGGACGACTGTTGTGAACAACGCGGACGCGAAACGCGACAGCGCCTCCACAAACCAGCCGATCTTTTCGACATCGCCCGTCGACACGGCGATGACCTCACCCGCCGCCACCCGCCGCGTCAGCGCCGCTCCCAACTCCGCGGTCTTACGGGCGAGAAGCTGCTGTACGCGTGCCGCGGCGGTGATCCAGTTGGTGACAGCCACACGGTGCAGCATCGTGTCACCGAGCGCCGTGAGCGCGCCGAGCACCAGCACCAGTGCGCCCGCGACCGCCAATCGTGCCCCCGACCGGTCGACGACGGCCTGCACGGCCATGCCCACGGCCAGTGGGAACGTGGCCACGGACGCCATATGGAGGACGCCCCAGAGCATCGCCTTCACCTGACCGCTCAACTGGTTGCGTCCCAGCCAGATCAGGAAGCGCGGGCCCGAGCGGACATCCGGCCGGCCCGGATCGGCATACGGAAGATCACTGATGTGCATGGCATCCCGGTTCGGCATGGGGGTGGGTGGGGGCCGTGCCAGGCTCGCGCTCGTGGCGCACCGGTTACAACTGGTTTTCTGTCGAGGGCAGTGGATCAGGCCAGAGGGGTACTGGTGTGCCATCCGGTGAGACGCTTCACTCCTGCCCCATGAGACGACTGTTGCTGGCGCTGTGCGCCGCGACCGTAGGCCTGTTGCTGGGCGTCAGCCCCGCCCTGGCCGCGGCGCCCGCCGAATTCGGGACCGACTGGCACGACCCCATCACCGCCGGACCACCGGTGGCCACCCCCGGCACCACCTCGTGCAAAGTGACCGTCGCCGAGACCGAGTTCCGCGACTACACGCCCTACAAAAGCACCTATCTGCCACCCAAGGGCTGCGGGGACCGCTGGAACAAGGTCGTTCTGCGCCTCGAAGGCGCCGTCGCCGGGCGGCAGTACGACCGTCTGGGCTATCTGCACATAGGCGGCGGGGGGGGGGGGGGGGCGCCCCCCCCCCCCCCCCCCCCCCCCCCCCCCCCCCCCCGGCCGGGGGGGGGGGGGGGGCGCCCCCCCCCCCCCCCCCCCCCCCCCACG
>NZ_JBITZJ010000001.1:511018-1412887 GCF_044546695.1 Streptomyces sp. NPDC053079
GGGGGGGGGGCCGGGTTCCACTGGTTTTTTCGGCCGCCGCCGGGGGGCGGCGGGGGGGGGCTCCCCCGCGGTGGGGGTTTTTCCCAAGGGGGGGGGGGGGGGGGGGGCCCCCCCCCCCCCCCCCGAGCCCTCGCCCGAAGGCATCACCTGGAGCGTGGAGAAGGACGTCACCCGGTACGCCCCCACTCTGCGCACCGCACAGCCCGTCGAGATGCTCATCGGTAATACCGTCAACGAGACGTACACCGGTGTCATCAAGGTCAAGGCGACGCTGACCTTCTACAAGGCCGAGGGCCGGGCCAAGCCCGCCCAGACCCCCGACAAGGTCCTCACCCTGGAGGGCGCACACCACGACGGGGTGGTCTACGAGGGGCAGCTGACCACGCCGCGCAACAGCGAACGGATCGTCGCCGAGGTCTACGCCACCGGTTCGGGCGGCGGATGCGAGGAGTTCTGGTACCTCACCGTCCCGGACGCGGCGCCGTACTCCTGCAAGGCCAAGGACGGCCCCTACCGTGAGGTGCGCGTCTCGGTCGACGGCAGGCTCGCCGGCATCGCCGCGCCCTTCCCGACGGTCTGGACCGGCGGCTGGTCGAACCCCTTCCTGTGGTACGTGATTCCGGGCCCGCGCGCGTTCGACGTCCGGCCCGTGGAGTACGACCTCACGCCCTTCGCCGGGCAGTTGAACGACGGAAAGCCCCACAAGATCACGATCTCGGTCGCCGGCGTCCCCCAGGGGCAGAGCGGCTGGAGCACGCCCACCAACATCCTGGTGTGGCAGGACGGCAAGTCGGACCGGGTCACCGGTGCGCTCACCACCCACCGGCAGGGCGAACCGGCCAACACCACCGCGTACGAGCCCGGCGCCGAGCACCGGCTGAAGTCCGAGGGCGGGCACTCCCTCACCGTCGGCGGATACCTCGACACCTCGCACGGGCGGGTCGCCACGACCGTCACCCGAACGGTGGCCGGGACGTCCACGCACCGATGGACCGACGGCGAGTCGACCGACGCGCTCAAGGCCCGTTGGACCGACGACGAAACGGTCACGGTGGACGGCCGCGGACCGGCAGTCACGACCAGTGCCCACCGGGTGTACACCATGGACGGTGAGACGTCGGTCGGCGCGGGCGACCGGCTGCGCACGGTCATGACCATGGGGGACCGCGCGGACAGCGTCACCCTGCGTGCCGGTGAGCGCGTCGGCTGGTCACGCCTGGACGACACGTACCGGGGCGACGCCGCGTACAACCAGAACGTGCCGCGCGATCAGCGTCATGCGACGGGGGTCTCCAGCGAGCGCTACCGGCTGTACGGTCCGGGCGCCTGTTACGACCGGACCCTGGCCACGGCCCAGGGCGAGCTGACGGAGGACAGCCGGCGCTGCTGAACTCCTGCACGCGGCGGGTCCGCGATCGCCGTGCGCCGTCCTCAGAGCGCGCCGCGGTCGGGGCCCGCCAGTAGTTCGTCGAGCAGGCCGCCGAGCACCTCGCGCTGTTCGGGGCGGAGGGGGGCGAGGATGTCCTCCACGGCGGCCCGCCGGGCGTCACGCAGGGCCTTGAGCGTCGTGCGGCCCTGATCGGTGAGCTCTATGCGGATCACCCGGCGGTTGGACTGGTCCGGCACCCGGCGCACCGCGCCGTTGGTCTCCAGAGCGTCGACCAGGGTGGTGACCGCCCGTGGCACGACCTCGAGGTGCCGGGCCAGGTCCGCCATCCGCGGCGGGGTCTCGTAGTACGCGACGGTACGCAGCAGCCGCGACTGGGCGGGCGTGATGCCGACCGGGTCCAGATAGCGCTTCTGCGCGCGATGGAGCCTTCGGGTCAGCCTCAGCAACTGCTCGGCGAGCTGACCGGACGTGTCGGGGGCCGTCATGATCGCATTCTATCAGGACCTCCTCCATTGTGAGTATAGGTAACAGTGAGCTATGCTCTGTTCAGTGTCAGTGTTCTCAGCGTTTCTTGCGCTTGTCGCACTCTCCGCATTCGGAACCGGACTTCGCTGAAGGAGCCCATGCCTCACGACGAACTGGACTGGACACCACCTCCCCGGGACCCGGAGCAGCCCGCACAGGTGCGGCGCATCCTCCGTCTCTTCCGCCCCTACCGCGGCAGGCTGGCCCTCGTGGGGCTGCTCGTCGCCGCCTCCTCCCTCGTCACGGTCGCCTCACCGTTCATGCTGCGTGAGGTCCTCGACGACGCCATCCCGCACGGCCGTACCGGCCTGCTCTCACTGCTGGCCCTGGGCATGATCGCCGCCGCGGTCGTCAACAGCGTCTTCGGCGTGCTGCAGACCCTGATCTCCACCACCGTCGGCCAGCGGGTGATGCACGACCTGCGCACCGCGGTCTACGGCCGCCTCCAGAGCATGCCGCTCGCCTTCTTCACCCGCACCCGCACGGGCGAGGTGCAGTCACGCATCGCCAATGACATCGGCGGGATGCAGGCCACCGTGACCTCCACCGCCACGTCGCTGGTCTCCAACCTCACCAGCGTCATCGCCACGGTCATCGCCATGGTGGCCCTGGACTGGCGGCTGACCGTCGTCACGCTCCTCCTGCTGCCGGTGTTCGTCTGGGTCAGCCGCCGCGTGGGCGACGAGCGCAAAAGGATCACGGTCAAACGCCAGAAGCAGATGGCGTCCATGGCCGCCATGGTCACCGAGTCGCTCTCGGTCAGCGGAATCCTGCTCGGCCGCACCATGGGCCGGTCCGACTCGCTGACGAAGACGTTCGCTGGGGAGTCCGACCGTCTCGTCGACCTCGAAGTGCGGGCGAGCATGGCCGGACGGTGGCGCATGTCCACCATCGGCATCGTCATGGCTGCCATGCCGGCGTTCATCTACTGGGCCGCCGGCCTCGCCCTGCAGACGGGCGGCCCGGACATCTCCCTGGGCACGCTGGTGGCCTTCGTCTCGCTCCAGCAGGGGCTGTTCCGCCCGACGGTCAGCCTGCTCTCCACCGGCGTGCAGATGCAGACCTCCGTCGCGCTCTTCCAGCGCATCTTCGAGTACCTCGATCTGCCGGTGGAGATCACCGAGCCCGCGGAACCGGTACGGCTCGAGAAGATCAGGGGCGAAGTCCGCTTCGAGAACGCCTCCTTCTCCTACGACCCCACCAGCGTGGCGCTCAGCGGCATCGACGTCACCATCCCGGCCGGTGGCAGCCTGGCCGTGGTCGGCCCCACCGGCTCCGGCAAGAGCACCCTGAGCTACCTCGTGCCCCGGCTGTACGACGTCACGGACGGGCGGGTCCTGCTCGACGGCGTGGACGTCCGCGACCTGGACTTCGACACCCTCGCGCGCGCCGTGGGCGTCGTCTCCCAGGAGACGTACCTCTTCCACGCCTCCGTCGCCGACAACCTTCGCTTCGCCAAGCCCGACGCCACGGACGAGGAGATCCGGGCGGCGGCTGAAGCGGCCCAGATCCACGACTACATATCCTCGCTGCCCGAGGGCTACGACACCCTCGTCGGCGAGCGCGGCTATCGCTTCTCAGGTGGCGAGAAACAGCGCCTGGCCATCGCGCGCACCATCCTGCGGGATCCGCCCGTCCTCATCCTGGACGAGGCGACCAGTGCTCTGGACACCCATACCGAGCACGCCGTTCAGCAGGCCATCGACGCGCTGTCCGCGGGCCGGACGACGATCACCATCGCGCACCGGCTCTCCACGGTCCGCCACGCCGACCAGATCATCGTCCTCGACGGCGGCCGTGTCGCCGAGCGCGGTACGCATCAGGAACTCCTCGCGGACGACGGGCGCTATGCCTCGCTGGTACGGCGCGATACGCACCTCACGGCCAAGGTCTCCGAAAAGGTCTGACACCGAAGTGGTCTGAAGGGGCCTTGAAGAAGGCGCCGTCCACCGCGGGCCGAGCGGCTGTACCCGCTCGGCCCACTCCGGTGCCCGGTCACAGAGTGCCGAGGTCGACGGCCTCGGCCATGACGCGGTATCCGGCGTCGTTGGGGTGCTTGTGGTCGCCGCTGTCGTAGGCGGCGTCGAGCCGCTCCGGGTCCTCGGCGTCGGCCAGAGCGGTGGCGAAGTCGGCCACCGCGTCGTACTCGCCGGAGGAGCGGATCCACTCGTTGAGCGCGACGCGCTTCGCCTCCGCATGCGGCGTGTGATACTCCGCGCCCTTGAACGGCAGGATCGTGGCGCCGACGACCTTGATGCCGCGCTCCTGCGCACTCTTGATCATGTCGCGGTATCCGGCGGTCAGATCGGCTACGGACACGTCCGGGGCGGGCTTGTACGTCGGCAGGTCGACCTCGCTGAACCCGATGTCATTGAGGCCCGCGAAGACGATGACCGAGCGGACGCCGGGCCTGTCGAGTACGTCGCGTTCGAACCGTGCAACCGCCCGCTCGCCGTACCAGAGTGAGTCGTTGAGTACGAGATTCCCACCGATGCCCGCGTTGACCACGGCCCAGGGGCTGCCCTCGGCCGCGAGCCGCTCGGCGAGCGCGTCCGGGTAGCGGCGGTTCGCTCCCACAGTGGAGCCGAAGCCGTCGGTGATGGAGTCACCGAGAGCCACCACCGTGCCGTGAGGGGCTTCCTCGCCGCCCGCCAGTTCGACGTCGGAGAGGTAGTACCAGGAGTGGGTCCGCTCCTGGAAACTCGTGCCGTCCACGTCTGCCGTGCGGTCGCCGGAGGCGCGGTAGCTGTCGGTGTACGCCTGTGCGTGGAAGGTCGAAGGCCCCGTCGGGTGGGCGAAGTACAGGGTCACGGTCACCGAGGCCAACCGCTCGACTGCAAGGTCCACCGCGTCGCCGACGATCTCGGCTCCCGCCGGTAGCACCACCGACGATGCGCCGGCGAACGTCAACTCCCGCACAGTGCCCGGCAGGAGCGCAGGGCCTTCACCCGCGAGTGCCACAGTGGCGGCGCTCACCGTGAGCGGTGTGGTGCCGAACCGGTTCGACAGGCGGATGCGGACCCGCGTGCCGCTGCCCGTGACCCTGACGACCTGGCGCACGGACTGCCGGTCGAACCCGGCCTCGGACCAGTTCTCCTCGAAGCCGCTGCTCGGCCGCTGCACCGGCGCCGACCAGCCCGCCGACCACCGCGGCCCGCCGTCCGCCCGGTCCATCTCACCGGCGAGTGCGACATCCCGTGAACCCTGCCCGTGAACAGTCATTGATCGAGCCTTCCCCTGCGTGAGTTTCGCTGTCGGGAAAGAGCTTGCTGCCTGCGGATCGGCCCACCCAGCTCTGCCTGCTGCGTACGCAGCCCCTACGTACCACTGGCAGGGTCACCCTCGCGCGCATCATCGGCAATGGCGATGGTCCCTAGTCGCCGCCGGATGCGCGCGACGGCGGGAACTCCGCGCGTATCGCTGCCGTGTGCGCGCCGAGCGCGGGCACCGGACCCATGGCGGCCTCCCTTCCGACCACCTCCACGGGCGGCAGCAGGCCGCGCAGCGGACCGGCCGGCGAGTCGAACTCACGCCAGCGGTCACGCGCCGTCAACTGAGGATGATCGGCGAACTCCGCCACCGTACGCAGGCGGGCATGGGCGATGCCCGCCCCTTCGAGCAGGGCGAGGGCCCCGTCCGCCGTATGGCCGGCGAAGCACTTCTCTATGACGTCCGTCAGTTCAGCGTCATGCGTGTGACGCAGGGGGTTGTCGGCGAAGCGAGGGTCACGCACCAACGCGGGCATCCTGAGCACCTGTTCGCACAGGGCCGTCCATTCGCGGTCGTTCTGCACGCTGAGGAACACTCGCGCGCCGTCACCGCACCGGTAGTGGCCGTAGGGGGAGATGGACGGATGGCGGGCGCCGCTGGGGGCGATGGGCGCTCCGCCGTAGGCCTGGGCGAAATACGGGTGCCCCATCCACTCCGCGAGGGCGTCGAAGAGCGAGACGGACAGCGCCGACCCCTCGCCGGTGCGTTCGCGCTCGTAGAGGGCGGTGAGAATGCCGGTGTAGGCGTACATCCCGCCGGCTATGTCGGCGATGGAGATGCCCGGCCGGGCCGGGGAGCCGGCGCTGCCGGTGATCGAGACCAGTCCGGCCTCGCACTGCACCAGCAGGTCGTAGGCCTTCTTGTCGCGGTACGGGCCCTCCGCCCCGTAGTCGGAGACGTCACAGGTGATCAGCCGCGGGTGGCGGGCGCGAAGGACGTCGGCGCCGAGGCCGAGCCGGGCGGCCGCGCCGGGGCCGAGGTTCTGGATGAACACGTCGGCGCGGGCGAGGAGTCGGTCCAGCAATGAGCGGTCGGTGTCGTCCTTGAGGTCGAGGGCCACGCTCTCCTTGCCTCGGTTGACCCAGACGAAATAGGCGGAGAGGCCCTTGACGCGGCCGTCGTAGTCCCGGGCGAAGTCCCCGCGCCCGGGGCGCTCGACCTTGATCACCCGCGCGCCGAGATCCGCGAGCTGTCGGGTGGCGAAGGGAGCGGCGACGGCCTGTTCGAGAGCGACGACCGTGACGCCGCGCAGCGGTGAATTCAACTCATTTCCTCCCAGCGTGAGGATCATATGACCGGGCCTGTGGATAGAGCGCCGCACGGTGAACGCCCCGCTCGTAGCCTGGCGTTCATGGAAACCACGGGGGGTCACATGAGCAGGACGACGTCGAGCGCACGCGGCCCGTGTACGCCCTCGACCCGGTCCAACTCGATGTCGCTGGTCGCGGACGGGCCGGAGATCCAGGTCAGGGGCCGGGTCGGGTCCAGTCTTCCCAGGGCCTGCGGCACCGAGTCCACCACCTGGTCCGCGACGCGCACCACACACAGATGGTGGTCGGGTACGAGCGTGATACGCCGGCGTCCCTGGTCCGGGCCCGCGTCGAGCACCAGCGTGCCGGTCTCGGCGATGGCGAGCGCGCAGCCGGTGACCACGCTGTCCAGGGCGTCCAGGTCGTGGGGCGTGAGTGAGGCGGAGTCCCGCACCAGCTCCACCGGGGCCCGCGCGAGCCAACCGCTCGGCAGACCCGTCGGGACGACCACGCGGCGGGCACCGCGCTGTTCGAGCAGTTCGGCCAGCAGGGACGGCAGCCCGTTCGCGTCACTCCGGTGCACGGTGGCGCGGTAGTCGGCGAGGTTGTCGGCGAGCAGGTCGACGGACTCGGCGGCGGTCCGCTGTCCGTGCGTGTGCCGGTAGTCACGCGGCACGGGATGGTCACGTGGGCGTTCGTGGGGCGGCACGTCGGAGAGGGCGCGCCGGATCCGGCCCAGGATCCGCTCCCTCGAGGGATTCGGGGCCCGGCCACCGGGGCTCGGGGCGGCGGTCATGCGTCACCGCCTCTGGTCCGGGACCACCAGTCCCGGAACGACTCGGGGGGCACCTCCGGCAGTTCACGGGTGTCCGACCAGGCCCGGCCCGGGCCCGGCAGCCGCCGGGGCCGCAAACGCCGGGCCCGGGCCGCGAGGCGCTGGCCGCGACGCAGCGTCGCGGGGTGGTCGAGGACCCAGCCCGCGGTCCGCATGATGGCGCGCTCGACGGTGTGGCCCTTCGCGGGCCTGATGACCGTGCGCGTGCCACGGACGGTCACCTCGCCGCCCTCCACGACCCGCTCGCGCAGGTGGACCAGCACCTCGGGGATGTCGATGGCGACAGGACAGACCTCGTAGCAGGCGCCGCACAGGGAGGAGGCGAACGGCAGGGATTCCTCGAGAGGGGAGGCGAGGCCACGCAACTGTGGCGTGAGGATCGCTCCGATCGGGCCCGGATAGGGCGAGCCGTAGGCGTGACCGCCGGCCCGCTCGTAGACGGGACAGACGTTGAGGCAGGCCGAGCAGCGGATGCAGCGCAGCGCCTGGCGGCCGACCTCGTCGGCCAGGGTGTCGGTGCGGCCGTTGTCCAGCAGCACCAGGTGGAAGGCGCGCGGGCCGTCCTCGTCGGCGGTTCCGGTCCACATCGACGTGTAGGGGTTCATGCGTTCGGCAGTCGAGGAACGGGGAAGCAGTTGAAGGTAGATTTCCAGGTCCCGCCAGGTCGGCACGGTCTTCTCGATGCCGACGACGGAGATCAGCGTGTCCGGCAGGGTGAGGCACATCCGGCCGTTGCCCTCGGACTCCACGACGACGAGTGTGCCGGTCTCGGCAACCATGAAATTCGCCCCGGAGACGCCGACTTTGGCCCGCAGGAACTTCTCGCGGAGGTGCAGCCGCGCTGCCTCCGCGAGGTCGGCTGGGCGGTCGGTGAGCCCGGGTGGCGCGGCGCGGCCCCAGTCGGCCATCCGGTCGTGGAAGATGTCGCGGATCTCGGTACGGCCGCGGTGGATGGCGGGGACCAGGATGTGGGAGGGCAGGTCGTCGCCGAGCTGGACGATGAGTTCGGCGAGGTCGGTTTCGTAAGCCCGGATGCCGGCCTCCTCGAGCGCGGCGTTGAGGCCGGTCTCCTGGGTGGCCATGGACTTGACCTTGACGACTTCGCGCTCGCCCGTGGCCCGGACGAGTTCGGTGACGATGCGGTTCGCCTCGGCCGCGTCGGCCGCCCAGTGGACGGTGCCCCCGGCGCGGGTGACGTTCTCCTCCAACTGCAGGAGGTAGCGGTCGAGGTGGCGCAGGGTGCGGTCCTTGACGGCGGCACCGGCGGCGCGCAGTTGATCCCAGTCGCTCAGTTCGGCGACGGCGCGTGCCCGCTTGGCGCGGATGGTGTGCGTGGCGTGGCGGAGGTTGGCCCGCAGGGTGACGTCGCGGGACGAGACGGCGGCGGCCCGGGGAAAGGCGGGCATTCCCACGTACGTACGGCTCACAGGACGTTCCCCTCCGTGCTGGCCAGGATCTCCGCGATGTGGATCGGGCGCACGGAGGAGCCCTCCCGGGTGAGGGTGCCGCCGATGTGCATCAGACAGGAGTTGTCGACCGCGCAGACCGCACGCGCGCCGGACTCCTCGATGGCACGGGTCTTGTCCGCGCCCATCGCCGCGGAGACGGCCGGGTTCTTGACGGCGAAGGTCCCTCCGAAGCCACAGCACTCCTCCGCGCCCGGCAGCTCCCGCAGTTCGAGCCCTTTGACATGTTCCAGCAGCCGTCGTGGGCGGTCACCCAGCCCCAGCATCCGCAGCCCATGACAGGTGGGGTGGTAGGTCACGGTGTGCGGGAAGCAGGCGCCGACGTCGCTCACCCCCAGGACGTCCACCAGGAACTCGGTGAGCTCGTACGTACGGGGGACGACGCTCGCGGCCGCCTCGGCCAGCTCCTCGGCCTCCCGCCGCGGACGGCTCTCCGCGGCGGCACGGGTCGCGATCCTCGGATAGGCGTCGCGCACCATGGCGACGCAGGAGGCGGACGGGGTGACGATGTGGTCGTAGCCCCGGAAGGCGGCGGCATGGCGGAGCATCAGTGCCTCGGTCCGGTGCCGGTAACCCGTGTTGAACAGGGGCTGTCCGCAGCAGCTCTGCGCCGCCGGGAAGCCGACCTCCACGCCCAGCCGTTCCAGCAGGGAGACGACCGCCCGGCCTGTGCCCGGATAGAGCGTGTCGTTGACGCAGGTGACGAACAGCCCTACGCGCATGACACCTGACATCTCCTCGCGGCCGGTGATCGTCTGCCGCCTCATCCTGCCGCACGGCAAGGCGCCTGTGAAGGACCTCCACACCCCGTCCGTGCCCATCCGACACTAGGGATTTTCATGACCGTGCCCGCCGAAACTGAGCCCATGGCGTGCGGGAATACGAGCAGGGCAATCGCGGTCCGCGTCCGCTTCGGCGCAGTGACCGGACGACAGCCGTCCCGAGTACCGGATGTCCACATCGAATCCTCCGCTGTCCGCCGGTCTTCAGATGGGTTGAGTTGATATGGACAAGGAACAGAAGCTCCGGGACTACCTCAAGCGGGCGAGCGCCGACCTCCGGCGTTCCCGGCAGCGGGTGAGCGAGCTCGAGACGGCCGCCAGCGAGCCGATCGCGATCGTGGGCATGAGCTGCCGCTTCCCGGGAGGGGTGACCAGCCCGGAAGAGCTCTGGACCATGCTGGCCGCCGGCGAGGACGGCATCACCGGCTTCCCCGACGACCGCGGCTGGGAACTGGACACCGACGAGACCTTCTCCGGTGGCTTCCTGCACGACGCGGCCGAGTTCGACGCCGGCTTCTTCGGGATCTCGCCGCGCGAGGCGCTGTCCATGGACCCCCAGCAGCGCGTCCTCCTGGAGTCCTCCTGGGAGGCCTTCGAGCGCGCGGGGATCGACCCGGCCGCCGTCCGCGGCACCAAGACCGGTGTGTTCGTCGGGGCCATGCCCCAGGACTACCGCGTGGGCCCGGACGACGACGTCCAGGGCTTCACCCTGACCGGCAACGCCACCAGCATCCTCTCGGGCCGGCTGTCCTACTTCTTCGGCGCCGTGGGCCCCGCGGTGACCGTCGACACCGCCTGTTCGTCCTCCCTCGTGGCGCTCCACCTGGCCGCGCACTCCCTGCGCGCCGGGGAGTGCTCACTGGCGCTCGCCGCGGGCGTCACGGTGATGTCCAGCCCCACCACCTTCGTGGAGTTCAGCCGCCAGGGCGGCCTGGCCGCCGACGGCCACTGCCGCTCGTTCGCCGACTCCGCCAACGGCACCGGCTGGTCCGAGGGCGTGGGCGTCCTCGTGCTGGAAAGACTGTCGGAGGCCCGCCGCAACGGACACCGGATCCTTGCCGTGGTGCGTGGCTCCGCGGTCAACCAGGACGGCGCGTCCAACGGCCTGACCGCTCCCAACGGTCCCTCGCAGCAGCGGGTGATCGAGCAGGCGCTGGTCAACGCCCGCCTCTCGGCCGACGAGATCGACGTCGTGGAGGCCCACGGCACCGGAACGACCCTGGGCGACCCGGTCGAGGCACAGGCGCTGCTCGCCACCTACGGCCGCAACCGCTCAGAGGACCGCCCCCTGCTCCTCGGGTCGGTCAAATCCAACATCAGCCACACCCAGGCGGCGGCCGGCATGGCCGGCGTCATCAAGATGGTCATGGCGATGCGGCACGGTGTGCTGCCCAAGACCCTGCACGTCGACGAGCCCTCCACGCACGTCGACTGGACCGCGGGAGCCGTGCGCCTGCTCACCGAGCCGGCCCCATGGCCGCAGCGGCCCGAACCGCGCCGTGCGGGCATCTCCTCCTTCGGGCTCAGCGGCACCAACGCCCACACGATCCTGGAGGAGGCCCCGCCCGCCGAGGCCCCGGAGGCCCCCGGGGACGGAACCGACGCCGAGCCGACGCCGACGGCGGAGCCCATCGCCGCCGGGACCATGCCCTGGCTCGTCTCCGGGCGCACCCGTGACGCCCTGCGCGCCCAGGCGGCCCGCCTGCTGGACTTCATGGAGTCCTCTCCCGCGCTCGCCCCCGTCGACGTCGCCTTCTCCCTCGCCGCGACCCGCTCCGGCCTCGAGCACCGCGCGGCGGTCACCGCGGCAGACCGTGACGGCGCCCTCGCGGGCCTCGCCGCACTCGCCGCCGGCGACCCGGCCCCGGCCCTCGTGCAGGGCACCACACAGGGCAGGTCCAAGCTGGCCTTCCTGTTCGCGGGACAGGGCTCCCAGCGCCTGGGCATGGGCCGCGAACTGCACGACCGCTTCCCGGCGTTCGCCCATGCTCTCGACGAGGTACTGGCCCACCTGGACACCGGCCTCGACCGGCCCCTGAAGGACGTGCTGTTCGCCGCCGAGGGCTCGTCCGAAGCGGCGCTGCTGAACGAGACCGGCTACGCACAGCCCGCCCTGTTCGCCGTCGAGGTCGCCCTCTACCGGCTCGTCGAGTCGTGGGGCGTCAAGCCCGACTTCCTCACCGGGCACTCGATCGGTGAGATCGCCGCAGCCCACGTGGCCGGGGTGTTCTCCCTGGCCGACGCCGCCGCCCTGGTCGTCGCCCGCGGCCGTCTGATGCAGGCACTGCCCACCGGCGGGGCGATGGTCTCCCTCCAGGCGACCGAGGCGGAAATCCAGCCCCTGCTGGAGCCCCGCGCGGACCGCGTGTCCATCGCGGCCGTCAACGGCCCGGACGCCGTCGTCATCGCCGGTGACGCCGACGAATGCGCCGCCATCGAGGAGCACTTCACGGAGCGGGGCCGCAAGACCAAGCGGCTGCGCGTCTCCCACGCCTTCCACTCCCCGCTCATGGAACCCATGCTCGAGGAGTTCCGGGCCGTAGTGGCGGGCCTCGCGCCGCAGGCGCCCGTGATCCCGGTCGTCTCGACGCTGACCGGCACCCTCGCCACGGTCGAGCAGCTGACCTCCGCCGGCTACTGGGTGGACCACGCCCGCCAGGCCGTCCGGTTCGCGGACGCCATCGCCTGGCTGGCCGGCCACGGCACCGGCACCTTCCTCGAACTCGGTCCCGACGGCGTCCTGTCCGCCATGGCCCGCGCCTGCCTGGACGACACCGACGGCACCGCGCATGAGAGCGCCGTGGCACTGCCGCTGTTGCGGCCGGGCCGCCCGGAGACCGACACCGCCACGGCAGCCGCGGCCGGCCTGCACGTACGCGGAGTCCCCGTCCAGTGGGAGCAGTACTTCTCCGGCACCGCAGCACAGCGCGTGGACCTGCCGACGTACGCCTTCCAGCGGCGCCGCTTCTGGCCCAAGGGCGTCCTCACGCAGGCCGGTGACGTCCGCGCCGCCGGCATGGGCGCCGCACATCACCCGCTGCTCGCAGCGGCCGTGTCACTGGCCAACTCCGACGGCCTGCTGCTGACCGGCAGGCTCTCGGTGCAGACCCACCCCTGGCTGGCCGAGCACGCCGTGCGCGGCGCGGTGCTGCTTCCGGCCACCGCCTTCCTGGAGCTGGCCATTCGCGCCGGCGACGAGGTCGGCTGCGACCGGGTGGAGGAACTCACCCTGGCCGCACCGCTGATCCTGCCCGAGCAGGGCGGCGTCCAGGTACAGGTGTGGGTCGGCAGCCCGGACGAGTCCGGCCGCCGCACCCTGAGCCTGCACTCCCGCCCGGACGGCGCCGAGGAGCAGCCCTGGACCCAGCACGCCGCCGGCATCCTGGCCTCCGGCGAGCAGCGCGCCGACTTCGACGCCACCGCATGGCCCCCGGCGGACGCAACTCCGCTCGAGCTCGACGGCTTCTACGACCGGGTCGCCGAGACGGGCTTCGCCTACGGGCCCATGTTCCAGGGCCTGCGCGCCGCCTGGCGCCGGGGAGACGACGTCTTCGCCGAGGTCGCCCTGCCCGAGACCGCCGGCTCCGACGCCGGTGCCTTCGGCATCCACCCCGCCCTGCTGGACGCGACCCTGCACGCGTCGGCCTTCGTGGACCTCGGTGAGCACGTACGCGGCGGCCTGCCCTTCTCGTGGCAGGACGTCACCCTGCACGCGAGCGGCGCGGCCACGGTACGCGTGAAGCTCTCCCCGTCCGGTGACGACGCCGTGTCCGTCGCCGTCACCGACACCACCGGCGCCCTCGTCGCCTCGGTGGGCTCGCTCGTCCTGCGGGCGCAGCCCGACCAGCACACGGGCGCCGCGGTTCCGCTGGTGCGCGACGCCATGTTCGAGCTGCGCTGGACCCGCCTGCGCGGTCACACGGCCATGCCCGGCTCGATCGGCGTGCTCGGGACGGACCCCTTCGGCCTCCTCGACACGCTGGCCCAGGACGACCTGCCCGTCCGCTCCTTCGAGCTCACCGAGGACGGCGAACCGGCCGTCCCGGCCGTCGTGCTCGCCCCCCTCACCGGCGACAGCGCCACAGGAGTCGTCGCCTCGGCCCATGACCTCACCTCCCGGGTCCTGCAGCAGCTGCAGACCTGGCTGACCGACGAGCGCTACGCCGACTCCCGGCTGGTCTTCGTCACCCGCGGCGCCGTCGCCGCCGACGGCGAGAGCGTGCCGGACCCGGCCGCCGCGGCCGTCTGGGGCCTGGTGCGCTCCGCCCAGACGGAACACCCCGGCCGCTTTGGCCTGCTCGACCTCGAACCCGGCGAGTCCCTGCCCGCCCTGCCCCCGCACGCCCTGGGCGTCACCGAACCGCAGGCCGTCGTCCGTGACGGCGCCGTACTCGGCGCACGGCTGGCACGCGCCCGCGTGACCCCCGCCCCCGACGCCGCGGCGTGGAACGCCGACGGCACTGTGCTGATCACCGGCGGCACCGGCGGCCTCGGCAGCGTCCTCGCCCGGCACCTGGTCACCGAGCGCGGCGTACGGCACCTGCTGCTCGTCAGCCGCCGCGGCGGCGCGGCCGAGGGCGCGGCGGAGCTGGTCGCCGAACTGAGCGGCCACGGCGCACAGGTCCGCGTCGAGGCCTGCGACCTCGCCGACCGCGACGCCGTCGGACACCTGCTCGCCACGGTCCCGGCCGACCACCCCCTGACGGCGGTCGTGCACAGCGCCGGCACCCTCGACGACGGCCTCATCGAGTCGCTCACCCCCGAACGGATCGACGCGGTCCTGCGCCCCAAGGCCGACGCCGTGTGGAACCTCCACGAGGCCACCCAGGAGCTGGACCTGGCGGCGTTCGTCGTCTTCTCCTCCCTCTCCGGCACCATCGGAGCCCCGGGCCAGGGCAACTACGCCGCCGCCAACGCCTTCGTCGACGCCCTCGCCCAGCTGCGGCACGGCGCCGGGCTGCCGGCACTGTCCCTCGGCTGGGGCCCGTGGGCCCCCTCCGGCGGAATGACCGGCGGCCTCTCCGGAGCCGAACTGGAGCGCCTGGCCCGGATGGGCACACCCGCGCTCTCCGAAGAGCAGGGCGTGGCGCTGTTCGACGCAGCCGTCGCCACCCGGGCGGCCGTGCTGCTGCCCGTCCGGCTGGACCTGCCGGTCCTGCGGGCCCAGGGCGACGTGCCGCCTCTGCTGCGCGGCCTCATCCGCACCCCCGCCCGACGCTCGGCGCTCTCGGGTTCCGAAGCGGCGGTCGGCCTAGTCCAGCGCCTGTCCCGGCTGGAGGAGGCCGACCGCACCGACGTGGTGCTCGAGCTGGTGCGTACCCAGGTCGCCGCCGTGCTCGGCCACACCACTCCCGCGGACGTCGATCCGAACCGGCCGTTCCAGGAGCTGGGCTTCGACTCCCTGACCGCCGTGGAACTACGCAACAGGCTGAGCACCGCGACCGGTCTGCGCACCGCCGCCACCGTGATCTTCGACTATCCGACGGTCACCGCACTGGCCGGCCATGTCCTCGGCGAGCTGATGGGCTCGGAGGCCGCCGTCGCGGTCACCGCTCCCCGCGCCGCGACCGACCGGGACCCCATCGTGATCGTCGGCATGAGCTGCCGCTACCCGGGCGGCGTCGCCTCGCCCGAGGACCTGTGGCGGCTCGTCAGCGAGGGCACCGACGCCATCTCGGGCTTCCCCGTCGACCGCGGCTGGGACCTGGACGCGCTCTACGACCCGGACCCCGACCACCTCGGCACCACCTACACCCGCTTCGGCGGCTTCCTGCACGACGCCGCACAGTTCGACCCGGCGTTCTTCGGCATGAGCCCCCGCGAGGCCCTGGCCACCGACTCCCAGCAGCGCTTGCTGCTGGAAGCCTCTTGGGAGGCCATCGAGCGCGCCGGCATCGACCCGGTGTCGCTGCGGGGCAGCCAGACGGGCGTCTTCGCCGGCGTCATGTACAACGACTACGCCGCCACGCTCACCGGCGGGCAGTTCGAGGGCTACCAGGGCAGCGGCACCTCACCGAGCATCGCCTCCGGCCGGGTGTCCTACGCCCTCGGTCTGGAGGGCCCCGCCGTCACCGTCGACACCGCGTGCTCGTCGTCGCTGGTCGCGATGCACTGGGCCATGCAGGCCCTGCGCTCCGGCGAGTGCTCGCTGGCCCTGGCCGGCGGCGTCACGGTGATGTCGACCCCCACCTCCCTGATCGAGTTCTCCCGGCAGCGCGGCCTCTCCCCGGACGGCCGGTGCAAGGCGTTCTCGGACAGTGCCGACGGCGTCGGCTGGTCCGAGGGCGTCGGCGTGCTCGTCCTCGAACGGCTCTCCGACGCGCGGCGCAACGGCCACCGCGTCCTCGCCGTGGTGCGGGGCTCCGCCGTCAACCAGGACGGCGCCTCGAACGGGCTCACCGCCCCCAACGGCCCCTCGCAGCAGCGCGTCATCCGCCAGGCCCTGGCCGGCGCCGGCCTGTCCGTCGCCGACGTCGACGCCGTGGAGGCCCACGGCACCGGCACCACCCTGGGCGACCCCATCGAGGCCCAGGCGCTGCTCGCGACCTACGGACAGGAACGAGACCCCGAGCGTCCCCTGCTGCTCGGGTCGATCAAGTCCAACATCGGCCACACCCAGGCCGCCGCCGGTGTCGCCGGCGTCATCAAGATGGTCCTGGCCATGCGCCACGGCGTCCTCCCGCGCACCCTCCACGCCGGCACGCCGTCCTCGCACGTGGACTGGACCGCGGGAGCGGTGGAACTGCTCACCGAGGAGACGTCCTGGCCCGAAGCGGGCCGGCCCCGCCGGGCCGGTGTGTCCTCCTTCGGTATCAGCGGCACCAACGCCCACGTGATCATCGAGCAGGCCCCCGGCACACCGCCCGAGCCCGAACGCGACGACCGCCCCACAGCGGCCGTCGTACCGTGGACAATTTCCGGCAAGAGCCGCGCCGCCCTGCGCGAACAGGCCGCCCGCCTGCGGTCCTTCGTCGACGCCCACCCCGCGCTGGACCCTGCCGACGTCGGCCTGTCGCTCGCCACCACCCGCTCCGCCTTCGAGCAGCGCGCGGTCGTCATCGGTGACCGGGACGCACTCCTGCGATCCTTGACCGCCCTGGCCACCGACCGCCCCGACCCGGCCCTGACCGAGGGCGAGACCGGCGGCGCCGGAAAGCTGACCCTGCTGTTCGCCGGGCAGGGCAGCCAGCGGCCCGGCATGGGCCACGAGCTCTCCGCACGCTTCCCCGCGTTCGCCGAAGCCCTCGACGCGGTGACCGCCGAGCTCGACCCCCTCCTGGACCGTCCCCTGAAGGACGTCCTCTTCGCCGACCCCCACAGCCCCGAGGCGGAGCTGCTGGGCGAGACCGGCTGGACCCAGCCGGCGCTGTTCGCCGTCGAGGTCGCCCTCTACCGCCTGCTGCGGTCCTGGGGTGTACGCCCCGACCATCTCCTCGGCCACTCCATCGGTGAGATCGCCGCCGCCCACGCCGCCGGCGTGATGTCCCTGCCCGACGCAGCCAAGCTGGTGGCCGCCCGGGCACGACTGATGCAGGCCCTGCCGGCCGGCGGGGCGATGATCTCCCTGCAGGCCACCGAGGACGAGGTCGCCGAGCTGCTCGCCGGGCGCGAGGACGAGGTCTCGCTCGCCGCCGTCAACGGCCCCACCGCCGTCGTCATCGCCGGCGACGAGCAGGCGACCGCCGACATCGCCGCCCACTTCCAGGCCCAGGGACGCAAGACCAAGCGGCTGCGGGTGAGCCATGCCTTCCACTCGCCGCGCATGGAACCCATGCTGGAGGACTTCCGCCGCGTCGCCGAGGGCATCGCCTTCACGGCACCGGCCGTCCCGGTCGTGTCCAACCTGACCGGAAAGATCGCCACCGCCGAAGAGCTGTGCTCGCCCGACTACTGGGTCGAACACGTGCGGCGCACCGTCCGGTTCGCCGACGGCGTGCGCACCGCGCAGGCCGCCGGTGCCGCCACCTTCCTCGAACTCGGCCCCGACGGCGTCCTGTCCGCCCTCGCCCAGGACACCCTCGGCGACGACACCGACGCCGACCTGGTCCCGGTGCTGCGCACCGACCGCCCGGAGGACCAGGCGATCGTCGCGGCGCTCGGCCGCCTCCACGTACGCGGTATCACCGTCGACTGGCCGGCGTTCTTCGCCGGCACCGGTGCCCGCCCCGTCGAGCTGCCCACCTACGCCTTCCAGCACGAGCGCTACTGGCCCGAGCTCGAGGCCGCCCCCGGCGCCCAGCAGGCCGCCGACCCGGCGGACGCCGAGCTGTGGGGCGCGGTCGAACGCGGCGACGCCGGCGAGCTCGCCACGCTCCTCGGGCTGCGCGACGAACAGCACGCCTCGCTCTACGCCCTGCTCCCGGCCCTGTCGTCCTGGCGGCAGCACCGCCACGAGAAGTCCCTCCTGGACGCGGCGCGCTACCGGGTGGAATGGAAGCCCGTCCGCGCGAGCGCGGCACCGGTACTGGACGGCACCTGGCTGGCCGTCACCACCGAGGACATCGACGCCGACGAGATCCTGGACGCCCTGCGCGGACACGGAGCCCAGTTCGAGCGACTCGTCCTGGACGCGTCCTGCCGGGACCGCGTCGAGCTCACCACGCGCCTGGAAGCCGTCGGGAACGTCTCCGGCGTCCTGTCCCTGCTGCCGCTGGCCGACCGACCGGGCCCGCTCGGCACCGAGCTGCCGACCGGCCTCGCCCTCAGCGTCGTCCTCACCCAGGCACTGGCCGACACCGGTCTGTCCGCCCCCGTGTGGACCCTCACGCGCGGAGCCGTCTCCACCAGCCCCGCCGACCCGCTCACCCACCCCGTCCAGGCCGCCGCATGGGGCCTGGGCCGCATCGCCGCGCTGGAACACCCCCAGCCGTGGAGCGGACTGATCGACCTGCCGCCCGTCCTGGACGCGCCGGCCACCCAGCAACTGGTCAGCGCCCTCGCCGCACAGGCCGGTGAGGACCAGATCGCCATCCGCGCCACCGGCACGCTCGGCCGGCGGCTGGTGCGCCACACCGTCCACGAACTGCCCCAGGCCGAGGACTTCACCGCCGACGGCACCGTGCTCGTCACCGGCGGCACCGGAGGCCTCGGAGCCGAGGTCGCCCGCTGGCTCGCCCGCAGCGGAGCCCGGCACCTCGTCCTGACCAGCCGCCGTGGCCCCGACGCGCCCGGCGCCGCGGAGCTGCGCGCGGAGCTGGAGGACCTGGGCGCCCGTGTCACCCTCGCCGCCTGCGACGCCGCCGACCGCGACCAGCTGGCCGCCGTCCTGGCCGCCATCCCCGCGGACCTGCCGCTGACCGGTGTCATCCACGCCGCGGGCGTCGGCCAGGCCGCACCCCTCGCCGAGACCTCACTGGCCGCCGTCACCGACATGATGGCCGCCAAGATGCTCGGCGCCGCCCACCTGGACGACCTCCTCGGCGAGCACCGGCTCGACTTCTTCGTCCTGTTCTCCTCGATCGCCGGCGTATGGGGCAGTGCGGGCCAGAGCGCCTACGGCGCGGCCAACGCCTACCTCGACGCCCTCGCCGAGCACCGCTCCGCACGCGGCCTGACGGCGACTTCCGTGGCATGGGGCCCCTGGGCGGAGGCCGGAATGGCCACGCACGAGGCCATGGCGGACAACCTGCTGCGCCGCGGTCTGCGGTTCCTCGCACCGCGCAACGCCATCACCGAGCTGCGCCGCGCGGTCGTCCAGCAGGACGTGACGGTGACCGTCGCCGACGTCGACTGGGAGCGCTACCACCCCGTCTTCACCTCCTCGCGGCCCAGCGTCCTCTTCGACGAACTGGCCGACGTACGCGCGCTCGAACAGCCCGACCGGCAGGGCGACCGCGCAGCCTCGGAATTCGCCGGACGCCTCCACGGCCTGAGCGAGAGCGACCAGCACCGGCTGCTGGTCGACCTGGTGCGCGCCGAGGCGGCCGTCGTCCTCGGCCACACCTCCGTCGAGGGCGTGAGCGAACGGCGCGCCTTCCGCGAGGCGGGCTTCGACTCGCTCACCGCGGTCGAGCTGCGCAAGAGGCTTGCCACGGCGACCGGACTGGCCCTGCCCAGCACGATGGCGTTCGACTACCCGACCCCCATCGCACTGGCGAAGTTCCTGCGCACACAGATCCTCGGCGCGGGCGCCGCCCCCGCGGCCCCGGCGGCCGTACCGGCGGGCGGCTTCGACGAGCCGATCGCCATCGTGGGCATGAGCTGCCGCTTCCCCGGCGGCGTCCGCTCACCCCAGCAGTTCTGGGAGCTGGTGTCCGAAGGCGTGGACGCCATCAGCGACTTCCCCGTCAACCGCGGCTGGGACGGCACGGACCTGTACGACCCGGACCCCGAACAGCCCGGCAAGACGTACTCCACCCAGGGCGGCTTCCTGCACGACGCGGGCGAGTTCGACGCCGGCTTCTTCGGCATCTCGCCGCGTGAAGCGCTGACGATGGACCCCCAGCAGCGCCTGCTGCTGGAAACCACCTGGGAGGCCTTCGAACAGGCCGGCATCGACCCCGCCTCCGTCCACGGCAGCCCGACCGGCACGTTCATCGGCTCGACCTACCAGGAGTACGGGCTCGGCCTCGACGACAGCTCCGCCGGCCACGCGGTCACCGGCACCAGCCCCAGCATCCTGTCCGGGCGCCTGGCCTACCTGTTCGGGCTGGAAGGCCCCGCGGTCACCGTGGACACGGCCTGCTCCTCGTCCCTGGTGGCGCTGCACCTGGCGTGCCAGTCGCTGCGCAACGGCGAGAGCTCCCTCGCCCTGGCCGGCGGCGCGACCGTCATGACCAACCCCAACCCGTTCATCGTCTTCAGCCGGCAGCGCGCACTCGCGCAGGACGGCCGTTGCAAGGCCTTCTCCGAGGCCGCCGACGGCATGACCCTCGCCGAGGGCGTGGGCATCCTCGTCCTGGAGCGCCTCTCCGACGCCCGCCGCAACGGCCACGAGATCCTCGCCGTGGTCCGCGGCTCCGCCATCAACCAGGACGGCGCTTCGAACGGGCTCACCGCCCCCAACGGCCCCTCACAGCAGCGCGTCATCCGGCAGGCCCTGACCAACTCGGGCCTCACCACGGCGGACATCGACGTCGTGGAGGCGCACGGCACCGGCACCGCGCTCGGCGACCCCATCGAAGCCCAGGCCCTCCAGGCCACCTACGGTCAGGACCGCGACCCGCAGCGCCCGCTGCTGCTGGGCTCGGTCAAGTCCAACATCGGTCACACCCAGTCGGCGGCGGGCGTCGCCGGTGTGATCAAGATGGTCATGGCGATGCGGCACGGCACCCTGCCGCGCACCCTGCACGCCGACGAGCCGTCCTCCCACATCGACTGGACGCCCGGCACGGTGTCCCTGCTGACCGAGCACCTCGACTGGCGGGAAGGGGAGCGGCCGCGCCGCTGCGCGGTCTCCTCCTTCGGCATCAGCGGCACCAACGCCCACGCGGTCCTCGAAGAGGCACCGCGCGAGCAGGAACAGCAGGCCCCCGCCACGGAGGCGGCTCCGGCCGGCGCCCTCCCGTGGGTGCTGTCCGCGCGCACGCCCGGCGCCCTGCGCGCCCAGGCCGCCCGCCTCGCCGCCCATCTCGAGGCCGCCCCGCAGACCCGGCCGGCCGACGTCGGCCACGCCCTGGTCACCTCCCGTACCGTCTTCGACCACCGCGCGGTGGTCGTCGGCACCGGCACCGACGAGCTCCTGGGCGAGCTGCGGTCCCTGGCCGCCGGCGAGTCGTCGGCCGCCGCCGTCCACGGCACGGCCGATGTCGACGGCAAGGTCGTCTTCGTCTTCCCCGGCCAGGGCTCGCAGTGGCTGGGAATGGGCGCACGCCTGCTGGAGGAATCCCCGGTCTTCGCCGAGCGCCTGCACGAGTGCGCGACCGCGCTGTCGGCGTTCGTCGACTGGTCGCTCGTCGACGTGCTCCGCCAGGCCGAGGGCGCTCCCTCCCTGGACCGTGTCGACGTCGTCCAGCCCACCTCGTTCGCCGTCATGGTCTCCCTGGCCGCACTCTGGCGCTCCTACGGGGTTTCCCCGGACGCCGTGGTCGGCCACTCCCAGGGCGAGATCGCCGCGGCCGCCGTCGCCGGAGCGCTGTCGCTGGAGGACGCGGCGCGCGTCGTGGCCCTGCGCAGCCAGGCGATCGCCCGCGTGCTGGCCGGATCCGGCGGCATGGTGTCGGTGCCGCTGCCGGCCGCCGAGGTCGAGGAGCGCCTGCGCGCCTTCGACGGCGACATCTCCATCGCCGCCGTCAACGGACCGGGAGCGGTCGTCGTCTCCGGCGCACCGGAGCCGCTCGAGAGCCTGATGGCCGCACTGACCGCCGAGGACATCCGCCCCCGGCGGATCGCGGTGGACTACGCCTCGCACTCCGCCCAGGTCGAGCTGCTGCGTGACGAACTGCTGACGACCCTCGCCCCGGTGCGGCCGCAGTCCGCCCAGGTGCCGTTCTTCTCTACGGTGACGGGCGACTGGCTCGACACCACCGCCCTCGACGCCCGGTACTGGTACCGCAACCTGCGCCAGACCGTGCGCTTCGAGCCGGCGATCCGGGAACTGCTCGGCCAGGAACACCGGGTGTTCATCGAGGTCAGCTCCCACCCGGTGCTGACCATGGGCGTCCAGGCCACCGTGGAGGACGCCGGCGGCCGGGCGGCCGTGCTCGGGACGCTCCGGCGCGACCAGGGCGGCACCGACCGGTTCCTGACCTCCCTCGCCGAAGCCTTCGTCCGGGGCGTGCGCACGGACTGGGCCCGGATCTTCGCCGACGGCGGCACCCGACGGGTCGACCTGCCCACGTACGCCTTCCAGCGCGAACACCTGTGGGCCATCCCCGCCAAGCCGCGCTCCCAGGCCGAAGCGGACCCGGCGGACAGCGAGTTCTGGGCCGCCGTTGAGCAGGAGGACGTCGAATCCCTGGCCTCCAGCCTGCGCGTCGACGGAACCTCCCTCGTACCCGTCCTTCCCGCACTCTCCGACTGGCGCCGTCGCCGCCGCGACCGCTCCACCGTGGACTCCTGGCGCTACCGCGCCACATGGAAGCCGCTCAGCGGCCTGCCCACCGCGGCACTGACCGGCACCTGGCTGGTAGTCACCGCCGCCGGCATCGCCGACGCTGACGTCGAAGCCGCACTGACCGCGCACGGGGCGGACGTCCACCGCCTGCTGCTCGACGACTCCTGCCTCGACCGGGCCACCCTGACCGCACGACTGGCCGAGCTCGGCAACGCGCCGGACACCGCCGCGTTCACGGGAGTGGTCTCGCTGCTCGCGGACGACGAGGCACCCGGCGAGCTGTACCCCCAGCTGGCCCGGGGGCTGGCCCTGACCGTCACCCTCGTCCAGGCCCTCGGAGACGCCGGCATCGACGCGCCCCTGTGGTGCCTGACGCGCGGCGCGGTCTCCACGGGCCGCTCGGACCGGCTGACCCGGCCCGTCCAGGCCCAGATCCACGGCCTGGGCTGGACGGCGGCGCTGGAACACCCGCAGCGCTGGGGCGGTCTGGTCGACCTGCCCGAGCAGCTCGACCGGCGCGCCGGCGAACGACTGGCGGCCGTCCTCGCCGGCCGCACCGGCGAGGACCAGCTGGCCATCCGCCCCTCGGGCGTCCTCGCCCGGCGCGTCGTGCGCGCCACCTCCGCCGACTCCGCCCCGGCCCGCGCCTGGTCGCCGCGGGGCACCACCCTGGTCACCGGCGGCACCGGCACGCTGGCGCCCCACCTGGCGCGCTGGCTCGTCGAGCAGGGCGCCGGGCACATCGTCCTGACCAGCCGCCGGGGCATGGAAGCCCCCGGCGCCGCCGAACTCGTCGAGCAGCTCACCGAGCAGGGCTGCGAAGCCACCGTCGTCGCCTGCGACCTGACCGACCGGGACGCGGTCGCGGGCCTCCTTGAGCGGCTCAAGGCCGACGGGCACACCGTCCGCACCGTCGTCCACACCGCCGCCGTCATCGAACTGGCACCGCTCGCCGAGACCGGCCTCGACGCCTTCGCCAAGGTCGTCGACGCCAAGGTCCAAGGCGCCCGCCACCTTGACGAACTCCTCGACGACGACGAGCTCGACGCCTTCGTCCTGTACTCCTCCACCGCCGGCATGTGGGGCAGCGGAGCGCACGCCGCCTACGTCGCCGCCAACGCCTACCTCAACGCGCTCGCGGAGCACCGCCGCGCCCGCGGCGCCTGCGCGACGTCCATCTCGTGGGGCATCTGGGCCGACGACATCAAGCTCGGCCGGGTCGACCCGTCGCAGATCCGCCGCAGCGGCCTGGTGTTCATGGACCCGCAACTGGCCCTGGCCGGACTGCGACAGGCCCTCGACCACGACGAGACCGTCCTGTCGATCGCCGACATCGACTGGGAGCGCTACTACCCGGTCTTCACCTCCGGGCGGCCCACCCCGCTGTTCGAGGACGTCCCCGACGTCCAGCGGCTGGAGGAGGAGACCGCCGCCCCCGCCACGGACAGCGAGTTCGTCTCGCGGCTCCTCGCCCTGCCCCCCGTCGAGCAGGACCGGGCCCTGCTCGACCTGGTCCGCGCGGAGGCCTCGACGGTCCTCGGCCACGCCTCGCCCGACGTCCTCTCCGAACAGCGGGCCTTCCGCGACGTCGGCTTCGACTCCCTCACCGCCGTGGACCTGCGCAACCGGCTGTCCACGGTGACGGGGCTGACCCTGCCGAGCACCATGGTGTTCGACTACCCCAACCCCCTCGCGCTCGTGGAGTACCTGCGCGGCCAGATCGCCGGCGCGCGCGCCGAGACCGCGGCGCCGGCCAGCACCTCCGCCAGCGACGAGCCCATCGCCATCATCGGCATGAGCTGCCGCTACCCGGGCGGCATCAGCTCCCCCGAACAGCTGTGGGACCTCGTCGCCGCGGGCGGCGACGCCATCACCGAGTTCCCCCTCGACCGGGGCTGGGACACCGACGGACTGTACGACCCGGACCCCGACCGGCCCGGCAAGACGTACTCCACCCGCGGCGGATTCCTCCACGATGTGGCGGACTTCGACGCCGGATTCTTCGGCATCTCGCCCCGCGAGGCCCTCGCGATGGACCCGCAGCAGCGCCTGCTGCTCGAAACCGCCTGGGAGGCCCTGGAGCGGGCCGGTATCGACCCCGCCTCCCTCCGCGGCAGCCTGACCGGCACTTTCATCGGAGCCAGCTACCAGGACTACACCTCCGGAGGGGCGGGCCCCGAGGGCGCCGAGGGACACCTGATCACCGGCACCATCTCCAGCGTCCTGTCCGGCCGCCTTTCCTACACCTTCGGTCTCGAAGGGCCGGCGGTCACCCTCGACACCGCCTGCTCGTCGTCGCTGGTCGCCCTGCACCTGGCGTGCCAGTCGCTGCGCAACGGCGAGAGCTCCCTCGCCCTGGCCGGCGGCGTGAGCATCATGGCCACGCCCAACGCCTTCGTCGGCTTCAGCCGCCAGCGCGCCATGGCGGCCGACGGCCGCTGCAAGGCCTACGCCGAGGCCGCCGACGGCATGAGCCTCGCCGAAGGCGTCGGCCTGGTGCTCGTCGAGCGCCTCTCCGACGCCCTGCGCAACGGCCACCAGGTCCTCGCGGTCGTCCGCGGCAGCGCCGTCAACCAGGACGGTGCCTCCAACGGACTGACCGCCCCCAACGGGCCCTCGCAGCAGCGCGTCATCCGCCAGGCCCTCGCCAACGCCGGCGTGACCGCGGCCGACGTCGACGTCGTGGACGGCCACGGCACCGGCACCAAGCTCGGCGACCCCATCGAGGCCCAGGCCCTCCTGGCCACCTACGGCCAGGACCGCGAGCGGCCCCTGCTCCTGGGCTCGGTCAAGTCCAACATCGGCCACACCCAGATGGCGTCCGGCGTGGCCAGCGTCATCAAGATGGTCATGGCCATGCGCCACGCCACCGTCCCCCGGACCCTCCACATCGACGAACCCTCTTCCCACGTCGACTGGGCCTCAGGCGCCATCCGCCTGCTGACCGAGCAGAGCGAATGGCCGCAGACCGGCCGCCCGCGCCGCGCCGGCGTCTCCTCCTTCGGACTCAGCGGCACCAACGTCCACACCGTCCTCGAACAGGCCCCCGAAACGCCCGCCGAGGAAGCGGAAGCACAAGCCCCCGCCGAGCCCGGCACCGTACCCCTGGTGCTCTCCGCACGCACCGAGACGGCGCTGCGGGCGCAGGCGGAGCGACTGCTGTCGCTCGTCGAAGCCCAACCCGCACTGCCCCTGACCGACCTGGCCCGCTCGCTGGCCACCACCCGGGCGAGCCTGGACCACCGCGCGGCCGTGGTCACCGCCGAGCGCGACACGCTCGTACGGGCCCTGGAGGCCCTGCGCGACGGCACGCCCGACAGCCACCTCGTCACCGGCCGCACCGGCCGGGGCAGGCTCGCGTTCCTGTTCACCGGCCAGGGCAGCCAGCGGCCGCAGATGGGCCGGGAGCTCTACGACCGGTTCCCGGTGTACGCCGACGCGCTGGACTCCGTCCTGGCCTGCCTCGACTCCGAGCTGGACCGCCCCGTGCGCGACGTGCTGTTCGCCGAGCCGGGCACGCCCGAGGCCGCACTGCTCGACGACACCGCCTACACCCAGCCCGCCCTGTTCGCGCTCGAAGTGGCACTGTTCCGCCTCGTCGAGTCGTGGGGCCTGCGCCCCGACTACGTCACCGGCCACTCCATCGGCGAGTTCGCCGCCGCGCACGCGGCGGGCGTGCTCTCCCTGGAGGACGCCTGCACGCTGGTCGCCGCACGCGGACGGCTGATGGCCGCCCTTCCCACCGGCGGAGCCATGGTCGCGCTGGAGGCGAGCGAGGACGAGGTCCTGCCGCTGCTGACAGGGCAGGAGGACCGCGTCTCCGTAGCAGGCGTCAACGGCCCCACCTCGCTGGTCGTCGCGGGCGACGAGGACGCGGTCGACGCGATCGCCGCCCACTTCGCGGCGGAAGGGCGCCGGACCCGGAGACTGCGGGTGAGCCATGCCTTCCACTCGCCCCACATGGACGCCATGCTGGAGGACTTCGCCCGCGTCGCCGCAGGCGTGACCTACCACGCTCCGACGGTCGCGTTCGTCTCCACCGTCACCGGCGAGCTCGCCACGACCGAGCGGCTGTGCTCCCCGGAGTACTGGGTCGGACAGGTCCGCGCCACGGTCCGCTTCGCCGACGCCGTGCGCCGGCTCGCCGACCTGGGCATGACCGCCTTCCTCGAACTCGGCCCCGACGGCGTCCTCACCGGCGCCGCCCGGGAGACCCTCGACGAGGCGTCGCAGATCGCCGGAGTCCCGGCACTGCGCCGCGACCGCCCCGAGGCCCCCGCGCTCACGAGCGCCCTCGCACGGCTGTACGTGCACGGCGCGAAGGTGGACTGGAACGGAGTGTTCGCCGACAGCGCCGGACGCCGCGTCGACCTGCCGACCTACCCGTTCCAGCGGCAGCGCTACTGGCCGGAGGCCATCGCGGGCTCCGCGACGGCGGGGCACGCCCCGGCCGACCCGGTGGACGCCGAATTCTGGTCGGCGGTGGAACGTGCCGACCTGTCGTCGCTGGGGTCCTCCCTCGAACTCGACGACGACACCCTGACCGCCGTGGTGCCCGCACTGTCGTCGTGGCGCCGCCGGCGCCGCGCACAGTCCACCGTCGACAGCTGGCGCTACCGGTCCGTCTGGAAGCCCCTCACCGGCGCCCCGACGGCACACCCCACGGGGACGTGGCTGGTCCTCGCCCCCGCAGGCACGGCCGATCAGGACTGGGCCGACTCCGTCGTCGACGCCCTGGCCACCGAGACCGTCCGCGTCGAGGTCGCCGACCACGACCGGGACGCCCTGGCCCACCGCCTGCGGGAACTGGCCGCATCCGGCACCGGCTTCACCGGCGTCCTGTCCCTGCTGGCCCTGCACGAGGACGCGACGGCCACGCAGCCGGACGCCCCCACCGGCCTGCTGCTCACGGCGGCAGCCGTGCAGGCGCTCGGCGACGCCGGCATCGACGCACCCCTGTGGTGCGTGACCCGCGAAGCCGTCGCCGTCGGCCGCTCCGAGCACCTCACCGCACCGGCACAGTCGGCCGTATGGGGCCTGGGCCGCGTCGTCGGCCTGGAGCAGCCGCAGCGCTGGGGCGGCCTGGTGGACCTGCCGGGCACGCTCGACGAGACCACGCTCCGCCGCCTGGCGGGCGTCCTCGCCGGTACCGACGGCGAGGACCAGATCGCCGTCCGGCCCTCGGGAACGTTCGTACGCCGCCTGACCCGTCACCCCGTCGGCGAGAGTGCTACGCCGAACGAGTTCGCCCCCACCGGCACCGTGCTGATCACCGGCGGCACCGGCGGGCTGGGCGGCCACGTCGCCCGCTGGCTGGCGGGCCGGGGCGCCGAGCACCTGCTGCTCGTCAGCCGCCGGGGCCCGCAGGCGCCGGGGGCCGAAGAGCTCCGCACCGAGCTCACCGGACTCGGTACCCAGGTCACCCTGGCCGCCTGCGACACCGCGGACCGCGACGCCCTCGCGGCCGTGCTGGCCGGTGTGCCCGAGGACCTCCCGCTCACCGCGGTCATCCACACCGCCGGCGTGGTCGACGACGGCGTTCTCGACGCCCTGACCCCCGAGAAGTTCTCGGCCGTACTGCGCGCGAAGATCACCTCGACGGTGAACCTGCACGAGCTGACGCGGGACCTCGGCCTGAGCGCCTTCGTCCTGTTCTCCTCGACCGCGGGCACCCTCGGCGCCGCCGGGCAGGGCAACTACGCCGCCGCCAACGCCTTCCTCGACGCGTTCGCGGAACACCGGCGGGCCCACGGCCTGCCCGCGACCTCGCTCGCCTGGGGCCCCTGGGCCGAGGCAGGCATGGCCGTCGACGGAGCGGGCGTCGAAAACCGCGTACGCCGTGGCGGCTTCACCCCCATGGCACCGCAACTCGCCCTCTCCGCACTGCAGCACGCCATCGAACACGACGACACGGCCCTCACCCTCGCCGACATCGACTGGGACCGCTTCGCCACGGTCTTCGCCGCACTCCGGCCCAACCCCCTCGTCGGCGACCTGCCCGAGGTACGCCACGCCCTCACCGCCGTCGGCGGCAGCACGGACGGTACGACTCCGGCGGAGCCGGCGCTGCGGCAGCGGCTGGCGGGCCTGTCCGAGACGGCACGCGCACGGTTCGTCCTGGACCTCCTGCGCGGCCAGGTCGCCGCGGTCCTCGGCCACTCCGACGCCAACACCATCGGCGCCGACCAGGCCTTCAGCGACCTCGGCTTCGACTCGCTGACCACCGTCGAACTGCGCAACGCCCTCACGGCGACGACGGGCCTGCGCCTGCCGGCGACGCTCGTCTACGACTACCCCACCCCGCTCGCCCTGTCCGAATTCCTCCTCACCGAGCTCCTCGGCTCGATGCCCGAACAGGACACCACGACACCGGCCGCGCGGGCCGTCGACGACGACCCCATCGCGATCGTGGGCATGAGCTGCCGCTTCCCCGGCGGCGTGGAAACCCCCGAAGACCTGTGGCGCCTGCTGTCCCGCGGCGAGGACGCGATCTCCGGATTCCCGGCCGACCGCGGCTGGGACCTGGACACCCTCGCCCGAGGCACCTCCACCACCCTCGAAGGCGGCTTCCTCGAAGGCGTCGGCCGCTTCGACGCCCCCTTCTTCGGTATCTCCCCGCGCGAAGCCATCGCGATGGACCCGCAGCAGCGCCTGCTGCTCGAAACCACCTGGGAAGCCCTGGAACGCGCCGGCATCGACCCCACCGGGCTGCGCGGCAGCCAGACCGGCGTCTACGTCGGCACCAACGGCCAGGACTACACCTCGGTGCTGCGCAGGGGCACCACCGACGTCCAAGGACACGTCGCCACCGGCAATACGGCGAGCATCATGTCCGGACGCCTGTCCTACACGCTGGGCCTCGAGGGCCCAGCCGTGACCGTCGACACCGCCTGCTCCTCCTCCCTGGTCGCCCTGCACATGGCCTCGCGGGCCCTGCGCAGCGGCGAATGCTCCCTCGTGCTCGCCGGCGGCGTCACGGTGATGTCCAGCCCCGACGCCTTCGTCGAGTTCACGGCGCAGGGCGGGCTGGCCCCCGACGGCCGCTGCAAGGCCTTCGCCGACTCGGCGGACGGCACCGCATGGTCCGAGGGCGCCGGCATGCTCGTACTGGAACGGCTCTCCGACGCCCGCCGCAACGGACACCACGTCCTCGGCATCGTGCGCGGCGCGGCCGTCAACCAGGACGGGGCCTCCAACGGCCTGACCGCCCCCAACGGACGCGCACAACAGCGCGTGATCCGCCAGGCCCTCGCCGACGCCGGCCTGGCCCCCTCGGACGTCGACGCCGTGGAGGCCCACGGCACCGGCACCACCCTCGGCGACCCCATCGAGGCCCACGCCCTGATCGCGGCGTACGGCCGCGACCGGGAACGTCCGCTGCTCCTCGGCGCGGTCAAGTCGAACCTGGGGCACACCCAGGCCGCGGCGGGCGTCGCCGGCGTCATCAAGATGGTCATGGCGATGCGGCACGGCACGCTGCCCAGGACGCTGCACGTCGACGCCCCCTCCTCGCACGTCGACTGGTCGGACGGCGCGGTGTCGCTCGTCCAGGAGCAGCTGGCATGGCCGGAGACGGGACGCCCGCGCCGGGCAGGCGTGTCCGCCTTCGGCGTCAGCGGTACGAACGCCCACGTCATCGTCGAGCAGGCCCCCTCGCTCACCGAAGCCGGTGAGGCGGAGGGGACCACACCGGACACCACACCGGACACCGCATCGGACACGGTGCCGGACATCGTGCCGGCCGTGGTGCCGTGGCCGGTCTCCGGCAAGACGCCCGAGGCGCTGCGGGCACAGATCGAACGGCTCACGTCGTTCGCCGCGGCGGAGCCGGCCCAATCCACCGTCGACGTCGGATACTCCCTGGCCACGGGCCGGTCGACGTTCGCCCACCGTGCGGTGCTCCTGGCCGACGGAGAGGGAACGATCGCGGAGGCCGCGCGCGGCGTCGCCGACGCGGTCGCCGGCAAGTCGGCGTTCCTGTTCTCCGGCCAGGGTTCGCAGCGACTGGGGATGGGCCGTGAGCTGTACGGCCGGTTCCCGGTGTTCGCGGAGGCGCTGGACGCGGCGCTCGCCCGGTTCGACGTGGAGCTGGAGCGCCCGCTGCGGGAGGTGCTGTTCGGCGATGACGCCGGTGCGCTGAGCGAGACCGGGTTTACGCAGCCTGCGTTGTTCGCGGTCGAGGTGGCGCTGTTCCGTCTGGTGGAGTCGTGGGGTGTGCGCCCGGACTTCGTGGCCGGGCACTCAATTGGTGAGATCGCGGCTGCGCATGTCGCCGGGGTGCTGTCCCTGGATGATGCGTGCACTTTGGTGGCGGCCCGGGCGCGGTTGATGCAGGCGCTGCCTGCGGGTGGTGCGATGGTGGCCGTCCAGGCCACCGAGGAGGAGACGCTTCCGCGCCTCATCGAGGGTGTCTCCATCGCAGCCGTCAATGGCCCCAACGCGGTCGTCATCGCCGGCGACGAAGGCGCGGCGCTCCGGATCGCCGACGAGTTCGCGGCCGAGGGCCGTAAAACGCAGCGTTTGTCGGTCAGCCACGCCTTCCACTCCCCGCTGATGGATCCGATGCTGGAGGAGTTCCGGCAGGTCGTCTCGACGCTGTCGTTCGTGGCTCCGCAGATTCCGCTGGTGTCGAACGTGACCGGTGAGGTGGCGTCGGCGGAGCTGGTCTGCAGCCCGGACTACTGGGTGCGCCACGTCCGCGAAGCCGTGCGCTTCGCCGACGGGGTGAAGGCGCTCGCCGAAGCCGGTACGACCGCGTTCCTGGAACTGGGGCCGGACGGCGTGCTCGCCGCCATGGCCCAGCAGAGCCTGGACGGCCACGAGAGGGTGGTCGTACCGGCCCTGCGCAAGGACCGGCCGGAGGAGACCTCGCTGCTCACCGCCCTCGCCCGGCTCCACGTGGCGGGCGTCGACGTGGACTGGCCGGCCCTGTTCGCCGGCACCGGCGCCCGCCGCGTCGACCTGCCGACGTACGCCTTCCAGCGCGAGTGGTACTGGCCCGAGCGCGCGACCGCACCGGTTGTCGCCGGCGAGCAGGACGCCGTGGACGCCGTATTCTGGGCGGCGGTGGAACGACAGGACATGGAGTCGCTGTCGTCCACGCTGGGCCTGGACGACACGGCCCTGTCGGCCCTGGTGCCGGCCCTGTCCTCCTGGCGCCGCAAGCGGAACGAGTCGTCCGTCGTGGACGGCTGGCGCTACCGCGTGAGCTGGAAGCCCCTGACCAGTACGGCAGCGGGCAGCGTCCCCTCGGGCACATGGCTGGTGCTGCTCCCCGCCGGGCAGGCGCACGACGCGTGGTTCTCCGCAGTCGTCGGAGCGGTCGGCGCCGACACGGTGTGCGTCGAAACCGATGTCACCGATGCCGCCGGCCTCGCCGAGAGGCTCGCCGACCACGACACCGCGTACGCGGGCGTCGTCTCCCTGCTCGCCACCGCCGCCACGCCCGCCGATCGGGGCCTGCCGACGGGCCTGGCATGGCCGGACGCCGTGCTGCGGGCGCTGGCAGACGCCGGAATCGACGCCCCCCTGTGGTGCGTGACCCGGGGTGCGGTGTCAGTGGGACGTTCCGAGACGCTCAAGAGCGCCGCCCAGGTGGCGGTCTGGGGGCTCGGCCGCGTCGCCGCCCTGGACCATCCCACGCGGTGGGGCGGCCTCATCGACGCACCGGACGTGCTCGACCAGCGCTCGGTGGACCGGTTCCGCGGCATCGTGTCCGGCGCGCTCGGCGAGGACCAGGTCGCCCTGCGGCCCTCTGGAGCCTTCGCGCGCCGACTGGTCCGGGTCCCTGCGGCCCCGACGGAGGCCCCCTGGCAGCCGGCCGGCACGGTGCTGGTCACCGGCCGGGTGAAGGGCTTCGGCGGTCACGTCGCCCGCTGGCTCGCCCGGCACGGCGCCGAACACGTCCTGCTGCTCGGCACCGAGGAGACAGCCGGTACCGAAGCGGCGGCCGGCTCCGACGGAACAGCCGGCACCGGCGTCGCCGACCTGCGGGCCGAGCTCGCCGACCTGGGCGCCGAACTCACCCTGGCCACCGGCGAGGTGGCCGACCGCCAGGCGCTCACCGCAGCTCTGGCTTCGGTCCCCGAGCGCTTCCCGCTCACCGCGGTCGTCCACACGGGCGAGAACAGGCAGCCGGCACTCGACGGCTCCGAGCCGCAGGAGCCGGAGGTGTTCCTCTCCGAGGTCCACGCGGACGTCGAGAGCCTGGAAGCGGTGATCGGTGACCGGCAGCTCGACGCGTTTGTGCTGTTCTCGTCGATCTCCGGTATCTGGGGCATCGGCGGCCAGAGCGCCGGCGCCGCGGCGAGCGCCTACCTGGACGCCGTGGCACAGCGGCGCCGCACACACGGCGCCCGGGCTCTGTCGGTCGCGTGGGGGGCCTGGGCGGACTCCGCCCAGGACGGTCTCGCCGCGCACCTGCGGGCCAATGGGCTGCCTGCCATGGACCCCGAGCGCGCACTGGCCGCGCTCGGCCGGGCCACCGGCGACGGCGAGGCAGCGGTGACCGTGGCCGACGTGGCGTGGGACCGCTTCGCACCGGCCTTCACCCGCTCCCGGCGCAGTTCCCTCTTCGCGGAGCTGCCCGAGGCCCGGCAGGCCGTCGCGGACACCCCGGACGGCGAGCACGGCAAGGCGACCACCGCCTCCGCCCTGCGCGGCGAGCTCCTCGGGCTCTCCCCGGCCGACCGCACCGAGCTGCTGCTCACCCTCGTCGGCACCGAAGTCGCGGCGGTCCTGGGCTATGCCGGAGCCGACGCCGTCCCGTCCGGACAGGCGTTCCGCGACCTCGGATTCGACTCGCTCACCGCGGTCGACCTCCGTAACCAGCTCGCCACCGCCACCGGTCTGAGCCTGCCCGCGACGCTCGTCTTCGACTACCCGACCCCCGCGCTGCTGGCGGAGCACCTGCGCGCCGAACTCCTCGGCGAGCAGGACGCACAGGACGCGCGGGGCGGACAGCCCGCGCCGGCCGGCCCGGCCGGCCACGCGGGGGCCGTCGCCGACGACCCGATCGTCATCGTCGGCATGAGCTGCCGCTACCCGGGCGGCGTCCGCTCGCCCGAGGACCTGTGGCAGCTGGTCAGCGGGGGAGTGGACGTCATCGGCGGATTCCCCACCGACCGCGGCTGGGACCTCGACCGGCTCTCCCGCGGCGACCAGGACGGCAGGGGCCGCACCCGTACGCAGCAGGGCGGATTCCTGTACGACGCGGCGGACTTCGACCCCGGGTTCTTCGGGATCTCGCCGCGCGAGGCGATGGTCATGGACCCGCAGCAGCGCATCGTGCTCGAAGCCGCCTGGGAGGCCCTGGAGCGGGCCGGGATCGACCCGGCCGCGCTGCGCGGCGGCGACACCGGTGTGTTCATCGGCGGCGGCAGCGGCGACTACCGCCCCGACGCCGGCCAGATCGGCCACGCGCAGACGGCGCAGTCGGCCAGCCTGCTCTCCGGCCGGCTGTCCTACACCCTCGGCCTGGAAGGGCCGTCGGTGACCGTGGACACGGCCTGCTCGTCGTCCCTGGTGGCGCTGCACCTGGCCGCACAGGCGCTGCGCTCGGGGGAGTGCTCGGTGGCGCTCACCGGAGGTGTGACGGTGATGTCCACGCCGGTGACGTTCGTCGAGTTCGGCGAGATGGGCGCACTCTCCCCCGACGGCCGGTGCAAGGCGTTCTCCGACGCCGCCGACGGCACGGGCTGGTCGGAGGGCGTGGGCATCCTCGTCGTCGAACGGCTCTCGGACGCACAGCGCCTCGGCCACCAGGTGCTGGCCGTCCTGCGCGGCTCGGCCATCAACCAGGACGGCGCGTCCAACGGCATCACCGCGCCCAACGGCCCCTCGCAGCAGCGGGTGATCCGACGTGCCCTGACCAACGCCGGCCTGTCGCCGGTGGACGTGGACGCGGTCGAGGCCCACGGCACGGGTACCACCCTCGGCGACCCGATCGAGGCCCAGGCGCTGCTGTCCACCTACGGACGGGACCGCGAGCGGCCGCTGCTGCTGGGCTCGGTCAAGTCCAACATCGGTCACACGCAGGCCGCGGCGGGCGTCGCGGGCGTCATCAAGATGGTCATGGCGATGCGGCACGGCGTTCTGCCCAGGACCCTGCACATCGACCGGCCGTCGACCCACGTCGACTGGTCGGCCGGCGCGGTCGAGCTGCTCACCGAAGAGACCGGATGGCCGCGGACCGGCCGCCCGCGCCGGGCCGGAATCTCCGCCTTCGGCGCCAGCGGCACCAACTCGCACGTGATCCTCGAACAAGCCCCGTCCACCGGAGCAGCCCCGTCCACCGGGGAAGCTCCGTCCGCCGGGGACGGAGCCCAGCCGGCCGACACCGGCACGCAGCGGCACACCCCTCTCCCGGTCCCCGTGCCGGTGTCCGCCGTCACGCCGGACGCCGTACGGAACCAGGCGGCCCAGCTGCTGTCGTACGTGACGGCACACCCCGACCTGGCGGTCGCCGACCTCGCCCACTCCCTGGCCACGACCCGCTCGACCTTCGAGCACCGGGCCACGGTCCTGGCGGGCGACCACGACGAGCTGCTCAAGGGCCTGGCGGCGCTCGCCGCCGGCCGCGGCACCCCGCAGGTCGTCCAGGGCCGGGCCGTACCGGGCGGAAAGACGGCGTTCCTCTTCTCGGGTCAGGGCTCGCAACGACTGGGCATGGGCCAGGAGTTGTACGGCCGCTTCCCGGTCTTCGCCGAGGCGCTGGACGCCGTCCTGGCGCGCTTCGACCTCGAACTGGACCGACCGCTGCGAGAGGTGATCTTCGGCGACGAGGAGCTGCTGAACCAGACCGGATTCACCCAACCCGCGCTGTTCGCCGTCGAGGTGGCCCTCTTCCGGCTGGTGGAGTCCTGGGGCATGCGCCCGGACTTCGTGGCCGGTCACTCCATCGGTGAACTCGCGGCCGCCCACGTGGCCGGCGTCCTCACCCTCGAGGACGCGTGCACCCTCGTGGCGGCACGCGCCCGCCTGATGCAGGCACTGCCCACGGGCGGCGCGATGGTCGCCCTCCAGGCCACCGAGGACGAGGTGACCGAGCGCCTGACCGAAGGCGTCTCCATCGCCGCCGTCAACGGCCCGAACGCCGTCGTCATCGCCGGCGACGAGGCCGCCGTGCTGCGCATCAGCGAAGGTTTCGACGCCGCAGGACGAAAGACTAGGCGTTTGCGGGTGAGCCATGCATTTCACTCACCGCATATGGACGCCATGCTTGAGGACTTCGGGCAGGTCGCTCGTAGCGTGTCGTACGCCGCGCCGACCCTGCCGCTCGTGTCGAACCTGACCGGTGCAACGGCCACCGCGGAGCAGGTGTGCGACCCCACCTACTGGGTCGACCACATCCGCCGGGCCGTGCGCTTCGGCGACGGCGTACGCACCCTCGCCGAGCGCGGCGTGACGCGATACGTGGAGATCGGCCCCGACGGCGTCCTGTGCGCGATGGCCCAGGAGACCCTCGACGGCGCCTTCCCGCAGGCGGTGACCGTACCGGCACTGCGCAAGGACCGCGGTGAGGAAGCCTCGATCGTCACGGCCATGGCCCGCCTGTACGTCAACGGCATGAGCCCGCGCTGGTCCGGCTTCTTCGCCGGGACCGGGGCGAGCCGGGTCGACCTGCCCACCTACGCGTTCCAGCGCCAGCGGTTCTGGCCCGAGACGAAGCCCTCCACGGCACCCGTCGCGAGCCACGAGGACGCCGCGTTCTGGTCCGCGATCCAGGGCGAGGAATTCGACACCCTGGCCGCCACCCTGAACGTCGACAGCGACTCCCTGTCCAAGGTGCTCCCGGCCCTGAACGACTGGCGCAGCCGGCGCAGCGACCAGGCCACCGTGGACGGATGGCGCCAGCTGGTCACCTGGAAGCCGCTGAGCAGGGCACGCACCACCGCCCTGACCGGTACCTGGCTCGCCGTGGTCCCCGCGGTCCACACCGACCAGGCCTGGGTGAAGGACGTCGTCGCCCTCCTGGGCACCGACACCGTGTGCGTCGACGTGGCCGACCCCAAGCGCGAGGCCCTCGCCGAGCGGCTGCGCGAACACACCGACGGCGGCAGCCGGTTCACCGGCGTGGTCTCCCTCCTCGCCCTCGACACGACGTCCGACACGAACGGCGTGCCCGCCGGTCTGGCCCTCACCACCACACTGGTGCAGGCCCTCGGCGACGCCGGAATCACGGCACCCCTGTGGTGCGTCACCCGTGCCGCAGTCGCGGTGTCGGGCTCCGAGCCCGTACCGGGACTGGCTCAGGCCGGCGTCTGGGGCCTGGGCCGGGTCGCCGCGCTGGAGTATCCGCAGCGCTGGGGCGGCCTGATCGACCTGCCCGAGGCCATGGACGAGCGCTCCGGCGCCCGGTTCACCGCCGCCCTCGCCGATCCCGACGGCGAGGACCAGATGGCGGTGCGGCCCGCGGCCGTCTTCGGCCGCCGCCTGGTGCCCGTACCGGGCGGACAGCCGGTACGCACCTGGGACCCGGCCGGCACCGTGCTGGTCACCGGCGGCACCGGCGCCCTGGGCGCACAGGTCGCCCGTCGGCTGGCCGCCACCGGCGCCCGCCACCTGGTGCTGCTCAGCCGCCGCGGCCCCGACGCCCCCGGCGCACGGGAACTGCGCGACGAACTCGCCGCCCTGGGCGCCCAGGCCACGATCACGGCCTGCGACGCCGCCGACCGGGAGGCGCTGACCGCCGTCCTCGCCGCCATACCGCAGGAAGCGCCGCTGACCGGCGTCGTCCACGCGGCGGGCGTGCTGGACGACGGCGTGCTGGACAGCCTGACTCCGGAACGCTTCGAGTCGGTGTTCCACGCGAAGGTCGCCTCGGCACTCCTCCTGGACGAACTGACCAGGGACCTCGACCTGTCGGTGTTCGCCCTCTTCTCCTCCGCCTCCGCGGCGGTGGGCAACCCCGGCCAGGCCAACTACGCCGCCGCGAACGCCATCCTGGACGCGCTGGCCGAACACCGGCGCGCCCACGGCCTCGCCGCCACCTCGATCGCCTGGGGCGCCTGGGGCGGGGGCGGCATGGCCGCCGACAGCCGGGCCGTCGTCC
This sequence comes from Streptomyces sp. NPDC053079, assembly GCF_044546695.1. Classification (NCBI taxonomy): domain Bacteria; kingdom Bacillati; phylum Actinomycetota; class Actinomycetes; order Kitasatosporales; family Streptomycetaceae; genus Streptomyces; species Streptomyces sp. NPDC053079. The sequence continues at coordinate 548,583 of NZ_JBITZJ010000001.1, forward strand.
TGGCCCAGCGCACCGGCATCCGGCCGCTGGACCCGGACCTGGCCGTCACCGCGCTGCGCCAGGTGGTCATGAGCGCCGACGCCACCACGGTCGTCGCCGACGTCGAGCCGGGACAGTTCGTCCGGGCCTTCACCACCGTCCGGCCCAGCCGCCTGCTGGCCGAGCTGCCGGTCCCCGCGCAACCGGCCACTGCCGGCACCGCCGCGCCGGACGCCGACACGGCCGGCCCCGCCCTGCGCGAGAAGCTGGCCGGTCTGCCGGCCGCACAGCGCTCCGCTGCCGTCCTCGACATCGTGCGCGCCCGGGTCGCGGAAGTACTGGGCCACAGTGACGTGGACGCGGTCGGCGCCGACCGGGCGTTCCGGGACCTCGGGTTCGACTCCCTCAGCTCCGTCGAGCTGCGCAACCAGCTCAACGGCGCCACCGGACTGAGCCTGCCCGCCACCCTCGTGTTCGATCACCCGACGCCGCTCGACCTCGCCGGACACATGCTGGACCAGCTCGTACCGGGCGGCGCCCGGAACGACCGGGACGGCGACGAGGACGCGCTCGATGCCGACGACGTGGACCAGGCCGGCATCCGGGCGCTGCTGGCCGGAATCTCCATCGCCCAGCTGCGGGAGATCGGCGTGCTGGAGCCGCTGCTGAAGCTCGCCGACCGCACGCGGTCGGGCAGCGACACCGCAGCCGGCGACGGCGAGGGCACCGAGGCCGCGTACGACGAGTCCATCGACGCCATGGGCGTCGACGACCTCGTACGGGCCGCACTGAACGGCAACTCCCTGACCGACAGCGGGACCGACGGAGCTGACAATGACCACGCCTAGCGAGAAAGTCGTCGAAGCACTCCGGTCCTCGATGAAGGAGACCGAACGGCTGCGGCGCCAGAACCACAAGCTCGTCGCCGCGGCCACGGAGCCCATCGCCATCGTGGCGATGAGCTGCCGCTACCCGGGCGGAGTGAACTCGCCCGAGGCCCTCTGGGACCTGGTGGCATCCGGAACGGACGCCATCGCCGGGTTCCCGGCGGACCGCGGCTGGGACCTCGACGCCCTACGGGACGCCGGCGTCGACCAGCGCGGCAACCGCGTCAGCCAGAAGGGCGGATTCCTCGACTGCGTCGCGGACTTCGACGCCGACTTCTTCGGCATCTCGCCGCGCGAAGCCGTGTCGATGGACCCACAGCAGCGCCTGCTGCTCGAAACGTCCTGGGAGGCGTTCGAGCGCGCCGGAATCGACCCCGTGTCGCTGCGCGGCAGCCAGACCGGCGTCTTCGTCGGCACCAATGGCCAGGACTACGCCTACCTCCTCGTCCGGTCCCTGGCGGACGCCACTGGCGACATCGGCACGGGCATCGCCGCCAGCGCCACCTCCGGCCGGCTCTCCTACACCCTGGGCCTGGAGGGCCCGGCGGTGACCGTGGACACGGCGTGCTCCTCGTCCCTGGTGGCCCTCCACATGGCGGCGCAGGCCCTGCGGTCCGGCGAGTGCTCGCTGGCACTCGCCGGCGGCGTCAACGTCATGTCCACCCCGGGCTCCCTGATGGAGTTCAGCCGCCAGGGCGGCCTGGCGTCCGACGGCCGGTGCAAGGCCTTCTCGGACGCCGCTGACGGGACAGGCTGGTCCGAGGGCGTCGGCATGCTCGTCCTGGAACGGCTGTCGGACGCCCGCCGCAAGGGCCACCAGGTCCTGGCCGTGGTGCGCGGGTCCGCGGTCAACCAGGACGGCGCGTCCAACGGCTTCACCGCCCCGAACGGCCCCTCGCAACAGCGGGTGATCCGGCGGGCCCTGCGCGCGGCCGGACTCGCCCCGTCGGACGTGGACGTCGTCGAAGGGCACGGTACGGGCACGCCACTCGGTGACCCGATCGAGGCCCAGGCCCTGCTGTCCACGTACGGGCAGGACCGCGACCCCGAGCGGCCGCTGCTCCTGGGTTCGGTCAAGTCGAACCTCGGCCACACGCAGGCCGCGGCCGGTGTCGCCGGTGTGATCAAGATGGTCATGGCGATGCGGGAAGGCGTGCTGCCGGAGACGCTGCACGTGGCAGCGCCGTCGTCGCACGTGGACTGGTCGGCCGGCGCGGTGGAGCTGCTGACGGAGCCGCGGGCCTGGCCCGAGGTGGACCGGCCGTGGCGCGCGGGTGTGTCGTCGTTCGGCATCAGCGGGACGAACGCGCATGTGATCGTGGAGCAGGCGAGCCCGGGCGAGGCCGCTGCTGAGCAGCAGCCCGCAGCGTCACAGACCCCGTCGCCTGCCGTGGTGCCCGCGGTGGCGCCTGCCGTGGTGCCGTGGCTGGTGTCGGCGAAGTCCGAGGCCGCGCTGGCGGAGCAGCTGGAGCGGGTGTCGGCGTTGGAAGGGCTGTCCCCGGTCGATGTGGGCTTCTCCCTGGCGACGGGCCGGTCGACGTTCGCGCACCGTGCGGTTCTGCTGGCCGGTGCCGATGCCGGTGCCGGTGTTGATGCGGTGACCGAGGTGGCTCGGGGCAGGGCTTCGACCGGCCGGTCGTTGGCGGTGCTGTTCTCGGGTCAGGGTTCGCAGCGGGTGGGGATGGGTCGTGAGTTGTACGGCCGGTTCCCGGTGTTCGCGGAGGCGCTGGATGCGGTGCTGGAGCGGATGGACGGTTCGCTGCGGGAGGTGCTGTTCGGTGAGGACACAGCAGAGCGGCTGAATGAGACTGGGTTTACGCAGCCTGCGTTGTTCGCGGTCGAGGTGGCGCTGTTCCGTCTCGTGGAGTCCTGGGGTGTACGACCGGACTTTGTGGCCGGGCACTCGATCGGTGAGATCGCTGCCGCGCATGTTGCCGGGGTGCTGTCGCTGGATGATGCGTGCACGTTGGTGGCGGCTCGGGCGCGGTTGATGCAGGCGTTGCCTTCGGGTGGTGCGATGGTGGCGGTCCAGGCGGCCGAGGCCGAGGTGGCCGGCCGTCTCGTCGAGGGGGTGTCGATCGCGGCGGTGAACGGCCCCCGCGCGGTCGTCATCGCCGGTGACGAAGCGGGTGTCCTGTGCATCGCGGAGCAGTTCGCGGCTGAGGGGCGCAAGACGCAGCGTCTGTCGGTGAGTCACGCTTTCCACTCGCCGCTCATGGATCCGATGTTGGAGGAGTTCCGGCAGGTCGTCTCGACGCTGTCGTTCGTGGCTCCGCAGATTCCGCTGGTGTCGAACGTGACGGGTGAGGTGGCGTCGGCGGAGCTGGTCTGCAGCCCGGACTACTGGGTGCGCCACGTCCGCGAAGCCGTGCGCTTCGCCGACGGGGTGAAGGCGCTCGCCGAAGCCGGTACGACCGCCTTCCTGGAACTGGGGCCGGACGGCGTGCTCGCCGCCATGGCCCAGCAGAGCCTGGACGACCACGAGGCTGTCGTCGTACCGGCCCTGCGCAAGGACCGCCCCGAAGAGACCGCCCTGCTCACCGCCCTCGCCCGGCTGCACGTCGCAGGCATCGGCATCGACTGGGCGGCCTGTTTTGCCGGTACGGGCGCCCGTCGGGTGGATGTCCCGACCTATGCCTTCCAGCACGAGCGCTACTGGCCCACGCTGACGGCCGATCTCGGCGACGTGACTGCAGCCGGCCTCATGCCGGCCGAGCACCCGCTGCTGGGTGCGGCCGTCGCACCGGCCGGTTCGGACGGTGTGCTGTTCACGGGCCGCCTGTCGCTCAACACGCACACATGGCTCAAGGACCATGCGGTGGGCGGGGTGGTCGTGTTCCCCGCAGCGGCCTTCCTCGAACTCGCCATCCGCGCCGGCGACCAGGTCGGATGCGGCCGGGTCGAGGAACTCGCCCTCGGCACGCCCCTGGTGCTCACCGACGACGGCGCCGTGTTGGTGCAGGTATGGGTGGGCGCTCCCGACGCGTCGGGAGCCCGTGAGGTGAGCCTCTACTCGCAGGCCACGGATGCCATGGATCAGGCGTGGACCGAGCACGCCACGGGTGTTCTCTCCTCGGGCGAGCGGATCGCGACGTTCGACGGTACGGTCTGGCCGCCGCAGGGCGCGACGGCTGTGGACCTGGAGGACTTCTACGACCGCCTCGAGTACGGGCCTGCCCTCCAGGGCCTACGTGCGGCATGGGTGCGAGGCGACGAGACGTTCGCCGAGGTCGTACTCCCGGGCGAGGTGTCCGGCGACGCCGACCGGTACGGGCTCCACCCGGCCTTGCTGACGGCAGCGGTGCAGGCCGCGACCGGGTTCACCGGAGCCGGAGCCGGAGCCGAGGACGCGGGCGCGGGCGAGGAGCAGACAGCCGAACTGCTGCCGTCTGCCTGGAGCGGTGTCTCACTGCACGCCGGCGGCGCGTCCATGGCGCGGGTGCGCATCACCAGGACCGGCGACGACTCGGTGTCGATCGTGGCGATCGACGGCGCCGGTGCCCCGGTGCTGTCGGTGGACTCGCTGGTGCTGCGCGCACCGTCCGCGCCGCAGGGGCAGGCGGCTCGTGGCGACCGGCATGGTTCCCTGTTGCGGCTGGAGTGGATTCCGGCTCCGCAGGTACAGGAGACCGAAGGGCTCCGGTGTGTGGCGCTCGGCACCGACGGGTTCGGAGCGGGCATCGCTACGATCGGTTCCCTCTCCGAGCTCGGGAGTGACGAAGCACAGCCGGTGCCGGACCTGGTGCTGGTTCCGGTCTCGGCCGAGGGCGACGAGCTGCCCGGCGCGGTGCACGACGCCACCGCACGGGTCCTGCGACTGGTCCAGGAATGGCTGGCACAGGAGCGCTTCTCGGCGTCCCGGCTCGTGTTCGTCACCCGTAACGCCGTGTGTGCCCATGAGGGCGATGCGGTGCAGGACCTGGCGGCCGGCGCTGCCTGGGGTCTGCTGCGGGCGGCCCAGTCGGAGAACCCCGACCGGTTCGTACTCCTCGACATCGCGGGGAACGACGCCTCGGCTGCGCTGTCGGATGCCCTTCCGGTCCTCCCGCTCCTGCCCGGTCTGCTGACCACCGGCGATGCCCAGTTCGTGGTGCGCGGGGGACTGGTACGGGTCGGACGGCTGGCGCGCCTCACGACGGGCGCGGTGTCGACTCCGGATTGGGCTCCCGAAGGGACGGTGCTGATCACCGGCGGTACCGGTGGTCTTGGTGGCGAGCTGGCGCGGCACTTGGTGGCCGAGCGCGGTGTGAAGCACCTGTTGCTGGTGAGCCGCCGTGGTGCAGAGGCGCCGGGTGCGGTGGAGCTGCGGGCTGAGCTGATTGCTCAGGGAGCCGACGTTTCCATCGTGGCGTGCGATGTCGCTGATGCGAGTGCCGTTGCGGATCTGCTGGCGGGAGTTCCGTCGGAGCATCCGCTGACCGCGGTGATTCACACGGCAGGTGTGCTGGACGACGGCGTGGTGACGTCGTTGTCGCCGGAGCGTCTGTCGGCTGTGCTGCGGCCGAAGGTGGACGCGGCGTGGAACCTTCACCAGGCCACTCAGGGTCTCGACCTGGCCGCGTTCATCACGTACTCCTCCATCTCGGGTGTGATGGGCAGCGCCGGGCAGGGCAACTACGCCGCCGGCAACGTCTTCCTCGACGTACTGGCCCAATTCCGCAGGTCACAGGGGCTGGCGGCGCAGTCCTTGGCGTGGGGTGCGTGGGCGCAGACCAGCGGCATGACGGGCACGCTGTCCGAGGCCGACATGCAGCGCATCGCGGCCTCCGGTGTTCCCCCGCTGTCGGTCGAGCAGGGCCTGGCCCTGTTCGACGCCGCCACGGCGTCCGACGAGGCGTACATCGTGCCCATCGGCCCGGCTTCGGCCGGCGGCACCGCGCGCATGCGCGGTCAGGTGCCGGCAGTGCTGCGGGGCTTGATCAAGGGAGCCCGGCGTGCGGCCGCGACGGCTGCCGGAGGTGCCGGTACGGCGGCGACGCTCGCACGCCGGCTCCTGGCCATGGGCGAGGAGGAACGCGGCCGGTTCGCCGCGGACCTCGTACGAACCGAAGCCGCGGCCGTCCTCGGACACGCCTCCGCCAAGGCGATCGACGCGGGCCGGGAGTTCAGGGAACTGGGCTTCGACTCACTGACCGCGCTGGAGCTGCGCAATCGTCTGACCGCCGTCACCGGCCTCAGGCTCCCGGCAACCCTGATCTTCGACTACCCCACCCCCACCACGCTCGCCCGGCACCTCGTCGGAGAGCTGCTGGACGAGCACGCGGACACGGACACTGCGGACACCGGCGTCGCCGTGGACGCCCGACGATTCGCCGACGAGCCGATCGCCATCGTCGGGATGGCGTGCCGGATGCCCGGTGGGGTGCGTTCGCCGGAAGACCTCTGGCAGATGCTCCTGGAGGGGCAGGACGCCATCGGCGGCTTCCCCACGGACCGGGGCTGGGACCTGGACGCGCTGTTCGGCAGCAATCCGGAAGGCCGAGGCGTCAGCGCTACGCGACGCGGCGGGTTCCTCGAGGGAGTGGGGGAGTTCGACGCCGGGTTCTTCGGGATCTCGCCGCGCGAAGCGCTGGCGATGGACCCCCAGCAACGGTTGCTGCTCGAGACCACCTGGGAAGCGATCGAACGCGCGGCGATCGACCCCGCGGCTCTGCGGGGGAGCAGCACCGGTGTCTTCGTCGGTACCACCGGCCAGGACTACGCCACGCTGGTGATGAATTCCCGGGAGGACGTGGAGGGCCACGCGAGTACTGGCCTCGCCAACAGCGTCATTTCCGGGCGCCTTTCCTACACGTTCGGTTTCGAAGGACCGGCAGTCACGGTCGACACCGCCTGCTCCTCCTCACTTGTGGCGCTCCACCTCGCCTCGCAGTCGTTGCGTAACGGCGAGACCTCACTCGCCCTGGCCGGCGGTGTGACGGTCCTGTCCACGCCCATGAGCTTCGCGGGCTTCAGCCGCCAGGGTGGCCTGGCCACGGACGGCCGGTGCAAGGCGTTCGCCGACGCGGCCGATGGCACGGGCTGGTCCGAGGGTGTCGGTGTGCTGGTGCTGGAGCGGTTGTCGGACGCGCGGCGTAATGGTCACCGTGTGCTGGCTGTGGTGCGTGGCTCGGCGGTCAATCAGGATGGTGCGTCGAATGGTTTGACGGCGCCTAATGGTCCGTCGCAGCAGCGGGTGATTCGCCAGGCGTTGGCGAGTGGTGGGTTGTCTGCTGCGGATGTCGATGTGGTGGAGGCGCACGGTACGGGTACGACGTTGGGTGACCCGATCGAGGCGCAGGCGCTGCTGGCGACGTACGGCCAGGAGCGGCCGGAGGAGCGGCCGTTGTGGCTGGGGTCGGTGAAGTCGAACCTTGGTCACACGCAGGCCGCGGCCGGCGTCGCGGGCGTCATCAAGATGGTCATGGCGATGCAACACGGTGTGCTGCCGAAGACGCTGCACGTGGACGCTCCGTCCTCGCACGTGGACTGGTCGGCGGGCGCGGTGGAGCTTTTGACCGAGCACACGTCGTGGCCCGAGGTGGACCGGCCGTGGCGCGCGGGCGTGTCGTCGTTCGGGCTGAGCGGGACGAACGCGCACGTGGTGCTGGAGCAGGCGGGCCCTGCCGAGGCCCTCGCTGAGCAGCAGCCCGCAGCGTCGCAGACCCCGTCGCCTGCCGTGGTGCCGTGGCTGGTGTCGGCGAAGTCCAAGGCCGCGCTGGCGGAGCAGCTGGAGCGGGTGTCGGTGTTGGAGGGGCTGTCCCCGGTCGATGTGGGTTTCTCCCTGGCGACGGGCCGGTCGACGTTTGCGCACCGTGCGGTGCTGTTGGCTGATGGTGATGCTGTCACCGAGGTGGCGCGTGGCGCGGCGACCGGTGACCGGTCGTTGGCGGTGCTGTTCTCGGGTCAGGGTTCGCAGCGGGTGGGGATGGGTCGTGAGTTGTACGGCCGGTTCCCGGTGTTCGCTCAGGCGCTGGATGCGGTGCTGGAGCGGATGGATGGTTCGCTGCGGGATGTGCTGTTCGGTGAGGACACAGCAGAGCGGCTGAATGAGACCGGGTTTACGCAGCCTGCGTTGTTTGCGGTCGAGGTGGCGCTGTTCCGTCTCGTGGAGTCCTGGGGCGTACGACCCGACTTCCTGGCCGGTCATTCCATCGGTGAGATCGCTGCTGCGCATGTGGCCGGGGTGCTGTCTCTGGATGATGCGTGCACGTTGGTGGCGGCTCGGGCGCGGCTGATGCAGGCGCTGCCTTCGGGTGGTGCGATGGTGGCCGTCCAGGCCACCGAGGACGAGATACTGCCCCGCTTGGTCGAGGGTGTCTCCATCGCGGCGGTCAATGGCCCGAGCTCGCTTGTCATTGCCGGTGACGAGGGCGCGGTGCTGCAGATCGCGGAGAAGTTCGCAGCTGAGGGGCGGAAGACGCAGCGTCTGTCGGTCAGTCACGCCTTCCACTCCCCGCTGATGGATCCGATGTTGGAGGAGTTCCGGCAGGTCGCGTCGACGCTGTCCTACTCCGCGCCGAAGATCCCGCTCGTATCGAACGTGACCGGCGAAGTGGCGACCGACCTCATCTGCAGCCCCGAGTACTGGGTGCGGCACGTCCGCGAGGCCGTGCGCTTCGCCGACGGGGTGAAGGCGCTCGCCAAGGCCGGCGCGACCGCGTTCCTCGAGCTGGGCCCGGACGGCGTGCTCGCCGCCATGGCCCAGCAGAGCCTGGACGACCAAGAGGTCGTCGTCGTACCGGCCCTGCGCAAGGACCGCCCCGAAGAGACCGCCCTGCTCACCGCCCTCGCACGACTCCACGTCGCAGGCATCGGCATCGACTGGCCAGCCCTCTTCACCGGCACCGCCGCCCACCATGTCGACCTGCCGACGTACGCCTTCCAGCACGAGTGCTACTGGCCCAGGCCCGCTGCCTACACGGGTGATGTGACGTCCGCCGGTCTTCGGCCCGCAGAGCATCCGCTCCTTGGCGCGGCGATCGCACTGGCGGGCTCCGAAGGCGCGTTGTTCACGGGCAGGCTTTCGCTGCAGACCCACGCGTGGCTCGCCGAGCACACGGTCGGCGGTGCTGTGGTCTTCCCGGCCTCCGGGTTCCTGGAGCTGGCCGTCCGCGCCGGCGACCAGTTCGGTTGCGACCGGGTCGAAGAGCTCGGTCTCACCGAGCCGCTCGTCCTGGCGGAGGGCGACGCAGTGGTCCTCCAGGTCCGCGTGGGTGCCCCGGACGAGTCCGGGGCCCGCGAGGTGAGCTTCTACTCCCGCCCGGAGAGCGCAGACGACGACCAGCCGTGGACCGGGCACGCCAGTGGTGTGCTGGCCGCGGGCGAGCGGACTGCCGAGTTCGACGCGTCGGTCTGGCCGCCGCAGGGTGCTGTCGCCGTCGATCTGGCGGGCTTCTACGACGACGCGACCGACATCGGTCCGGTGTTCCAGGGGCTGCGTGCGGTCTGGACGCTGGGCGACGAGGCATATGTCGACATCGCGCTGCCGGACCAGGCGGACGATGCCCAGTACTTCGGGCTTCACCCGGCGCTCCTGGAAGCGATGGTGCAGGCCGTCGGGTTCGCGGGACTGGACGACGAGGAGCAACAGCTCACCGCACAGTCGTGGAGCGGCGTCTCGCTCCACGCCTCCGGCGCCTCGGCCGTACGGGCACGCATTGCGAGGACCGGGGAGAACTCGGTGTCGATCGCGGCGGTCGACGGCTCCGGTGCTCCGGTGCTGTCGGTGGAATCGCTGGCCCTGCGGGCCGTCCCGGATGCCGAAGTGTCAACTTCCCGCGGCGCCGACGAAGGTTCGCTGCTGAAGCTGGAGTGGGTGCCGGCACCGGAAGGCAACGCTTCCGAAGGCGTCCGCTACGGAACCGTGGCTGTCGGCGCCGAGGGACTGGCTGCTCTGGACGGGCCGGTTCCGGAGCTGGTCCTGGCCTCCGTGACCCCTGTGGGCAGCGACGCCGCCGGCGATGACGTACCCGCGACGGTGCACGAGCTCACGGCCCGGGTGCTGGGCCTGCTGCAGGAGTGGCTCGCCGAGAGCCGGTTCGCCGCGTCGCAGCTGGTGTTCGTGACCCGCGGCGCCGTCTCCGCTCACGTCGGCGACGGCGTCGAGGACCTGGCAGCGGCCGCGGTCCGGGGCCTGGTGCGCTCGGCGCAGTCGGAGAACCCCGGGCGGTTCGTCCTGCTCGACGTCGAGGAGGCCGAGGACGCCGCCCAGGTGCTGCCGGGCCTGCCGGCGCTCCTGGCTGCGGGCGACGCCCAGTTCGTCGTACGGGGCGGGACGCTGCACGTCGGCCGGCTCGCTCGTGTCACGGCCGAGGAGTCGGCGGTCCCCGCATGGGATGCGGAGGGCACCGTACTGATCACCGGTGGCACGGGTGGGCTCGGCGGCGAGCTGGCACGGCATCTCGTCACCCGGCGCGGTCTGAAGCACCTGCTGCTGGCGAGCCGGCGCGGCGCGAACGCCCCGGGAGCAGCGGAGTTGCGGGCCGAGCTGATCGCCCAGGGCGCCGACGTGACGATCAGCGCGTGCGACATCGCCGACGCGGACGCCGTCGCCGAGCTGGTGGCGGCGGTACCGGCGGAACACCCGCTGACCGCAGTGATCCACACGGCCGGTGTCCTCGACGACGGCGTGGTCACCTCCCTGACGCCGGAGCGTCTGTCGGCCGTGCTGCGGCCGAAGGTGGACGCGGCATGGAACCTTCACCAGGCGACCAAGGGTCTCGACCTGGCCGCGTTCATCACGTACTCCTCCATCTCGGGTGTGATGGGCAGCGCCGGTCAGGGCAACTACGCGGCAGCCAACGTCTTCCTCGACGCCCTCGCCCAACGCCGTGCCGCCCAGGGGCTGCCCGCGCAGTCCCTGGCGTGGGGCACGTGGGCGCAGGGGAGCGGCATGACGGGCACGCTGTCCGAGGCCGACATGCAGCGCATCGCGGCTTCCGGCGTTCCCCCGCTGTCGGTGGAGCAGGGTCTGGCGCTGTTCGACGCCGCCACGGCGTGCGACGAGAGCCACCTTGTCCCCATCGGCCCCACCTCCGGTGCCAGGCGAGTGCGGGGCGACGTCCCCGCGCTGCTCCGGGGCCTGGTGAAGAGTGCCCGCCGGTCGGCCGCTTCCACGGCCGGCGGAGCGGGCACCGCGGTCATGTTCACCCGGCGGCTCCGGGAAATGCCGGAAGAGGAACGACTCGGATTCGTGGTCGACCTCGTACGGACCGAAGCCGCTGCCGTCCTCGGCCACGCCTCCTCCAAGGCGGTCGAAGCGAAACGGGAATTCCACGACCTGGGCTTCGATTCGCTGACTGCCGTGGAACTGCGCAACCGACTGTCCACGGCGACAGGACTGCGTCTCTCCGCCACCTTGGTATTCGACTACCCGACCCCCGCCAACCTGGCCGACCACCTCGTCTCGCAGCTCGTGGGCGAGGAGAGCGCCGGGGAAAGCCCCTCACTCCTGGCGGAAATCGACCGCCTGGACTCGACGCTTGCCGCGAGCGAGCCGGACGCCCTCACCAGGGCGGCGGTCGCCAACCGGCTGCTCCACATATTGGAGAAGTGGCGAGAGGGCGACGCGGAAACCACCGGTGCCCATGTCACCGAGCGGATCGAATCCGCCAGCACCGATGAAATTTTCGACTTCATCGACAACGAGCTCGGCCGTCTGAGCGATCGCTGATCCGGCCTCATTATTCACAGGGAAGGTTCCTCGTCATGTCGAACGACAGCAAGCTCGTTGACTACCTCAAGTGGGTCACGGCCGACCTGCACCAGACCCGCCAACGGCTGCTGGAAGTCGAGTCCGGCAAGCAGGAGCCGATCGCGATCGTAGGGATGGCCTGCCGGCTTCCCGGCGGGGTGCAGTCACCGGAAGAGCTCTGGAAGCTGCTGGACGAGGGCCGGGACGGAATCTCGGAATTCCCCACCGACCGTGGCTGGAACATCGACGCTCTCCGTGGTGACGGCAACGGCAGCAGCGCGACCGCCGAGGGCGGATTCGTCGACGCCGGTGCGTTCGACGCGGGCTTCTTCGGAATTTCGCCGCGCGAGGCGGTGGCGATGGACCCACAGCAGCGTCTGCTGCTGGAAACGTCATGGGAGGCGTTCGAGCGGGCCGGAATCGACCCCGCGGGCCTGCGCGGCAGCCGGACGGGCGTGTTCGTCGGCACGAACGGCGTCGATTACGCGGGCGTCGTGATGAACTCCCGCGAGGACACGGAAGGCCACGCCGGCACCGGCCTGGCGAGCAGCGTGATTTCCGGACGCGTCTCGTACACCTTCGGGCTCGAAGGCCCCGCGGTGACGGTCGACACGGCATGTTCGTCATCCCTCGTGGCCCTGCACATCGCTTCCCACGCGCTGCGCAACGGCGAGTGCTCGCTGGCGCTGGCCGGCGGTGTGACGGTCCTGTCCACGCCGATGGGTTTCGCCGGCTTCAGCCGGCAGGGCGGGCTCGCGGCGGACGGCCGGTGCAAGGCGTTCGCCGACGCGGCCGATGGCACGGGCTGGTCCGAAGGCGTCGGCGTGCTTGTACTGGAGCGGCTGTCCGACGCCCGTCGCAACGGGCACAAGATCCTCGCTGTGGTGCGCGGTTCGGCCGTCAACCAGGACGGTGCGTCCAACGGGCTCACCGCCCCCAATGGCCCCTCGCAGCAGCGGGTCATCCGACAGGCCCTCGCCAGCGCGGGCCTGTCGACCGCCGACGTCGACGTCGTCGAGGCCCACGGCACCGGTACGACCCTCGGTGACCCGATCGAGGCCCAGGCGCTCCTGGCCACGTACGGGCAGGACCGCGACCCCGAGCGGCCGCTGCTGCTGGGCTCGGTCAAGTCGAACATCGGTCACACCCAGGCGGCGGCCGGCGTCGCGGGCATCATCAAGATGGTCCTGTCGATGCAGCACGGCGTGCTGCCCAAGACACTGCATGTGGACCGGCCTTCCACGCACGTCGACTGGTCGGCGGGCGCGGTGGAGTTGCTGACCCGGCGCACTCCGTGGCCCGAGGCCGACCGGCCGTGGCGAGCGGGCGTGTCGTCCTTCGGCATCAGCGGCACCAACGCGCACGCCATCATCGAGCAGGCCCCGGCAGCCGAAGCGGCGACCGACCCCACAGCCGGAGCGCCTGCCACAGCCGATTCCGACGCCTCGCAGCCCGCACCGGTCGCCGCGGCCGCGCCCACGGTCGTGCCGTGGCTGGTGTCGGCGAAGTCCGAGGACGCGCTGGCCGCCCAGCTGGAGCGCATCGCGGCACTCACCGACCGGTCACCGGTCGACGTGGGCTTCTCCCTGGTCACCGGCAGGTCCACCTTCGCGCACCGCGCCGCGCTGCTGGCCGGCGATACCGGGATCACCGAGGTCGCGCGGGGCGTCGCCCCGGACATGCCTGCCGGCAAGTCGGCCTTCCTGTTCTCGGGACAGGGTTCCCAGCGCCCCGGCATGGGCCGGGACCTCTACGCCCGGTTCCCGGTCTTCGCCGAGGCCCTGGACGCGGTGACCGCAAGCCTGGACGCCGAACTGGAGCGTCCGCTGCGCGAGGTGCTCTTCGCCGAGGCAGGCACGCCCGAGGCGGACCTGCTGGATCGCACGGGCTTCACCCAGCCCGCGATGTTCGCCATCGAAGTGGCCCTCTACCGCCTGGTGGAGTCCTGGGGCCTGCGCCCGGACTTCGTCGCCGGCCACTCCATCGGCGAGATCGCGGCGGCCCACGTCGCCGGCGTCCTCTCGCTCCCGGACGCGTGCACCCTCATCGCGGCCAGGGCGCGGCTGATGCAGGCACTGCCCACGGGCGGGGCCATGGTCGCCGTCCAGGCCACCGAGGCCGAGGTGACCGGGCGCCTGGTCGACGGCGTGGCGATCGCGGCGGTCAACGGACCGGACTCGCTCGTCATCGCCGGCGACGAGACCGCGGTGCTGGACGTCGCCGAGCGGCTCGCGGCCGAGGGCCGCAAGACGCTGCGACTTACGGTGAGCCACGCGTTCCACTCGCCTCTGATGGACCCCATGCTGGAGGACTTCCGGCAGGTCGTATCCGGGCTTTCCTTTTCGGCACCGCAGATCCCGGTCGTGTCGAACGTGACCGGTGAACTGGCCACGGAAGAGCTCGTGTGCAGCCCCGAGTACTGGGTGCGCCACGTCCGCGAGACCGTCCGCTTCACGGACGGCGTGCAGGCACTCGCCGAGGCGGGCGTCACCACGTTCCTGGAGCTCGGCCCGGACGGCGTGCTGGCGGCCATGGCGCAGCACAGCCTGGGCGAAGCCGCCGAGAACGCGGTGGTCGTACCCGCGCTGCGCAAGAACCGCCCCGAAGAGACCGCCCTGCTCATCGCGCTCGCGCGACTGCACGTCGCGGGCGTCGAAGCGGACTGGTCCCAGCTGTTCGCCGGCACCGGCGCCCGCCGGGTGGACCTGCCGACGTACGCCTTCCAGCGCGAGCGGTACTGGCCGCGGCCGGCCGCCCTGACGGGCGATGTGACGGGCGCGGGCCTGTCCCCGGCGGAACACCCGCTGCTGGGCGCGACCCTGGCCCTCGCGGACTCGGACGAGGTGCTGTTCACCGGCAGGCTGTCCCCCCACACGCACCCCTGGCTCGCCGACCACGTCGTGGACGGCAAGATCCTCTTCCCCGGCACCGGATTCCTGGAACTGGCGATGCGCGCCGCGGACCAGGTCGGCTGCGACCGGGTCGAGGAGTTCACGCTCGTCGCTCCGCTGGTGCTGACCGAGGCGAGCGCCGCACTCGTGCAGGTGCTCGTCGGCGCCCCCGACGAGGCGGGCGCCCGCACCGTGAGCCTCTACGCCCGCCCGGAGGACGCCGAGGACCAGGCGTGGACCGAACACGCCACCGGTCTGCTGGGCACCGGCGAGCGGGTGGCGGCGTTCGACGCCTCTGTCTGGCCGCCCCAGAACGCGGTGGTCGTCGACCTCGAAGGGTTCTACGAGCGGACCCAGTACGGCCCCGTCTTCCAGGGACTGCGCTCGGTCTGGCTCCGCGACGACGAGGTCTTCATCGAAGCGGCCCTGACCGGCGACGCGGCCGGCGAGGCCGAGAGCTTCGGCATGCACCCGGCGCTGCTGGACGCGGTGTTGCACGCCCACGGCGTCGCCGGCGTGGGCGACGCGGAGCACGCGCTCATGCCCTTCGGCTGGAGCGGTGTGTCGCTGCACGCCCACGGCGCCTCGGTCGTACGGGCCCGCATGGTCAAGCTCGGCGAGGACTCGGTGTCCATCGCGGTCGCCGACGTCGAGGGCGCTCCGGTGCTGACGGTCGAGACGCTGGCCATGCGGGCGCGGCAGGCCGTGGAGGCGCCCGCCCCGCGCCGGGCCGAGCAGGACTCGCTGCTCCGGCTGGAGTGGGTGCCGGCCCCGGACACGCAGCCGCGCGAGGGCACCCGATGGGTGTCGTTGGGTGCCGACGGCTTCGCGGACGCTGCCACGATCGCTTCCCTGGCGGAGGCCACGGGCGACGAGGACCTGGTGCTCGTCCCCGTCCCGTGCAGCGGTGCCGATGTGCCCGGCGCAGTGCACGAGCTGACGGCCTGGGTGCTCGGGCTGGTCCAGGAGTGGCTGATGGAGGAGCGGTTCGCCGCCTCGCGCATGGTGTTCGTGACGCGCAACGCCGTGTCGGCCACCGACGGCGAGTCCCTCGACGACCTCGCGGCGGCTGCGGTGTGGGGTCTGGTGCGCTCGGCGCAGTCGGAGAACCCCGGGCGCTTCGCGCTCCTCGACGTCGACGGCGCCGACGACGATTTCCCGGGTCTGCTGATGGTCCTGCCGGGGCTGCTCGCAGCCGGTGACCAGCAGTTCGTCGTACGGGACGGCGACCTGCGCGTGGGCCGGCTGGCCCGTACGGCCTCCGGGGGCAGCCTGCTGCCTCCGGCCGGTGAGCCGTGGCGGCTGGACGCCGGGGCCAAGGGCAGCCTCGACGGGCTGGTACTGGCGCCCTGCACTGAGGTACTGGAGCCGCTCGCTCCGGGCCAGGTCCGCCTGGAGGTCCAGGCCGCCGGACTGAACTTCCGCGACGTCCTCAACGCTCTGGGCATGTACCCGGGTGAGGCCGGCCTGCTGGGTGCCGAGGCCGCCGGTGTGGTGGCGGAGGTCGGGCCGGGCGTCACCGGACTCGCCGTCGGCGACCGGGTGATGGGCATGGTGCCGGGTGGCTTCGGTCCGATGGCTGTGGTGGATGAGCGGTATGTGACTGGAGTGCCGCAGGGTTGGTCGGGGGTTGAAGCGGCTTCGGTGCCGCTGGTGTTCCTGACGGCTCTGTACGCGTTGAAGGATCTGGCCGGTCTGCGTTCGGGCGAGTCGATCTTGATTCACGCCGGCGCGGGTGGTGTCGGCATGGCGGCGATTCAGTTCGCGCGGCATGTGGGTGCTGAGGTGTTCGCGACGGCGAGTGAGGGCAAGTGGGAGACCCTGCGTGAGTTGGGTGTTCCGGATGATCACATTGCGTCGTCCCGGTCGACGGACTTCGAGGAGCGGTTCCGGCAGGTCACCGGTGGCCGTGGTGTGGATGTGGTGCTGAACGCGCTGGCGGGCGAGTTCGTGGACGCGTCGCTGCGGTTGATGGCACCGGGCGGTCGTTTCCTGGAGATGGGCAAGACCGACATCCGTGACCCCGAGGCGCTGAGCGGGGTGCGTTACCGGGCCTTCGACCTCGCCGAGGCGGGTCCGGACCGGACCCAGGAGATGCTCGCCGAACTGCTCGAACTCTTCGCGCGGAACGTACTGCGCCCGCTTCCGGTGGCGACATGGGACGTGCGGCGCGCGGGCGAGGCGTTCCGCTTCATGAGCCGCGCCCAGCACGTCGGCAAGATTGTGCTGACGATGCCGCGACAGTGGGCCCCTGAGGGCACGGTCCTCATCACCGGCGGTACCGGTGGCCTGGGCAGCGAGCTCGCGCGACACCTGGTGGCCGAGCGCGGCGTGAAGCACCTGTTGCTGGTGAGCCGCCGTGGCGCAGAGGCGCCGGGCGCGGTGGAGCTGCAGGCAGAGCTGATCGCCCATGGCGCCGACGTGACGATCAGCGCGTGCGACATCGCCGATGCGGATGCCGTGGCGGAGATGGTGTCGGAGGTTCCGGCGGAGCACCCGCTGACCGCGGTGATCCACACGGCCGGTGTCCTCGACGACGGCGTGGTCACCTCCCTGACGCCGGAGCGTCTGTCGGCCGTGCTGCGGCCGAAGGTGGACGCGGCATGGAACCTTCACCAGGCCACCGAGGGCCTCGACCTCGCCGCCTTCGTGATGTTCTCCTCGATCTCGGGTGTGATGGGCAGCGCCGGGCAGGGCAATTACGCCGCCGGCAATGTCTTCCTCGACGCCCTCGCCCAGCACCGCGCCGCCCAGGGGCTGCCCGCGCAGTCCCTGGCGTGGGGCGCCTGGACACAGGCCACCGGCATGACGGGCACGCTGTCCGAGGCGGAGATGCAGCGCATCGCGGCCTCCGGCGTCCCCCCGCTCACGGTCGAACAGGGTCTGGCCCTGTTCGACGCGGCCACCAGCTGCGACGACGCCCACCTGGTGGTCATCGGCCCCGTCTCCGGATCCGTGCGCATCCCCGGCGAGGTGCCCGCCGTCCTGCGCGGCCTCGTCAAGGCCGGCCGGCGATCGGCCGCGACCGCGGCCGGAGGAGCCGGTACGGCCGCGCTGCTCACCCGACGCCTGTGGGAACTGCGCGACGAGGAGCGCCTCCGCTACGCCGTGAACCTGGTCTGTGGCGAGGCCGCCGCCGTTCTCGGCCACGCCTCGGCCAAGGCCATCGAGGCGACGCAGGACTTCCACAACCTGGGCTTCGACTCGCTGACCGCCGTCGAACTCCGCAACCGCCTGACGACCGCCACCGGTCTGCGCCTGCCCGCGACCCTCGTCTTCGACTACCCCACCCCCACCACGCTCGCTGAACACCTCATCGCGGTGCTGCTGGACGAGCACGGCGACGACAGCGCCCCCGTCGCGGTCGCGTCGGCGGTGGCCGAGGATCCGGTCGTCATCGTCGGCATGGCCTGCCGTCTGCCCGGTGGCGTGCGTTCCCCCGAAGACCTGTGGCAGCTCGTGCGGGAGGGTCGGGAAGGCATCTCCGACTTCCCGACCGACCGCGGCTGGGACCTGGACACCCTGATGGACGGAGGCCAGAGCGGCCGCGGCCGCAGTGCCACCGCCAAGGGCGGATTCCTCGAGGGCATCGGCGACTTCGACGCCGGGTTCTTCGGCATCTCGCCGCGCGAGGCGCTCGCCATGGACCCGCAACAGCGACTGCTGCTGGAAACCTCCTGGGAGGCCATCGAGCGGGCCGGGATCAAGCCCGCGTCCCTCAGGGGCAGCCAGACCGGCGTCTTCGTCGGCACCGGCGGCCAGGACTACACGATGCTCGTGATGAACTCGCGCGACGACCTCGAGGGACACACCAGCACCGGCCTCGCCGGAAGCGTCGTCTCCGGACGCGTCTCCTACACCTTCGGCCTCGAAGGCCCGGCCGTCACCGTCGACACGGCGTGCTCGTCGTCCCTCGTTGCCCTCCACTGGGCCGCGCAGTCTCTGCGCACCGGCGAGTGCTCGCTCGCCCTCGCGGGCGGCGTCACGGTGATGTCCACCTCCATCGGCTTCCCCAGCTTCACCCGGCAGGGCGGGCTGGCGTCGGACGGCCGCTGCAAGGCGTTCGCCGACGGGGCCGACGGCACCGGCTGGTCCGAAGGCGTCGGCGTGCTGGTCCTGGAGCGGCTGTCGGACGCCCGCCGCAACGGTCACCCGGTACTGGCCGTCGTGCGTGGCTCGGCGATCAACCAGGACGGTGCGTCCAACGGGCTCACCGCCCCCAATGGCCCCTCGCAGCAGCGGGTCATCCGACAGGCCCTCGCCAGCGCGGGCCTCTCCACCGCCGACGTCGACGCGGTCGAGGCCCACGGCACGGGTACGACCCTCGGTGACCCGATCGAGGCACAGGCACTGCTGGCGACGTACGGCCAGGAGCGCGCCGAAGGACAGCCGCTGCTGCTCGGCTCGGTCAAGTCGAACATCGGCCACTCGCAGGCGGCGGCCGGCGTCGCCGGCGTCATGAAGATGGTCATGGCGATGCAGCACGGCACGCTGCCCCGAACCCTGCACGTAGACGCACCGTCGTCCCACGTCGACTGGACGGCCGGCGACGTCAAACTGCTCACCGAAGCCGCCGACTGGCCGGACACCGGCCGCCCGCGCCGAGCAGGCGTGTCGGCCTTCGGCATCAGCGGCACGAACGCGCACACCATCATCGAGCAGGCCCCGCCGGTCGAAGCACCGGCGGACGACCAGGACGGGCCCCGCGAGCCGTCGGCGGCGCTGTGGCCGGTGTCGGGCAAGTCGGCGGAAGCGCTGACGGCTCAGATCGAGCAGCTGCACACGTGGACCGGGCAGCGACCGGACCTGTCCCCGGTGGACGTGGGCTTCTCGCTGGCGGCGGGCCGGTCGGCCTTTGAGCACCGTGCGGTGCTGCTGGCTGATGGCGGTGCTGTCACCGAGGTGGCGCGCGGCGCGGCGGTGTCGGGCCGGTCGTTGGCGGTGCTGTTCTCGGGTCAGGGTTCGCAGCGGGTGGGGATGGGTCGTGAGTTGTACGGCCGGTTCCCGGTGTTCGCCCAGGCGCTGGATGCGGTGCTGGAGCGGATGGATGGTTCGCTACGGGAGGTGCTGTTCGGTGAGGACACAGCAGAGCGGCTGAGCGAGACTGGGTTTACGCAGCCTGCGTTGTTCGCGGTCGAGGTGGCGCTGTTCCGTCTGGTGGAGTCCTGGGGCGTACGTCCCGACTTCCTGGCCGGGCACTCGATCGGTGAGATCGCTGCCGCGCATGTGGCCGGGGTGCTGTCCCTGGATGACGCGTGCACGCTGGTGGCGGCTCGGGCGCGGTTGATGCAGGCGTTGCCTTCGGGCGGTGCGATGGTCGCGGTCCAGGCGGCCGAGGCCGAGGTGGCCGGCCGTCTCGTCGAGGGTGTGTCGATCGCGGCGGTCAACGGCCCCCGCGCGGTCGTCATCGCCGGTGACGAAGCCGCGGTGCTGCGGATCGCGGAGAAGTTCGCCGCTGAGGGGCGTAAGACCCAGCGCTTGTCGGTCAGCCACGCGTTCCATTCGCCCCTGATGGATCCGATGTTGGAGGAGTTCCGGCAGGTCGCGTCGACGCTGTCCTACTCCGCGCCGCAGATTCCGCTGGTGTCGAACGTGACGGGTGAGGTGGCGTCGGCGGAGCTGGTCTGCAGCCCGGACTACTGGGTGCGCCATGTCCGCGAGGCCGTGCGTTTCGCCGACGGTGTGACGGCCCTGGCCGAGGCCGGTGCGACCGCGTTCCTCGAGGTGGGCCCGGACGGCGTGCTCGCCGCGATGGCCCAGCAGAGCCTGGACGACCACGAGGCTGTCGTCGTACCGGCCCTGCGCAAGGACCGCCCCGAAGAGACCGCCCTGCTCACCGCCCTCGCGGTGCTGCATGTGGCGGGCATCGACCTGGACTGGGCGGCCCTGTTCACCGGCACCGGCGCCCGCCGCGTCGACCTGCCGACGTACGCCTTCCAGCACGAGCGCTACTGGCCGACGCCCGCTGTGCTCACGGGTGATGTGACGGGCGCCGGTCTGTCCCCGGCGGAACACCCGCTGCTGGGCGCGACCCTGGCCCTCGCGGATTCCGAAGAGGTGCTGTTCACGGGCAGGCTGTCGCTGCAGTCGCACCCCTGGCTCGTCGACCACGTCGTGGACGGAAAGGTCATGTTCCCGGCCACCGGATTCCTGGAGCTGGCCATGAGCGCCGGCGACCAGGTCGGCTGCGACCGGGTCGAGGAACTTACGCTGCTCGCCCCGTTGGTGCTGGCCGAGGACGGCGCCGCGCTCGTTCAGGTGCTGATGGGTGCGCCCGACGAGACCGGCGTCCGTACGGTGAACTTCTACTCGCGCCCGGAGCATGCCGCCGATCAGGCGTGGAGCGAGCATGCCGCGGGTCTGCTGGGCACCGGCGAGCGGGTTGCGGAGTTCGACGCCTCCGTCTGGCCGCCCCGGGACGCGATCGCCGTGGACATCGAGGGCTACTACGACCGGACCGAGTACGGCCCGGTGTTCCAGGGGCTGCGCTCGGTCTGGATGCGTGACGCCGAGGTCTTCATCGAGGCGGCGCTGCCGCACGATGCCCTTGAGGACGCCGAGCGCTTCGGCATCCATCCGGCGCTGCTGGACGCGGTGCTGCATGCCCACGAAATCGCCGGTGTCGGCAACGACGGCTACGTCGTGATGCCCTTCGGCTGGAGCGGTGTGTCGCTGCACGCCGGCGGTGCCTCGGTCGTACGGGCCCGCATGGTCAAGCTCGGCGAGAACTCGCTGACCATCGCGGTCGCCGACGTCGAGGGCGCTCCGGTGCTGACCGTCGAGACGCTGGCGATGCGGGCGCGGCAGGCCGTGGTGGCGCCCGCCCACCAGGGCACCGAGCAGAACCCGCTGCTGTACCTGGACTGGGCCGCCGCCCCCGAAGCACAGGCACAGTCCTCGGAGGAGGTCCGATGCGTGTCATTGGGCGCCGTGGACGAGTTCGGCGTCGGTGCGACGGCCGGCTCTCTGGCAGAGGTCACGGGCGATGAGGGCCTGGTGCTCGTTCCCCTCTCGGGCGCCGGCGCCGAGGCTCCTGCCGCGGTGCACGAGCTGACGGGCCGAGTGCTCGGGCTGGTCCAGGAGTGGCTGGCGGAGGAGCGGTTCGAGACCTCGCGTCTGGTCTTCGTCACCCGCAAGGCGATCGCCGCCGGTTCCGGCGAGTCCGTCGACGACCTCGCGGCGGCTGCGGTGTGGGGTCTGGTGCGCTCGGCGCAGTCGGAGAACCCGGGCCGCTTCGCGCTCCTCGACGTCGACGGTGAGCTCGACGGTGTCGTGGGTGTGCTGCCGGGTCTGCCCGGGCTGCTTGCCACGGGCGACGAGCAGTTCGTGGTGCGGGACGGTGCGCTGCGGGTGGGCCGGTTGGCCCGTACGGTCGCGGGGCGCGGTCTGGTGCCTCCGGCCGGTGAGCCGTGGCGGCTGGATGCCGGGGCCAAGGGCAGCCTGGACGGCCTGGTGCTCGCCCCGCATCCGGAGGCGCTGGAGCCGCTGGCTCCGGGGCAGATCCGGGTGGCTGTCGAGGCCGCGGGCGTCAACTTCCGCGACGTTCTCAATGCCCTCGGCATGTACCCGGGCGAGGCCGGTCCGCTGGGTGCCGAGGCTGCCGGTGTGGTGACCGAGACGGGCGCCGATGTGCACGGTGTTCGCCCGGGCGACCGGGTGATGGGCATGGTGCCGGGTGGCTTCGGTCCGATGGCTGTGGTGGATGAGCGGTATGTGACTGGAGTGCCGCAGGGTTGGTCGGGGGTGGAGGCGGCTTCGGTGCCGCTGGTGTTCCTGACGGCTCTGTATGCGTTGAAGGATCTGGCCGGTCTGCGGGCGGGTGAGTCGATCTTGATTCACGCCGGCGCGGGTGGTGTCGGCATGGCGGCGATTCAGTTCGCGCGGCATGTGGGTGCCGAGGTGTTCGCGACGGCGAGTGAGGGTAAGTGGGAGACCCTGCGTGAGTTGGGTGTTCCGGAGGATCACATCGCGTCGTCCCGGTCGACGGACTTCGAGGAGCGGTTCCGGCAGGTCACGGGTGGCCGTGGTGTGGATGTGGTGCTGAACGCGCTGGCGGGCGAGTTCGTGGACGCGTCGCTGCGGTTGATGGCGCCGGGCGGTCGTTTCCTGGAGATGGGCAAGACCGACATCCGTGACCCCGAGGCGCTGAGCGGGGTGCGTTACCGGGCCTTCGACCTCGCCGAGGCGGGTCCGGACCGGACCCAGGAGATGCTCGCCGAACTGCTGGAGCTGTTCGATCAGGGAGCCCTGAGGCTCTTGCCGGTCGCTTCGTGGGACGTACGACGGGCGCCCGAGGCGTTCCGCTTCATGAGCCAGGCCCGTCACATCGGCAAGATTGTGCTGACGATGCCGCGACAGTGGGCCCCCGACGGTACGGTCCTCATCACCGGCGGTACCGGTGGTCTCGGTGGCGAGCTCGCACGACACCTGGTGGCCGAGCGCGGCGTGAAGCACCTGTTGCTGGTGAGCCGCCGTGGCGCAGAGGCGCCGGGTGCGCTGGAGCTGCAGGCGGAGCTGATCGCCCACGGCGCGGACGTGACGGTCGCGCCGTGCGACGTCACCGATGCCGGCGCAGTCGCCGGCCTCCTGGCCGCGATCCCCGAAGAGCACCCGCTGACCGCGGTGATCCACACGGCCGGTGTCCTCGACGACGGCGTGGTCACCTCCCTGACGCCTGAGCGTCTGTCGGCCGTGCTGCGGCCGAAGGTGGACGCGGCATGGAACCTTCACCAGGCCACGCAGGGCATCGACCTGGCCGCGTTCATCACGTACTCCTCCATCTCGGGTGTGATGGGCAGCGCAGGCCAGGGCAACTACGCCGCCGGCAACGTCTTCCTCGACGCCCTCGCCCAGCACCGTGCCGCCCAGGGTCTGCCCGCGCAGTCCCTGGCATGGGGCGCGTGGGCGCAGACCAGCGGCATGACGGGCACGCTGTCCGAGGCCGACATGCAGCGCATCGCGGCCTCCGGCATGCCCCCGCTCACGGTCGAGCAGGGCCTGGCCCTGTTCGACGCCGCCACGACGTCGGACGAGCCGTACCTCGTCCTCATCGGCCAGGCCTCGGGCTCCGGGGCCACCCGGATACAGGGTCACGTACCCCCGCTGCTGCGCGGTCTGGTCAGGGGCACCCGGCGAACGGCCGCGACCGCGGCCGGAGGGGCCGGTACGGCGGCGGCGCTCACCCGCCAGCTGCTGGGCCTGGGCGAGGACGAGCGCGCCCGGTTCGCGGTGGAGCTCGTACGGACCGAGGCCGCCGCCGTTCTCGGCCACGCCTCGGCCAAGGCGATCGAGGCGACGCAGGACTTCCACAACCTGGGCTTCGACTCGCTGACCGCCGTCGAACTCCGCAACCGCCTGACCACGGCCACCGGTCTGCGCCTGCCCGCCACGCTCGTCTTCGACTACCCCACCCCCGTCGCCCTCGCGCAGCACATCGTCAGGGAGCTGCTGGACGAGCACGGAGACGCGAACCTCCCCGTCGCGGTCGCGTCGGCGGTGGCCGAGGACCCGGTCGTCATCGTCGGCATGGCCTGCCGTCTGCCCGGCGGCGTGCGTTCCCCCGAAGACCTGTGGCAGCTCGTCCACGAAGGCCGGGAAGGCATCTCCGGCTTCCCGACCGACCGCGGCTGGGACCTGGAGACCCTGCGCACCGGCGGCCCCGACGGCCGGGGCCGCAGCGCGAGCCTCGAGGGCGGGTTCCTGCACGACGTCGCCGACTTCGACGCCGGGTTCTTCGGCATTTCGCCGCGCGAGGCGCTCGCCATGGACCCGCAACAGCGCCTGCTGCTGGAAACCTCCTGGGAGGCGTTCGAGCGCGCCGGGATCGACCCGGAAGGCCTGCACGGCAGCCGGACCGGCGTCTTCGTCGGCACGAGCGGCCTGGACTACGGCGCGCTGGTGATGAACTCGAAGGAGGACGTCGGCGGCCACGCCGGCACCGGCCTCGCCGCGAGCGTCGTCTCCGGACGCGTCTCCTACACCTTCGGCCTCGAAGGCCCGGCCGTCACCGTCGACACGGCGTGCTCGTCGTCCCTCGTCGCCCTCCACTGGGCCGCCCAGGCCCTGCGTACCGGCGAGTGCTCGCTCGCCCTCGCGGGCGGCGTCACGACGATGACCACGCCCGCCAACTTCACGGGCTTCACCGTGCAGGGCGTCCTGGCCCCCGACGGCCGGTGCAAGACCTACTCGGACACCGCGGACGGCACGGCGTGGTCCGAGGGCGTGGGCATGCTCGTCCTGGAGCGGCTGTCCGACGCACGCCGCAACGGACACCAGGTCCTCGCGGTCGTGCGTGGCTCGGCGATCAACCAGGACGGTGCGTCCAACGGGCTCACCGCCCCCAACGGCCCCTCGCAGCAGCGGGTCATCCGCCAGGCCCTCGCCAGCGCGGGCCTGTCCACCGCCGATGTCGACGCGGTCGAGGGACACGGCACGGGTACGCCGCTCGGCGACCCGATCGAGGCGCAGGCGCTCCTGGCCACCTACGGGCAGGACCGGCCGGAGGACCGCCCGCTGCTCCTGGGGTCGGTGAAGTCGAACATCGGCCACACCCAGGCGGCGGCCGGCGTCGCGGGCGTCATCAAGACGGTCATGGCGATGCGGCACGGAGTACTGCCGAAGACGCTGCACCTTGACCGGCCCTCGTCCCACGTGGACTGGTCCATGGGCGCGGTGGAGCTGCTGACCGACCAGAAGCCGTGGCCCGAGGTGGACCGGCCGTGGCGTGCGGGTGTCTCGTCCTTCGGCATCAGCGGCACGAACGCGCACGCCATCATCGAGCAGGCCCCGCCGGCCGACGAGCCGGCCGGGGAGCAGGACGCACGGGCCGGGCACGACTCCGCCGTGACCCCGTGGCCCGTCTCGGCGAAGTCGGCGGCCGCACTGGCCCAGCAGCTTGAGCGGGTGTCGTCCCTGGCCGGGCTCTCCCCGGTGGACGTGGGCTTCTCGCTGGCGGCGGGCCGGTCGGCCTTTGAGCACCGCGCGGTGCTGCTGGCCGGCGGCGGCGCCGTGGCCGAGGTGGCGCGCGGCGCGGCGACCGGTGACCGGACGCTGGCTGTCCTCTTCTCGGGTCAGGGTTCGCAGCGGGTGGGGATGGGTCGTGAGTTGTACGGCCGGTTCCCGGTGTTCGCCCAGGCGCTGGATGCGGTGCTGGAGCGGATGGATGGTTCGCTGCGGGAGGTGCTGTTCGGCGATGACGCCGGTGCGCTGAGCGAGACCGGGTTTACGCAGCCTGCGTTGTTCGCGGTCGAGGTGGCGCTGTTCCGTCTCGTGGAGTCCTGGGGTGTGCGACCGGACTTCCTTGCTGGTCATTCCATCGGTGAGATCGCTGCTGCGCATGTGGCCGGGGTGCTGTCCCTGGATGACGCGTGCACGCTGGTGGCGGCCCGGGCGCGGCTGATGCAGGCGCTGCCTGCGGGTGGTGCGATGGTGGCCGTCCAGGCCACCGAGGACGAGATACTGCCCCGCCTGGTCGAAGGTGTCTCCATCGCGGCGGTCAACGGCCCGAACTCGCTTGTCATCGCCGGTGACGAAGCCGCGGTGCTGCAGATCGCGGAGAAATTCGCCGCCGAGGGCCGTAAAACGCAGCGTCTGTCGGTCAGCCACGCCTTCCACTCCCCGCTGATGGATCCGATGTTGGAGGAGTTCCGGCAGATCGCGTCGACGCTGTCCTACTCCGCGCCGAAGATCCCGCTCGTGTCGAACGTGACCGGCGAAGTGGCGACCGACCTCATCTGCAGCCCCGAGTACTGGGTGCGGCACGTCCGCGAGGCCGTGCGCTTCGCCGACGGGGTGAAGGCGCTCGCCAAGGCCGGTGCGACCGCGTTCCTCGAGCTGGGCCCGGACGGTGTGCTCGCCGCCATGGCCCAGCAGAGCCTGGACGTCGACAACGGCGACCTCGTGGTCGTACCGGCCCTGCGTAAGGACCGCCCCGAAGAGACCGCCCTGCTCACCGCCCTCGCACGACTCCACGTCGCAGGCGTCGACGTCGACTGGACGGCCCTCATCACCGGCACCGGCACCGGCGCCCGCCGTGTCGACCTGCCGACGTACGCCTTCCAGCACCAGCGCTACTGGCCGACGCCGGCCACGCGCACGGGTGATGTCACGGGCGCGGGCCTCATCCCGGCCGGGCATCCGCTGCTGGGCGCGGCCGTGCCGCTGGCGGACTCGGACGGGATGATGTTCACGAGCCGGCTCTCGGCTCAGGATCACCCCTGGCTGCTCGACCACATGGTGGGTGGCACGGTCCTCTTCCCCGGGACCGGTTTCCTGGAGCTGGCCGTCCGCGCCGGTGACCAGGCCGGATGCGACCGGGTCGCGGAGCTCGACCTGACCGAGCCGCTCGTACTGACCGAGGACGGGGCCGTGGCCCTGCAGGTCTGGCTCGAGGCCCCCGACGCGTCGGGAGCCCGCCGGGTGGCCGTCTACTCGCGCCCGGCACACGCCCCGGACCAGCCGTGGACGCGGCACGTCAGCGGTGTGCTGACGGTGGGGGAGCGGATCGCGGAGTTCGACGCGTCGGTCTGGCCGCCCCTGGGCGCCGCAGCCGTCGACCTGGACGGCTTCTACGACGCGACCGACTACGGGCCGGCCTTCCAGGGTCTGCGTGCGGTCTGGACGCGCGGTGACGAGACCTTCGCGGAGGTCGAGCTGCCGGGCGGCACGTCCGGGGACGGCGGCCGGGATGGACACGGGGACGCACACGGGGACGGACACGGGGACGCCGGGCACTTCGGGCTGCACCCGGCGCTGCTGGCCTCGGCGGTCCACGCCGCCGGGCTCGCCGGAGCGGGGGAGGACGAGGACGCCGTCCTGCTGCCCTCTTCCTGGAGCGGTGTGTCGCTGCACGCCACCGGTGCCGCCCGGCTGCGCGTCCGCCTGACGAAGCTCGATGGCAGCGAGAACGCGCTGTCCGTCGCGGCAGTCGATGCCGCGGGTGCCCCGGTGCTCTCCGTGGAGTCGCTGGCTCTGCAGGCGCCCTCGGCAGTCGGCCTGTCGGCCTCGGGCAGCGGACGGGATCCGCTGTTCCGCGTGGACTGGACTCCGGCCCCGGAGGTCCAGGCGGCAGGTGACGTCCGGCATGTGACGCTGGGCGGCGGCGACGAGTTCGGGGTGGGCGAGCCGACAGCCTCCCTGAAGGGCCTGGCCGGCGACGAGGGCCTGGTGCTCGTCCCGGTCTGGGGTGCTGGGGACGATGTGCCCGGCACGGTGCACGAGCTGACGGCCCGTGTCCTGGGCCTGGTCCAGGAGTGGCTGGGGGAGGAGCGGTCCGCCGGCTCACGCCTGGTCTTCATGACCCGCAGGGCGATCGCCGCCGATTCCGGCGAGGGCGTCGAGGACCTGGCGGCGGGCGCGGTGTGGGGCCTGGTGCGCTCGGCCCAGGCCGAGCACCCGGACCGCTTCGCCCTGGCCGACCTCGGCGACGAGCAGGACGCCGCGGCGCTGCTGCCGGCCCTGCCCGCGCTGCTGGCCACCGGCGACGCCCAGTTCGTGGTCCGGGACGGCGTCGTGCGCGTGGGGCGTCTGGCCCGCGTGACCACCGACGCTCCGGCCCGCGTGACCACCGACGCGAGCACGCCGGCCCCCGCGTGGGACGCCGACGGCACCGTACTGATCACCGGCGGCACGGGCGCGCTGGGCGGCCGTCTCGCCCGGCGACTGGCCGCCACGGGCACGCGGCACCTGCTGCTCGCCGGCCGCCGGGGGCCGGACGCCCCTGGCGCCGACGAGCTGGAGAAGGAACTCCGTGATCTGGGCGCCCAGGTGACGATCGCGGCGTGCGACGTGGCGGACCGCGACGCGGTCGTCGCACTGCTGGCCGGAATACCGGCGGAGCACCCGCTGACCGCGGTCGTCCATACCGCCGGCGTGCACGACGACGGAGCCGTCACCTCCCAGACCCCCGACCGTGTGGCCGGTGTCCTGCGGGCCAAGGCCGACGCGGCGTGGCACCTGCACGAGCTCACCGCCGACCTCGGCCTGGCGGCGTTCATCACCTTCTCGTCCCTGGCCGGCGTGATGGGCGGCCCGTTCCAGGGCGGTTACTCCGCGGCGAACGCGTTCCTGGACGCCCTCGCCCACCACCGCACCGCTCGCGGCCTCGTGGGCACGTCGCTCGCCTGGGGCCCCTGGGCCCTGGACACCGACGCCGCACCGGAAACGGACGGGCGGGTGGACGTACAGCACGATGTCGCCACCGCCGCTCAGCGCATACAGGCGGGCGGCGACCTGCCGCCCCTGTCGGTCGAAGAGGGCCTGGCCCTGTTCACCGCCGCCGTCCGGTCCACCGAACCGGTCGTCGTACCGCTCGGGCTGCCCAGGAGCGGCATGCGGCCGCAGGGCGAGGTGGCCCCGCTGTTCCGCGGTCTGCTGGGCAGGGCCCGCCGCGCGGCCGTGAACGCCGCCGCAGGGGCGGGCACGCCGGACACCTTCATCCAGCAGCTGCTGGCGATGGGCGACAGCGAGCGCGTCCGCCACGTCGTGGACGTCGTCCGCGCCGAGGCCGCCGCCGTCCTCGGTCACGCCTCGCCCGACACCGTCGAAGCGCACCGCGACTTCTACGAGCTGGGCTTCGACTCCCTGACGTCCGTGGAGTTGCGCAACCGCCTCATGACCGTCACCGGGCTGAGCCTGCCGGCGACCCTGGTGTTCGACAGCAAGACGCCCGCCGACCTGGCCGCCTGGCTGCGCAGCGAGCTGTCCTCGCAGTCGGCCGGGGACTCCTCCGGCGGCGCCATGAGGATGTCGTCCGGCGAACCGGAGATCGACTCGCTGGAGCGGCTGTTCCTCGACGCGATGGAGAACGGCAAGCTGAGGGAGGCCCAGCGCATGCTGGCCACCGTCGCCGCGCTGCGCCCCACCTTCGAGGCGACGGCGGAACTGGAGGACCTGCCCCTGTCGGCGACGCTGGCCGAAGGCACCGGCAGCCCGAAGCTGATCTGTGTCAGCGCGCCCACCGCCAACGCGGGCGTCCACCAGTACTCCCGCCTCGCCGCGCACTTCCGGGGCAGGAGGGACGTGGCCGCGCTGCCGCTGGTCGGCTTCGCCACGGGTGAGCGGCTGCCGGCGACGCCCGAGGTCGCCGCGCGGGTCATCGCCGAGAGCGCGCTCCGCGCCAGCGACGGCGAGCCCTTCGTCCTGGCCGGTCACTCCTCCGGCGGTTCGTTCGCCTACGCGGCGGCCGGGGTGCTGGAGCACACGTGGGGCATCAAGCCCGCGGCCGTCGTGCTGCTGGACACGCTGAGCTTCCAGCACAACAGCGACGAGGGCGTCGACTACATGGGCATGATGCGGCTCAACTTCCGCGGCAAGGAGGAATCGCCCGTACGCCTGACCAACTCGCGGCTGTCCGCGATGGGCCGGTGGATGGTCCTGCTGAACGCCCTGGACGTCCAGCACACCACGGCCCCCGTCCTCGAGATCAAGTGCGACCGGTCCCTCCAGGGGCTGGAGACCCCGGAGACGGACGGCGGTCAGTCGAAGCAGCAGGAGCCGCTGGTCGCCTCGGCCGCCGTCCGGCTGGTCGCGGCGGACCACCTGTCGATGATGCGGGAGGACTCCGCGAAGACCGCCGAAATCATCGAGAACTGGCTCAGCCAGAGCCACTGACATCGGCCGACGGGCGCACCGCGCACCTCCGGGTGTGCGGTGCGCCCATTTTCGGCTGCGCATCTAGGGAAACCCGCAGTCCACGTTGACGAAGATGAGCAGGAAATGGTCGGACGTGGGTGTCGGCAGTCTCTTCGCCCCCCTCGACGACGGCCGAACGGCCAGGCTCCAACGGGCATTTCCCGGCACACCACCGAGGGGTTGACAGCGTGACGTCGAACGAGGAGAAGCTCCGCGAGTATCTGAAGCGGGCCATCGCGGACCTTCACGACACCCGTCAGCAGCTGGGAGAGGTGGAGGACAAGCGCCGGGAACCCATCGCGATCGTCGCCATGGGCTGCCGTTACCCCGGCGGCGTACGGTCCCCGGAAGAGCTCTGGGACCTGGTCCACGACGGCGTCGACGCCATCTCCGCCTTCCCCGGCAACCGCGGCTGGGACCTGGAGGGCCTGTACGACCCCGACCCCGGCCGCCACGGGACCACGTACTCCCGCGAGGGCGGATTCCTGCACGAGGCGGGCGAGTTCGACCCCGCCTTCTTCGGGATCTCCCCGCGCGAGGCCCTGGCCATGGACCCGCAGCAGCGGCTGCTGCTGGAAACCGCGTGGGAGGTCGTCGAACGGGCCGGCATCGACCCGGAGTCCCTCGCCGGCACCCGTACCGGCGTCTTCGTCGGCACCGGTCACGGCTACTACGACGACGGTCCCGGCAAGAAGCAGGAGGAGGTCGCGGGGCACCTGCTGACCGGCAACACCATCAGCGTCGCCTCGGGCCGGATCTCCTACGTCCTCGGCCTGGAGGGCCCGGCGGTCTCCGTCGACACGGCCTGCTCGTCGTCCCTCGTCGCGTTGCACATGGCGGTGCAGTCGCTGCGCCAGGACGAGTGCTCGCTGGCCCTGGTGGGCGGGGCGACCGTGATGTCGACCCCGCAGATGTTCGTGGAGTTCTCCCGGCAGCGGGGGCTGGCCGCGGACGGCCGCTGCAAGCCGTTCGCGGCGGCCGCCGACGGCACGGGATGGAGCGAGGGCGTCGGGCTGCTGCTCGTGGAGCGGCTCTCCGACGCCCGCCGCAACGGTCACCCGGTGCTGGCCGTCGTCCGCGGCAGCGCCGTCAACCAGGACGGTGCCTCCAACGGACTGACCGCCCCCAACGGGCCCTCGCAGCAGCGCGTCATCCGCCAGGCCCTCGCCAACGCCGGCGTGACCGCGGCCGACGTCGACGTCGTGGAGGCCCACGGCACCGGTACGACGCTGGGCGACCCCATCGAGGCCCAGGCCCTGCTGGCCACGTACGGGCAGCAGCGCCCGGCCGGCCGGCCGCTGCTGCTCGGTTCGCTCAAGTCCAACATCGGGCACACGCAGGCCGCCGCGGGCGTCGCCGGCGTCATGAAGATGGTCATGGCCATGCGCCACGCCACCGTCCCCCGGACCCTGCACATCGACGAGCCCACCCCGCACGTCGACTGGTCGGCCGGCAGCGCGAAGCTGCTGACGGACTCGGAAGCCTGGCCGGAGACGGACCGGCCCCGCCGCGCCGCCGTCTCCGCGTTCGGCGTCAGCGGCACCAACGCGCACGTCATCCTGGAGGATGTCCCGCAGGAGGCCGTGCAAGAAGCCCCGCAGGCAACCCCGCCGGAAGCCCCGCAGGAGTTCTCGCGAGGCGCCCTGCCCTGGGTCCTGTCGGCCCGGTCCCCGCAGGCCCTGCGGGCACAGGCCGCCCGCCTCGCCCGGCACGTCCGCGCCCGCGCGGACCTGGCCCCCGAGGACGTGGCCCGCTCGCTGACCGGGACCAGGGCGCTGATGGAGCACCGCGCGGCCGTCGTGGCCGGGGAGCGGGAGGAGTTCCTGCGCGGCCTGGACGCCCTGGCCGAGGGCCGTGACACGGCCGGAGTCGTCACCGGCGCGGCCGCCAAGGCTCCGATGGCGTTCCTCTTCGCGGGCCAGGGCTCGCAGCGCCCCGCGATGGGACGCGAACTCCACGCGAGCCACCCGGTCTTCGCCGAGGCGTTCGACGCGGTGTGCGCGCAGCTGGACCGGCATCTGGAGCGCCCGGTCCGCGAGATCGTCTTCGCCGACGAGGGATCGGCCGACGCCGCGCTGCTGGACGAGACGCAGTACACGCAGGCCGCGCTGTTCGCCGTCGAGGTCGCCCTGTTCCGGCTCCTCGAGTCGTGGGGCATGACACCGCACTTCGTCGGCGGTCACTCCATCGGCGAACTCTCCGCCGCGCACGTGGCCGGCGTGCTCTCCCTGGAGGACGCCGCCGCGCTCGTCGCGGCGCGCGGCAGCCTGATGCAGGCCCTGCCCCCGGGCGGCGCGATGATGGCCGTCCAGGCCACCGAGGACGAGATCCGTGCCTCGCTGGCCGAATACGCAAGCAACGAAGGTACGGGCCCCGGTTCCGGCGCTGTGGACCTCGCAGCCGTCAACGGACCGCAGTCCGTGGTCGTCTCGGGCGACGAAGAGGCCGTCTCCGCCATCGCCGCCCACTGGAAGGACCAGGGGCGGCAGGTCAAGCGGCTGCGGGTCAGCCACGCCTTCCACTCGCCGCGCATGGACGCCATGCTGGAGGACTTCCGGCGCGTCGCCGAAGGCCTGCGCTACGACGCCCCGCGCATCCCCGTCGTCTCCACGGTGTCGGGCCGGATCGCCACGGCGGAGGAACTGCGCTCCCCGGAGTACTGGGTGCGCCAGGTCCGCGAGGCCGTCCGGTTCTGCGCCGGGGTGCGCATGCTCGAAGCCGAGGGCGTCGCCACGTTCGTGGAGATCGGCCCCGGCGGGGTGCTCACCCCGATGGTCGAGGCCTCCCTGACCACCACCGCCACCACCACCTCGCCCGCTCCGCTGCTGCTCTCCGCCCTGCGCCGCGACCGCTCCGAGGCCCGGGCGCTCACCGAGGCCGTTGCCGCCGCCTCCGCGCACGGCGCCCGCATGGACTGGCGGGCGTTCTTCGCCGGAACCGCCGCCCGGCACGTGGAGCTGCCGACCTACCCCTTCCAGCGCCAGCAGTACTGGCTGACCGGCCCGGACGCCCCCCACACCGCCCCCGGCGACCCCGACGAGTCCGGCTTCTGGTCGGCGGTCGAACGCGGCGACGTGACCGAACTGTCGACCGTCCTGGCCCTCGACGGCGACGACGCCGAGACCTCCCTCGGCACCCTGCTCCCCACCCTCTCCTCGTGGCGCCGCCGGCGCAGAACCCTCACCACCGTGGACAGCTGGAGCTACCGCGCCCGCTGGACCCCGGTCACCGGACTCACCGACCGGACGGCGTCGGGCCGCTGGCTGATCGTGGTGCCCGACGGCCACGACGACCCGTGGACCACCGGCCTCGCCGACGCCCTCACGGCCCACGGCACGCGGGCCGAGCGCTTGGCACTGGCGGGCCCGGGCGCCGGGGACGACGACCGTGCCGCCGTCGCCGCACGGCTCGCCGAAGGCCCCCTCGCCGGTGTCCTGTCGCTCCTGGCGTTCGACGAACGCCCGCACCCCGACCACCCGTCGGTGCCCCGCGGACTGGCCGCCACCACCGGGCTCGTACGGATCCTGGAGGACCTCTCCGCCGAGGCACCGCTGTGGAGCGTCACCCGGGGGGCGGTGGCGGCCGACCGGACGGACACGGTGCCCCACCCCGTACAGGCCCAGGCGTGGGGTCTGGGCCGGGTCGTCGCCCTGGAGCTCCCGCAGCGCTGGGGCGGTCTGATCGACCTTCCCGAGGCCATGGACGACCGGAGCGTGGCCGCCCTCCTCGGTGTGCTCGCCGGCGGGCACACCGAGGACCAGCTCGCCATCCGCCCCGCGGGCGTCTTCGCCCGCCGCCTCGTCCGGGCGGCCGCCCGCGGAAACGCCGAGGAGACCCCCGCCGTACGCGGCACCGTCCTGGTCACCGGCGGCACGGGCGCGCTGGGCGCGCACGTGGCGCGCTGGCTGGCCGGCGCCGGGGCGGAGCACCTCCTGCTCACCGGGCGCCGGGGCGCGGGCGCCCCGGGCGCGGCCGAGCTGGAGGCCGAACTCACCGCCCTGGGCACCCGGGTCACCATCGCCGCCTGCGACGCCGCCGACCGCGACGCGCTCGCGGACCTGCTGGCCGCCATCCCCTCCGACGTGCCGCTGACCGGTGTGGTGCACGCCGCGGGCGTGCTCGACGACGGCGTGCTCGGCTCGCTGACCCCCGAGCGCTACGAGGCCGTACTGCGCCCGAAGACCGTCGCGGCGCTCAACCTGCACGAGCTCACCCAGGGCATGGACCTGGAGGTGTTCGTGCTGTTCTCGTCCGTCGTGGGCGTGCTCGGCAACGCCGGCCAGGCCAACTACGCCGCGGCCAACGCGTTCCTCGACGCCCTGGCCGAACAGCGCCGCGCCACGGGCCTGGCCGCGACCTCGGTGGCCTGGGGCCCCTGGGCGGACCGCGGCATGGCGGCCGGCGGCACCACCCTCGCCGACCGCATGCGCCGCGACGGGCTCACCCCCATGGACCCCCGCCTCGCCGTCGCCGCCCTGAGCCGGGCCGTCGCCCGGGGCGCGGCGAACGTGACCGTGGCCGACGTGGACTGGGACGCGTACGCCCCCGCCCTGACCGCCGTCCGGCCCAGCCCGCTCCTCGCCGACCTGCCCGAGGCGCGCCGCGCCCTGCAGGACCGCGCGACCGGCGGCGGAGCAGGCGCGGCGGGCGGGCCGGGCGGTGCCTCCCCGCTGCGCGACCGCATCGCCGCGCTGCCGGCGGCCGAACAGGAACGCGTTCTGGTGGAGTTGGTCCGGGAGGAGACCGCCAAGGTCCTCGGCCACTCCTCACCGGACGCCGTCGACGCCCACCGCGCCTTCCGGGAGCTGGGCTTCGACTCGCTGACGGCGGTCGAGCTGCGCAACCGGCTCACGGCCGCCACCGGCGTCCGCCTGTCCGCCACCCTGCTCTTCGACCACCCCACGGCCCTCGCCGTCGCCGCACACCTGCGCACCCTGACCCTGGGCGGCCCCGGCACCACCGACGCGGTGACCCGGCAGACAGGCGCCGCGGGATCCGACGAGCCGGTGGCCATCGTGGGCATGGCCTGCCGCTTCCCCGGCGGGGTGAGCTCCCCGCAGGAGTTCTGGTCCCTCGTCTCCGGCGGCGGCGACGGGATATCCCCGTTCCCCGCCGACCGCGGCTGGGACCTCGACGGGCTCTACCACCCCGACCCCGACCACCAGGGCACCAGCTACGCCCGCGAGGGCGGATTCCTCGCCGACGCGGCCGGGTTCGACCCCGCCTTCTTCGGGATCTCCCCGCGCGAGGCCCTGGCCATGGACCCGCAGCAGCGGCTGCTGCTGGAAACCGCGTGGGAGGCCGTCGAGGGCGCGGGCATCGACCCCGAGACCCTGCGCGGAAGCGTGACCGGGGTGTTCGCCGGCACCAACTCCCTCGACTACCAGACCATTCTGGACGGCGACCGGGACGAGGTCGCCGGCCACCTGCTGACCGGCAACGCCGGCAGCGTCGTCTCGGGCCGCGTGGCCTACACCTTCGGCTTCGAGGGCCCGGCGGTCACCGTCGACACGGCGTGCTCGTCCTCGCTCGTGGCCCTGCACATGGCGGTGCAGTCGCTGCGCCAGGGCGAGTGCTCCCTGGCGCTGGCCGGCGGTGTGACGGTCATGTCCACCCCCTACTCCTTCGTGGAGTTCTCCCGGCAGCGCGGCCTGGCACCGGACGGCCGCTGCAAGCCGTTCGCGGCGGCCGCCGACGGCACCGGATGGAGCGAGGGCGCCGGACTGCTGCTCGTCGAGCGGCTCTCCGACGCCCTGCGCAACGGCCACCCGGTGCTCGCCGTGGTGCGGGGCTCGGCCGTCAACCAGGACGGTGCGTCCAACGGCCTCAGCGCCCCCAACGGGCCCTCGCAGCAGCGCGTCATCCGCCAGGCCCTCGCCAACGCCGGCGTGACCGCCGCCGACGTCGACGTCGTGGAGGCCCACGGCACCGGCACCAAGCTGGGCGACCCCATCGAGGCCCAGGCCCTCCTCGCCACCTACGGACAGAACCGGGAACGGCCCCTGCGCCTCGGCTCCGTCAAGTCCAACATCGGGCACACCCAGGCCGCCGCGGGCGTCGCCGGCGTCATGAAGATGGTGCTGGCCATGCGCCACGGCGAACTGCCCAGGAGCCTGCACATCGACGAGCCCACCCCGCACGTCGACTGGACGGAGGGCGCGGTCGAGCTGCTCGCCGAGCCGGCCGCCTGGCCCGGCGGCGGTGACCGGCCGCGCCGCGCCGGCGTCTCCTCCTTCGGCATCAGCGGCACCAACGCCCACGTCATCCTCGAAGAAGCCCCCGAGCCCGCCGCTTCCGCACCCGAAGCCGCCGCTCTCGCCCCCGAGGCGACCGACGCAGATGACCGCGGCACGCCCCTCGTGCCGTGGCTTCTCTCGGCGAAGAGCGCCGAAGCCGTCCGCGAGCAGGCCGGCCGCCTGGCCGCCCATGTCCGGGCCACCCCCGCGCCCGACAGCACCGACATCGCGTACTCGCTGGCCACCGGCCGGACCGCCATGGACCACCGCGCCGCCGTCCTCGCGACCGGCCGCGAGGACTTCCTGGCCGGGCTCGACGCCCTGGCCGGGGGGCTCGTCTCGCCCCGCGTCCTCGAGGGCACCGCCGAAGGCGGCCGGAAGGCCGTGTTCGTCTTCCCCGGCCAGGGCTCGCAGTGGGCCGGCATGGCGCTGGAACTCCTCGACACGTCCCCCGTCTTCGCCGCCCGCATGGCCGAGTGCGCGGCAGCGCTCGCGCCGTACACCGACTGGTCCCTGCCCGACGTGCTGCGCGGTGTGCCGGACGCCCCCTCCCTGGACCGCGTGGACGTGGTCCAGCCGGCCCTGTTCGCCGTGATGGTCTCGCTGGCCGGACTGTGGCGGGCGCACGGCGTCGAGCCCGCGGCCGTCCTCGGCCACTCGCAGGGCGAGATCGCCGCCGCCTGTGTGGCGGGCGCCCTCTCCCTGGACGACGCCGCCCGCGTGGTCGCCCTGCGCAGCCGGGCGCTGACCGCCCTCTCCGCACAGGGCGGCATGGTCTCGGTCGCCCAGCCCGTCGAGGCGGTGCGCGAGCGCCTGCGCGCCTGGGGCGACCGCGTGTCCCTCGCCGCCGTCAACGGCCCGAACTCCGTGGTGGTCTCCGGCGCGCCGGACGCCCTCGACGCGCTCGTCGCCGGGTGCGAGGACGACGGCGTCCGCGCCCGCCGCATCCCCGTCGACTACGCCTCGCACTCCGCCCAGGTGGAGCGCATCCACGACGAACTGCGGACCGTGCTGGCCCCCATCACGCCCCGACCCTCCGCCATCCCGTTCTACTCGACGGTCGACGGCGAACCGGTCGACACCACCGGCCTCGACGCCGCCTACTGGTACCGCAACCTGCGGCAGACCGTGGAGTTCGAACAGGCCACCCGGGCGCTGCTGCGCGACGGGTACCGCGCCTTCATCGAGGTCAGCCCGCACCCGGTGGTGATCGCCGGAGTGCAGGAGACCGCCCAGGACGCCGGCGTCCCGGCGGCCACGACCGGCACGCTGCGCCGTGACGAGGGTGGGCTCGACCGGTTCCGTACGTCCCTGGCCGACGCCTGCGTGCACGGGGTGGACGTCGACTGGGACGCGTTCTTCGCCGGCACGGCCGCCCGCCGCGTCGAGCTGCCGACCTACGCCTTCCAGCGCCGGCGGTTCTGGCCGCGCGCGGCAGGCGCCGCGGGCGACGTCGCCTCGGCGGGCCTGGGTTCGCCCGGCCACCCGCTGCTGGGCGCCTCGGTGGAGCTCGCGGGCGGCGACGGGATCGTCGCGACGGCCCGCTGGTCGGTCCGTACGCACCCCTGGCTGGCCGACCACGCGGTGTCCGGTGTCGTCGTGGTGCCGGGCGCGGCGCTGGTGGAGGCCGTGATCCGGGCCGGCGACGAACTCGGCTGCGGCCGCGTCGAGGAGCTGACCCTGCACGCCCCCGTCGTCCTGCCCGAGCGCGGTGACGTCCAGGTCCAGCTCGCCGTCGGCGAGCCGGACGGCTCCGGCCGCCGGCCGGTGACCGTGCACGCGCGGCAGACCGGCCCCACCGCCGGCACGGGCGGCGGGGCATGGACCCAGCACGCCACGGGCACGCTCGCCACCGGCGAGGCGCAGGGCCCGGCGGACTGGCGGGACTTCGCGGCATGGCCCCCGCGCGGCGCCGAGGCCGTGGACACCGAGGAGTTCTACGCCCGGCTCGCCGAGGACGGCTACGGCTACGGCCCGGTCTTCCAGGGCGTACGGGCGGCCTGGCGGCGGGGCGAGGAGGTCTTCGCCGACGTGGCCCTGCCCGAGCCCGCCCTGGCGGACGCGGCACGCTGCGGCATCCACCCCGCCCTGCTGGACGCGGCCCTGCACGCGGCCGGGCTCGGCCCGCTGGGCAAAGAGGACGGCCGCCCCGGCATGCCGTTCTCCTGGACCGGCGTCGCGCTGCACGCGACCGGCGCCACCGCCCTGCGCGTACGGCTGACCCCGGCCGGCAAGGACGCCGTCACCGTGGCGATGGCCGACGGCACGGGCCGCCCCGTCGCCTCGATCGACTCGCTCGCGGTACGGCCCGTGGCGGACGGGCTCCTCGACCCCGCGTCCTCCGCGGCCCGCGACGCCCTCTTCCACCTGGAGTGGACCCCGCTGCCCCGCCCGGCCGACGGCCCGGCCGGCACGGCCGGATGGGCCCTGCTGGGCGAGGCGCCCCCGGCCCTCGCCGAAGCCGGGCTGTGCCCGCGGGCAGGGGAGGACCTGGCCGCGCTCACCGCGGACCGGGCCCCCGACGTGCTGCTGGTGCCCCTGCCCGCTGCACACGGCACGCCGTCCGAGGTGGCCGCCGCCCTGGACCCCGTCCTGGAGCTGCTGCAGACCTGGCTCGCCGACGACGACTTCGCCGGCACCCGGCTCGTCCTCGTCACCCGCGACGCCGTCGCCACCCACTCCGGCGAGGACGTCCGCGACCTCGCCGGGGCCTCCGCGTGGGGCATCGTCCGCTCCGCGCAGTCCGAGCACCCCGGCCGCATCGTGCTGGCCGACGTCGACGCCGACGCCGCCTCCTGGCGGGCCCTGCCCGGCCTGATCGACGCGGACGAACCCCAGCTGGCGCTCCGCCAGGGCACCGCCTACGCCCCGCGTCTGGTCCGCACCCACGCCCACCCCCCGCTGACCGTCCCGGACCCCGCCCAGCCGTGGCGACTGGACATCCCGGAGAAGGGCACCGTCGACAACCTGGCGCTCGTGTCCTGCCCGGACGTCACCGGGCCCCTGGAGCCCGGCCAGGTCCGGCTCGAGGTGCGGGCGGCGGGGCTGAACTTCCGCGACGTCCTCAACGCGCTCGGCATGTACCCCGGCGGCGCCCGGTTCCTGGGCTCCGAGGCCGCCGGCGTCGTCGTCGAGGTCGGGCCCGGCGTGAGCGGGCTCGCCGTCGGCGACCGCGTCATGGGCATGGTGCCCGGCGGCTTCGGCCCACTGGCCGTGGCCGACCACCGGGTGCTGGCCCGCGTGCCGCGCGACTGGTCCTTCGCCCAGGCGGCCGCCGTCCCCGTGGTGTTCCTGACCGCCTACTACGCGCTGCGCGACCTGGCCGGCCTGGCCGAGGGCGAAACGGTCCTCGTGCACGCCGCCGCCGGCGGCGTCGGCATGGCCGCCGCCCAGCTGGCCCGCCACTGGGGCGCGGACGTCCTCGGCACCGCCAGTGACCGCAAGCAGGACCTGCTGCGGGCCGAAGGCTGGCCCGCCGAGAAGCTGGCCTCCTCCCGCACCCTCGACTTCGAGGACCGCTTCCGCGACCTCACCGGCGGCCGGGGCGTGGACGTCGTCCTGAACTCCCTGGCCCGCGAGTACGTGGACGCCTCCCTGCGGCTGCTGCCGCCCGGCGGCCGCCTCGTCGAGATGGGCAAGACCGACATCCGCGACGCCGACGAGGTCGCCCGCACCCACCGGGGCGTCACCTACCGGGCGTTCGATTTGATCGAGGCGGGCCCCGAGCGCATCCAGCAGATGCTCGCGGAACTGGTCACCCTCTTCGAACAGGGCGTGCTCCAGCCGCTGCCCGTCACCACCTGGGACGTCCAGCACGCCCGGGACGCGTTCCGCTTCGTGTCCGAGGCCCGCCACGTCGGCAAGGTCGTCCTCACCGTGCCCCGCCCCTGGGACACCGAGGGCACCGTGCTGATCACCGGCGGCACCGGCGAGCTGGGCGGGCTCCTGGCCCGGCACCTGGTGTCCCGGCACGGCGTCCGCCACCTGACGCTCACCAGCCGCCGGGGCCCCGACAGCCCGGGCGCCGCGGCCCTGCGCGAGGAGCTGACGGCACTGGGCGCCGCCCACGTCACCGTCGCCGCCTGCGACGTCGCCGACCGCGACGCGCTGGCCGGGCTCCTGGCGTCCGTACCCGCCGAACACCCCCTGACGGCCGTGGTGCACGCGGCAGGCGTCCTCGACGACGGCGTCATCGCCTCCCTGACCCCCGGCCGCCTGCGGGCGGTGACCCGCCCCAAGGCCGACGCGGCCCGCAACCTCCACGAGCTGACGGCCTCCCTGGACCTGGCCGACCTCGTACTGTTCTCCTCGGCCGCCGGCGTGTTCGGCTCCGCCGGCCAGGGCAACTACGCGGCGGCCAACGCCTTCCTCGACGGCCTCGCCCAGCACCGCCGCACCCACGGCCTGCCCACCACCTCGCTCGCCTGGGGACTGTGGGCCCAGGCCAGCGGCATGACCGCGCACCTCGACCACAACGACCTCGTCACCGCACGCCAGTCGGGAGCCCAGACCCTCACCACCGAGGACGGCCTCGCACTCTTCGACGCCGCCCTCACTACCCGCAGGGCCCTGCTCGTACCGGTGCGGATGGACGCCTCCGCCCTGCGCCCGCGCACCCCGGACGGCATCCCGTCCCTGCTGCGGGCGCTGTACCGCGGCCCCGCCCGCCGCACGGCGAGCACCGCCGAGGCCACCGGCACCGACGGACTGCGCCGACGCCTGGCCGGGCGCCCCCGCGCCGAGCGCCGCGGCCTGCTGCTCGACCTCGTCAGCACCTGCGTGGCCGCCGTGCTCGGACACACCGGCACCGAACTCGTCCACGCCGACCGCGCCTTCCGCGACCTCGGCTTCAACTCCCTGACCTCCGTCGAACTCCGCAACCGGCTCGGCACCGCCACCGGCCTGCGCCTGCCCGCCACCCTGGCCTTCGACTACCCCGCCCCCGCCGCGCTCGCCGAGTACCTCGAAGCGGAGCTGTCGGACGGCGACGACGCCGAGACCGGTAGTGCCGGCGCGGCGCACCCGGCCCTGACGCCGGACGCGGCCGACGACCCCATCGCGATCGTCGGCATGGCCTGCCGCCTCCCCGGCGGCGTCCGCTCCCCGAAGGACCTGTGGGAGCTGCTGTCCTCGGGAACCGACGCCATCGCCCCCTTCCCGGCCGACCGAGGCTGGGACCTCGACGGGCTCTACGACGCCGTGCCCGACGGGCCCGGCGCCTCCCGCACCCGCGAAGGCGGCTTCCTGAACGACGCCGCCGAGTTCGACGCCGACTTCTTCGGCGTCAGCCCCCGCGAGGCCCTGGCCATGGACCCCCAGCAGCGGCTGCTGCTGGAAACGTCCTGGGAGGTCTTCGAGCGCGCCGGGATCGACCCCCGGTCGGTACGCGGCAGCCGCACCGGCGTCTTCACCGGCATGGCCTCCAGCGACTACCTCACCCGCGTCCCGGACGTGCCCGAGGAACTGACCGGCTACGTCAACAACGGCAACGCCTTCAGCGTCGCCTCCGGCCGCGTCGCCTACACGCTGGGCCTGGAGGGCCCCGCCGTGACCGTGGACACCGCCTGCTCCTCGTCGCTGGTCGCCCTGCACATGGCGATGCAGTCGCTGCGCCAGGGCGAATGCTCCCTGGCGCTGGCCGGCGGCGTGACCGTCATGTCCTCGCCGCGGCTGTTCACCGACTTCTCCCGCCAGCGCGGACTGGCCGGCGACGGCCGGTGCAAGCCGTTCGCCGCCTCCGCCGACGGGACGGGCTTCTCCGAAGGCGTGGCGCTGGTGCTCGTCGAGCGCCTCTCCGACGCCCGCCGCAACGGCCACCAGGTACTCGCCGTCGTCCGGGGCTCCGCCGTCAACCAGGACGGTGCCTCCAACGGCCTCAGCGCCCCCAACGGGCCCTCGCAGCAGCGCGTCATCCGCCAGGCCCTCGCCAACGCCGGCCTGACCCCCCTGGACATCGACGCCGTGGAGGCCCACGGCACCGGCACCAAGCTGGGCGACCCCATCGAGGCCCAGGCCCTGCTCGCCACCTACGGCCAGGACCGGCCGCAGGACCGCCCCCTGCTGCTGGGCTCCATCAAGTCCAACCTCGGGCACACCCAGGCCGCCGCCGGCGTCACCGGCGTCATGAAGATGGTCCTGGCCCTGCGCCACGGACAGCTGCCCAAGAGCCTCCACATCGATGAGCCCAGCCCCCACGTGGACTGGTCCGCCGGCGCCGTCACCCTGCTCGGCGAGGCCGTCGACTGGCCGGAGACCGAACGGCCCCGCCGGGCCGGCGTCTCCTCGTTCGGCATCAGCGGCACCAACGTCCACGTCATCCTCGAAGAAGCACCGGCCGACACGGAGACGCCGGACACGCCCACCGCCCCGACGAGCGGCGACGCCGCCGGCCGGGCCGTGCCCTGGGTGCTGTCCGCCCGCACCGAACGGGCCCTGCGCGGCCAGGCCCGCGCCCTCCTCGCCCACCTGGAGCACGAACCCGCCACCGACCCGGCCGACATCGCCACGTCCCTGGTCACCCGGCGCTCGACACTCGAACGGCGCGCCGTCGTCACCGGCGCCGACCGCGCCGAGCTCACCGCCGGCCTGCGGGCACTGGCCGAAGGCACCCCCGCCGGCGGCGTCGTCCACGGCGGCTTCACCGGCGGCCGCGAACGCAAGGTCGTCCTGGTCTTCCCCGGTCAGGGCTCACAGTGGGCCGGCATGGGCACCGAACTCCTCGACGCCTCAACCGTCTTCGCCGACCGCATCGCCGAGTGCGAACAGGCACTGGCCCCCTACGTCGACTGGTCCCTGCGCGACGTCCTGCGCGGCACCGGTGACGCCCCCGGCCTCGACCGCGTCGACGTGGCGCAGCCCGCCCTGTGGGCGGTCATGGTCGCGCTCGCCGAGCTCTGGCGCGCCCACGGCGTGCGACCGGCCGCCGTCCTGGGCCACTCCCAGGGCGAGATCGCCGCCGCATGCGTGGCAGGCGCGCTGTCCCTGGCCGACGCGGCCAGGATCGTCGCCGTCCGCAGCCAGGCCATCGCCGGGGAACTCTCGGGCCACGGCGGCATGGTGTCCGTCGCCGCCCCCCACGACCAGGTCCTCACCCGCATCGAACGCTGGGGCGACAAGCTGTCCGTGGCCGCCGTCAACGGCCCGGCCACCGTCGTCGTCTCCGGCGACACCACCGCACTCGACGAACTCGTCGCCGAGTGCGGCCGCGACAAGGTCCGCGCCAAGAAGATCCCCGTGGACTACGCCTCCCACTCCGCCCACGTCGAACGCATCCACGCCGCCCTCCTCACGGACCTCGCCGGCCTCGAACCCCGCGAGAGCACCGTCCCGTTCTTCTCCACGGTCACCGGGGACTGGATCTCCACCACCGCACTGGACGAGCACTACTGGTACGAGAACCTGCGCCGCACCGTGCGGCTCGAGGAGTCGCTGCGCGCACTGCTCGCCCAGGGCCACGACGTCTTCGTCGAGTCCAGCCCGCACCCCGTCCTGAGCATGGGCATCGAGGACACCATCGCGG
The DNA here is from genome assembly GCF_044546695.1 of Streptomyces sp. NPDC053079. NCBI lineage: Bacteria > Bacillati > Actinomycetota > Actinomycetes > Kitasatosporales > Streptomycetaceae > Streptomyces > Streptomyces sp. NPDC053079. The sequence goes on from NZ_JBITZJ010000001.1 coordinate 592,400, forward strand.
ACGCCGAAGCCGACGCGGTGTTCATCGGCTCCCTGCGCCGCGACGACGGCGGCCCGGCACGCCTGCTCGCCTCCCTGTCCCAGGCCCATGTGCACGGCGTCGGCGTCGACTGGCGGGAATTCCTCGCCGACGGCCGCCCGGTGGAGCTGCCGACCTACGCCTTCCAGCGCGAGCGGTACTGGCTGGAGGCGACCGAGCCCGTCGACCCGACCGGCCTCGACTCGGTCGTCGCCCTCGCCGGCGACGCCGGCGTGGTCCTCACCGGCACCCTCGGCCTCCACACCCACCCCTGGCCGGCCGGCCACACGGTCCTGGACTCGGCCGTCGTCCCCGGCACCGCCCTCGTCGAATGGGCCGTCCGGGCCGGCGACGAAGCCGGCTGCCCGGTCGTCGGCGAACTCACCGAACACCTGCCGCTGGTCCTGCCCGAAGACGGCACCGTCCGCATCCAGGTGGCCGTCGGCGCCGCCGACGACACGGGCCTGCGCCCCGTCACCGTCCACTCGCGCCCCTCCCACGAGGACGCCGGCGCCGCATGGACCCGGCACGCCTCCGGAACGCTCACCGCCGCCGCCCACCCGGCGCCCGACACGGCGGCCCTGGCCGTCTGGCCGCCGGAGAACGCCCGGCCCGTCGACACCGATGAGCTGTACGGGACGCTCGCCGCCCAGGGATACGAACCGTTCCCGACCGTACGAGCGGCCTGGCGGCACGAGAACGACCTGTTCGCCGAGGTCGCCCTCGACGGCACCGCCCAGGACGACGCGGCACGCTTCCGCGTCCACCCGGCCCTGCTGCAGACGGTCCTCGCCCTGTGGGCCGCCGACCAGGGAACCGACGGGAGCACGCCCGTGCTGCCCGCCGCCTGGCAGGGCGTGACGGTCCTCGCCACCGGCGCCACCACCCTCCGCGTCCGGCTGACACCGGTCGGCGAGGGCGGCACGGTGTCGCTGACAGCCGTGGACACCACCGGCACCCCCGTGATCGCGATCGACACGATCACCACCCGGCCCGTGTCGCAGGAACGACTCGCCGCCGCCGGAGCGCGGGCAGGCGCCGGAACCGTACGGCACGACGCGCTGTTCCACGTCGAATGGACCCCTCTCCCGGGCGACGGCAGCGACAAGCCCGCCGGAACGTGGGCGGTCCTCGGCACGGACCCGGCGGCCACCGCGACCGCCGCACAGCTCGAGCACCTCGGTGTGCCGGTGCACCGCGCCGCCTTCGACGGCACCCCGGCCGCCCTGAGCACCGCCCTCGACACCGGCACACCGGCCGAGGCACCCACGACCGTCGTCCTCCACCTGCCCCAACGGCAGGCCCCCGCAGACCGGTCCACGACGGCCGACGCCGCACACGAGTCCGTACGCCACGTCCTGGCCCTCGCCCAGGCCTGGCTGGACGACACGCGGTTCGCCGCGTCACGCCTGGTCCTGGTCACCCGGGAGGCCGTCGCCACCGGACCCGACGACGCCGTCCAGGGCCTGGCCGACGCCGGGGTATGGGGCCTCATCCGCTCCGCCCAGTCCGAACACCCCGGCCGGTTCCTCCTCGTCGACCTGGACGACGACGAGCGCTCCCGCGCCATGCTCGCCCAGGCGACGGCCACGGCAATCGCCGCCGGCGAATCACAACTGGCACTGCGATCGGGCACCGCGACGATCCCCCGCCTCCAGCGGACCGTCACCACGGCCGAGGAGACCGTCACCCGCACCTGGCAGAGCACCGGCCCCCAGGACACCGAAGGCACCGTGCTCATCACCGGCGGAACCGGAGCACTCGGCGGCCTCGTCGCCCGCCACCTCGTCACCCGCCACGGCGTACGCCACCTGCTGCTCACCAGCCGCAGCGGCCTCGCCTCCCCGGGCGCGGAACACCTGCGCGACGAGCTACGGACCCTGGGAGCCGACGTCGACGTGGTCGCCTGCGACACCGCCGACCGCGACGCACTGGCCGGACTCCTGGCGTCCGTACCGGCCGAGCACCCCCTGACCGCCGTCGTCCACGCCGCCGGCGTACTCGAGGACGGGCTGCTGGAGACGCTCTCCCCCGAACAGATCGACCGCGTGCTGCGCCCCAAGGCCGACGCCGCCTGGCACCTCCACGAGCTCACCAAGGACGCCGGCCTCGCCGCCTTCGTCCTGTTCTCCTCCTTCGCCGGGGTCGCCGGCGGCATGGCCCAGGCCAACTACGCCGCGGCCAACGCCTTCCTCGACGCCCTCGCCCACCACCGCCGCGCACAGGGCATGGCGGCGGTATCGATGGCGTGGGGATTCTGGGAAGAACCTAGTGGATTGACGTCCACACTGGGCCGCGTGGACGTTGATCGCTTCGCGCGCTCCGGCATGCTGCCCCTCTCCGCCGACCAGGGCCTGGCCCTGCTCGACGCCGCTCCCCGCACCGACCGCGCGCTCCTCGTACCGGTCCGGCTGGACCCCCGGGCCCTGCTCGCCGCCGGCGAACTCCCGCCAGTACTGCGCGGACTCGTACGCACCCCCGCGCGCCGGGCCGTGAGCACCGCCGCCGGAACCCCCGGACACGGCACCGACCGCGCACCCGCGGGCGGCGAACGCCTCGCCCTCGCACAGCGGCTGGCCGGACTCAGCGTGCCGAAGCAGGAGGCCCTCCTGCTCCAGCTCGTCTGCGGACACGTCGCCGCGGTGCTCGGCCACGGCACGCCGGAGGCCGTCGAGGCCGAACGGGGCTTCCTCGACCTCGGCATGTCCTCGCTGACCGCCGTGGAACTGCGCAACCGCCTCAACGCCGAGACCGGGCTGCGCCTCCCGACGACCGCGATCTTCGACCACCCGACCCCCATCGGCCTGGTCCGCCACCTCCGCGCACAGATCGACCCCGGCAGCGCGGGCGGGACGGGGACCACCCCGGTGTTCGCCGAACTCGACGACCTCGAAGCGGTCGTGGCCGAGTCCGGTGACCGCCTGGACGCCGACGCCCGGACCCGGCTGGTCCAACGCCTCAAGACATTGCAGTGGAAGCTCGACGTCGCCGACGACGGCGGCCCCGCGGAGGACGACGGCGACGCCGACGCCGACCTCGCGGCCGCCTCGAGCGACGACGAAATGTTTGACCTCATCGACAAAGAACTCGGCCTCGCCTGACAGCCCAGTCGGTCGAAACATCTTTCCTGAACTGGGAGGTTCCCACCCATGGCTAGCGGTAACGAAGACAAGCTCCGCGACTACCTCAAGCTGGTCACCGCCGACCTGCGGCGCACCAAGCAGCGACTGGAGTCGGTCGAGGCCAGGGACAACGAGCCGATCGCCATCGTCGGCATGGCCTGCCGCTTCCCCGGCGGCATCGCCTCGCCCGAGGACCTGTGGCGGCTCGTCGCCGACGGCACCGACGCCGTCGGCGACCTGCCCGGCGACCGCGGCTGGGACGTCGAGGCGCTCTACGACCCCGAACCGGGCAAGCCGGGCAAGAGCTATGTCCGCAGCGGCGGATTCCTCGCCGGCGTCGGCCACTTCGACGCCGACCTCTTCGGCATAGCCCCGCGCGAGGCCCTGGCCATGGACCCCCAGCAGCGCCTGCTGCTGGAATCGGCGTGGGAAGCCATCGAACGCGCCCGCATCAACCCCGCCTCGCTGCGCGGCACCGGCACCGGCGTCTTCGTCGGAGGCGCCGACACCAACTACGGCTCCCTCGCCCGGCAGAGCGAGGAGACCGAGGGGCACCTGCTCACCGGGGGCGCGACCAGCGTGCTGTCCGGACGCATCGCCTACACCCTCGGCCTGGAGGGGCCGGCCGTCACCATCGACACGGCATGCTCCTCGTCCCTGGTGGCGCTGCACCTGGCCGTGCGCGCCCTGCGCTCGGGCGAATGCTCGATGGCGCTGGCCGGCGGCGTCGCCGTCATGCCGACGACCAGCCTCTTCACCGAGTTCTCGCGGCAGCGCGGCCTCGCCGCCGACGGCCGGTGCAAGCCGTTCGCCGAAGCGGCCGACGGCACCTCCTGGGCCGAAGGCGTCGGCGTCCTGCTCGTCGAACGGCTCTCGGACGCCCGCCGCAACGGCCACCAGGTGCTGGCCGTCGTGCGCGGCACGGCCGTCAACCAGGACGGCGCCAGCAGCCGCCTCACCGCCCCCAACGGCCCCTCCCAGCAGCGCGTCATCCGCGCCGCCCTGGCCAACGCCCAGCTGTCCCCCGACCAGGTCGACGCGGTGGAGGCGCACGGCACGGGGACGACGCTCGGCGACCCCATCGAGGCGCAGGCGCTGCTGGCGACGTACGGCCAGGACCGGCCCGGGGACCGGCCGCTGTGGCTGGGCGGCATCAAGTCGAACCTCGGCCACGCCCAGGCCGCCGCCGGCGTCGCCGGTGTGATCAAGATGGTCATGGCGATGCGGCACGGCGTGCTGCCGAAGACGCTGCACGTGGACGCCCCCTCCTCGCACGTGGACTGGAGCGCGGGCGCGGTCGAGCTGCTGACCGAGCGGATCGAGTGGCCCGAGACGGGCCGGGCGCGCCGCTCGGCGGTGTCGGCGTTCGGCATCAGCGGCACGAACGCACACGTGGTGCTCGAACAGGCGGAACCTGTCGAGGTGCCGGTTGCCCTGCAGGACGGGCCCACGGTGGCGTCCGGTGTGGTGCCGTGGGTGCTGTCCGGCAAGACCGAAGCGGCACTGCGCGCACAGGCCGCGCGCCTGCTGGGGCATGTTGAGGACCGGACCGACGTCTCTCTCGCCGACCTCGGCTTCTCGCTGGCCACGAGCCGGGCGGTCTTCCCCCACCGTGCTGTGGTGCTGGCCGCCGACCGGGACGCCGTGACGCGGGCCCTGACGGCCCTGTCCGCCGGTGAGGCGGATGCGGATGCGGGCGTGGTCGAGGGTGCGGTGCGTCCGGGTCGTTCGGCGTTCCTGTTCTCGGGTCAGGGTTCGCAGCGGTTGGGGATGGGGCGTGAGTTGTACGGCCGGTTCCCGGTGTTCGCGGATGCCTTCGACGCGGTGTGTGCGGGGTTGGACGAGCACCTGGAGCGTCCGCTTCGGGAAGTGGTCTGGGGTGAAGACGCCGATCTGCTGAACCGGACGGTGTATGCGCAGGCCGGGTTGTTCGCGGTGGAGGTGGCGCTGTTCCGTCTGGTGGAGTCGTGGGGTGTGCGGCCGGAGTATGTGGCCGGTCATTCCATCGGTGAGGTGGCGGCCGCTCATGTGGCGGGTGTGTTCTCGCTTGCTGATGCGTGTGCGTTGGTGGCGGCTCGTGGTCGTCTGATGCAGGCGCTGCCTGCGGGCGGCGCGATGGTGGCCGTGCAGGCGTCGGAGGACGAGGTCCTGCCGCACCTGAACGACGATGTTTCGATCGCTGCCGTCAACGGACCGTCGTCCGTGGTTGTTTCGGGTGCGGAGAGCGCGGTCGAGGCGGTCCGGGCGCACTTCGAGGGTCAGGGTCGTAAGACGACGCGACTTCGTGTTTCGCATGCGTTCCACTCGCCGTTGATGGATCCGATGCTGGAGGACTTCCGCGAGGTCGTGGCGGGTCTGACCTTCGGTTCGCAGGTCATTCCGGTGGTCTCGAACCTGACGGGTGAGCCGGCTTCGGACGAGCAGCTGTGCTCCGCTGACTACTGGGTGCGGCACGTCCGCGAGGCGGTGCGCTTCGCGGACGGTGTAGGGGCGCTGCAGGCCGAGGGCGTGACGCGGTTCCTGGAGCTGGGGCCGGACGGTGTGCTGTCGGCCATGGCGCGGGAGTCGGTGGCCGACGAGGCCGCCGTGCTCGTGCCCGTACTGCGCAAGGGCAGGGCCGAGGAGCAGACTCTCCTCGCGGCCCTGGCCCAGCTGTCCGTGCAGGGCGCCGACGTCGAGTGGGCCGCCCTCTACGAGGGAACCGGCGCCCGGCACGTCGACCTGCCGACGTACGCCTTCCAGCACGAGTGGTACTGGCCGAAGCCGGCCGCCCTCTCCGCGAGCGGCGACGTCGGCGCGGCGGGCCTGGAGTCCACCGGGCATCCGCTGCTGAGCGCCTCGGTGGAGCTCTCCGACGACGACGGTCTGTTGTTCACGACCCGGCTCTCCCTGCAGTCCCACCCCTGGCTCGCCGACCACGTCGTGATGGGCTCGGCGCTGCTGCCGGGCACGGCGTTCGTCGAGCTGGCGATCCGCGCCGGCGACGAGGTCGGCTGCGACCGGATCGACGACCTCGCTCTGGCCGCGCCGCTCGTGCTGCCCGAACAGGGCGGAGTGCAGCTGCAGTTGCGCGTCGGTGCGCCCGACGAATCCGGCAGTCGCTCCTTCAGCGTCCGTTCCCGGATCGAAGGCGCCGGCGAACAGCCCTGGGCGCGCCACGCGACCGGCGTGCTGGCCGTGGGGGAGCACACGGCCGACTTCACCCCCCTCGGCGGCGACGGCGTGTGGCCGCCCGCCGGGGCCGAGCCGGTGGACCTGACGGGCCTCTACGAGGGCATGGCCGAGGGCGGCTTCGCCTACGGGCCGCTGTTCCAGGGCATGCGGACCGCGTGGCGCCGCGGCGACGAGGTGTTCGCGGAGGTCGTGCTGCCCGAGGCCGCCGAGGGTGAGGCCGGGGCGGGGGCGTTCGGGCTCCACCCGGCGCTGCTGGACGCCGCCCTGCACGTCACCGCCTTCAACGGCATGCCGCGCGGTGTGGTGCCGTTCTCCTGGGAAGGCGTCTCCCTGCACGCCTCCGGCGCCTCGGCGGTACGCGTCCGGGTCGCCCGGACCGGGGACGAGTCCGTGTCCGTGGCGATCGCCGACACGGACGGCGGGCCGGTCGCCTCGGTCGAGACGCTGACGCTGCGGGCCGTCGCCGCCGGGGACCGCCCGGCCGGTGCGAACGGGATCGGCCGTGACTCCCTGTTCCGGGTGGACTGGGTCCCCCTGCCGGCTCCGGCCGTGGAGGCCGAGCCCCTGGCCGTGGCAGTTGTCGGGTCCGGTGCCGAAGAGGTCCTGGCGGGGCTGTCGGCGGATGTCCACGAGGACCTGGCCGCGCTGGCGGCAAATTCGGAAGTAGATGTTCCGGGTGTGGTGCTGGTGCCGGTGGCCGCGAGCGGCGGCTACGGCGCGGTGGTGGAGTCGGTGCATGCGGCTGTGTCGCGGGTGCTGGGTCTGGTGCAGTCGTGGTTGGCCGAGGAGCGCTTCGCCGGTTCGCGTCTGGTGTTCGTGACGCGGGGCGCGACGACCGGTGACGACCTCGTCGGTGCCGCCGTGTGGGGCCTGGTGCGGTCGGCCCGGTCCGAGAACCCGGGACGCTTCGGCCTGGTGGACCTCGACGGCGGAGAGGACGCCGCGCAGGCCCTGCGGGAGGCGCTCGCTCTGGACGAGCCGCAGTTGCTGGTCCGGGGTGGTGAGGTGCTGGCGGCCCGGCTGGCCCGGGTGCCGGCGCCGGTCGAGTCCGGTCCTGCCGTGTGGAGTTCCGAGGGGACCGTACTGATCACCGGTGGCACGGGCGGCCTGGGCCGTGCGGTGGCCCGGCACCTGGTGGCCGAGCACGGCGTGCGGAGCCTGCTGCTGGTCAGCCGCCGGGGCACCGCCGCGGAGGGCGCCGAGGAACTGATCGCGGAACTGACGCGGCAGGGCGCCGACGTGGCCGTGGAGTCCTGTGACGTCACGGACCGGGACGCCGTGGCCGAGCTCGTGGCGCGGCATCCGGTCTCGGCCGTGGTGCACACCGCCGGCGTGATCGACGACGGGGTCGTCGAAGCCCTCACGCCCGAGCGGCTGGCCACCGTCCTGCGCCCGAAGGTGGACGCGGCCTGGAACCTGCACGAGGCCACCAAGGACCTCGACCTGTCCGCGTTCGTGCTCTTCTCGTCCGTCTCCGGCATCTTCGGCGGCCCTGGGCAGGGCAACTACGCTGCCGGAAACACCTTCCTGGACGCCCTGGCCCAGCACCGCCGCGCGCAGGGGCTGCCCGGCGTCTCGCAGGCCTGGGGCCCGTGGACCCAGGACGGAGGCATGACCGGCACCCTGTCCGACGTCGACATCCAGCGGATCGCCCGCTCGGGCATGCCGGAGCTGTCGCCCGCCGAGGGCGTGGCGCTCTTCGACGCCGCGATCACCGCCGACGAGGCAGTCGTGCTCCCCGTACGCTTCGACCTCGCGGCGCTGCGGGCACAGGGCGACATCCCCGCCCTGCTGCGCGGACTGATCCGGACGCGCGTGCGCCGGTCCGTCACGGCCGGCACGGGCGCCGTCTCCGCCGGACTCGTCCAGCGGCTGACCGGGCTCGCGGTGGCCGAGCGGCGCGAGGTGCTGCTCGACCTGGTGCGTGGACAGATCGCCGTGGTCCTGGGACACGCGGGTTCGGAGACGGTGGATCCGACGCGGGCCTTCCAGGACCTGGGCTTCGACTCCCTGACGGCGGTCGAGCTGCGCAACCGCCTGAACAAGGCGACGGGCCTGCGCCTGCCGGCCACCGCGGTGTTCGACTACCCGACGGCGGACGTGCTGGTGGGCCACCTGCTGGACGAGCTGTTCGGCAGCGAATCGGCAGAGGCCATGGTGCCGGTGCGGGTGCTGCCGCCGGTGGCCGACGATCCGGTGGTGATCGTGGGCATGAGCTGCCGCTACCCGGGCGGTGTGTCCTCGCCCGAAGATCTGTGGCGGCTGGTGTCCGAGGGCCTGGACGCGGTGGGCGGCTTCCCGACCGACCGCGGGTGGGACGTGGAGGGCCTGTACAACGCCGACCGCGAGGTGCCCGGCACGTCGTACACACGGTCCGGTGGATTCCTGTACGAAGCAGGGGAGTTCGACCCCGACTTCTTCGGGATGAGCCCTCGCGAGGCGCTGGCGACGGACTCACAGCAGCGCCTGCTGCTGGAGACGACCTGGGAGGCCCTGGAGAGGTCCGGCATCGACCCGGTGTCCTTGCGGGGCAGCCAGACGGGCGTCTTCGCGGGCGTGATGTACAACGACTACGGCAACATGCTGGTCGGCGACCAGTTCGAGGGCTTCCGGGGCAATGGCAGCGCCCCCAGCATCGCCTCCGGCCGCGTGTCGTACACCTTCGGCTTCGAGGGCCCGGCCGTCACGGTCGACACCGCCTGCTCGTCGTCCCTGGTCGCGCTGCACTGGGCGGCACAGGCGCTGCGGTCGGGCGAGTGCTCGCTGGCGGTCGCCGGTGGCGTGACCGTGATGTCGACGCCCACCACCTTCGTCGAGTTCTCCCGCCAGGGCGGTCTGTCGGAAGACGGCCGATGCCGGTCGTTCGCCGACGCGGCGGACGGTGTCGGGTGGTCCGAGGGTGTCGGTGTGCTGGTGCTGGAGCGGTTGTCGGACGCGCGGCGTAATGGTCACCGTGTGCTGGCTGTGGTGCGTGGTTCTGCGGTCAACCAGGATGGTGCGTCGAATGGTTTGACGGCGCCTAATGGGCCGTCGCAGCAGCGGGTGATTCGCCAGGCGTTGGCCAGTGGTGGGTTGTCTGCTGCGGATGTCGATGTGGTGGAGGCGCACGGTACGGGTACGACGTTGGGTGACCCGATCGAGGCGCAGGCGCTGCTGGCGACGTACGGCCGGGAGCGGCCGGAGGAGCGGCCGTTGTGGCTGGGTTCGGTGAAGTCGAACCTTGGTCATACGCAGGCTGCGGCTGGTGTCGCGGGTGTGATCAAGATGGTCATGGCGATGCGGCACGGTGTGCTGCCGAAGACGCTGCACGTGGACGCTCCGTCCTCGCACGTGGACTGGTCGGCCGGAGACGTCGAGCTGCTGACCGAGCCGGTCGAATGGACGGCGACGGACCGCCGACTGCGGGCAGGCGTCTCGTCCTTCGGCATCAGCGGGACGAACGCGCACGTGATCCTCGAGCAGCCCGAGCCCGTCGAGGCGCCGGCCGCTCCGCAGGACGGGCCCACGGTGGCGCCCGGTGTGGTGCCGTGGGTGCTCTCGGGCAAGACCGAGGCCGCTCTGCGCGCCCAGGCCGCCCGTCTGCTCAACCACGTCGAGGGCCAGTCCGAACTGCCGGCCGCGAGCATCGGCTACTCCCTGGCGACGGAACGGTCGAGCTTCCCGCACCGCGCGGTGGTGCTGGCCGCGGACTGGGACGGCATCGTGCGGTCCCTCTCCGCGCTGCTGGTCGGTGAGCCGGACGCGGGTGTGGTCGAGGGTGCGGTGCGTGCGGGCCGGTCGGCGTTCCTGTTCTCGGGTCAGGGTTCGCAGCGGGTGGGGATGGGTCGTGAGTTGTACGGCCGGTTCCCGGTGTTTGCCGAGGCGTTCGATGCGGTGTGTGCGGGACTGGATGAGCACCTGGAGCAGCCGGTCTCGGCTGTCGTCTGGGGTGAAGATGTCGATCTCCTGAATCAGACGGTGTATGCGCAGGCCGGGTTGTTCGCGGTCGAGGTGGCGCTGTTCCGTCTGGTGGAGTCGTGGGGTGTGCGGCCGGAGTATGTGGCCGGTCATTCCATCGGTGAGGTGGCGGCCGCTCATGTGGCGGGTGTGTTCTCGCTTGCTGATGCGTGTGCGTTGGTGGCGGCTCGTGGTCGTCTGATGCAGGCGTTGCCTGCGGGCGGCGCGATGGTGGCCGTGCAGGCGGCGGAGGACGAGGTCCTGCCGCACCTGAACGACGATGTTTCGATCGCTGCCGTCAACGGACCGTCGTCCGTGGTGATCTCGGGTGCGGAGAGCGCGGTCGAGGCGGTCCGGGCGCACTTCGAGGGTCAGGGTTGTAAGACGACGCGACTTCGTGTTTCGCATGCGTTCCACTCGCCGTTGATGGATCCGATGCTGGAGGACTTCCGCGAGGTCGTGGCGGGTCTGACCTTCGGTTCGCAGGTCATTCCGGTGGTCTCGAACCTGACGGGTGAGCCGGCTTCGGACGAGCAGCTGTGCTCCGCTGACTACTGGGTGCGGCACGTCCGTGAGGCGGTGCGTTTCGCGGACGGTGTACGGGCGCTGCAGGCCGAGGGCGTGACGCGGTTCCTGGAGCTGGGGCCGGATGGTGTGCTGTCGGCCATGGCGCGGGAGTCGGTGGCCGACGAGGCCGCCGTGCTCGTGCCCGTACTGCGCAAGGACCGGGCCGAAGAGGTCACGGTGCTCGGCGCGATGGCCCAGCTGCACGTTCAGGGGGCGAAGGTCGACTGGGCCGCTGTCTTCGCCGGAACCGGTGCAAGGCACGTGGATCTGCCGACGTACGCCTTCCAGCACGAGCGGTTCTGGCCGACGGGTTCGCTGATGCGTGCCGGGGATGTGCGGTTCGCTGGTCTGGGTTCGGCGGAGCATCCGATGCTGGGTGCGGCGGTGGAGCTGGTCAATACGGACGGTTTCCTCTTCACGGGGCGTCTTTCGGTGCAGTCGCACCCTTGGCTGGCTGATCACGTCGTCATGGGTTCGGTTCTCGTGCCCGGTACGGCGCTGTTGGAGCTGGCGATCCGTGCGGGTGACGAGACTGGTTGCGGTGCGGTGGAGGAGTTGACGCTTGCCGCGCCGCTGGTCCTGCCGGAGCAGGGCGGTGTCCAGGTGCAGGTGTGGGTCGGTGAGCCGGACGACGCAGGTCGCCGCGCTCTCACCATCCACTCCCGTCGCGATGGCGCTCAAGAGCAGCTCTGGACCCTGCACGCGCAGGGAACCCTGGCAGCCGAAGCGATGGCGGTGGCGTTCGACGCGGCCGTGTGGCCGCCGGAGGGCGCCGAGCCGGTCGACGTGTCCGGCTGCTACGAGCGGTTCGCGGACGCCGGGTTCGAGTACGGCCCGGTGTTCCAGGGCCTGCGGGCGGCATGGCGCCTCGGCGAGGACGTATTCGCCGAGGTTGGCCTGCCCGACGGCGTGGACGGCGGAGCCTTCGGACTCCACCCGGCGCTCTTCGACGCCGGCCTGCACGCCTCCGCCTTCGGCGGCGGCGACGAGCCGGGTGGCGTCCCGTTCTCCTGGAGTGGGGTCAGCCTGCATGCGGCAGGTGCTTCCGCGATACGGGTGCGCATGTCGCGGACCGGAGACGGCGCGGTGTCGATCGCGATCGCTGACACGACGGGTGCGCCGGTCGCCTCGGTCGAGTCGCTGGTCGTTCGTACGATCTCCGCCGACCAGCTGAACGCCGTCGGCCACGACTCGCTCTTCGAACTCGTCTGGGCTGCGGTCCAGGTTCCGGGCGACGAGGCGGACGCCGAGGCGTTCACCGGGCCTTCGGTGGAGACGAGCGCGGACCTTCTGCTGCTTGCAGAAGCGGAAGTGGATGCGCCGGATGTCGTGCTGGTACCGGTGGCATTGAGCGACGGATCCGGTGCCGTGGTGGAGTCGGTGCATGCGGCCGCGTCGCGGGCGCTGGGTCTGGTGCAGTCGTGGTTGGCCGAGGAGCGCTTCGCCGGCTCGCGTCTGGTGTTCGTGACGCGGGGCGCGACGACGGGTGACGATCTCGCCGGTGCTGCCGTGTGGGGCCTGGTGCGGTCGGCGCAGCTGGAGAACCCGGGCCGCTTCGGCCTGGTGGACCTGGGCGGCGACGAGGACTCCTCGTCGGCCCTGCTGCGCCAGTCGCTCGCTCTGGACGAGCCGCAGTTGCTGGTCCGGGGTGGCGAGGTGCTGGCGGCCCGGCTGGCCCGGGTGCCGGCGCCGGAGGCCCCGGTCGAGTCCGGTCCTGCGGTGTGGGGCGCGGACGGCACGGTTCTGATCACCGGTGGCACGGGCGGCCTGGGCCGTGCGGTGGCCCGGCACCTGGTGGCCGAGCACGGCGTGCGGAACCTGCTGCTGGTCAGCCGCAGTGGAACGGCCGCCGAGGGCGCCGAGGAACTCGTCGCCGAACTGGCCGCCCAGGGCGCCGACGCGACCGTCGCCGCATGCGACGTCTCGGACCGGGACGCGCTGGCCGAGCTGGTGGCGCGGCATCCGGTCTCGGCCGTGGTGCACACCGCCGGCGTACTGGACGACGGCGTGATCGGCTCCCTCACCCCGGAGCGCCTGTCGGCCGTCCTGCGCCCGAAGGTGGACGCGGCCTGGAACCTGCACGAGGTCACCAAGGACCTTGACCTGTCCGCGTTCGTCGTCTTCTCGTCCGTAGCGGGCACCTTCGGCAGCGCGGGCCAGGGCAATTACGCTGCCGGCAACGCCTTCCTGGACGCTCTCGCACGGTTCCGCCGCACGGAGGGCCTGCCCGGCGTGTCGCTGGCCTGGGGCCCCTGGGCCCAGGACAGCGGAATGACCGGATCCCTCTCCGAAGCCGACATCCAGCGGATCAACCGGGCCGGCATGCCGCCGTTGTCCGTGGAGCAGGGCCTGGCGCTGTTCGACGCCGCGCTGTCCGGCGTGGAGCCGGCCGTACTGCCCGTGCGCCTCGACCTGGCGGCCTTCAAGTCCCAGGGCGAGATCCCCGCTCTGCTGCGCGGGCTGATCCGGACGCGTGCACGACGGGCGGCGGTTGCCGGTTCGGCGGCCACGGCCGGTCTCGTGCAGCGGTTGGCGGGGCTTGCGGTGGCGGAGCGGCGTGAGGCGCTGCTCGACCTGGTGCGTGGGCAGATCGCGGTGGTGCTGGGGCACGCGGGTTCGGAGACGGTGGATCCGACGCGGGCCTTCCAGGACCTGGGCTTCGACTCCCTGACGGCGGTCGAACTGCGCAACCGCCTCGGTACGGTGACCGGGCTGCGGCTGCCCGCGACCGCCGTGTTCGACTACCCCACGGCAGACGCGCTGGTGGGCTTCCTGCTGGATGAGCTGTTCGGCGGCGAGTCCGCGGAGGCGCTGGTGCCGGTGCGGGTGCTGCCGCCGGTTGCCGACGATCCGGTGGTGATCGTGGGCATGAGCTGCCGCTACCCGGGTGGGGTGTCTTCCCCCGAGGACCTGTGGCGCCTGGTGTCCGAGGGCGTCGACGCCGTCGGCGACTTTCCGGCAGACCGCGGCTGGGACGTGGAAGGGCTGTACAACTCCGACCGCGAGGTGCCCGGCACGTCGTACACGCGGTCCGGTGGATTCCTGTACGAGGCGGGGGAGTTCGACCCGGACTTCTTCGGGATGAGTCCTCGGGAGGCGCTGGCGACGGATTCGCAGCAGCGTCTGTTGCTGGAGACGACCTGGGAGGCGTTGGAGCGGGCCGGTATCGACCCGGTGTCGTTGCGGGGCAGTCAGACGGGTGTCTTCGCGGGTGTGATGTACAACGACTACGCGAATCTGCTGTCGGGTCCCGAGTTCGAGGGCTATCAGGGCAGCGGTAGCGCGGGCAGTGTGGCCTCGGGCCGCGTGTCGTACACGTTCGGCTTCGAGGGCCCGGCCGTCACGGTCGACACGGCCTGCTCGTCGTCCCTCGTGGGTCTGCACCTGGCGGCGCAGGCGCTGCGGTCGGGCGAGTGCTCGCTGGCGGTGGCCGGTGGCGTGACAGTGATGTCGACGCCGATGACGTTCATCGAGTTCTCCCGCCAGGGCGGATTGTCGGCGGACGGCCGGTGCCGGTCGTTCTCCGACGCTGCGGACGGCGTGGGCTGGTCCGAGGGCGTCGGCATGGTCGTACTCGAGCGGCTGTCGGACGCGCGGCGCAACGGCCACCGTGTGCTGGCTGTGGTGCGTGGCTCGGCGGTCAACCAGGATGGTGCGTCGAATGGTTTGACGGCGCCTAATGGGCCGTCGCAGCAGCGGGTGATTCGCCAGGCGTTGGCCAGTGGTGGGTTGTCTGCTGCGGATGTCGATGTGGTGGAGGCGCACGGTACGGGTACGACGCTGGGTGACCCGATCGAGGCCCAGGCGCTCCTGGCGACGTACGGGCAGAACCGGCCCGAGGACCGGCCGCTGCGGCTCGGTTCGATCAAGTCCAACATTGGTCACACGCAGGCTGCGGCCGGTGTGGCCGGTGTGATCAAGATGGTCATGGCGATGCGGCACGGTGTGCTGCCGAAGACGCTGCATGTGGACGCTCCGTCCTCGCACGTGGACTGGAGCGCCGGCGCGGTCGAGCTCCTTGCCGACGAGCTGGCCTGGCCCGAAGGCGACGGTCCGCGTCGCGCGGCCGTCTCCTCCTTCGGCATCAGCGGCACGAACGCACACGTGATCCTGGAACAGCCCGAGCCCGTCGAGGCGCCGGCCGCTCCGGAGAACGAGCCCGTGGTCGAGCCCGGTGTGGTGCCGTGGGTGCTCTCGGGCAAGACCGAAGCCGCTCTGCGGGCGCAGGCTGCCCGCCTCCTGGAGCACGTTCAGGGCCGGACAGACGACGCCCTTGCGGACATCGGCTTCTCCCTTGTGACGAACCGGTCCGCCTTCGCCCATCGCGCGGTCCTCCTGGCCGCCGATGTGGACGATGCGCTGCGGGTCCTGTCCGCGCTGGCAGCGGGCGAGGCGGATGCCGGTGTGGTGGAAGGCTCGGTGCGTGCGGGTCGTTCGGCGTTCTTGTTCTCGGGTCAGGGTTCGCAGCGGGTGGGGATGGGCCGTGAGTTGTACGGCCGGTTCCCGGTGTTCGCGGGTGCCTTCGATGCGGTGTGTGCGGGGCTTGATGAGCATCTGGACCGTCCGTTGCGTGAGGTGGTCTGGGGCGAGGATGCTGATCTGCTGAACCGGACGGTGTATGCCCAGGCCGGGCTGTTCGCGGTCGAGGTGGCGCTGTTCAGGCTGGTGGAGTCGTGGGGTGTCCGTCCGGACTTCGTGGCGGGACACTCCATCGGTGAGGTCGCGGCCGCCCATGTGGCAGGTGTGTTCTCGCTGGCGGATGCGTGTGCGTTGGTCAGTGCCCGGGGCCGTCTGATGCAGGCGCTGCCTGCGGGCGGCGCGATGGTGGCCCTCCAGGCCACCGAGGACGAGGTCCAGCCGCACCTGAACGACGATGTTTCGATCGCTGCCGTCAACGGACCGTCGTCCGTGGTTGTTTCGGGTGTGGAGAACGCGGTCGAGACGGTCCGGGCGCACTTCGAGGCGCAGGGCCGCAAGACGACGCGACTGCGCGTCTCACATGCGTTCCACTCGCCGTTGATGGACCCGATGCTGGAGGCCTTCCGCGAGGTCGTGGAAGGCCTGACCTTCCAGTCCCCGACAGTCCCCGTTGTCTCCAACCTCACCGGTGAGCAAGCCACCGGCGAGCAGCTGTGCTCGGCCGAGTACTGGGTCCGCCACGTCCGTGAGGCCGTCCGCTTCGCCGACGGCGTCCGTACCCTGCAGGCCGAAGGCGTCACCCGCTTCCTGGAGCTCGGTCCGGACGGCGTTCTGTCGGCCGTGGCCCAGGAGTCGGTGACCGACGAGGCCGCCGTGCTCGTCCCCGTACTCCGCAAGAACCGTGCCGAGGAGACGACGGCGCTCGCGGCCGTGGCGCAGCTCTACGTCCACGGTGCGCGGGCCGACTGGTCCGCCGTCTTCGCCGGCACAGGTGCCCGGCGGGCCGACCTGCCGACGTACGCCTTCCAGCGCGAGCGGTTCTGGCCGACGGGTGCGCTGGTACGTGCCGGGGATGTCCGGTTCGCGGGTCTGGGGTCGGCTGAGCACCCGATGCTGGGCGCGGCCGTGGAACTGGCCGGTGCCGATGGGTTCCTCTTCACGGGACGGTTGTCCGTGGAGTCCCACCCGTGGCTCGCCGACCACGTCGTCAAGGGTTCCGTGCTCGTCCCCGGGACGGGTCTGCTGGAGCTGGCCGTCCGCGCCGGTGACGAGGTCGGCTGTGACGTCGTCGAGGAGCTGACGCTCGCCGCGCCGCTGGTCCTGCCCGAGCAGGGCGGCGTCCAGGTGCAGGTGCGCGTGGGCGTCCCGGACGAGGACGGGCGTCGCGCCCTGAGCGTGCACTCCCGGCCGGAGGGCCAGGGCCAGGAACCCTGGCTCCGGCACGCCGCCGGTTTCCTGGCCACCGGTGCCGCCGCCCCGCAGTTCGACGCGGCGGAGTGGCCTCCTGTGGGTGCGGAGGCGGTGTCGGTCGAGGGTGCGTATGAGGTGATGCTGGAGGGCGGTTACGGCTACGGGCCGGTGTTCCAGGGGCTTCGGGCGGTGTGGAAGCAGGGCGAGGATCTCTTCGCCGAGGTGGCGTTGCCCGAGTCGGCGAAGGACGAGGCCGCGCGCTTCGGTCTGCACCCGGCTCTCCTCGACGCCGCCATGCACGCCGCGATCCTGGTGGGCACGGGCGACGAGACGATGATCCCGTTCGCGTGGAACGACGTGTCGCTCTTCGCGGTCGGCGCGTCCGAGGTGCGGGTGCGCCTGACGCGGACCGGTGACGGCAGCCTGGCACTGGCGGTCGCCGACGCGGCCGGCCGGCCGGTGCTGTCCGTGGGGTCGGTGGCCGGGCGCCCGGTGTCGGCGGAGCAGCTGGACGCCGGGTCCCGTTCGGGCCGGCCGCTGTACGGGATCGAGTGGACGGTGGCTCCGGCCGCGACCGGCGTCGACGGAACCGACGCGTCCTGGGCGCACTGGGACACGGTGACGGATGACGCGGATGCGGTGCCGCCCGTTGTGGTGCTGGACTGCGGCGGCGCGACGTCGCCCTCGGCGGACGACGATGTGCCCGCCGGCATCCGGACGGTGACCCAGCGGGTGCTGGATGTCGTTCAGCTCTGGCTGACGGAGGAGCGGTTCGCCCAGTCGCGCCTGGTCGTGGTGACGCGCAATGCGATGGCCACCGCCGAAGGTGCCGCGCTCGATGTGGTGCAGGCTCCGGTGTGGGGTCTGGTCCGTGCGGCGCAGGCGGAGAATCCGGGCCGGTTCGTCCTGCTGGACGTGGACCGGGACCTGGAGCCCGGTGACCCGCTGTCGGCCGCAGTGCTCGCCGCACTCGCCTCCGGCGAGCCGGAACTGGCCGTCCGCGCCGACGACATACTCATACCGCGCCTGGCGCGTCTGACGTCAGCCGGGTCGGATGTGACGCTCGACGTCGACGGCACGGTTCTGATCACGGGTGGTACCGGTGGCCTGGGCGCCGTCGTGGCCCGCTACCTCGTCGTGGAGCACGGCGCACGGCACCTGGTGCTGACGAGCCGCCGTGGCCTTGAGGCCCCGGGAGCGCCCGAACTGGCGGCAGAGCTCGACGGACTGGGCGCGCAGACCCGCATCGTCGCCTGCGACGTGTCCGACCGGACCGCGCTGTCCGCTCTCCTCGACGGCATCACCGCCGAGCGGCCGCTGACGGCCGTCGTGCACGCGGCCGGAATCGGTGACAACGCCCTGGTGGGCGCGCTCACCCCGGAGCGCATGGAGGCGGTGCTGGCGCCCAAGGCGGATGCGGCCTGGTACCTGCACGAGCTGACGCGTGGGATGGATCTGGCGGCCTTCGTCCTCTTCTCCTCCGCCGGTGGTCTTGTACTGACCGCCGGACAGGGCAACTACGCCGCCGCGAACGTCTTCCTCGACGCCCTGGCGGCCCACCGGCACGCCGAGGGGCTCCCGGCCACGGCCATGGCCTTCGGCCTGTGGGAGGTCGGCGCCGGCCTCGGCCAGCAGCTCAGGGACGTCGACCGCAAGCGGATGGCGACCCAGGGCGTACCGGTGCTGTCGCACGAGACAGGTCTGCAGCTGTTCGCGGCCGGCCTGCGCTCGGACCGCCCCGCCGTCGTGCCCATCAGCGTGGACGCCGGCGCGTTGCGTGCCCGTACCGACGAAGTGCCCGCGCTGCTGCGCGCACTGGCGCCCCGGACCGTCCGGCGTACCGCCGCCGTCGGCAACGGCGCCACGGCCGGGACGCTGGGCGACCGGCTCTCCGGCCTGACGGCCGGCGAGCGGCACCGCGCCATCCTGCAGATCGTGCGCAACCAGGTCGCCGCGGTGCTCGGCCACGGCTCGCCCGACGCGATCGGACCGGACCGCGCCTTCCAGGAGCTCGGCTTCGACTCCCTCTCCGCGACCGAACTGCGCAACCAGCTCAACACCATCACTGGCCTGCGCCTGCCGGCCACCCTCGTCTTCGACCACCCCAACGCCCTCGCCGTCACCGACCACATCGATTCCCTGGTCGGCGGCCGGAGCACCGAGGCGGTGTCCGGCACCGTCGTCGGCGCGGCCGAGCGCCCGGCGGACGACGAGCCGATCGCCATCGTGGGCATGGCCTGCCGCTACCCGGGCGGGGTGACGAGCCCCGAGGACCTGTGGCGGCTGGTGGTCGACGGTGTGGACACCGTCACCGACCTTCCCGACAACCGTGGTTGGAACATCGAGGACCTCTACGACCCCGAGCCCGGCAAGGAAGGCAAGAGCTACACGCGCCGGGGCAGCTTCCTCCACGACGCCGCCGACTTCGACCCCGCCTTCTTCGGCATCTCGCCGCGCGAGGCGCAGTACATGGACCCGCAGCAGCGCCTGCTCCTCGAAGCCTCCTGGGAGGCGATGGAGCGCGCGGGCATCGACCCGGCCTCGCTCAAGGGCAGCCGGACCGGTGTCTTCGCGGGTGTGATGTACCACGACTACGCACTGAACGTGTCCCCCTCGGGCACCAGCGGCGGCAGCGTCGTCTCGGGCCGCGTGTCCTACACGTTCGGCTTCGAGGGCCCGGCGGTCACGGTCGACACGGCGTGCTCCTCGTCGCTCGTGGCCCTGCACCTCGCGGTCCAGGCGCTGCGGTCGGGCGAGTGCTCGCTGGCGCTGGCCGGCGGTGCGACCGTGATGTCCACGCCGGGCATGTTCATCGAGTTCAGCCGGCAGCGGGGCCTGTCCGCGGACGGCCGCTGCAAGGCGTTCGCCGGTGCGGCGGACGGCGTCGGCTGGTCCGAGGGCGTGGGCGTGCTCCTCGTGGAGCGCCTCTCCGACGCACAGCGCAACGGGCACCGGGTCCTGGCGGTGGTGCGGGGCACGGCCGTCAACCAGGACGGCGCGAGCAACGGCTTCTCCGCCCCCAACGGCCCTTCCCAGCAGCGGGTGATCCGGCAGGCACTGACCGCCTCCGGGCTCGCGGCGTCCGACATCGACGCGGTGGAGGCGCACGGCACGGGTACGACGCTGGGCGACCCGATCGAGGCGCAGGCGCTGCTGGCGACGTACGGCCAGGGCCGGCCGGAGGACCGGCCGCTGTGGCTGGGCTCGGTGAAGTCGAACATCGGCCACGCGCAGGCCGCCGCCGGCGTCGCCGGCGTCATGAAGATGGTGCTGGCGATGGAGCACGGCCTCCTGCCCAGGACCCTGCACGTGGACGAACCCTCGCCCCACGTGGACTGGACGGAAGGAGCCGTCGAGCTCCTGACCGAGGCCCGGCAGTGGCCCGAGACCGGTCACCCGCGCCGCGCGAGCGTCTCGGCGTTCGGCATCAGCGGCACCAACGCGCACGTCATCCTCGAGCAGGGGCCGAGCGCGCCCGCGACCGTACCCGCTGTACCCGCCGCACCCGCAGAGCCGGCGTCCGGCGTCCCGGGCACCCTGCCCTGGCTGGTGTCCGCAGCGACCCCCGAGGCCCTGCGGGCCCAGGCCGACCGCCTGCTGTCGTTCGTGGAGTCCCGGCCGGAACCGACCCTGCTCGACATGGCCCACTCCCTCGCCACCACGCGGTCCGCTCTGGAACGCCGCGCGGTCGTCGTCGGCACGGACCGCGACGAGCTGCTGAACGGGCTGCGGGCACTCGCCCGGGGCGAGAACGCCGCGGGGGTCTTCACGGCGTCCGCGCGGAGCAGCGATCCGACGGCGTTCTTGTTCTCGGGTCAGGGTTCGCAGCGGGTGGGGATGGGCCGTGAGTTGTACGGCCGGTTCCCAGTGTTCGCCGAGGCGTTTGATGCGGTGTGTGCGGGGCTTGATGAGCACCTGGACAGTCCGTTGCGTGAGGTGGTCTGGGGTGAGGACGAGGAGCTGCTGAACCGGACGGTGTATGCCCAGGCCGGGCTGTTCGCGGTCGAGGTGGCGCTGTTCAGGCTGGTGGAGTCGTGGGGTGTCCGTCCGGACTTCGTGGCCGGCCACTCCATCGGTGAGGTCGCGGCCGCCCATGTGGCGGGTGTCTTCTCGCTGGCGGATGCGTGTGCGTTGGTGGCGGCGCGTGGTCGTCTGATGCAGGCGCTGCCTGCGGGCGGCGCGATGGTGGCCGTGCAGGCGTCGGAGGACGAGGTCCTGCCGCACCTGAACGACGATGTTTCGATCGCTGCCGCCAACGGACCGTCGTCCGTGGTGATCTCGGGTGCGGAGAGCGCGGTCGAGGAGATCCGGGCGCACTTCGAGGGCCAGGGTCGCAAGACGACGCGACTGCGTGTCTCGCACGCGTTCCACTCGCCGTTGATGGACCCGATGCTGGAGGACTTCCGCGCGGTCGTGGAAGGCCTGTCGTACGCCTCTCCGACCGTCCCGGTGGTCTCCAACCTCACCGGCAAGCAGGCCACCGACGAGCAGCTGTGCTCTGCCGAGTACTGGGTCCGCCACGTCCGTGAGGCGGTCCGCTTCGCGGACGGCGTCCGTACCCTGCAGGCCGAAGGCGTCACCCGGTTCGTCGAGCTCGGCCCCGACGCCGTGCTCACCGGAATGGTCCGGGACTGCCCGGAGGAGACGGCGGTCGAGGGCTCCGTCCTCGCCGTGCCGATGCTGCGCAAGGGTAGGGACGAGGCCGCGACCCTCACGGGCGCGATCGGTCACCTGCACGCTTCCGGAGCGGCCGTGGACTGGCACGCCTTCTTCGCCGGAACAGGTGCCCGCAATGTCGATCTGCCGACCTACGCCTTCCAGCGGCAGCCGTTCTGGGTGAACGCCACGAGCGGGTCCGCGGCCGGCGACATGGGCTCGGCCGGCGTGGGCACCGTGGCGCATCCGTTGCTGGGTGCGTTCGTGCG
The DNA here is from genome assembly GCF_044546695.1 of Streptomyces sp. NPDC053079. Taxonomy (NCBI): domain Bacteria; kingdom Bacillati; phylum Actinomycetota; class Actinomycetes; order Kitasatosporales; family Streptomycetaceae; genus Streptomyces; species Streptomyces sp. NPDC053079. The sequence goes on from NZ_JBITZJ010000001.1 coordinate 613,971, forward strand.
GCTGCCGGACACGGACGGTGTGGTGCTGACCGGCCGCCTGTCGGTGCGGACGCACCCGTGGCTGTCGGACCACATGGTCCAGGGAGCGGTGCTGGTGCCGGGCACCGGCCTGGTGGAACTCGCCCTCCGGGCGGGCGACGAGGTCGGTTGCGGTGCGCTCGAGGAACTGACCCTCGCGGCCGCGCTCGTACTGCCTGAGCACGGCGGCGTTCAGGTTCAGGTCGTGGTGGGTGCTCCGGAGTCGGGCCGTCGCCCGGTGGCGGTGTACTCGCGCCGCGACGACGCCGTCGACGACCAGGACGCGTGGACGCGCCACGCTTCCGGTTTCCTGACGCCCGATGCCGTTCCCGCGGCCTTCGACCTGGCCGAATGGCCTCCTGTGGGTGCGGAGGCGGTGTCGGTCGAGGGTGCGTATGAGGTGATGCTGGAGGGCGGTTACGGCTACGGGCCGGTGTTCCAGGGGCTTCGGGCGGTGTGGAAGCAGGGCGAGGATCTCTTCGCCGAGGTGGCGTTGCCCGAGTCGGCGAAGGACGAGGCCGCGCGCTTCGGTCTGCACCCGGCTCTCCTCGACGCCGCCATGCACGCCGCGATCCTGGTCGGGAACGCGGACGAGACGGTGATCCCGTTCGCGTGGAACGACGTGTCGCTGTTCGCGGTGGGCGCGTCCGAGGTACGGGTGCGCCTGACACGGACCGGCGGTGGCGGGCTTTCGCTGGCCGTCGCCGACGTGGCGGGCCGGCCGGTGCTGTCCGTGGGTTCGATGGTCGGCCGACCGGTGTCGGCGGAACAGCTGGAGACCGGCGGCGGCTCGGGTGAGTCGCTGTACGGGATCGAATGGTCCGCCGTACCGGTGACAGAGGGTGCCGGGGCGTCCTGGACTTCATGGGATGCACTGACGGACGCGGACGCGGACACGGACACGGACACGGACGCGGACACGGACGCGGACGCGAACGCCGACACCGAGCCGGTGCCGGAGGCGGTGGTGCTGGACTGCGGCGGTACGACGTCGCCCTCGGCGGGCGATGTGCCGTCCGATGTGCGGTCGGCGATGCACCACGCGCTGGACGCGATCCGGCGCTGGCTGGCCGAGGAGCGGTTCGCCCAGTCGCGCCTGGTCGTGGTGACGCGCGACGCGGTGGCCACGGCCGGGGGCGCGGCGCTGGATGTGGTGCAGGCTCCGGTGTGGGGTCTGGTCCGTGCGGCGCAGGCCGAGAACCCGGGCCGGTTCGTCCTGCTGGACGTCGACCGGGACCTGGAGCCCGGTGACCCGCTGCTGTCGGCCGCGGTCGCTACGGGCGAGCCGGAGCTGGCGATACGTGCCGATGAGGTGCTGGTCCCGCGTCTGGTCCGTTCGATGCCGGACGGGTCGGATGTGACGCTCGACGTCGACGGCACGGTTCTGATCACGGGTGGTACCGGTGGTCTGGGCGCGGTGGTGGCCCGTTACCTGGTCGTGGAGCGGGGCGTACGGCACCTGGTGCTGACGAGCCGCCGTGGCCTTGAGGCCCCGGGAGCGCCCGAACTGGCCGCGGAACTCGACGGCCTCGGCGCGCGGACGCGGATCGTCGCGTGCGACGTCTCGGACCGCGACGCGCTGTCCGCTCTCCTCGACGGCATCACCGCCGAGCGGCCTCTGACGGCCGTCGTGCACGCGGCCGGAGTGGGCGACAGCGCCCTGGTCGGTGCTCTGACGCGCGAGCAGGTGGAGGCGGTGCTGGCGCCCAAGGCGGATGCGGCCTGGTACCTGCACGAGCTGACGCGTGGGATGGATCTGGCGGCCTTCGTCCTCTTCTCCTCCGCCGGTGGTCTTGTACTGACCGCCGGACAGGGCAACTACGCCGCCGCGAACGTCTTCCTCGACGCCCTGGCGGCCCACCGGCACGCCGAGGGGCTCCCGGCCACGGCCATGGCCTTCGGCCTGTGGGAGGTCGGCGCCGGCCTCGGCCAGTACCTGAGCGACATCGACCGCAAGCGGATGGCGACGCAGGGCGTTCCCGCGCTCTCGTACGAGTCCGGGCTGGCGCTGTTCACGGCCGGCCTGCGCTCGGAACGTTCCACCGTCGTGCCCATTCGCGTGGACGTCGCCGCGTTGCGCGCCCGTACCGACGAAGTGCCCGCGCTGCTGCGCGGGCTGGCACCGGCGGTCCGGCGGGCGGCGGCGGTCACCGGCGGACACGCGCCGGTGGCCGACCTCGACCGGCGCCTGGCGGGCCTGACGCCCGCCGAGCGGCACCGTGCAGTGCTGCACATCGTGCGTGAGCAGGTCGCAGCGGTACTCGGACACGCCTCCGCGGAGGCGATCGAACCGGCACGGGCCTTCCAGGAGCTCGGTTTCGACTCCCTGGCCGCGACCGAACTGCGCAACCAGCTCAACCGCATCACCGGCCTGCGCCTGCCGGCCACCCTCGTCTTCGACCACCCCAACGCCCTTGCTGTGACCGGCCACATCGAAGCCGAGCTGGCGCCGGTGGCGGCCGACGGCATTCGCCAGGTGTCGGGCGAGGACGAGATCCGGCAGGCCCTGCAGACGATCCCGACGAACCGGTTGCGCGACGCGGGGCTGATGGACAGTCTCCTGGAGCTCGCGGAGGTCCGGGTCCTGTCGTCCGACGCGGATCCCTTCCCCGACGCCGACACGGAACTCGACGCCGACACGGAGCCGGGCGCCGAGACCGACGCAGGCTCCGACTCCGACGGCAGTGCGCTGCGCGCCGCGCGGTTGGAGACCTCCCGGCTGCGGAAGCACAACCGGAAGCTCTCCGCCGCCCAGCACGAGCCGATCGCCATCGTGGGCATGGCCTGCCGCTACCCGGGCGGGGTCACGAGCCCCGAGGACCTGTGGCAGCTGGTGACGTCCGGTACGGACGCGGTCTCCGCCTTCCCGGCGGACCGCGGCTGGGACCTCTCGCCCCTCCGCGACCCGAACGCCGCCCACCCCGGTGACCACTACGCCGACGCGGGCGGATTCCTCGACTCCGTGGCGGACTTCGACCCCGGCTTCTTCGGGATCTCGCCGCGCGAGGCCCTCGCCATGGACCCCCAGCAGCGGCTGACGCTCGAACTGTCCTGGGAGGCGCTGGAGCGGGCCGGCATCGACCCGACGTCCCTGAAGGGCACGCAGACGGGCGTCTTCGCCGGCGTCATGTACCACGACTACCCCGGCAGCGACGGAAACGGCAGCGTCGTCTCCGGCCGGGTGGCGTACAAGCTGGGCCTCGAAGGGCCCGCGGTCTCGGTGGACACCGCCTGCTCGTCCTCCCTGGTCGCACTGCACCTCGCGGTGCAGGCGCTGCGCCAGGGCGACTGCTCCCTGGCGGTGACGGGCGGCGTCACGGTCCTGTCGACACCCGGCGTGTTCGCCGAGTTCGGCCGCCAGGGCGCCCTCGCCCCGGACGGCAGGTGCAAGTCCTTCGCCTCGGCCGCCGACGGAACCGGATTCTCCGAGGGCGCCGGCTTCCTCGTCGTCGAAAGGCTGTCGGACGCGGTACGCAACGGTCACCCCGTGCTCGCCGTCGTCCGCGGCTCGGCCGTCAACCAGGACGGCGCCAGCAACGGCCTCACCGCCCCGAACGGCCCCTCTCAGCGACGCGTGATCCGACAGGCTCTCGCCAACGCGCGCCTCTCCGCCGACCAGATCGACGTCGTCGAGGCGCACGGCACGGGTACGACCTTGGGCGACCCGATCGAGGCGCAGGCGCTGCTGGCGACGTACGGCCAGGACCGGCCGGAGGACCGGCCGCTGTGGCTGGGCTCGGTGAAGTCGAACATCGGTCACACGCAGGCAGCGGCCGGCGTCGCCGGTGTCATCAAGATGGTCATGGCCATGCGCCATGGCGTGCTTCCGTCGACGCTCCACGTCGACGAACCCTCCTCCCAGGTGGACTGGTCGGCCGGCGCCGTACAGCTCCTGACCGGGGCCAGGGACTGGGCCGCCACCGGCCGTCCGCGGCGCGCGGGCGTGTCGTCGTTCGGTATCAGCGGTACCAACGCACACGTGCTGGTCGAGCAGGCACCGGCCGTCACCCCGGCCACGGCCGAGGAGACGGAGGGCGCGGCCCCGGTCGTGCCGTGGCTGCTCTCCGCCCACGACGGGAACGCCCTGCGCGCCCAGGCCGAGCGGCTGCTCTCCCGGATGGACGGCGACGCCGCTCTCCGGCCGGTGGACGTGGCGTTCTCGCTGGCGACGACCAGGGCGGCGCTCGAGCACCGTGCCGTGGTCGTCGGCAGCGACAAGGACGAGCTCGTGGCCGGACTCGGCGCGGTGGCGCGGGGCGAGACGCCCACTGGAGTGGACTCCGAGGGGCTTCTGGCGTTGCTGTTCTCGGGTCAGGGTTCGCAGCGGGTGGGGATGGGCCGTGAGTTGTACGGCCGGTTCCCGGTGTTCGCGGATGCCTTCGATGCGGTGTGTGCGGGGCTTGATGAGCACATGGACAGTCCGTTGCGTGAGGTGGTCTGGGGTGAAGATGCCGATCTGCTGAACCGGACGGTGTATGCCCAGGCCGGGCTGTTCGCGGTCGAGGTGGCGCTGTTCAGGCTGGTGGAGTCCTGGGGTGTCCGTCCCGACTTCGTGGCGGGACACTCCATCGGTGAGGTCGCGGCCGCCCATGTGGCGGGTGTGTTCTCGCTGGCCGATGCGTGTGCCCTTGTCGCGGCGCGTGGGCGTCTGATGCAGGCGCTGCCGTCCGGCGGCGCGATGGTGGCTCTCCAGGCCACCGAGAACGAGGTCCTGCCGCATCTGAGCGATTCCGTGTCGATCGCGGCCGTCAACGGCCCGTCGTCCGTCGTGGTTTCGGGCGCGGAGGGTGCGGTCGAGGAGATCCGGGCGCACTTCGAGGGCCAGGGCCGCAAGGCGACACGACTTCGCGTTTCGCACGCGTTCCACTCGCCGTTGATGGATCCGATGCTGGAGGACTTCCGCGCGGTTCTGGAGGGTCTGTCGTACGCCTCTCCGACCGTCCCCGTGGTCTCCAACCTCACCGGCGAGCAGGCCACTGCCGAGCAGCTGTGCTCGGCGGAGTACTGGGTGCGTCATGTCCGTGAGGCGGTCCGCTTCGCGGACGGCGTCCGTACCCTGCAGGCCGAGGGTGTGACACGGTTCCTGGAGCTCGGCCCCGACGGCGTTCTGTCGGCCATGGCTCGCGAATCGGTGGTCGACGAGGCCGCCGTGATCGTGCCCGTCCTGCGCAAGGGCCGGGCCGAGGAATCCTCGGTCGTCGACGCGGTGGCGCGACTGCATCTCTGCGGTGCGGGTGTCGACTGGCCGGCGTTCTTCGCCGGTACCGGAGCCCGCCGTGTCGATCTGCCGACCTATGCCTTCCAGCACCAGAGGTTCTGGCCCGCCGTGATGACGATGGGCGGCAGCGCGGAGGCCGTCGGACTGAAGTCCGCGGAACACCCGCTGCTCAGCGGGGCCGTGGAACTGGCGGGCTCCGACGGGTTCCTGTTCACCGGCCGGCTGGGCGTGCAGTCGCACTCCTGGCTCGCCGACCATGTGGTGATGGGCTCGGTGCTCGTGCCCGGCACGGCGCTGCTGGAGCTCGTGCTGCACGCCGGTGCGGAGGTCGGTTGCGATGCGGTGGAGGAACTGACCCTGGCCGCGCCGCTGGTCCTGCCCGAGCGGGGCGGCGTCCAGCTGCAGGTGTGGGCCGGCGAACCGGACGGGACCGGACGCCGCGCGGTGACCGTGCACTCCCGCCCGGACGACGCCGATGACCAGCTGTGGACGCTGCACGTCAGCGGCACCCTCGTGACGGATTCGTCCGCTGCTTCGTCCACCGCTTCGTCCTCGGCGGCGTTCGACGCCACGGTCTGGCCGCCGCAGGGCGCCGAGCCGGTCGACGTGAACGGCTGCTACGAGCGGTTCGCCGACGCCGGCCTCGAGTACGGCCCCGCGTTCCAGGGGCTGCGGGCGGCATGGCGGGTCGGCGAGGACGTGTTCGCCGAGGTCGCTCTGCCCGACGGCATCGACAGCGAGGCATTCGGCCTGCACCCCGCGTTGTTCGACGCGAGCCTGCACGCGGTCGCGCTGATCGGTCTGCGCGAGGGCAGCCGGGCCGGGGTGCCGTTCTCCTGGAGCGGTGTATCGCTGCACGCGGCGGGAGCGTCCGCGGTGCGGGTGCGTCTGTCCCGGACCGGCGAAGGCGACCTCTCGATCGCGATGGCGGACACCATGGGTGCCCCGGTCGCCTCGGTCGAGTCGCTGGCAGTCCGACCGATCGCGGCGGATCAGCTGAACGCTGTCGGCCACGACTCGCTCTTCGAACTCGTCTGGGCTGCGGTCCAGGTTCCGGGCGGTGAGGCGGACGCCGAGGTGTTCACCGGGCCTTCGGTGGAGACGAGCACGGATCTGCTGCCGCTCGCAGAATCGGAAGCAGATGTTCCGAGTGTGGTGCTGGTGCCGGTGGCTGCGACCTGCGGTTCCGATTCCGTAGTGGAGTCGGTGCATGCGGCCGCGTCGCGGGTGCTGGGTCTGGTGCAGTCGTGGTTGGCCGAAGAGCGGTTCGCCGGTTCGCGTCTGGTGTTCGTGACGCGAGGCGCGACGACAGGTGAGGACCTGGTCGGCGCTGCCGTCTGGGGCCTGATCCGCTCGGCACAGTCCGAGAACCCCGGACGCTTCGGCCTGGTCGACATCGACGTCGATGGCGACGAGGACTCCTCGTCGGCCCTGCTGCGTCGGTCGCTCGCTCTGGACGAGCCGCAGTTGTTGGTCCGGGGTGGTGAGGTGCTGGCGGCCCGGCTGGCCCGGGTGCCGGCGCCGGTCGAGTCCGGTCCTGCGGTGTGGAGTTCCGAGGGGACCGTACTGATCACCGGTGGTACGGGTGGTCTGGGCCGTGCGGTGGCGCGCCACCTGGTGGCCGAGCACGGTGTGCGGAGTCTGTTGCTGGTCAGCCGCAGTGGTCCGGCCGCCGAGGGCGTCGAGGAACTTGTCGCGGAACTGAAGGAGCAGGGCGCGGCGGTGGCCGTGGAGTCCTGTGACGTAACGGACCAGGTTGCGGTGGCCGAGCTGGTGGCGCGGCATCCGGTCTCGGCCGTGGTGCACACGGCTGGCGTACTGGACGACGGTGTGATCGGGTCGCTGACCCCGGAGCGTCTGTCGGCCGTCCTGCGTCCGAAGGCGGACGCGGCCTGGAACCTGCACCGGGCCACCGAGCACAAGAAGCTCTCCGCGTTCGTCGTCTTCTCGTCCGTGGCAGGCACGTTCGGGAGCCCCGGCCAGGCGAACTACGCCGCGGGCAATGCCTTCCTGGACGCTCTTGCACGGTTCCGCCAGGCCGAGGGCCTGCCCGGCGTTTCGCTGGCCTGGGGTCCCTGGACGCAGGACGGCGGAATGACCGGGGCGCTCAGCGACGCCGACGTCGAGCGGATGACGCGGGCGGGTATGCCGCCGTTGTCGGTGGAGCAGGGTCTGGCGCTGTTCGACGCCGCGCTGTCCGGGGCGGAGCCGGCCGTACTGCCGGTGCGCCTCGACCTGGCGGCCCTGCGGGCACTGGGCGACGTACCTGCCCTGCTGCGCGGTCTGGTCCGCAGCCGCGGCCGCAAGGCGGTCACGGCCGGCACTGCAGCAGCCTCCGGGCTGGTGCAGCGCCTGACGGGGCTGACCGCCGAGGAGCGGCACGAGCTGTTGCTGGACGTCGTGCGGGGCCAGATCGCGGTGGTGCTGGGCCACGCCGGAGTCGCGGAAGTCGACCCGGCCAAGGCCTTCCAGGACCTCGGCTTCGACTCACTGACGGCAGTGGAACTGCGGAACCGCCTGGGCACGGTCACCGGCCTGCGGCTCCCCGCGACCGCCGTGTTCGACTACCCCAACGCCAACGCCCTGGTGAGCTTCCTCCTGGACGAACTGCTCGGCACCGATCCCGCGGAGGCGCTGGTGCCGGTGCGGGTGTTGCCGCCGGTTGCCGATGATCCGGTGGTGATCGTGGGCATGAGCTGCCGCTACCCGGGTGGGGTGTCCTCTCCCGAGGACCTGTGGCGCCTGGTGTCCGAAGGCGTGGACGCGGTGGGCGGCTTCCCGGCCGACCGCGGCTGGGACGTCGACTCGCTCTACAACCCGGACCCGGACCACAGCGGCACGGTCTACACCCGCTCGGGCGGGTTCCTGAAGGACGCGGGGGAGTTCGACCCGGACTTCTTCGGGATGAGTCCTCGGGAGGCGCTGGCGACGGATTCGCAGCAGCGTCTGTTGCTGGAGACGACCTGGGAGGCGTTGGAGCGGGCCGGTATCGACCCGGTGTCGTTGCGGGGCAGTCAGACGGGTGTCTTCGCGGGTGTGATGTACAACGACTACGCGAATCTGCTGTCGGGTCCCGAGTTCGAGGGCTATCAGGGCAGCGGTAGCGCGGGCAGTGTGGCCTCGGGCCGCGTGTCGTACACGTTCGGCTTCGAGGGCCCGGCCGTCACGGTCGACACCGCCTGCTCGTCCTCTCTCGTGGGCATGCACTTGGCCGCGCAGGCGCTGCGGTCGGGCGAGTGCTCGCTGGCGGTCGCCGGTGGCGTGACAGTGATGTCGACGCCGACGACCTTCATCGAGTTCTCCCGCCAGCGGGGCCTCTCGCCCGACGGACGCTGCAAGGCGTTCTCCGATGCGGCGGATGGCGTGGGCTGGTCCGAGGGCGTCGGCATGGTCGTACTCGAGCGGCTGTCGGACGCGCGCCGCAACGGCCACCGAGTGCTGGCCGTGGTGCGTGGCTCTGCCGTCAACCAGGATGGTGCGTCGAACGGTTTGACGGCCCCGAACGGTCCGTCGCAGCAGCGAGTGATCCGCCAGGCCCTGGCCAGCGGCGGACTGTCCGCCGCGGACGTCGATGCGGTCGAGGCACACGGTACGGGTACGACGCTGGGTGACCCGATCGAGGCCCAGGCGCTCCTGGCCACCTACGGTCAGGACCGCGACCGCCCGCTGTGGCTGGGCTCGGTGAAGTCGAACCTCGGCCACACGCAGGCCGCGGCCGGCGTCGCGGGCGTCATCAAGATGGTCATGGCGATGCAACACGGTGTGCTGCCGAGGACGCTGCATGTGGACGCCCCGTCCTCGCACGTGGACTGGAGCGCCGGCGCCGTCGAACTGCTGACACAGCAGACCGCCTGGCCCGAGAGCGACCGTCCGCGTCGCGCGGCCGTCTCCTCCTTCGGCATCAGCGGCACGAACGCGCATGTGGTGCTGGAGCAGCCCGAGCCGGTCGAGGCAACGGACGGACAGGCCGAGCCCGCGGTCGAGCCCGGCGTCGTGCCGTGGGTCCTCTCGGGCAAGACGGTGCCGGCACTGCGCGACCAGGCCGCGCGCCTGCTCACGCACCTGACCGCGCGCGGCGAGGAGGACCTCGTCGACATCGGTCTCTCGCTGGCGACGGAACGGTCGGGCTTCACGCACCGCGCCGTGGTGCTTGCCACGGACCGGGACGCCGCGCTGCGCGCCTTGTCCGCATTGGCGGCCGGCGAGCCGGACGCGGGTGTAGTCGAGGGCCCGGCAGGGTCGGGTCGTTCGGCGTTCTTGTTCTCGGGTCAGGGTTCGCAGCGGTTGGGGATGGGCCGGGAGTTGTACGGCCGGTTCCCGGTGTTCGCGGGTGCCTTCGATGCGGTGTGTGCGGGGCTTGATGAGCACCTGGACAGTCCGTTGCGTGAGGTGGTCTGGGGTGAGGACGAGGAGCTGCTGAATCAGACGGTGTATGCCCAGGCCGGGCTGTTCGCGGTCGAGGTGGCGCTGTTCAGGCTGGTGGAGTCCTGGGGCATCCGCCCCGACTTCGTGGCCGGCCACTCCATCGGTGAGGTCGCGGCTGCCCATGTGGCGGGTGTGTTCTCGCTGGCGGATGCGTGTGCGTTGGTCAGTGCCCGGGGCCGTCTGATGCAGGCGCTGCCTGCGGGCGGCGCGATGGTGGCCCTCCAGGCCACCGAGGACGAGGTCCTGCCGCACCTGAACGACGATGTTTCGATCGCTGCCGTCAACGGACCGTCGTCCGTGGTTGTTTCGGGTGCGGAGAGTGCCGTCGAGACGATCCGGGCGCACTTCGAGGCGCAGGGCCGCAAGACGACGCGACTGCGCGTTTCGCACGCGTTCCACTCGCCGTTGATGGATCCGATGCTGGAGGACTTCCGCGCGGTTCTGGAGGGTCTGTCGTACGCCTCTCCGAACATCCCGGTGGTCTCCAACCTCACCGGTGAGCAAGCCACCGGCGAGCAGCTGTGCTCGGCCGAGTACTGGGTCCGCCACGTCCGTGAGGCCGTCCGCTTCGCGGACGGCGTCCGTACCCTGCAGGCCGAAGGCGTCACCCGCTTCCTGGAGCTCGGTCCGGACGGCGTTCTGTCGGCCGTGGCCCAGGAGTCGGTGACCGACGAGGCCGCCGTGCTCGTCCCCGTACTCCGCAGGAACCGGGACGAGGCGCCCGCCCTGCTGACCGCCCTGGCGCAGCTCTACGCCCACGGCGCGAAGGTCCGCTGGTCGGCTGCCTATGCCGGCACGGGCGCCCGGAGCGTCGATCTGCCGACGTACGCCTTCCAGCACCAGCGCTTCTGGCCCGCCGGCTCGGCGATGCGTGCCGGGGATGTCCGGTTCGCTGGTCTGGGGTCGGCCGAGCATCCGATGCTGGGTGCGGCGGTGGAGCTGGTCAATACCGATGGCTACCTCTTCACCGGGCGTCTGTCGGTGCAGTCGCATCCCTGGCTCGCCGACCACGTCGTCATGGGCTCGGTTCTCGTGCCCGGTACGGCGCTGTTGGAGCTGGCGATCCGTGCGGGTGACGAGACCGGCTGCGGTGCGGTGGAGGAGTTGACGCTTGCCGCGCCGCTGGTGCTGCCCGAGCAGGGCGGCGTCCAGGTGCAGGTGTGGGTCGGTGAGCCGGACGACGCAGGTCGCCGCGCTCTCACCATCCACTCCCGTCGCGATGGCGCTCAAGAGCAGCTCTGGACCCTGCATGCGCAGGGAACCCTGGCAGCCGAAGCGATGGCGGTGGCGTTCGACGCGGCCGTGTGGCCGCCGGAGGGCGCCGAGCCGGTCGACGTGTCGGACTGCTACGAGCGGTTCGCGGACGCCGGGTTCGAGTACGGCCCGGTGTTCCAGGGCCTGCGGGCGGCATGGCGCCTCGGCGAGGACGTATTCGCCGAAGTCGGCCTGCCCGACGGCGTGGACGGCGGAGCCTTCGGACTCCACCCGGCGCTCTTCGACGCGAGCCTGCACGCCTCCGCCTTCGGCGGGGACGACGACCAGGAGGGCGGCGGCGTGCCGTTCTCGTGGAGTGGGGTCAGCCTGCATGCGGCCGGCGCTTCCGCCGTACGGGTTCGCCTGTCGCGCGGAGGCGACGGCGCGGTGTCGATCGCGCTCGCGGACACCGCGGGCGCGCCGGTCGCCTCCGTCGAGTCGCTGATGGTCCGTCCGATCTCGGCCGAGCAGCTCAATGCCGCTGATCACGACGCGCTGTTCAAGGTCGACTGGACCACCGTCCAGCTCAACGCCATGGCAGCCGCGACCGAGTCCCTGGCCGTCGTCGGCCCGGACCCGCTCGGCCTCGCCGGTGCTCTGGCTGCCGACGGGACTGCCGACCGGACCACCGATGGGACCGCCGACCGGACCGCCGTCTTCGCGGACTTCCCGTCCCTGAGCGCGGCAGCGGACGTTCCGGAACTCGTGCTCGTGCCGTCGACAGGCGGCATCGCCGGCTCCGACGACACGGCCGGGTCGGTTCACGCGCTGACATCGCGGGTGCTGGACCAGGTGAAGTCCTGGCTGGCCGACGAGCGGTTCGCCGCGTCGCGCCTGGTGTTCGTCACCCGGGGCGCGACGACCGGAGAGGACCTCCCGGGAGCCGCGGCGTGGGGCCTGGTGCGCTCGGCGCAGGCGGAGAACCCCGGACGCTTCGGCCTGGTGGACCTCGACGGTGGAGACGGCACTTCGGCAGTTCTGCCGAAGGCGCTCGCCCTGGACGAGCCGCAGTTGGCGATCCGGGGCGGCGAGGTGCTGGCACCTCGGCTGGCCCGGGTGCCGGCGCCGGAGGCCCCGGTCGAGTCCGGTCCTGCGGTGTGGGGCCCGGACGGCACGGTGCTGATCACCGGTGGTACGGGCGGTCTGGGCCGCGTCGTGGCACGGCACTTGGTGGCCGAGCACGGTGTGCGGAGTCTGTTGCTGGTCAGCCGCAGTGGTCCGGCGGCCGAGGGCGTCGAGGAACTCGTCGCGGAACTGAAGGAGCAGGGCGCGGCCGTGGCCGTGGAGTCCTGTGACGTGACGGACCAGGCTGCCGTGGCCGAGCTGGTGGGGCGGCATCCGGTCTCGGCCGTGGTGCACACCGCCGGCGTACTGGACGACGGCGTGATCGGCTCCCTCACCCCGGAGCGCCTGTCGGCCGTGCTGCGTCCGAAGGTGGACGCGGCGTGGAACCTGCACCGGGCAACCGAGCACCTCGGGCTCCACACCTTCGTCACCTTCTCCTCGGCCGCCGGTACGTTCGGCAACCCGGGCCAGGCGAACTACGCCGCGGGCAACGCCTTCCTGGACGCCCTGGCGCAGTACCGCCGGGCCGCGGGACTGCCGGCCGCTTCGCTGGCGTGGGGGCCCTGGACCAAGGACAGCGGCATGACCGGGGCACTGCAGGACGCGGCCGCACAGCGGATCGCCCGCTCGGGCATGCCGGAGCTCTCTCCCGAGGAAGGCGTGGCGCTGTTCGACGCCGCGCTGAGCACGGCCGAGGCCGTGGTGCTCCCGGTGCGCCTGGACCTGGCGGCGCTGCGGGCACAGGGCGAGATCCACCCGCTGCTGCGCGGACTGATCCGGACGTCCGCCCGCCGGTCGGCCACGGCCGGCTCCGGCGCCGGGGCCGCGGCGGCCGCCGAACTCGCCCAGCGCCTGTCCGCGCTGTCCGTGGCCGAGCGGCACGATGTGCTGCTGGACGTGGTGCGCGGTCAGATCGCGGTCGTCCTCGGACACGCGGGTGCGGAGACGGTGGATCCGGAGCGGGCGTTCCAGGACCTCGGGTTCGACTCCCTGACCTCGGTGGAGCTGCGGAACCGCCTGAGCGCGCTCACCGGGGTCCGGCTGCCGGCCACCCTGCTGTTCGACTACCCGAGCCCCGCGGAGCTGGTCGACCACCTCTACGGGCTGGTCGTGCCGGAGGAGCCCTCGGGGCCGGAGTCGCTGCTGAGCGACCTCGACCGGCTGGAGAAGGCGTTCGGCGAGCTGGAGGTCGACGAGGAGGCCCACGAGCAGATAGCGGGCCGCCTCGAGGTGCTCAAGGCGAAGTGGAGCGCCCTGCGCAAGGACGCGCGGGCCGAGGACGACTTCGACTTCGACTCCGCTTCCGACGAGGAGGTCTTCGACCTCCTCGACAACGAGCTCGGCCTCTCCTGACCGAATGATCTGAGGAAAGCCCGAGGGCCCGGTCTTCTCGAAGACCGGGCCCTCGGGCTTGCGCTGTGAGCGAGAACAAAGCAGGAGGCATGCGAAAAGCGGCGGACGGCCTCTGCCGTCCGCCGCTTTTCGCGGTCAGGTGAGCGGACTAGCCGGCGCTGTCGCCGTCCATGAGCCGGAAGAGCTCCTCGTCCGTGGCCGCCTCGATGTCGATGCCGCCCTTCACCACCGCCGGGGAGGGCGCCCACTGCGCCGCCACGGCCTTCAGCCGGGCCGCCGTCTCCGCGTCCATGCCGGCGCCGGCCGCGAGCACGCTCTCCAGTTCGTCCACGAGAGCGGCCGCATCCCGCCGCGTGCCCCCGGTGGAGCGGCCGAGGCCCTCCCGTACGAGGCTCTCCCCTACGAGGCGGGCGATGGCGGTGGGGGTCGGGTGGTCGAAGACGAGCGTGGTCGGCAGCTGCATGCCGGTGACCGAGATCAGCCGGTTGCGCAGCTCTATCGCGTTCACCGAGTTGATGCCCATGTCGGAGAAGGACTGGTCGGCCGCTTCGTCGCCCTGCGGCATCTGTCCGCCGAGTACGGCGGTGACCTCGGCCAGCACCATGGCCAGCAGGGCCTCTTCCCGTTCGGGATCGCCGAGGCCGGACAGCCGGAAGGACAGCGAAGGCCCTTCGCCGCCTTCCCCGCTGTCGGTGGAGCGCCACCCATCGCCGTCGGCCGTACCACCGAGCTCCGTACCCGGCGCCGGCCAGTACCTGCGGTGCTGGAAGGCGTACGTCGGCAGCGGCACGGCCGCGGCTTCCGGCAGGACGGCCCGCCACGCGACCGGCATTCCGTGGCCGTGGAGCCGGGTGATCGCCGTGAGCACATCGCGCACTTCTCCGCGATCCCCGTGCTCTCCGCGCACCGTGGGCACCACCGCGGCCGTCGGCCCGCGCCGGGCGGAACCGAGGCACTCGTCGATCATCGGTGTGAGCGCGGGAGCCGGTCCCAGTTCCACGAAGACCGCGGTCCGCTCGGACCGCAGGTGTTCCACGGCGTCCGTGAAGCGCACCGCGTCCCGTACGTGCCGGACCCAGTACTCCGGATCCTTGGCCTCTTCCGCGGTCAGCGGGCGGCCGGTCAGGCAGGAGACGAGCGTCATCGACGGCTCGGAGAAGGAGAGGGCGCCGACGGCGGCACGGAAGTCCGCGAGCATGGGGTCCATCAACGGCGAGTGGAAGGCATGGCTGACCACGAGCTGCTTGGCCTTGTGCCCGGCTGCGACGAGCCTGTCGGTGAGCTCGGCGAGCGGCGCCGAGGCCCCGGACAGCACGATCGAACGCGGGCCGTTCACCGCGGCGATCGACACGCGGTCCGTCAGCCCCTCCAGCCACGGGGCCACCTCGTGCTCCGCGATGCGCACGGCCACCATGGCCCCGCCCGCGGGCAGCGCCCGCATCAGCCGGCTCCTGGCCGCGACGAGGGCGCACGCGTCCGGCAGCGAGAGCACTCCCGCCACGTGCGCGGCGGCTATCTCGCCGACCGAGTGCCCGGCCAGGAGGTCCGGGACCGCTCCCCATGAGGCGAAGAGCCGGTACGACGCCACTTCGACGGCGAACAGCGCCGGCTGCGCGTACCCGGTGTCGTCGAGGAGAGCCGCGGCCTCCGAGCCGGGGTCGGCCCACATCACCGACGTCAAGGGCCGGTCCAGCAGCGGGTCGAGCGCCGCGCAGACCTCGCGCAGGGCGTCGTCGAAGACGGGGAACGCCTCGGCCGGCTCACGCCCCATGCCGAGCCGTTGGCTGCCCTGGCCGGTGAAGACGAAGGCGCACTTGCCACGGCCGTCCGACGCGTCGCTCTGCTCCCGGACGACCGTGCGGGGGGACTCACCGCGCCCGAACGCCGCCGCGGCCGCGGCCAGCCCGGCACGGTCGGAGCCGGTCACGACGGCCCGGAAGGGGTGCAGGGCACGGGTCGTGGCCAGCGAATAGGCGATGTCCCGGGCGGACGAACGGGGGTGCGCGGCGAGGTGTTCGGCCAGCCGCCGCGCCTGCGCCCGCAGCGCGGGCTCGCTCCGGGCGGACAGCAGCCACGGCACGGCCGGTCCGGCATCCGGTGCGGCCGGCCGCAGCCCGGGGTCCCGCAGCTCCGCCGACGCCGCCACCTCTCCCGGCTCCGGCGGTTCCTCCAGGATCACGTGGGCGTTGGTGCCGCTGATGCCGAACGAGGAAACACCGGCCCGGCGTACGCGTCCGCTCCGCCTGGGCCAGGGCCGTGCCTCGGTCAGCAGGCTCACCGCGCCGGTGGACCAGTCGACGTGGGACGTCGGCTGCTCGGCGTGCAAAGTCTTCGGCAGGACGCCGTGTTCCAGGGCCAGCACCGTCTTGATCACTCCGGCGACCCCGGCGGCGGCCTGCGTGTGCCCGATGTTCGACTTGACCGAGCCCAGCCACAGCGGCTGTCCGTCCTCGGGGCGCGCCCGGCCGTAGGTCGCGAGCAGCGCCTGGGCCTCGATGGGGTCGCCGAGCGTCGTTCCGGTGCCGTGGCCCTCCACCGCGTCCACGTCCTGCGGCACGAGCCCGGCACGGTCCAGCGCCTGGTGGATCACGCGCTGCTGTGCGGGCCCGTTCGGCGCGGTGAGGCCGTTCGACGCCCCGTCCTGGTTGACCGCGGAGCCGCGCACCACGGCCAGCACCCGGTGCCCGTTGCGCCGAGCGTCACTCAGCCGCTCCAGCAGGAGCAGCCCCACGCCCTCGGACCACGCGGCACCGTCGGCGGCGTCCGCGAACGACTTGCAGCGGCCGTCCGGGGACAGCCCGCGCAGCCTGGAGAACTCCACGAACGACGACGGCGTCGCCATGACGGCGACACCACCGGCCAGCGCGAGGGACGACTCGCCCGACCGCAGGGACTGGCACGCCAGGTGCAGGGCGACGAGCGAGGACGAGCACGCCGTGTCCACGGTGAGCGCCGGGCCCTCGAACCCGTAGGCGTAGGCGATGCGCCCGGACAGCGCGCTGGCCGCCGTGCCGATGCCGAGCAGCCCCTCCAGTTCCCCGGAGCCGGCGGCGCCGTGGGCACTCGCGTAGTCGTGGTACATCGCGCCGGTGAAGACGCCGGTGCGGGTGCCCTTGAGCGTCCTCGGGTCGATCTGCGCCCGTTCGAAGGCCTCCCAGGCCGTTTCGAGGAGGAGCCGCTGCTGGGGGTCGGTCGCCAGGGCCTCGCGCTCGGACATGTCGAAGAAGCCGGCGTCGAAGTGGCCCGCGTCGTACAGGAAGCCGCCTTCGCGGGCGTAGGACGTGCCCCGGTGGTCGGGGTCCGCGTCGTACAGCGCCTCGAGGTCCCAGCCGCGGTCGGCCGGGAAGGCCGAGACGGCGTCGGTCTCCCCGACGACCAGCTCCCACAGGTCTTCCGGGGAGAGCGCTCCTCCCGGCAGGCGACAGGCCATGCCGACGATGACCACCGGATCCGCGGGATCGGTGGCGCCGCCGTCAGCTGCCCGAAGGCGATCCCGCGTTCCCTCCGGCTCTTCCTCCGATCGGCTTGCCAGGAATCGTGCGACCGCGACGGGCGTCGGGAAGTCGAAGGCGAGAGTGGCGGGAAGCGGGGTTCCGGTCGCCTCCTGCAGCGCGTTGCGCAGCCGGATGGTGAGGATCGAGTCGAGGCCCAGGCTGCGGAAGGTGGCCTCGGGGGCGATGCCGTCGGCCACGCCTTCGGCGTCCTTCCCCAGCACCTTGGCCACGCAGGCGCCCACCAGGTCGAGGGCTTCGTCGACGGTGCGCGGCGCGCTCTGCGGGGCACCGGCCCCCTCGCGGCGTGCCGACGAGGCGACGGCGTCCGTGCCGAGCATCTGCTGCAGGGCCCGCCGGTGGAGCTTTCCGGCGGGGGTGAGGGGGAGTTCGCCGACCGTGACCAGTTCGAGGGGGATCTTGTAGTCGGCCACGCCGCGGTCCTGCAGGAAGTCGGTCACCTCCGTGAGGCCGATCGCGGGATCGGCCCGGTCGGTCAGGACCAGGCACGGGTACTCCCCGAGCCGGGGGTCGGGCTTGCCGAGCACGGCGAGCGGGCCGATCCCGGGAAGCGCGGCGAGCAGGCCCTGGATTTCGGTGGCGTTGAACTTCCTGCCGCCCACGTTGATGAGTTCGGCCGCCCGGCCGTGGAAGGCCACCAGGCCGTCCGCGTCGACGCCGGCGAGGTCGCCGGTCCGCAGCCAGCCCTCGTCCGTCACCGCGGACCGGGTGAGCTCCGGATCGCCGAAATAGCCCCGGAACATTCCGGGGCTCCGGTACTGCAGTTCGCCGACCTCGCCCGGCGGACACTCCCTGCCGTTCTGGTCGACGACGCGGACGCGGGCACCGGCTGTCGGCCGTCCCACGCTGCGCACGGCGACCTCGGCGGGGTCGTCGGCCAGGGTGCAGGTGCCGGTGCCCAGCTCGGACATGCCCCACACCACGACGAGGGCGCAGTCGAGCGCCGCCCTGACGTCCTCGACGAGCGCACCGGGGATGGCCGCACCCGCCGTCCGTACCTCCCTGGGGCGGAATCCGGCGCTCTCCCCGGTCTCCGCGAGCCGCGCGACGATGTCGTGCAGCTGCGTGGGCACGGCGAAGACGACGCTCGGACCGGCCTGCCGGGCCAGCGTCAGGAAGCGGTCCGGGTCCCAGCCGCCCAGCAGAACCTGCCGGCACGCGGCGAAGAGCGCCGAATGCATCGACTGCAGACCGAACAGATGGGTGAGGGGGCAGGCCGTGATGACCGCCGTGGCGAACGCCTCGGCGGCATCCGCCGTCACGGACGCCGTGTTCGACAACAGACCGTCGTGGCTGTGCACACAGATCTTCGGCCGCGCGGACGTCGTGCCCGAGGAGGGCACGAGGACGAAGGGCATCTCCGGCCGTACGTCCACCGGGTGCGGGGAGGCGCCCTGCCAGGTGTCGCGCAGCGCCTCCAGCGAGAACACGCCCGGGGCCGCCGGCTCACCGGCCGCCCCGGCGATCAACACGGCCCGCAGCGAGGGCACGGTCCGCAGCAGCGCGTCCGCGCCCAGCGGCCCCTGCCCGCCCGGGCCCGCCGCGTCCTGCGTGCTGTGCGGCAGGACCACGGCGACCGGTTCGACGCGGGTCAGGAGCGCGTGGACGTCCTTGCTGCCGTTGCCCAGGTGGACGGGCATCATGACGGCGCCCACGGTCGCGACGGCGATGTGCAGCGTCTGGAACTCCGCGGAGTTCGGCAGGTGGACCGCCACCACGTCGCCCGCCCCGACCCCCAGTTCCTGCAGGGCCCGGGCCATGGCGGCGACCTCCGCTTCCCACTGACGCCAGGTCAGCGACCGGTCGCCGTCCGAGAGGGCCACCGCCTCGGGGTCGGTGGCCACGGCGGCCCGGAACACCTCCGGAAGCGTGAAGCCGCCCAGCGCGCTGCCGCCGCCTCCGGGGTCGGCGGACGGATCGATCGCGTAGTCATCTGTGTGGACGGACACTGTCACTCCCGTATCAAGCGTTTGCGTTGGCTTCGCCGGCCGCCGCTGTCCGCCACGGCCGTTTCCGCTACGACCGCGCCGGTTCCCCGGCCACGACGGTTCTACGGCCCGGGAACCCGGCGCCCAGCAGCCGCAGGAGGGGCGTCGCCTTGACCGCCGTCTCCTCGAACTCCGCCTCCGGGTCCGACAGCGCGATGATCGCGCCGCCCACCCCGTAGCGGAGCCGGTCCCCGTGCAGCACCACCGTGCGGATGACGATGCTCAGATCGGCCGCCCCCGTCAGGGAGAAGTAGCCGATGGCCCCGGAGTACACGCCCCGCGGCCCGCCTTCGAGCCGGTCGATGATCTGCATGGTCCGGATCTTCGGGGCCCCGGTCATCGAGCCGCCGGGGAACGCGGCCCGGACCCCCGCCACGGTGCTGCTGTCCGCGCGCAGCTTCGCCCGTACCGTGCTCACCAGCTGGTGCACGGTGGCGTAGCTCTCGACCTGGAAGACCGGGGCCGCGCTGACCGAGCCGACCTCGGCGCACCGGCCGAGGTCGTGCCGGACCAGGTCGACGATCATCAGGTTCTCGGCCCGGTCCTTCTCGCAGTTCGCCAGCTCGGAGACCAGCGCCGCGTCCTCCTGCGGGGTGGCGCCCCGGGGACGGGTTCCCTTGATGGGCTTGGACTCCATCACCCCGGCGCGGTCGATGCGCAGGAAGCGCTCCGGTGACGTGCTGAGCACGGACAGGTCGGCGAAGTGCAGGTAGGCGCCGAACGGCGCCGGGCTGGTGCGGCGCAGGAAACGGTAGGCCTGCCACGGGTCGAGACCGGCGGCATCGGCCTCGATCATGTTGGTGAGGCACACCTCGTACGTCTCACCGGCCTTGATCTCCTCCTGGCACGCGTCGATCAGCTCGAGGTACGCCTCGCGGTCGTGCCGCAGCCGTACGTCGGCGGCCTGCCGGGGCTCGGGGGCCTCGCAGGGGGCGGGCGCCCGGCCCGCGATGTCCCCGAGGACCGTCGCCGCGCTGCGCAGCCACTCCCGGGCCGGCTCCTCGTCGCCGTTCTCGGCCAGGGCCAGCAGGTAGGTGGTGTCCGAGCGGTGGTCGAGGACGAGCGCGCGGTCGGCGAAGACCATCGCCGCGTCGGGCTCGGCCGCGCGGTGCGCGCCGTCGCCGTCGCACTCCGCCTTCAGTTCGTAGCCGAGGTAGCCGGCCCAGCCGAGCGCGAAGTCGAAGGGCAGCTCCGGCGCGTCGACCCGCATGGACCGCAGGTCGCGGTCCAGCCACTCCAGGAACGTGTCCGGGACGACGCGCGTGGAGCCGGCGGACGTCACGGTCACCGTGCCGTCGAACACGTCGGCCTTGGCGACCCGGGCGAGCGGCCCGGAGGCGTCACCCATGATCGAGAGCTCTCCGAGGGCGCCGCCCGTCCGGCTGCTGTCCAGCCAGAACGGGTGGTCGCCCGTCCGGAACAGCCGGTCGAAGGCCACTTCGGGGTCCCAGCGGGTGGGCAGCTGCTCCACGACGACCCGCAGGTGGCGGACGTCCGCGTTGCTGTCGAGGTCCGCCGGTGCGAGCACCGCCGGCCCGGTGGCGGCCGCGGCCGGCCGCGGCGTCCGGGCGGCGGCCGGTTCCCTGCGGGAGCGGTGCTGTTCGGTCAGCCGGCGGAAGTTCGCCAGCAGCCGGTGGCCGCCCTCGGTGCCTATGGACTCGGGGTGGAACTGCACGCCCCACAGGGGCAGTTCGCGGTGGCGCAGTGCCATGACCACCCCGTCCTCGGCCCAGGCCGTGGGCTCGAGGTCGGGGGAGTCGCCGGTCACGGCGAGCGAGTGGTAGCGGACCACCTCCAGCGGGGAGGGCAGCCCCTCGAACAGGCCGGTGCCGTCGTGCCGGACCATCGATGTGCGGCCGTGGCGGGGCTCGGGGGCGCGTCCGACGGGGGCGCCGTGGGCGAGCGCCAGCCCCTGGTGGCCCAGGCAGACGCCGAGGACGGGCAGTCTGCCCTCGGCGGCTATCTGCGCGCAGAAGCCGAAGTCCGCCGGGCGGTGGGGCGTACCGGGCCCGGGGGAGAGCACCACGTTGTCGAACGTGTCGAGGAGCTCCGGCTTCCACGCCGGGTCGTCGTTGCGGATGACCTCGGGCTCTTCCCCGTTCACCTCGGCGAGGTAGTGGAAGAGGTTGTAGGTGAAGGAGTCGTAGTTGTCGACCAGCAGCGTACGCATCAACTTTTCCCGATTTTCTCGAGTTCGCGCGATATCTGGCCGTTCACCGCCGCCTGCTGGGAGGCGAGGAAGAAGTGTCCGCCGGGGAACACCTCGAGCCGGAAGGCCCCTTCGGTGTGCCGCTCCCAGGCCGCCGCTTCCTCGAGCGTCGTCCGGGGGTCGGAGTCACCGGTCAGTACGGTGATGGGGCAGCGGACCGCACGGTCCTCGGGGTCGCAGCGGTAGGTCTCGATGGCCTGGTAGTCACCGCGGATGGCCGGCATGGCCATCTTGAGGATCTCGTCGTCGCCGAGCAGCCCCGGGGCGGTGCCGTTGAGGAGCTTGAGTTCGGCGATGATGCCGTCGTCGTCGCGCTCGTGCACCGTCTCGGGGCGGGTCGTGGCCGGCGCCCTGCGGCCGGAGGCGATGATGGCCCGGGGTGCGCCCTGGCCCTTCTGCTCCAGCCGCCACGCCGTTTCGAAGGCGAGCACGGCGCCCATGCTGTGCCCGAAGAAGAGGGTGGGCTTCTCGCTCTGGGTCAGGAGCAGTTCGGTGATCCGGTCGGCCAGCACACCGATGTCGGTGATGCACGGCTCGTGCCGCCGGTCCTGACGCCCGGGGTACTGCAGGGCGATCACGTCGGCGACGGCGGAGTGCACCGCCGAGACGGGGTGGTAGAAGCTGGCCGACCCGCCGGCGTGGGGGAAACAGACCAGCCGGACGCCGCTGTTCCCGGCCGGGTGGTAGCGCCGGAGCCACAGGGCCGCGGAATCGTCCATGGAATGGGCCGTGCTGTTCAAGAGCTTGGGTCCTTTCTGTGCGGGGGAAGCACTTTCCGGGCCACAGTGCATCGCACAGGGAACGCGCAAATCACTAGAGTCGGCCGGCGGTCGACCGTCGGAAAGTCAGTCCTCGTGGACCATGATCGTACGGGCCGGGCAGAGGTCGCCCGCCTGCCAGACGGCGTCCGTCTCGGAGGCGTCGGGCTCGGTGGTCAGGAGGATGACCAGGCCGTCGTCGTCCTGGTCGAAGACCGCCGGTGCGGTCAGGACGCACTGGCCCGCCCCGACGCAGCGGTCGGTGTCGACGGTGATACGTATCAAGGGGTTCTCCTGCGGCGAATGAAGGCCTCCCGGGCCGTGAGCGGTCGGCCCGGGAGGCGGCCTTGTGGCTACCAGCTGACGGGCAGTTCGTGCAGCCCGTACAGCACGCCGTCGTGTTTGAACGGCAACTCCTCCACCGGAACATCGAGCTTGAGCGTGGGGATGCGCTCGAACAGCTTCCGGTAGGCGATCTCCATCTCGACCCGGACGAGGTTCTGCCCCAGGCACTGGTGCACGCCGTAGCCGAAGGCGACGTGCTGCCGGGCGCTGCGGGACGGGTCGAACATGTGGGGGCACTCGAAGACGGCCGTGTCGTGGTTGGCCGCGGCCACCAGGGGCACGATGCCCTCGCCGGCCCTGACGAGCTGGCCGGAGATCTCGACGTCCTCGACGGCCACGCGCAGCGACACCAGGTCGGCGACGGAGTGGAAGCGCAGCGTCTCCTCGACGGCCCGGTCGTCGCCGATCCACTCGGGGTTCGTCAGCAGCGTCACCACGCCGAGGGCGATGTTGTTGGCCGTCGTCTCGTGGCCGGCGATGAGCAGGAGCAGCAGGACGCCCGACAGCTCCTGGGAGTCGAGCGCCCCGGTGGCCAGGAGCCTGCTGATCAGGTCGTCCCCGGGCCACTTCTCCTTGATGGCGACGAGCCGGTGGATGTACCGCAGGAGTTCCTTGGTGGCGGTGTCGCGCTGCTGGTCGGTCGAGGCCCGGATGGCGACCAGGGTGCGGGTGCGCGACTCGAAGAAGTCACGGTCGACGGGCGGCACGCCGAGCAGCGTCGAAATGACCAGCGACGGCACCGGCAGCGCGAAGTCGGCGACGAGATCGGCGGAATTGCCGGCGGCCAACATCGCGTCGATGCGCTCTTCCACGGTGCGTTCGATCGCCGGGCGCATCGCGCGGATGCGCCGCACGGTGAACTCGGGGATGAGCGCCTTGCGGAAGCGGTCGTGCTCCGGCGAGTCCAGTCCCACGAACCAGCCGGGAATCTGGTCCTGCTTGGGGACGCCCATGGTCTGGCTGATGTTGGGGAATCCCTCGTGCTCCGGGTTGGAGCTGATCTTCGGGTTGGTCAGGACGGCCCGTACGTCCTCGTGCCGGGTGACCAGCCAGACCCGGTTTCCGTTCGGCAGATAGGAGAGGACGAGCCCCTCCTTCTCGCGGTAGTCGGTGTAGTGCGGGGGCGGAAACGCCACACCGGGTTTGCGCAGGGGAAAGTCGACCACGGTCGGCTCGGTGCTCGTCATGTCCATTCGTCCCGTCTCGGCAGCCGGAGGGTGCGGTCAGCTCGCGCCGTGGAATTCACGGATCTTCCCGATCACGTAGTCCTGGTCGGTGGCGGTCAGACCGGTATGGGTGGGCAGGTACAGTCCGTCCTCCGCGAAGCGGTTCGCGTTCAGCGTCGGCCAGTGCGGGGCGAGGTATTCCGGCTGCCGGCTCATCGGCTTGAAGAACACCCGGGTCTCGATTCCCGCGTCCGCGAGGAACGCACGCAGTTCCTCGCGGCGTTCCGATCGGAGGTCGTACATCCACAGCACGTCCCGGGGCGGCATCAGGGTGATGCCGGGGATGCCGGCCAGGCCCTCGTCGTAGCGCTTCTCTATCTCCGCGCGGGTGGCCAGGATGTCGTCGAGCCGTTCGGTCTGCGCCAGGGCGACGGCGGCCTGCATGGCCGTCATCCGGAAGTTGTAGGCGACCTTCTTGTGCAGGAAGTTGTGTTCCTTGCTGAAGGCCATGCCGCGCAGGTGGGCGAGCTGGCCGGCCAGCCGGGGGTCGTCGGTCAGGCAGATGCCGCCCTCGCCGGAGGTGATGATCTTGTTGGCGAACAGCGAGAAGCAGGCGATGTCGCCCACGGGACGCACGCCGTGGGCTTCGGCGGAGTCCTCGACCACCCGGAGGTTGTACTGGAACGCGATGTCCATGATGGCGTCCATGTCGCAACGCCGGCCGTAGATGTGGACGGGCATGATGGCCTTCGTCCGCGGCGTGATCTTCTCCTCGATGCGGGTGACATCGATGTTGAGATCGTCCGCGCAGTCCACGAAGACGGGCGTCGCCCCCGTGTAGGTGACGGCCCACGCGGTGGCCACCATGGTGAATTCCGGCACGATGACCTCGTCGCCCGGACCGATGCCCAGCGCCCGCAGGGCCAGGGTGAGGGCGGCCGTCCCCGAGGAACAGGCGACGCCGTGCGCGATTCCGTTGTATTCCGCGAACGCCTCCTCGAACCGCTGCACATAGGGACCCTGGGAGGAGATCCACCCGTCCCCGATCGTGCCGGTGACGTATTCGAGTTCTCGCCCGTCGAGATGGGGCCGGGAAACGGGATACTTGAACGACATGGATATCTCCCTTGTCATGCCAGAGCGGGAAGGCCGAGGATCAGGTCCGCCGCGGTCTGCCGACCGCCCGCGGCCCGCTGCAGCGCCCCGAGCCGTTCCGCGTTCTCGCGGAACGAGGGCTCGCCGAGGACCCGGGTGAGCTTGTCGACGACGTCGTCGGGGGCGATGGTCTGGGGCCGGTCGAGCGTCAGACTGATGCCGAAGTCCCGGCCGCGGACGGCCTGGTCGAAGCAGTCGACCCACAGGGGCCGCACCACCAGGGGCTTGCCGAAGTACACGCCCTCGTGGAAGCCGTTGCCACCGCCGTGCGTGAAGAACACCTTGACGTTGGGGTGGGCCAGGACGTCGAGCTGCGAGGGCACCCAGCTCTCGATGCGCAGATTGCCCGGCAGCGATTCCGCCGGCGGCAGCAGGTGCTGCTGTTCCTTCGGCAGCTTCCACAGGATCTGGTGCTCGCCGTCCAGCCGCCGGGCGACCTCCACCAGCGCGCCGACCTGATCCCGCGTCAGCCGAGTGATCGTGCCGAAGCCCATGTAGACCACGGACGACTGGGCGTCCAGCCAGCGGGAGAGCTCCCCGTCGTCCTCCCCGGCCTCCGGCAGGGGCGGCATCATCGCGCCGACCAGACGCACCTTCTCGGGCACCTCGAACGGGTAGTCCAGCTCGGCGATCGAATTGCACAGGACCATCTCGGCCTTGTCGATGCGCGTCATCGGGCTGGGCGCCGGCAGGCCGAGTTCCTTGCGGATCCGGCCGTCCTCCTGGAGCACCTTTCCCATGGCGGGATTGAAGAACAGCCCCATGGTCCGCAGCTTGAACAGCTCGTTCTGCAGCCGCTGCACCACGTTCATCCGCCCCGGCAGACCGGAGTGCGGGACCGGGAAGTCCCGGGGGGTGTAGCCCTTGGCGAACGGGTTCAGCGACGTCAGCACATTGCTGGCCACGAAGGGCACGCTCAGCACGAAGGGGATCTTGCGCGTGAGGGCCAGGTCGACCGCGAAGGCGCTCACGCAGTCGATGACCATCAGCGCCGGCCGGACCTCGTCGACGACCGCTTCGAGCCGCCGGTACTTCTTCGCCTGCAGAGCGGGCTTGTAGGACTGCTTGATGACCGCGCGGTGCGCCTTGAAACGCGATGCCTGAGTGACCTCGCGGTAGACGTCGTCGGGCCAGCTCACCGCCGACAGCTCGGGGATCACCTCGCCGAGCGAGGCGAATTCCACCGGCGCCTTCACCGCCAGGTTCTCCACCTCGGCGCGCCGATTGTCGTCGGTGGCGAACCAGAGGTCCTCCACACCCCGGCGTGACAGCTCGGCCGCCAGCACGAGCAGCGGGTTGAGCAGCCCGCTTTCCGGAAGACTGACGAACAGGATCGGCCGTCGGACGGGGTCCATGGATGTCCCTTTCAAGGTGGCTTCCGGGGCTCGACGAGCCATGTGCCCCGGGCGCGTGTGGCCGCACCCCAACTTGATCTCACGCCCGCTGCCGGGAAATCCTTAGACCTTCTCCCGCGAAGGGACACAAGGCCCCGGCGGCCCGTCGACTTGCCGTCGCGGCGGCACGGCGGGTAAGCGGTGGAACATGACCCATACCTTCACCACGCGCACCCTCGACATCACGACCGGATCCCGCGAGACCGTGTACGACCTCACCGAGGCCTGTGCGGAATTCCTCCGCGAGGTTGCCGCCGGGCGCGACGGCCTGCTCAATGTCTTTGCGCCCCACGCAACGACCGGCCTGGCAGTCCTCGAGACCGGCGCGGGCAGCGACGACGACCTCCTCGCCGCCCTGCACGACCTGCTCCCGGCCGACGACCGCTGGCGACACCGCCACGGCACCCCCGGCCACGGCCGCGACCACGTCCTCCCCGCCATCGTCCCGCCGCACGCCACACTGCCGGTGATCGGCGGCAGGCTGGAGCTCGGTACCTGGCAGTCCGTGGTCCTGGTCGACACGAACGTGGACAACCCGCACCGGCGGGTGCGGCTGTCGTTCCTGGGCTGAGCAAGCTGATCAAAAAAATCGTCCTGGGAGTGGCCTCCGGGTGCGCGTCATGGTGCGTATGGGCTTCTGGCTCACCCTCCTGCTCACCGAGTCCTACCGGGCCACCGTCGAGTCCGGAGCCGCGCTCGTCTTCACCGACTGGAGGCAGCTGTCGCCCACCACCGACGCGCTCCAGGCCGCCGGCTGGACCTGTTGCGGCATCGCCTCGTGGCACAAGCCGGTCTCCCGACCGCAGAAGGGCCGGCTCAAGCGGTCCTGCGAGTACATCGTCTGGGGCACCAAGGGGCCGGTAGCCCCGACAGGAACCCCATCTACCTGCCCGGCCTCTACCCCGCGAGCCAGCCCGGAAGGACCGCGTGACCGCGTGCACATCACTCAGAAGCCCGTGGAGGTGATGCGGGATGTGAGGATCTGCCCGCCGGGCGGAACCGTCCTCGGGCCCGTCCTCGGCTCTTGCACGACCGGCGTCGGAGCCCTGTACGAGGGACGCAAGTTCATCGGCGTCAAGCTCTCCGAGCACTACGCTGACATCGCCGAGCAGCGACTTCGAGGCGCACTGACCCAGGGTGACTCGTCCTGGCCGGGCCGGAGGTGTGAGCGTGAGGGCGGCAAGACCAGGATCGGCGGCCCGCAGACGCCGAAGGGCGGCCGGCGCATCGTGGCTCGATGCGCCAGCTGCCCTTCCGCACGTCAGGCCGCCCTCGACCGCTCGGTGAAGTAGAGGGGGTGCCCTCTAGATCGGCCGGGGAGGCGATCCGGGCCTCCAGGTCGCCCGTTCCGAGATGACCGATGCCGCGCATGAAGCCCTCCTCCAGTTCGACCGCGTCCGGATTGACTCTGAGATAGACCAGGATCGCCTCCTACTTGGAACTAGAAGATGACGCTGGCCACGTTCACCATCCGCCTGTAGGCGATGTAGTGCAGCTTCAACGCACCACGCAGGCATTCCGGATCGACCCCGATCTCGGCGGGAAGTGCACCCTGGCTGTTGGTTAACACCACCCACCAGTTCGACGGCAACGGTGCCAGCAGGCAGGGCTCGAAGAAGGCCTGCTACGGCGCACTGCCCTGAAGCAAGGGCGAGAACGAAATCAAGGCGAGCTACTACGCCATGCCCGCAACCGATGCGCCCGAGGACATCGATGGCGAGACGAACGGCGAGGGCGAGTAGCCTAGTCACCTCTGCCGCGCGGCCGCTGCCGGGGTGCCACACCGAGAATCACGCACGTTGCTGCGGTCGGCTGGAACGCGCTTACGCGACGTCCAGGTGGCCGTTGCGCAAGCGCCGTCGGCCGTCTCGCGGGCCACCGAGCCGCATCCATAGCGGTCTGATCCCGGACACGGAGCCGGGAAGATCGGCCCAGTCCTACGTGATTACTTTCTCCTGTGGGATGCCGATCGGTAGGCTGTGGGCGTAATTCGTCGGTGTCCCTGTCACCTGCTCCTTCCGGCGGAGCGAAGGTAGGCGCCGAGCGAGGCTGTGCTGTCGTTGCGGGAGTCAGGGGGTGTGCGGTGAGCAGCGCGCCTCTGCCGTCGCGTATCGGTCCGTACCTCGTCGAGCGCCGACTCGGCGCGGGCGGGATGGGGGAGGTGTACCTCGCCTACTCGGTCGCGGGTGAACCGGTTGCCGTGAAGGTGATCCGGCCCGACCGTACGGATCCGCACACGCGCGCCCGGTTCGAACGTGAGGCGGCGATCGCGCGCACGATCTCGGGTACGGGCCGTGTGGCCCGTTTCATCGAGGCGGACCCGTTTGCCGAGCAGCCCTGGCTGGCCATGGACTATGTCCCCGGCCGCCCGCTTTCCGACGTCGTGCGGGACCAGGGTCCGTTGTCCGCGCCGCTCGTGGCGAGCCTCGGCGCGCTGTTAGCTGAGGGGCTTGCCGCTGTGCACGCCGCGGGCCTGGTACACCGCGACCTGAAGGCGCAGAACGTCATCCTCGGCGACTTCGGCCCGGTGATTATTGACTTCGGCCTCGGCGCTTTCGTCGGAGCGTCCAAGGGAACACTCACGCAGGCCGGTATGGTTATCGGAACGGTACGCTGCATGCCGCCCGAGCAGGCCCTGGGCGAGGTGGACGTGACGCAGGCCGCTGACGTGTACGGCCTGGGCACCGTACTTCTGTACGCGGCGACCGAGCACTACCCGTACGACGGCGCCCGGTGGGAGGCAGTCGCCGCGCAGGTGGTCAACCCAGAGATCGGCCCCGACCTATCCGGGCTACCCGATGAACTGGCCCCCATCGTGACGGCCATGCTGGCGCACAAGGCGGACGACCGCCCCTCCCTGGAGGAGGTGACCCGGCAGTGCGCCGACCTCATGCGCCAGCTGGGTACGAGTCCGGCTCGGGCACGGCGTGTTCTGATCCAGGAGACGACGGCGAAGGACCATTCCACGATGGTGCTGCCGCAGCCCGATGGACTGATGCTGGACCGGCTCGACTCACTTGAGAAACTGCTGCGCGAAGAGCCAGCGTTCCCGATGGAGAACGTTCCTGTCCCGCCACCCGGTGGTGAAGCGGATCCGGACTCTCAAGCCGAGAGCGACATCGTGAGCCCACTCCCGCACGCGTCCGTGCAGGTGCTCAAGCCCGAGAGTGGAAGCGCAAGCCCGGCTGTGCCCACACCGCGAAGAGGCCGTACTCCCGCTTCCCGGAGGGTCGCTGAGGAGTTGCGCGAGCGCTATGCGGTGGGGCCGGCGCTCGCCTGGCCGAAGCGCTGAAACACCCTTTCCCTCTTTTGCCGGCGAGGCCGGTCCAGGACGGTCCAAAGAAGGGCGAGGGGCCGTCGACCCTGGATTCGACGGCGTCCGTCTCACCACTCGGCCGCCTCAAGGCCAGCCCCGCGCGACCACACTTCACATCACAAGCACACAGTCCACAGAGGAGCATCACGTGACCACGGCGAGGCAGCCCGAGGTTCCTGCAGGGCGCGACGCCGATCCGGCGCAGTCGGCATACCCGGCCGGTGCCAGGCCGGCCTTCGCCCCCGGCGCCCAGGTGCGCATCCGCCACGAGCAGTGGCTGGTGAAGTCCATCTCGGAGTCCTGTGACGGACTCATGGTCGAGGTCAGCGGCGTTTCCTCGTTCGTCCGTGGCACGGATGCGATTTTTTACTCCGGGCTGGACGCGATCGAGGTGCTCGATCCGCGGAAGACCCGGCTCGTGCCCGACGACACCTCCAAGCACGCCAAAGCCCGCCTCCACCTGGAGGCGGTCATCCGCAAGACCGCGCTGCCGCAGACCGAGCACGGCATCGCGCTCGCCGACTCCTTCCTCATGGACCGACAGGAGCATCAGCTGCGCCCCGCTGAGCTGGCGCTGTCCATGCGTAATCCGCAGCCCCGGCTGCTGATCGCCGACGTGGTCGGTCTGGGGAAGACGCTGGAGATCGGCATCACGCTCTCGGAGTTGATCCGGCGGGGGCGTGGCGAGCGCATCCTCGTGGTTACGCCCGCCCATGTGCTGGAGCAGTTCCAACGCGAGCTGTGGACCCGCTTCTCCCTGCCGCTGGTGCGACTGGACTCCACCGGCATCCAGCGCATCCAGCAGGAGATCCCGGCAGGCCGGAACCCGTTCGCCCACTTCAAGCGCGTCATCGTTTCCGTCGACACCCTCAAGTCGGCGACCTACGCCCACCACCTGGAGAACACCACCTGGGACGCGGTGGTCATCGACGAGTCGCACAATCTCGTGAACAAGGGCACCCGCAACAACCGCCTAGCCCACCGCCTTGCTGAGCAGACCGATGCGCTGATCCTGGCCTCCGCCACTCCGCACAACGGCGACGCCGAGTCCTTCGCCGAGCTGATTCGCATGCTCGATCCGGCGGCGATCGCCGACCCAAAGAACTACAAGGTCGCCGACCTCGACCACCTCTACATCAGGCGCACCAAGACCGACCGAGAAGTACGCGACGGGCTCAAGGGCAAGCCCTGGGCCGAACGCGGCGACTCCCTGCCGGTGTCGGCTCCGGCGACACCGAAGGAGATCGCCGTCCTGGAAAACTTGGCGAGCGAGTGGACCCCGGGGGATCCCAACCGTTCGTCGGTCTGCGCCGATCCCCTGGTTGGCTACAACTTCCTGAAGGCATTCCTCTCCTCCCACGTCGCACTGCGGAATTCCCTCGCCAACCGCCGTGCCTACCTGGACAACCCAAAGACGCGTACGGCGAAGGGCCGGACCAAAGCCGCGGCGGACACGCCAGAGCGCCGCGCCGCTCTCGCGTCCGAGAGCAAGGCGCTCACCGAACTGGAGTCACTGGTAGCGGACTTAACCAACCAGGACTCCGCCAAGCTCGACGCTCTCGTGCGCACACTGAAGGAACTCGGCATCAGCCCGCGCTCCGAGCGCCGCGTCGTGATCTTCTCCGAGCGTGTCGACACCCTGAACTGGCTGGCCCAGGAGGTCCCGGCCCGGCTCGGCTTCAAGGACAACCAGGCCAAGGCAGACGCGACGCGTCCCTGGAAGGCGTACGGCGGAGTCGTCGAGGTCATGCACGGCGACACCACCAACGACCAGCAACAGCAGGAGATCGTCGACCGCTTCGGCCGGCTCGGAGAGCCGGTAAGACTGCTGTTCACTGGTGACATCGCTTCCGAGGGCGTCAACCTGCACCACCAGTGTCACGACCTCATCCACTACGACCTGCCCTGGTCCCTCATCCGCATCGAGCAGCGCAACGGACGCATCGACCGCTACGGACAAGCGGTCAGCCCCGAGTTCCGTGCCCTCACCCTCACCGCCGACGTGCCCTGGCGGCGTGACGAGGGGAGCGGCGAGATGCTCACGCTCGACGACCGGCTCGTCGGCGCCCGCCTGCTGCGGCGCGAGGCACAGGCACACGAGATCGAGACCGGCGAGGGCAGCGCCGAGGCCGTCACCGGCCTCTACAACGAAAAGAAAGAAGAGGACCGCCTCACCCGCGACCTCATCAAGGGCGGGACCGTTGAGCGCTCCATCAAGCAGTCCCAGCAGGAGTCCGGCGGGGTCCTTGCTGGACTCCTCGCCGGCGCCAACGCCCGGCTCGCCGACCCGACGGCCACTCCTGCCACCCTCGGCACGGCCCCGGTGCTCGAGGCCGACGTCCCCCACGTCTTCACCGACACCAAGGCGTACTTCCACGCCGCGATGGACCTCATCTACCCGGAGGCAGAGCGCGCGGCCCTCGGCTGGAAGCCCGAGACGGCCCATGGCCGAATAGAGTTCACACCGCCCGACGACCTGCAGTACCGCTTACGGGCGCTGCCGAAGTCGTACCTGGAGCAGGAGAAGATCCTCACGACGTCCAGGTACGACGGCACGCTGCGCATCACCTTTGACAAGCAGTACGCCGCCGACCGCCTGGACGCCGCCCGCAACGCCAAGCAGGGAAAGACCGACCAGCCCACCTCCCAGTGGCCCAATGTCTCCTACGCCTCCGATATCCACCCCGTGCTCGACTGGGTGACGGACAAGGTCCTCGCCAAGCTCCAGTACGACGAGGCATTCGTCCTCGCCTACCGGCCCGACACTGCCAAGGCCAAACGGATCGACGCCGCCCTGCCCCAAGCCCTCAGCGGCCCGGTCTACCTCCTCCAAGGCGTCTACTCCAACGCGGGGGGCAAGCCGACGGTCGTGGAGTGGATGGCCGTCACCGGGCTGGCGGAGGCCACTCCTCGCGTATGGCGCATGGACTCGGCATTCCTCGCTGCCTGCGGCGTCGGCCCCGACATGCCCGGCCGCGCCCAGCCCGTCGCCGCCGACCTCCTCCAGGGACTCGTCCCCGCGGCTGTCGACGCGGCCGAGAACCACCTGCGCGAGCGCCGCGCCGACTATGACAAGCAGGTCGACTCCTACCTTGCCCCGTACGAGGACCGGGTGCAGGTCTGGGAGCAGGGCGCCCTGATCGCCGTCGGCAACCAGCAGCGCCGCATCCAGCAGGTGCACGACACGGCCGCCCGCCGCCGCGACCTCGTACGCCGCCTGCGGACCGACGGCGACCCGATGCTGCGGGTTCTGTGCGTCCTCGAACCCCTTCACCCCACCACTGCGTCCACCGCGTACGCCGAGGAGTCCGCACGATGAGCTACACCTACGACTCCTTCGCCAACCGCGGCGAATACCTCTCCGCCCACTACTTCAGCGAGGAGCTGGAGAACACCCTCAAGAAGGGCAAGGCGGGCGACCAGGGCCTGTTCAACTTGTGGACCGGCCGCGAGACCGACCTGCATGATGCCCAACCCACTCCGCGCGAACTCCTGCCCCGGCTCCGCGGCGACTACCTGGCCACTGTGCGCCCCTTCCTACATTTCCGCGCCCAGCAGGAAGAACCCGGCAGCACGTACGACGACCCGACGGGGGAGTGGGCCGAACACATCACCACCTGGCACACCACGGTCCTTAAGGCCCTCGGCTACAGCGGGCGGTCCGAGCCGATCACCGTGCACAACGCCGGCAAGGAGTACGAGCTCCAGGTTGCCTGGCACGGAGATGGCATCGTTGCCCTCGACTGCGGATGGACCGCCTCTCTCGACGATGCCCTCGACCCCGACGAGGCCGGACGGCTCCTCCACCCCCTCAAGACCACCGACGGGCTTCTCGAAGTCGGCGAGAAGCTGGCGGGCTGGCTCTTCCAGAGCGAACTGCACGAGCCCGGCGGCGACGCGCCCCGCTTCATCCTCCTGCTGTGCGGTGGCGTGCTCGTCCTCGCCGACCGCAACGCCTGGGCCGAAGGCCGCTACCTCGCCGCCAACCTGGACGCGGCCCTCGCCCGGAACGACACGGCGAAGGCCGGCGAACTCTCCCTCGTCGCCGCCCTCTTCTCCCGCGACACGCTCGCGCCCCGCCCCGACGGCAAGGGCCGGCGCATCGACGACCTGCTGAAGGCGTCCCGGGACAACGCCGTCGGCGTCAACTCCGAACTGCGCAAGGGACTCCAGCAGTCGGTTGAGATCATTGCGAACGAAGTACTCGCCCGCTTACGCGAGGCGACGGTCAAGCCGCGCGAGCTCGAGGACCTGAAGAAGGGCCCGTTCGCCAAGCAGCTCACGCGCGAATCCCTGCGCTACCTCTACCGCATCCTCTTCCTCCTGTACGCGGAGGCCCGCCCCGAACTGGGCATCCTGCCTGCCGACGACTCCACCTACCAGGCCGGCTACTCGATCGCCCGACTGCGCGAGCTGGTCGCGCGCGAGCGAAAGCTGGTCGACGAGGACAGCCGGGTCGGCTTCCACCTCTACGCCTCCCTCGACGCCCTCTTCAACAAGGTCAACTTTGGACATCGTCCGCACGGCACCGAAGCGGACGACGACAAGCCCGCCGCCGAGCGCAGCGAACAGCGCGGCCTCCGCTTCGAGCCGCTGCGCAGCGAGCTGTTCGACCCCAAGGCGATAACGCTCATCGGTAGTGGCGTCCTGGACTCCCGGTGGGACGAGGACGGGGACGAGGAGCCACAGTGGCTGGACCTGCGGCTGCGCAACGAGGCCCTGCACCAGGTGCTGCGTCTGCTCACCCTGAAGGAGGCCGGCCAGAAGGGCCGGCAGGGTGGCTTCATCTCCTACCGCAACCTCGGCATCAACCAGCTCGGAGCCGTCTACGAGGGCCTGATGTCCTACACCGGCATCATCGCCGAGGAGGAGCTGGCGGAAGTCGCCAAGCCCGGCGCGAAGAAGGGCGACAAGCAGTGCGGCGACCCGGAGAAGGGCTCCTGGCTCATCCCCGCCGACCGGCTGAACGACTACCCGGAGAACACGCACGTCGTGTACTCCGCCCAGGACGCCGAGCAGTACGGCCTCCGCGGCCCGAAGAAGTACGCCCCGGGTACGTTCGTCTACCGCCTGGCCGGCCGCGACCGCGAGACCTCCGCCTCGTACTACACCCCCGAGTCCCTCACCAAGGTCACGGTCGAGCTGGCGCTCAAGCACCGCATCGACCAGGAGAAGGACGCGGATGGCAACACGGTCCGGACGCGGGCGAGTGAACTGTTGCGCTACACGATCTGCGAACCGGCCCTGGGCTCCGGTGCCTTCCTCAACGAGGTGATCAACCAGGTCGCCGAGGAGTATCTCAAGCGTCGCCAGGAGGAGTTGGGTGTCAGCCTGGACACTTCGAAGGCGCTCGATGCCAAGCAGAAGGTGAAGGCGTACATCGCGCTCCACAACGCGTACGGGATCGACCTGAACGCGACCGGCGTGGAGCTTGCCGAGGTATCGCTGTGGCTCAACACCATGCACCCCGGTATGCGTGCGCCATGGTTCGGCCTGCACCTGCGGCGCGGCAACTCCCTTATCGGAGCGCGACGTTGGGTGTACGAGGTTGAGCGCATCAAGAAGGAGCGGACCATCGGCGCGCAGACGCCGACCAAGCTGCCGTTCCGGGCGACCGAGGACGGCGCGGAGCAGCCGCTGCCGGACGGGGCCGTGCACCAGTTCCTCCTGCCCACGCCTGGTTGGGGTGCAGTCGCGGGGGCGAGCGGCGACGCGAAGAAGTTGGTCGAGCAGCTCGCCGGGTCGCAGGTGGAACAGCTGAAGGCGTGGAAGAAGGGCGTTCAGACCAAGCCCAAGAAGACGGGCGGCAAGGCGAGCCAGCTCGCCCGGCTGCAGGCTGCGGCTCGTCGCGTCGAGTTCCTGTGGCAGCTCGTAGCCAAGCGCATGGAACTCAGCGAGCAGGAGATCGCCCGCACCATTGATGTCTGGGGGACCGACCGCGAGGAGGACGCGGAGGAGTACGCCTTCCTCCGCCGCGACAAGCAGAACGCGGACCAGAGGCTGCCGCTGACCAAGGAACAGGTCTTCAAGGACCTCTTCGAGGCGGAGGGCTCCCCGTACTGGCGCCTCAAGCAGGTCATGGACGCGTGGTGCGCGCTGTGGTTCTGGCCGCTGGACAAGGTGGGGCTGCTGGACGGGACGGACGCGGAGTACGCCACGGCTCCGGTGGTGACGGCGGAGGCGGGGGTGGACCTGGACGCCCTGCTGTCGTCGGTGGCTGGGGTGGCTGGGCAGGCCGTCGAGATCGAGACGCCGTTGCCTGCGCCCGAGCCCACGGCCGTGCCGCGATTCGTCGAGAGCCGGATGCTGTTTGCCATGGACGGGGACCAGATGTCTCTGGGCGAGGGCGGGGCCCACGAGGAGCTGGTGAAGAAGGAGGAACTCAAGAAGACACGTACCCTCTCCGGGCCGAAGAAGCCTCGTGGGCCGGTACGCCGGCGCGAGGTCATCCCGCTTGCGGACATGAACGACTGGATCGCCTTCCTGGAGTCCATGGTGGGCACGGAGTCGATCCGGGAGGACGCCTTTGCCGCATCCTTCGACTCCCTGGCGGAGCTGACGGCCCTCGAGGACCTGATTCAGGCCGAGATGGGCATGGATGACGCCCGGAAGGCGGTCGAGACGCGGTATCCGTGGATGCGGGTCGTCCGCGACATCGCCGAGGAGCAGGGCTTTCTCCACTGGGAGCTGGACTTCGCGGGCGTCTTCGAGAGTGAGGCGGGTGGTTTCGACCTGCAGGTGGGTAACCCGCCGTGGGTGCGGCCGGAGTGGAAGGAAGACCCGGTCCTCGCGGAGTATGAGCCGTGGTTCATGCTCACGGAGAAGCCGAAGGCGGAGGAGAAGAACCGGCTGCGAGAGGCGGAGCTTAAGCGAGAGGAGGTGCAGGAGTACCTGCTTGGCGAGGTGACGAATACGGTGACGACGGCGAGCTATCTTTCGGCATCGCCCGTCTACCCGCTGATTTCGGGCGGCCAGCCCGACCTGTACCGGGCGTTCATGTGCGAGGTGTGGGACCATGCCGGGCGCGGTGGGGCGGGCGGGATGGTGCACCCCGACACTCACTTCGCAGGAGACAAGGAGGCCGCGCTGCGTGCAGCGGCCTACCGGCGGCTGCGTGTGCACGGCGACTTCGTCAATGCCGGTAACCGCTTCTTCCCTCCGCCGGTAGGGCGGTCCAGCCACTTCGGTGTGCACATCTACGGGACCGAAGGGGAAATCTCCTTCAACTCGTTGTCGTGGCTCTTCACCGTCGACTCGCTTCGCTTGTCCGCCTCCGCCGAGGATGTCGGCGACGATCCCGGTGTCAAGTACGACGGCGACTGGGACGAACGCCCCCACCCGAAGCGCGTCGTCCGGGTCACTCCCGACACCCTCAAGCGGTGGCGTCGACTGACAGGTGATGAAGGCCCCCTGGAGCACACGCGTCTGCTCACGCCGGTGAGTACGGCGGAGGACCCGGCGATCGACGCCTTGGGTACCTATGCCCTGCGTCTCGGCACGCTGCATCCCGATATCTCTCCCGGGTATCACGAAAGCGGCGCCAAGAAGGCGAAGTTCGGCCCGGACAAGAATCAGCGGCTCATCGACTACAACACCGACGTCGACGGCCAGGATGACTATCACGCGGAGGCGTGGAACGAGGTCATCCTCAAGGGGCCGCAGATCGGCGTGGCCAACCCAATGTTCAAGCAGCCCAGCCAGGGCGGCGGCGAGGTACGTGGCCTTGACCCGAGGGCGCTCGCGGATGACGCGGTGCCGGAGTCGGAGTACCGGTGCGTGGCGCCGCGTGATGTGTTCCTGGACGAGCAGGACAGGTGGACCGACTGGGAGCGGTACGAGGTGCTTCTTGCGTCGGAGGAGGAGCGGGCGCAGGCCCGGCTTCGGATTGCAGAGAAGCGCAAGGTGCAGCCGGTGGAGGTCGGGGACGAGCAGGTCGAGAAGTACCTTCTTGCCAAGGCAAGCTATCCGTACAGTGACGACTATCGGGTTGCATGGCGTCAGATGATTGCACCAGACACTGAGCGCGCTCTGTATTCAGTGCTGTTGCCGCGTGGAGTCACGCACGTAGATAACGTGCAGAGCATGCGTGTGGGCAGCGAGAAACAAACAGCCCTCGTAAGTGGCATGTGGGCGGGGCTGCCTCTGGACTATCTACTGCGCATTACTGGGCTTGGACACTTGCGGATTGGTGCTGCAAGCACTCTCCCCGCCCCCCAAGAGAACCACCCCCTAGCCCCCGCCCTCCTCCTCCGCACCCTCCGCCTCAACACCCTCACCGCTGCCTACGCCGACCTCTGGGCGCAGCTCTACGACCCCAAGTGGCCGGGCTACGAGCCTTGGGCGATCGAATGGCCTCACCTCACGACCGAGCTGCACGCCGTCACCCCCACCTGGCAGCGCGACACCCCGCTCCGTACCGAGTACGCCCGCCGTGCCGCCCTCGTCGAGATCGACGCGCTCGTCGCCGTCTGGCTCGGTATCGACGAGGGCACACTCATCGCCATGTACCGGGCTCGTTTCCCGATCATGCAGGACTTCGACCTGGTGACGTGGTTCGACGCCACCGAGCGGAAGATCGCCGGGGACCGGTACACGTACGGGTTCGACCAGACCAAGGACCACTGGACCCAGTTCGAGGCCTACCAGGAGGCCCGCCAGAAGGACCCCAAGACCACCGTCCCCGTCCCCGACGGCTACACCGCCCCCTTCTACAAGGCCAACCGTGAGCGCGAAATGCGCGCTGCCCACGCCTACTTCAAGAGGCGTCTCGACGAAGCCGTGAGCAAGGGTCTGTGGGACCCGGAGAAGATGGAGGTCCCGACCCCGTGAGGCCGACCCTCGAAGCACAGGGACTCAAGGAGAGCCTGCTCCAGTACCTGTCCACGACGTACGGCCTCGCCGACGAGGGCGTACGTAAGGCGCTGCACGCCTTCCTCGGGGACGAGACGACGGGCATGTTCCGCGGCCCGTTTCTTCGCCTCCGCACCCCCTTCACCCCGGCCGGGGACGGTTGGCAGCAGCATCTGGACTGGTTACGTACGGACGGCTGGACGCCGTACGCGCACCAGGCCCGTGCCTTCGCCCGGCTTACCTCGAAGAACGGGCATGTTCCTCAGCCCACGCTGGTCACGACGGGTACGGGCTCCGGCAAGACCGAGTCGTTCCTCTACCCCGTACTTGACCACTGCGCCCGCGAGCGTGCGGCCGGGAACAACGGGGTCAAGACGATCTTCCTCTATCCGATGAACGCCCTGGCCACCGACCAGGCAGCCCGTATCAACGCGCTGCTCACCGACTACGACGAGTTGAGCGGCGTACGTGCCGGCCTGTACATCGGGGACAAGGCGGCGACGCACTACGACCGGGTCTACACGCGCCGGCAGGACATTCGGCTGTCCCCGCCGGACATCCTGATCACCAACTACAAGATGCTCGACCTGCTCCTGCAGCGAGCCGCCGACGCACCGCTGTGGGACGACAGCGACATCCGCTACGTGGTCGTCGACGAGTTCCACACCTACGACGGCGCGCAGGGCACCGACGTCGCCATGCTGCTGCGTCGCCTCGCCATCGCCGTCGGCGCGAACCAGCCCGGCAAGCCGCTCGGCACGATCACCCCCGTCGCCACCTCCGCGACCCTCGCCTCCGGCACCGATGCCGACGGGGTGCGGCAGCTCCTCACCGTGGCCGGCACTGTCTTCGGTGTCGAGTTCACCGAGGATGCGATCGTCGGTGAGAACCGGCTGACGGTCGACGAGTTCATGCTCGACGAGTCGATCACGGACGCGAGGTTCCTTCCCGGCCTGGCCGCACCCCCCGAGGCACTGACCGCCCTGCCGGATCCGGCCTCCGGCCCGGAGGCGCTCGTGGACCTTGCCGAGGCTGTCACCGGCGTCCGTACCACCGATCCGTTCGTCCTCGGTGCCGCGCTCAAGCGCAACCGTCTGACGTATGCGGTCCTGAAGGCCTTCGACGGCTCGGTGTGCACCTACGACGAGGTGCTCGACGTCATGCGCCGCAGCGGGGCGAAGAGTTGGGACGAGGCGATCACGACCCGGCCGCAGGTCGCCGCGGTGGCACTCGCCCGCTTCGTCGCCCTGTTGTCCGTGGCGCGCGACCCGGAGGCGCCGGCCGGGATCAGCCGCCCCTTCGTCCAGGTCGAGGTGCACCAGTGGGCGCGGTCCGTCACACGCATGCTGAGGGGAGTGCTGCCCTGGCCGAAGGCCGAATTCGCCTGGGACACGGTCGGAGCGAAGAGCCGGCTGCGTACGACGCCCCACACGACCACCTCGCGTGACACCAAGATCTTCCTCCCCGCGGTGTACTGCCGCGAGTGCGGACGCTCCGGCTGGTCGGTCCTGGCCCCCGAGTCGGACCTGGAGGAGCTGGATTTCGAGGCCCACAAGATTCGCCGGGCCACTGTTACGGCCACCAAGTCCAAGGTGCGCACCCTGGTGGCGGCCACGGACAACGAGGCTCGCGAGGGCAACGGCCGTACCGCCATGGACCGGGCGGCGCAGAGGTCGCTGACCACCGGTGGCGCGGGCGTGCTCATGGTCCTCGACGGCCCCTCCCGCCGCCTGCGCCTGCCCGATCCCCAGGGCGATTACGACAACGAGGGCGACCCGCAGCCCGCCGCCCCCGACTCGGTCTTCGTCCTGGTCCAGCTCGGGGACACCGCGGAACGGGCAGCCAAGGACGACTGGTGCCCGGCGTGCGGTACGCACAACGCCATCCGCTTCCTCGGTACGGGCGCCGCCGCGCTCGCCGCCGCGGCCATCACCCAGCTCTTCACCGGCGGGGAGATGGACAAGCAGCAGCGTGAGACGAAGGCGCTGATGTTCAACGACTCGGTGCAGGACGCCGCGCACCGGGCCGGTTTCGTCGCCTCCCGCTCGTACACCTTCTCCTTGCGGGCCCTGTTCACCAAGCACCTGAGCGAACAGCGGCCGAGCGCGCTGAACGACCTCATCGCTGATGTCGTCGCGTCCACCACCGACCGTGAGACGCTTGCTGCCGTCGTCCCGCCGGACCTGCATGACGACACGGGCGTCGCGCGCCTGCTGTCAGGCAAGGGACGTGGCGGGGACAAGAGGACCTGGAATCTGATTGGTGAGCGGTTCGCATTCGAGGCCGTGATGGAGTTCGGCCACCGTTCCCGCAACGGCCGTACCCTCGAACTGACCCGCACGGCTGCCGCCTGGGTGGGTATTCCCGACGAGCGGGCGGCCGTCGCGATCGTACGTGGCGTCCACGAGGAGTCCACCCACCATGGGTCGGTGCTCGCTGCACACGACGACGCCCGGTACCTGGCTTTCCTGCGTGGCCTGCTGGAGCGGCTGCGGACGCGAGGAGCGGTCGGGCATCGGTGGCTGGACAAGTTCCTCGACGAGGCGGGCACGAGCCGCTACTTCATCTGGGGTGGCCGCCCGCGCGGCATGAAGGCCTTTCCCAGGGGCGTCTCCGCGCCGAGCTTCCTGCTCGCCCGGCCCAAGCAGCGAAGCGAGTTCGACTTCGCCGCCGGGCGTCTGTCTTGGTATCAGTCCTGGGCCCAGCGCTGCCTCGACATGACCCGCGAGCAGGCCGACGAGTTCTGGGTGCGGCTGCTGCCCCGGCTCTCGGACGCCGGGCTGCTCGCGGCGCGCACCCCGCGCGACACGGCCGTCCGCGTCTACGGCCTTCAGCCGGGCGCCGTACGCCTGCAGTTGTTATCCGAGACTCAAGTCAACGAGTCGTATGTGCGCTGCCCGAAGTGCTTCTGGGAGCAGACCGTCCATCCCTCACTGCTGGCGCCGTACCACGGACAGCCCTGCCAGTCGTATCGCTGCTCGTCCGGTCGCCTTGTCGCGGGCGACAGATGGCTGGAGACGGTGGACCGGCACGACCGGGACCGCGACTACCGTGATGACTACTACCGCAGCCTGTACAGGAGAGCCGGTACCTACCAGGTCATCACCGCCGAGCACACCGGTCTGCTGTCCCGCGGCAAGCGCGAACGCGTCGAGGAGGCCTTTCGCAAGGGCGAGGGGTTCAACGACCCCAATGTGCTGTCCTGCACGCCCACCCTGGAGATGGGCATCGACATCGGCGACCTGTCCGCCGTCGTCCTCGGCGCCCTGCCGCGCCGGCCGGCCAACTATGCCCAGCAGGCGGGCCGGGCCGGGCGCCGTACCGGCAACGCCTTCCTCCTCACCATCCCGGACCGCTCCCGCCGTGACCTGTACTTCCTCGACCGGCCGCGGGACATGATCGACGGGCGGATCGTGCCGCCGGGCTCCTACCTGTCGGCCATCGAGATCCTGCGCCGCCAGTACACCGCCCACCTTCTTGATCTCGCGGCACGCGGCCGTCTGCTGCGCGAGGACGGCAAGCCGCTGGCCGCCCTGTCGCGCCGTGTCGACGAGCTCTTCGGCCCCTCCGGCTATCTCGCCGACTTCACCGAGGCCGCCCTGGCGCACGGAGAGGAGCTCGTCGCGGGCTTCCTTGCGTTGTTCCCGGCTGGGGTGAGCGAGACCGCCCAGGAGGAGCTGAAGCAGTACGCGGTCCGGGGCATCCGCAGCGCGATCGAGAAGGCCGAGCGGGATTGGGAGCGCGAGAACCAGAAACTGCGCACCCGTATCCGTACGATCCGCGCGGCGATCGACGAGCTCAAGGAAGGTGACGACGAGCAGGCGTCTACGAAGGCGGAGCTGGAGGCTGAGCTGGGCGCCCTCTCGAAGCAGGGAGCCACACGTCAGCGTCAGCCCGCCCAGACTGTGCTGTGCGACCTCGGTCTGCTGCCCAACTATGCCCTCATAGACGCAACGACCACCCTGGAGGCCACTGTCTACTGGCCCGAGGGCACCACACCCGAGGGGCGGGACGGCTACAAGTCGAAGCCGTTCTCCTACGGGCGGCCGCGCGGCTTCGCCCTGTCCGAACTCGCTCCCGGCAACACCTTCTATGCCGAGGGCTACAAGCACCGGATCACCGGCATCGACATCGTCACCGGCCGGGACCAGGACTGGCGCCACTGGCGCTTCTGCCCCTCGTGTGGCTATGTCCGCACTGAGAACGCCGAGAACGACATCGCCCCCTGCCCGCGCTGTGGGGAGGCGGGCATCGCCGACTCTGGCAGCCTGTGGCAGATCGTCCAGCCCAGCGTCGTCACCGCCCGCGACAAGCGCGAGGATGCCAGGATCGGCGATGAGAGCGACGACCGCGAGCGCCGGTTCTACACCGTCGTGGACATGGTCGACATCGCCCCCAAGGACTTCGCCGCGGGCAAGTCCTGGCGGCACACCAAGGAAATCTTCGGCGTCGACTACACCCGCCACGCCGTCATCCGTCGCGTCAACGCCGGACCGCTCAGCATCGGAGCCCAGGAGAACGACCACCTCGCCGGGCGGTCCGTGCGCATCGCGCCTTTCCATGTGTGCACCGCCTGCGGAGCCGCGACCGCCGATGGGCGGCCGGTCTTCGACGACGACCGCGACGCCGTCGACAACTCCGCCAACCGCCAGCGCGAACTCAAGCACCACACCCCCTGGTGCCCGCTACGGCGCGGCAAACAGGACGTACTCCAGGAACCCGTCCTGCTCGCTCACGAGCTGGAGACCGAAGCCCTGCGCATCCTGCTGCCCGCCGCGACCGTCCTCGTCGAGGAGAGGGTCCACTCCTTCCAGGCGGCACTGCGACTGGGCGTGGACGAAGCCTTCGGCGGCGATCCGCAGCACCTCGCTACCACCCTCGCCACCATGCCGGACCGCGACACCGCGGAGAAGCGGCACTTCCTGGTCCTGTACGACCGCCTCCCGCACGGCACCGGCTACCTCGACCGGCTTACCGACCCGGCAGCCTTTCGGCAGGTACTCGAAGGCGCGCGCCGACTTCTCCTGGAGTGCCCCTGCAACGGAGAAGGTGGGCCGGCCTGCCACCGCTGCCTGTACCGCTACGCCGACGAACAGCACATCGAGCGCGTCTCCCGCCAGGCCGCCTTGGAGATCCTCGACGAACTCCTCGGCACCGACACCGACGCGTGGAACACCAAACCGGTCGGCAACACCGACCAGATCGGCCTCGACGGACAGATCGAGTCCGACCTTGAGGCACGCTTCCTCAAGGCCCTGCGCGGGTGGGCCGGCCCGCGCGGCGACGCTGTCCTCGAAGAGAGCGGCGACAACAGTGCCTATTTGCGTCTCGACGAGGTCGGCACCGTCCATGGCTGGCGTCTGACCGCCCAGCGCAACGAGGGGTTCACCCGCACCGACTTCACCTTCGAACGCGTCGACGGCCCCAAGCAGAAGATCACTGTCTACCTCGACGGACACCGCTACCACGCCAGCCGCCAGCACAACCGGCTCGCCGGCGACGCCGACAAACGTAACCGGCTCCGGGCCGATGGGCGCATCGTCTTCCAGCTCACCTGGGACGACCTCGAGGCCTTCGAGCGGCAGACCAACACGGCACAGGCTTCCTCAGGGCGGGGGACGGCCGAGCCGGTATGGCCGCCCTACCCGCACAGCGCCCAGGACATCGCCAAGCAGCTCTACGCCGAACGTGGCGGCG
The DNA here is from genome assembly GCF_044546695.1 of Streptomyces sp. NPDC053079. Lineage (NCBI taxonomy): Bacteria > Bacillati > Actinomycetota > Actinomycetes > Kitasatosporales > Streptomycetaceae > Streptomyces > Streptomyces sp. NPDC053079. Next base: position 657,694 of record NZ_JBITZJ010000001.1, read on the forward strand.
ATGATCTCGTCACCACCGCCTTCACCGACCCGATGACCATGCTCCTCGCCTACCTGCGTAGTCCGGACGGTACGGCCTGGGGTAGGCGGGCATCGGCCATTGTCGGCGGCCTTCTCGGAACCGGCCGGGAGACCCTCGTCGGCAACGGTACCCCCGACCAGACCCGCCAGACGCTCGACCGTCTCCTCGACGCCTGGGGCCACACCGACGGCATCGACTCGCCCCCCGTACAGGGCACGGGCACACTCAACCTGTTCCAGACCTGCGACCAGTCCGGTCTTCCCGTCGCCTTCCTCGTCGACGGAGCCACCGGCCACTGGTCCGCCCTGGTCTGCCTCGACGACACGGCACCTGACCAGCTCGGCACACCCGAGCACAAGGCACGCTGGCGCTCCTGGCTCCAGTGGTCCAACATCCTGCAGTTCCTCGCCCATGACGGCGGTGACGGTGTTCAGCTGACCACGGCCACCGCGGCGAAATGTGACACCTCGGTCCTCAAGGCGCTCGGCGGCCTCGGCGAACTCGAATCGCTGGCCATGCGGTACGGCACCGGCACACCTGCACCGCAGACCCCTGCGGTGCAGGCAGCCGAAGCCACTCCGCTGGAAGCGAAGTTGCGGGACCTGCTGTGGGACCAGGAGATCCTCGAGTACCTCGACGAGGACGAACCCGACGCCCCCCTCACCCGCCTCGCCCACGCCTTGGCCAACGGCGGCAAGAAGGCCCCCGCTTACGGCTACGAGCTCGGCGAGCGTGGCTGGCTCGCCGACTTCGCCTGGGACCACGGCGACCAGCGGATCGCCGTCATGGCCGAGCCGTACGACCACGAAGACGACGAGAGCGACAAGACCTGGCGCGCCTACCGCGACGCCGGGTTCACCATCCGTTCGGCCCACGACTGGCTCGCCGATCTCGGCTCCCTGCTGACCATGCTCCCTGACACCACCACCCGCCCCGACCCGGAAGAACAGGGGGCAGCACGATGACCGCACGCCTCAGCCTCTACCAGAAGGCCGAAAACGAGCTCTACAAGATGGAGTCGTCGGTCAAGACGAAGTTCTACGACTTCTGTCACCAATTTCGCCTCGACCCCGACCACCCCAGCCTCGACCTCAAGCCCCTCAAAGGCGACGGCCGGATCTTCCGAGCCAAGATCGACCGTTCGTACCGGGCGCTTCTCGCCCGGGCCGGTGTCGGTTCCGATGGCATCCCGCAGTGGCTGATCGTCGCCATCCGCCACCGCAAGGACGTCTACGAGGAACTCACCGTCGCCATCAACCGGATCACCGGTGAGATCGAGTTCGTCGACCTCGGCGTCGTCGGTCAGAGCGTTCTGCAGCGCGCGGGACTCCAGCTCACCCCGGCTCCGGACGAGCAGGCCATGTCGGCCGAGCCCACGCCCGCACCCGTCGTGATGCCGGAACCGACCGTCCCCGCCGAACCGCTCCTCGTCGGCTGCACCCCCGAAGACCTGCGTCGGCTCGGTGTCGCCGACGCGCTCATCGATCTCGCCCTCACCGTCACGACCGACGAGGAACTCGACCAGCTCATCGCCGGCGCTCCGCGCCTGACCGCCGAGGTCCTCACCGGCCTCGGCTCCGGCATGTCCGTGGACGAGGTCGAGCGTGAGATCACCCAGCCCGCCGCCACCGAACTCCAGCCGGGCTTCGAGGACGACATGGCGGCGGCTCTCACCCGTACCGCGGTTACCACCGTCGACGACGACATCCGCAATGTCCTGGCCGAGGGCGACTTCCGCGCCTGGAAGGTCTACCTCCACCCCACCCAGCGCAAGATCGTCGAACGGAACTACAGCGGCCCCGCCCGTGTCAGCGGCGGCCCCGGCACCGGCAAGACCATCGTCGCCCTGCACCGCGTCGCCCGCCTCGCCGCTGCCCTGCCGCCCGGCCACAGCAAGCCGATCCTGCTGACCACGTACACCAAGAACCTCACCGCTGACCTGCGCTCCCGGCTCACATCACTCATGGACCCGGCACTGCTCGGCCGTATCGATATCAAGCACATCGACCAGCTCGCGCAGAGCGTCCTTACTGAGAACACCGCGCCCGGCTCGCAACGCAGTCTGATCACCGACGACCGGGCCCTGGACGTACTGCGCGAAGTGCTCTTCGAGCACGACGAGCAGCGATGGGACGCTGAGTTCCTCTTCGACGAATGGGAACAGATCGTCCTCGGTCAGTCCCTTGCGACCCGCCAGGACTACTTCAAGGCCCGCCGCGCCGGCATGGGGCGCGCCCTCAGCCGTCCCGAACGAGCTGCCATCTGGAAGCTGCTTGACCAGTTCACCCTGCGCCTCAACGGCCTGGGCCGAGAGACCTGGGCCCAGGCCGCCGAACGGGCAGCTCGCTACGAATCGGAACGAGCCCGCAAGATCCAGATCCGTGCCGAGCACAAGGCAGACATCGGCGGCGGCGACCTGGTCCACCTCGACGACAACAGCTCCGCAATGCGCTACCTGCATCATCGCTACCAGCACATCGTCGTCGACGAGGCCCAGGACCTCAGCTCCGCCCACTGGAAGATGCTGCGCGCCATGGTCGCGCCCGGTTCAGGTGACCTGTTCATCGCCAGCGACACCCATCAGCGAATCTACGACCGGCAGGTCACCCTCTCCACCGTCGGTGTTCACATCCGCGGTCGCTCCTCGAAGCTGACGCTCAGCTACCGCACCACTCAGGAAATCCTCGACCAGGCCGCCAAGGTCGTCCGCGGGGCCACCTACGACGACCTTGACGACGGCACCGACACCCTCGACGGCTACCACTCCCTACTGCACGGCCCGGCCCCCGAGTACGTTCCTTGCGCCGACTGGACCGATGAGATCACCCAGCTTGCCGAGGCTCTCAAGCAGTGGCGCGCGGACATCACCCAGCCTGCCGCGGACGGCACCGTACGCGACCCGAGCGGCACCATGGCTGTCTGCGTCGCCGACGGCGAGATGGCTGGCCGCGTCGCCGCCGACCTGGAGATGAAGCACGGCATCACTACAGCAACCCTCACCAAGGACGGTCCGCAGGGCAGCGGCGAGGTCCACATCGGCACGATGCACCGGTTTAAGGGGCTTGAGTACCAGAAGCTTGCGATCATCGGCGCGAGCGACGGCATCCTTCCGCGCACCGCCCTCGTCGAGAAGTACGCAACTACCGACCCCAACCGCTACGAACGCGAGCTCAAGAAGAGCCGTAACCAGCTCTTCGTCGCCACCACCCGAGCCCGTGACGCGTTGCGCATCTCCTGGCACGGCAAGCCCAGTCCGTTCCTCCCCATGCAGAGCCCCGCCACCAGAGGTTGCGGGACTTCTTAGTTGCGGTGCTGCGCTTGGTGGCTACTCGCCCTTGGGCTCGTTGTAGGCGCTGTCGAACAGTCGATGAACTCGCGGAGGGTGCCGATTCTCCGCCTTCGCTACCGTCCCTGTCAGCGTTCACGACCGCTGGGACGGCGTATGGACTACTACCCGCACCAGCACCTTGCGGCGCTGACGGATGCCACGGTCCGAGCCGATCTGCTCAGCGGTGCCCACAGCCTGTGGTACGAGTACGTCTGCCTTCGGCTTCACCAGGCGCTCGCCGATCTGGCAAGAGTCTTAAGGAGCGGCAGAAGGCTGCCGCTGACCTCCGGGTACTCGTCACAGCACACTTCAGCGGCGGGATGTGGGCTTCACTGGATGACGCCAGCAGCGGGATTTTTGCGGAGCCGTACGACTCTGACGGTTTCTATATGACGGCTGCGCTCTTCCCGTTGCCCCGAGCGCCGACGGGATCGCCCAGTTGTTGAAGTCGGTGGAGGAGAAGCCGTTGCTGCTTGCTGACTGGGCTGAGACACCAGTGGGAACGGCGCTCGCCGGGACGAAGATGGTGGTAACTAAGCGTTACGACTGCTGATTGGTCCGGCAAGGATGCAGAGCTGCGAGTGCAAGGGATGCGCCACGGCTGGTTTCTGTGCGCCGCGCCCGCTCCTGCCGCCATGGCCATCCCTGAAGGGGATGACTACGGCACCGGGTTGGTGTAAGTCGTCATCCGGTTAGCCTGGGGTTGTCCTAACGGGGGTTGGCGGATACGAACGTGGACAACCCGCACCGGCGGGTGCGGCTGTCGTTCCTGGGCTGAGCGCCGGGGGCCCGGGTCCGAGGGCCCGTCAGGAGGGCCGCTGCGCCGCGCGCCCCACCGCGTCCACCAGCGGCACCATGCGGTAGGGCACGCGCTCGCGCAGCACCATCTCGGTGCGGGTGCGCACCACGCCGGGCAGCTGGACCAGCAGCTGGATGACGTCCTCCAGGTGCGCCGCGTCCCGCGCGACGACCCGTGCCATCAGATCACCGCCCCCGGTGATCGAGAACGCCTCGATGATCTCCGGTACGTCGGCGAGCGCGTTCGCCACCGTGTCCAGGTGGCCCTGGGTGACCTCTATGTGGACGAACGCCAGCACGGGGTGGCCCAGGGCGGCGGGGGACAGCCGTGGCCCCGTGCCGGTGATCACGCCGTCCCGCTCCAGCCGGTCGAGCCGGGCCTGGAGCGTGCCGCGCGCGATGCCGAGCACCCGCGCGTACTCCCGCACGCTCGTGCGCGGCTGCTCCAGCAGCAGCCGCAGGATCCTGGCGTCCAGCGCGTCCACGGCCATGGGCCATCGGCTCCCTCATGATCGAGATTCCGGGCCCCGAACTGTACCAATGGCTCAGGCGCCAGCGTGGTTCAGCCGTCGTGGTGAGCCTTCGTCGGTCCGACGATCGTGACGGTGGTGGGGCCGGATGCCGAGGTGAGGCCCTGGGGGGTCAGGCATGCGCGGACGCTGGAGGCGAGCAGAGTGACCTCGGTGACGACGGCGGCTCCGGTGAACTTCCCGGACGTGATGGTCCCCGTGCTGATGGTGACCATGTTCCCGTTGGGACGCACGGCGGCGAGGCTGGTGATGGAGGCGGTGGAAGAGGTGCCGTTGTTCCAGCGGAAGGTGAGCGTGCCCTTCGCGGGGCCGAGCAGGCAGGAGAGCGTACCCGTCGAGTTCCCCCCGAAGGTGGCCGAGGTGAGCGTGGGGTCGGCGGAGACGGGGCAGCCGACGACGGCTTTCGAGCGGACCGCGGTGGATCGGGCGGCGTAGGTGAGTCCGGGGGAGTAGTCGGCGGCGACGGTGCCCGCGCACGCCACGAGGGTGGCGGAGCCTTCGTGGGCGTGCGCCGACGGGGCGCTCGTCATGAGGGCGAGGAGGGCCGCGGCCACGACGGCTCGCGCCGTGGAGAGGTATCTCGTGATCACAGGGTCCCTTTCCTGTACGGAACGGCGGAGATTACCGGTGGAGAGACGATGGGGAGACGACGGGGAGAAGAGCCCTGGCGACGGGCGGGCTCACGTGCGGTGCACGGTGACCGAGACGGTGCTGCACTGGCCGTCGGCCGCGGTGTAGACCCGGCCGTCGTTCTCCATGCCGAAAGGGCCCAGATCGACGAGCGAACGCGTCAAGTGCGCCCCTTCGACGCGCACTTCCACCACGTCGGGGCAGGCGTCGAGGACAGCGGATCCCAGCTGATGGAACGTGTGCTGGCTCGATCGGCTGATGTGCTCGGTGAACGCCTCCGTCAGCGCCCGGCGTGCTCGATCCCGGCAGTCACCGTAGTCCACCTCCCCTTCCGCGAGCCGCCACGTCACGTCCAGCCGTGCGCCGAAGACGCGATCGGTGAACACCTGCGTGGTGGTGTACTCGTCGCGCGCGAAGCCCGTGAACGTCGCCCCGGCGGTGACGAACAGCTCCACGTCCCGCAGGCCGCCGCACACGAGGGGAGGGCCCTCGCGCGAGAGGGTGACACCGGCGTGGTCGCGCGGAAGCGGGGCCGCGGCGAAGTGCCGTACGCCGGGCGGCGGTGCGCCGGCCGCCAGCGGGGCCAGGTCCGACGACGACAGACGCAGGTCGACGGTCCCGACCGGTGGCGCCGCCGCGAGGAAGCGCTCGCTCAACGCCAGTGCGTACGCCTCGGGTTCGGACGCGGTGTGCACCGCCCCGAGCGCCAGCACCGTGTTGCTGATCGCGCCCGTGGGGAGCAGACGGGCGTTGTCGCCGTCCTGATACACCTCGGGAAGGTCCGCGAGGAAACGGACGTCGGCGCGGATCCTGCGGACTCTCTGCTCGGGCCGCGCCCTGTCCACGAGCAGGAATTCGATTCCCGATTCCCCGTAGGAATGGTCGCCGATGACGTGTCCCACCGTCCTCCGTTCCGCAGCGCGCGAGACCGGCTGTGCAGGCCTTCCTCACCCTCATGGAGGTCGCTCCGGGGGTCAATATCCCGAGCGAAAGTAGGAATGCAGGAAAAGCGGGTAATCGGATAGCACGGCCAGGGGGGGCGTGCACGTTCGCCATTCGAGCGGCAGTGCCTTTGGCGCCGGGCGTCTGGACAGGCGAGAGGGCGGATGCCACGCTGGCGACCGGTCACCGGGAGCCCGCTCAGCATTGCCTCCCGGAACGGCGACAAGCGAATGAAGGGCACCGCATGCCCGGCAGCGTCTTACCCGACTCCGTCCAGGTCGCCATTGTCGGAGCAGGCCCCGTGGGCCTGCTGCTGGCCGGCGAATTGTCCTCGCGCGGCATCACCTGCGCGGTCCTGGAGCGGGAGTCGCGCACCGCACAAGTGACACGGGCGCTGGTGCTGCATTCGCGGACGCTGGAATATTTCGACATGCGCGGCATGGCCGATTCCTTCGTGGCCGCCGGGCACCCCTACCGCCACTATCCGCTGGGTACCGCGCGCACCAAGGCTCCCTTCGCCGGCCTGGACAGTCCCTTCGCCTACGCCCTCGCCCTGCCGCAGTACCGCACCCAGTCCCTGCTGGAGGCGTACGCCCGGGCGCACGGAGCCCTCCTCGTACGGGACGCGGAGGTCACCGGCCTGCTCCAGGAGACCGACGGCGTCCTGCTCACGGTCCGACACGCGGGGCGGGACAAGCGGCTGCGCGCCGGCCATGTGGCGGGATGCGACGGCGCCCGCGGCGCCGTACGCCGCCTCACGGGCATCCCCGCCCCCCACTTCGTGTACCCCTACGACGTCACCTCCGTCGACGCACGGCTGGACCTCGAACCCCAGCAGCCATGGAGCCGGTGCGGCACCGACGGCATGGCGATCCTCCTGCCGTTCGGCGACGGACGCTGGCGCCTGATCCTCTACGACTACGGGCCGCCCGAACCGGACGGCGCCCGGGCGGCCGACCCCGCACGGGCCGCGGCGCTGCTGCGCCGCATCGCGGGACGCGACCTCGCCCTGCGCGACGTGCAATGGGCCAGCCGCTACCGGTGCGAGCGCCGCCACGCGACCCGCTACCGCCACCTCCGGGTGGTCCTGGCCGGCGACGCCGCCCACGTCCACCCGCCCACCGGCGGCCAGGGACTCAACACCGGGATAGCCGACGCCATGAGCCTCGGCTGGCGCCTCGCCCTGGCCGTCACCGATCCGCGGCACGACGCCCTGCTGGACGCCTATGCCGACGAGCGCAGACGCGCCGCCACCGCGGTGCTGCGCCTGACCGGTGCCCTGCTGCATCTCAACGCGGCCGCCTCCCCGCGGGCCCGTGCCGCACGCACCGTCGCCCTCCACGCCGCCCGGCTGCCGGTCGTACGACGCCACCTCGCCGCCGCCCTGGCCGGGCTGTCCCCGAAGGTCCTGCCGGCGGGCGACCGGCTCCGCAGCGGGCACCGCGTCCCCGATCTCCCCCTGACCGCACAGCCGGCCCAGGGCCGGCCGGGCCGGCTGTTCGAAGCACTCCGCACCGGCGATCACGTCCATCTCACGCCCGGGTGCGGCACGGCCGACCCCCGGGCCGACGACATGGCCCATCCCCTGGTGACCGTGCGCTCCGACGCCTGCCGGCGTGCGTGCATCATCCGCCCGGACGGGCACGTCCTCTGACCAGCGGCACCGCCCCGACGACGCGTACCCCGGCCCGTGCCCGGCTGCCGGAAGCCGCCGTGGTCGCCTGCCATCTGGCGCTCCTGTGCGGGGCGCTGGCCATCGCCGCCCCGACGGTGGCCGTGCCGACGACGTCAGGCGCCCTGCACCTGAGCCCGGCGCAATCGCAGTGGTTCGCCGCCGGCTACCAGCTGATGGCGGGGCCCCTGCACCTGGGAGCCGGCCGGCTCGCCGACCGCTTCGGCCCGCGCCGCATCCTGCTGACCGCGCTGGCCCTCTTCACCACGGGGAGCCTGCTGGCCGTCACGGCCGCCGACGCACCCTCTCTGATCGCCGCCCGCCTGCTGCAGGGAACGGGCGGCTCCGCTCTCTCGCCCGTGAGCCTCGCCCTCCTGCTGAGCCTGCGGCGTTCCCCCTCCGGGAACGAAGCACGTGCCGTCGCCGGGTGGGTATCCACCGCCGCCACCGCCTCCTGCCTGGGACCGCCGCTGGGCGGCTTCCTCACCGGTGCCTTCGGCTGGCGCGGCGTCTTCGGCGCACTCGCTGTTCTCGCCGCCGTCACGGCCTGCTGCTGCGCGCGCTCCCTCCCCGCGCACAAGCCCCTCACGCCGCCCGCGCCCGTCGATACCACGGGAATCGCCCTGTGCACAGGGGCCGCTGCCGCGACGCTGATCGCGCTGACGGGCCCGACGGCCGCCGCTCCTGCCACCGTCGCGCCGGCCGCGGCAGCGAGCGCCGCCGCGCTCCTCGCCCTCCTCGTCCGGCGGACCCGGTGGCACCCGCATCCGGCATTCGATCCGCACCTTCTGCGCCGGGGCCCCGCGAAGCGTGCCCTGGTGGGGCTGTTCACGCTGTTCGCCGCGAACTCCGCCTTCACCTTCCTCGCTTACTTCCATCTCTCGCACGCCCACGGCCTGGGCCCCCTCCGGGCCACGCTGGTCATGCTGCCCGCCACGGTGCCCGCCGTCCTTACGGCCCGCGCGGGCGCCGCGCGCTCGGCACAGGGGCGCGGCCCGGTGCTGCTGCGGGCCGGTCTGCTCGCTGTCGCGTCCGGCCTGTTCGTCGCCACCGCCGGTCTCCGCCACCCCACGCCCCTGTGGCTGCTGGGCGGCGCCTCGTTCCTGGTGGGCTGCGGTCTGGGCCTGGCCAACGGGGCGGCGATGACCGAGGTCACCAGCCACCGCGCCCCGCACCACACGTCCCGGGCCACCGCCATGGCCACCACCTTCGCCATGCTGGGCGGCGCGTCGGGGCCGGCCGTGGCGGGAGCCGTGCTCTCCGTCCTGGGCCGGCTGCCCTTCCTGTGCGGGGCGCCGTCCTGTGACCTGCCCGGCGCGGCGTTCGCTCCGGCAGAAGACACCTCCGGCGGGCTCCACGGCTCCTGGACGGTCGTTCAGCAGGACGCGACGGCCGGTGTCCACCTCACCCTGGCACTCATCGCACTCGCCACCGCGGCCGCGGCCTTCGCCCTCACGCGACGGCGCCCCCGCCCAGCCGGGTGAGGGCGCGGCCGTCCTCAGGCGCCGGCCAGCGGCGGGCGCCGGCTGCTCAGCAGGGGTGCGGCCAGCTCGGCGAGCGCCCTCTCCAGGTCGTGCAGATGGGCCAGGGCCCGCTCGGCGCCCGGGTGGTGGTGCGGGGCGGCCGCGGCGAGGTCCGCCGCCGGGGCGCCGGGCGCTCCGGCCGGCACCAGGGCGTGCAGCGCCTCCTCGACCCGCCGGCAGGCGGCCGTGAGCCTGGCGTCGTGCGAGGCGTCGGGGTCCGCGGCGACAGCCGCGAGACCGCGCGCCTGGTGCACGCAGTCGTCGAGGTGCACCATGACCTGCCGCGCGCGTTCCCGGCGCTCCCGCAGGGGGCTGAGCGGGTGCAGCAGCGGGGCCAGGGAGATCCGTACCCGGCCGAGGAGGAGCTCGAGCTCGGCGACGTACGGGGCGGGGTCGGCCGCCTCGTCGCCCGCGAGCCGCCGCGCGGACGTCGCCGTGCAGTGCCGCACGGCCACCAGGGCGCGCCGGATCCAGGCGTCGGTAGCGGCGTGGGTGGTCACGGGCAGCACCACGGCGACGGCCACCGCCGCACCGAGGGCGCCCACGAGGGTCTGCTCGAAGCGCAGCGCCAGCAGACCGGGGTGCAGCACGCCGAGGAGCCCGTACAGCAGGCCGGCCATGACGGTCACGAAGAACATCATCCAGCTGTAGGAGAGCGCCGCGGTGTAGAAGATGCCGAAGACACAGGCGCCCACGAGGGCGGCGGTGGGCCCGGGCGCGCCGTCCAGCGGCACGGCGACGACCAGCCCGACGGCGATGCCTGCCAGCGTGCCGACGACGCGGCGGAAGCCGCGCACCAGGGTCTCGCCGCGCGAGGAGGTGTTGACGAAGATCCACCAGGCCGTACCGACGGCCCAGTACCAGCGCTCGTCGGAGATCGCCTGACCCACGCCGAGCGCGATGGCGCAGGCGAAGGTGTTCTGGAACGCCTGCCGGGTGGTGGGGCGGTCGAGCCCGCGTGCCGTCAGGGGCGCGGGCGCCACCGGCGGCGGCATGCGGCGCTCGAAGCACCACAGGCAGAAGCGGACGAGGCAGGACGCGGCGAGCGCCATGGCCATGGCCGCGTACAGCTCGGGCAGCTGACCCGGCACGGCGTGCAGGAACTGCGCCATGAAGAAGGTCATGAACCCGAAGATCCCCAGGGCGTGGCCGCGCGGGCCCCAGCGGCGCGCGTACACGCCGGCGAAGACGACGGCGAGGAACGCGGTGTCGCGCACCGGGGGGTGGTCGTGCAGCGCCGCCGCGAGGGCGAGCACCGGGAAGCCCACGACGGGCAGCCACGCGGTCGTCACGACCTGGGCGGCGACCTTGGCGTCAGTGACCGTGAAGAGCGCGAGCAGCGCGGCGAGACCGCCGGCGATCGTCGCGGCGAGCGAGTGGGTGGTCAGGTCGCAGACGGCCACGGCCAGCCCGACGCCGAGAACGGCCCGGGCCGAGCTGCGCAGCCGCAGCCGGCCCGGGTCCGGGGCCACGAACATCCTCTTCAGCAATCTCTTCCGGCTCCCTGCGCCTCAAAAGAAAGAGGCGCCGCGGGATCCGCAGCGCCATCGACGGGATCATCAAACCATCCGCGCGCCCACTGGCTCAAGGGAAGACGAAACGACTGTGCCATTGGTACAACGGACGGGCTGTGCGGTGCGCCATGGAGGGCCAACGGCTCTGCGGACCGGGACACGCGGCTGCGGAGGTCCCCTGCGGACCGCGGCGGCGGGCCGCCCGGTCGTGGGCGCCGACGGGCGTGGCGCGGCAGGGCTCGCGGGGTGCGACAGGGCACTGTCAGTGGCTGCGTGTAGCGTCGTGTGCACACAGAGGTTCGACGGCCTACGACGCGCCTCGGCGAGCTCGACGGGGAGGGCGGCAGTGATGACGGACAGCAGCCAGGACGGCCGGAGCGGCTGGAACGGAGCCGGCGGCAGGCGGGGCCGGTGGGCCTACATCGGGTCGTTCACCGAGGCGGGCGGCCCCGGCCTCACCGTCGCACGGGTCGACGCCGCCACCGGCGCCCTGACGCCCGTGCACTCCACCGACGCCGTCGTGAACCCCTCCTACCTCGCCCTCTCTCCCGGCGGCGACGTGCTCTACGCGGTGAGCGAGACCGACGAGGGCGCGGCCGCCGCCTTCTCCCTGGCGGACCCCGCACGGCCCGAGCCGCTCGGGCTGCCGGTGCCCGTGCGCGGCGAGGGCCCCACACACCTCGCGCTCGCCGGCTCCTGGCTGCTCACCGCGAACTACGGCTCCGGCAGCGTCAGCGCGCTCCCGGTCCGTACCGGGGGAGGGCTCGGCGCGCCGTCGGCGGTGCTCCCGCACCGTGGCCGCGGGCCGGTGGCGGACCGGCAGGCGGGGCCGCACGCCCACGCCGTCGTGCCCGATCCCTCCGGACGGTGGCTGCTCTCCGTGGACCTGGGCACCGACTCGGTGTGGAGCTACGCGCTCGACCCGCTCAGCGGCGCCCCGAGCCCGCACCGCGAGGAGCGGATGCGGCCCGGCAGCGGGCCCCGGCACCTGGCCTTCCACCCGCGGGGCGACCGGGCCTACGTCCTCAACGAGCTCGACCCCATCGTCACGGCGTGCGTGTGGGACGCGGCGACGGGCACGCTGGAGCCCATCGGTGAGACGCGGGTGGTGCCCGCCGACGCCGGGCAGCGCACCTATCCCTCGGCGCCGGTCGTCTCCGCCGACGGGCGCTTCCTCTGGGCGGCCAACCGCGGCCACGACAGCATCGCCACCCTCGCCCTCGACGCACCGGGCGACGCCCCCGAGCTCCTCGGCACGGTCGGCTGCGGCGGCCACTGGCCCCGCGATCTGACGGCGCATCCGGACGGCCGTCTGCTGTACGCGGCGAACGAGCGCTCCGGGGACGTCACCTGGTTCACCGTCGACCCGGACACCGGCATACCGGCACGCGCCGGCTCCGTCGGGATACCGGCGGCGTCCTGCGTGCTCTTCTCCTGAGGCCGCCGCCCGGGCCGGTCCGCGCATCGCGCCGGAGCGGGCCGGCGCCGGCCCCCGACATGCCCGGAGGGGCCTCCGGACGACGGAAGCCCCTCTCGTACGGGTCTGCGGACGCGCGTCAGCGCACCGGCGCGCCCTGCAGCGACGGCTGGGTGGCGATGCCCAGCGCGGCCGCGTACTTGGCCAGCGCGAGCTTGCCGACCGCGGGGTACGCGCCCAGTGGCTCGGCGGCCGAGCAGCCGGCCTCCTTCGCGGCCATGGCCGTCAGCGTCTCGTCGACCTCGGGGCCGATGAGGCAGGGGGCGAGCGCCATGTTCCGGGAGCCGGAGCCCCGCAGCTGGTCGGCGGCGCGGGCGACGGCGCCCTCCTCGTCCAGCGCGGCGGCCAGCACCGGCACCGCCAGGCGGGCGGAGAGCAGCATGCCGGTGATGCCGGCGGCCTGCACGGCCTCCTCGCCACCGACCGTCGCCAGGACGATGCCATCGGCAGCCGTTGCAACTGTGAACAGTCGTGCGCGGTCGGCGCGGGCCAGGCCGGCCTCGGAGAGCCGGACGTGCAGCGCCTCGGCGAGCAGCGGGTGCGGGCCGAGCGTGTCGGTGAGCTCGCTGGCCGAACCGCTGTTCATGACGGACTGGCGTATCCGCCGCAGCACCGCGCTGTCCGGACCGGCCAGGAGCGGCACCACGACGGCGTCGGGCGCCTGGGCCCAGGCGTCGGGGGTCTCGTCGGCGTTCTGCGCCTCAGCGGCTTCGCTGGTGCGAGCGGAGCGCTGGGCGGCCGCGTAGGCGAGGACGGCCTCCAGCGCGGGGAAGTCCTCGGTGTCCCCGTCGACGTCGATGTAGCCGATCCGGGCGTCCAGGCCCGGGAGCTCGGAGCGGGCGATGCTCAGGGACTCCTCGGCGAGGCGTCGGGTGGTGACACTGGGCGTCCCGGGCACGGCGAGCACCAGCGGGGGTGCACCCGCCGGAGCGGCCGCCGGCTCCGGCCGCCGGTGCCGTCCGGGCTGGCGGGGACGCGGCATTCGTACAGGCAGGCCATTCGCGGGCCCTGTGGGGGAGCTCATGGCGCCGCATGTTAGCCGTTCATAGGACTCGGACGTTCGAGTGGGGGTATCTGAACAACGTCTGTCCGGATTTATTCATCGGTTCAAGCGATAAAGACGGATGTGATCAGCAAACGACGCTGAGCAGCATATCGTCGATGGGGAACGTCAGGCTGTCCGTCGCCAAAGCCCGGGCCACGTGCAGTGCGCCCGCCAGTGGATCGCCCGCGGCGGTGGTGCGACGCGCTTGGGGAAGTTGCTTCTGCAACTCCTTGCGCAACGGCCCGAGGAGCGGTTCCCCCATCCGGAACACTCCTCCGGTGAGCGCCACTTCGCGGCGGCCGTGCGCGAGCGGCGGCGGGCAGGCGGCCGCGGCGGCCTCGGCGATGTGCCGGGCGGCGGTACGCAGGATGCCGGCCGCGACCGGGTCCTCCGGTGCGCACCGGCCCACCTCCGGGGCGAAGGAGGCCAGGACGGCCGGCCGGTCGGACCGCGGATAGAGCGTGCCGGGCAGCGTCCGCGCCGGGCCGAACACGGCCTCCAGGCGCGCCAGTAGCGCGGGCGAGCCGCCTGTGCGGCCGTCGTAGGCGCGCAGCGCCGCCTCGAGCCCCGCCCGCCCGATCCAGGCGCCGCTGCCGCAGTCGCCCAGCAGATGGCCCCAGCCGTCCACGCGCCGCCAGCCGCCCTGCGGCGTCAGGTCGGTGCCGAGCGCGACCAGCCCCGTACCGGCGGCCACGACCACGCCCGCCCGCTGGCCGAGGGCTCCCGCGTAGGCCGTCACGGCGTCGGAGGCCAGCGCGAGCCGGCCCGCCCCGAGCTCCTCGCGGAGCGCGTCGGGCAGGACGGCGCGCAGGTCGTCCCCGAGGGTGGTCATGCCGGCGGCGCCCACGCAGACGGCCTCGCAGCGGGTGGAGCCGGCCTTGCGGAGCAACTCACGGGCGGCGGGCAGCACACGGTCGAGGAGGCCCCGCGCGTCGATCCCCCTGCCGCCGGTGCCGACCGGCACCGGCGAGGACCAGGCGAGGGCCTCGCCCGCGCCGTCGGCCCGGGCGAGGGCGACCCGGATGCCCGAGCCGCCCGAGTCGACCCCCAGTATCCGGCCGGATATGGATGCCATACGTCCCGTCACCCGGACCCGTGGGCGCCGGATGCGGCCGCGGGCCGGACGGCCACGGCGGCACCCGTGCTCGTACGAAGCGACATGGCGGGCACCTTACCGCCGGCCGCGACCCGGCGTCAGGGGAGCTGCCAGTCCACCGGGGCCGAACCCTGCCGTGCGAGCAGGTCGTTGGCCCGGCTGAACGGCCGTGAGCCGAAGAAGCCGCGGTCCGCGGACATGGGGGAGGGGTGCGCGGACTCCACGCAGGGGATCCCGCCCAGCAGCGGGCGCAGATTGCGCGCGTCGCGCCCCCACAGCACGGCGACCATCGGCTTGCCGCGGTCGACCAGGGCACGGATCGCCTGCTCGGTGACCTCTTCCCAGCCCTTGCCGCGGTGTGCGGCGGGCTTGCGCGGGGCGGTGGTCAGGGCCCTGTTGAGGAGCAGGACGCCCTGCCGGGTCCACGGCGTCAGGTCCCCGTTGGACGGCCGGCCCAGGCCGAGGTCGGTGTGCAGCTCGCGGAATATGTTCTCCAGGCTGCCCGGCAGCGGCCGCACCTCGGGTGCGACGGAGAAGCTCAGGCCGACGGCGTGCCCGGGCGTGGGGTAGGGATCCTGACCCACGATCAGTACTCGTACGTCGTCGAACGGTTGCTGGAAGGCGCGCAGCACATTGGCGCCCGAGGGCAGATAGGTCCGGCCCGCCGCGATCTCGGCGCGCAGGAAGTCGCCCATCGCGGCGATCCGCCCGGCCACCGGCTCGAGTGCCTTGGCCCAGCCCGGTTCGACGATCTCGTTCAAGGGTCTAGCCACGGAGCGTCACTCTACTGGCTCAGCCGGTGCCCGGACGAACGCGCCCGTCGGGCGCCGGCCGTCAGATGGCCCAGGCGTACTGGTCGGGAACGCGCGTCTCGCCGCCCAGCGCGCTCGCGGCGCGGCGGGCCCAGGCGGGGTCGCGCAGGAGTTCGCGGCCGAGCAGGACCGCGTCGGCCCGCTCCCCGGCGACGATCTCCTCGGCCTGCTGAGGGTCCGTGATCAGACCCACCGCGGCCACGGGCAGCCCGGTCTCCTCCTTGACCCGCTGGGCGAACGGCGCCTGGTAGCCCGGGCCCACGGGGATGCGGGCGCCGGGGGCGAGGCCGCCGGAGGAGACGTCGAGCAGGTCGACGCCGTGGGCCCGCAGTTCCCGCGCGAGGCGGACGGTGTCGTCGGCCGTCCAGCCCTCGCGGGGGTCCTCGGCGTTCTCCGTCAGCCAGTCGGTGGCCGAGACGCGGAAGAACACCGGCAGCTCCTCGGGCCACTCCGCGCGGACGGCGTCCACGACCTCCAGCGCGAGGCGGACGCGGTTCTCGAACGAGCCGCCGTACTCGTCGGTGCGGTGGTTGCTGTGCGGGGAGAGGAACTCGTGGATGAGGTAGCCGTGGGCGCCGTGCACCTCGACGACCTCGAAGCCGGCCTCCCGGGCCCGCCGTGCGGCGGCACCGAACTGCCCCACTATCTCCTTGATCTGTGCGACGGTCAGCTCCTCGGGCACCGGGTGGCCGTCCTTGAACGGGACGGGGCTCGGCCCGACCGGCTGCCAGCCCTCCTCCGGGCCGACGGGCTCGCCGCCGCGCCAGGGCCGGTCGGTGGCGGCCTTGCGGCCGGCGTGGGCGATCTGGATGCCGGGCACGGTGCCCTGGTCCTTGAGGAACGCCGTGATCCTGCGCAGCGCCTCCACCTGGGTGTCGTTCCACAGGCCCAGGTCGGCGGGGCTGATCCGGCCCTCCGGGCTGACGGCGGTCGCCTCCACCAGGATCAGGCCGGTGCCGCCGGCGGCGCGGGAGGCGTAGTGCGAGAAGTGCCAGTCGTTCGCGACGCCCGCGCCGGGCCCGAACACCTCGGCCGAGTACTGGCACATCGGTGCCATCCAGACGCGGTGGGGGATGGTCAGCGACCGCAGGGTCAAGGGCTGGAACAGGTTGCTCACGACAGGCTCCGTTCGAGTTTCGAGGCGGGGTCGGCTTCGCTCTGCTCGTACGATAACCCTCGTACTACGATGAATGTCAAACTACGAAGGTCCTCGTACAATGGAGCCGCCCCAGCCGCCCGGAGAAGGAGCAGCCATGACGACGCGGACCAGCCGCTCCCTCGAGCACCCCGCCCGCGAGGAGATCCGCCTCGAAGGCGTCCTGCACGCCTTCTCCGACCCGATGCGGCTGCGGATCCTGCGGGCACTGGCGGCCGAGGCGGAGGCCGAGCAGTCGTGTTCGGTCTTCGACCTGCCCGTCAGCAAGTCCACCACCACGCACCACTTCCGGGTGCTGCGCGAGAGCGGCGTCATCCACCAGATCTACCGGGGGACGGCGAAGCTGAACTCCCTGCGCCGCGACGACCTCGACGCGCTCTTCCCCGGACTGCTCGACAGCGTCCTGGCGGCCTACGCCGGCCAGTGCGCCCGGCTCGGCGGCGAGGCCCACGCCGCCGGAGCGGCCTGCGAGGACTGACGGCGGGGCGGCGCGCCTGCGGGGCTCAGCCCTGCCCGCGGGCCGCCGCGAGCAGCCCGTCCCAGTCCGGGATCTTCACCGTGCCGCGGCCCAGCCGCCGCCCGAGCGCGGCCTCGGCCGCCTCGATCCCCAGCCAGCCCGGCCACCGCACCGGCTCCTGCCCCGCCAGCCGCAGCGCGGCGAGGGAATCCTCCGGCAGCCGGCGCCCCCCGAAGGCTTCGGCGTCGGCCAGCAGGGAGGCCACCGTCTCCTTGGCGCACGAGCGGTTGGTGCCGATCACCCCGGTCGGCCCGCGCTTGATCCAGCCCGCCACGTATTCACCGGGCGAGGGGACGCCGTCGCGCAGCACCCGCCCCCGGTCGTGCGGGACCGTCCCGTTCTCCGAGTCGAACGGCAGCCCGGGGATCGGTACGCCCCGGTAGCCCACCGACCGCAGCACCAGCTGCGCCTCGATCTCCTCGAACCGCCCCGTCCCCACCACGCCCCCGCGCCCGTCCGGCTCCGTGCGCTCGAACCGCACCGCCCGCACCGCGTCGTCACCGAGCAGGGCGACGGGCCGCAGGAAGAACCGCAGCCGGATCCGCCGCCCGCGCCCCCGGCCGGCCTCCCGGTCCCAGCCCCGCAGCACCTCCACGTTGCGCCGGGCGGCCGCCGGCAGCCCCGACGCGTCCTCCCACGCCGGGTCCAGAGCCGCCTCCCCGCCCTCCACGAGCGCCTCCGCGCCCGGCAGCGCCCCCAGCTCGCGCAGCTCCTTCGTGGTGAACTTCGCCTGCGCCGGGCCGCGCCTGCCCACCATGTGGATGTCCGCCACCCGGCTGTCCGCCAGCGCCGCCAGGGCCGCGTCGGGCACGTCCGTGGCCCGCAGCTCGTCCGCGCCCCGGGCCAGCACCCGGGCCACGTCGACCGCCACGTTGCCGACGCCGATGACGACGGCCGAGCGCGCCCCGAGAACGAATCCGCCGGGTGCGGCATCCGGGTGAGCGCTGTACCAGGAGACGAACTCCGTGGCCGAGAAGCTCCCCGGCAGGTCCTCGCCGGGGATCCCCAGCCTCCGGTCGGCCGCCGCGCCCACGCAGTAGACGACGGCGTGGTAAAGGTCCAGCAGCCGCCGCGGCGCGAGCCCGTCGCCCACCCGGACGTTGCCGAGGAAGGTCACGGCCGGGTGCTCGAGGGCCTCCCGGAGATTGCTCTGCAGCGACTTGATCTTCTCGTGGTCCGGGGCGACCCCGTAGCGCACCAGCCCATACGGGCAGGGCAGCCGGTCGAGCACGTCCACGGTCACCCCGGGGACGTCCCGCTGCTGCACCAGGGCCTGGGCGGTGTAGACCCCACTGGGTCCCGATCCGACGACTGCGACGCGAAGCACGGAGGGCTCCTTCCCGCGAGTGCGTCCAGGATCCCACCGGGAGCCGGGTTACGGGAGGTGCGACGCCCGGAAGCGTCCCCCCGCCCGGTGCCGGTACCGCCAGCCCTCAGACGCCCGGGGACGGCGGCTGCGCGCCGGGCGGGAAACCGAGCTCCCAGGCGAGCCCGTACCGCTGGAACAGCTCCGCCCGCAGCAGCCCGGCCGGCATCGGCGCCCCCGGCACCAGGACCGCCATCACCGCGCCCATCAACTGCGCCCGCAGCAGCCGGTAGTCGTTCTCCGGGTCGGGCGAGCCGTAGCGCGCCACCGTGTCGCGCAACAACGACGCCAGCCGCTGCTGCTCCGGGCACTGGATGAAGCCTTCCGCCGTCAGGATCCCCGCCATGTGCGTGCGCATCAGCCGCGGCCGCTCCCGCGCGAGCCCGAGAACCGCGTCGATCGCCCGCGCCAGCAACGCGCGCCCGTCCTCCGTGCGCGGTTCACGCTCCAGACAGGACGCCAGCTCCAGGTGCATCAGCCGGTGCACGGCGGACTGCAGCAACTGCCGCTTGCCGGGGAAGTAGTAGGACACCAGCCCCCGCGCCGTACCGGCCCGGTCCGCGATGTCCGCCAGCGTCGTCGCCTCGAAGCCGCGCTCCTCCACCAGCTCCACGGTCGCCCTCAGCAGGCGTTCGCGGGAGCGGCGGCGCAACTCCTCGTTGGCCGCGGCGCTGCGCGGTGACATGCGTTTAATCTCCTGCGTTGACTGGCTCCGAGCCAATATACTCAGGGGGCTGCCGGTTGTCCTGGCACTGAGCAGGGCGTATTCGGTACGGCCGTTGGATCGGGCGACGCGGGGGATCGTCCGATCCGGCGGCCTTTTTCCTTCCGCCCCTTGCCCCTGGCCTTTCCCGCCCGTTTCCCCTCAGTCCGCGAGCTCGCCCGCGTGCGGGGAGAGGACGCCCGCGCCGACCAGGGCGAAGAGGAGCAGTCCGAGCAGAATGCGGTAGACGACGAACGGCATGAAGCTCCTGCTGGAAATGAAGCGCATGAACCATGCGATCACGGCGTAGCCGACGACGAAGGCCACGAGCGTGGCGAAGACCGTCTGCGGCCACGCCGTGTGCCCGTCGCCCGCGTCCTTGAGCTCGAAGAGGCCGGACGCGAGGACGGCGGGGACGGCCAGGAGGAAGGAGTAACGGGCCGCGGCCTCACGGGTGTAGCCGAGCAGCAGACCACCGCTGATCGTCGCACCCGACCGGGAGACGCCGGGAACCAGGGCCATGGCCTGGCACATGCCGAAGATGAGGCCGTCCTTGGTGTTCAGGAGCGTGAGGTCCTTGCGCCGCCTGACGGCACGGTGCCGGCCGCCCTTCTCGTCGCGCGCCGCCAGGCGGTCGGCGACACCCAGCACGACGCCCATGACCACCAGCGTGGTCGCGATCAGCCGCAGATCCCGGAACGGGCCCTCGATCGCGTCCTTCAGCGCCAGGCCCAGCACGCCGATGGGGATCGAGCCGACGATCACGAGCCAGCCCATCGTCGCGTCGTGATCCCCGCGCATCCGCCGGTCCCACAGCGACCTGAACCAGGCGGAGACGATGCGTGCGATGTCCTTGCGGAAGTAGATGAGGACGGCGGCCTCGGTGCCGATCTGGGTGATCGCGGTGAACGCCGCGCCCGGGTCCTGCCAGTCGGCGAACGCGGCGGTCAGCCGCAAGTGGGCGCTGGAAGAGATCGGCAGGAACTCGGTCAGTCCCTGGACGAGCCCGAGGACGAAGGATTCGAACCAGCTCATGAAATCTGCGCCATCCGATGTATGGTCACGGCCGGACGTCCGGCCTGTCCGTAGATATGCGTGTGGTCATATGAAGGAATTCCGCGCGGAGTCGTTCCACCCCTTTGTGAACATTCCCGACGCCGGGCAGGCCGTGATCCGACGGGGCGTCAAATGACCTCTGTACGCGGTCTGTCCACCGGGCCGGGGCAGCCTGGCGGGCCCGTGCGTCACTCAATCGGAGCAGGACCCGGTGTTTTCGGTCTGTACGCTCTCACGTTTATGTAAACGTATGCGCGTAGCGATGGCCTCGGGGCCAATAATTCACGCACTGTACGTGCCGACGTCAGGGAGCATTCATGCACTACGGCAGAGCTCTGCGCGAAGAGGCCGCTTCCGGCCGGACCACGCCCCTCATCGGCATCTACGACATGTACTCGGCCTCGATCGCGGCTCGGCACTACAACGGATTCTTCGTCTCCGGTTTCGGCTTCGCCGCCTCGTACTACGGGCTGCCCGACATCGGGTTCATCGCCTGGCCGGACATGCTGGCGTTCGTCGAGCGCCTGCGCCAGGCGTTCCCCGCCCACCACCTGCTCGTGGACATCGACGACGGCTACGTCGACCCCGAAGTCGCCTGCCACGTGGTGCAGCGGCTGGAACGCACCGGCGCCTCCGGAGTGATCCTCGAGGACCAGAAGCGGCCCCGCCGCTGCGGCCACGCGGACGGCAAGCTGGTCCTCCAGCTCGAGGAGTACCTGGAGAAGCTGAACCTGGTCCTCAGCAGCAGGCAGGACCTCCTCGTCGTGGCCCGCACGGACGCCACCGAGGAGCCGGAGATCCTGCGCCGGGCCGCCGCGCTGGCAGAGACCGACGCGGACGCCGTCCTGGTCGACGGCGTGCGCAGCGTGGAATGGATCCACCGCATCCGCTCGGTCGTGGGGGACAAGCCCCTGCTCTTCAACCAGATCGCGGGCGGCCAGTCGCCGCGGCTGTCCCTGTCCGAATTGACGGAACTGGGCGTGGACATCGCCATCTACAGCACTCCGTGCCTGTTCGCCGCGCACAGCGCCATCGACGGTGCCCTGGCCGATCTGAAGCTGGCGGACGGCCGGCTGCCCGACACCCGGCTCACCGGCGCCGTCGGCGTCCAGAGTTCCACGCGCCTGCTGGAGGAGAACATCAGCAGGCACCACCACACTTCGCGACCCCTCACCGTCTGACCGCCGGCTCCGGCGCCCCGTCACGCCCCCGTGCGGTCGTCCGGCCTGCGCACCAGGGACTTGCGGCGCCACGCCACCAGCACGGCCGCCAGCCCGGTGACCGCGATGAAGGCCGTCGCGGCGAGGAACGTGGGCGAGGTGGGCGACGCCGCGTGACTGCCCGCGACCACGTAGGCCGCGGTGTTGGGCACGGTCCCCAGGCCCGTCGCCAGGAGGAAGGGAGCCCATCCCATCCGGGAGACCGCAGCACAGTAGTTCGCCGCGGCGAACGGCACGCCGGGGAAGAGCCGCAGGGCCAGCATCGAACGGAAGCCGTGCCGGCTCAGCTGCCGGTCGGCGGCCTTCAGCCACCGCCCGCGCAGCAGCGGCCGCAGGGCGTCCTGCCCCAGCAGCCGGCCCAGGCCGAAGGCTATGCCCGAGCCCAGCACCGTGCCCGCGACGGCCCCCGCCGTACCGAGCGGCGCGCCGAACAGCGCCCCCGCGGCCAGATTCAGCACCGGCCGCGGCACGAAGGCCGCCGTGCACAGCCCGTACACCACCGCGAACAGCACCACGGCCGTGCCGCCGGAGAGGTGCGGCGGCCAGCCGCCGGCGAGCAACCGCTCCGGACGGCAGAGCAGCACGGCCGTGACCGCGCCGCCGAGCAGCGCCACGAGCAGCCCCAGCCGGGCCCACGGCGACAGCAGCGCACGCACGCAGCGCTCGGCGGGGCCGGGGGACACGGCGGCGGTATCGAGCATCGAAGGAGCGTAACCGACACCGCTGTAAGGGCGATGTGATGTCACCGAGCCGGTACGGAACCACAAGCGAACGGTCACTTCCCGTCCTTCCGGCCGCCCTCCGGACGGCCCGGTGAGCACGAACGGCCGCACGCGAAAATCGCTCGACGCGCCCCCGGACGTGCGCGAGCATCGGAGCATGTGCCGGCGGGGCATCCATCCCGAAGAGCTCGAAGAAGGAGTCATGCCCCAGCAGGCGTACGCGCGCACCAAACCCCATCTCAACATCGGCACCCTGGGCCACGCCCACCACGGCAAGACCACCCTGACCGCCGCCATCACCCGCATCCTCGGCACCCACGGCACCGCCGCCTTCGCCCCCGTCGACCGCCTCGACCGGGCGCCCGAGGAAGCGGCACACGGCGGCTCGGTGCACACCGCACACGTCGAGTACGAGACGGACACCCGCCACTACGCCCACGCCGACCTGCCCGGCGGCGCCCGCTTCGTCAAGAACATGATCGCGGGAGCGGCCCGGCTCGACGGCGCGATCCTCGTCGTCAGCGCACTCGACGGCGTCATGCCGCAGACCGCCGAGCACGTGCTGCTCGCCCGACGGGCCGGCATCGAGCACCTCGTGGTCGCCCTCAACAAGGCCGACGTCGCCGGACCCGAGCTCACCGAGCTCGTCGAGCTGGACGTCCGCCGCCTGCTCACCGCCCACGGCCTCGCCGGGCACCGCGTCCCCGTCGTACGGGTCTCCGCCCTGCGCGCCCTGCTGGGCGACCCGCGGTGGACCGGGACCGTCGAGGCGCTGCTGGACGCCGTCGACACCTACGTCCCCACGCCGGTGCGCTACACCGACGCCCCCTTCCTGATGCCGGTCGAGCGCGTCCTGACCATCCGCCGGCACGGCACGGCCGTCACCGGCGTCGTCGAGAGCGGCACGGTCCGCCTGGGGGACCGCGTCGAACTGCCCGCGGAGTTCGGGGGGACGCACGTCACCGGACTGCAGACCTTCCGCCGCCCCATGGAGGCCGCCGAGGCCGGCGACAGGGTGGCACTGCTGCTGCGCGGAGTGATGCACCAGCACGTGCTGCGCGGCGACGTGGTCACCGCCCCCGGCAGCGTCACGCCGCGGCGGCACTTCACCGCGCGGGCACGCCTGCTGACGACGGACGCGGGCGGCCGCCGCACGCCCCTGCGCACCGGCTTCCGGGCCCAGTTCCACCTGCGGACCGCCGACGTGACCGGCGAGATCGACCTCGGCCCGCGCGGCACCGCCCACCCCGGCGAGACCGTGACCATGACGGTCGCGCTGGATCGCGCGCTCGCGCTCGGGGCCGGCCTCGGCTTCGCGCTCCGGGAAGGCGGCCGCACCCTCGCGACGGGGACGGTCACCGCCGTCCTGGGATGAGCGCCGCGTGGCGGCGCCTGGACGCACCGGGACGAGGGGGTCGGCACAATAGAGAGGTGGACGAACCGATACCCGTGACCCGTGACGTCGACTGGGGCACCGCCAAGCTCATGCCCGACGTGGACCGGGCACGGGCCTGGCTGCTGACCGTCGACGGCGCGCCCCAGTCGTACGTCGACCTGGACGACCCCACGTACCTGGAGTTCGAGTACGCCCGCCGCCTCGCCCACGTCCTGGACACGGTCGCCGAGCCCGGCCGGCCCCTGGACCTGCTGCACCTGGGCGGCGGCGCCCTGACGCTGCCCCGCTACGCGGCCGCCACCCGGCCCGGTTCGCGCCAGCTGGTCGTCGAGGCGGACCGGGGCCTGATCGCCCTGATCGGCGAGCACCTCCCGCTGCCGGAGGGATCGGGCATCGAGGTGCGCGCGGGCGACGCGCGGGCGGCCCTGGAGGCCGCCCCCGACGCCTCCGCCGACATCATCGTCGCGGACGTCTTCGGCGGCTCCCGGGTGCCCGCACACCTCACGTCCCTCGAATACGCCCGCACCGCGGCACGGGTGCTGCGCCCCGACGGGCACTACACCGCGAACCTCGCGGACGGTGCGCCCTTCGACTTCCTGCGCGCACAGGTGGCCACGTTCGCCGCCGTCTTCGCGCACCTGTGCCTGATCGCGGAGGGCCCCATGCTGCGGGGCCGCCGCTTCGGCAACGCGGTACTGGTGGCCGCGCACACGGAACTGCCCGTGGCCGCGCTCGCACGCCGCGCCGCCGCCGACGCCTTCCCGGCCCGGGTCGAGCACGGGGCCGCGCTCGCACGGTTCGCCGCCGGGGCGGTTCCGGTGGGCGACGCGGAGGCGGTGGCCTCGCCCGAGCCGCCCGGCGGCGCGTTCAGCGTCGGCTGAGGCGACGGCCGGTACCGCCGGACCCGGGCGGCTCGGGTCAGGAGGGTCAGGAGGTCAGGAGGACTTCAGCGGGCGGAGCGAGCTCATGATCTTCTTGATGGTCTCGTCCGGGAGCTCCCCGTCGAAGCCCGTGGCGGCGTAGAGCACCCACGTCGCCAGATCGCCGTTGGTGTCCTTGTACGTCACCGTGAAGGCCTTGCCGTCGGTCACGCACTTGCCGGTCTTCTTCACCCCGGTGACCGTCGCGGAGGCCGTGTAGCCGGTGATGCCGTGGTCGCTCTTGAAGGGCTGGGCCTTCGTCTGATTGAACTTGCCGGTCTGCTTCTGGTCGAAGGCCGCGTAGACCCAGTTGAGGGCCTCGATCTCGGCGGCGCTCGCCTCGCTCTTGGCGCCCTGGGCGCCCTTGGTCCCGGCGGAGCCCCGCTTGTCGTCCTTTTCGCACTCGCCCTTTTTGTACGAGGCGGTGGCGGACATCGCGACGAGGCCCTTGCCCTTGTCGTCCTCGAAACCGTGGGACATGGTCGGCGACTCGACCTCCCAGTCCGACGGCACGTCGAACGCGTTGTGCCGCTTGGAGCTGATGACGGTCTTCCAGCCGTCGATCACCGGCTTGATCTCGCCGCCCGCGCGCGGGTTGTCCTCGGGGGCCTCCGCGCTCGCGCTCGGGGACGCCGGCGCCGAGGCGGACGGCTGGGCGCCGCCCTTCGCCGTGGGCTCCTTGTCGTCGCCGTCGCCACCGAGCACCATCACACCGGTGATCACGGCGGCGGCGACCACGGCGATCGCCGCGGTGATGGCGATGATCGTGGTGCGCTTGTTACCGCCGCCACCGCCCGGCTGCGGGCCACCGGGTGCGGCCGGAGCGGTCCACTGCGCGGGGCCCGGCTGCTGGGCGCCCGGCTGCGTCGCGTAGGGGTTGGGCTGCTGATAGCCCGGCTGCTGGTACGGGTTGTGCTGCGGGTATCCCGGCTGCTGGTACGGGTTCTGGTGAGGGTCCTGCGGGTTCTGCTCGCCCCCGGGCGCCTGCTGTCCTGGCCACATGGCCGATAACCATAGAGGGCGATGGTGACACTTGTGGTCCCCGCCCCTTCCCGGTTGTGCTACTGGCTGGTAACTTTCGGGCCATGTCACAGACCCAGCCCTCGATCGGCGAAGCCCTCGTGGCCACCGTGCCCATGGCCCGTACCCTCAACCTCGTCTTCGAGGAGACCACCGCGGAGCGCGCCGTGGTCCGCCTGCCCGACCAGCCCGACTACCACAACCACGTCGGGGGCCCGCACGCCGGCGCGATGTTCACCCTCGCCGAGTCCGCGAGCGGCGCCATCGTCCTCGCCGCCTTCGGCGACCAGCTCTCGCGCGCCGTGCCGCTGGCCGTCCGCGCCGAGATCGGCTACAAGAAGCTCGCCATGGGCCCCGTCACCGCCACCGCCGAGCTCGGCCGCCCGGCCGCCGACGTGGTCGCCGAGCTGGACGCGGGGCAGCGCCCCGAGTTCCCCGTGCGCGTCTCGATCACGCGCGAGGACGGCGCGGAGACCGGCGAGATGACCGTGGTGTGGACGCTGCGGCCCAATGCGTAGCCGCTGACATCGGCTCCGGTACACGGGAAGCCCCGAAGCGCACGAGCGCTTCGGGGCTTCTCTGTGGAGGTCCTCCGGTGGTCGGCGAGCGATCAGCTGCCGTCCACCAGATCGGCGATGACCAGGGCGGTGACGCTGCCCTTGAACAGCCAGTCCCGGCCCGGGGAGGCGGGCCGCAGCTGCAGCTTCGCCGACACCATGCCGTTCTTCTTGCCGCCCGTCGGCAGGTCCAGCTTGATGTGCTCGTGGCCGACGCCGTATTCGAGGGGCCGCTCGTACTCGAGCACGAAGGACTTCAGCGCCACATTGATGACGGGCTGGTTGTCGTCGTCCAGACGGACCTTCCCGGGGAGGGTGAAAGTCCCACTCCCTATCTCGCCGTCGATGCAGCTTCCGTTGTCCACGTAGATGGGGACCTCGGTCATGTAAAGCGCCATGGTGCTTCCTCCTGAACGATGTGATGGTGCCGTTGATTCCTGCGGGGGAATTCCCGCGGAAGTTCGCGCCGATCCCCGGTCGTGCTACTTGTCCACGACGGTGATGGACGAGGAAGGCGAAGTGACGTCGCCCACCCGGAAGCTCAGCTCCGTCTCGCCGGGCGTGGCGTTTCCGGGGGCTTTCACCGCGACCCAGATCAGGGCCGTGGAGTCCTTGCCGGACAGGACCAGGTCGACGTTCTCGAAGGTGAGGGTCTGGCCGTCCGGCGACAAGATCCCGTTGTACTGACCGCCGTTCTGTACGGTCAGCTGGTACCCGGGATCGCCCTGGGCGACGAACTGCAGTCGCCTGCCCCGGGGGAGGGTCACCCGGACGTTCTGCGGAGGGACCGGGTCATCCTGGTTGGCTCGCAGGTTCACACCCGGATAACCGGTCTCGCCGGCACGTGTCAGCGTCACCGGCCCTCCCCGGTACACCGAGAACCGGGCCACGGGCGCCCCGACCCTCAGGTCCGCCTGACCGCCCAGCCGTGTGGTGTTCAGCTGCGCGTGGATCCGCATGGGGCCCTGCTGGGATCCTGCCTGCACCGCTCCTGCGGGAACGGACAGCCATCCGTCGACGCCCGTCTTCCCGGTGTACGTCAGTGTTGCCCGGCCGTCGTGCGCGAAGTGGGATCCGGTCGCGCTCGGATCCAGGATCAGCGATACCTGCCGCGAGGAGAGCGGCTGGTTGGCCTCGTCCGAGAACTGCACGCGGAAGCCGTCGAACGGGGTGTCCGTCGGGGCGGTGAGGGGGTTGTCCGGGGAGGTCTCCGGGGCCGTCCTGGCGATCCGGTAGTCGTGCGCCGGAACGGAGAGCCGTACCGAGACACAGGCCAGTTGGGTGCCGGTCGTGTACCGGTTGGTGGCGTCGTCCGCGAAGGAGAGGTACGCGTTCGACGACAGAGCGATGAAGGACCGCTGGTACTGCTTCCACTGCCGCACCCAGCTGCCGCCGGAAATCGCCACCCTCGGCGGCTCGGGGACGCTGATGTACTCCTGGTCCAGGGCCTTCCCGTCGTCGCGCGACATTCCGTCGTTGACCTTGTAGCGCATCCTCGTGGCGTGCGGGGGCTCTTCCCCGTACCAGGGTGCCCCTGCCCAGAACGTGACGTCGTACTGCGCTCCGGGTATCAGGTCGGGGAGGAGCTGCCCGATGTACCCGTGGCGGTTGTCGCCCCGGCCGACGAGGTCGATCGCGTTGCTGCCGTCGACCCGGTCTTCCATGTCGCTCTTGGCGAAGGCGTACATGTGGGTGGAGACGTCGATGTATTCTCCCGCGTTCACGCCGGAATCGGGCTGTCCGTTGGGGTTGCCGCTGCCGCCGTAGTCCCAGTACCGGAGCGATACGTTTGCGCCCTTGGCGAGCGCTTGGCTGTAACCGCACTTGCTGTCCGTGAAGACCGGACGGTGCTTGAAGTTTCCGTCCTTCACCAGGTTCGGGTTCCCGTCATCGCTGCCGGCGGCAGCCGATTCCATCTGTTCGGGTAAGTGCGAGGGCACGGAGATTCTCCTTGTCTCTTATTTCGCGGAGAGGGGCGTCGCCGAGTGGGGCGCGCCCGCCACGCGGAACGTCGTCCGTCGCTTCGCGTCGTGCAAAGCCTCGACGGCTTCGCACCAGAGGTCGAGATCGGGGGTCGCGCTCAGCTCCGCGGAGCGGGCCTTCGCCCGGCGGGACGCCCGCTCCCAGTTCTTCGGGTCCCGCAGCGACTGCAGGGCGTGCATCCAGGCGTTCAGGTCGTCGCGGTAGGCGAAGATTCCCGCGTCGCCGAGGGACTCGACCAGCCCTGGGGTGGGGTGGGCGATCACCGGGATGCCGGACGCGAAGGCCTCCACGGCCACGCGTCCCCAGGACTCGTACAGGCTCGGCATGAGCATCACGCGTGAGCGGCTGTAGACGTGCTCACGCATCTCGTTGCCGGGCACGCCGTCGACGATTTCGCAGTTGGGCAGGCGCATCGGCGGTTCGGTCTGTTGTCCGTAGGCGCCGCGGACGCCCAGGAATTTCCATTCCGGTGTCCAGGCGGCGATCTGCCAGAAGATCTCGCCGCCCTTGTCGGGGTTCAGGTTCACCAGGGTGGCGCGGTCGCCCGGGGTGGTGCGGTAGTGCTCCGTTATGACGGGCGGGCGGACGACGATCGTGCGGTGGGGCAGGAACTCGCGGGGGTACCGCCCGTAGTGGATCTCGCCGTCGCGCCGGATCCACTCGCTGTTGTAGACGACGAGATCGGCTCCCGCCGCGTCGTGGAAGCTGGCGGCGAAGTTGTCGTGGCAGATCACGACCACGGGGATCTGCCGGGCCCTGGCGAGCCCCGACACGATGGGAACGTTCTCGTACTGGGACAGGAGTACGTCGGCTTTCTGCGCCTCGGCGGCGAATTCGGCGCCTTCCTGATACGGGACGACCCGCACTCCGTCGATGTCGTACGTCTTCTCGATGGTCCCGGGGTGCGACAACCAGACCGACACGCGGTGGCCGCGCTCGCTCAGGGGGCGCAGCATCGAGTGGAGCATCCACTCGGATCCCGCGTTGTGGGCCGGGGGGTATCCGTACACCCGGGCCACGATGGACATGCTGCGCGACCTGGTGGACGCGGACAGTCGGGGTGGGCGGGCCGTCACCGTGTTCACCTGAATGCGCTCCTTCCGGTTGATGAGGGCGATGTGGCGGTCATCAGGCCGGCTTGTCCACGTGGACGGGCGTGGAGCCCGACGTCTGGTCGCCCACGCAGAAGGTCAGGCTCATCGCGTCCTTCGACGCCGGGGCGCCGTCGGCGGCCTTCACGGCGACCCAGGCCACGGACGTCGCCCCCTTCCCCGACAGGGCCGGATTGACGCCCTGGAAGGTGAGGGCCTGCCCGTTCGACGACAGGGTCCCGCGGTAGGTCTTCTTGTTCTTCTGGGCGTCCTCGACGGTCAGCAGGTAGCCCGTTCCGCCCTGGGCGACGAACCGCAGCCCCTTGCCGCGGGGGAGGGCCACGTAGACGTCCTGCGGAGAGACCGTGCCGCTGTCCCCGGCCTGCAGTCCCACACCCGGGTAGCCGACCGGGTTGGCGGAATTCAGCGTCACGTCCGGCGGGCCACCGGGAGTCACCGAGAACGGGATGCGGTCCACGACGCGGATCGGCGTGGAGCCCGACGCCTGGTCACCCACGCAGTAGGTCAGGCGGGTCTCTCCCAGACGGGCGTTGTCGGAGGCCTTCACCGCCAGCCACGCCGTGGACTTCGACCCCTTGCCCGACAGGGCCGGGTCGACGCCCTCGAAGGTGACGGCCCGGCCGTCCGACGAGAGGATCCCGCGGTAGGTGTTCGTGTGCCCCCGGGCGTCCAGCACGGTCAGCAGGTAGTCGCCCCCGCCTTCGGGGACGAACTGCAGACCCTTGCCCCGGGGCAGGGCCACGTAGACGTCCTGCGGCGGCACCGTGCCGGTCTCGCCCGCCTGCTGCAGGCGCACTCCCGGGTAGCCGGTCTCGCCGGCGGGGGCGAGGGCCACGGCCGGCGGGCCCCCGGGAACGACCGTGAACAGCACGGCGGGCCGGCCGTCGGGAGACGGCTGTGCGTCGAAACTCAGGGCCTCGACAGCGGTCATCGCGATTTTCCTTTCACTCGGGAACTGGAATGAGTGATGCGGGGGAATTCAATGGAGCGTGTTCGGCGGTATTCCGGGCGGGATGGGCTCGGCCATTCGAGATCGTGGTCGAGGCGACCGCCGAACACGGAGAGAAACGTACGGGCCCCGGAGCGCGGGGGTCAAAGCCGAGATTCGGCAAGGGCGGATCAATACGCCAGGCCTTTTCCGCACCCTGTCGTATGCTGCCCGCGCGGCCTGTGCGGGGCGTGAAAACCACCGCTGAGCTGCGGTGATGGGATCGTTTATCGGTATCAACGCATTACGCAACACGCGTTGACATTAAACGGCATATTCTCTTCCGCTTGTTGGGGCCGCATGAGAAGTGCCTGGTCAGAGGCGTGCTTCCGGTCGTTTATGTGTTTCCGTCGCACGTGGGCTGAATCTCGTCAGAATTCTCACCCGGAGTGACCGTCCCGCGCCGGCCGGAATCATGGGCGTCATTTCGGCTGCTGAGGCCGGATCCCGCTGTGCGGTTCCGGTGTACCGGCTCGGCCCGGCCGGCTGCTCGGCCTTGTCAGCAGCCATCTGCCCGGAGTGCGGCGCGGAAGAGGGAGAAAGCTGGACTGTTGAAATCTGATGGAACTTCATGCCGTTCCATCGGTTTTCGGTAATGCTCATCTCGTGCGTATGTCGACCCCTCAACCGGAATGCCAACCGGAAGGCCTCTCGGTCGTTTATCGAGGGATCGTGGAGAGGTGTGTACCCCTCGAATGATGTGTTTCCGTGAACGCCCTCCATAATGTGCGCTGCATCACTTAGGGGCATGGCGGACGGGAACGTCGCAGGTGGCGTGGTGTGGCGCGCCTCCCCGGCGGTGATGTACCGACCGGCGAGCCGATTTCTGACGACCGGGCGCCTGTTCAGTGGATGTTTAGGCTCCCGCCATGCGTGGTCCGGTTTCCCGGAGCGGTGTCCGGAAAGGGGACCGGCTCTGGGGGAGGTGGCGCCTGGGGCGTCCCGGGGTCCGAGGGGGCGACGGGGTAAAGGGGGCGTATGACCGTTGTGCGTCCCCCGCCGCCGAACAAGTAGTCGCTCCGGGTCAACCGTCGCACCGCTGAGCGAGTCTTTACCTCCAGTAGGCTTCGCGCCGTGCGTCGTATGACGTGCGGCGCGAAGCAGGTCGTTCAACGGGAGGAACCGGCGTTGCACATCCAGGAGTGGCTCGAGACAGTACCGGCGATAGCCGTCTACCTTCTGGTGGGCGGAGTCATCGGGCTGGAGAGCCTGGGCATCCCGCTTCCCGGTGAGATCGTCCTCGTCAGCGCCACGCTGCTGGCCGCCACCCAGGACCACATCAACCCGTACATCCTGGGCGCCTGTGCCATCGCGGGTGCGATCGTCGGTGACTCGATCGGGTACCTGATCGGACGCAAGGGCGGCAAGCCGCTGCTGGAGTGGCTCGGCCGCAAGTTCCCCAAGCACTTCGGCCCCCACCACGTCGCCACCGCCGAGCGGTCGTTCCAGAAGTGGGGCATGTGGGCCGTCTTCGTCGGCCGCTTCATCGCCCTGCTGCGCATCTTCGCCGGTCCGCTGGCGGGCGTGCTGAAGATGCCGTACTGGAAGTTCCTGATCGCCAACGTCCTCGGCGGCATCGTCTGGGCCGGCGGTACGGTCGCGGTCATCTACTCCGTGGGCAAGGTCGCCGAGGAGTGGCTGAAGAAGTTCTCCTGGCTCGGCCTGGTCGCCGCCCTGCTGTTCGGCCTGGGCTCCTTCATCGTCATGCGGATCAAGGCCAAGAAGGCCGGTGCCGCGCAGGCCGCCGCGCCGGCGGCGGAGCAGCGCGAGACCGAGGCCGTCGCGACCGCGGAGTGAGGCACCCGCGGTCCGCCCCTCGCAGCCCGCAGAGAACAGGACAAGGCCCCCGGCTCCGGCCGGGGGCCTTCGTCGTACGCCGCCGCTGCCGCCGTGGCGCGCGGCCCTGTGATCTTGGCCCCAGCCGGCCGCTCACTCGCGGCCCCTCGCTTACGGTGCTGTGGAGACGAGGGCGACGGACGAGGAGTGTGCGGTGACGGAGAAGGCGCTGACTTTCGCGGTGGGCGGCAAGCGGCCCGAGATCGACCCGGCGGCGTTCGTCGCCCCGACCTCCGTCGTGGCCGGTGACGTCACCCTCGCCGCGGACACGAGCGTCTGGTACGGCGCCGTGCTGCGCGCCGACTGCGGGCCGATCACGCTCGGCGCGGGCAGCAACATCCAGGACAACTGCACCGTGCACGTCGACCCCGGATTCCCGGTGACCGTCGGGGAGCGGGTGACCGTGGGCCACAACGCGGTGCTGCACGGCTGCACCGTCGAGGACGACGTGCTGATCGGCATGGGCGCCACCGTCCTCAACGGTGCCAGGATCGGCGCCGGTTCGCTGGTCGCCGCCCAGGCGCTCGTCCCGCAGGGCATGCAGGTGCCGCCCGGCTCCCTGGTCGCGGGGGTGCCCGCCAAGGTGCGCCGCGAGCTGACCGCCGAGGAGCTCGAGCACATCCGGCTCAACGCCGTGATGTACCTGGAGCTGGTGAAGGCGCACCGCGAGGCGCTGGCCGAGGACTGAAGCGCCGCGCGGTGCGGGGTGTGCGTCAGCCCGTCGCCAGCAGGACCGTGCCGACGAGTGCCAGGCCCGCGCCCGCGGCCTGGATTGTCTGCAGTTTCTCGCGCAGGACGCCGCGGGCGGCGAGCGCGGTGACGACGGGGTAGAGCGAGGCCAGCACCGCCGCGACGGTCACCGGACCGTTGTTCGCGGCGATGGAGTACGTGCCGTTGGCGGCTACGTCGGCGAGGCCGACGAAGGCGAGGGCGGGCAGGGCGGAGCGGATGCCGCTCCAGCCCTCCTCGGGCAGCCACGGGTTGCCGCGCCGTACGGAGGCGTAGAGCGCGCCCGCGCCGACCACGACGTTGCACAGGCGCTGGACGAACAGGGCGAGGAAGAGCCCGGTCAAGTTGTGCGAGGCCTCGGCGATCAGGGCCATCACCGAGCCGAAGCCGAACGCCGCGATCATCGTCAGCACCAGGGTCTGGCGCTGTACGGGCGCGCCGCCCATGCTCGGGCCGCTGGCCAGCACCACGCCCGCCACGGCCACCGCTATGCCCGCGAACTGCAGGATCCCGGGCCGCTCGCCCAGCACCAGACCCACGCCCAGCGGCACCGCGACGCCGCCGAGCGCGCCCAGCGGGGAGACGACCCCCATGGGGCCGAGGGCCAGGGCCTTGTAGAAGGCGAGCATCGCCGCCGGGCCCACGACGCCGGCGGCCACCGCGAACCACAGCTGGGGGCCGATCTCCGACCAGCCACCGGTGGCGATGACGATGGCGCCCAGCGCGCCCACGGCCAGCAGCTGGGAGAGCAGGACCACGGTCAGGGCGGGCATGCGCCGGGTGAGCAGCCCGCCGCCGAAGTCGGCCAGCCCCCACATGAGGCTGGTGGCCAGGGCGAAGACCGGTGTCATGGGAGAGACCTCGCAGTACAGTGTGGTGAATGGTGGCGTCCATGACACCGTAGTGCATGATGCTGAACTTCATTAATTAATATATTGGACTGGACGGACTGTGACGGACCTCGAGCAGCTCACGCAGTCGCTCGCCCGCAACCTCAAGCGCTGGCGCGGCGAGCGCAACTTCACCCTCGACGCCCTGGCGGCCCGCTCGGGCGTCAGCCGGGGCATGATCATCCAGATCGAGCAGGCCCGTACGAACCCCAGCGTCGGCACCACGGTCAAGCTCGCCGACGCGCTCGGCGTCAGCATCACCACCCTCCTCGACTACGAGCAGGGCGACCGCGTCCGGCTGGTAGCCCCTGAACAGGTGGTGCGGATGTGGTCCACCGAGGCGGGCAGCCACACCTCGCTGCTCGTCGGGACCGAGGCGCGCGGGCCGCTGGAGCTGTGGGAGTGGCGGATCGTGCCCGGCGACAGCAGCGTCTCCGACGCGCACCCGCCCGGCACGATCGAGCTGCTGCGGGTGACGGCCGGCGAGCTCACGCTCGTCGTCGACGGCGAGGAGCACTCCGTTCCCGCCGGCACCTCGGCGACCTTCGAGGCGAACGTGCCGCACACCTACCGCAACGACGGCACCGAGCCCGTGGAGATGACCATGGTGGTGGCCGTACCGCCCGCCCGCTGAGACGCGCCGTCGGCGCGGTGCGACGGCTGTTAGCTTGACCGGCATGAACAGCACGCCGACCCCGACGCCGATGGACGCCTTCGACGAGGTGCGGCCCGCCGTGGAGTGCCTGGACCTGCTGGTCCCGCCCGTGGCCGCCGCCGTGCGCGACTGGGGCGGTTCCGTGCCGGCGACCGACCTGCTCTACGTGGACACCGACCCGGAGCGGGCCGACACCGCCGTCCTCGTGAAGCACTACGGCCCCTGGCTGCTGGAGCAGTCCGCCAACTGCGTCGTCGTCGCGGCCAGGCGCGCGGGCACGACCACTCTCGCCGCCTGCCTCGTCCTCGGCCACACCCGCGCCGACGTCAACGGCGTCGTACGCCGCCACCTCGGGGCCCGCAAGGCGTCGTTCGCGCCCATGGACACCGCGCTGGCCGCGACCGGCATGGAGTACGGCGGCATCACCCCGATCGGGTTGCCCGCCGACTGGCCCGTGCTCATGGACGCCGCCGTCGCCGACAGCCCCCACCTGATCATCGGCAGCGGCAGCCGGCGCGGCAAGCTCATCGTCCCCGGCAAGGCCCTGGCCGAACTGCCGGGCGCCGTGGTGCTCGCGGGGCTGGGCGGCTGACCCACCGCGGCACCGCCAAGGACGCCCGGTGTCCCTGAAAGCGGACTGAAACCGTAGTGAAAGTGGGCGCCCCTAGTGTCTTTCTCACCGGGAGCCGACTGGATGGGGACGGGCCATGAAAAGCGCCAAGGAACCGACGATCTACCAGGACGTGGATATCATCCGCCGCATCCAGGAGCTCATGGTTCTGTGCTCCCTGCTGCCGCCCGACGGCAAGCTGCGTGAAGCGCTGGAGCTCGCTCTCGCGCTCCACGAGGAGCCGGCACTGGCCCGGATCACTCCCCTCACCAATCTCCATCCCTTCGCGACGAAGGCCTGGCTCGAGACCCTGTGGCTCGGGGAGGGCGTTTCCAGCGAGGAGAAGGAACTGGTCGCCTGGCAGAACAAGAGCGAGAACATGGGCCCGGCCATTCGTGAACTCAAGAACGCCGAACAGCAATCCGGCATCACGTTGGTCGCCCGGCTGACGTCCTGACATCGCCAGGTGTCGGGATTCACCTCAACATCGGAGGTAAGTCATGACCGCTTCGATTCTTCAGTCCGTCGTGGACGCCGACTTCCGCGCCGCGCTGATCGAGAACCCGGCCGCGTTCGGTGCCTCGACCGCGGTCCTGCCCACGCCCGTGGAGCAGCAGGACCAGGCGTCCCTCGACTTCTGGACCAAGGACATCGCCGCTACGGAAGCCTTCGCCTGCAAGCAGAGCTGCAGCTTCGGCCCGTTCACCTTCGTGTGTGACGGCAACACCAAGTAAGCGGCCGTTGCCCTCGGGCGGTAACGCCCGCCCGGTGCGATGACGCGGTGGGTCGGCACTCGCCGGCCCACCGCGTTGCGCCGCGCGGCGGACCCCCGGCCACGAGCGCTCCCTCGACTTCGACCGCAGGAGAGTTTCGCACATGGGTAACGCTTATCCGCTGGACATCGCGGCGCGGGCGGCCAATCTGACCGAGCGATTGCGGGTCGTCGCCGCGGCGGGCGGCGCCGCGGAGACCGGTCAGGGCACGGCGGTCGAGCTCGACGCGTTCGACCGCTGGAAGATCGACACACTGGCCGGGAAGCTGGCCGACAAGTTCCACCAGGAGTCCCTCCACCGCTCCAGGCCGCCCCAGCACACCAAGGAAGAGCTCGTCGGCGTGCTGTCCGCGTACCGCCGGATCGAACTGGGCCTGGACGGGGCGGACGAGGAGACGCGCGAGCTCCTGAGCGGGCTGCACGGCGCCTGGCTGCCCACCTACCGCACCGCCCTGGACGCCTTCGACCGCGAGCGGTCGGACGGGGCGGCCGCCGGGAAGCCCTCCTGGCGCGCGTTCGACGTGTATTACGGGCGGCTGGCCAAGGCCTGCGAGCCGTTCCTGCGCGAATTGGGGCGCGCCCTGACCGCCGTACGGACGACGGCGGACGACGAAGGCACCCTGCTGAGCCCCGAGCTGGTCGAGGACATGCAGCGCCACCTGCTCGACCGCTTCGAGTTGAGCATGGCCTGGGCCGTGGAAGCCGCCGCCAACGTGCACTGCGCGCAGACCGGAATCGACAAGTCCACCGCAGGCCGCGAGGACTATCTCGCCTATCTCGACGCCACGTTCGCCGACGGCGCGGCCTATCACCGCTTCTATCTGAATTTCCCCGTGCTCGGCCGCTGGCTCGCGCACACCACCGCCCTGCTCACCTCCTTCGGCCGGGACGTCCTCGAAAGCCTGGCGGCCGACGCGGAGGCCATCGGAAACGAATTCTTCGGGCAGCGGATCACCGAATTCCGCTCCCTTCGGCTGGGCGACTCCGACCCGCACGCGGGGGCGCGTACCGTCGCCCGCGTCGAAGCCGTGCTCGCCGACGGGAGCACGGCCGAATTCTTCTACAAGCCGCGCAGCGTCCGCTCCGAGGCGGCGCTCCAGGACCTGCTCGCACGACTGGCGGACGACGGGGTCGTCGACTTCGCGACCCGGCCCGTCCTGCCCAGGGACGGCTACGGCTACGAAGCCCTGATACCCGCCGGGCGCAACCGCGTGGAAACGCCGCAGGAAGTCGAGCGGATCTACGAGGAGCTCGGCGGCTATCTGGCGGTCTTCTACGTGCTGGGCGGCAGCGACCTGCACTTCGAGAACATCCTCGTCGCCGACGGGCACGCCTTCGTCTGCGACGCGGAGACGGTCCTCGGCGTCCACCCGCAGGGCCGCTCGCAATCCGAAGGCACCCTCCTCGACTCCGTGTTCAAGACCGGGCTTCTCGAGTGGCCGCGCTCCGCCCGGCCGGGCGAGGAGGCCGCCGCCGAGATGCGGATCAGCGGCTACGCGGGCGGCGAGGGATACGAGGTCCCCATGCCGGTGGCGCGCAGGAACGGTGAGGGGCTCAGCTTCGAGGCGTCCGTGGTGCACCGCACCGGCGTCCACGTGGAGACCAGCGCCTCCAACCGCGTCTTCCTCGGCGAGGAGCTCGTCCGCCCCGAGGACCACGCCGAGTCGATCATGGAGGGCTTCAACCGGGTCTACGCCTGGTTCGCCAAGGACCCCGAGGCCGCCGTCGACTTCGTGATGGAGACGTTCAGCTGGGTCACTGCCCGCTTCATCAACTGGGGCACCCAGATCTACGCCCAGCTGCTGAGCGCCGCCCGCCACCCGAGGTGCCTGACCGAGCCCCTCGAGGTGGACCTGCTCGCCAACACCGTGCGCACCTTCCCCCGCACCTGGGACGCCGAGGGCATCCTCGCCGCACGCGAAGTGAACGCCATGTGGCAGCTGGACGTGCCGCTGTTCACCGCGGGCGCCCATGCCAGGCAGCTGGTGCACGCGCACGGCGAGCCGCTGCCCTCGCGCCTGGACCTCTCGCCCATCGACCACGCCGCCGCCCGCATCAGGCGGCTGTCGGAGGAGAACCGCGAGCAGCAGAGCCAGTACATCGCCGCCAGTCTCTCCACGGACGAGATCAGCAGCCCCTCCTTCGTCGCCACCTCCCTGGACTACGCGGTCAAGATCGGCAACCGGCTGTGCGGCGAGCTCAGGGCGCCCGAGGACCCCGCACCCTGGACCTCGTACCAGCTGGCGGGCGGCCGGCTCGAGCAGGTGGACATCGAGGCCGACCTCTACCAGGGCTCCGCGGGCGTCGTGCTCTTCCTCGCCTACCTCGATCAGCTCGTGCCCCGGCCGGAGTACCGGCAGGCCGCCCGGCAGGGCCTCGACCACGTCCTCGCCCAATGGGACCGCGACCGGCTGGGCGCGTTCGCGGGGCTCGGCGGCGTCATCTACCTCCTCACCCACCTGCACCGGCTGTGGGGCGACAAGGAGCTGCTCGAGAAGGCCGTCCGGCTGAGCGACGAGATCCCCGGACGCATCGAGGAGGACCGGCACTTCGACATCCTGCACGGAGCGGCGGGCCTCATCCCCGTCCTGATCGGCCTCGCCGAGGAGAGCGGCGGGCACGGCCTCGACCACGCCCACCGGTGCGCCGGCCACCTGCTGCGGCACGCCGAGGACGACGGCGAGACCCTCAGCTGGCCGCCGTCCGCGCCCGACGAGACCTACGGCAACCTCACCGGCTTCTCCCACGGCTCCGGCGGCATCGGCTGGGCCCTGATCCAGCTCGGCCACCACACCGGCCGGAGCGACTACATCGAGGCCGGGCGCAAGGCCTTCGCCTACGAGGACCGGTACGTCGACGAGGCGGAGAAGGACTGGTACGACCTGCGGATCAACAACGGCTCCGCGGTCAAGGGCGCCCGGCACTTCTCCAACGCCTGGTGCAACGGGGCGGCCGGCATCGGGCTCGCCCGGATCACCAGCTGGGACGCGCTCGGCCGCACCGACGAACAACTGCTGCGCGAGGCCCAGCAGGCGCTGTCGGCGACCATGCGCAACTTCCCCCGGCTGAAGAACCACACCCTGTGCCACGGCACATCCGGCAACGCCGAGCTCTTCCTGCGCTTCGCCCGGCTCAACGACGAACCGGCCTTCCAGCTGGAGGCCAACGTCCAGGTCCAGGCGCTGTGGCGGAGCTTCGACGAGGCGGGCGACAGCACGGCGGACAACAGTGCCGACTTCTTCCCGGGACTGATGATCGGCATCTCCGGATTCGGCATGCACTTCCTGCGGCTGGCGGCCCCGGACCGCGTCCCGTCCGTGCTGCTCCTCGACCCGCCGTCGCACCACGAACAGTAAGGAGTCGCTCCACCATGGCCCTGAAGACCTGCGAGGAATTCCTGCGCGACGCCCTCGACCCCGACCGCTTCGGCCGGGAGATGAAGGCGGTCACGGAGATACCGGAGATCGTCAAGCTCGGCCACCGCCACGGATACGGCTTCACCGCCGAGGAGTTCCTGACGAAGGCCATGTCCTTCGGCGCCCCGCCGGCCGGTGCCGCGGCGCCAGGGGAGAGCGCGAGCGCGCCGGGGCAGAACGGCTCCTCGCCCGGCCACGCCGCCCGGGCCGCCATGGCCGGCCCGGAGGCCGGCGCCACCAGCTTCGCCCACTACGAGTACCGCCTGGACGAGCTCCCCGAGTTCGCACCCGTCGTCGCGGAGCTCCCCAGGCTGAAGGTCATGCCGCCCTCCGTCGGACCGGACCGCTTCGCCGCCCGCTACCGCGACGAGGACATGCGGACGATCTCGATGTCCCCCGCCGACCCCGCCTACCAGGCCTGGCACCAGGAGCTCGCCGGGCGGGGCTGGCGGGACGCCGAGGACACAGCCGCCGCACCGGACGCACCCCGGCGGGACTTCCACCTCCTCAACCTCGACGAACACGTCGACTACCCCGGCTACGAGGAGTACTTCGCGGCGAAGACCAGGGTCGTGGCGGCCCTGGAAAACCTCTTCGGCGGCGACGTGCGCTGCTCGGGCTCCATGTGGTACCCGCCGTCCAGCTACCGGCTGTGGCACACCAACGCCGACCAGCCGGGATGGCGCATGTACCTCGTGGACGTCGACCGGCCCTTCGCCGACCCCGACCGGACCTCGTTCTTCCGCTACCTCCACCCGCGCACCCGGGAGATCGTCACGCTGCGCGAGAGCCCGCGCATCGTGCGGTTCTTCAAGGTCGAGCAGGACCCGGAGAAGCTGTTCTGGCACTGCATCGCCAACCCCACGGACCGGCACCGCTGGAGCTTCGGCTATGTCGTGCCGGAGAACTGGATGGACGCCCTCCGCCACCACGGCTGACCCCGCACCCGTCGCCGCGCGCACCGCGGGGCACCAAGGAGGAGCGATGTTCGGAGCAGGACCGCGGACCGCGCGCAAGCCGGCGGCGGACGACGGGCCCGCGCGCGAGCCCGACGGGCCGGCGCCGGCCGACGGGACCGCGGCCGGGCCCCGGTCCGCGCGGCCCGGCCCGCCGGCCATCCTGGCCAGAGGGCTGGGCAAGACGTACGCGGGCGTGGAAGCGGTGCGCGGCATCGACCTGACCGTCGCCCAGGGTGAGACCTTCGGCTTCCTCGGCCCCAACGGGGCGGGCAAGACCACGACGATCTCCATGCTGACCACCCTGGCCACGCCCACCTCGGGCCGGATCGAGATCGCCGGCCACGACACCCGCACCGCCTCCCAGCAGGTGCGCCGCAACCTCGGGCTGGTCTTCCAGGAGACCACGCTCGACCCGGAGCTGACGGCCGTGGAGAACCTGCGCTTCCACGCCGACCTCTACGCCCTGCCGCGCGCCGGGCTGAGCGAGCGCATCACCGCCATGCTCGAACTCGTCGGGCTCGCGGCCCGCGGCGGCAGCCTCGTGCGCACCTTCTCCGGCGGCATGCAGCGCCGGCTGGAGATCGCACGCGGGCTGCTGCACCGGCCGCGGCTGCTCTTCCTCGACGAGCCGACCATCGGCCTCGACCCGCAGACCCGGGCCCAGGTGTGGACGCACCTGGCCGAGATCCGCGAACGCGAGGCCACGACCATCTTCCTGACCACGCACTACCTCGACGAGGCCGAGCAGTGCGACCGCATCGCCATCATCGACGACGGCCGGATCGTCGCCCAGGGCAGCCCGGCCGAGCTGAAGTCGGTCATCGGGGCCGACCGCGTGGACCTGCGCACGGGTGACGACGTCGCGGCGGCCGCGCTGCTGCGGACACGCTTCGGCCTCGACCCGGTCCAGGGCCCGGCCGGCCTCAGCGTCAAGGTCGCGGAGGGCGCCAGGCTCGTCCCGGCGCTGTGCGCCGCCCTCGACGTGGCCGTCTACGAGGTGACCGTCACCCGCCCCAGCCTCGACGACGTCTTCCTCCACCACACGGGGCGCGGAATCCGCGACGACTCAGGAGCCGGCGCATGACGCACGCCACGGCCGCACCGCCGGCCGCCGCCCCCCGCGAAACCGGCCGCATCGCCGCCGAATGGCGCGCCGGCACCATGGTGTGGCGACGCGAAATGATCCACTTCCTGCGCTCGCGCGCCGGGATCGCCGTGTCCCTGCTGCAGCCGCTGCTGTTCCTGTACGTGCTGGGCATCGGCCTGTCCCGGATGTTCAGCGGCGCCGGCTCCTCCGACGACTACATGATCTTCCTCTTCCCCGGCGTGCTGGTGATGGCGGCTCAGGCCCCGGCCATCTCGGTGGGCGCGTCCATCGTCTGGGACCGGCAGAGCGGGTTCCTGCGCGAGATGCTGGTGGCGCCCGTCCACCGCAGCACCCTGCTGATCGGCAAGTGCCTCGGCGGCGCCACCGTCGCGGCGTGCCAGGGCGCGGTCGTCCTGGCCAGCGCCGGGCTCGTGGGTGTGCCGTACCGGATCGACCTCTTCGCCGCCCTGCTGGCCGAACTGCTCCTCGCCTCCCTCGCGATGACGGTCATGGGCGCGGTGATCGCGGTCAGGATCCAGCGGATCCAGACGTTCCATACCGCGCTGACGGTCCTGACGGCCCCCATGGTCTTCCTGTCGGGGCTGATGTTCCCCGTCAGCGCCATGCCGGCCTGGATGGCCTCGCTCACCCTCGTCAATCCCCTGACGTACGCCGTCGACGCCATGCGGCAGACGATCACCGCGTTCCACCCCGCCCCGGCGGCCGGGGCGTCGGGGGCACCGTTCTTCGACCCGGTCTCCTGGGGAGGCTGGGACGTCCCGCCGGGGCTGTCGGTGGCCCTGGTGGCCGCGTTCTCCGCGGCGGCCCTGGCGGTGGCCGCCCGCCGCTTCGCACGGACCGACTGAAGTCCCACGAAGCGACTGAAAACGCCGTCGTCCCGGGCGACCCAACCGTGGATCATCGCTCACGACCGTAGCGCCGAACCGATCAGAGGAGACCGCACCATGCGCACCACCAGACGCCTTTCGCTGCGCCGCCGTACCGCTCTGCTCATGGGCACCGCTTCGCTCGCGGCCCCGATGCTGCTCACGGTCCAGGCCGGCGAGGCGCAGGCGTTCGGCACGATCAACTCGCTCGGGCAGCGTGCCGAGCACGAGCGCATCACCCGGGCGGCGCTCGCCTGCGCGCCCGGCCAGGCATCCGACGGGACGTGTTTCGAGCCGCGCTCGATCGACCAAGTGGCGGGCCACACCGGCACGTTCGGTGCCGTGGGCTCGCCCGACTCGGACGAGATCTTCACCCCCGAGGCGCACTGCGACGACGCCGACTTCCTCACGGCCTCCGGCTACCCCCGCACCCGGCAGCAGGCCAGCGACCAGCTCATCGCCTGCATATCCAAGCTGCAGGGACGTTTCGGCCAGGGGGTCTCCGCGGGTTCCGCCACCCTGAACGGCGACGGCACCGTCTCACCGGGCAACAGCGACCTGTCCACGGACTGCACCTTCACGGGCGGCGTCCCCGGGCGCGGCAAGTGCAACGCCATCGAGGGCTTCGGCCGCGCGCTGCACGGCGTGCAGGACTTCTACTCGCACAGCAACTGGGCCGACAAGGCGGACCCCAACCAGGCCGTCGGCGTCGCCAACCCGCCCGGCCTGAACATGAGCGGCCCGTCCCCGCTGCTCGCCCTCAAGAGCGGCCGGCCGCCGGCCGCCTCCTCGGTGCCGGCGCAGCTCTCCACCGGCTGCTTCTCGCTCAACCCCTGGGGCTGCTCGAACCGGGTCACCCACACCACCCTCAACAAGGACACCGGCCTGATCGATCCGGCCACCGGCGCCACCAGTGACCCGACCACCAACCGCGGCCGGATCACCGGCAACTTCGACCGCGCCGTCAAGGGCGCGATCGCCGACACCCGTCGTCAGTGGGCCGACTTCCGCGCCGCGCTGACCGAGCGCTACGGCCAGGAGAAGGGTGCGCGCATCGGCTGCGTCCTGACGCACGACAACCCCGTGCGCGACTGCCGCTGACCCCTGGCTCCACCCCGATCCGCCTGCCGGCCCGGCCGCCCCGGGCCGGCAGGTGCGTGTGGGGCGCCGTAGCCGTACCGCCGCGCTCAGGCGTCGCCGTACGCCTCGCCGCCGAGCTCCAGCACCGCCGAGCCGGCCGTGGTGTCCGCCAGCCAGGCCCTGAACCCCTCCACGTCCGCCTCGGGCAGCCCGATCCCGATCCGCACGCCCGCCCCGTAGGACACCTCGCGCACGTCCCGCCCGGTGGCCCGCAGTTCGTTCTCCAGCTTGCCGGCCCGCTGGTGGTCGACCGTGACCGTCGCCAGCCGGAAGCGCCGCCGGGTCACGGTGCCCAGGCTGTCGAGCGCCTCGCCGACCACCCCGCCGTAGGCCCGGATCAGGCCGCCGGCGCCGAGCTTGACGCCGCCGAAGTAGCGGGTGACCACGGCGACGACGTAGCGCATGTCGCGCCGCACGAGCATCTGCAGCATGGGCACGCCCGCCGTGCCCCCGGGCTCGCCGTCGTCGCTCGCCTTCTGCACCGAGCCGTCGGCGCCGATGACGTACGCCCAGCAGTGGTGCCGGGCGGTGGGGTGCTCCTTGCGGATACGCGCGACGAACGCCTGCGCCTCCTCCTCGGTGGCGGCGGGCGCGAGCGCGCAGATGAAGCGCGACCTGCTGATCTCGATCTCGTGCTCGCCCTCGAGCGCGACCGTCCGGTACTCGTCCTGCATCCCGTAAGCCTAATCCCGCCGCGGACTTCCCCCCGCGCCCGGGAATGCTCCGGTGATCTCGCTCGTTGAGCCGGCATGTACGCAGAACCGGGGATCATCCGGAAGATCATCGAGGGGACCGGCGACACCTGGGCGGTTGTCGGTCTGTCGGCCAACGAGCAGCGCGCGGCCTACCGCGTCGCGGAGGTGCTCCAGCGCCACGGCAAGCGCGTCGTGCCCGTCCATCCCAGGGCGGAGACGGTCCACGGCGAGCGGGGATACGCCTCCCTCGCCGACATCCCCTTCCCCGTCGACGTGGTCGACGTCTTCGTCAGGTCCGAGCTCGCGGGCGCCGTCGCCGACGAGGCCGTCGCCGTCGGCGCGAAGGCGCTCTGGTTCCAGCTCGGCGTCATCGACGAGGAGGCCTACGACCGCGCACGGGCCGCGGGCCTGCTGATGATCATGGATCGCTGCCCGGCGATCGAGATTCCCCGGCTGCGCTGACCGCCGCGGGCGGGAGCGCGCACCGCACGCCCCGCCCGCCTCGGCTCACACCACCAGCCCCGCGTCCCGGGCGCACAGGGCCGCCTGCACCCTGTTGCCGACCTCCAGGGCGGCCAGGATGCGGCTGACGTGGGCCTTGACCGTGCTCTCCCGCATGCCCAGGCCCTCGGCTATCTCGGCGTTGGAGGCGCCACCCGCCAGGAGCCCGAGGACATCGGCCTCACGCGGGGTCAGCCGGCCCACGCGCAGCTGGGCGGCC
The DNA here is from genome assembly GCF_044546695.1 of Streptomyces sp. NPDC053079. Lineage (NCBI taxonomy): Bacteria > Bacillati > Actinomycetota > Actinomycetes > Kitasatosporales > Streptomycetaceae > Streptomyces > Streptomyces sp. NPDC053079. The sequence continues at coordinate 702,195 of NZ_JBITZJ010000001.1, forward strand.
TGGGAGTCGCGGGAGGCCGTGCGGTGGTAGCGGTCCACCAGGCGGCGGGCGGCGGCCGGGTGGAGCATGGCCTGGCCCGCGGCGACGACCTGTATCGCGCGGATGATCTCGGCCGGGTCGGTGTCCTTGAGCAGGAACCCCGAGGCGCCGGCGGCCAGCGCGTCGTACACGTACTGGTCCAGGTCGAAGGTCGTCAGCATGACGACCTCCGGCGGGCAGGGCAGGGCGCGCAGCCGCTCAGTGGCCGCTATGCCGTCCATGCGCGGCATGCGGACGTCCATCAGGGCCACGTCCACGCGCAGGGAACCGGCCCGTTCGACGGCCTCCAGGCCGTCGCCCGCCTGGGCCACCACCTCTATGCCGGGGACGTCGTCGAGGATGTCGGCGAGGGCCAGCCGGACCAGGCTGTCGTCGTCGACGATCAATGTACGGATCATGCCGCTCCCGGCGCGAGGTGGTCTTCGAGGGGAATGTCCGCGGCGATGCTCCAGCCGCCGCCCCCGGCCGGACCGTAGTCCAGCCGGCCGCCCAGGGCGGTGACCCGTTCGGCCAGCCCGACCAGGCCGTAGCCGCTGCTGACCGGCGCCCCCTCGGGGGAGGGGTCGCCCGCCCGGTTGCGCACTTCGACGGTGGAGGCCGGCGGGCCGTAGCGCACCGTGACGTGGACCGGGGCGCCCGGGGCGTGCTTGCGGGCGTTGGTCAGCGCCTCCTGCACCAGGCGGTGGACGGCGAGCCGGTGGCTGGCCGGCAGCGGCGCGGCCGTGCCCTCCACGACCGCCTCGATCTCCTGGCCCGCCGCCCGCGCCTCGTCGAACAGCGCGGGCAGCTCCCGCAGCCCCGGGACGCGCTGGCCCTGCAGCTCGGGATGGTCGGGGTCGCGCAGGACGCCCAGCACGTCGCGCAGATCGCCCAGCGCCTCCGTGGACGTCGTGCGCAGCAGCGCCAGCCGGTCGGCAACGGGCTCGGGAAGGGAGGCGGCGCGTCGCTGCAGGGCGCCCGCGTGCAGGGCGAGCAGGCTCAGCCGGTGGGCGAGCACGTCGTGCATCTCGGCGGCGATGCGGGCGCGCTCGCTCAACCGGGCCTGCTTGGCGCGCAGTTCGCGCTCGATGCGCAGATGGTCGACCTGCGCGGTCAGGCTCGCGACCAGCCGCCTACGGCTGTCGACCCACAGCCCGAGCACCATCACGAGGGCGAACGGCAGGACCGGGCCGTAGGCCCGGGTGGTCCACAGCAACTGCTCCGGCTGGGCGAACCAGTTGCCCGCCAGCGCCACCGCCGCGCACGCGCAGCCCAGCGCGCGCCAGCCGCGCGAGGCGAGGTAGAAGAGCATCACCAGCAGCGGCAGCAGCGCCCCGACCGCGATCGCGGCGGCGACCGTCACCACCACCGTGACCACCGGGACGCGATAGCGCACGGCCAGCGACAGGCTGCCCACCGCGGCGACGGCCGTGTCCGGGCCGAACAGCGTGGCGCCCGCGCCCACATAGGCGTTCTGCACCGCGAGCACGCCCACGGCCGCGATCAGCAGCGCCTCCGCCCATCCCGGCCACCTTCGGTCGTCCGCACTCAGCACGGGTAAATCGTAGTCAGCCAACGTTTCCGGTCCCTCCGCCAGTCGGCCTACGCTACCCCCTACTTTCGTACTGATCGAGCGTCGCACAACGGCCGATGGTGCGGCCCGCGCGGGCCCCTAGTTTCATGGTCATGGATCTGACGCAAGCCAACTCCACGCCCGCACAGCCGCGTTCGGCTGCCGGGCTGGCCTTTCTCCGTGAGGCGACCCGCACCTTCCGTACCACCGGCGCCATCGCGCCCAGCAGCAGGCAGCTCGCGGAGCGGCTGGCCGCCCCGCTGGCCCCCGCGAGCAGACTGCGCCGCCCCACCGCGGTGCTGGAGGTCGGGGCCGGCACGGGACCGGTGACGCGCGTGCTGGCCGGGGCCGTCGGGCCCGCCGACCGGCTCGACGTCGTCGAGATCAACCCCCGCTTCGTCGAGATTCTCAACGGCGCGCTGCGCACCGATCCCGCCATGTCGGCCGCTTCCGACCGCATCCGGATCATCCCCGAGTCCATCACCGAGATGCGCATCGACCACAGCTACGACGTCATCGTCTCCTGCCTGCCCTTCACCAACTTCGAACCGGACACCGTCAAGGCGATCCTGGACCGTTACCTGTCCGTGCTCGTACCCGGCGGTCACTTGACGTTCTTCGGCTACCTCGGCACCCACGCCACCCGCTCCCTGCTGAGCAGCCGCAAGGAGTCCGCCCGCCACCGCGAAGTCAACGACCTGCTGCACGAGTTCACGCGCCGGTACGCCAGCCGGCACAGCGTCGTGTGGCGCAATATCCCGCCCGCCCGGGTGTGGCACGTGCGCGCCCCCGAGCACGCCACCCGGGCGGACGCGGCCTGATGCCGACCGCGGACGAGCTGCTGCAAGGGGTGCCGCCGACGGCCGCGTACGCGGTCGTGTTCGGCTTGGTGCTCCTGGAATCGGTGCTGCTGCTCGGTTCGTTCGTGCCGACGCTCAGCCTGATGCTGTGCGCCGGGGTCCTCGCCCAGGACGGGACGCTGCGGCTGCCGCTGGTGGTGCTGTGTGCCACGGCCGGGGTGGTGACCGGTGATCTGCTCGCGCAGCGCACCGGGCGCCGCCTCGGCCCCGGGCTGCGGCGCAGCCGGCTGGGGCGGCGGCTGCCCGACGCGGCCTGGGAGCGGGCCTGGTCGGTGCTCCAGCGCCGCGGTGGCCCCGCGCTGCTGGTGTGCCGCTTCGTGCCGGTCGTACGGACCTTCGCGCCGCACCTGGCGGGTGCGGCCGGCATGCCGTACCGGCGCCTGGCCCCGTACAGCCTGCTGGCGGGCCTGGTCTGGGCGGGCGCGGAGGCCGGGGCGGGGTACGCGCTGGGCGCGTCCTACGAGCGGCTGACCGCGGTGAGCGGTGGCCTGCCGGTGCTGTGCGCGGCCGGCGCGGGCCTGCTGGCCGTGCTCGTGGGGCTGCTCGTGCACCGCCGCCGCTCGCGCGGGGCGGTACGGGCCTCAGGCCGAGCGCGCCAGCGACAGGCTGACGTCGGTGCGCAGGATCGCGACGTGCAGGTGGCGCAGTTCGCGCCCGGGGTCCACGCCGAGCTCGTCCCGGAAGAAGCCGCTCACCTCGGCGTACGCGGCCAGGGCCTCGCCCCTGCGGCCGCAGCGGTAGAGGGCGAGCATCAGCCGCTGCCACAGGCTCTCGCGCAGCGGGTACTTGGCGGTGAGCGTCCGCAGGTCGCCGACGATCTCGTCGTGGCGCCCCAGGGCGAGGCACACGTCGTGGTACCGCTCCATGGCCCGGATCCACTCCTCCATCAGTCCCGGCACCACGTCCCGGTGGAGCGCGTCCGAGCGCACCCCGCCCAGCGGCTGGCCGCGCCACAGGGCCAGCGCCTCGGTGAGGGCGGTGTACTCCTCGGCGCGGTCGCCGAGTTCGGCGGCGAGCCGGGCGCGGGTGGCGGATTCGCGGAAAAGAGTGAGATCGAGACAGCCGGCGGGGACCTCGATCAGGTACCCGCTGGGCGAGGTGCGCAGCAGTCCGGACAGGCCCGCGCCGCCTGCGTCCAGGCTCTGTCGTAACCGGGTGAGGAGGGTGTGGAGGGCGGGGCGCGGGCTGTGCGGCAGCTCGTCGCCCCACACCAGGTCGACGAGCTTCTCGACCGGGACGATCCCGCCCGGGTGCACGAGCAGGGCCGCGAGGAGGGATCGTTGCCTGCCACTGGGTAGCGAAACGTTTTTTCGGCCCACCGTGACGCTCAGCGGTCCGAGAACTCGGAAGGATGTTTCCCGGCTCATGAACTCTCCCCTTCGCTCATCGAGCCGCACCGTGAAGGCGGCTGGGGACTGCCGTGCCCGCTGTCAACTCAAGCGGATGTCTCGGTCGGCCAGCGTACGTTGCGTACAGAGTTGCTTGTCAACTATGGCGTATGAATGCCAGGCTTGTCTGGCGTTATCCATACGCTCAAGCGGACAGAAAACGTCGACCGGGCAACTCCTACGAGAGGGACGGGGCATGAGCGGCAGTCAGCAGGCACCCGACCACAACGACCGGCCACTCCTGCGCACGTTCGACCAGCGGCTCAGCGAACTGATCGCCGCCACCGCCACCCCCGACGGGTGCAGACGCCCCGGATACGCGCGCCTGGCCAAGGAGATCCGCGACACCACCGGCAGGACCATCTCCGGCACCTACCTGTGGGAACTGGCCACCGGCAAGAAGCGCAACGTCACCCTCGAACAGCTCGACGTCCTCGCCGAGTTCTTCGGCGTGCCGCCGGAGTACTTCCTCGACGACGAGGCGGTCCGGGGCATCGACAACCGGCGCAGACTCGCCGTCGCCCTGCGCGACGCCAAGGTCCGCAACCTCGCCCTGCGCGCGGACGGACTCTCGCCCGCCTGCCTGGACGCTCTGATCGCCATGGTGGACGAGGCGCGCAAGACCCAGAACCTGTCGTCCATCGACGATGACGACGACGCCACCCGTACTTCTTCAGGGTAGTCAACGACCCGACGCCGGTCCCGTGGGCCTGGAGGACCGATGCCACGCCGTACGTACGTCGCCTACCGCCGCTGCCTGAGAAAGGGTCAACGGGAACCCGAGATGCCGTACACGAGCGACGCCGCCCTCCGCCGACGCTGTCGGGCTCTACTGGCCCGCATCAGCCTGCCCCAGCCCTTCTCCGTCGAGGCCCTGTGCACGCACCTCGGCGAGCAGCGCGGCAGGCCGATCCATCTGCACCCGCTGCCGGAGCAGGCCGCCATGGCGGGAGCCTGCGGCCTGTGGCTGGCCACCGCCACCGACGACCACATCTTCCACGAGTGCCACACCGTCCGCCCGCACCAGGAGCACATCGTCCTGCACGAGATCGGGCACATGCTCTTCGACCACCACTCCCTCGCCCCGGCCGGCGGCCACACCGGAGCCCTCCTGGCCGACCTCGACCCCCGGCTCATCCGCCGCCTCCTCGCGCGCACCAACTACTCCACGCGCCAGGAGCAGGAGGCGGAGATGCTCGCCAGCCTCATGCGCACCAGCGAACGCGCCTGCGCCGAGGAACGGCCACCGGGCGCGCTGGGCAGGCTGCAGGCGGCGCTGGGCGTGGTCGGCTCCCATGACCGCTGACGCCCCCTTCCACGCCCTGGAGGGCGCCGGCGCGATCTGCCTGTGGATCGCGGTGATCGTGCGATGTCCCTCCGCCGCGCGCCACCCTCCGCAGCGAGGGCTGTGGCTGGCGGTGGCCACGGCGGCCCTGGCGATGAGTCTGCCCCTGCTCTCCGGTCTCCCCGGCACCGACCCGCCGGCCCCCGCCCTGCTGCTCGCCCGCAGCCTGACCGGCGTCGTGTCCGCCGGCGCCGTCCTCTGCTTCGTCGTCACGATCATGGGCGGGCGACGCATCCGCGCCTGGGCCTGCGGCGCCGTCGCCGCGGTGGCCGTGACCCTGGCCGTCCTCGGCGCCACGACCGGCGCCCACCGCTCCTACGGCACCCTCGCCGCGATGCCGCCCGCCGCCACCGCCTACTGGCTGCTCCTGACCTGCACCCACCTGGCCGTCAACGCGGCCTGCGTCGCCGTGTGCTGGCGGTACGCGAGGGGCCGGCGCAGCGGCTCCGCGCTCGCCCTCGGCCTGCGGCTCTTCGGCATCGGCACGGCCCTCGCCGGCCTGTACTGGCTCCGCCTCTTCGCCGGCCTGTTCACCGCCTCCGACGCGCTCCTGCGCTACCAGCCCCTCCTGATGGCCCTGCACGGCATCCTCCGGGCCGCGGCCGTGCTCGTCCCGACGGCCCTCGCCCTGCGGCAGACCGCCTCCGACATCAGGACCGTCTGGCGGCTGTGGCCGCTGTGGCGCGAGCTGGTGGACGCCGTCCCGCACGTCGCCCTGGCCCGCACCCGGCCCCGGCTCACCGAGATCCTCTGGCCCCGGGACTCCTGGAAGCTGCTGGCCTACCGCAAGGTCGTCGAGACCCGCGACGCCATCCTCGTCCTGCGCGACTACACCGACCCCTCCGTCACCCGCGCCGCCGTCGCCGCCGCACCCCCGCGGGGCGCCGCCCCGGCCGAGGCCACCGTGCTCGCCTGCGTCCTGCGCGAGGCCCGCCGCGCCAAACTCGCCGGCCTTCCGCGGACCGGCGCCCGCCCGCCCGAACCCCTCGGCCTCGGCCTCGGCCACGGCAGCCTGGACGACGAGCGGATCTTCCTCCTGCGCCTCGCCGAGGCCTACGCCTCACCCCCCGCCCTCACCTTCGCCCCACCGCGCGCCCTGCCCCGGGACGACCACAGGAAATGCGCCTGACCACAGCGACCGGCCGGGCCGGCGACGGGACATCCGGCGAACCGTGTCCTTCGCCCCCGGCCCGGATGCGAGACTGTGAGCAGTGATGGACAGCATGCCGCCCGGAGCGGACGAGGCCGGTGGGACCACCGAGACCCGGCACCGCCCGAAGCGGGAGACGACAGTGGAGGGGACCGAGAACATGCGGGTCGGAGCCGTCCTGTGAGACTGCTGCACACCTCGGACTGGCACCTGGGACGGTCCTTCCACCGAGTGAACCTCCTGGCGGCCCAGCGCGACTTCCTCGGCCACCTCGTGCGGACCGTGCGCGAACGCGACGTCGACGCCGTCCTCGTCGCCGGCGACGTCTACGACCGGGCCGTACCCCCGCTCGCCGCCGTCGAGCTCTTCGACGAGGCACTGCACCGCCTCGCCGCCCTCGGCGTACCCACCATCATGATCTCCGGCAACCACGACTCGCCCCGCCGGCTCGGCGTCGGCGCCGGCCTCATCGACCGGGCCGGGATACACCTGCGCACCGACCCCGCCGGGTGCGCCACCCCCGTCCTCCTCTCCGACGACCACGGCGACGTCGCCTTCTACGGCCTGCCCTACCTGGAACCCGCGCTGGTGCGCGAGCAGCTCGGCGCCGCCAGCGCGGGACACACGGCCGTGCTGGACGCCGCCATGGAGCGGGTCCGCGCCGACCTCGGCGCCCGGCCCGCCGGAACCCGGTCCGTCGTCCTCGCCCATGCCTTCGTCGCCGGAGGCACGACCAGCGACAGCGAGCGCGACATCACCGTCGGCGGCGTGGCCGCCGTCCCCGCCGAGGTCTTCCGCGGCATCGACTACACCGCCCTCGGCCACCTCCACGGCAGCCAGGCCATCACCGAGCGGATCCGCTACTCCGGCTCCCCCCTCGCCTACTCCTTTTCCGAGGCCGACCACCGCAAGACCATGTGGCTCGTCGACCTCGCCGCCGACGGCACCGTCGGCGCCGAGCGGGTCGACTGCCCCGTGCCGCGCCCGCTCGCCCGCATCCGCGGCCGCCTCGAGGACCTCCTGGCCGACCCGGACCTCGAGCGCCACGAGCAGGCCTGGATCGAGGCCACCCTCACCGACGCGGTACGCCCCCAGGAGCCCATGGCCCGGCTCGCCCGCCGCTTCCCGCACACGGTCAGCCTGGTCTTCGAACCCGACCGCGCCCCCGAGGACCCCCTCGCCTCCTACGCCCAGCGGCTGCGGGGCCGCACCGAAGCGCAGATCGCCGAGGACTTCGTGGCCCACGTACGCGGCGGACAGGGCCCCGACGAGGCCGAGCGCGCGGTGCTCACCGCCGCCCTGGACTCCGTACGACTGGACGACACCCTCGACGAGGTCGCCCGATGAGGCTCCACCGGCTCACGATCACCGCCTTCGGGCCCTTCGGCGCCACCCAGCACATCGACTTCGACGAGCTGTCGGCCGCCGGGCTCTTCCTGCTGCACGGCCCCACCGGCGCGGGCAAGACCTCCGTCCTCGACGCCGTCTGCTACGCCCTCTACAACGGCGTCCCCGGCTCCCGCCAGGGCAGCGGCCTCACCTTGCGCAGCGACCACGCCGACCCCGCCGTCCCCACCGAGGTGGTGCTCGAACTCACTGTCGGCGGCCGTCGGCTGGAGATCACCCGGCGCCCCGAGCAGCCCCGGCCCAAGAAGCGGGGCACCGGCGTCACCAAGGAGAAGGCCTACAGCGCCCTGCGCGAGAAGCCCGCGGGCGGCGGCGAGTGGAAGGCGCTGAGCCGCTCGCACCAGGAGATCGGCACCGAGATCGAGCAGCTGCTCGGCATGAGCCGCGAGCAGTTCTGCCAGGTCGTCCTCCTGCCCCAGGGCGACTTCGCCCGCTTCCTGCGCGCCGAGGACGCCGCCCGCGCCAAGCTGCTGGGCCGGCTCTTCGACACCGGCCGCTTCGCCGCCGTCGAGGACCGCCTCGCCGAGCTGCGCCGCGCGGCGGAAGCACAGGTGCGCACCGGCGACGAACGGCTGCTCGCCCTCGGCCACCGCATGCGGCAGGCCGCCGCCGACCCGTCCCTGCCCGAAGTGGGCACCCCGGCACCGGCCACCGCGACGCCGTCCGCGCCCGGCCGGGCCGCCGTCCCCGCGCAGCGCACCGCCACGCAGGCGCTCGCGCCCGGCGACCCCGGACTGGCCGAGGCCGTACTGGAGTGGGCGGCCCTGGCCCGTACGGGCGCACGCGAGCGGCGGGACATCGCCCGGGCCGCCGTCCTGGCCGCCGAGCAGGCGCACAGCGCGGCCCACGCCCGCGCCGACGAGGCACGGGAGACCGACCGGCTGCAGCGCCGGCACGCCGACGCCACCCGCCGCGCCGAGGCCCTGGAGGAGCGGCGCGGCGCCCACGACGAGGTGCGCGAGCGGCTGGAGCGGGCGCGGGCCGCGGAGTCGGTGGCCCCCGCGCTGGAGCTGCGCGAGGAGGCCGGGCGGGCCCACCGCTCGGCGGCCGCCGCCGAGGAACGGGCCCGCGCGGCGCTCCCCGGGGAGCACCACGACGCCGGGGCCGAAGAGCTCGAGTCCCTGGAACGGCGCCACCGGGAGGACCTGGGATCGCTCTCCGCGGCACGCCGGGCCGAGGCCCGGGCCGCCGCGATCGCCGCCGAGAGCGCCACGCTGGACGGCGCGGCCCGCGCGGACGAGGAGATCCTCACCGAGACGGACGCCTGGCTGTCCACCTGGGAGACCACGCGCGACACCCACCAGCGGCGCGTCGAGGAGGCCCGGCGGGCGGCCGACCGCGCCGCACGCCTCGGCGAGGAGACCGCCCCGGCCCGCCGGCGCCTGGAGGCCGCCCGGCTGCGCGACGTGCTCGCCCACCGGGTGGACGACGCGGAGGCCCGGCTGCTGCACGCCAGGGAACGGACCGCGGCCGCCCGCGAGCACTGGCTGGACCTGAAGGACCGCCGGCTGCGCGGCATCGCCGCCGAGCTGGCCGCCGCCCTGACCGCCGACACCCCCTGCGCGGTCTGCGGCGCCACCGAACACCCCGACCCGGCCCGCGCGGACGCCGACCAGGTGGACCGGGCGGCCGAGGAGGCCGCGCTGGAGGCGTACCAGCGCACCGACGCCGCCCGCGACGACGTCGACCGGGAGCTCAGGCCGCTGCGCGAGGCCCTCGCCGGCGCCACGGCCGACGCGGGCCCGGCCACCGTCGGCGAACTGGCCGCGCACCTGGACACCCTGGAGCGCTCCTTCGCCGAGGCCCACGCCGCGGGCGCCGACCTGCACAAGGCCCAGGAGGCGCTGGACGCCGCCGAGCGCGAGTGCGAGCGGCGCCGCGCCGAACGGGAACGGGCGCGGCTGCGGCTCGCCGCGCACGCCACGCGCGCCGAGAGCCTGGACCGCGAACTGCGTGCGCTGGAGGAGGAGCTGGAGCAGGCACGCGGGGGAGCCGGGAGCGTCGCCCGGCGCGCGGAGCTCCTGGAGGAGCGGCTGACCCGGCTCGCCACCGCGGCCGAGGCCGTCCGGGAGGCCGGGCGCACGGCCGCCCGCCTCAAGGAGGCCGACGCCCGGCTCGCCGACGCCGCCTACCGCGCCGGCTTCGACACCCCGCAGCTGGCGGCCGGCGCCCTGCTGGGCGCCGCCGAGCAGCGCGAGCTGCGGCAGCGGCTGGAGCGGTGGCAGCAGGAGGAGGCCGCCGTCGCCGCGGAGCTGGCCGACACGGCCGTGGCCCGGGCCGCGGGACGGCCGGCCGCCGATCCGGAGGCCGCCGTGGCGGCGGCCGGGGCCGCGACGCGGCTCCTGCGGCAGGCGTCCGCCGAGGAGGCCGCCGCGCGCGCCCGCTGCGAGGACCTGGACCGGCTCTCCGCCGAGGCCGTCGCCGACGCCCGCCGCCTCGCCCCCCTGCGCGAGGAGTACCACCGGGTGGCCGAGCTCGCCTCGCTGGCGGCCGGCACCTCCGCCCGCAACGAGCGGAAGATGCGCCTGGAGTCGTACGTCCTGGCCGCACGGCTCGAACAGGTCGCCGCCGCCGCGACCGCCCGCCTGCAGCGCATGTCGGCCGGGCGCTACACCCTCGTCCACTCCGACGCCAGGACCGCCGGGCGCGGCCGCTCGGGCCTGGGCCTGCACGTCGTCGACGCGTGGACGGGCAGCGAGCGCGACACCGCGACGCTCTCCGGCGGGGAGACCTTCTTCGCGTCGCTGTCCCTGGCCCTGGGCCTGGCCGACGTGGTCACGGAGGAGGCGGGCGGCATGCGGCTGGACACCCTCTTCATCGACGAGGGCTTCGGCAGCCTCGACGAGCAGACCCTGGACGAGGTCCTGGACGTGCTGGACTCGCTGCGCGAACGCGACCGCACCGTCGGCATCGTCAGCCACGTCGCCGACCTGCGCCAGCGCATCCCGGCTCAGCTGCAGGTCGTCAAGGAGCGCTCGGGCTCGGCTGTCCGGCACCGGACGGCGGGGTGCGCCGGCTGAGGGCGCGGCGGGGGAGCGGCGAGGAGTAGACCACGCTCGTGGTCACCGAGCCGAGCGCGCCGATCCGGCCCGCGACCTCCTCCAGATGGCGCATGGACCGGGCCGCGACCTTGATCACGAAGCAGTCGTCGCCGGTGACGTGGTGGGCCTCCAGGATCTCCGGCGTCGCGGCCAGCAGGTCATGGAAGGGCTTGTAGTTGCCGTTGGGGTACCTGAGCCGTACGAACGCCAGCACCGGCATGCCCAGCCGCTCGGGATCCACGACGGCGGTGTAGCCGCCGATGATGCCCGCCTCCTCCAGGCGGCGCACGCGCTCGGTGACGGCGCTGGAGGACATGTTCACGGTGCGCGCCAACTCCGCGTAGCCCGCGCGCCCGTTGCTCTGCAGGGCGTCGAGAATGCGCCAGTCGGTGGCGTCAGGGGAATAGCCGGTCATGTGCGATGTCTAGCAGTGGAATCCCCTGTTCATCAAGAGTTTTCCCGAGGATCGCCGGTTCCGGTACGTGATCAAGGACCGTAGATTTTTGGGCATGACAGCAACCGCCGCCCCGCAGGCCCCCAGCTCCGTTCTCGCCGTTCCGCCGGCCGCTCCCGACGCCGCCGCGGCCTACTTCGCCGCCCGTCTCGCCTTCCACACCGACGTGGCCGACGTGCACGCCGCCCTGGCCGCCGGGCACGCGGACTTCGTGGTGGTCGACTCCCGGTCCACCGGGTCCTGGGACCAGGGGCACGTGCCGGGCGCCGTGCACCTGCCGACCGCGCAGATCCCGCAGCTCGCGGCCGAATTCCTGGACCCGGCCGTCCCGGTCGTCGTCTACTGCTGGGGCCCCGGCTGCGACGGCGCCACCCGCGCGGCCCTGGCCCTGGCCCGCCTGGGCTACCGCGTCAAGGAGATGCTCGGCGGCATCGAGTACTGGATCCGCGAGGGCTACGAGGTCGAGACGTGGGAAGGCACCCGGCAGCTCCCGCCGGACCCGCTGACGGCACCGGTCGACGGCGGCGACTGCGGCTGCTGAACCGCTAGCGGGCCCCGGCCAGGGCCCGCAGCAGCGGCTGCGGGTCCATGCCCCGCGGTAGATCGCTGACCTGTCCGTCCCCGACCTCCACCACCCGCCACTCCCCGTCCTCGCGCAAGGCGAGATCGGTGCTGACGAAGCGGCAGCCCAGGGCCGCGACCAGGGGCGACACGGCGGCGAGCGCCGGGGTGGGCCGGAGGCCGGGGCGGTCCGGATGCGCCGTGACGAGTACGGGGCGGCCGTCCACCCACCACACGCGGGCCTCGCCCACGTCCGTGAAGCGCTCGAAGGCCCGTACCACGACGCCGCCCGCGAGGAACGTGTCCTGGAGCTCGACGAAGCGGGCGACCACCGCCGCCAGCCGGTCCGTGTCGGCGAGGTCCGGTACGTAACACGCCTCGTGCCACTCGTGCTTGAGGGACTTGACGAAGTCCTTGACGACGGCCGGCCCGCCTCCGAGCTCCGCCGTGCGGGCCGCGAGCTCGCGGGCGCCCGGAGCGCGGCCCGGCTCGGCGGCCAGCCACGCGCTGGGCGGCGTCACCGGGGCGAACGTGCCGTACCAGCCCGGCAGTTCATGCGCGCGGCGGTAGCCGTCCGGCGAGGTCAGCAGCGTGACCCCGCGAGCGGTCAGCGCGCCCGCCAGCTGCGCGTACCGCCCGGACGGCACCATCCAGCCCCGGTACCACGCGGCCCCCGCCCCGCGCGGCACACCGGCCACCGCTCCCGCCACGTCCCCGGCGAGCAGCGCGTCGTGGTCCAGCAGCGAGGTCCGCAGCCCCAGCTCACGGGCGGCCCGCACCTCCTCGGTGAAGTGCGGGTCCACCCGTCGCGGATTGAGCGGATCGCTGCAGAAAATGATCAAGGGCGCCATGTCCGGCACCCTAACGGGCGGCCGTCACAGTGCCGACAGCTCCGCGACCAGGTCGTCCAGGCCCAGGGAGCCCTGGGACAGCGCCGCCATGTGCCAGGCCTTGGCGTCGAAGGCGTCGCCGTGGGCCTTGCGGGCGGCCTCGCGCCCGGTCAGCCAGGCGCGCTCGCCGAGCTTGTAGCCGATCGCCTGGGCCGGCATGCCCAGGTAGCGCACCAGCTCGCTGTCGACGAAGTCCGCCGGGCGGCCGCTGTGCATGCCGAAGAACTCCCGTGCCAGCTCCGGCGTCCAGCGCTCGCCCGGGTGGAAGGGCGAGTGGCCGGGGATCTCCAGCTCCAGGTGCATGCCGATGTCGACGATCACACGGGCGGCGCGCATCATCTGGGCGTCCAGATAGCCCAGGCGGCGCTCGGGGTCGGAGAGGAAGCCCAGCTCGTCCATGAGCCGCTCCGCGTACAGCGCCCAGCCCTCGCAGTTGGCGCTGACCAGGCCGACGGTGGCCTGGTAGCGGGAGAGCCGGTCGGCCACGTGCACCCACTGCGCGAGCTGGAGGTGGTGGCCGGGAACGCCCTCGTGGTACCAGGTCGACACCAGGTCGTACACCGGGAAGCGGGTCTCGCCCATCGTGGGCAGCCAGGTGCGGCCGGGGCGGGAGAAGTCCTCGGACGGCTGGCTGTAGTACGGGGCCGCGGCGCCGCCGGGAGGGGCGATGCGGGACTCGACGCGCTTGACGCGCTCGGCCAGCTCGAAGTGGGTGCCGTCCAGCGCCTCGATGGCCTCGTCCATCAGCTCCTGCAGCCAGACGCGGGTCTCCTCGACGCCCTCGATGTGGGTCCCGTGCACATCCAGGTGGGCCAGCGCCTCCCAGGGCGTCTTCGCGCCCGGCAGGATCTTCTCGGCCTCCGTCCGCATCTCGCCGAGGATGCGGTGGAACTCGGACCAGCCGTACGCGTACGCCTCGTCCAGGTCGAGGTCGGTGCCGTTCCAGTAGCGCGACCAGCGGGCGTACCGCTCGCGCCCCACGACGTCCGGGGCGCCCTCGACGGCCGGGGCGTAGACGTCGCGCAGCCAGTCGCGCAGCACGGCCAGGCCGCCCGTCGCGGCGCCGGCCGCCTCCTGAAGCTCCTCGCGCAGCTCCTTCGGCCCCGCGGCCGTGAACTCGCCGAACCAGCCTCCGTCCGTGCCGATCCACTGGTCCAGCTGGCCGATGACGGTGCTCACCTGGCGCGGGCCGCCCGGCAGCCCGCGCTCGACGCCCTCGGCGAGCGAGGCGCGGTAACCCTCGAGCGCCGCGGGGACCGCGCGCAGCCGCGCGGCGACCGCCGACCAGTCCTCCTCGGTCTCCGTCGGCATCAAGGTGAAGACCTCGCGCACCGAGTGCAGCGGCGAGTGGATGTTGCTGACCGTGCGCAGCGCCTCCCGCGCCTCGTGCACGGCGAGTTCGGCGGTCAGCCGCTCGCGCAGCAGCCGGGCGCAGCGCCGTTCGCTGTCGCTGTCCGCACCCGGCCGCGCCTCGGCCTCGTCGAGCGCCCGCAGAGTCGTCCGGGCCAGCTCGGCCAGTGCCTCCTGGCCCGCCGGGGAGAAGTCCGGCAGTCGCCGCGCGGACTCCGCGATGCCCAGGTAGGTGCCGGTGATGGGGTCGAGTTCGATGAACGCCTCTACGTAGGAGTCGGCGACCTGACGGGGCAGTGGAGTGTTCGTGGAGTTCGGCATGCGCTCATCCTCGTATGCCCGGGGCGGCCGCGTCAGCGGGATTTTTGCGTTAGCTGTCCGAAACCCGGTGCGCCGTCCCGGCCGTGGTGCGGGGAGCCGCGGGGGCGGGGGCGAGCCGGGCGGTGATCACCAGGGTGCCCTCCTCTATCTGGTAGTCCAGCGGCAGGTCCAGGGCGCGCATGGCGCCGACCATGCCGGTGTTGGAGGCCGTGGTGACCGCGTACACGCTGTCGCAGCCCGCCTCGCCGGCCATGGTGATCAGCCGGCGCAGCAGCTCGCCGCCGACGCCGCGCCGCTGCCAGGCGTCCTCGACGAGCAGCGCGACCTCGGTCTCGTTGCCGTCCCACAGCAGGTGGCCGAGGGCGACGAGCCGGCCGGAGGCGGTGTAAGCGGCCAGGGTGCGGCCGAAGCGCGGGCTGAGCAGGTGGCGCAGGTAGCGGTCGGCGTCGGCGACGGGGCCGTGGTAGCGGCGGGTGAGCGTCGTCGGGGAGCAGCGCTCGTGCATGGCGCGGGCGGCGGCGAGGTCGGCGGCGTCGGCCCGGCGGACGGTGATCTCGTTGCCCTCGGGGAGGGTGAGGACGTCGGCGCGCGGCGGGACGCGCGGGCCCAGCCGGGCGTCGAGCTCGACCAGCGCACGGGCGCGGGCGAACTCGGTGGGGGTGAAGGGCAGGTAGGGGCGTTCGATGGTGATCGACCCGCCGGAGGGGTCGCGCAGCCGCAGCACCGTCTCCTCCCACACCCCGTCCTCCGGCACGGGTTCGGCCCGGGCGCCGGTGTGGGGGGAGCGGGCCGGTATGGAGCGGATGGTGCAGCGGCCGAGCAGCTGCCGCAGGGCGAGGGGCAGTTCGGCGGCGTCCAGGGCGGTGCGGGTGGCGAGGCCCAGGATCCGGGTCGGGGCGTCCACGAGGTCGTGGGCGTCGGCCCGCTCCAGCCAGGTCTCGCGGCCGCCGCCGCCCGCGGCGGCCCGGGTCAGCTCGGCGGGCGCGAGCTCGGCGGGGGCGCGCAGCAGCAGCTCGTCGACGGTGCCGTCGGCCAGGGGGTGGGTCTGCAGGGCGAGTATGTCGACGTGGTGGTCGGCGAGGGCCAGGCACAGCGAGGCCAGGCTGCCCGGCTCGTCGCGCACGGTCGTGCGCATCCGCCACAGCGTCGTGCCGCCGTCCGTGGCGTCACCGGCGGTGGCGCGGGCCGGCGCGGCTGCCTCGGCGGGCGGCGGGGAGGCGTGTCCCCGCCGCCGGGACCACCAGGTGTGGAAGCCGGTCGTGGCCATCAGGGCGGCGGCCGAGCCGACCAGCAGGGCGGGGCCGTCGGGGCCGTGCGCGACCGTGTTGGCGACGGAGTCGGCAGCGGCGACCGCCGTGAACAGGGCGGCCAGTTCCACCAGGTCCCGGCGCCAGTGGTGGTGACCGTGGTGCCGGGGGGAGCTCTTCGCGAAGGTCTCGTCGGTCATGGACCCACCCTGACCGAGCGGTGTTGCGTGATCACGAACGCCCTGTGTCCGATGGGTAAAGGACACATCTGTCCGGGTCCGGACGATCCGGGCGCGCCGGCCGCCCGGGCGGCGCTCAGCCGCGCAGGTCCCGCAGCGCGTCCTCGATGCCCCGGTGGAAGGTCGGGTACGCGTAGATCATGTGCCGCAGTGCCTCGACGGGCACCGCGGCCTGGACCGCCACCGCCAGGCCGTACATCGTCTCGCCGCCCATCGGCCCCGCCGTGGTCGCGCCGACCAGCACACCCCGGTCCGCGTCCTCGACGAGCTTGACCAGCCCCTCGTTGCCCGCCTTGTGGATCCAGCCGCGGGCCGAGTCCGGCACCCGGGCCGTGCCCGTGCGCACCCGCAGCCCCTTCTCGCGGGCCTGCCTCTCGGTCAGGCCCACCGCCCCCACCTCGGGGTCGGTGAAGGTGACCCGGGGCAGGGCGCGGTAGTCGGCGTCCGGGCCGGGCTCGCCGAGCACGGACCGGACCACGATCTGTGCCTCGTACATCGCCACATGGGTGAACATCCCGTGCCCGGTCACATCGCCCACGCCCCACAGCGCCGGTGCGACCAGCATCTGCCCGTCCGTGCGCAGCGCCCGCGCCGCCGGGTCCAGCCCCACGGTGTCCAGGCCCAGGTCGCTCAGGTCCGCCCGGCGGCCGGTGGCCACCAGCAGCTGGTCTCCCGTCAGCTCCGCGCCGTCCTCGAGGACCAGCGTGAACGCGTCGCCGCTGTGCCGGACCCGGGTGACCCGCGCGCCCGTCCGCA
This sequence comes from Streptomyces sp. NPDC053079, assembly GCF_044546695.1. Lineage (NCBI taxonomy): Bacteria > Bacillati > Actinomycetota > Actinomycetes > Kitasatosporales > Streptomycetaceae > Streptomyces > Streptomyces sp. NPDC053079. The sequence continues at coordinate 718,795 of NZ_JBITZJ010000001.1, forward strand.
CGGTCAGCCCCTCGCCGCGCAGCACCCCGGTCAGCAGCTCGCCGGCCTCCGGCTCCTCGGCCGGGATCAGCCCGTCGAGCGCCTCCACCACCGTGACGTGGGTGCCGAAGCGGGCGTAGACCTGGGCGAGCTCCAGCCCGATCGCGCCTCCGCCGAGCACCAGCAGCGTGCCCGGCGGCTCCTTCGCGGCGATCGCGTCGCGGTTGGTCCAGTACGGCACCGCGTCGAGGCCGGGCACCGGCGGGATCTGCGGCCGGCTGCCGGTGGCGAGGACGATGCCGCGCCGCGCCTCGAACACCTCGCCGCCGGCCTCCACCCGGCCGTGGCCGGCCAGCCTGCCGCGGCCGCGCACCAGGCGGCCGCCCTTGCCGGTGAAGCGGTCGGCGGCGGCCTGGTCGTTCCAGTCGTCGGTGGCCTCGTCCCGGACGCGGTCGGCCACCGGCGCCCAGTCGGCGCAGACGTGGGCGGTGCCCGCCATGCCGGGCACCCGTCGCGCCTCCGCCAGCAGGTTCCCGGCGCGGATCATCATCTTGCTGGGCACGCATCCCCAGTACGGGCACTCGCCGCCCACCAGCTCCGCCTCGACGCCCACCACGCTCAGCCCGGCCTCGGCGAGCCGCCCGGCCACGTGCTCGCCGCCCGGACCCATGCCGATGACGACGACATCCACCTGTTCGGCCACAGCACCGCACCTTCCTCGCGCCGGCTTCGGGTGCCCACCACCTTCCCACCGCCCCGCGAGGGCGTCACTGTCCGACGCGCGAGCCGTCGAGGATGACGCGGGCGACCAGCGCCGGGTCGTCGTTCATCGGGACGTGACCGCAGCCCGGCAGCCGTACGAGCCGGGCGCCCGGGATCGCCTTCTTGGCCCGCACGCCCTGGCCGCGCAGCAGCACCCGGTCGTTGGTGCCCCACGCGATGGTGACCGGCACCTCCGGCACGTCGTGGGTGAAGCGGACCGAGCGGCCGGCGGTGAGCACGGCCTCGAAGCCGGACGCCTCCCGCAGCGCCCGCGTCTCGGCCACCACGGCGTCGGGCGAACGGCGGCCGGGCCGGGCGTAGATGGGGCTGACCAGCGCCGCCCGGCCCACGGCCGTACGGGCCAGCCGGGTCACCGTGTGCTCCGGCAGCCGAAGCGCGCCCTGGCGCATGGCGAGCAGCACCCCGAAGGCGTAGCGGCGCTCGGCCTCGCTCCAGAAGCCGCCGGGGGACAGCGCGGTGACGGACCGTACGAGCTTGTCGTGACCGAGCTGCAGGGCGAGCAGACCGCCCAGGGAGTTGCCCGCGACGTGCGGCCGCTCCAGGCCCAGCGCGTCGAAGAAGGCGCCCAGCACGGGGACCACGCCGCGCAGGTCGTAGGAGATCCCGTCCGGCAGCGCGGGGGAGCGGCCGAAGCCCGGCAGGTCCACGGCGATGACGTCGCGCTCGGCGGCGAGGATGCCCACGACCGGGTCCCAGGCCTGCAGATGGTGGCCGATGCCGTGCAGCAGCACCAGCGGCTCGCCGCCGCCGAGGCGCTCGTACGTCACCGCGACCGTGCGCCGGCCGGCCGGGGTGTCGATGGGGAAGGAGATCGTCTCGGTCATGGCTCGGCTCCTCGTCATCCGTGGGGCGACGTACCGAGACAGGATGTCAGCAGCGGTTACCGCTGGGTAGACCTCGGTACGCCACGGCGGCCGGTACGCCCCGGTGAGACCCGGTTCACGTGGACAATCCCCGGGCGCCTCGGGTGGGATGGGCTCCGTGACCGCACCTGACGCCGGGCTCGACGCCTTCGAGGAACACCGCACCACGCTGACGGCGGTGGCCTACCGCATGCTCGGCCGGTTCGCCGACGCGGAGGACGTCGTCCAGGAGGCCTGGCTGCGCTGGTCCGGCGCGGACCGCGCGGCCGTGCGGGACGCACGCGGCTATCTCGTGCGCGTCACCACCCGGCTCGCCATCGACCGCCTGCGCCAGGCGCAGGCGCGCCGCGAGGCCTACGTGGGGCCGTGGCTGCCGGAGCCCGTCGTCACCGACTTCGGCGCGAGCGTGCCCGACACGGCCGAGCGCGCGATGCTCGCCGACTCCGTCTCCCTCGCGGTGCTCGTCGTGCTCGAAACGCTCTCGCCGCTGGAGCGTGCGGTCTTCGTCCTCCGTGAGGCGTTCGGCTTCCCCTACCAGGACATCGCCCAGGTGCTCGACCGCTCGGAGGCGGCCGTGCGCCAGCTCGCCGGGCGGGCCCGCCGCCATGTGGAGGAACGCAGGCCGCGCTTCGACGTCGACCCGGTCCGTCGGCGCGACCTCACCGAGCGCTTCCTCGCCGCGGCCACCGGCGGCAGCATCGACGACATGCTCGCCCTGCTCGCGCCCGACGTCCGGCTCGTCAGCGACGGCGGCGGCAAGGCGAAGGCCGCGCTGCGCGTCATCGAGAGCGCCGACAAGGTCGGGCGCTTCCTGCTGGCCGTCGCCGGCGAGACGCTCGGCGGCACCGCCGCACCGGAGGTCCGCTTCGCGGAGGTCAACGGTGCCCCGGCCGTGCTGCTGTTCCTCGGGGGCCGGCTCGACTCCCTCCTCAGCCTCGAGGCCACCGACGGCCGGATCGCCGAGATCCACCTCATCCGCAACCCCGACAAGCTCACGGCGCTGCGGCCCTGACCGGGCCCGCCGCGGGCCGGTCACAGCCCTCCGGCCACCCGCAGTATCGCGCCGGTGGTGTACGACGCCTCCGACGACAGCAGCCAGGCCACCGCCCCCGCGACCTCCTCCGGCTCGCCGGGGCGGCCCATGGGGATCCGGTCGGCTATGCGCCACGCCCGGTCAGGGTCGCCCATCGAGGCGTGGATGTCGGTCACGACCGCCCCGGGCTGCACCGAATTGACCCGGATGCCCTCCGCGGCGAGCTCCTTGGCCAGCCCCACGGCCATCGCGTCCACGGCGGCCTTGCTCGCCGCGTAGTGCACGTACTCGCCCGGGCTGCCCAGCGTCGCGGCGCCCGAGGAGATGTTCACGATCGCGCCGCCCCGGCCGCCGTGACGCGTGGACATCTCCAGCGCCGCCCGGCGGGCACAGATCAGCGCACCCATCACATTGACGTCGACGACCCGGCGCATCCGCTCCACCGGAGTGTCGGTGAACCGGCCCAGCAAGCCCGTGATCCCGGCGTTGTTGACCAGGCCGGTGACCGGCCCCAGCTCCTCCTTCACCGTCGTGAAGAAGTCGTCGACCTGCCGCTCGTCGCTGGTGTCGACCTGGACCGCCACACAGGCGACGCCCTCGGCGCGCACGGCGTCCGCCGTCTTCCGCGCCGCCTCGTGCGCCCGTTCGTAGCCGATGGCCACGCGGTGCCCGGCGCGCCCCAGCCGCAGCGCCACCGCCGCGCCGATGCCCCTGCCGCCTCCGGTGACCACCGTGACCTGGTCCGATGCCCGCTCCATCGCGCTTCCCCCCGTCACACTCTCAGATGATTACCGACGGTACCTCAGGGCTCTGACAGCGGCCGGTGCGGGACGCCATTGGTCTTGACCAAGTACGCACACCGTCCTATGGTCGCAGGCATACTGCAACAACCTTTAATAAAGAAGCGCGCGAAAAGCCTTTGCGGAGGATCAGGGTGGGGACCACGCAGTTGGAATCGGTGCCGGAACCGAAGTACTGGCACCTGAAGACCGTCCTCAGCGACGCACTCGACTCCGAGTTCGCCGTGGGCGAGATCCTGCCGAACGAGCGCGAGCTCGCGGCCCGCTTCGGCGTGGCCCGGGCAACGCTCCGTCAGGCGCTCGAACAGCTGGAGCTCGAGGGCCGCCTCCAGCGCCGCAGGGGCGTCGGCACCACCGTCGCCCCGCCCCGCATGGGCGTCGCCGTCGCCGACGCCGCCCACGCGTGGCCCGGCACGGCCGGCGACGCCTGGCAGCCGGTCGACAGCACCGAGGACGTACCCCCCGGCCCCGTCGCCCGGCTCCTGGCCACCGGCCCCGGCCAGAGCGTGCACACCGTGCGCCGCACCCGCAAGACGCGCAGTCAGCCCGTCGCCGCCGAGCTGCTGTACGTCCCCGCGAGCAGCGTCCCCGGCCTCGCCGCCATCGACGCGCCCGCCGGAGCGGCCCGCGCCCGCGCCGTGCTGCGCGAGCTGCAGCGCCTGCAACTGGAGGGCCAGGATCAGGCGGTGGAGCTGGGCTCCGCCCGCGCCGACGACGCCAAGCAGCTCGACCGGCTCCCCGGGGCGCCCGTGCTCGTCGTCACCACCCGCTACGTCTCCGGCGGTCGCACCGCGGCCGTCGCCGTCGCCACCTACCGCGCCGACACCTGCCGGCTCACCTTCGGGGACGCCGGCGGCGCGGCCGTACAGCTCCTCGCGGGCTGACGGCCGCTCAGCGGCGCGCCGTGACCGTGCTCTCGACCGCGAAGAGCTGTTTCTCCACGTGGTCGAGGGCCAGCCGCAGCGCACCCGTGGCCACCGCGGCCTCGCCGAGCAGCGACTGCGCCACCTGCGGCGGCCGCAGGCAGTAGCGGGCCAGCTCGGTGCGCAGCGGCTCCAGGACCCCGTTCAGCCCGGCCGCCCAGCCGCCCACCACGACCAGCTCCGGGTCGAGCGCCAGCACCAGCGCCGCCACGTCGTGCACCAGCCGGCGCAGATACCTCTCCACCGCGGCCCGGGCCCGCTCGTCGCCCTGCTCCGCGCGCGCGAACACCCGGGCCACCTGTGCCTCGTCGAGCGGGTGCAGCGGCTCCCCGGTGGTGGACAGCACCTCCTCGGGGGTGGCCTCCCGGCCCAGCAGGTGCAGGGCGCCGATCTCCCCGGCCGCGCCCCCGAAGCCCCGGTGCAGCCGCCCGCCGATGAGCGATCCGGCCCCCGGGCTCAGCCCCGCCAGCACGAAGACCACGTCGTCGGAGGCGGTCGCCGCGCCCTTCCAGTGCTCGGCGACGGCGGCGGCGTTGGCGTCGTTCTCCACGAGCACCGGACAGCGGAACGAGCGCCGCAGCCGCTCACCGAGCGGCAGCCCGGTCCACTGCGGCAGCGCGGTTCCCAGCCGTACGGTCCCGTCCGCCTCCACGATGCCGGGGGTGGCCACGCCCACCGCGCGCAGCGAACCGCACGGGACCCCGGCGCGCCGGAGCAGGTCGGCGACGGCCACCCGGACCTGCTCCAGGCGCTCGTCCGCCGGAGCCGTCGCGGCGACCTCCACGTGCGCCGAGCCCATCACCCGCCCGTCGAGGTCGGCCAGCAGCGCGGCGATGCGGTGCGGCCCGATCTCGATGCCCAGCAGATGGCCGGCCTCCGCCCGGAACCGGAAGCGCCGCGCCGGGCGGCCCTGACGCCGTGTCGCGTTCTCGTCGGCGGCCGCCTCCACCACGAGGCCGGAACCGATCAGGCCCTCGACCACGCCCTCCACGGTCGGCCGCGACAGACCGGTGACGTTGACCAGGTCCGTGAGCGTGGGCGCCTGGGCGGAGCGCAGGGCGTGCAGCACCACGGCCGAATTGATCCGCCGCAACAGAGACGGGTCCCCGCCGGTGAGCCGCCCCAACGTGCCGCCTCCTCGCTTTGCGCGCCCTTTGCCGCACGGATCGTATCCGGTCGACCGGAACCCGGCGAGCCTTGGACCGCACGCGGCGTGCGGAAACCGGCGGTCAGCCGGTGCCGTCGGCGGCTGCGCGCAGCCGGGCGAACTCCTCCGCCATCTTCGGCAGGGGCCAATGGGCGTTGAGGCCGCTGGGATTGGGCAGCGCCCAGACGCGGGTGGTGCCGATGGTCCGTTCCTGGGGGCCGATCTTCGCGTGCCGGTCGCCGAAGGCGACCCGATAGGCGGTGACCCCGACGACCGCCAGCCAGCGGGGCCGCAGCAGCTCCACCTTCTCGGTGAGGATGCGGCCCCCCTCGCGGAATTCGGCGTCGCTGATCTCGTCGGCGCGCGCGGAGGCCCGGGCGACGACGTTGGTGATGCCCAGCCCGTGGTCCAGCAGCTCCCGCTCCTCGGCGGGCAGCAGCCGGCGCGGCGTGAAGCCCGACGCGTGCAGGACGGGCCAGAAGCGGTTGCCGGGCCGGGCGAAGTGATGGCCGGTGGCCGCGGACATCAGCCCGGGGTTGATTCCACAGAACAACACACGCAGGCCGCCCGCGACCACATCGGGAACGAGGCGGTCGCGGGCGGCTTCGAGCTCTTCAGGGGTCATCCCTACAGGATGGCGCCCGGCGCGTAGGCCGCAGCCTCCGGGTGCCGCTTGGCGATCTCCTCGATGCGGGCGACCACCGAGGCCACCTGGTCGCTCGCGGCGCCGGTGAACGACAGCTTGTCCGCCATCAGCGCGTCCAGGGCGGCGCGGTCCAGCGGGATGCGCTCGTCGGCGGCCAGCTTGCCCAGCAGCTCGTTGCGCTCGGCGCCCTGCTCGCGCATCGCCAGCGCCGAGGCCACCGCGTGCTCCTTGATGACCTCGTGCGCGACCTCGCGCCCGACCCCGGCCCGCACCGCGCCCATCAGCACCTTGGTGGTGGCGAGGAAGGGGAGGTAGCGGTCGAGCTCACGGGCGACGACGGCCGGGAAGGCGCCGAACTCGTCGAGGACCGTCAGGAAGGTCTCCAGCAGGCCGTCGAGCGCGAAGAACGCGTCCGGCAGCGCGACGCGGCGCACCACCGAGCAGGAGACGTCGCCCTCGTTCCACTGGTCGCCCGCCAGCTCGCCGGTCATCGAGGCGTAGCCGCGCAGGATGACCATGAGGCCGTTGACGCGCTCGCAGGAGCGGGTGTTCATCTTGTGCGGCATCGCGGACGAGCCGACCTGGCCCGGCTTGAAGCCCTCGGTCACCAGCTCGTGGCCGGCCATCAGCCGGATCGTCTTGGCGAGCGAGGAGGGCGCGGCGGCCAGCTGCACCAGCGCGGTGACGACGTCGTAGTCCAGGGAGCGCGGGTAGACCTGGCCGACGGAGGTGAAGGCGTGCGCGAAGCCCAGGTGGGCGGCGATGCGCTGCTCCAGCTCGGCCAGCTTCGAGGCGTCGCCGCCGAGCAGGTCGAGCATGTCCTGGGCGGTGCCGACGGGGCCCTTGATCCCGCGCAGCGGGTAGCGGGCCAGCAGCTCCTCGGTCCGGCCGAAGGCTACGAGCAGCTCGTCGGCGGTGGTCGCGAAGCGCTTGCCGAGGGTGGTGGCCTGGGCGGCGACGTTGTGCGAGCGGCCGGCCATGACCAGCTCGGCCTGGTCGGCGGCCAGCTTGCCCAGCCGGGTCAGGACGGCGACGACGCGGTCGCGCACCAGCTCGAGGGAGAGCCGGATCTGCAGCTGCTCGACGTTCTCCGTCAGGTCGCGGGAGGTCATGCCCTTGTGGACGTGCTCGTGGCCGGCGAGGGCGTTGAACTCCTCGATGCGGGCCTTCACGTCATGCCGGGTGATCTTCTCGCGTTCGGCGATCGAGGCCAGGTCGACCTGGTCCAGGACGCGCTCGTAGTCGGCGAGGGCGGCGTCCGGCACCTCGATCCCCAGGTCCTTCTGCGCACGGAGAACGGCGAGCCACAGCCGCCGCTCCAGCGTCACCTTGTACTCGGGGGACCACAGCACGGCGAGCTCCGCGGAGGCGTAGCGGCCGGCCAGGACATTGGGGATGCGGGGCTTTGCAGTCACGTGACGGAATTCTACTGGCGATTCACGCAGGCCAGCGCCCCGGTCCGATTTGTGGGTTGCTACGAGAGCGCTTGGATCACCGGCTAGGGCAGCGGCTCGTACGGCAGCAGCTCGCCGCGCTTGGGCGGCAGGCCGTCCCCGGAGGAGCGTCCGGTGAGCCGGCGGCCGATCCAGGGGACCAGGTGTTCGCGGGCGAAGCGCACGTCGGAGGCGCGCCTGGTGGACCAGCCGGGGCGGACGGCCGGCGGCAGCGGCTCGCGCCAGTCGGACTCCGGCGCGTGGCCCAGGGCCTGCCACACGGCCTCGGCCACGCGCCGGTGGCCCTCGGCGTTCAGGTGCAGCCGGTCCTCGGCCCACAGGCGCGCATCGCCCAGCACCTCGGCGGAGAACAGGTCGACGACCAGGGCGTCGTGCCGCTCGGCCAGCGTGTCGATGAAGGCGAAGAGCTGTTCCATGCGGGGCCGGAAGCGCTCCAGGACCGGCCCGCGTCGGCCGGGGCTGCGCATGAGCACCAGCTGCCGACAGCCGGGGGCCAGCTTGCCGGCGGCCTCCGCGAGGCGGGCGCACACCAGGTCCACGTCGCACTGCGGGCGCAGCACGTCGTTGAGGCCGCCCACCAGCGTCACCAGGTCCGCGCCCATGGCGGCCGCCACCGGCGCCTGCTCGTCGGCGATCTGGCCGATCAGCTTGCCGCGCACCGCGAGGTTGGCGTACCGGAATCCGGGGGTGCGGGCCGCGAGGCGGGCGGCGAGCAGGTCGGCCCAGCCGCGGTAGGAGCCGTCCGGCAGGGCGTCGGACATGCCCTCGGTGAAGGAGTCGCCCACGGCGACGAAACTGGTGTGCGTGTACGTGGCATTCATCCGCATGGCGCCGTGATCCTACCGCTGTGCGGGGCGGCCGCGGCGCCCGGCCCCGGAGTGCCGGGCAGGCGCCGCGGCCGTCGTCACTGCCGCGGGGCGACCAGCTGGCGCAGCACGTCCTCGAGGGTGACCAGGCCGGCCAGCCGGTTGTCCTCGCCGATGACCGCCGCGAGGTGGGCGCCGGTGCGGCTCATCGCCGGGATCACGTCGTCCAGCGGCGTGTCCGCCCGGACCCGGGCGATGGGCCGCATCCGGCGCAGCGGGAAGGGCATGTCGCGCGGCCTGGCGTCCAGGGCGTCCTTGACGTGCAGGTAGCCCAGGATGCGCCCGGCGTCGTCGACGACGGGGAAGCGGGAGAAGCCGGAGGAGGCGGCGAGCCGCTCCAGCTCCTCGGGCGTGACCCCGAAGCGGGCGGAGACCACGCGCTCGATGGGCAGGACGACGTCCCCCACGGGGCGCTTGCCCAGGCCCAGGGCGTCCCGCAGCCGCTTGGTGGCGCGCTGGTCCAGCAGCCCCGCCTCGCTGGAGTCGGCGACCATGCGGGCGAGCTGGTCGTCCGAGAACACCGCCGCGACCTCGTCCTTGGGCTCGACGCGCAGCAGCTTCAGGACCGCGTTCGCCAGCCGGTTGATCGCGAAGACGAACGGGCGCAGCGTCCGCGCCAGCGTCACCAGCGGCGGTCCGAGCAGCAGCGCGGTGCGCACCGGCTCGGCCAGGGCGATGTTCTTCGGCACCATCTCGCCGAAGAGCATGTGCAGATAGGTCGCCACGGCCAGCGCGATCACGAACGACACGGGGTGGACGAGCCCCTGCGGCAGCCCCACCACGTGGAAGAGGGGCTCCAGCAGCTGGGCGATGGCCGGTTCGGCGACGACACCCAGCACCAGCGTGCACAGGGTGATGCCGAGCTGGGCGGCCGCCATCAGCGCCGAGATGTGCCGCAGGCCCCACAGCACGCTGCGGGCCCGCCGGTCGCCGCGCTCGGCGTACGGCTCGATCTGGCCGCGGCGCACGGAGATCATGCCGAACTCCGCCCCCACGAAGAAGGCGTTGGCGACCAGCGTCGCCAGGCCGATCAGCAGCTGGATCGCGGTCATCGGCCGGCCTCCGCACCCGAGGCGGTGCCGGGCGGCAGCGGGGCGGTCAGCAGCACGCGGGCGGCGCGCCGCCCGGACGCGTCGGTCACCTCGATCCGCCAGCCGGCGACCTCCACCGTGTCGCCCTCGGCCGGGATGCGGCCGAGCACGGTGGCGACGAGGCCGGCCAGGGTCTCGTACGGGCCGTCCGGCGCCCGCAGCCCGATGTGCTCCAGCTGGTCGGTGCGGGCGGCGCCGTCGGCGTCGTAGAGCGCGTGGCCCCCGGCGTCCTCGCCGGCCGGTGCCAGGTCGGGCAGCTCGTGCGGGTCGTGCTCGTCGCGGACCTCGCCGACGACCTCCTCGATGATGTCCTCCAGGGTGACCACGCCGGCCGTGCCGCCGTACTCGTCGATGACCACGGCCATGCTGCGCTTGGCGGAGAGCCGGTCCAGCAGCCGGTCCACGGTCAGCGACTCCGGGACCAGCAGCGGTTGCCGCAGGAAGGAGGTGACGGGCCGGTGGTGGCGCTGCTCGGCGGGTATGGCCAGGACGTCCTTGATGTGGGCGACGCCGACGACCGCGTCGAGGGTGCCCCGGTAGACGGGGAAGCGGGACAGGCCGGTGGCCCGGGTGGCGTCGGCGACGTCCTCGGCCGTGGCCCGGGCGTCGAGCGCGGTGACCTGGACGCGGGGGGTCATGACGTTCTCGGCCGTGAGGTCGGCGAGGTTGAGGGTGCGGACGAACATCTCGGCGACGTCCGCCTCCAGCGCCCCCTCCTTGGCGGAGTGCCGGGCCAGCGCGGCGAGCTCCTGCGGGCCGCGGGCGGTGGCCAGCTCCTCGGCGGGCTCCAGGCCCATCCGGCGCACGACGTGGTTGGCGCTGTTGTTCAGGTGCCGGATCAGCGGCCGGAAGGCGGCGCTGAAGGCGCGCTGCGGGCCGGAGACCTTCTTCGCCACCCACAGCGGCCGGGAGATCGCCCAGTTCTTGGGGACGAGCTCCCCGACGACCATCAGTACCACCGTGGAGATCACGGTGCCGAGGATCAGGGCCGTCGAGGAGGCCGCGGAGGCGGGCAGGCCGAGCGCCTCGACCGGGCCCGTGAGCAGCGCCGCGATGGACGGCTTGGAGATCATGCCGATGATCAGGCCCGTGACGGTGATGCCGAGCTGGGCGCCGGAGAGCTGGAAGGTGAGGCTGCGGACGGCCTTGAGGGTGCCCTCGGCGCCGCGCTCGCCGCGCTCGACCGCCCGCTCCAGCTCGGCGCGCTCGACGGTGGTGAGCGAGAACTCCGCCGCCACGAAGACGGCGCAGGCGAGCGTCAGCAGCAGGGCGAGCACCAGAAGGAGCACTTCGGTCATCGGTTCACCTCCGTCCCATGATCGGGCAGGGGCGGAAGGACCGCGCGGTGTCGGCTCCGGGGACTACTGGGGGGCTCGCCCATGGGCGGACGCTCACACCTTTCGCTGAGGGTTCACTTCACGAGAACCAGTCGATGACCCTCAATGGTAAAGGAGCGGCAAAGCTGGAGGCGAATCAGTTCCGCAGCTCCTCGATCACCGGGGCGAACGCCTCCATGTACGGCTCCAGGACCGTGAAGTAGGTGAAGCCGAAGCGCTCGCGGTGGCCCCGGACGCGCTCGGCGATCTCCTTCACCGAGCCGGCCAGCATCGCGGGGTGCTCCAGGATCTCGTCCTCGGACATGTCCTCCGAGTAGCCCATCAGGTCGCGGACCTTGGCGCGCGGGTCGCCGCCGACCGCCACGATCTGCACCAGGTAGTTGAGCTCGGCGGGCTCGCCCCGCTCGCCCTCGAAGCCGCGGTAGGCCGCGACGCGGTCCTCCAGCTCCGCCGGGGTGATCAGCCGCAGCGCCCCGTCCGGCCCGCTCGCACCGCCCGTGAAGGCCGCGATGTCCGCGTGCCGCGCCGTCAGCCGCAGCACGCGGTTGCCGTTGCCGCCGAGCAGTAGCGGGGGCCGCGGCGACTGCGCGGTCGCCGGCCGGTGCTCCGGGTCGGCGAGCAGCCGCTTGAGTTCGGTGACAGTGCGCTCCAGGTGGTCGACCCGCTCGCGCGGGGAGCCGAACGGCAGCCCGGCGCTGTCGTGCTCGGCCTTGACGTAGCCGGTGCCCAGCCCCAACTCCAGCCGCCCGCCCGTCAGCTGATCGGTGGAGGCCACCTCCCGCGCCAGCAGCGAAGGGTTCCAGAAGCCGGCGTTGAGGACGAACGTCCCCACGCGCGGCCGCTCCGTGGCCTCGGCGGCGGCCACGAGGGAGGGGAAGGGCGCGGGCATGCCGAGGTGGTCGGGCACGAGGATGACGTCATAGCCCATCGCCTCGGCCCTGCGGCACTTCGCGCGCCACTCGGCGGACGTGCCGCCGTCGAGCATGTTGACGGCGAAACGGAACGGACGTGACATGAGAAACCCCCTGGATGTCGTTGGGCGACAACGTACCGGAGGGTGACTCCGGTTGTCCGGGCAGGTCCCTCCTTCGTGAGTCAACTCACCATGGCGGCCTCAATGTCCCGGCTCGGCCGGGCGCCGGGCCACCCCCAGCACGCACGAGGAGCTCGGCATCGGCACCCTGCTCCGCGGCACCTGCAGCCGCCGGTAGTCGCCCATGTCGAAGCCCGCCGCCTCGATCGAGGCCAGCGGATCACGGGAGGTGTGACACCCGCCGAACAGCAGCGGCCACACCGTGCGGTCCAACGTCCGCTGCACATCCGCCAGCACCCGCCCCTGCGCGATGCCGTGTTCGAAGAACCGCAGCTCACCGCCCGGCTTCAGCACCCGCCGCAGCTCCGCCAGCGAGCGCCGCACGTCCCGCACCGAGCACAGCACCAAGGACACCACCGCCGCGTCGAACGCCTCGCTCTTGACCGGCAGCGCCTCCGCCGCGCCCGGCACCACGTCCACCGGCACGCCCGCCCGGACCGCCGCGTCCACCGCCAGCCGGCGCAGCCGCCGCTCCGGCTCGATCGCCACCACCTCCGAGACCGTGCCGGGATAGTGGGCGAAGTTCAGACCGTTCCCGGCGCCGATCTCGATGACCCGGCCGGAGAGCCCCGCCAGCAGGTCCCTGCGGTGCGCGCCCACACCGGCCCGCTCGTCGAGGACCGGGCTCCACTTGGCGTAGACCCGGGCGAAGACCGGGTGGTGCACGGCGTCGTGCGGTGTTCTGGTGCTGCGGAGCGGCATGGGGCACCCCTTCCCGGGGATATGACGGCTACCGCGATTGTTCCCCGGCCAGTGGATTTATCCCCTCCCCGCCGCTTCGCCGTTTCCCGCCCCCGGCGCCGGACGACCCGGCGCCGGCGGCTCAGCCCTGCGCCCGCGCGAAGCGTTCGGCGTCCCAGACGCCGGACAGCCGCGGGGCCAGCCAGCTCGTCGCCATCGCGCGGAAGTCGCCGGGGGGCAGGGAGCCCGCGCCCTCCGGGACGGCGCCCAGCAAGGGGGCCTGGGCCGCCTCGGGCAGGTCGGCGAGGTTGCAGCGCATGGCGAGGTCCGGGTCGGCCGGCCAGCTGCCGATCACCACGCCCGCGCAGCGCAGACCGCGCGAGCGCAGGGCCTCGGCGGTCAGGGCGGTGGTGTTGAGCGTGCCCAGTCCGGCCTGCGCGACGATCAGCACGGGCGCGTCCAGCAGGCGGGCCGCGTCCGCGAGCGTCGCGCCCGCCTCGTCCAGCTGTACGAGCAGTCCGCCCGCGCCCTCGACGAGGACCAGGTCGTGGGAGGCGGCCAGCTCCGCCGTCGCCCGCTCGATCTCCTTCGGCGGCACCGGCGCCATGCCGGCCCGGCGGGCGGCGGTCGCCGGCGCCAACGGCTCCGGGAAGCGCGCCAGTTCGACACCGGTGGCCGGCCCGGCGAGCCGCAGCACCTCCGCGACGTCCCCCGGCTCGTCGGGCCCGACCCCGGTCTGGGCGGGCTTGACCATCGCCACCGAATGGCCGGCCGACAGGGCCGCCGCCGCGACGGCGGCCGTCACCACGGTCTTGCCGACCTCCGTGCCCGTCCCCGTGACGACCAAGACCGACATGATGCGCACTCCGTTCTGTTCCGTGCTGTTCTGTTCTTCAGCCCTGACGGGCGGCGGCGCGCACCCCGGCGCAGATCCGGGCGAGGTCCTCGTCGTCCGTGACGTACGGCGGCATCGTGTACACGAGGTTGCGGAACGGCCGCAGCCACACCCCCTCGCGCACGGTGGCGCGCGTGGCCGCCGCCATGTCGACCTCGTGGTCGAGCTCGACCACACCGATCGCGCCGAGCACCCGGACGTCCCGGACCCCCGGCTCCCCGGCCAGCTCCGCCAGGCCGTCGCGCAGCCCCGCCTCGATCCGCTTGACCTCCGTGCCCCAGTCCTGCGACAGCAGCAGGCCGATCGAGGCGTCGGCGATCGCGCAGGCCAGGGGGTTGCCCATGAACGTCGGGCCGTGCGCGAGCACCGGCACCTCGCCCGAGCTGATGCCATCGGCCACCCGAGAGGTGCACAAGGTCGCGGCGAGGGTCACATAACCGCCGGTCAGCGCCTTGCCCAGGCACATCACATCGGGGGTGACCCCCGCGTGCTCCGCCGCGAAGAGCCGCCCCGTACGGCCGAAGCCGGTGGCGATCTCGTCGAACACCAGCAGGACGTCGTGCTCGTCGCACGCCTCCCGCAGCACCCGCAGGTACACCGGGTCGTGGAAGCGCATACCGCCCGCACCCTGGACCACCGGCTCCACGATCACCGCCGCCAGCTCGTGGGCGTGGCGCGCGATGTACTCCCGCAGGTGCGCCGAGTACGCGGGCACGGCGTCGGTGTCGTGGTCGTGCGGGGGAGCGTCGGCGAAGACCTGCCGCGCCAGCGCCCCCGACCACAGCTGGTGCATCCCGCCGTCCGGGTCGCACACGGCCATCGGCTGCCAGGTGTCCCCGTGGTAGCCACCGCGCCAGGTCATCATCCGGCGCTTCTCCGGCCGGCCGAGCGAGCGCCAGTACTGCAGGCACATCTTCAGGGCGACCTCGACCGACACCGAGCCGGAGTCGCAGAGGAAGACGTGCTCCAGCCCCTCCGGGGTGATCTCCACCAGCCGGGCGGCCAGCCGCACGGCGGGCTCATGAGTGAGCCCGCCGAACATCACATGGCTCATCCGCCCCAGCTGCGCCTGCGCCGCCTCGTTGAGCACCGGGTGGTTGTAGCCGTGCACGGCCGACCACCACGACGACATCCCGTCCACCAACTCGTGCGAGCCGTGCGCCGGTTCCGCCAGCCGCAGCCGGACGCCGGAGGCGGACTCCACGACCAGCGGCTCCTGGCGGCCCGGCATCGGTCCGTAGGGGTGCCAGACGTGCCGTCGGTCCAGGGAGAGCAGCGCGGAGGCGGCGAGCGGCTCAGGCATTGGGCGGCAGGTCCGTTCCCGCGCCCCGGCGGCGCACGGCCACCAGGTCCGTACGGGCCTCACCGGCGCCGTCCGGGGCCGCCGCGGCCACGGGCTCCCGCGCCGCGCCGCCGTCGCCGCACGGCCCGCAGCCGCCGGCGCCGTGCGAGCCGCAGCCGCCGCCCGTGCTGTCCCCGGCGTCGTGCGAGCCGCAGCCGCTCGCGCCGCGCGAGCCGCAGCCCGCGCCCGCGAGGGCGTCCGCGCGGTGCTCGGGCAGCGTCGTGGTGCCCGCGCCCTCCACCTCGAAGCCCGCGTCCGCGATCATCGCCAGGTCGGCCTTGCCCTCCTGGCCCTCGCTCGTCAGATAGTCGCCGAGGAAGATCGAGTTGGCCAGGTGCAGCGCGAGCGGCTGCATCGAGCGCAGGTGCACCTCACGGCCGCCCGCCAGCCGGACCTCCACGTCCGGGCAGACGAACCGCACCATCGCCAGGATGCGCAGCGCGCGCTGCGGGGTGAGGTTCCACTCCTTGGCCAGCGGCGTCCCCTCGAAGGGGATGAGGAAGTTGACCGGCACCGAGTCCGGGTCCAGCGCACGCAGCGAGAACACCACGTCCACCAGGTCCGCGTCGCTCTCGCCCATGCCCGCGATCAGCCCCGAGCAGGCGGACATGCCCGCCGCCTGGGCCTGCTGAACGGTCTGCACCCGGTCGGCGTAGGTGTGGGTGGTGGTGATGCCGGCGTACGTCGCCTCGGACGTGTTGAGGTTGTGGTTGTAGGCGTCGGCACCCGCCGCGCGCAGGCGCTCCGCCTGGCCGTCGGAGAGCAGCCCGAGGCACGCGCACACCTCGACGTCCGCGTTCTCCTCCTTGATCGCCTCGATGGTCTTCGAGACCCGGTCGACGTCGCGGTCCGTCGGCCCGCGGCCGCTGGCCACCAGGCAGACCCGCTTGGCGCCGCCGGCGACCCCGGCGGCCGCCGCCTTCGATGCCTCGTCCGGCTTGAGCCAGGTGTACTTGAGGATCCCGGCCTTCGAGCCCAGCCGCTGCGAGCAGTACGAGCAGTCCTCGGGGCAGAGCCCGGACTTGAGGTTGACCAGGTAGTTGAGCTTCACCCGCCGCCCGAACCACTTGCGGCGCACCTTCCCGGCCGCGGCCACCACGTCGAGCAGCTCGTCGTCGGAGGTCGCCAGCACGGCGAGCGCCTCTTCGCGGGTCGGCAGCTCCCGCCGCAACCCCTTGTCCACCAGCGTGTTCAGCAGGTCCATGGCGCAGATCCTCGCCTACGCCACCACGCCCGGCCAAGGTAGGGATCGCACAACAGAGTCCGTTTGAGGTGTGTGTATCGCCACACCCTGCCCCGGCCCGGCGGCGGCTAGGTTTTATGCAAACCCACCAAATGACGAGGGACGGCCGATGCCCCAGGACCCGTTCGACTGGATCGACGCGGAGCACGAGCGGCTGCGGGCCGCGGGGCTCGTGCGCACCCTGCGCCCCCGGGCGGCCGACTCCGCCCTCCTCGATCTGGCCGGCAACGACTACCTGGGCCTGACCCACCACCGGGAGGTCACCGAGGCCGCGGCCGAGGCGGCGCGCCGCTGGGGCGCGGGCGCCACCGGCTCCCGCCTGGTCACCGGCAGCACCGCCCTGCACGCCCGGCTGGAGGCGGAGCTCGCCGCGTTCTGCGGCTTCGAGGCCGCCCTGGTCTTCTCCTCCGGCTACGCCGCGAACCTCGCCGCCGTCACCGCGCTGTCCGGGTCGGCGGGCTCGGGCACCCTCCTGGTCTGCGACGAGGGCAACCACGCCTCGCTCATCGACGGCTGCCGCCTGGCGCGCGCCGAGCGGGCCGTCGTGCCGCACGCCGACCCGGAGGCCGTCCGCAAGAGCCTGGCCGCCCACCGGGGCCGGGCGATCGCGGTCACCGACTCGGTCTTCTCCGTCGACGGCGACGCCGCCCCCCTGCGCGCCCTCGCCGAGGCGTGCCGGTCCGGCGGTGCGGCGCTGCTGGTGGACGACGCGCACGGCCTGGGGGTCCTCGGCGAGGGCGGCCGGGGGGCCGTGCACGCCGCGGGCCTGGCCGGCGACGCGGACGTCGTGGCCACGGTGACGCTCTCCAAGTCCCTCGGCAGCCAGGGCGGTGCCGTACTCGGCCCCGCCCGGGTCATCGAGCACCTCGTCAGTACCGCCCGCACCTTCATCTTCGACACCGGCCTCGCCCCGGCGGCGGCCGGCGCGGCGCTGGCGAGCCTGCGGGTGCTGCGCCGCGAGCCCGGCCGGGCCTCCAGGGTGCGGGCCGTGGCCGGCGCACTGCACCGGCGGCTGACGGCGGCGGGGCTGACGGCGGTGCGTCCCGACGCGGCGGTGGTCTCCGTCCGGGCTCCCTCGCCCGGGGCGGCGGTGCGCTGGGCGGCCGACTGCCGTGCGGCCGGGCTGGCCGTCGGCTGCTTCCGGCCGCCGTCCGTGCCGGACGGCGTCTCCCGGCTGCGGCTGACCGCGCGGGCGGATCTGTCGGACGCCCAGGTCACGGCGGCGGCCGACACGATCGTAGGGACCGCGCCGGCCGCCTGAACGCTCAACTCCGTGCGGCGGCACTCCCGTCGCCCGGGCCGCCCGGGCAGGTGCAGCCCAGGTCCGTCACGAACGCGGACCAGGTGGCGGGCGAGAACCGCAGAACCGGCCCGGCCGTGCGCTTGGAGTCGCGCACGGCGAGCTGCCGCGGTCCCAGGCTTGCCGTTTCGACGCAGTTGTTCATGCCGGTGCTGTAGCTGCTGCGGTGCCATACGGCGTCGCAGCGGCCGGTGTGAACCGATGGAGGGGGAACGTACCGAGGCATTGCGGACATGTTGCCTCCTTACGAGCCGTCGCCGATCCCGGCGATGTAATCCAACGAGTTCTCGTGCGAGAGGGCGTGCGCCTGGAGCGTGGTGAACGCCGAGCCGTACGCCCGGAGGTCCTCTTTGCGCTCCAGATAGAGGCTACTCGTCAAATGGTCGAGAACAACCACGTCCAGATCGGCGATGCGCGGAAAGGAGAAGATAACGAAAGGGCCCGTGATGCCGATGTGGTTTCCGCTGGTGAACGGCAGCACATGCAGCCGCACATGCGGCAGCGAACCCATGGCCAACAGATGCCGCAGCTGTGCCGCTATCACCTCCGGTCCGCCGACCTCGTGCCGCAGCACCGCCTCGTCGAGCACCGCGCAGAGCTGCAGTGGCCGCTCCCCGTCCAGCACCGACTGCCGGGCCATGCGTACCCGTACGAGTTCCTCGACCTGTTCCTCCGGCGGGTCGGCCAGCGCCGCCCGCGTCACGGCCCGGGCGTACTCCCGCGTCTGCAGCAGGCCGGGCACCACCGTGGTCTCCAGCGTCCGCGCGTGGGACGCCTCCGACTCCAGGCTGATGAAGTCGAGATACGCCGAAGGCAGCAGATCGCGGTAGGCGTACCACCAGCCGCGCCGGGACCCTTCCGCATCCCTGGACCCCGCCCCGCACAGCGCTCCCAGCAGTGCCCTCAGCTCAGGGTCCGAGACGCTGTACACATCGAGCAGCCGGGCCACGTCCGCGGGTTTCACTCCGCTGATGCCCGTCTCGATCCGGCTCACCTTCGACTGGTGCCAGCCGACCGCTCCCGCCGCCTCCCGGCTCGTCATCCCGGTCAGTTCGCGCTGCCGGCGCAGCTCCGCGCCGAGTTTGCGGCGGCGCACCGCGGGTCCGTTCCGCATCAGCTCTCCTCCCCGCCGCTCAAATCCACTCGTCAGAGTCAATAGACCAGTCTGCCGTCCAAATCCGGTCTCTCGTAGCAGAGTTCACCGCTTTGAGCGACAGATATATCCACAATCCGGTGGATCGCACCCATCGCACCCGTGAACAGTGGCACTCTGTCGCGAAGAGCCGTCCGGGGCCGTCCCGACTTCACCGCACGCCGCGCGTCGAAGTCCGGCACCGGTGGAAAGGGACAGCGCCATGGCAGACCACCAGGAAGCAACCGTCACTCTGCCGAGCGGCCCCGCCTCGGTCTCCGCGGCCCGCCGCTATGTCATGGACGTGCTCACGGAATGGGGCCTGCCGGCCGGTACGGACGCGGGCGACGCCATCCGGCTGATCGTCTCCGAGCTGGCCACCAATGCCGTGCAGCACACCCACGGCCAGTCGCCCACCTTCACGGTGGACGTCCGCCTCGAACGGGGCGAGCAGCTGCGGATCGGGGTCACGGACAGCCACCCCTGCCGCCCCCGGCGGCTGTCGGCCGCCGGCCGGCAGGACAACGGGCGCGGCCTGGTGATCATTCGCTGCCTCACCGCCGAGCACGGCGGCAGGCTCTGTGTCACGCCGACCGAGGACGGCGGCAAGACCGTGTGGATCCGTATGCCGTGGACGGTGCCGGTCCGCTGAACCGGCAGCGCGCGGAGGGCCGGGCGGGGGTCCGCCCGGCCCGGCGCTCTCGTGGAGCGCGCTGCTGAACCGGTGGGTTCACAGGTGTCGCGGGTGCCGGTGGGGCACCGGGAAGGCAGTCGGGTCCGCTGCCACGGGAGGTGTGCCCGGCGCTTCGGGTGCGGCGTGGGCGGGTCCGGCGCGATGGGTGGGTGACACCGGGCGGCCGGGGCCCCGCGCGGCGGTCAGCCGTTCACGCGGCCGTAGGAGACGCTACGCGTCCAGATGCGCTCCAGGCGGACGACCGATCCGGTCTTGGGGGCGTGCCAGATCCTGTTGTTCCCGGCGTATATCCCCACGTGGTAGACGCCGCCGCGGCCGTGGAAGAACACCAGGTCGCCCTGGGTGCGGGAGAATCCGGGGATGTGCCGGGTGCGGTTGTACTGGTCCTGTGCGGTTCGCGGCAGCTGCTTGCCGGCCCGCTTGAAGGAGTACTGGGTCAGTCCGGAGCAGTCGAAGCGGAAGGGCCCCGTCGCGCCCCACTGGTAGGGGGAGCCCGCCTTCGAGGCCGCGATCTGCAGGGCCGTGTTGGAGATGGTCGCGGCTTCCGCGTCGTTCGTGGCGCCCGGTGCCAGCACCGTGGCACCGACGGCCGCGAGAGTCAGGGCGGATTTCACGGACAGGGGCAGAGCCCCCGTCCTGGACAGCATTGAGGGACGTTTGTGCGCGCCCATGCCAAACCCTTCGTCAGCCGCCTGTGAAGGATGACCTGTCGGGTTCGGGCAGGCGAAGAATGCCCGGCCGCGTGAGCGGCTTCACCCCAAGGGACGTACGGCAGTCGTCGCGCCTCCGCCGTCCCGTCGTGCTCGGGTCCTCCATCCCTGCCGGTGCACTTATGTCGACCAGTCGCCCCGGCGGCGGCAGGGTTCGGCGTCCGCCCGGACCGCCCCGCCGCGGTGGCGGGGTCTTGTCGTCGGCACGGATCTTGGCGCAGTCCCGGCGCCCACGCCGAGTGG
Source organism: Streptomyces sp. NPDC053079 (assembly GCF_044546695.1). Classification (NCBI taxonomy): domain Bacteria; kingdom Bacillati; phylum Actinomycetota; class Actinomycetes; order Kitasatosporales; family Streptomycetaceae; genus Streptomyces; species Streptomyces sp. NPDC053079. The sequence continues at coordinate 739,050 of NZ_JBITZJ010000001.1, forward strand.
ATCCCGCCATATGTGACGCTCGTCACCTCTGGTCAATTCGGGTGGACGCGGGGCGATTTGACGGTGGTGACCTTTCCCTGGTGAGTTCGTCACCTGCGGCGAAGCGATCTCTTCGAGCGTCGAGTGCGCGCACCGCCCGAAGTGATCACTGCGGCTCGTCTACGATCGCATCCGCTGTCTGAAGGAGATCGGGGGCAGAATGTTTCCGCTCCTCAGTTCGGCGGCTCCGGCGGCAACATCACCCGCCTGGCCCGGCGTTCGCCGTCCAGGACCCGCATCGCTCGTGCCAGCGTTCCCCCGTACACCTCGCGTTCGCCGCGTTCGTGCATGACCGTCAGCGCGTCGCGCAGCCCGGCGGCCGCGAGCGCGAGCGTCTGCGCGGCTCGTAGCGCACTGTACGTGCCGTGCGTGCGAGCCGGGTTGATCCGTCCGAGGAGATCCAGTACTTCCAGATAGCGGTCGATCACCTCGCCCTCGGCGCGGGTCAGGGCGGGCAGCGGGGTCAGCTCCGGGGGCCACTTCTCCGACGGCATCCCCCTCACCTCGCCCCGGCCGGCGCGGCGGGCGCCCGGCGGTCGGTGATGACCCGGTCGGCCAGGCCGTAGGCCACGGCCGCCTGGGCGTCGAGGAAGGTGTCGCGCTCGATGTCCCGCCGGACGCGCCCGGCGTCCTGCCCGGTGTGCAGCGCCAGCATCTCCACCAGGCCGTCGCGGACCCGCAGCAGCTCATCGGCCTGCAGCGCCAGGTCCGAGGGCTGGCCCTGGACGGGTTCGGCGAGGGACGGCTGGTGGATGAGCATCCGGGCGTGCGGGAGCACCAGGCGCCTGCCCGGGGTGCCGGCCGCCATCAGGACGGCGGCGGCCGAGGCCGCCTGGCCCAGGCAGATGGTCTCGATGTCGCAGTGGATGTAGCGCATCGTGTCGTAGACGGCGCACATGGCCCCGAAGGAGCCGCCGGGGGAATTGATGTAGAGGGAGATCGCCCGGTCGGGCGCCGCGTGCTCGAGGTGCATCAGCTGCGCGATCACATCGTTGGCGGCCGTGTCGTCGATGGGGGTCCCGAGCATGACGATGCGCTCGGAGAAGAGCTTCGCGTACGGGTCCAGGGTGTGGGTCCCCAGTGAGGTGCGCTCGGTGAACTCGGGCAGGACATGGCGGGCTGCTGGTCGGTCCATGGCCGATCCTCTCGTCGGTCGTCTGTAAAAAATGTACAGGACGTACACCTCGTTAGAATGGGGAGCATGGCCTACGAAATTCCTGTGACGCAAGCCCGAGCCGAGCTGGCGGAGCTGATCAATCGCGTTGTCTACGGCGGCGAGCGGGTCGTCGTGACGCGCCACGGGAAGCCGCTGGTCGCCCTGGTTTCCGCCGCTGACCTGCAGCGACTGGAGGAGAGCAGCTCGGTCGAGACCGCCGCGGACGAGCCGGTGATCACCACGGTCACCACGCTGCACCCCTCCGGCACGTCCGCTCCCGGCGAACGCCGGCGCTTCGGCATCGCCGCCGAGCACCGCGACCCCGGCGACACCCGGCGGCACTGAGCGCGCTGAGCGCGCCGGGGGCGGGCGGCGGGGCCGCGACGTCATGGCCATGTAAAGAGTGGGTCAGTCCAGTTAACGCGTTGGAAAAGCTTGCGCCCTAATCTGCAATGAGTGGCCACGGGCAGAAGAACCCCAGGTCAACACTGTGTTGAGGTGGGACGCATGCAACTATCCCCGCACGAGCAGGAACGACTGCTCATCCATGTGGCCGCCGACGTCGCGGAGCGGCGCAGGGCCCGCGGGCTGCGCCTCAATCACCCCGAAGCGGTGGCCCTGATCACCGCGCACATCCTCGAGGGCGCCCGGGACGGACGCGGCGTGGCGGAGCTGATGTCCTCCGGGCGCAAGGTCCTCACCCGCGACGAGGTCATGGAGGGCATCCCCGAGATGCTCCACGACGTGCAGGTCGAGGCCACCTTCCCGGACGGGACGAAGCTCGTCACCGTCCACGAGCCGATAGCGTGACGGGGGAGCGACGCGGATGATTCCCGGACAGGTACTGCACGCCACCGAGCCCGTACGGCTCAACGAGGGGCGGCACCGCACCCGGCTCGTCGTGCTCAACGCCGCCGACCGGCCCGTGCAGGTCGGCTCCCACTACCACTTCGCCGAGGCCAACCCCGGCCTGTGCTTCGACCGCGCGGCCGCGCACGGCAAGCGGCTGGACATCGCCGCCGGCACCGCCGTGCGCTTCGAGCCGGGCATCCCCGTCGAGGTCGACCTGGTCCCCATCGGCGGCAAGCGCGTCGTTGAGGGGCTGCGCGGCGAGTGCGGGGGACCGCTCGATGCCTGAGCTCGCCCGCGCCGACTACGCCGATCTGTACGGGCCGACGGCGGGCGACCGCATCCGGCTCGCCGACACCGACCTCCTGATCGAGATCGAGGAGGACCGCTGCGGCGGTCCCGGCCGCGCCGGGGACGAGGCGGTCTTCGGCGGCGGCAAGGTCATCCGCGAGTCCATGGGCCAGTCCCGCGCCACCCGCGCCGACGGCGCCCCCGACACCGTCATCACCGGTGCCGTCGTGCTCGACCACTGGGGCGTCGTCAAGGCCGACGTCGGCCTGCGCGACGGCCGGATCACCGGGGTCGGCAAGGCCGGCAACCCCGACACCATGGACGGCGTCCACCCCGACCTCGTCATCGGCCCCGAGACCGAGGTCATCGCCGGCAACGGCAAGATCCTCACCGCCGGCGCCATCGACGCCCACGTCCACTTCATCTGCCCCCAACTGGCGGACGAGGCCCTCGCCTCCGGCATCACCACCCTCGTCGGCGGCGGCACCGGACCCGCCGAGGGCAGCAAGGCCACCACCATCACCCCCGGCTCCTGGCACCTCGCCCGGATGTTCGAGGCGCTGGAGGGGTACCCGCTCAACATCGGCCTCCTCGGCAAGGGCAACACCGTCTCGTACGACTCGATGCGCGCCCAGCTGCGGGCGGGAGCGGTCGGATTCAAGATCCACGAGGACTGGGGGGCCACCCCCGCCGTCATCGACGCCTGCCTGAACGTGTGCGAGGAGAGCGGCGCCCAGCTCGCCATCCACACTGACACCCTCAACGAGGCCGGATTCGTCGGCGACACCCTGGCCGCCATCGCCGGCCGCACCCTGCACGCCTACCACACCGAGGGCGCGGGTGGCGGGCACGCGCCCGACATCATCACCGTGGTCTCCGAGCCCAACGTCCTGCCCAGCTCCACCAACCCCACCCGGCCGCACACCGTCAACACCGTCGACGAGCACCTCGACATGCTGATGGTCTGTCACCACCTCAACCCGGCCGTCCCCGAGGACCTCGCCTTCGCCGAGTCCCGCATCAGGCCCGGCACGATCGCCGCCGAGGACGTCCTGCACGACCTCGGCGCGATATCCATCATCTCCTCCGACTCCCAGGCCATGGGCCGCATCGGCGAGGTCGTCCTGCGCACCTGGCAGACCGCGCACGTGATGAAGAAGCGGCGCGGCGCGCTGCCCGGCGACGGCCCCGCCGACAACGCCCGGGCCCGGCGCTACGTCGCCAAATACACCATCAACCCGGCCGTCGCCCAGGGCCTGGACCACGAGATCGGCTCCGTCGAGGCCGGCAAGCTCGCCGACCTGGTGCTGTGGGACCCGGCCTTCTTCGGGGTCCGGCCGCAGCTCGTCATCAAGGGCGGCCAGATCGCCTACGCGCAGATGGGCGACGCCAACGCCTCCATCCCCACCCCCCAGCCCGTCCTGGCACGCCCCATGTTCGGCGCGCTGGGCCGCGCCCCCGCCGCCAACTCCCTCAACTTCGTCACCCAGTGGGCCATGGACGACGGGCTCCCCGAGCGGCTCGGCCTCGGCAAGCGCTTCACCCCGATCCGCTCCACGCGCGGCGTGACCAAGGCGGACATGCGCAACAACGACGCCCGGCCGCGCGTCGAGGTCGACCCCGACACGTTCACCGTCACCATCGACGGGGAGGCCGTCGAGCCGCGGCCGGCGGTGGAACTGCCGATGGCCCGGCGGTACTTCCTCTTCTGATGCGGGGGTCGACATGACCGTTCACCGGGCACGTCCGCTCACCACCCCGCCGGACGGCACCGGTGCGCCGACGGCCGCCACGGGTGCCACGGGTGCGCGCGGCGCGCTGCTGGTCCTCGCGGACGGGCGCTTTCCCGCCGGCGGCCACGCGCACTCCGGAGGCGCCGAGGCCGCCGTGAAGGCGGGGAGGGTGACGGACGCCGCGTCCCTGGCGGACTTCTGCCGGGGGCGGCTGCACACCGCCGGGCTGGCCGCGGCCGGACTCGCCGCGGCGGCGGCGGCCGGGCTCGACCCGCTGCTGCTCGACGAGGCCGCCGACGCCCGTACCCCCTCGCAGGCCCTGCGCACCGCCGGACGGCGGCTCGGCCGCCAGATGATGCGCGCCGCACGGGCCGCGTGGCCCTCACCCGCCCTCGACGCCCTCGCCGCCGAGCGGCCGCGCGGCGTCCACCAGCCCGTCGTGCTCGGCCTCGCCGCGCGCGCCGCCGGGCTGGGACCGCTGGACGCCGCGTACGCCGCCGCGTACGAGTCGGTGAGCGGTCCCGCCACCGCGGTCGTCCGGCTGCTGAGCCTCGATCCGTTCGCCGCGACCGCCGTGCTGGCCCGGCTGGCGCCGGAGCTCGACCGGGTCGCCGAGCGGGCCGCCGCGGCGGCGCGGCGGGCCCGGTACGACGGGCTCGACGCGCTGCCCGCGCCGTCCGCGCCGCTGCTCGACATCACGGCTGAGCAGCACGCGGCGTGGCCGGTACGGCTGTTCGCCTCGTAGGGCGGGGGCTCCGCACCGGACCCCGGTCCTCAATCTCCCCCAGCTACCGCTGGGAGGCGCCCCCAGACGGGCTTGATCTTCCCTGGAGGAACCCATGCACTTGGACCACCCCGACGCCTTCCCCCACCGTCACACCTACAGCGCCGCCTCCCCCCTGCGCCCCGACGGGAGCCGGCGTGCGCTGCGCGTCGGGCTCGGGGGGCCCGTGGGGTCGGGGAAGACCGCGACCGTCGCCGCGCTGTGCCGGGCCCTGCGGGACGAGTTGTCCATCGCCGTCGTCACCAATGACATCTACACCCGCGAGGACGCCGAGTTCCTGCTGCGCAACGCCGTGCTGCCACCCGAGCGCATCACCGCCGTGGAGACCGGGGCCTGCCCGCACACCGCCATCCGTGACGACATCTCCGCCAACCTCGAGGCCGTCGAGGACCTCGAGGCTGTGTTTTCCTCCTCGGGGGCCGGCCCGCTCGATCTCGTGCTCGTCGAGTCCGGCGGCGACAACCTCACCGCCACCTTCTCCAAGGGCCTGGTCGACGCGCAGATCTTCGTCATCGACGTCGCCGGCGGCGACGACATCCCCCGCAAGGGCGGTCCCGGCGTCACCACCGCCGACCTCCTCGTGATCAACAAGACCGACCTCGCGCCCTACGTCGGCGTCGACCTCGAGGGCATGGCCCGCGACGCCAAGGTCCAGCGCGGCGAACTCCCCGTCGTCTTCACCTCCCTGGCCGCGGAGGGGGGAGTGGCGCCCGTACGCGACTGGGTGCGCGGGCAGCTGGCCGCGTGGACCGCGCCCGCGCCGTGAGCACCGCCGCCCTCCCGGCGTCCGGCCATGGACTGCGGGCCGCCGCCCGCGTCGTCGCCGCGCCCGACGGCAGGGGCGGCACCGCGCTACCCGTGCTCGAGGGCGGCGGCCCCTTCGCGCTGCGCCGGCTGCGCCCGTGCGGGCCCGAGGCCCGGGTGGCGCTGGTCGGGGCCATGAGCGCGCCGCTCGGCGGGGACCTGCTCGGGCTCACCGTGGAGGTCGCGGCGGGGGCGGCGCTGCGCTTCACCACCACGGCCGCCACGATCGCCCTGCCGGGTCGCACGGGCGCGCCCGCCGCGTACGACACGCTCATCGCCGTGGGCGAGGGCGCGCGCCTGTGCTGGCTGCCCGAGCCGCTGATCTCGGCCCGGGGAAGCGACTTGCGGACGACGACCCGCGTCGACCTCGCCGCCGGCGCCCGCCTGGTGCTGCGCGAGGAGCAGGTCCTGGGCCGGGCGGGGGAGCGGCCGGGGCGGCTGGCGGCCCGGCTGACCGTGCGCCGCGCCGGGCGCCCGCTGTTCGACCAGGAGCTGGGCTACGGGCCCGGGGCGCCCGGCTGGGACGGCGGAGCGGTGCTCGGCGGCCACCGGGCCGTGGGCCAACTCCTCGTCGTCGACCCGGCCTTCGAGGAGCATCCGGTGACTCCCCGGCCGCTCGGGGCGACGGCCGCGCTCAGCCCGCTCGCCGGCCCGGCCGTGGTGGTGAGCGCGGTGGCGCCGGACGCGTTGGGCCTACGCAAGATGCTTGATTCGGCGCTATCCGAGCTGAATGCCGTAACTCGGACGTTTTAAAGAGAGTTGGGGCGAACAGCGCCTCGTGTGTCGTTCTGTGTTTCGTCGCGTTTACGTGTTGGTAAAGAACGCCCCTCCGCCCTGTCCTTTATGGCATGGGAGGCGAAAGGATTCCCCCTTGCAGACCGCGTGATCATCGCCGCCTCGGGCGGCACTCAGCAGGGGGATTCCTACGTGAGACCAAACGCGATATCCATCGCGGCCGGCACCGTCGTGGCCGGTACGCTCGTCGCCGGGTTCCTGACCGCCCCGGCGGCCGGCGCGGCCCAGGCGGTGCCGGGCGGCGCCGCCGAGGCCAAGGGCGTGAAGATAGCCGCCGAGCGGGCCGAGAAGGCCGGCATCGACTGGCAGGACTGCCCGGCCGACTGGGGCCTGGAGAAGCCGATCCAGTGCGGCTTCGTGACCGTCCCCGTCGACTACGCCAAGCCCAACGGCCGCACCATCAAGATCGCCGTGGACCGCGCCCGCTCCACCGGCACCGCCGAGGAGCGCCAGGGCTCGCTCGTGTACAACCCGGGCGGTCCCGGCGGCTCCGGGCTGAAGTTCCCGCGCAAGGTGACGACCAAGAACCCGCTGTACGCCAAGACCTCGAAGGCCTACGACTTCGTCGGCTTCGACCCGCGCGGCGTGGGCCGTTCCGCCCCGATCTCCTGCGTCGACCCCCAGGAGTTCGTCAAGGCCCCCAAGGCCGACCCGGTGCCCGACAGCGAGGCCGACAAGCGCGCCCAGCGCAAGCTGGCCAAGGAGTACGCCGACGGCTGCGCCGAGCGCAGCGGCGACCTCCTGCCGTACCTCACCACGCCGAACACCGCCCGCGACGTGGACGTCATCCGCGCCGCCCTCGGCGACAAGAAGCTGAACTACCTCGGCGTCTCCTACGGCACCTACCTCGGCGCCGTCTACGGCACGCTCTTCCCGACCCACGTCCGCCGCCTGGTCGTCGACAGCGTCGTCAACCCGGCCCGGGACAACATCTGGTACAAGGCCAACCTCGAGCAGGACATCGCCTTCGAGGGCCGCTTCAAGGACTGGGAGAGCTGGGTCGCCAAGTACGACTCCGTCTTCCACATCGGCGACACCCGCGACAAGGTCCAGCAGGAGTGGGAGAAGCTGCGCGCCGCCGCCAAGAAGCAGCCCATCGGCGGCGTCGTCGGCCCCGCCGAGCTGATCAGCTTCTTCCAGAGCGCCGCCTACTACGACTCCTCCTGGCTCCCGGTCGCGGACACCTGGAAGAAGTACCGCGCCGGTGACGAGAAGGCGCTCGTCGAGGCGGCGGGCCCGAACCTGTCCGACACCGCGGGCAACATCGCCTCGGAGAACGGCAACGCCGTCTACACCGCGGTCGAGTGCGCGGACGCCAAGTGGCCCACCAGCTGGAACAAGTGGGACCGCGACAACACCCGCATCCACCGCCAGGCCCCCTTCATGACCTGGTCCAACGCGTGGATGAACCTCCCCTGCGCGACCTGGAAGGGCCCGCAGTACAACCCCGTCGAGGTCACCACGCACAAGGGTCTGCCCACGACCCTCATCGTGCAGGCCGACCGTGACGCCGCCACTCCCTACGAGGGCGCGCTCGAGCTGCACAAGCGCTTCCGCGGCTCCCAGCTGATCGTGGAGAAGGGCGCCGGCTCCCACGGTGTCACGGGGCTGAAGAACGCTTGCGTCAACGACCGCGTCGACGCGTACCTCCTCACCGGCAAGGTGGACGGCAAGGACGTGACGTGCACCCCGCACGCCACCCCCGAGCCGCCGAAGGCCTCCGCCAAGTAAGGCCGAAGCCGCACCACCGCACGGCGACACTGCGCCCCGGTCCGTCATGGACCGGGGCGCAGCACTATGACACGCCCGACCGCCCCGGGTCCCCGGTTCGGCGGTTTCCGGCCACGTGGCCCCCACCGCTGGCAGGTTCTACGGGGATCGGCCCGTCAGCCGCGGTCCGCGCGGGGGCCAGGGGAGGGACGGCAGGTGGGGGTGTGGGCGGCATGCCTGTGGGGGCTTGTGGGGGCGGCTCTCGTGGAGGGAGTCGGGCTGCATACGGCGATCCGGGCCGCGCGCGGTTTCCCGTGGAAGAGCGACGGCCGGCTCAATCCGGGGCCGTATGCCGTGGCGGTGCTCATCCGCTGCGGCCTGGGAGCCGGCCTGGCCGTGGTGTGCGCCGCCTCGCACCAGCTCGCGGGGCCCTTCAGCGCCGCCCTCGCGGGGGTGGCCGCGCCCCGGCTGCTGACCCAGCTCGCCCAGTCGGCGTCCCGGACGACCGGGCCCCGCGGGGGAGGTGCCGCTGATGCCCGCTGAGCCACCCGCCGACTCGTTCCTGAGGCAGGTCCTGGACCGCCTCGCCCCCGCCGCGCCCCGGCCGGCCGCCGCGGCGGCCCTGCGCGGCCGGTTCGCCTGGCTGCGTGCCGCGCTCGCCTTCCGGCCCGTGCTCGACATCCGCCCCGGGGCCCATCTGCCGGGCGCCGACCTGCGGGGCATGGACCTCCGTCGTACGAGCCTGGTCCGGGCGAGCCTGACCGGCGCCGCCCTGGAGGGCGCCGACCTGTCCGGCGCCGATGTGACCGGCGCCGAACTGCGCGGCGCCGGCCTGCGGTTCGCGCTGCTGGCCGGAACCACACTGGACGGGGCCCGCTTCCACGCCGCCGACCTCACGGCCGCCGACCTCAGCGGTGCGCGGCTGCGCGGCGCCCTCCTGACCGGCTCCGCCCTGACCGGGGCCCGGCTCAGGGCCGCCGACCTCACCGACGCCGACCTCAGCGGGGCCCGGCTGCAGGACGCGGACCTGACCGACGCCGACCTGACCGGCACCCGCATGGGCGGGGTCTGGTGGTCCTTGCACACCGTGTGGCCGGCCGACCGGTGCGCCGCGATCTGGCAGCGGTCGGACGAGGTGGGGCCCGGCCTCTTCCGGATCCGGGCGGACGGCGCCCGCGAGGTGCTGCCCCGGCCGGACCCCGCCGCGGTGTGAGCGCTCAGCGCCCGCGCGGGGCGAACACCGAGGCGAACGCCGCCCGGACCGGGGAGTCGGCACGGCGGTCCAGGACCGCGAAGACGACGTGCTCGAAGCGGTCCGCGAACCGTCCCGCCCCCGTGAGGTGGCCGGCGAACGCCGCCGCGACCTGGTGCGGGTCGTTCCGGAAGACCCCGCATCCCCAGGCGCCGAGCACCAGCCGGCGGTAGCCGTGCGCGGCCGCGACCTCCAGGACGCGGCCGGCACGTTCCGCCAGCGCCGCCGGGATGCGGTCCGTCTCGTCCGGGTTCCGCCGGGCGATCACCCCGGCGTTGGGCGCCGGCGAGGTCAGGAAGCCCGCCGTGTAGGGGGTTTCGAGGAGCTCGCCGCGGTCGTCGCGGAAGACCGGGACGCCGGGGGAGTGGATGACACGGTGGCTGTAGAACGGGCTCGGGTCGGCGCGGTGTGCCGCGTAGTACTCCGGGGCCCGGCGCAGGCACGTGTACAGCGCCGAGCCGCGGCACAGCGCCTCCTCCTGGGCCTGGGCGCCGTTGAGGTAGCCGCCCCCGGGGTTGCGGGCCGAGGCGAAGTTGAGGACCGCCACCGGACCGTCCGCCGCCAGCCGGCGCGACGCGTCCAGGCTGCCCTCGCCGGTGACCTCGAACACCGTCGCAGCCACGGGCCGGCCGCCCTCCGGCACGGCCACCGGGCCGGGCCCGTACAGCAGGGTTCCCCTTCTCGCCCGCCCGACCGCGTCGGCGATCTCCACCGTCCGGCCGCCGGGCGTGGTGTAGCGGCCGGCCCCGACGATCACCTCCGTCATCCGCGCGACCTCGCGCAGCCGCGCACTCATGCGTCGTCCCTCGTCAGAAGCTGTGTCACAAGCGCCGAGCGTAGGGCCGCCGGCACCCGGGCCGCGACGCCTTTTCCGCAGGTCACCCCTGGCGGCCGACCGAGTGGCCAGGCACCCCCACACGGGTGACGTCCCCGGTGCGGACGCTTGCCGCACGGGCGCGTGCGCGGTGGCCTGGCGCGGGTACCCCCGCGCCCCTGGAGGCACCACCCATGTCCGTACGCACCACCGCGGCCGCAGCGGCGACCGCCACCGCCCTGCTCACCCTGCCCCCCGCCCCGGCGGGGGCCGACGAGCGGGACGGCGGCCGGGTCCTGCTCACCGTCTCCGGCGCCCAGAGCACCTGGATCCGCGGCGTCCAGCTCCTCTGCCCCGGACCGGGCAGCCACCACCCCCGCGCTTCCGAGGCCTGCGAGAGCCTGCGCCGGGCCGGCGGCAAGCCGGACGCCCTGACCGCGGACGCCCAGGCGGTCTGCGGCCGGGAGTACGACCCCGTCACCGCGACCGCCGACGGCGAATGGCGCGGCGTCGCGGTCGCCTGGCGCAAGACCTTCCCCAACGTCTGCGCCCTGGAGTCGGCCACCGGCCCGGTCTTCCGCTTCTGAGCCGCGCGGCGGCTCACGTCCCGCGGGCCGCCAGCGTCCCAATGGTCGCCAGCCCCAGGACCACCCACGTGAACCACAGCCAGCCGTTGCTGCCGATCGTCACGGTGTAGGCGGTCACCAGAACCAGCGCGCCGACGGTCAGCGTCGCCATCGTTCTCGCCGATCCGGGCATCCCCGCACCTTCCTCACGGCGGCCCTGTCGTAGATATACGCGCGGGCCGCGGCCAGGAGACCATCGTCTCCCCGCCGCGGCCCGTACCGCTATACCTGTGACCTGCCCGGTTCACTGCCCCCGGGTGTTGAGCGAGGCCAGATAGGCGTTGTAGGCCGCCAGCTCCTTGTCGCCGTCGCGGTCCGCGGCCCGGTCGCTGCGCTTGGCCTGCCGCTGCTCCGAGCGGTACCACTGGTAGACGAGCGCCAGCAGCACCACGACGGACGGGATCTCGCTGAAGGCCCAGGCGATGCCGCCGCCCGCCTGCTGGTCCTCCAGGGCGTCGATGCCCAGCGAGGCCGGCGGGTGCATATACGTGCCGATCATCGGCTCCGAGGCCATCATCAGCGCGATGCCGAAGAACGCGTGGAAGGGCATGCCGGCGAACAGCTCCAGCATCCGCATCACATACCCCGGCCGGTGCGGGCCGGGGTCCACGCCCATGATCGGCCAGAAGAAGACCAGGCCGACGGCGAGGAAGTGGACCATCATCGCGATGTGCCCCGTCTTGGACTCCATGAGGAAGTCGAAGATCGGGGTGAAGTACAGGGCGTACAGGCTCGCGATGAACAGCGGGATGGTGAACGCCGGGTGCGTGATGACGCGCATGTAGCGGCTGTGCAGCAGGGCCACCAGCCACTCGCGCGGCCCCCGGCGCCCGCGCCCGGCCGCCGGCAGGGACCGCAGCGTGAGCGTCACGGGCGCGCCGAGCAGCAGCAGGATGGGGGAGAGCATGCTGATGACCATGTGCTGCACCATGTGCACGCTGAACATGACCATGCCGTAGTCGTTGAGCTTGGTGCACATCACCAGCCAGACGCTCAGCACGCCCAGGACGAACGCCACCACCCGGCCCCACGGCCACGCGTCCCCGCGTCGCCGCAGCCGCACCACGCCCCAGCCGTACAGGCCCAGCCCCAGCAGACAGCCGATCATGAAGAACGGTTCGCCACTGAACTGCAGACCCCGCTCCAGCGTGAACGGCGGCATGTCCATATGCATCATGCCGTGCCCGCTGTGATCCATCCGCTCTCTCCCATTTCGCACCAATGCGCCGGGACCAGAGTAGAGCCGCCGCCCGCCGGCCCCGAGGCCGGGGCGGCCGACCGCACGGCGGACGACGGTGGGCTCAGAGCACGCACTCGACCTCGGTGTACCGCTCCGCCGGCACGGTCTTGAGGTGCTCGACGGCGGTCGCCAGCGGTACGAGAGCGATGTCCGTGCCGTGCAGGGCCGTCATCACCCCGAACGCGCCCCGGTGCACCGCCTCCACCGCGTGCCAGCCGAAGCGGGTCGCCAGCACCCGGTCGTACGCGGTGGGCGTGCCGCCGCGCTGCACATGGCCGAGGATCACGGGCCGGGCCTCCTTGCCCAGGCGCCGCTCCAGCTCGCCCGCCAGCTGGCCGGCGACGCCGGCGAACCGCTCGTGTCCGTAGACGTCCGTGGCGCCGACCTGGAAATCCATGGTGCCCGGGCGCGGCTTGGCGCCCTCGGCCACCACCACGATCGCGAACCGCTTGCCCGCCTCGAAGCGCTTGCCGACCACCGCGGTCAGCTCGTCGATGTCGAACGGCCGCTCCGGCACGACGATCGCGTGCGCGCCGGCCGCCATGCCCGAGTGCAGGGCGATCCAGCCGGTGTGACGGCCCATCACCTCGACGATGAGCACCCGCTGGTGCGACTCGGCCGTCGTCTTCAGCCGGTCCAGGGCGTCGGTCGCCACCCCCACCGCCGTGTCGAAACCGAAGGTCACATCGGTCGACGCGATGTCGTTGTCGATGGTCTTGGGCACGCCCACGACGGGCAGCCCGGCGTCCGACAGCAGGCGCGCCGCCTTGAGCGTGCCCTCGCCGCCGATGGGGACCACGGCGTCCAGGCCCAGGTCGGCGACGTGGCCCCTGGCCCGCTCGACGCCGTCGCGCAGCAGATCGGGCCGTACCCGGGAGGAGCCGAGGATGGTGCCGCCGGTGGCCAGGATGCCGCCCACGGCCTCCAGGTCCAGCTCGCGGTAGTCCGCTTCCAGCAGGCCGCGCCAGCCGTCGTGGAAGCCGATGACCTCGTCGCCGTGGTCGACGACCGCACGGTGCACGACGGAGCGGATGACGGCGTTGAGTCCGGGGCAGTCGCCGCCGGAGGTGAGAACACCGATGCGCATGACAGGGAACCTCGCAACAGGGCGGCGCCGGGGCCGCATCAGGGCCGGAGACCGGACCCCGTCGTCCGGTGCGATCCCCGCCACCCTAACCGGGCAGGGCGGCGGGGATCGGAACCGTCCGCTATGCGGGCTGTGTCGCCGCGGCGATCCGCTCGGCGCGCAGCGCCTCGTACCAGCGGTCGTCGACCGGCGGCAGGGCGTTGACGTCCAGCGCCAGCTTGATCAGCATGTCCGAGATGTGCGGGTTACGGGCCATGACCGGGCCGTGCATGTACGTACCGAACACGGTCTCGTTGTACGCGCCCTCGGTGCCGTCGCCGGTGCCGTTGCCCTTGCCGTAGCGGACCCGGGCGAACGGGCGGGCCGTCGGGCCCAGGTGGGTGATGCCCTGGTGGTTCTCGAAACCGGTCAGCGGGGGCAGGCCCAGCGGAGCGTCGATGTCGGCCAGCACGTCGCCGACGCAGCGCTCGGCCTCGCCCCGGGTGCTGACGACGTCCAGCAGCCCCAGGCCCTGCTCGCGCTGGCCCAGGTCGTTGATGAACTCGTGGCCCAGGATCTGGTAGCCGGCGCAGACCGAGAAGACGATCGCGCCGTTGGCGACGGCCCGGTTCAGGCCGCCGTCCCGGCGCAGCCGCTCGGCCGCCAGCCGCTGCGGACGGTCCTCACCGCCGCCGATGAGGTAGATGTCCCCGGAGGTGGGGATCTGCTGGTCGGAGCGGACGTCCACCCGCTGGACGTCCAGGCGGCGCTGCTGGGCGCGCCGCTCCAGGACCAGGACGTTGCCCTGGTCGCCGTAGGTGCTGAGCAGGTCGGGGTAGACCCACACCACACGCAGACTGTTCTGGCTCATGCTCACAATCCTTCAGTGCTGTCCGTGGGCCTTCAGTTGCCGACGCGGCGACGGATGTCCTGGAACGCCGTGTAGTTGGCGATGACCTCGATCTTCCCGGGCGGACAGGCCTGCACGGCCTCGTCGACGTTCTCGCAGACCCGGAAGTCCACGCCCGCGACCTCCAGGCGCACCGCCAGGTCGAGCTTGCGGTCGCCGATGACCATGATCGGGTGCCCGGCGAGACGGGTGTAGTCCACGTCCCACAGCCACGAGGTGTCGGTGCCGTCCGCGCCGCGGGCGTTCACCGACAGGATCACCGGTGCCGGCGGCCCGTCGATCAGCGAGAACGTCTCCAGCCAGCCGGCCGGGTTCTTCGCCAGCAGCAGCCGCACCTCGCGATTGAGGAAGGTCACCACGTCGTACCGGCCGGCCACCGCCTGCACCTGGTACATCCGCTCCAGCGCCACCTGCGGGGGCACCCCGAAGGTCGCCGCCACGGCGGCCGAGCTGGTGGCGTTGGCCTTGTTGGCCCGGCCCGGCAGCTGCAGGTGGATCGGCCACGCGGAGCCGTGCGGGTCGAGGACGTAGTCGCCCGACAGCGCCCAGCTCGGCGTGGGCCGCCTGAAGCCGCACTCGCCGCAGAACCAGTCGTCGCCCGGGCGCTGCATCACGCCACCGCAGGAGGGGCACGACCAGGCGTCGTCCTTCCACTCCTGGCCGGCCGCGACCCACACCACGTTCGACGACGAGGAAGCGGCCCACACGATCAGCGGGTCGTCCGCGTTGGCGATCACCACGGCCTTGGTGCCGGCCAGACCCTCACGCCACTTCTCGGCGAGCATGCGCGTCTCCGCGGCCCGGTCGAGCTGGTCGCGCGAGAGGTTCAGCAGCGCTATGGCCTTCGGCGAGGTGTCGCGGGCGACGCCCGCCAGGTACTTCTCGTCCACCTCGATCACGGCGTAGCGCGCGTCCGAGCCGCCCGCCAGTGCCGAGGTGATGCCCGCGGGCATGTTCGCGCCCAGCGCGTTGGACACCACCGGTCCGCTGGCCCGCAGTGCCTCGGCGATCAGCCGGGTCGTGGTCGTCTTGCCGTTGGTGGCCGACACCAGGACCACGTCCAGGTGGGTTGCCAGCCGGGCCAGCAGGTCGGGGTCGAGCTTGAGCGCGACCTTGCCGCCGATCACCGACCCGCTGCCGCGGCCCGCGGCCCGCGACACCGCCGCAGCCGCCTTGCCCGCCGTCACGGCCAGCTTGGCCCGCGGCGACAGTGGCCCCGAGTTGCCTGCCATCGTCCTAGATCCTCCTTGTTCCGGCGCCGCGCCTGTCCCTGGTCCGCCGGTGGAACGCCCCCTCCGCGCCGAATCGTCAGCCAGGAGGCTTCGGTCGGGGATCAGCCTATCGAGATCCGGGCGCGGGCCCGAACCCGCCGTCCTCGGAACGTACTCTTGGGCCCATGCGAAGAGGCACGATTCCCGGCAGTTCAGGACGAGTGCGGCCCATGAGGCTGCTCGGAGACCCGGGTCTCGGGGCACCCTGCGAGGAGGTCACGGACTTCGGAGCGGAGCTCTCCGCACTGATCGAGGACATGTTCGCCACCATGTACGCGGCGAGCGGCGTGGGGCTGGCCGCCAACCAGATAGGCGTCCCGCTGAGGGTCTTCGTCTACGACTGCCCGGACGACGAGGACCGCCGGCACCTGGGCCATCTGGTCAATCCGCGGCTCGTGGCCGCCGAGGGCATCACGGTCCGCGGCCCCGAGGGCTGTCTGTCCGTGCCGGGCATCGAGGCGGCGACGCCGCGCTTCGACGAGGCCGTGGTCGAGGGCTTCACCGCGGACGGCGCTCCCGCACGCGTGCGCGGCACCGGGTTCTTCGCCCGCTGCCTGCAGCACGAGTGCGATCATCTCGAGGGCGGTCTGTACCTCGACCATGTGACGGGCCTGCGCCGGCGCCGTGCGCTGCGGGCCGTGCGGCGGGCGCCGTGGGCCACGGCCGGCCCGTCCGGCGCCTGAGGGGCCACGCCCCTCCTCCTCAGAAGCCCGGCCCGTCCGGCCGCTCGCCCGAGACGGCCAGCCGTCCCCACAGCAGGTCCGCGAGGTGGCTGACGAGCGCCCCGCGCGAGCAGGGTCGCTCCCGCAGCCACCAGTCGCCGGCGGCGTGCATCATGCCGACGATCCCGTGGCCCCACGCGCGGGCCAGCTCCTCGCCCTCCGGTCCCAGGTCCACCCGCTCGGCTATGACCTGGGCCAGCTCCTCGCCCATCCGCCGCAGCAGCGGAGCGGAGTGCCGGCCCACGTCGAAGCCCTGCTCGGCGGGCTTGCCCTCGTCGGCGGGGTGCATCAGGAAGCGGTACACCTGGGGCCGGGCCTCTATCGCCGCGAGGTAGTTGTCGAGGGTCGCCTCGACCCTCTCGCGCCGTCCCGCCGGGGCGTCGAGCGACGCGCGCAGCCCCGACAGCAGCGCGTCGGTGTGGCGCACGGCCAGCGCCCGGTACAGGCCGCCCTTGTCGCCGAAGTGGCGGTAGAGGATCGGCTTGGTGATCCCCGCCTCGGCCGCGATGGCGTTCATCGAGGCCCCGGGGCCGTCCCGCAGTACCACGCGGTCGGCCGCCTCCAGCAATTCCCTCCGCCGTTGCTCCGCCGCCTTCTGCTGTTCGTCCCGCTGACTGCTCTCCATGTGACGTGCCTCCCCGCCCAGTGATTCACAAACGCCTGCGCAACGTAACACCCGCTCCACGGAGCGGATTCGACGGGCAGGGACGTTGACACATTCTACCGGTGGGTAACAGACTCGCGTTACCGCAAGTAAGGCGTGCTGGGAGGGGACATGGGGGACTTCGCGCTGGAGCTCGACGACGACCAGAGGGCCATCCGGGACTGGATCCACGGCTTCGCCGCGGACGTCATGCGCCCCGCCGCGGCCGAGTGGGACGAACGGGAGGAATTCCCCTGGCCGGTCGTCCAGGAGGCCGCCAGGATCGGGCTGTACTCGCTGGACTTCTACGCCCAGCAGTTCTTCGACCCCACCGGCCTGGGCGTCCCCCTCACCCTGGAGGAGCTCTTCTGGGGCGACGCGGGCCTGGGTCTGGCGATCGCCGGCACCGGGCTCGCCGCGATCAGCGTCTTCACCAACGGCACCGACGAGCAGATCGGCACCTGGGTGCCGCAGATGTACGGCGACGCGAGCGACGTGAAGGTCGCGGCCTTCTGCTCCTCCGAGCCCGACGCGGGCTCGGACGTCTCCGCGATGCGCACCCGTGCCGTGTACGACCGGGCCAGGGACGAGTGGGTCCTCGACGGCGCCAAGACCTGGGCCACCAACGGCGGCATCGCCGACGTCCACGTCGTCGTCGCCGTGGTCGACCCCCTGCTCGGCTCCCGCGGCCACGCCTCCTTCGTCGTCCCGCCCGGCACCCCCGGCCTCTCGCAGGGGCAGAAGTTCAAGAAGCACGGCATCCGCGCCTCCCACACCGCCGAGGTCGTCCTCCAGGACGTCCGCGTGCCCGGCCACTGCCTGCTGGGCGGCAAGGAGAAGCTCGACGAGCGCCTGGCCCGCGCCCGCGAACGGGCCGGCGCCGCCGGCGGCGAACGGGCGGGCAACGCCGCGATGGCCACCTTCGAGGCATCCCGCCCGGCCGTCGGCGCCCAGGCCGTCGGCATCGCGCGCGCGGCGTACGAGGTCGCCCTGGAATACGCCAAGACCCGCGTCCAGTTCGGCCGCCCGATCATCGACAACCAGGGCGTGGCCTTCCAGCTCGCCGACATGCGCACCCGCATCGACGCCGCCCGCCTGCTGGTCTGGCGGGCTTCCTGGATGGCCTCCGCGGGCAGGCCCTTCACCGCCGCCGAGGGTTCGATGTCCAAGCTCTTCGCGGGGGAGACGGCCAGGAAGGTCACGGCCCAGGCCATGCAGATCCTCGGCGGCAACGGCTACACCAGGGAGTACCCGGTGGAGCGCATGCACCGGGACGCCGCGATCTACACCGTTTTCGAGGGCACCAGCGAGATCCAGCGGCTGGTGATCGCACGGGCCCTGTCGGGGATGCCGATCCGGTAAGGCCTGGTTCGTCCTGTGTGACGCTGCCACGGTTTGATCACCCGACTGTCACAGGAGCCCCACAGGGCGCTCATCGGCGGGATCCCGCTCAGATGTGCAGGTAAGAATGTGCACGTCAAGCAAGCACCACCACGGGGGATCCACCACATGCGTCGTCAGCTCAGCACCGCCGCCATCGTCATCGCGATCGCGGCCACCGCCACCGCCTGCAACAGCGATGGTGTCGACGCCAAGCCGGAGAACAGCGCGGGCGCCGCCCAGAGCCAGGCGCCCAAGGACCCGGCTCCCGCGCCGGACAAGGGCGGTGCCGACAAGGGCGGTGCCGACAAGGGCGGTGCCAAGGGCGTCGACCTGGCCGTCGGCGGCACCGCCGAGCTCAAGGCCAAGAACGGCGCCCAGATCGCGGTCACGCTCAAGGACTTCGTCGACCCGGCCAAGAGCAACAACAAGTACACGATGCCGAAGGCGGGCAAGCGCTGGGTCGCCGCCCAGTTCGAGATCGTCAACAAGGGCCAGACCGTCTACGACGACAGCCCGCGCAACGGGGTGAAGGTCCTCGACGAGCAGGGCCAGACGTTCACCACGTCCATCGGCGAGACCACCTCGGGCCCCAACCTGCCCGCCGCGGTCAAGCTCAAGGCGGGCGAGAAGGCCCTCGGCTACGTCGTGGTCTCGGTGCCCGAGAACTCCAAGCCCCAGGCCGTCACGTTCACCCCGGACTCCGGGTTCGCCAAGGAGACCGGCCAGTGGAAGGTCGCCAAGTGACGAGGCGTCCGGCCCGCGGCTGATCCACGGGCCCGTGGCTCAGGCGGTGAGGCCCTCCGGGGCCAGCCGCCTGACGTCGTAGCGGCTGTCGAGCTCGCCGCGGACCGCCGCCGCGGCGTGCCCCGCGCCCACCGGCACGTCGACGATGGTCCACCCGGCCGGCCACTTCGGGGTGCCCGGACCGCCGTTGCCCAGGTAGTCGAGGTCGGGGGAGCGGCCCAGCCCCGTGCCCAGGCCCTTGAGATAGGCCTCTTTGCGGACCCACAGCCGGGTGAAGACCGCCGCCCGCCGCTCCGGCGGCGCCGCCATGATCTCGCGGCGCTCGTCGGGGTGGAGCGCCTCGGCGACGTCGCTGACGGTGTGCTCGGCGGGCAGCTGCTCGGTGTCCACGCCGACGGGCGCCGCGGCGACGCCGAGCAGGACGAGCTCGCCGCCGTGCGAGAGGGAGAAGTGCGGGGCGCCGGGCGCGTCGACGGCGGGCCTGCCGTGCGGCGCGCCGCAGCAGGGGCACGTCTCGCGGGTGAAGCGCACCTCGGCGGCCGGTACGTCCAGGTAGGCGCCGAGGACCTTGCGCAGCATCAGGTGGGCGGCGGTGTACACGGCGCGGTCGGCGGGCCGGACGAAGGAGGCGGCCCGCTCGCGCTCCCGCTCGTCGAGCGGGGCCGGGTCCAGGGGGTGGGCGGCGAGCCATGCGGCGGGTGTGTGCAGCAGCCAGAGGTCGAGCGTCCCCTCGTGCGGCGCGTCCAGGGTCCGCGGCCAGGGGACGTCGAGGCCGGTGCCCGGGCGGAGGGTGCCGGCGGGGTCCACGTGGAGGTGCACAGGTCGCTCCGGTCTGTCGGTGGCGGCCGGGCGGTGGCGGCCGCGACGGATACCCGGCCGGGGCAGCGGTCGGCGGGGACGTACCCGGCCGGACGGGCAGAACGCCGCAGCGTACATCAGTCATATGTCTGCCGGATATCAGCCTCAGGTAAGGCGTGCATTTTCGGGCTCTATCTATCAAGAAGGGTAATTGCGTTGACAAAGGCAGTCGCTGGGGTACGCCTTCTGGGCAGGCGGTTACCCGGCGTTTCCCCTTGGCCGACGGTGCTTGGCATTCTGGCTCAAACGTGATGGGTCCTCCTTAGGGGTACTGTTACCGTCGTTTCCGATCTTGATCGTGCAAGTCGGCCTCCGAAGGGCCGTGTCCTGGCACGTCGGTCAGGAGAGGTCCAGTGTGGCTTCACGAAAGAGGAACGCCATGGCGGTCACCTTCGATGCAGGTCAGGGCGGTCCCCGGCGCCCGGCCGGCCGTTCCGTCGAGCTGAGCGGCCTGATACGGCTGGCCGTGCGGGCCCGCGAGGGAACCGCCCGGGCCGTCCTCGTACGAGGCCCCGCCGGCATCGGCAGGACCACCCTCCTGGGCGCCGTCACCGACCGCCTGCGCCCCGCCGGGTTCACTGTCCGTCACCACACCGGACGCCCCGGTGGCGAGCGACTTCGCGACTGCCGTGGAGTGAACGCCCTCTTCGGACCGGCGTCGCCGGCCACCCCCGGATCCCCGGACGGCCTCCCCGCCCAAGGCCCCCACGACGCCTACGCCGCCCACCGCCGGGTCTACGGACAGGCCGTGGAACTCATGGCCGAAAATCCCCTGGCGCTCGTGCTCGACGACGCCCAGTGGTGCGACGAAGCCTCCCTGAGATGCCTCGACTTCGTCCTGCGCAGGGCCTCCGCCCGGCCCCTGTTCGTCCTCCTGGCGCAGCGCACCGACTGCGACGGCCCCGGCACGGGCGTCCTCGCCGAGATGCTCGCCCAGGACCGCCTGTCCCTCGTCGAACTCGGCCCCCTCGGCCCCGGCGCCACCGCCCAGCTCGTCTCCCGCGCCCTGGGCCCGGGCCCCGACGAGCGGTTCGTCGCCCGCTGCGCGGACGTCACCGGCGGCAACCCCCAGCTGCTGCACCGCCTCCTGGCCCGGCTGCGCGAGGCCGGGGTCCGCCCCGACGCCTCGGGAGTGCACCGGCTCGAGGCCGCCGGCGAAGGCGTCGTCGCCTCCACCGTCCCCGAGTGCCTGGCCGGCCAGCCCCGCCCGGTGCGCCGGCTCGCCCGGGCCCTCGCCGTCCTCGGCCACGCCGACACCGACCTGCTCACCGCCCTGTCCGGAGTGAGCGGAACGCGCATGACCGCCGCCATGGACGCCCTGCGCCGCCACGAGGTCCTCGTGCCCGCCGCCCCCGGCACCCCCCTGACCATGTGCGACCCCGTCCGCACCGCGGTCCTCGCCGACCTGCCCGCGCCGGAGCTGGAGGAACTGCGCGCCCGCGCCGCCCGCATCCTCAACGACACCGGCCGCCCCGCCGCCGACGTGGCCGACCAGCTGGTGCTGCTGGCCGAACTCGACGAGCCCTGGATGCTGGACGTGCTGCGCGACGCCGCCGCCGAGGCCCCGGGCCGCGCCGCCGCCGAGGCCGCCGTCCGCTATCTGCAGCGCGCCCTGGCCGCCGCCCGCACCGAGGCCCAGCACAAGGACATCCGCGTCGAACTGGCCAGGGCCTGCGCCCGCGTCGCCCCCGCCATGGCGCTGTGGCACCTGCGCGCGGCCCTCGACGCCGCCACCGGCCCCCTCGACCAGGCGCCCATCGCCGTCGAATACGGCCTGGCCGCCCTCAACACCAGCAGGGCCCCCGAGGCCGTCCGCATCCTGGGGCGCGTCCTGGACGGCCTGCACACCGCCCTGGGCGCCGAACCCGCCCCCGCCGCACGGGAGCTGCGCGCCTCCGTCGAATCCGCCCTCCTGGTCACCGCCGTCAACGAGAAGGCGGCCATGACCGCGGTCCGCGAACGGGCCCGCTCCTGGCCCGTACCCGACGGCGACAGCCCCGCCGAACGCCGTCTGCTGTCCGCCATGAGCACCTACGCGGCCCTGGACGGCGGGAGCGCCCACGAGGCCGCCTCGCTCGCCCGGCGATCCCTGCGGGTCGAGGAGACCGCGCCCTCCGGCTGGTGGGTGCTCGGCTCCTCCCTGGTCCTCGGCCTCGCCGACGAGGTGGACGACGCGCTGGCCGGCCTGGAGCGGGCCCTGGCCGGCAGCCGCACCCGCTACGAGCCGCGCATGCACGTCGCCGCCCTGGCCGGCCGCTCGCTGACCCTGCACAGCGTGGGCGACGTCACCGGCGCCGCCCGGGACGCCCGGGCCGCCGTCGACATCTGCGAACACGGCGAGCGCACCGCCGGCTCCCCGCTGCCCCACATCGCCCTGAGCACCGCCCTGCTCTCCCAGGGCAAGGCCCGCGAGGCCGCCGCCCTCCTCGAGCCGCTGGGCCGCGCGGGCGCCGACCGGCACATCTGGGAGTGGCACCACTACCTCCACACCCGGGGCCGGGTGCTGCGGGAACTCGGCGACCTCGACGGCGCGCTGGAGCTGTGGCTGCGCTGCGGGCGCAGCCTGGACGAGGCGGGCGTGACCAACCCCGTCCTCGCCCCCTGGTGGCTGCCGGCCACCACCACCCTCGTCCGCCTGGGCCGCATGGCCGAGGCCATCGGCATCGTCGAGCGCGCCGAGGAGCACATACGACGCTGGGGGACCCCCCGCGCCCACGGCATCGGCCTGATCGCCGCCGCCGTGGTCGCCGACGGCCGGATCCGGGTGGACCGGCTCGCCGAGGCCGTGGACGTCCTCGCCGATTCCCCCGCCCGCCTGGAACACGCCAAGGCCGCCTACCAGCTCGGCCACGAACTGCTCGCCCGCGACGACGCCCGCGGCGCCCGCCGCAACCTGCGGCAGTCCATCGAACTGGCCACCCGCTGCGGCTACCACGCGCTCAGCGCCGTCGCCCGCACCCTGCTCGTCACCGCCGGCGGCCGGATGCCGCAGATCGCCGCCAGCCCGCTGGACTCGCTCACCGACAGCGAGCGCCGGATCGCCACCCTCGCCCAGGGCGGCATCAGCAACCGGGAGATCGCGGAGGCGCTGTTCATCACCCCCCGCACCGTCGAGATGCACCTGACCAACGTCTACCGCAAGCTCGACGTCCGCGGCCGTGCCGACCTGCCCGGCGGACTGCGCGCCGGCGGCCCGCCCGCACCCCACCGCCGGGGAGCGCCCCCCGGCGTCCCCGCGCCCAGCCACTAGCATCGAAGCCACGAGGAGAGACGGGTGAAGTCGCAGGTGTCAGACGAGCGCCCGCCCAGACGCCCCCCGGTCGGCGGCCCCTGCACCACCCCGCCACTCATCGAACGCGACCGGGAACAACGGCTCTTCGGCGAACTGGCGGCCGCCCTGGGCGCCGGCCGTTCCGCCCTGGTCGACGTCCACGGCGCCCCCGGCCTGGGCCGCAGCACCCTGCTGGAGCACGCCGCCGACCTCGCCCGCGAGGCCGGCGTCCGCGTCGCCGCGGCCCAGGCCTCCTGGGAGGAGACGGACCTGCGCCTCGGCGTCGTCGCCCAGCTGACCGCCGCGCTCGCGCCGGCCGTGGTGGACCTGCCGCCCGCCCACGACCCGCGGCCCCGCCCCGGGCTCACCGCCGAGCTGTGCCACGCCTTCCTCCGCGCCGCCCGCACCCACCCCCTGATGATCGTCGTCGACGACGTCCAATGGGCCGACACGCCCTCGCTGCGCTGGCTCCAGGCCCTGGCCCGCCGGCTGTCCGCCGCCCCGCTGCTGCTGCTGACCGCCCGCAGCACCGTCACCCCGGCCGGACCCGACGACCGCGTGGAGGTACGCACCCTGGACGACGGACGGGCCGTCGCCCGGCACACCCTCGACCTCTCGCCTCTGTCGGCCGACGGCGTGGGCCGGATGCTGGCCGACGCGTTCCGCGAGCCCGCCGAGCCGGCCTTCCGGGACGCGGCGGCCCGCGTCACCGACGGCAACCCCGCCGTGCTCCGCGCGGTCGCCGCACGGTTCGCCCGGCACGGCTGGAAACCGCGCGTGGACCACCTCCCGCACCTGACCGACAGCGCCGCCGAGGTCGTCCGGGAACGCGCCGCCAGAACCCTGACCGCCCTCCCCGGCGAACTGCTCGACGTCCTGCGCGCCATCGCCGTCTGCGGGCCCGCCGCCACCGCCGACACCGTCGCCGCCGTCGCGGCACCCCGGACCATGAGCACCCGCCGCGCCCTGGAACTGCTGTGCGGCACCGGCCTGCTGACCGGCCCCGACCGCCCCGCCTTCCGCGAGCCCAAGGCCGCCGACGTGGTCCTCGCCCGCATGAGCGCCGAACGCCGCGAGGAGCTGTACGCCCGCGCCGCCGAACGCGCCCAGCGCGCCGCCGTCCCCGACGGCGCGCTCGCCGGCATGCTGCTCGGCGCACGCGTGCTCGGCGCCTCCTGGGCGGTGGACGTCCTGCGCCGGGAAGCCGCCCGCCACCGCGCCACCCGCAGACCCGCCGAAGCGGCCCGCCTGCTGCAGCGCGCCCTGCGCGAACCCATGGCCCCGCACCTGAGAGTGCGCACCCTCGCCGAACTCGCCGCCGCCGTCCTGCCCTCCGCGCCCGAGGCCGCCGACCGCCACCTGCGCCAGGCCCTGCTCACCCCCGCCGACGCCGCGGCCGGCCCCGCCTGGGTACGCGCCGCCGACCTGCTCGTCGCCCGCGGCGACGTCGGCGCCGCCCAGCCCCTCATCGCCCAGGTCGCCGCCCGCCCCCAGCTGCGCGCCCCCGAACAGGCGGCGCTGCGCGCGCTGTACTGGCTCAGCGAACACGGCCAGTGCGATACCGCCCACGCCCTGGACCGGCCCCCCATGCCCCCGCTCGCCGACCACCCCGAGCACCCCGCGGAGGCCGCCGTCGCCGCCTGGCGCGCCGCGCTCCAGGGCCGCGACATCGCCCGCACCCGCCGGCTCGCCCGCACCGCCCTGGCCCCGGCCGCCGCCGGCACCACCCCGCTGGCCGCCCAGGCCGCGGCCTGCTGCGCCCTCGTCCTCGCCGACGACTTCACCGCGGCGCACGCCGGACTCGACGCCGTCCTGCTGCGCGCCGAACACGCCGACGCCCGCGCCGTGGCCGGCGCCACCCTGGTCATCCGGGCCCTCGCCCGGCTGTACGAAGGACGACCCGACGAGGCGTCCGCCGCCCTGGACCGCGCCCAGGAGCTGATGCCCCCGCACTGCTGGCACCCCCGCATGACCTCCCTCCTCGTCGCCCTGAAGGCACTGATCTACCTGGAGAACGGCAACGTCCCCAACGCCGAGCGGTCCATCGGGCTCGCCCGCGCCGACTGCGCCGAGGGCGGCATCGGCTGGGCCTTCCTGCTCTACGCGCGTGGACGCACCCGTCTGGCCGCCGGACACCGCGACCGGGCCCTGGCCGACCTGCTGGAATGCGGCCGCCTCCTGCTCGCCCGGCAGGCGGCCAACCCCGCCCTGCTGCCCTGGCGTTCGGCAGCGGCCGCCGCCCGCGGTTCCGATCCCCACGACGGCACCGCCGCCGCCCTGCTGGCCGAGGAACGCCGCCTCGCCCTGTCCTGGGGCGCACCCGGCGTGCTCGCCAGGACCCTGTTCGCCACCGGGGGGACCGGCGGCCCCGCACTCCTGCGCCCGGGGACCGCGACACCGGCCGGCTGGCAGTACCGGCAGGCCCTCGTCGCCCTGGCCACGGCACCGCTCTCCGGCCCGGACACCATCGGCCCCCTGCTCAGCAGCCAGGTCCGGGCCGGCGAAGCCGAGGCGCCCGGCCCCGAACACCCCCCGGCCGAGGACACCGCCCCGCCCGCCCGCACCCCCGCACCACACGGCGCCCTCACCGGCGCCGAACTGCGCGTCGCCACCCTGGCCGTCCAGGGGCTCGCCAACCGGGCCATCGCCGCCGAGCTCGCGGTGACGCCGCGCACCGTCGAACTCCACCTGACGAAGGTGTACCGCAAATTGGGCATCCGAGGACGCCCCGAGCTGGCCGACGCGCTGGGACGCGCACCGAGGGAGAACCCATGACACCCCTGCTCGACCGGCGGCACGAGCTGGACCTGATCACCGCGGCCCTGGAGGCCGCCGAAGCCGGTGCCGGCGGCTCGCTGCTGGCCGTGACCGGCGGCATGGGCATCGGCAAGAGCGCCCTGCTGCGGGCCCTGCCCGCCCTCGCCGAGCGGCGCGGCATCCAGGCGCTGACCGCGAGCGGCGCGGCGCTCGAACGCGACTTCGCCTTCGGCGTCGTGGCCCAGCTCCTCGAACCCCTGCGGCCCGACGCCCTCCTCGACCCGCCCGGCGACGACCCGCACGGCGAACTCCTCGCCCTCGTCGCCGACCGCAGCGCGCACAGACCCCTGCTGCTGCTCGTCGACGACCTCCACTGGGCCGACGTGCCCTCCCTGCGCTGGCTCGGCTACCTCGCCAAACGGCTGACCAACCTGCGCGTCACCGTCGTCGTCGCCGTCCGCGAGGGCGACCCCGGCGCCGAGGAACCCCGCATCCACGACATCACCGACCGCGCCGCCCACATCCTGCGCCCCTGCCCCCTGAGCCCCGCCGGCACGGCCGCGCTCGCCGCCGACCGCTTCGGCCGCCCCGCCGACCCCGAGTACACAGCCGCCCTCCACGAGGCCACCGGCGGCCACCCGATGCTCCTGAGCGCCACCCTGACCGCCCTCGCCGGCACCGGCGACCCCGTCGCGGCCCAGGCCCACAGCGTCCGCGCACCGCGCCTGCCCGCCCTGCGCGACCGCCTCGCCGTGGCGCTGCGCTCCCAGCCCGGCCCCGTACAGGAGCTGGCCAAGGCCCTGGCCGTCCTGGACGAGGACACCGACCCCGAACTCGTCGGCCGCCTCGCGGGACTGGACGACACGGGCCGCGAGGAGGCCGCGCGCGGACTGCACCGGCTCGGGCTGCTCGCCGACGGACCGGACCTCGCCTTCGTCCATCCGGCCGTGCGCGACGCCGTCGAAGAGCTGATGACGCCCGCCGAACAGGAGGACATCCACGTCTACGCCGCCCTCCTCCTGCACAGCGGCGGACATCCAGCCGAACGGGCCGCCGCCCAGCTCCTCGCGGCGACCTCCTGCCAGGACGCCTGGGCCGTCCAGGTGCTGCGGGCCGCCGCGAGCGCGGCCCTGCGCCGCGGAGCGCCCGAGGACGCCGCCCGCTACCTGCGCCGCGCCCTGCTGGGCAGCGCGCCCACCGGATGCGAGCGGGCCGCCCTCCTCGTCGACCTGGCCACCATCGAGCGGTCCTTCGACCCGCCCGCCGCGGTCCGGCACATCTCCCAGGCCCTGCTGCTGCTCCCCTCCGCCGCACAGCGCGCCAAGGCCGCCGTCCGCATCCCCCCGTCCCTGCTCGGCAGCTCCCCCCGGCCCACCGTCGAAGCGGTCTCCGGGCTCGCCGCCGAACTGGGCGACCCCGGGCTGCTCACCGGAGACGACCGCGAGCTGGCCCTGCGCCTGGAGGCGCGGCTGCGCCACGTGGCCGTGGTCGGACCGGGCCAACTGCCCCTGTGCGCCGACCGCCTGCGGACCATGGGACCCGCACCGCGGCTGTGCACCGCCGCCGAGCGCGAGCTGGTCACCGTGCTGCTGCACGGCACCACCATGTCGCAGGGCATGTCCGCGGCGGAGGTGGCGCCGCTGGCCAACCGCGTCCTGCAGTACGAGCCCGCCTCCCCCGAGCACGCCCACACCGCCCTGCCCCTGCTGACCAACACCCTCATCGCCGCCGACTCCCTCGAGGCCATCGGGCCCTGGCTCGAGACCGCGCGCGACCGGGCCCGCCGGGACCACGCCACCGTCCCGCAAGCCGTGACGGCCGTCGAACTCACCCATGTCAGGCTCGCCCAGGGCCGCCTCGCGGAGGCCCGGGCCTGCGCGGACGAGGCACTCGAACTGGGCGCGGCCGACTGGGCGACCCTCCAGGGCATGACCGCCGTTGTCATGCTCGCCATCGAGAGCCGCGACAGCGAACTGGCCCGCCGCCTGCTGGCCTTCCGCCGCGAGGGCGCCGACCACGGCTACCGCCCCTCCTCCCTCCAGCTCATCCGCGGCTCGTCCGCCGCCCAGCGCGGCGACCTGCCCACCGCCCTGGAGTACTTCCTGGACTGGGGCCGCTCGGCCGAGCGCGCCGACTGGCGCAACCCCGCCGTCTTCCCCTGGCGGGCGTGGGCCGCGGGGCTGCACTACCGCATGGGCGACACCCACCGGGCCCACGACCTCATCGAGGAGGAGTACGCCCGCGCCGTGGCCTGGGGCACCCCCGTCGCCATCGGCCGCGCCCAGCGCGTCAAGGGCGCCCTCACCACGGGGGAGCGCGGCATCGAGCTGCTGCGCGAGTCCGCGGCGACCCTGGCGACCTCCGTCAACGCCATGGAGCGGGCCCGGACCTCCCTGCTGCTCGGCCGGCGGCTGCTGCGCGCCGGGCTGTCCGAAGCCGAGACCCAACTGCGCCTGGCCCGCGACCAGGCGCTTGTCTGCGGTGCGTCCTGGCTCGCCGAGGGAGCCGACCGGGAACTGCAGAACTTCGCCAGCTCCACGGCCTCGGTCGCCGTCGCCGCACTGACCCGCACCGAACGGCGCGTCGCCGGGTTCGCCGCGCACGGGGCGTCCAACAAGGAGATAGCCGAGTGGCTGGAGGTCAGTTCGCGGGCGGTGGAGAAGCACCTCACCCACGCCTACCGGAAGCTGAACGTGGCCGGCAGGTCCCAGCTCGCCGCCATGGCCCACCTGCTGCCCAGCTCGGCCGCGAACCCCGGGCGCCCCTGACCCCCGCGGCGGCCCCCGCCCTCCCCGGCGGACCGTACCGAACCGTACCGAACCGAAGTCCCGGCCGGTCCGGGGGAACCGAACCCCCGCGTCGGCCCCCACAGGGTTAACGCCGCCGGCGTTCGAAGGCGTTGACAGCCTTCTCGGCGCCTCCATACGGTCGTTCCGGCGGCTGACAGCGTTGTCTCGGCGCGCCGTGAACGACTCGTGCGTATGTGAAGTGCCGTCGGCAGGGCCGAAGAGGAGTCCGGGCGGCGCGCTCCCCTGAAAGGCGGGACATGACCCAGGGCGTGCCGGTGGCCTTCCCCACTGCTCGCGGGAACGCTTTCGACCCGCCGGTCCCGGCCCGGGAATCCAGCGCGAAGGAGCCGCTCACCCGGCTGCGTTTCGCCGACGGCCGCCTCGGCTGGCTCGCCACCGGGCATTCCACCGCCCGCGCCGTGTTAACCGACCCCCGGTTCGGCGCCCGGGGGGAGAACGGGCATCCGGCGGTGCCGCGCGCCGTCACCCTGGCCGAATTCCCGGCCGCCCCGCCGGGCATGCCCCTCCGGCCGGAGAACCTCGAGCACCAGCGCTACCGCACCCTGCTCGCCGGCCAGTTCACCGCCCACCGCGTCCGCCGCCTCACCGAACGGACCGAGAAGGCCGCGGGAGAGCTGCTGGACGCCATGGAGCGCGCGGGCTCCCCGGCCGATCTCCTCGCCCACTACGCCCTGCCGCTGCCCGCCCTGCTGATCTGCGAACTGCTGGGGGTGCCGCACGCCGACCGGGAGCGCTTCGGGCACGACGCGGCCGTCTGGAGCGGCCACGGCACCTCCGCCGAGGAGATCACCGCCGCCTTCGCCTCGCTCGGCGCGTACCTCCACCGGCTCGTCGAGCTCAAGCGCGCCCGGCCCGGCGACGACGTCCTCAGCGGCCTGATCGACGCCGACCCCGCCCTCACCGACGAGGAACTGGCCGCGCTGGCCTTCCTGCTGCTGCTCGCCGGCCACGAGACCACCGCCCACCAGCTCGGCCTCGGCGTCTTCGCCCTCCTCGGCGCTCCGGACCAGCTCGCCGCGCTGCGCGCCGACCGCTCACTGACCGACGGCGCCGTCGAGGAACTGCTGCGCTATCTGAGCGTCGTCCACCACGGCCCGACCAGGGCGGCCCGGCAGGACGTCGACGTCTGCGGCACCACGGTGCGGGCCGGCGAGGTCGTCGTGGTCAGCCTCGCCGCCGCCAACCGCGACCCCGGGCGGTTCCCCGACCCCGAACGCCTCGACGTCACCCGCGACGCCACCGGCCACCTCGCCTTCGGCCACGGCATCCACCGGTGCCTGGGCGGACAGCTCGCCCGCATCGCGCTGCGCGCCGGCCTCACCGCCCTCCTCGACCGCTTCCCCGGCCTGCGCCTGGCCGTACCGGCCGCGGAGGTCCCCCTCCGGCACGACGCCCAGGTCCACGGCGTCCTGCGGCTGCCGGTCGCCTGGTAGCGGCGGCCCGCCCGCCCGGCCCCACAGACCACCACGCTTCACCAAGGCCGCACCCCCGGCGGCCCGTCAGCAGTATCCGAAAGGTCAGGTATCCCCGCATGGTCATGAACCAGCACCTCTCGCGCCGCCGCCTGCTGGGCATGGCGGCCCTGAGCGCCGCCGCCCTCACCGGAGCGACGACGATCAGCACCGCCTCGCGTGCGCACGCCGCCACCAGGGCGGACGACGGCTCCTTCGTGCCGGCCGTGGTCATCGGCACCGGCTACGGCGCGGCCGTCTCCGCGCTGCGCCTGGGCGAGGCCGGCGTCGAGACGCTGATGCTCGAGATGGGGCAGCAGTGGGACAAGCCGGGAGCGGACGGCAACACCTTCTGCAACATGCTCAAGCCCGACGAGCGCTCCAGCTGGTTCAAGAGCCGTACCGAGGCCCCGCTCGGCTCGTTCCTGTGGTTCGACGTCGTCAACAAGAACATCACCCCGTACGCGGGTGTCCTGGACCGGGTCAACTTCGACCAGATGTCCGTGTACGTCGGACGCGGCGTCGGCGGCGGTTCGCTGGTCAACGGCGGCATGGCCGTGGTACCCAAGCGCTCGTACTTCGAGGAGGTCCTGCCGCGGGTCGACGCCGCCGAGATGTACGACCGGTACTTCCCGCGCGCCAACTCCACGCTCAGGGTCAACCACATCGACAAGGGCTGGTTCGAGGACACGGAGTGGTACAAGTTCGCCCGCGTCTCGCGGGAGCAGGCCGGCAAGGCCGGCCTGGGCACCACCTTCGTCCCCAACGTCTACGACTTCGACTACATGCGGCGCGAGGCGGCCGGTGAGGTGCCGAAGTCCGCGCTGGCCACCGAGGTCATCTACGGCAACAACCACGGCAAGCTCAGCCTCGACAAGACCTACCTCGCCTCGGCCCTGGGCACCGGCAAGGTGACCATCCGCACGATGCACACGGTCAAGGCCATCGGCCGGCAGCGCGACGGCTCCTACGTCCTGACGGTCGAGGAGAAGGACGCCTACGGCAAGCGGCTCGCCACCAAGCAGATCACCTGCACCTATCTCTTCCTCGGCGCCGGCAGCCTCGGCTCCACCGAACTCCTGCTGCGCGCCCGCGAGACCGGCGCGCTGCCCGACCTCAGCGGCGAGGTCGGCGCGGGCTGGGGCCCGAACGGCAACATCATGACGGCCCGCGCCAACCACATGTGGAACCCCACCGGCGCCAAGCAGTCGTCGATCCCCGCCCTGGGCATCGACGACTGGAACAACGCCGCCGCCCCCGTCTTCGCCGAGATCGCCCCCATGCCGGCCGGCCTGGAGACCTGGGTCAGCCTCTACCTGGCGATCACCAAGAACCCCGAGCGCGGCACCTTCGTGTACGACAGCGCCAACGACCGGGCGAACCTGCGGTGGACCCGCGACCAGAACACCCCCGCGGTCAACGCCGCCAAGTCGCTCTTCGACCGGATCAACAAGGCCAACACGACGATGTACCGGTACGACCTCTTCGGCAAGCAGCTCAAGAACTTCGCCGACGACTTCTGCTACCACCCGCTCGGCGGCTGCGTCCTCGGCAAGGCCACGGACCTCTACGGCCGGGTCTCCGGATACCGCAACCTCTATGTGACGGACGGGTCCCTCATCCCGGGCTCCATCGGCGTGAACCCCTTCGTGACCATCACGGCCCTGGCGGAGCGCAACATCGAGCGCATCATCCAGCAGGACGTCTCGGCGTCCTGACGAACGCGTCCGCCGTCCCCGCCCGGTCGCGTACCGGGCGGGGACGGCGGACGGCGGCCGACGTGCTTACGACGTCTGCAGATCGCTCAGGACGCTGCCGTCGTGCGCGACCCAGTCCGTGAAGGCCGACGCGCCCGTGCCCCTGCCGCGGGCGCTGCTGAGCCGGCCGTCCATGCCGAGCACGACCACGACCGGGCGCCCCTTGGCGTCCTGGGCGATGCCGGCCGTCCCACGGTGCGGCACGCCGCCGTCCTGCCAGGGGCCCGGGCGGCCCGCGCCGGCGGACAGCCGCATCATGCCCTTGCCGTCGCGTGCGGCGAGCACCGTGGTGCCGCCCACCTGGGCCAGCGCGACCCGGCCGTAGCCCGCGATGGACCGGCTCTGGGCGGTGACCCGCCAGCCGCCCTCCGCCTGCCGGTCGGCGATCACCACACGGGCGGTGGCCGGCTGGCGCACGGCCAGGCGCACGCCCCCGCCGGAGAGCGGGGCCAGGGTCAGCGGTCCGGTGGCGGCGGGCAGCCGGGTCGGGCCGGCCGGCTCCAGCGGAGCGCCGGGTCCGGCGGACATCCAGTGGTGGACGGTCTTGGTGTCGGCGGCGACCACGTGGACGCGGCCCTTGGCGTCGACCACGGCGTCCAGGCCGTCCTCCACCCGTACCGGCCGGTCCGCGTCGGTGGCCAGTTCCTCCCACTCCGTCCAGTCCCGGCCGCCCGCGCCGGAGCGCACACTCACGCCGCCGGCCCAGTTCTTGACGAAGACGTGGACGGTGCCGTCCTGCTCCTCCACCGCGACGGGGTAACCCATCTCCATCGACCGCCCGGGCTCGTCATCGGGCGCACCGAGCGACTCCCAGGAGCCGAAGGACGGGGCGCCGCCCGGCGTCGCGCCGGTCTGTGCCGCGGTCACGATCTCGCGCCGGTGCGCCGAGTCCGGCGTCGGCAGGACGGTCCGCACCGAGAACAGCCGCAGGGTGCCGTCGGCGCGGCGCAGGGCCTGGATCTGGCCTTCGAGCATGGAGCCGCCGGCCGGTACGGCCTTGGACCAGATGCCGTTGCCGGCCCTGGTCTCGGTCCAGCACTGCGCCTGGCCGTCGAGGATCGCGAAGGCCGCGAGCCGGCCGTCGGTGAGCGGCTGCACCCACCGCTGGGTTCCGGTGGCCCGGTGGCGGAGGTTGTCCGACCAGCGGGTGTCCTTCGAGCGGTTGCCCACCTTGCGGTCGCCGCAGCCGGCCGGGTCGCCGCAGTCCCTGCCGTCGGCCCAGCCGTAGATGTCGAGAATCTCGATCTTGTGGGCGGTGGTGGCCGCGTCGAGGCTGTTGGGCAGCGTCGCCACCTCGTAGCCGACGTAGCTGTCCACGGCCGTGGGCCGTGCGTGCTTGCGACCCCAGTACTGGGCCAGGGCGGCCTGCGCGAAGTGGGCGGAGGCCGTGTGGTCCTGGTGGTCGTGGGTGGATATGCCCTGCAGGACGGGCGGGGTGTCGGCGTAGTGCGGCTGCTTCGGCAGGTGCGTGGGGTTCGGGTCGAGGGTCCGTACGACCGTCGGCTGGTAGCGCTCCAGCACGGCCGTGAGGGAGTCGACGACCTGCTGACGGCTGTACTGGAAGGTGCGCTCGACCGGGCTCGCGGCGGGCACGAGCGTGGTGAGGCTCGGGGTGGCCCCGAGCCACAGACCGCGCAGGCTGTCCTTGCGCGGCGCCCGCATCACCCGCGCCTCGACGAGCTCCATGAAGATCAGCTGGACCTGCGGGGCGGCCTTGAGGGTCTGCAGCTCGACCTCGAAGCCGGGCACGAGCGTCGTCTTCTCCACCGTCCACGGGCTGCGCCAGTCGCCGGTGGCCATGTGGGCGGTCGCCTCACGCAGGCCGTTGATCCGCGCGCGGACGAACTCGGCGCGCTTCTCGGGCAGCTGGGCGTAACCGGGGCTGCGGCTGAGGGCGTTGCGGCCGTCGGACTCGCCGCCGGTCATGCAGACGGTCACGGCGGGGGCGCCGCTGCGTATGGCCTGCTCCAGCTCCGG
This sequence comes from Streptomyces sp. NPDC053079, assembly GCF_044546695.1. Classification (NCBI taxonomy): domain Bacteria; kingdom Bacillati; phylum Actinomycetota; class Actinomycetes; order Kitasatosporales; family Streptomycetaceae; genus Streptomyces; species Streptomyces sp. NPDC053079. The sequence goes on from NZ_JBITZJ010000001.1 coordinate 772,763, forward strand.
GTTCATGAAGTACAGGGAGTCGTCGGCGTGGGCCATGATGTGGACGAACGACTCGGAGAGCGCGGCCTTCGCCGGCCGCGCCGAGAACTCCTTGGAGCTGCGGCCCCCCTGTGCGTCGGGGGCCAGCCACTGCCAGGCACCCACCGCGCCCGTTCCGACGACCAGGCCGCCACCGGCCGCTTGGAGCATGCGCCGACGCGGTATTCGCCCTGGCACAGGCGTATCTCCCATCCCCTGCGCCAAGTGAGCGCGGTAGTACGCGGAAGCGGGCGATTAGCACTTAATCGCCCGCTGATCAAGAGTTCGATCTTATGATCCGCAACCCCCTGTTTCCCTGCGGTCGTGTAACAGCCGTGCCACGGCGAGGCATAGATTCCCAGGCAATCGGGCAACGCGATGCCCGGTGCTGTGGGGTCACTACCGTGGGTTACGACGGGTCCCGCTGGTGGGGCGTGCGGTGTCGGGCGGCTCAGTCCTCGGCGTCGTCCAGCTCCCCCGCGTCATGGACGAGCAGGGCGATCTGCACACGGTTGTTCAGACCGAGCTTGGTCAGGATGCGCGAGACGTGCGCCTTGACCGTCGCCACGCTCATGTACAGCGCGGCGGCGATGTCCGCGTTGGACTGCCCGCGGCCCACGGCCACCGCGACCTCCCGCTCCCGCTCGCCCAGCCCGGCCAGCCGGGCCCGCGCCCGGCTGCCGCGGGCGTCCTGCCCCCGCTCCGTGACCTGGGCGATGAGCCGGCGGGTCACGGTGGGGGAGAGGACCGGGGCACCGGCCGCCACACGGCGCACCGCCTCCACGATCTCGGCGGGTGGGGTGTCCTTGAGCACATAGCCCGCCGCGCCGGCGCGCAGCGCCCTCAGCACGAGCTCGTCCGCGTGGAAGGTGGTCAGGACGATCACCTCCGGGGCCCGGTCGCGCCCGCGCAGCCGCTCGGTGGCGGCCAGCCCGTCCATCGACGGCATGCGGATGTCCATCAGCACCACATCGGGCTCGAGCCGGTCGACGAGCGCGCCGACCTCGCTGCCGTCCGCGCCCTCGCCCACGATCCGGATGTCCGCGAGCCCGCCCATCATGAACGACAGCCCGGCCCGCACGAGCGGATCGTCGTCGACCAGGAGCACACGGATCGGCGGAGCTTGCGCCTCGGGCGGGGCCCCGGATCCTGCGGGAGACTGCGGTGGCGGTGACGCGTTCATGGCCGCCACGGTATCCAGCCCCGGAGCAGGAAACCGCCGCCGGGGGCGGGGCCGTGTTCCAGCCGTCCACCCGCCAGGGCGGCCCGTTCGGCAAGCCCGATCAAGCCTTGTCCGGAACCGGGGACGGTCGGGGCCCCGTCCTTCGCCGCCACGCTTGCGGGGTTGCCCACCTCGACCGTCAGCCCTCTTTCCGGGGAACCTTCGACGACAACCGTGACCTCACAACCGGGCGCGTGCTTACGGGCGTTGGTCAGACCCTCCTGCACGATCCGGTAGACAGTGCGGCCCGACGCGGCCGGCACGGCCGCCGGATCGGCGACCCGCTGCTCGAAGACGACCGCCGCCCCCGCCTGCCGTGACTCCTCGACCAGCCCCTCCAGCGCCGTGAGCGTGGGCTGGGGCCGGCCCGGGTCGCCGGCGTCGGCACCGGTGGGTGCCCGCAGCACACCGATCACGTCCCGCAGCTCCTGCAGCGCCTGATGCGCGCTGGCGCGGATCACCCCCGCGACCCGCGCCACCTCCACGGGGCTGGCGTCCGCCCGGAACTCCAGCGCTCCCGCGTGCACGCACAGCAGCGACAGCCGGTGCGCCAGCACGTCGTGCATCTCCCGTGCGATGCGCTCCCGCGCCTGCCGCTGCGCCCGCTCGGCGCGCAGCGCCGCCTCCTCCTCGGCCCGCAGCGCCCGCTCGCGCAGCGACAGCAGCAACTGCCGCCGGGAGCGTACGAACATGCCCCAGCCGATCGGGGTCAGCACCAGCAGCGTCCCGATGACCGCCGACGCCATGAGCGTCAGATCGCGGTCGGGGCGCACGACGGCCGAGACCAGGGTGCTCACCAGCGCGAGCGCGCCCACCGACGCGGTCACCTTGAAGGGCCGGTGGACGGCGACGGTGAAGACCGCCACCAGCATCGCGCCGGCCGAGGGCGGAGAGACGGCGTTCACCGCCGCCAGCGCCACGGCCAGCCCCACGGGCCACCGCCGGCGCGTCCACAACGCCGTGACCGCGAGGGCGCCGAGGATCTGATCGGCGAGGAACACCGACGCGGAGGTGTGCGGATCCGCGCGCAGCGGCTCGGCGGCCAGCAGCCCCACCACCGCGGCCACGGCGAGGCAGAGGATGTCGACGGCCCAGTCGCGCACCGTGCGCCGGGAGCGGCCCGCCGCCGCGCCGCTCCCGGCGGGGTCCACGACGGCGGACGGCAGCAGCCACCCGTACTCCTGGCCCGCCGCGCGCCCCGCATCCCCGGTCGTCTTTCCGCCGCTCATGCCCTCAATCTACGGACCGGACGGCCTCCGCCGGCCCTTCGCGCGGCGACCGTCGACCAAAGTCGGGGAGGCCGAGACTTTGGACGCGGGCCACCCGGCTGCGTGGCTCCTTCCGTCGCGGCCGTACAGCCCTCCGGCCGACGACCGGGGCCGGGTGGCCGGACCACGATGGCGGCATGAAGAAACTCTTCGAGGGCCTCGGCGTCCTCCTCGCGCTGCAGGGCCTGGCCGGCATCCTCCACGACACCACCGGCTGGTTCCGGGACTTCGGCCTCCTCCGTCACCTGGGCTTCCTCCACGGCTACGAGATATACGCCGGCGGGGTGCTCGTGGTGCTGGGCGTGGCCCTCGTCCTGGCCTCGGACGCCGCCGGGCGGGCCGAGGCCCGCAGCCGTCGCTGACGGCGCCGGCACGGCCGATATCGCGCCAGCTCATTCCGCTCTGTGGCCTTCCTGCCGGGCGTGGCTAAGTTGGAGCCCGGCGCGACAACTCGGCACATCGACGATCGAGGAGTTTGCATGCCTGTCTCCACCGCTCCCGGCACCAAATGGGGCAACTGGACCAACCTGCAGGGCTCCGTACACGGCGAGCCCTCGGCAGCCCTCAACTCCGACAACCGCGTCCAGGCCTTCGTGCAGGGCGGGGGCAACTCGCTGTGGACGATATGGGAGACGCGCGACCGGGGCTGGTCCTCGTGGCTGCGGCACGAAGGCGCGCGGATCGCGGGCGCGCCCAGCGCGATCCGCGGCAGGGACGGACGGATCCGCGTCTTCTACCGCACCCCGGACGGCCATCTGGAAGTGGTCACCCAGGGCGTCGTCAACGGCGGCTTCGCCCCGCCGCAGCGCATCGTCACCAACATCGGGGGCGACCCGGCCGCCGCGCTCAACTCCGACGGCCGTCTGCAGATCTTCTTCCGGGGCACCGACGGCGCCCTGTGGTACACGCGCAACCAGGCGCTGAGCTATGAGTCGTACACAGCCCCCGCCTCGCTGGGCGGCGCGATCTTCGCGACCCCCTCGCCCGTTCTCGACGGCTCCGGACGGATCGTCGTGGCCGTCAGGGGCGCCGACGACACGCTGCACACCATTCAGCAGAAGGCGTCGAACGCAGCCGACGCCTGGGACGCGTTCCAGCGACAGACCACGGGTGTGACCAGCCGCCCCTCGGCGATCGCGGACGCCGCGTCGCGGGTGCACATCTTCTACCGGGGGTCCGACGGCTCGGCCTGGCGCGTGGGACAGAGCGACGACTACGACAACTGGCAGCGCTCGGCCTCGCTCAAGGGGCAGATAACCGACCGGCCGACCGCGTGCCTGGGGCAGGACGGCCGCATCACCGTCCTCGCCAAGGGCGCGGACAGGACGCTGCTGGTCACGGTGCAGACGTCGGCGAACGGCGCCGCCTATGAGGAGTTCCGGTCGCTCGACGGTGAGATCGGGGACGTCCACGTCAGTCCGGTGATCATGAACCGGGTGGGGCTGCTCTATGTCTTCACCCAGGGCTCCGGACCCGAGCGCAACCTCTGGCTGCAGCGCCAGAACTGGGCCTAGGAGCAGGAGCGCGGCGAGGCCCGGCCCGGCCTCGCCGCGCAGACCCGGCCGGCTCCGCCCGGGTCAGGCAGGGGCAGGCAGGTCGCGGTCGTTGAGGATCCGGTGGAAGAGGAGGTGGTCCCGCCACTGACCGTCGATGTGCAGGTAGTTCCGAGCCGTGCCGATCAGTTCGAAGCCGCACTTGGCCAGCACCCGCTGGGAAGCGGAGTTGCTGACGACCGTCCCGGCCTCGATCCGGTGCAGTCCCAGCCGTTCGCCGGCGTCCTGGCACACGGCGCTGACGGCGGCACTGGCCAGGCCCTTTCCCGTATGGCCGGCGGCGATCCAGTACCCGAGGTTGGTGCTGCGGAAGGCCCCCTGCACGATGTTGGACAGGTTCATCGCCCCCACCACCTCGCCGCCGCCGTCACCGGCCACCAGCACCCAGGGCATCGCCCGCCCGGCCCGCCGCAGCCCGACCAGGTCGCGCAGCCGCTCCGCCTGTCCCTCGGCGGTGAAGAACGCCTCGTCGCGCCGCGGCTCCCAGGGCCGCAGATGCGCGCGGTTGGCGCGGTAGGCCCGGGCGAGGGCCTCGGCGTCGTCCGTGGTCACCGGGCGCAGCAGGATGCCCGGAGCGATGGTGTACGAGCGGTCGTCAGTGATCATTCTCCTACGGTAGAACCCTCCTGACCCTGGACCGGGTGCTTCTCATACCCCGGTATCACCCCTCGGTTGGCCCCGTGGTGTGACGCCGCGCCACACACCTGCTTCCTACGTTTCCCCTCGTCACCGCAGCAGACGAGGGGAATTCACGCATGCGCCGCTTCAAGCGCACACTGGTCGCCGCAGCACTCACGACGACCGTGATGGCGGGCACCGCCGGCTGGGCCGTCGGCGGCGAGCAGACCGCCGTGACCGGCCCCCCGGCCGGCGCCGCCGCGTGGCGCGCGGACCACTTCCTGCACCGCCCGCTGCCGGATCCGGCCACCGCCACCCCGCGCGAGGTGGCGCGCTTCTTCGCCGCCCTCGACGACACGCGCCGGCACGACCTGGCGGCCCGTCACCCGCTGGTCGTCGGCAACCTCGACGGCACCCCCATACCCTTGCGGTACGAGGCCAACAGACTGGCCCTCACCGCCGAGCGCGACCGCGAGCGGGCCCGGGCGGCCGACCGACTGCTCCCCGCCCACGAGCGCGAGCGGGCCGGTGAGCTCGCCGGCCGGTACGAGCGGCTGCTGGCGCCGGGCCGGCAGATCCTCGCCTTCGACCCGCGCGGGCGCGGCCAGCTCGCCGAGGTCTACGGCGACTGGACGGCGGCCCGCCGCACCGCCGTCGTCGTCCCCGGCTCGGACATCGACCTGGCCTCCTTCGACCGTACGAAGGACCGGTTCGGCACCCCCGCCGGAATGGCACGTTCACTGCTGGCCGAGATGACCCGGCAGGCGCCGGACACCCCTGCCGCCGTGATCGCGTGGGCCGGGTACACCACCCCGGTCGGTGTCGGCCTCGACGCCGCCACCGGCCGCCTCGCCGAAGCGGGTGCCGCACGCCTGGACCGCTTCCTCGCCGGTCTCTCCGCCCTCGCCCCCGCCGCCCCGCCCGCCGTCTTCTGCCACAGCTACGGCTCGGTCGTCTGCGGGCTGGCCGCCCGGGGGCTGGACGGCGCCGAGGTCGCCGACGTCGTCGCCCTCGGCAGCCCCGGCATGCGCGCCGACTCGGCTTCCGCGCTGCACACCGGGGCCCGGGTGTGGGCGACGCGCCGCAACGCCGCCGACTGGATCGGCAGGGTGCCCCACCTCCGGCTCTTCGGCCTCGGCCACGGCGCCGACCCCACGTCGCCGGACTTCGGCGCCCGCCTCGTCCCGTCCGATGGAGCCCACGGCCACAGCGACTACTTCGCCCCCGGTACGCGCTCGTTGCGCCACTTCGCGGAAATCGCCCTGGGCACGTACACGGCCGTCAGCTAGCCGAAAAACGCTTTCTGCGGCCGCGAAACGGCCGTCTAATGTCAAGGGCATGGCAGATCGCAACAGACCGGGCGACGGACCGCCCCCTCCTCACCCCACGGGCCGCATAGCCGACGAGATCGACACCGCACGGAAGACCGGCCCGCACCGCCTACGCCCGCTGGCCGGCGTCCTGGCCGCCACGGCCGTGTCCGTGACCGGTACGCGCGTCTCGGCGATCGCCCTGCCGTGGTTCGTCCTCGTCACCACCGGCAGCGCCACTCTCACCGGACTGGTCGCCTTCTGTGAGATGGCCCCCTATGTCCTGGTCAAGGCCCTCACGGGCCCGCTCGTCGACCGCGTCGGCCCCCGGGTCGTGTCCTGGAGCACCGACCTGGTCAGCGCGGTGGCCGTCCTGCTCATCCCGCTGACGCACAGTCTGCACGTGCTGCCCTTCTGGCTGCTGCTGACGCTGGTCGCGGTGGTGGGCGCGGTGCGCGGCCCCGGCGATCTGGCCAAGGAGATCATGGTCCCGGAGGCGGCCGACCGCAGCCGGGTGCCGCTGGAGAGGGCCACCGGCCTGGCGGGCGTCACCGAGCGCCTGGCCTCCACGGTGGGCCCGGCGGCCGGCGGTGCGCTGGTGGCCTTCATCGGCCCGCTGACCGGCCTGGTCGTCAACGCCGTGTCGTTCGCCCTCGGGTCGGTCGTCATCGCGCTGGTCCTGCCGCGCGGCATGGGCCGGCCCGTCGGCGACGACGCCGCATCCGTCGACGGCGGGGGAGGGGCCGGCTACTGGCGGCGCCTCGGCGAGGGCTTCGCGTTCCTGCGCGGCGAACGCCTGCTGCTCACCATCATCGTCATGGTGGGCATCACCAACCTGCTGGACGCGGCGTTCAACGCCGTGCTGGTGCCGGTCTGGGCGCGGGAGAGCGGCGGCGGGCCGGCGGTGATCGGCCTGACCGCCGCCACGGCCGGGATCGCGGCGGTCTGCGGCAGCCTCATCGCCGCCGCCGTGGCCCACCGGTTGCCGCGCCGGCTGGTGTTCTTCGCCGGTTTCCTGCTGGCCGGTGCGCCGCGCTGGCTGATCCTCGCCTCGGGGGCCCCGGTGTGGGCGGTGGTGGCGGTGTTCGCGCTCTCCGGATTCGGCGCGGGTTTTCTCAATCCGATCCTGGGCGCGATCTCCTTCGAGCGCGTGCCGCGTCAACTCCTGGGCCGCGTACGGGCCCTGGGGGATTCATGCGCCTGGGCCGGCATTCCTCTCGGAGGATTGCTGGCGGGCGCCGCCGTGGCATCGCTCGGGCTGATGCCGGTGCTCCTGGCCGGGGCGGCGGCGTATTTCTGTACGACCAATCTGGCCGCCCTACGACCGGAATGGAAGGAAATGGACCGTGGCCGGCGACCGTGCACCGCGTCGTCATCCGCCGACGCTCCGCATAAACCTGCAAAGGGCATCGATGCGGAATTGAATATCTGACGCGCAATCATCGATTTGTATGATCGGCCGCCTCTCCTATTGGATCAGTTGTGTGAGTCAATACCAGCAGCAGCCCGGCGTCCAGAACCCCTACGGTTACAACGCCCCGCCGCCCCAGTACTACCCGCCGTCCATGCCGCCGATGGGCCCCGCCGGCCCGCCCGAGCAGGCCCTCGCCAACCAGGGCGCCCGCCTGGGCGCCCGCGTTCTCGACATCATCTTCATGGTCGTGCCCATGCTCGTCGTGAGCCTGATCAACGTGGCGCTGATGGAGGCCTCCGGCGCCACGCCCGCCATCGGCGCCGTCCTCGGCATCGCCGGCATCCTCATGGTCCTGTGCTACGAGCCGGTGTTGACCTGGAAGTACGGTGCCACGTTCGGCAAGCGCATCTGCGGTCTGCGCGTCGCCCGGCTCTCCGACGGCCAGAACCTGACCCTCGGCGCCGCGTTCGGCCGGTGGCTGGTCTACCTCCTGATCGGCTTCATCCCGCTCGGCGGCCTGATCAACGTGCTGTCCTGCTGCTGGGACAAGCCCTTCCGGCAGTGCTTCCACGACAAGGCGGCAGGCAGCGTCGTCGTGAACCGCACCGCCTGAGCACCCCGCCCGGCAGGGCCCGCCCCCGTCACAGCCGCCGCTCCACCAGGAAGCCGGTGAGCGCGAGAAGTTCGTCCGTCGCACGCGGTGCCAGCGGCACCCCGTACAGGCACTCACGCGCGGCGGCCGCATGGCGGCGGGCCTGCGCCAGGGCGGCGTCCCGGCCCCCGGCCCGCTCGACGAGCCCGGCCGCGCGGCGCGCGCCCGCGGCGTCCAGCGGGACGGCCGGGCCCAGCAGGTCCGCGAGCCGCCGGCCGGCCGGGGAATCCGCGGCCAGGGCAGCGAGCACCGGCAGGGTCTTCTTCCCCCGGAGCAGGTCCCCGTGGACCGGCTTGCCCGTCGCGCCCGGGTCGCCCCAGATCCCCAGCAGGTCGTCCACCGCCTGGAACGCCGCCCCCAGATGCCGGCCCGCCCGCGCGAGCGCGTCCACCACGAGCGGCGAGGCCCCGCCGAGCACCGGGCCCAGCGCCAGCGCGCAGCCGAGCAGGGAACCGGTCTTGCCGGCCGCCATGGCCTCGTACTCCTTCAGGCCCACGGCCTCGGGGCCCGTCCACGGCCGGGCCTCGAAGAGGAGGTCGTCGGCCTGGCCCGCCACCAGTTCCCGCAGCGCCCCGGCCAGATACCGCAGGGCCGCCGCGCTCTGCCCGCCGTCCGCCGCCGCCAGCGTCTCGACGGCGAGGGCGAACAACGCGTCGCCGGCCAGCACCGCGGGGCCCGTGCCGAACGCCTTCCAGGCGCTGGCGCCGTGCCGCCGCCGCTCGTCGCCGTCCATGATGTCGTCGTGCACCAGCGAGAAGGTGTGCACCAGCTCCACCGCGACCGCCCCCGCGACCCCCGCCCCCACAGGCGCGCCCGCGGCCTCGGCCCCCACGACGGCCAGGGCCTGCCGCAGTCCCTTGCCGCCGGCGAAGGCGCCCGGCGTGCCCTCGGCGTCGCACCAGCCGAGCGAGAACGAGGCCATCAGCCGCGGCCAGGGGTGCAGGCTCCGCACGGCCTCCCTCAAGGCCGGTTCGACCAGCTCCCGGCAGCGCTCGAGCACATGGTGCGGGGATATCGGGGGCACCTGCAGGCCGGTCTGTGACGTCATGGCGGGCTTCTCTCGTCCGGTGGGATGCGGGGCGGTGGGCACGGCGGCGAAGGCGGCGGCCGTCTCAGGGCGCCGAGGCCGCCGGCACGGGCGCGATCCCGAGCTCGGCCCGCGCCCGGTCGACCATCTCCCGGGCGTGCAGCAGGCCCAGGCCGCCGAGCGTGGCGTGCAGCGCGTCGAGGTCGGCGGCGGTACCGGCCACGTCGCGCCCCAGGCGGGCCCGGGCCTTGACCAGGCCGAGCGTGGCGAGCGCCGTGCCCCGCGGCTCGCCCATCGCGCGGAACTCCTCCAGGGCCCCGCTGTAGGTCGCCCGCGCCTCCTCGTAGCGGCCGGCGCGGAAGAGCACGTTGCCCCGCATCTTGTGGTTGTAGGCCAGTGCGCTGACGAGCCGCATGTCGCGGCAGGCCCGCTCGGCCTCGGCCAGCAGCTCCAGGGCCCGGTCGGTCTCCCCGCGCAGGGACAGCACGTCGGCTATGCCGCGCAGCGCCCACGCCCGGCCGCGGGCGTCGTCGGCCCGCGCCGCTATCAGGGCGGCTTCCTCGAACATGGCCAGGGCCGTGTCGTACGAGCCGGTGTTGCGGTGCATCTGCGCGATGCCCTCCAGCGCCCACACCGTGTGCCGGGCCTCGCCGCGCCGTCTGGCCTCGGCCAGCAGCTTCTCGTGCAGCTCGCCGACGGCACGGTAGTCGCCCTGGATGCGGCCCGTCTCGGCGAGCCCGGCCAGGGAGTAGCCGCGGGCGACGACGTCGCCGCCGCGCTCGGCCAGTTCGGCGGCGATGGCCAGCCACCGCCGCGCCAGGGCGAGGTCGCCGCGCTGGCGGGCCAGGGTGCCGCCGCTCCACACCGCCCACGCCATCGCACCCTCGTCGCCGGCCTGCCGGGCCGCCCGGTAGCTGGCCTTCCACGCCTGCTCGGCCTCGGCGATCCGGCCCAGGCGGCGGCTGGCCTCGGCGACGGCCAGCGACGCGTGCGCCGACTCCAGGGCGACACCGCGCAGCTCGGCCCTGCGCCGCTGTTCCACGGCCTTGTCCAATACCTCCTCCAGCGAGGAGTTGACCGACAGCTCGCCCAGCGCGCCGCGGTACTCGGGGGCAAATGCCTTGCCGTACATGTCTGCCTCCGTCGTGACGGACTTCCGGTCTTCCTGACGGATGTGATCAAGAAGCTCATCACGAAGCTATGGCCGTGGGGCGGGGCGGGACGTCCATCCATCAGGCGGTCTGCCGTACCTCTGTGGGCTGGTGGCAGGGCGGAGGGTCATACGCGAGACGTACGGCGCGGTGCGGACCGGAGGGCGCCCCCGGGAGGGGCCGCTGACCTGAATCCGCCGGTGGGGACCGATGTGTCCTGTTCAACTGTTCGACAACTGATAGCTTCTCCGCGTTGATCTTCCGTTCGCGGAATCGTTCCTTCGTTTAAGGATGCACAATTGCTCCGCCACCGGCTCCGCCGTTTACGCCGTCTCACCCGCAGTGCGACGGTCTCGGCCGTCGTCCTCGCCGCGCTCCCCGCGGCCCCCGCCTTCGCGAGCTCCTCGCCGACCCCGCATCTCGACGCCGTCGAGAAGACGCTGCGTCAGGTCTCGCCCGGTCTCGAAGGTGACATCTGGCAGCGCACCGCCGGGAACAAGCTGGACGCCTCCGCCGCAGACCCCTCCGACTGGCTCCTGCAGAGCCCCGGTTGCTGGGGCGACGCCACGTGCGCGGACCGGCCCGGCACCAAGCGGCTGCTCGCGAAGATGACGGAGAACATCTCCAAGGCGAAGCGCACGGTCGACATCTCCACCCTCGCGCCCTTCCCCGACGGAGCGTTCCAGGACGCGATCGCCGCCGGTCTCAAGGCCTCGGTGGAGTCCGGGAGCAAGCTGCGCGTACGCGTCCTGGTCGGCGCAGCGCCGGTCTACCACATGAACGTGCTGCCCACGAAGTACCGGGACGACCTCAAGGCCCGTCTCGGCAAGGCCGCCGACGGCATCACGCTGAACGTCGCGTCGATGACCACGTCGAAGACCAGCTTCTCCTGGAACCACTCCAAGCTCCTCGTCGTGGACGGCGAGTCGGCCATCACCGGCGGCATCAACAGCTGGAAGGGCGACTACCTCGACACCTCGCACCCGGTGACGGACGTCGACATGGCCCTCACCGGCCCGGCCGCGAGCACCGCGGGACGCTACCTGGACACGCTCTGGACCTGGACGTGCCGGAACAAGAGCAACATCGCCAGCGTCTGGTTCGCCGGCTCGGGCGGCGAGTGCATGCCCACGATGGAGAAGGACGCCAACCCCACCCCCGCCGCCCCGACGGGCGACGTCCCCGTGATCGCCGTCGGCGGACTCGGCGTGGGCATCAAGGACTCCGACCCCGCCTCGAAGTTCACCCCGCAGCTGCCGACTGCCCCGGACACCAAGTGCGTCGTCGGCCTGCCCGACAAGACCAACGCCGACCGTGACTACGACACGGTCAACCCCGAGGAGAGCGCCCTGCGGGCCCTGGTGGCCAGCGCGGACCGCCAGATCGTGATCTCCCAGCAGGACCTCAACGCCACCTGCCCGCCCATCGCCCGCTACGACATCCGCCTCTACGACGCCCTCGCGGCGAAGATGGCGGCCGGCGTGAAGGTCCGCATCGTCGTCAGCGACCCCGCCAACCGCGGCGCGGTCGGCAGCGGCGGCTACTCGCAGATCAAGTCCCTGGCGGAGATCAGCGACACCCTCCGCGGCCGCCTCGCCCTGGTCACCGGCGACCAGCAGAAGGCCAAGGCCGCGATGTGCTCCACCCTCCAGCTCGCCACCTTCCGCAGCTCGCCGGGCGCCACCTGGGCCGACGGCAAGCCGTACGCGCTGCACCACAAGATGGTGTCCGTGGACAGCTCCGCCTTCTACATCGGCTCCAAGAACCTCTACCCCTCGTGGCTGCAGGACTTCGGCTACATCGTGGAGAGCCCGGAAGCCGCCAAGCAGCTCGAGGCCAAGCTGCTCGATCCCGCCTGGACGTACTCGCAGGCAGCCGCCACGTTCGACCACGCGCGCGGCATCTGCTCGGCCTGAGCCCGGCGCCACCGCGGGTTTGCGCGGAACGCGAGCGGGGGAGTGCCCGTACTACACCGGTACGGGCACTCCCCTTTTCGTCCATATAAATGCGTTCGAATATCGGGGAATTATCCGACTGTCTTCACTCATTAGTGAAGGGATTTCATCTCGCGCGGCATCGGGTGCAAGCATGCGCTCGCCCCAACCCGACCAGCGAGGAAATCTGGAGAATCCATGCAGCGATGTGGGGGAAGTGTCGACGTGCGGCTCCGCCGGGGGGTGGTCCGCCGCTGGGGAACGGCGCTGACCGCGTCCACCGCGGCCGTCGCGGTCGCCCTCCCGACGGCCACCGCCGAAGCCGCGGCCGGCCCCGGGGAGATCGGCGCCAAGGGCGCGTACCTCGACAGCGGCCCCGACGGCAAGCCGTGGGGCAAGGCGGCGGACACCAAGCGGCCGATGGCCAGCACCACCAAGATCATGACCGCCGTCGTGGTCCTCGACGACCACGCCGGAGAGCTCGACCGGCAGATCGCCGTCAAGCAGTCCTACCGCGACTGGGTGACCCGCAAGCAGGCCAGCACGGCCGACCTGCGCACGGGCGACAAACTGACCGTCCGGCAGCTGCTCTACGCCCTGATGCTGCCCTCCGGATGCGACGCGGCCTACGCGCTCGCCGACACCTTCGGCAGCGGCGGCACCGAAGCGGCGCGCACCGACTCCTTCGTCGCCAAGATGAACGACAAGGCCCGCGAACTGGGGCTGCGCAACACCCACTACGACTCGTTCGACGGCATCTCTTCCCAGGGCGGCAATTACAGCACCCCCCGCGACCTGGCCAAGCTCGCCCGGCACGCCCTGAGCAGCGGCACCCTCGCCACGGTGATGAAGGCGACGAGCACCCAGCAGAAGGCGGCCAACGTCAACCGCCTCTACACCTGGTACAACACCAACAAGCTGCTCGGTTCGTACCAGGGCGTCATCGGGCTCAAGACCGGGTCGACACAGGCGGCGGGCCCCTGCCTGGTCTTCGCCGCCCAGCGCGGCTCCCGCAAGGTCGTCGGCGTCATCCTCAACGATGCCGCCGGCCGTTACCCGGACGCCGCGAAGATGCTGGACTACGCCTTCCGCACCCGCACCGCCATGAAGCTGCGCCGCCTGCCCTCCGGCGCCCACGAGGACTGACCCCGTCCCACCGGTCCGGCCTCCCGGAGGGGCCGGACCCCTCAGCGATCGCCCGCCGGGCGGGGCGAGGGGAGCGTGGTCATCGGCCGCTGCCGGACGTGCTCGACCGGATGGCAGTACTCCAGGCCGACCAGCGGCTCGTCGGCGAAGAAACGGGTCATCAGGTCCACCACCTCCGCCGGCCTTTCGAGGTGGACGAGGTGATCGGCGTCCTTGAACGTGGTGAAGCGGGCGTCCGGCAGCCGGGTGGCCGCCTCGCGGCTCAGCGCCGGGGTGCTCAAGGGATCGTGCTCGCCCGTCGTCACCAGGGCCGGCACGCGCACGGCCGGACCGCCCGGCAGCCGGGGGGACGCCAGCAGCCGCTCGGAGTTGTCCTGGTACTTGGCGATGTCGTCCGCCGTCATGTCGTGCAGCGCCCGGTTCAGGCACCGGATGATCGACGGCCGGCGGGCCACGGTGACACCCGGCGAGGTGCACACCATGGTCTCGACGACGCACTCGACGAACTCCGCGCGCCGGCCCTTCTCCGCCATGAGCAGCGTCCGTTCGACGCGGGCGCGCACATGGTCCGCCAGGTGCGACATCGTGCCGACCAGCGCCATCCGCTCGGCCCGCCCGGGGTGGTCGCGCACCCACTGGTAGGCCACGGCCGTGCCGTACGATCCGCCGAGGATGTTCACGGGGGACGGGGCGACCTTGGACAGCAGCTGGTCGAGCGCCTCGGCGAGGAAGTCGAAGCCGTACCGCGCCGGCAGCCGGTCCGCGCCGCCCCAGCCCGGCAGGTCCACGGTGATGACGCTCGCGGCCTCGAGGAAACCCTGCTCCAGCCGGCCCCAGGCGTTCTGGTGCTGGAACGCCCCGCCCACGAGGACGATGGGCGCCATTCTGGCGTTCGGCTGGTGCACGACCCGGCCGCTGTACGCGTAACCGTCGAGCGTGAGCGGAATGACCTCTTCAAGGAGTGCGGTACGCGTCGGCACGGCCGGTCTCCGTTTCGTGGGGGGACTTCACCAGGGGGAACGAGAACCGAGGCGGGACGTTACTGCCCATATGGCCGTCGCCCGTCCGAGCGCACGGCCCTCAGACGACCAACGCGAGGATCTCCTCGCGGACGAGGGCGGACAGCCGCGCCCCCAGGTGCCGGTGGGCGTGGTCGGTCGTCACCGTCACCGTTGCGCTCGTGTCGTGCACGGCCATCGTCATCGCCACCGGATGCCCCGGGCTGAGCGGCGGCAGCGCGGCGATGCCGGTGAGCCGCGCCGGGCCCAGGGCGAGCGGGCCCGCATGGGTCGCCATGCTGCTGCACAGCAGGGAGGAGTAGAGCGGGGAGTCCGCGTAACGGCCCAGCACCTCGCCCACCAGCCCGTACCGCCGCGGCCGCGACGCCACGAACAGCGCCTGCGCACGCGCCCGCTGCTTGAGCGCCGCGCGCCGCGTGAAGCCGTCCACGGCCGCCAGCCGCCGCTGCGGGCCGCCGCCCGCGGGCAGCGGCACCCGCACCGTGGCATAGCGGTTGCCCAGCACCGCCCCCTCGTCGTCGGCGCGCACGTCCACGGGGACCATCGCGCACAGTCCCGGCAGCCCCGGCAGCCGCCCCGTGACGCCCGCGGTGCGCAGCGCACCGGCCGCCGCGGCCAGGAACACCGCGTTGGCGGACGCCCGCCCCGACGGCAGGGCGTCCCGGGCCGCGCTCAGCTCCGCCGCCGACACCCGGCTCCACGCCACCGCCCGCCGCGAGTCCACCGGCCCGTGGAACGGCAGCGGCCGCGCCCTCGGCAGCAGGTCCGCAAGTGCCCGGGCCAGCGCGAGCCGGGGCGGCCCGGCCGGCTCCCCGGCACCCGGCCGCATTCGCTGCCCCGGAACGGCGGCCGGCGCGTCGAGCAGATCGCGCAGCAGCGTCACGAACGACACCCCGTCGAGCAGGGCGTGATGGGCGCGCAGCAACAGGGCGAACCCGTCGGGGGCCGGCAGCAGATGCAGCTGCCACGGCGGGCGGGCCGGGCCGAGCGGATGGGCGAGCAGCTGGGCGGTACGGGCCTCCAGCGGGGCCGGCGAGGGCGAGTCGGGAATGTGCTGCCCGGGATCGAACTCCGCCCCCGGCGTCCAGTGCGGCCACGCACCGGACCCGGTCGCCGGCGCCCCCGGCGTCCAGCGCAGCCGCTCGTACGCCCCCCACCGGCGCCGCGCGAGCTCCCGCAGGCCCGGCAACGACGGTGCGGGGCCCTCGAACCGGGCGAGGATCCCGGCGGTCATGCACACCGCCCCACTGCTCTGGTGCCGGTACAGCCAGGCGTCCAGCGGGGGCATGGCGAAGGCGGCCGGCCGCTCGGCGGTCCGGGAGGAGGAAGCGAGTTCGGGCAGGGACGGGTGGGGGGTCACAGGGAGTCCTTACGTCCTGGTCTCAGCGGTTCTCCGGAACGGGCCGTGCCGACGGCCCGGCACATCCTCAGCAGGGCATGTCCGCGATCGCCCGGGCGACCGCCCCTGCCCCGTCCTCCAGCCCCAGCCGGGCGGCCAGCTGGGTGGCCCGCCGGGCGAAGCGCGGCTCGCCCGTGGCCCGCCGCAGCGCCTCGGCCAGCCGGCCGGCGCTCAGCTCCGCGTACGGCAGCACCCCCGGACTCACACCGAGGCGCGCCAGCCGCTCGGCCCACCACGGCTGATCGGTGAGGACGGGCACGGGAACCGCGGGCACCCCGGCCCGCAGACCGGCCGCCGTGGTCCCGGCCCCCGCGTGGTGCACCACGGCGGCCGTACGCGGCATGAGCCAGCCGTGCGGGATCGGGCCGACCGTGATGACGTCGTCGTTCATCACGGACAGCCCCGCCCAGCCCGACTGCACGATGCCGCGCAGCCCCGCGGCCCGCAGGGCCCGCGCCGTGACGTCGGCGAGCCGCCCGGGGTCACCGGGCATCATGCTGCCGAAGCCCACGAACACCGGCGGCGGGCCGGCCGCCAGGAAGTCGGTGACCAGCGCGGGCGGCTCCCAGTCGGCGCACTCGTGCGGCCACCAGTACCCCGCGACGCCCAGCCCGGGACGCCAGTCCGCCGGCAGCGGCACCACCGAGGGGCTGTAGCCGTGCCAGATGGGCCAGCCGCCGCGCTCCCGCTCGACGCGCAGCCGGTGACCGCTGCGGTAGGCGAGGCCGAGCCTGGCGTGCAGACTCCGGTTGGCGGTGGCGTACAGCGCGTCCAGCACGGCGTTCGCCGCGTGCCCCCGCAGCCGGTTGCCGAACCCGGGGGGCTTCCAGGGCATCGTGCACGGCGAGAACGCGGCCGTGGGGGTGTCGGGCTGGAGGAAGACGCCCATGCTCGGAATGTCGTGGTAGCGCGCCACGACCCGGCCGATCGGCGCGGCGATCGACGACAGCAGGACCACGTCCGCCTTGGGGTCGACGGCGGCGAGGATCCCGTCCACGAGCGCGAGGGCCGCCTGCTCGGTGGCGCGCACCACGCGCAGCACGGCCGCCGGCGAACGGACCGCGCGCCGGAAGCGGCTGTGCGCGCCCAGCAGCTCCTCGAACGGGTCGGCCTCCAGCGCCCGCATCCGCAGACCGCAGCAGGCCACCACGTCCGTGAACCGCGCGTGTGCGGCGATCTCCACGTCATGGCCCTCGGCGAACAGCCGATGTCCGAGGCCCGTGTACGGGGCGACGGAGCCCATCGTGCCCGCTGTGATGATCTGGATGCGCATGTCCCCGACCTTCCTGCCGCCCTGTCGCATCAACGACAGGGCACCCGGACCGGATACGGCACGCGCCTACTTCGCTGCCGACGCCGCCGCCCGCGCCCCCTCGGGCACCGGCAGAGGACCGGCGGCGCAGGACGTGTCGCCCGCGGGCACCGTCCCCGCGAGCAGATAGGCGTCGACGACGCCGTCCACACAGGCGTTGCCCGCCAGGTACTGCCCGTGGTCGCCCCCGCCCGTGACCGTCACCAGGCGCGAGCCGCGCAGGGCACGGTGGGCCCGCAGCGCCGCCTCGTAATAAGTGGCCGGGTCGTGCACCGAGTTGAGCATGAGCGTGGCCGGCAGGCCGGCACCGGTGACCTTCACCTTCGGCGCCGGCGACGTGGGCCAGGCCGCGCACACCGAGGCGAAGGCCAGCTCGCGCGCCCCCGCCAGCGGCCGCTCGCGGGTGTCCTCGCCGCTGCGCCGGATCCAGTGGTCCATGTCCCGGGTCCACGGGGTGTCGTTGCACGTCACCGAGAAGTACTGGGCGAAGAAGGAGGAGTCGGCGTAGCCCCCGAAGAGCTGCCGCACCGTGGCCTTCTCCTCCGGCTTCGCGACGTCCCAGTGATCGAGCGCGGCGAGCGCCGCCGCAAGCGGCCCGAAGCCCTGGCCGGCGTTGTACATCGCCTGGATCGTCCCGCTGTCCAGCTGGTTGGGGCCGACCACGACCCCCTCGACGGTCACCGGCCGCCGCCCCAGCTCACCGCGCAGCCGCTCCCAGTTCGCCTTCGCCTCGGCGGCGGTACGGCCGTAGTGGTAGACGCCGTCGTACTGCGCGAGCCACGGCAGGAAGTCCTTCTCGAAGCGGCGCTGGAAGCTCATCGGCTGGTCCTTCATGAAGCTCTCCCAGGAGCCGTCGAAGGCGATGTTGCTGTCCAGCACGGCCCGCTCGACGCGCTGCGGGAAGAGCGTCGCGTAATAGGCGCCGATCATCGTGGCGTAGGACGGACCGTAGTAGGAGATCTTGCGTTCCCCCAGCAGGGACCGGAAGAGGTCCATGTCCCGGGCCGTCTGATCGGTGTTCAGGTACGGCAGCAGGTCACCGCTGCGGCTGCGGCAGCTCTCCACGAACTTCCGCGATCGGTCCACCACCCGCCGCAGCGCCGCCGGGGAGCGGTCGCGGAAGTCCCCGTCCAGGAAGTCGGCGAACTCCGCGTCGTTCTCGCACACCGCCCGCGTGCTGCGCCCCACTCCCCGCTGGTCGAAGCCGACCACGTCATAGGCGGCGCCCACCGACGGCGAATCCTTCACCAGCCGCGCCGGCCTCATCAGCCCCTTGCCCCCCGGCCCGCCCGCCGCCATCATCAGCACCCCGCGCCGCTTGGCGGGGTCGCTCGCCCGATGCCGCGAGACCTCCACGGTGATGTCCGCCCCGGCGTCCGGGTGGTGCCAGTCGCGGGGCACGGTCATGGCCGCGCACTCCAGCGGCGAGTCCTTCTCGCACTGCTGCCAGTCCAGGTGCTGCTGTGCGTAGCGGGCCGGTACGGACGGTTGGGCCAGGGCGGCGGACGCCGGAAGGACGGCAGCGGCTATGGCCGCCACCACGACGCCCGACAGAGCGGACGCCGGCCGTCGTGACTTCCCGAACGTGAACATCGATCCTCCTACGCGATTGCGGTTGCACCACTGATGCTTCCGTTCCGCGCCGTCGTGATCGATCCCGCTGGGTTCCGTTCCGGGGGTGGCACTGGGACCACCCCCGGGCCCGCGTCAGGAGTGCTGGGCGGCATCCGGCCACCGGCATATGGGCATGGTCGAGTCGTGGAGTCGACCCGGACACCACCCGTACGCACCTCAACTCTGATACCAGGAGCGCACCTTATGGACATCGCCGCACTGCGCGAGGCCACCCCGGGCTGCGCGCACCGCGTGCACCTGAACAACGCGGGCGCCGCCCTCCTCTCCCGCCGCACCCTCGAGACGATGACCGGCCACCTCGAACTCGAGGCCCGCATCGGCGGTTACGAGGCCGCGGCCGAGCGCCTGGAGGCCATCGAGGCGGTCTACACCGCCGTCGCCGAGCTCCTGGGCGGGCGACCCGAGGAGGTGGCGCTGTTCGACAACGCCACCCATGCCTGGGACGCCGCGTTCTACTCCCTCGCCTTCCGGCCCGGCGACCGGATCCTGACCGGCCGCTCCGAGTACGGCAGCAACGTGCTGGCCTATCTGCAGGTCGCCCAGCGCACCGGCGCCGAGGTCGTCGTCGTCCCCAACGACGCCCACGGCCGCCTCGACACCGCGGCGCTGGCCGCCCTCCTCGACGAGCGCGTCAAGCTGGTCGGCGTCAGCCACGTCCCCACCAGCGGCGGCCTGGTCAACCCCGCCGCCGAGATCGGCCGCATCACTCGCCGGGCGGGGGTGCCGTTCCTGCTGGACGCCACGCAGTCGGTCGGCCAGTTCCCCGTCGACGTCCAGGAGATCGGCTGCGACATGCTCACCGCGACGGGCCGCAAGTTCCTGCGGGGGCCGCGCGGCACGGGCTTCCTGTGGGTGCGCACCGGGATCCTGGACCGCCTCGACCCCTACGTCAACGAGACCGCCGCCTCGGTCTGGGACGGCAAGCGCGGCTTCACCTGGCGGCCGGGCGCCCGGCGCTTCGCCACCTGGGAGATGAGCTACTCCAACGTGCTCGGCCTGGGCAGCGCCGTGCGCCAGGCCCTGGACCTCGGCCTGGACGCCATCGGCGAGCGGGCCGTCGCCCTGGGGGCCGCCCTGCGCGAGCGGCTCGACGCGGTGCCGGGCGTCCGCACGTACGACCTGGGGCTTCAGCGGTGCGCCATCGTGACCGCCAAGGTCGACGGGGTGCCCGCGGACGAGGTCAAGGCCGTGCTGGCCGGCCGGGGCATCAACGTGACCACCACGGCCCCCGAGCAGTCGCAGTTCGACACCGA
This sequence comes from Streptomyces sp. NPDC053079, assembly GCF_044546695.1. Lineage (NCBI taxonomy): Bacteria > Bacillati > Actinomycetota > Actinomycetes > Kitasatosporales > Streptomycetaceae > Streptomyces > Streptomyces sp. NPDC053079. Next base: position 792,694 of record NZ_JBITZJ010000001.1, read on the forward strand.
GGACCGCGGCGTCCACCCGCTGGTGAGACTCTCCCCGCACTACTACAACACCGAGGAGGAACTCGACCGGGCCGTCGGCGTGCTGGCCGGCCTCGCGCGGCCGGCTCAGCCGATGTAGTCGATCTGGTAGATGTGCAGCGTCTTCGTCTGGTGCCCCAGATAGATGACGGCGAAGACGTCGTCGAGCACCAGCATCCTCATGATTCCGTCGTCCTCGCCGTACGGGACGGTCACCGAGAGGGGGCTCGCGCAGGCCGCGGCGAGGACGTCGCTGAGCTGCCCGCTCACCGCGGGCGGAAGGGAGTCCCAGACGGCCGCGATCGTCGCATCGTACTTGAGCGCGTACACCGACTCAGGGTGTCAGCTCCAGGGGGCTCCGTGGGCGCGAATGAGGGCAGCGTCCTCCTGCACCTTCTGGGTGATGTCGATCCACTCGCCCGGCACCTCGCCGCCCGCGGCCTCGGCGGCCGCCGCCTGCCGTCCCCGCTCGACGGAGGCGAGCGTCCGTTCGGCGATGGCCTGCCACTTGGCGAACACGGCCGGCACCGTGTGCGCGGGGGCCCGGCCGATCTCGTCGCTGAAGCGCCGCGAGAGGTCGGGGCTGCCGAGAACGTCGCGAATGCGCTCGATGCTCCACACCGTGCCGGTGCTCATGGGTCCTCCCCGCGTCGGCGGCTCGACCGCCCAGAGTAGCGAACTTGTTCCCTCCGTATCAGCGGAACCCATGGGGCCGCGTCACGCCACAGGAGTGACGCCGCGCGGGTGCGCCCTACCGCATGAAGACGACGCTGTGGAACGACTGCTGGCCGTAGAACCCGGCCGGGAAGTACGCCGCCGCACCCCGGCAGTCGGGCGTGTCGTAGAGGTAGGCGTTGCGGTCCGTCTCATTGCCGGTGACGCCCTGGGCGTGGCCGACGGGGTAGCAGTGCCCGTCGACCGGATTGGTCAGCCCGTGCCGTTCGGCCCCCTGGGGCGTGGAGTAGACGAACGTTCCCGTGGCCGCCTGCGCGGAGGGCGGCGCGGTGAGGGTGAGCAGTCCTGTGAGAGCCATGGCGCCGAGCGTGCGGATCGGGTGTCGCATGTTCCGCAATGCTCGCGGAGGCCACCGGAGCGCAGGACCGGATGGCGGGCAGCTTCACCCGAACGATGAAAGGGGTGCGGGTGGGGCAGCGGGGTCGGACGACGTGGCCTTGGCCGGGCCCAGGCCGTAGACGCGGCGGGCGTTGTCCGCCGCGACCAGGGCCGCCACCCGTTCCGCGTCCCCGGCCGACCAGGCGCCCTCCTCCACCCATCCCGTCAGCAGCCGGCCGAGGGCCTGCCGGAAGAGTTCGGCGCCCACGACGTAGAGCTCCGGCAGGCCGTAGGCGTCGGTGGAGAACAGGAGCTTTCCGAACGGGGCCAGTTCCAGCATCTCGGCCAGGACGGCCCCCGCACGAGCCCCGGTGTGGGTCAGGGCGAGCCCCATGTCGGCGTAGACGTGGGGGAAGGCGTGGGCGAGATAGCCGGCGCCCCGGTGGTAGGGGTAGCAGTGCAGCAGCACCAGCGTGCAGCCGGTCGGGCGCACCGCCCGCGCGAAGTCGGTGAGCAGCAGTGGGTCGCAGCGGTCCAGCCGCAGGTCCGGGTCGCCGAAACCGGTGTGCAGCTGCAGCGGTGCGCCGGTCTCGGCGGCGCTCCACAGCAGATGCCGCAGCAGCGCGGGCTCGGCCAGCCGGGTGCCCGGCGTACGGGCGGTGAGCCAGCGGTCGGCGGCGGTCCGCACCTCGGCCGGGCGGGGCGGGCCGGGTTCGAAGTCCAGGCCGTAGCGGTAGGCGACCACCGACTTGAAGCCGGCGGCGGTGCGGGCGCCGTCCCGTACGGCGTCCCCCAGAGCGTCGAGGAACGCGGCGGGACTGTCGGCGCCGTCGGCGATCCGTTCCGCCAGATGTTCGAGCCGGATGATCTCGTGGCAGGCGGCGTCTCCGGCGGCCGCCAGCTCCTGGGGGCTCGTCAGGTCGCCGGGCAGCCCCGTGTCGACCAGGAAGTCGGAGATGCCGCAGGAGCCGAGCAGGCGCCGGGTGGCCTCGGCCGGGCCGAGCTCGGCCCGGCGGGCGAGGTAGGCCTCGGGCGGGCAGTGCGGTTCGAGGTCCAGGAGCGGTGCGCACCAGCGGCGCACGGCGAAGCCGGGCTGGGTGTCGAAGAAGGAGGTGCCGGGCGCGGCGGGCGCGTCGGACTCGGTGAGAAAGGACTCGAAGGCCTGCGCGGAGAGCCCGGCGCGGGCCACGCCGTGGCAGTGGTGGTCCACCAGCGGGGGAATCGGCAGGCCGGTCATGTCAGTACCGTCCGCGCGTCGCGGCCGCGATGTCCTTCGGTGCGAGGCCCTCGAACAGCTTCACCTCGCCCGCGCGGACCGCGGCGATCGCCTCGAACAGCGGATCGCCGAGCGCGGTGCGCAGCAGGGCCGAGCCCCGGAAGTGCTCCAGCGCCTCGGCGAGGGAGGTGGGCAGGCGCTCCTGGCCGCCGGTGACGGCCGGGTCGCCGGCCGCCGGGGGCGGCAGCCGCAGCCCTTCGTCCAGGCCCGCCAGCCCGGCGGCCACGACGCCGCCCGCCACCAGGTACGGATTGGCCGCCCCGTCGAAGCACTTGACCTCGGCGTTGGCGCCCCCGGCGTCGTCCGGCGCGCCGGTGATGAAGCGGAGCGCGGCCTCCCGCGCCTCCAGGCCCCAGCACTGGAAGACCCCCGCCCAGCGCGAGGGCTCCAGCCGCAGATAGCTGGCGGGCGTGGGCGCGCCCAGGGCGAGGAGCGCGGGCAGTTCCCGCAGCACCCCGGCCAGGAACGCCTCGCACTCGGCCGTCATGCCGTACGGGCCGTCGCCGCCGCGGCACAGGTTCCGCTCGTCACGCCACAGGCTCAGGTGCAGATGCGCGCCGTTGCCGACGCCGCCGGGTTCCACGACGGGGGCGAAGGAGGCGTCGAGGCCGTGCCGCACCGACACCGCGCGGATCGTCTCCCGGACCAGCACCGACAGGTCGGCCGCGCCGACCGGGTCCGAAGGGGCGACCGACACCTCGAACTGGCCGGGGGAGTACTCGGGGTGGATCTGCAGGACGTCGACGCGCTGTGCGGTGAGCGCGTCCAGCACCTCGCGCAGATAGTCCGACAGCTCGATCACCCGCGTCATGCCGTAGGCGGGGCCGGAGCAGGCGTAGCGCGGGGGTTCGTGCCCGTCGGCGTGGGTGACGACCCACTCGGTCTCGAATCCCATGCTCAGCCGCACCCCGCGGGCCGCGGCCGCCTCCGCCATCCGGCGGGCGAACTGCCGCTGGCAGGCGACGTAGGGCGTGTCGTCCTGCTCGTACCGGTCCACCGGGGCCCAGGCCCAGCCGGGCTGCGCGGCCAGGACGGTCAGCCGGTCCAGGTCGGGGAACAGCCGCAGATCGCCGTCGGGGCCGCCGATGTGACGGCTGCCGACGCTGGAGTCGTCGACGAGGTAGACGTCGAAGCAGGGCGAGGCGCCCACGCCCCGGCGGGCGGCGTGCGCGAGCCGGCCGGTGGGGACGGCCTTGACGCGGGAGATGCCGGCGTTGTCCACCCAGGTGAGGGCGACGCCGCGGATGTCCTGCGCGGTGAGCTGCGCGGCGGCCTGCCGGGCCGCCGACTCCGCCCGTTCCCGTTCCGGCTTCTCCACGGTGCGCTCCTCACCTCGGACAACCGCTTGGCCCGGGATCCTGGGACCGGGCAAGGTCTGCACGTATTACACCTCACGCCTGCCGGCGCGCGCCCGGGGTACGGCGTAGTCCATGCCACCCGGGGCGCGCGCGGCGGACGCGGTCAGGTGCGTTCGCCGAGCAGGTCGGTCGTCAGCGCAGGGAGGTGACGGCCGCCAGGGCGCTGCCGGTCCTCGGAGCCGCTCCGTCCGGTTTCCCGCCGCAGTACTCGGCTTCCACCAGTCCTGGGAGGTCGCCCTCCGTCCAGTCGCCGTTGTGGTTGAAGGCGGCGGTGTGGCGTCCGTCCGCCGTGGAAACGGCCAGGGAGATGGAGCCGTGGATGCCGCCGTCGTGGAGCCAGACGGTCGTGCCGCACGACAGCGTGGCCGAGGAGATGCCCAGGCCGTAGCCGCCGCCGTCCCGCACGGGGACGGTGGTGAGCAGTTCCTTCTGCTGACGCTCGGGCAGCAGCTTGCCGCCCAGCAGCGCGCGGTAGAAGCGGTTGAGGTCACCGGTGGTGGAGATGATCTCGCCGGCCGCGCCGCCCCAGGAGGGGTTGAGCTCGGTGGTGTCGTGGATCCGGGCGTCCGGCGCCGTGGAGAGCTTGCTGTAGGCGCGGCCGTGCGGGGACGGCATGCGCGGCGAGGTGCCGGGCAGGGTGGTGGCGCGCAGGCCCAGCCGGTCGATGACGCGCTTTTCGATCTCGGCGGCGTAGGTGCGGCCGGTCACCTTCTCCACGATCATTCCGGCGAGGACGTAGTTGGTGTTGGAGTAGTGCCAGCCCTGGCCCGGCCGGAAGTCGGGCCGGTGCTTCATGGCGACCGCGACCAGCTGCAGGGGCGTGTAGGTGTCGTAGCGGTGCTCGGGGAAGCCCGTGGTGAGCTTCTCGACGATGCCGGGGTCGTCGGTGTAATTGAAGACCCCACTGGTGTGGTTGAGCAGTTGGCGGACGGTGATCCGGCTGCCGTCGTGGCCGTTGCCCCGGACCACCCCCGGCAGCCGGCGTTCGACCGTGTCGTCGAGGTCGAGTCTGCCCTCGGCCTCGAGCTGGAGGAGGACGGTGGAGACGAACGCCTTGCTGATGCTGCCGATGCGGAAGCGGTCCTGGGGGAGGCGCTGGCGTTGGGTGACGAGATCGGCCACGCCGGCCGATCCGTTCCAGGTGCCGTGGTCGTCCTGAACCTGCCCCAGGACTCCCGGCATTCCGGCCTTCACCTCGGCCTCCATGACCGCCCGGGTCGCGCCGTGCCCCCCGCCGCCCTGTCCGCTGCCGGCCGCGGTCGCCGTCGCCAGGCCCGTGGCGGCCAGCGCGGCCGCCACCGTACCCACCAGCGCCGCGCGTACTGTCCGTAATCCCATCGCGCACTGCCTCTCTGTCAGAAGGGTCCGTGTGCACCCCCCTGGACTCCGTCAAGGGCCGCGACGTTGACGGGCCTTCGAGGGGAGGAACCCTTTCCGGCCAGTCGTTTCATCGGACGGAAGGCGGCCGAGTGGGTGCGCAGGGGCCCGGAATCTCACTCGTTCGACGGAATGCACCCAAGGTAATCGAGCAACTACGCTTGGTGTGTGTCGATGTGGGGTCGTGGGGCATTGCTGCAGCCCGTGGTGCGGGCTGCGGTCGCCGTGCTGACCTCCGTGCTGCTCGTGCTCTCCGCCGCGGCGTCCGAGGGGATGGAGCTCGCATCCGTCCGGGAGGAGGTCCCCGCCTCCGCTCCCTTGGCGGACGGGTCCTCCGACGAGTGCGCCGCGTGTACGGCCGAGCAGCGGGTTCCACGTCCGGGGAGGGTGGGGCGGCCGACCGGCAGGCGCGCCTGCCCGCCGGCCCTGGCGCCTGTCGCAGGAGGGGCCGGGGGGCCCTCCTGCCGGCAGGCGCCGTCCCGGCCGGGCGGCGATGTCGCCGCCACCGACCGCGCGCACCATTCCGTCCTGCGCTGCTGACCGGGACCACGTCCCGCCCCTGTCCCAGGGGCGGGACGTCGTCGTTTTCCCGGCACGCCAGCAGGTACGACAGCAGGAGTTACGTCATGCGCATCGATCCAGCGCGCGCACTCGGCGCCTATGTGCGCGCCGAGGCCTATCGCATCCACCGTCCCGCTCCCGAGCCGGAGCCCGCCCCCGTCATCGTCGAGGAGCGCACCGATGCTCCGGGGGATCCGGCAGCGGAGGTCCGGCCCGTGTCGCGTCGGCCGAAAGTGCTCGCCCGGTTGTTGTTCCTCCGTCAGAAGTAGCCGCCGACCCGGATTCCGCCGCCCAAGGGCCCGCCTCCCGGCGGGCCGCTCCGGGCGGGGCGGCGGAGGACGCGGAGGAAAGGGAACCCCCTTGTGGGGTGACTTTAAGGTAAGGCTAACCTAATATTCGCAGCGTCCGGTGTGGGAGCGATCCCCACGGATGGCCTGTCCTGTTCTTTTTGAGTTCTTTTCAACGCCCGGAGCCTTCGATGACCTCGCCCGACCGCTTCCTCCTGTCCGCGCCGCGCCGTGCGGCCCAGGCTCTCGCCGCTGTGGGTGCGGCCGCCCTCCTCCTGACCGGTTGCGGTTCCGACTCGGACTCCGGCTCCGACAAGGCGAAGGGTGAGTCGGCGTCCGGCGGCGGCGAGACGCGTACGGTCAAGGACGCGACGGGCACGGCGGTCAAGGTTCCCGCCAACCCCAAGCGCATCGTGACGCTCACCCAGGAGGACCTCGACGCGGTGCTCGCGCTCGGCCTCAAGCCGGTCGGCATCACCAACGGCCAGGGTATGAACAAGCCGCCGGCCTACCTCGAGGACAAGGTCAAGGGCATCAACGTCGTCGGCAACCTGCTGCAGCCGGTGATGGACAAGGTCATCGCCGCCAAGCCCGACCTCATCCTCGCCGGTGACATGCAGGACCAGCAGGTCCTCAAGCAGCTCCGTGAGATCACCCCGGCCACGGTGGTCACGATGGCCCCGACCGACGACTGGAAGCTCTCCTTCCGGGGGATCGCCAACGTGGTCAACGGCCTCGACAAGGCCAACAAGGTCATCACCGAGTACGAGGCCAAGGCCAAGAAGGCCGGCGAGGAGCTCGGCGAGAACAAGGGCGCCGAGGTCAGCATCGTCCGCTGGAACCCGGACGGCCCCAGCTGGATGGAGAAGAAGCAGTTCGCCAGCGGCGTCGCCCTGGACATGGGCCTCAAGCGCCCCAAGGCCCAGGACAAGGACGGCAACGCCCACACCCCGGCGCTCAGCCTGGAGAAGATCAACGAGATCGACGGTGACTGGCTCTTCCTCTCCACGCTCACCTCGGACGGCGAGAAGGCCCTGAAGGACGTCCAGGAGAAGCCGGCGTACAAGGACCTGAACGCGGTCAAGAAGAACCACGCCGTGACCGTGAACGGTTCGGTGTGGTCCACGCGGGGCGGTCCGCTGGCCAGCCAGGTCGTCATCGACGACATCGTCAAGGCGCTGAAGAAGTAACCGGGGCGCCGCCCCGGACCCCGGTCCTCAAGCGCCGGACGGGCTGGCTGTGCTGTGTCCTCAAACGCCGGACGGGCTGACCAGCCCGTCCGGCGCTTTGAGGACCGGTCGCGTTCAGGCGCGGGACGCGGCGAAGTCCGCCGCCGTCCAGGCCATGCCCACCGCGCCGTCGACGATCGCGCGCTCCGCCTCCGGCGAGACGGCCGCCTGGACGAACTCCGGCTCGTGCGGGCCGCAGGTGCCGTCGGTGATGTCCAGCACCGGATGGATCGACGGCACGGCGTGCGAGACGTTGCCCATGTCCGTGCAGGCGAACGCCTCGCGCTGCTGCGGCTCGGGGCGGCCCAGCTCCCGGGCGTTGGCCTGCCACAGCGCGATGAGCCCGGGGTCGGTGCGGAAGTCGAGGTAGTCCGGCTCCGGCCGGGTCAGCGTCACCTCGCAGCCGGTGGCGAGCGCGCCGGCCCGGAAGCAGTCCTCCACGCGCTCGCGCAACTCGCGCAGGTCCTCGGCGGCCGAGGCGCGGATCTCGTACTCGGCGGTGGCGTGGTCGGGGATCGCGTTGGGGGCCGTGCCCGCGCTCGTGGTCACCCCGTGCACCTTCCACTGCGACGGCAACTGCTGGCGCAGCAGCCCCAGGGCGACCTGGGCGACCGTCAGGGCGTCGGCGGCGTTGCGGCCTTCGTGCGCGTTGAGGCTGGGGTGCGCCGAACGGCCCCGGTACTCGACCGAGAGCGTGCCGAGCGCGAACGAACGGAACTCCGCGACCTCGAACGGGCAGGGGTGCACCATCATCGCGGCGTCCACCCCCTCGAACGCCCCGGCCTCCAGCAGCAGCGCCTTGCCCGCGCCGCGCTCCTCGGCCGGGGTGCCCACGACCCGTACGGTCAGGCCCAGTTCGTCCGCGTACGGGGCCAGCGCGAGCGCCGCGCCCACACCGGCGGCGGCGATCAGATTGTGGCCGCAGGCGTGCCCGAGGCCGGGCAGCGCGTCGTACTCGCAGGCGATGGCCACGGTGGCCGGGCCGGAGCCGGCGGTCGCCGAGAACGCCGTGTCCAGGCCGTAGGCGGGGGCGGTGACGTCGAAGCCGTGGCCGCGCAGGGCCTCGGCGCACCAGGCGGCGGCGCGGTGCTCGGCGAAGGCGGTCTCAGGGTGTGCGTGGATGCGCCGGCTGAGCGACAGGAGCTCCTCACGATGGGCTGAAACGCGCTCGCGTATGGCGGATTTGAGGCCTTCGGCCACGGTCATGTCCGGCTCCTGTGTCATGGGTGTTCGCTCCGCCCCGCGCAGGTCGGGGGCCGCTCTCACAAGCGATCAAAAAATAGCTTAGGCTTACCTAAGCTGACGCACCGGGGGGTCCGGTGTGACCAGGAACGTTTGCCATATTTCGGGAGTCCCCACGCATGCGTGACCACCAGGCCGAGACCACCCCCGCCGAACTGCCGCTGCTCGCCGCGCAGTCCGGCATCCTGTACGCCCAGGCTCTCGCCCCCGACAACCCGGTCTACAACACCGGTGACTGCGTGGAGATCAACGGCAGCCTGGACGAGGAGCTGTTCGAGCGCGCCCTGCGGCAGACCGCCCGGGAGGCCGAGACCCTCGCCCTCGTGGCCACGGCGGACGACCCGCCCGCGCAGCGCGTCGCCTCCGACCGCCCCTGGCCGCTGCACCGCCTCGACCTGCGCACGGCCGACCGCCCGACCGAGGAGGCCGAGGCCTGGATGCGGGCCGACCTCGACCGGCCCGTCGACCTCACCGAGGGATCCCTGGTCACCCAGGCCCTCATCCGCCTGGCCGACGACCGCTACTGGTGGTACCAGCGCGTCCACCACTTCGCCGTCGACGCCTACGCCCTGACCCTCATCGGCCGCCGCACCGCCGAAATCTACACCGCGCTCGCCGCCGGCACCGAGCCCGCTCCCAACCCCTTCGGCACGCTGCGCGAACTGGTCGAGGACGAGGCCGAATACGCCGCTGGGGAACGCCACGGAGCCGACCGCGACTTCTGGCGCGAGCGGTTCGCCGACCGGCCCGAGCCCGTCTCCCTCGCCGACGGCCCCGCCGCCCCCGCCGACTTCGTCCTGCGCCACGGCGCCGAGCTCCCCGCCGGCTCCCTGACCCGTCTGGAGTCCGCCGCCCGGGCCGCCAGGGCCACCTGGGCCGAACTCCTCATCGCCGCCACCGCCGGCTATGTGCACCGCACGACCGGCGCACAGGACATCGTCCTCGGCCTGCCGCTGATGAACCGCCGCGGCCCCGCCGCCCTGCGCACCCCCGCCATGATGGTCAACGTCATGCCGCTGCGCATCGCCGTCCAGCCGCAGGACACCGGCGCCGAACTCCTGCGCCGCGTCGTCCTCGAGGTGCGGGCCGTGCGCCGCCACCAGCGCTACCGCCAGGAGGACCTGCGCCGCGACCTCGGCCTGACCGCCGCCGAACAGCCCCTGTTCGGGCCGATGGTGAACATCAAGGCCTTCGAGGGCGACCTGGAGTTCGGCGGGCTGCCCGGCGTGGTGCGCAACCTCGCCGCCGGGCCCGTCGACGACCTCGCCGTGGCCGTCACCCCCACGCCCGACGGCGCCGTCCGGCTCGGCCTGGACGCCAACCCCGCCCGCTACGACGCCCCCTCGCTCGCCGCGCACGAGAGCGGTCTGCGCCGCTACCTCGACGGCCTCACCGCGCTGCTGCTGGACGACCCGCAGCGGCCCGTCGGCACCATCGACCTCCTGGACGCGGAGGAGATCCGCACCGCCACCGCGGGCCGCACCGAGCCCGCCGCCGAGCGGACCCTGCCCGAGCTGTTCGCGGACCAGGCCGCCCGCACCCCCGACGCCACCGCCGTCCGCAGCGGGGACACCACCCTCACCTTCGCCGAGCTGGAACGGGCCGCCAACCGCCTCGCCCACGAACTGCGGGCCTCCGGCCTGCCGCAGGGCAGCGCGGTGGCGCTGGCCCTGCCCCGCAGCGCGGACACCGTCGTCGCCCTGCTCGCCGTCCTCAAGGCGGGCGGCGTCTGCCAGCCGCTCGACCTCGGCCACCCCGCGCAGCGCATCACCGCCGTCCTCGACGACACCCGCCCCGGCCGCGTCGTCGGCACCGCCGACGCCGTCCGCGGCCTGCCCGGGCACGGCGTCCCCACCCTGCTCCTGGACGACCCGGCCACCCGGGCCCGCATCGACGCCCGGCCCGCCACGGCCCCCGAGGCCCCCGCACCCGGCCAGGCGGCGTACATCATCCACACCTCCGGCTCCACCGGCCGGCCCAAGGGCGTCCTCGTCACCCACGCCTCCCTCGCCAACCTCCACGCCGGGCACGGCAGCGACCACATCGCCCCGGCCGTGCAGCGCACCGGCCGCGAGCGGCTGCGGATCGCGCACAGCGCCTCCTTCGCCTTCGACGCCTCCTGGGACCCCCTGATCTGGATGGTCCACGGCCACGAGCTGCACCTCCTGGACGACGCCGCCTACCGCGACCCCGCCGTCCTGACCGCCTACGTCGACGCCCAGCGCATCGACTACCTCGACGCCACCCCCTCCTACGTCGAGGCCCTCATCGCCGAAGGCCTCCTCGACGAGGGCCGGCACCACCCCGCACTCGTCGTGGTCGGCGGCGAGACCGTGCCCGAGCCGCTGTGGCACCGGCTGGCCGGCACCGACGGCCTCAGCCCCATCAACCTCTACGGGCCCACCGAGACCACCGTCGACGCCTACTACTGGCTGCCCCGCGGCCCCCAGGACGGCACCGCCGTCGGCCGTCCCGTGCGCGGCTCACGGGCGTACGTCCTCGACACCTCCCTGCGCCCCACGGCCGTCGGCGTCACCGGCGAGCTCTACATCGCCGGCGCCTGCCTGGCCGCCGGCTACCTGCGCCGCCCCGACCTCACCGCCGAACGCTTCACCGCCGACCCCTTCGGCGCCCTGCACGGCGAGAGCGGCGCCCGCATGTACCGCACCGGCGACCTCGTGCGCCGCCGCGCGGACGGCACCCTCGAATTCCTCGGCCGCGCCGACGACCAGGTCAAGATCCGCGGCTTCCGCGTCGAACTCGGCGAGATCCAGGCCGCCCTGACCGCCCACCCGGCCGTGGACCGGGCCGCCGTCATCGCCCGCGACACCGCCACCGGCAAGCGGCTCCTCGGCTACGTCGTCCCCGCCGAAGGCACCGCCGCCGACCCCGAGGCGCTGCGCGCCCACCTCGCGGAGCGGCTGCCCGAGCACATGGTGCCCAGCGCGATCCTCGCCCTGGACGCCCTGCCCCGCACCGCCAACGACAAGCTCGACGTCCGGGCCCTGCCCGACCCGGACCCGGCCGCCGTCGCGGGCGGCGCCCCCGGCCACAGCGGCCCCCGCACCGCCCACGAGGAGATCCTGTGCGGCCTCTTCGCCGCCACCCTCGGTCTGGACGCCACCCCCGCCCCGCAGGCCAGCCTCTTCGACCTCGGCGGCCACTCGCTGACCGCCGGCCGCATCGCCGCCCGCATCCGCGAGAGCTTCGGCACGACCGTCAGCCTCGCCGACGTCTTCCGCAACCCCACCCCGGCCGCCCTCGCCACCCTCCTGCGCGACGCCCCCGCGGCCGACGGCGAGGAGCGCCCCGCGCTGGCGCCCGTACCCCGCACGGACCGCATGCCGCTCTCCCCGGCGCAGAAGCGGCTGTGGTTCATGTACCGCCTCGAAGGACTCAGCCCCACCTACAACATCCCCCTCGTGCTGACCCTGACCGGACCGCTCGACCACGACGCGCTGCAGCTCGCCCTGAACGACCTGACGCACGCCCACGAGACGCTCAGAACGGTATATCCGGCCACTGACAACGAGCCCTACCAGCGGATCCTCACCGCCGACGAGGCGAGGACGCACCTGCACACCGCGCCCGCGGGGGCCGACCTGACCGAGGCCGTCCGCCACTGCTTCGACCTGGCCACCGAACCGCCGCTCAAGGCGACGCTGTTCAGCGACGGCGGCGACCGCCACACCCTGCTCCTCCTCCTGCACCACATCGCCGGCGACGGCGCCTCCACCACCCCCCTGGCCCGCGACCTCGCCACCGCCTACACCGCCCGCGCCGCAGGCCGCGCCCCCGAACTGCCGCACCGGCCCGTGCAGTACGCCGACCACACCGCCTGGCAGCAGCGCCTCCTGGGCACCGCCGACGAGCCGACCGCGCTCGCCGCCCGCCAGCTCGGCCACTGGAAGCAGGCCCTCGCCGGCCTGCCCGACCAGCTCGAACTGCCCACCGACCGGCCGCGCCCCGCCGTCGCGTCCTACGAAGGCGACACCGTCCCCTTCCACCTCGACGCGAGCACGCACGCCGCCCTCGAACAGCTCACCCGCACCACCGGCACCAGCGTCTTCATGGCCGTCCAGGCCGCCCTCGCCGCCCTCCTCACCCGCTACGGCTGCGGCACCGACATCCCGCTCGGCACCCCCGTCGCCGGGCGCGACGACGACACGACCGCCGACCTCGTCGGCTTCTTCGTCAACACCCTGGTCCTGCGCACCGACACCTCCGGCGCCCCCACCTTCCGCACCCTCCTCGACCGCGTCCGCGCCACGACGATCGCGGCGTACGAGCACGCCGACGTGCCCTTCGACCGGCTCGTCGAGGAGCTCAACCCGCCCCGCTCGCTGGCCCGGCACCCGCTCTTCCAGGTGATGCTCGCCTGGCAGTCGCTGCCCGACGCCGAGTTCGCCATGGGCCCGGGCCTGAGCGCCCGCATGGACGCCGTCCCCTCCGGCACCGCCAAGTTCGACCTCACCCTGAACGCGGGCGAGCAGCCCGGCGGCGGCATATCCGGCTTCCTCGAATACCGCACCGACCTCTTCGACGCCGGCACGGCGGAACGTCTGGCCACCCACCTCGCCGGCCTGCTCACCGCGGCCGCCGCCGACCCGGACACCCCCGTCGGCCGGCTCCCCCTCCTCGACGCGCAGGAGCTGCACCGCTCCCTCGTCGAATGGAACGCCTGCCCGTCCACCCCCACCCCCTCCAAGCAGACCCTCGTCGAGCTCTACGAGGACGCCGCCCGCCGCCACCCCGACCGCACGGCCGTCACCTGCGAGGGCGCCTCCCTCACCTACGCGCAGCTGTCCGCCCGCGCCAACCGCCTGGCCCGGCTGCTCGCCGGGCGCGGCATCGGGCCCGGCGCCATCGTCGCCCTCGCCCTGCCCCGCTCCCTCGAACTGGTCACCGGCCTGCTGGCCGTCGCCAAGTGCGGCGCCGCGTACCTCCCGCTCGACCCGGACTACCCGGCCGACCGCCTCGCGTACATGCTCCAGGACGCCGCCCCGGCCGCCGTCGTCACCGACACCGCGACCGCCGCGCGCATCCCCGCCCACGACCTGCCGGTCGTCCTCGCCGACGGCACCGACGCCGACGCGTACGAGCCCGCCGACCTGGACGACGAGGACCGCACCCGGCCGCAGCGGCCCGGCGACGTCGCCTACGTCATCTACACCTCGGGCTCCACCGGCCGCCCCAAGGGCGTCCCCGTCACCCACCACAACGTCGCCCGCCTCTTCTCCGCCACCGACCACTGGTTCGGCTTCGACGAGAAGGACGTGTGGACCCTCTTCCACTCCTACGCCTTCGACTTCTCGGTGTGGGAGCTGTGGGGCGCGCTGCTGCACGGCGGCCGGCTCGTGGTCGTACCCCACCTGGTCAGCCGCGACCCGCGGGCCTTCCTCGGCCTGCTCGCCGACGAGGGCGTGACCGTCCTCAACCAGACGCCGTCGGCCTTCTACCAGCTGATGGCCGCGGACAAGGAGCATCCGGGGCGCGAACTCGCCCTGCGCTACGTCGTCTTCGGCGGCGAGGCCCTGGAACTGGGCCGCCTGGACGACTGGTACGACCGCCACGCCGACGACGCGCCCACGCTCGTCAACATGTACGGCATCACCGAGACCACGGTCCACGTCTCCTACATCGCCCTCGACCGTGCGAGCGCGGCCGCCGGCACCTCCAGCACCATCGGCGTCAACATCCCCGACCTGCGCGTCTACGTCCTCGACGCGTACCTCCAGCCCGTGCCGCCCGGTGTCACCGGTGAGATGTACGTCGCCGGCGAGGGCCTGGCCCGCGGCTACCTGGGCCGCCACGCGCTCACGGCGGAACGATTCGTCGCCGACCCCTTCGCCCCCCTCTTCGGCGAGAGCGGCAGCCGGATGTACCGCTCCGGCGACCTCGCCCGCCGTCGCCCCGACGGCACCCTGGAGTACTTCGGGCGCGCCGACCACCAGGTGAAGATCCGCGGCTTCCGCATCGAGCTCGGCGAGATCGAGGCCGTCCTCGCCGACCACCCCGACGTCGCCGACGCGGCCGTCGTCGTCCGCGAGGACAGCCCCGGCGACAAGCGCCTCGTCGCCTACGCCGTCCCCGCCCGCGAGACCACGCCCGCCCTGCTGCGCGAGCACGCGGGCACCGAACTGCCCGTCCACATGGTCCCCTCCGCCGTCGTCCTCCTGGACCGCCTGCCGCTGACCGCCAACGGCAAGCTCGACCGCAAGGCGCTCCCGGCCCCCGACCTGGCCGCCGCCGTCACGGAGGGCCGGGCCCCGCGCGGCCCCCGCGAGGAGCAGCTCTGCGCGATCTTCGCCGACGTCCTGGGCCTGCCCCGGGTCGGCGTGGACGACAACTTCTTCGACCTCGGCGGCCACTCGCTGCTCGCCGTGCGCCTGGCCGGCCGCGTCAAGTCCGCGCTCGGCGCCGACGTCGGCATCGGCACCATCTTCCAGGCACCCACCGTGGCCGCCCTCGACGCCGCCCTCGACGCGGCGGAGAAGACGGACGCCCTCGACGTCCTGCTGCCGCTGCGCCCGGCCGCGCCCGGCGACAAGGCCCCGCTGTACTGCGTCCACCCCGCCGGCGGCCTCAGCTGGTGCTACGCCGGACTGATCCGCCACCTCCCCGCCGACGTGCCGATCTACGGCCTCCAGGCCCAGGGCGTCGGCCCGGCCACCGCCGCCGAGCCGCTGCCGAAGACCCTGGAGGAACTGGCCGCGCACTACGTCGACCGGCTCCGCGAGGTCCAGCCCGAGGGCCCGTACCGCCTGATGGGCTGGTCCACCGGCGGCATCATCGCCCAGGCCATGGCCACCCGCCTGCAGGACCTCGACGCCGGGGTCGAGCTGCTCGCCATCCTCGACGCCTACCCCGCCGAGGGCTTCCGCGAGCTGCCCGTACCCGACCAGGCCGAGGCCCTCGAGGCCCTGCTCGCCATGGGCGGCTACGGACCGGACAGCCTGGAGGGCAAGCCCTTCGAACTCGCCCACGTCACCGAGGTGCTGCGCCGCGAGGGCTCCCCGCTGGCCAGCCTCGACGACGCCACCATCGAGGCCCTCAACCGCACGTACCTCAACACCAACCATCTCGTGCGGGCCTTCGACCACCGCGTCTTCGACGGCGACGTGCTCTTCTTCCGGGCCACCGTCGACACCATCGACGACGCGCTCACCCCCGAGACGTGGACCCCCTATGTGACCGGGCGGATCGACAACACCGACGTCGCCTGCTCGCACAAGGACATGACCCTGCCCGAACCGATCGCGCACATCGCGAGCGTCATCGCCGACCGCCTGCAGAACCTGGAGAACTGACCCCATGAGCGACGCACCCGCCAACCCCTTCGACGGCGACGGGGAGTTCTTCGTCCTCGTCAACGGCGAAGGGCAGCACAGCCTCTGGCCGGGCTTCGCCGCCGTGCCGCAGGGCTGGACCGCTGCCCACGGGCCGTGCGCCCGGCAGGACGCCCTGGACTGGATCACCGGGAACTGGACCGACCTGACCCCGGCCGCCGCGCTGTGAGAGCCATACCCGCCCGTATCGCCGTCGTGATCGTCTACACGGTGGCGATGTGCATGAACGGGCTCGACTCCACCATCGTCAACCCGGCGCTGCTCACCATCGCCCGTGACTTCGGCGAACCGGTGTCGGCCGCCAACACCGTCGAGGTGGCCTTCCTCGTGGCGCTCGCCGTCGCCCTGCCCGTCGCGGGCTGGCTCGGCGACCGCTTCGGCACGAAGAAGGTGTTCCTCGGCGCGCTCGCCGTCTTCACGGCGGCATCGGCGGCCTGCGGGCTGGCCCAGAACCTTCCGACGCTGGTCCTCGCCCGCGTCGTGCAGGGCGTCGCGGGCGGCCTCCTCACGCCGGTGGGGATGACGCTGCTCTTCCGGGCCTTCCCGCCGCACGAGCGGATGAAGCTGTCCAAGGTGCTCATCGTGCCGACCGCGCTGATGCCGGCGCTCGGCCCGCCGCTCGGCGGCTTCCTGACCGAGCACCTGTCCTGGCACTGGCTGTTCTTCGTGAACGTGCCGCTCGGCGCGGCCGCCGTGCTGATCGGCGTGCTGGGGCTGCGGGAGCACAAGGAGGAGCCCGAGGGCTTCGACCTGCGGGGCTTCCTGCTGGCGACCCCCGCACTGGGTCTGCTCACCTACGCGCTGGGCTTCGGCCCCACGCACGGCTGGAGCGCGCCCTCCGTCCTGGTCGCCGGCCCCCTCGGGCTCGTCCTGCTGGCCGCCGGGTGCGTGCACCTGCTGCGGGCGGGGGCGCCGCTGCTCCAGCTGCGGCTGCTGGCCGACAAGGTGTTCGCGTCCGCCACCGTGCTCGCGCTGGTCACCTCGGCGGGCCTGATGGGCGTCCTGTTCGCCTTCCCGCTGCTCTACCAGGCGGCGCTCGGCGCCTCGGCCCTGGACGCGGGCCTGAGCGTCTTCCCGGAGGCGCTCGGACTGATGCTGGCCTCCCAGGTGGCCGACCGGCTGATGCCCAGGCTCGGGCCCCGGTGGCTCGCCGTGCCCGCCCTGGTGCTGGCGACGGCCGTCTTCGGCGCGCTGGCCGTGCCGGGCGTGGCCGAGAACGCCTGGGCGGTGCGGGCGCTGATGTTCTGCGTGGGCCTGGTGCTGGGCACGGCCGTGCTCACGGTGCAGATCGCCGGCTTCTCGGACGTCCCACCGCCGGCCATGGGCCAGGCCATGGGCCTGTTCACCATCGTGCGCACCCTGGGCGGCGCGCTCGGCATCGCGGTCACCGCCGCGGTGATCTCCGCCTGGGGCGGCTCCGGCACGCACGACGCGGACCCGGGCCCGTACCGGGCCGCCATCGCGGTCACCGCGGGCCTCGTCGCCCTCGGCACGCTGTGCGCGCTGCGGATGCCCAAGGAGGCCCCCGCGCCACCGCCCTTCGACGACGAGCCGCAGGGCGAGGAGTTGCCGTCCGCGGCCTGACGGCTTGTACGACAGAGGTCCCGGACCGGCGCTGTGCCGGTCCGGGACCTCTGTCGTCGCAGTGCTACCGCTGCGCCAGCAGCCCTACGAGCCCGTCGGCGAGCCCGCCGCGCCAGCAGGCGTAGTCGTGGCCGCCGTTGAACTCCTGGTACGTCACGTCATAGCCGCGGGCTTCCAGCACGTTGCGCAGGTGCCGGTTCTGCGGGAGCAGCATCCACTCCTGCAGGCCCACCTCCAGGTGGAAGCGGACCGGCAGCTTCCCGCACGTCGCGTACTGCCGGGTCAGCCACTCGCTGCCGCCGTCGAACTCGGTCCCGTCCGGCCACCAGAAGGAGCCCGACTGGGACAGGGCGTTCCCGAACCGCTCCGGCCTGCGGAAGGCGGCGAAGGCCGCCGTCAGACCGCCCGCGCTCTGCCCGGCCACGACGGTGCGCGCCGGGTCGTCCGTCGCCCCGTACGCGCGGGCGGCCCACGGCAGCAGCACGTCCGCCAGCCAGTCGACGAACTCCTCGCTGCAGCTGAGGTCGGCCATGCGCCGGTCGCGGCCCATGGTCTCGACGAACAGGGTCACCGTCGGCGGTATGCGGCCGTCGGCGTGCAGGTTGTCCAGGGTCGCGCCGAAGTCCAGCACGGGGCCCCACATCTCGCCGTCCAGCAGGACGGCGACGGCGTACGGGCCGCCGGCGGCGGTGTGCCCGGCGGGCAGGTGGACGCCCACGGATCGGCCGTCGACCACACAGTCGACCCACTCCCCGCGCGGCACGGACTCCCGGCGGGAGACCCACTGCTGAGCGGGCGCGTCGGGGAGCTCCATCACGGAGGACGGGTTGCGGCCGTCACGGGCCGCGAGAGCGGGGCCCGCGGCGAGGGGGTCGGGCAGGGCGCCGTCCAGCACGCCCAGCCAGGACCGGCGGTCGGTGCGCAGGGCCTCCTCGCGGGAGCCGCGGTGCACGGAGAACTGGTACGAGGCCCGGTGATCGGCCCGCAGCCGGTGGCTGATGGCCCACACGTCGGTGCCGGGCACCTTGGCCATCAGGTGCGGGGCGAGGTCACGGGCGTGCCGGTCCTTGTCGGTGACCGTGTGCACGAGGGCGAGGACGTCGGTGGCGGGGGCGGCGGGGTCGTCGCGCCAGAGGAAGGTGACGAGGCGGTACGCCGGGTCGGCGTCGGGGCCGGGGTCGGGCTCGACGAGGGGGGTGCCGGTGCGCTGGGCGTGCGCCCAGAAGTCGTCGACGGCGCCGGCTTTTTCGGCCTGGACGGCCTCGGCGAGTGTGCGGAGCGTCGGGCTGTGCAGCTCCATGGCTGCTTCCTTTCGGTGGCAGGTGTCCGGGGTGGAGGAGGGAGCCCCGGCCCCGCCCTTTCACCGTTTCTTGTCCTCAATCGCCGGACGGGCTCAAATTGAGCCCGTCCGGCGATTGAGGACCGGGGTCCGGGGCGGAGCCCCGGTTCGGGAAGGGGCGGGGTGGGGAAGGACCGCCGGAGGCGTTACACCCGGGCCGACGCCGACCGGCCCAGCAACACCCACAGCAGGAACGGTCCGCCAAGAACGGTCGTCACAATGCCCACCGGCACCTCGACCCCGTCGAAGACGACCCGCCCCACCGTGTCCGCAACCACGATCAGCACCGCCCCCGTCAGCATCGACCCCACTACCGGCACCCGCAGCGGCCCGGCCAGCCGCCCCGCGATGACCGGCGAGGCGAGGGCCACGAAGCCCACCGGGCCGCAGATACCGACCGCGAGGCCCGCGAGCCCCACCGCCAGCAGCAGGCACACCAGCCGCACCCGGCCCGGGGCGACGCCCAGGGAGGACGCCGTGGAGTCGTCGAAGCGCAGCACGTTGAGCCGGCGCGCGACGACGAGTGCGAGCGGTACGAGCACCGCCAGGCCGATGAGGACGGGGACGGCGACGGAGTAGCCGCGCCCGTTGAGGCTGCCGGAGGTCCACACGTACAGGGAGCTCGCGGAGTTGAGGGAGCGGCGGGAGAGGACGACCTGGGTGACGGCCGAGGCGAGCGCCGACATGGCCAGGCCGACGACGAGGACGCGGTAGCCGCGCTGCCCCAGGCCGCCGGAGACGGTGGTGACGACGAGGACGGCCGCGAGGGCGCCCAGCGGGCCCGCCCACCAGGCGCCGAAGGTGCCGGTGAGGGTCGTGGAGAGCAGGACGGCCGCGGTGGCGCCGTCGTTGACGCCCAGCAGCTCCGGCGTGGCGAGGCGGTTGCGGGCGAGGGTCTGGGTGAGGCAGCCCGCGAGGCCGAGGGCGGCGCCGGCGGTGAGGCCGGCGACGATCCGCCCGAGCCGGAACTTCTGCACCATCAGCACGTCGAAGTGGTCGCCGGAACCGAAGACGGCGTTGAAGGTGCGGCTCAGGCTCATCTCGTTCTGGCCGGCGTACGCGGACAGCACGACGGCGGCCACCAGCAGCGCGGCCAGGGCGAGCGCGGCGAGCGCGGCCCGGCGCGGCAGCAGCAGCGACAGCGCGCCGCGCCGTACGACCAGGCTCTCGGAACGTTCCTTCGTCCCCTGGGCGGGACGGGGGATGCGGGGGAGGAGCCGCCGGGGCGGCCGGCCGGCCTCCTGCGTGGCGGGGTCGGTCATGCCCATCGCGCCCATGCGCCGGGAGCGGACGATGCCGATGAGGACGGGGGCGCCGATGAGGGCGATGATGACGGAGACCGGTGCCTCGAAGGGCCGGGAGACGACCCGGGCCAGCACGTCGGCGCCGGTCAGCACGCCCGCGCCGATGAGCCCGGCCAGGGCGATCTGCGCGGTGAGCCGGGGGCCGGTGACGGCCCGGGCCAGGAAGCCGGCGAGCAGGCCCAGGAAGGAGATGGGGCCGACCAGGGCGACGGAGGACGCGGTGAGCAGGGTGACCGCCACGGCGACGACCACCCGGATGGTGGAGGGCCGGTGGCCCAGACCGCGGGCCAGGTCGTCGCCGAGCGCCAGCGCGGACAGCGGGCGGGCGATGAGCAGGGCCACGACGAAGCCCACGGCGAGCACGGGCAGCAGCCCGGTCAGCTTGTCGTAGCCCTCGACCCCAGCGAGCGAGCCCAGGACCCAGAAGCGGAACCGGTCGTAGGTCTCGGCGGAGTTGACGATGATGACGCTGGTGACGCCGCCGAAGGTGGCGCCCAGCGCGGAGCCGGCAAGGACCAGCCGCATCGGTGAACCGCCGCCGCGCCGCCCCGCGATGAGCAGGACGAGCCCGCTGGCGACGATGGCGCCCCCGAAGGCCCACAGCAGGTGGCCCATGCCGCTCTGCACCCCGAGGAAGGCGATGCCGACGACGACGCCGAGCGAGGCGCCCGCGTTGACGCCCAGCAGGCCCGTCTCGGCGAGTGGGTTGCGGGTGACGGCCTGGAGCAGGCTGCCGGACGTGCCGAGCGCCGCGCCGACGAGCAGGGCGGTGAGGGTGCGGGGGAGCCGCAGGTCCCCGACGACCAGGGACAGACGGGAGTTGTCGCGTGCGCCGTCGCGGCCGAGGAGGTAGTCCAGTACGTCGCCCGGCCCGACTTCTCCCGCGCCGACGGACAGGGAGAGGGCGGCGAGCACGAGGACGGCCAGCAGCAGGGAGGCGGAGGCGACCACAAGGGTCCGGCGGCCGTGCGACGGTCTGGAAAGTGCCTGGTCGTCGACGGCTTCCGCCTCGGTGTCCACGTGCGACAAAGTCATAAGGTAAGGCTAGCCTAATGATATATGAGGCCCGGAGGGCCTCACGGGCATCGGCATGCGAATGCGGACGCACCGCAATAAAGTGGGCGTCGTTCCGCAGTCGTCCCCGAGGAGAGGCGCATGCCCACCCGAACGCTGAAGGACAAGGTCGTCGTCATCGGGGGCGCGTCGAGGAACCTCGGCAGCCTCATCGCGCGGGAAGTCGCCGCCGACGGCGCCAAGGTCGTCGTCCACTACAACAGCCCCTCCTCCAAGGAAGGGGCGCAGCAGACCGCCGACGCGGTCAGGGCGGCGGGCGGCGAGGCGGTGGTCCACGAGGCCGACCTGACGCAGGTCTCCGAGGTCGAGGGGCTCTTCGAGGTCGCGGTCGGGGCGTTCGACAAGGTCGACTGCATGGTGAACACGGCCGGCATGGTCATCAAGAAGCCGATGACACAGGTCACCGAGGCCGAATACGACAAGATGTTCGCCGTCAACTCCAAGGCGGCCTACTTCATGATGCAGGAGGCGGCCCGGCGGCTGGAGGACGGCGGGAAGATCGTCACCATCGTCACCTCGCTGCTGGCCGCCTACACCGGCCTGTACTCCGTCTACGCGGGCAGCAAGGCACCCGTCGAGCACTTCACCCGGGCCCTGTCCAAGGAGCTGTTCGGCCGCAGCATCTCGGTCAACAACATCGCCCCCGGACCGATGGACACCGGCTTCTTCTACCCCGCCGAGACCGACGACTCGATCGCCTACCACAAGTCCTCGGCGATGAACGGCGAGCTCACCAGGATCGAGGACATCGTGCCCTACGTGAAGTTCCTGCTCACCGACGGCTGGTGGCTCAACGGGCAGACCCTCTTCATCAACGGCGGCTACACCACCCGCTGACCGGCGGGCCCGGCCTCCTCGAAGGCGAACAGGCGCACCACCGGCGGGATGAGGCAGCGCGGGTCCCCGGGCGGCCCGTCCAGGACCTCCACGAGCTGGCCGTCCATCAGGTCACCGATGATCCGGTGCGCGCGGGCCACGCTGCACCCCAGCCTCGCCGCGGCGCTGTGCGGGCTGAAGTCCGGCGTCCGGTCCGCCGCCAGCGTCCGCAGCGCGGAGCGTGTCCGCGCGTCCAGCGCGCCGAACGCCGCCGCCATCACGGACCGCACCGTCAGATCGCCCGAGCTCAGCTCCCGCAGCCGGGTCCGCGGATCGTGCAGCACCTCGTCGGCGAGCGTGCGCATCGTCCAGTGCGGCCGGGCCAGCAGCCGGCAGCCGACCGCCCTCAGGGCGAGCGGCAGATGGCCGCACCACTCCGCCACCAGCGCGGCGTCGGAACGCTCCGCACGGACGCGGTCCTCCCCGAGCATCCTCGCCAGGAACGCGAGCGACTCCTCGGGGCTGAAGGGAGGCGCCTCGACGCACTCGGCGCCCGCCAGCGCCGTGAGCCGGCGGCGGCACGTCGCGATGACGGCCGACTCGCCGACCGCCGGGCGGGCGCAGCGGATCTGCCCCTCCGAGACGGCGTCGTCGAGCACGATGAGCACCCGTCTGCGCGCCAGCACGGCCCGCAGCCTGGCGCTGGCCTCCTCCAACGGCGCCGCCGCGCCGTCCGCGGCCCCGAGCGACCGCAGGATCCGGCGCACCACCTCGTGGGGCCCGTGCGCGGGCCGGCCGGCCGGGGCCAGGTCGACGTAGATCTGGCCGTCGGGGAAGCGGGAGCGCGACAGGTGGGCGGCGTGCACGGCCAGAGCGGTCTTGCCCGCGCCGGGAAGGCCGACGACCAGCGTCAGCCGCTGCCCGGACGGCGGTGCGCCGGCGGGCCGGCGCCCCCCGGGGGACAGTGCGCTGCCCAGCCGCCGCAAGGCCTGCTCACGGGCGGTGAAGTCGGGAATGTCCGGCGGCAGTTCACAGGCGGGGGCGAAGCCGTCGAACGGCAGCGGATCGCGCTCCGGCGTGAGCCGGGCGGCCCTGGCCGCTTCGACGAGCCCCCGGGCGCCCTCCCCGCCCCGGCCGAGCGCCCCGGCCAGCAACTCCACGGACTTGCGCTGCGGACGACCGGTCCGGCCGCGCTCCATGTCGCTGATGGCGCGCACGCTCAGCCCCGACGCGCCCGCGAGCTCCGCCTGGGTCATGCCGGCCGCGAGCCGGCAGCGGCGCAGCAGCGGGCCGAACGAAAGCCCCTGGCCCCCGTCAACCACCTTCGATTCCCCCTCGGCCGTATACGGCTGACCCCAGGTTAGAAGCGTGGCTCCCCCAGTCAAGATGCCCCCGACCGCGCCCCTTGTCGTGCTTCACGGTGGTTGCGCACGCTCAGTGAAATCCGCCCCGAAAAGCGAGCGGCAGCCGGCCGGTGGTTCTCCGGAGGTTCCGGGCCACCGACCGGAAGCCGGCCGGCGATCGGGACGCGGGCAGCGGGGAACGCGTTGCGCGCCGCCGCCCGCCGGCCCGAGGATTCCGCGGAAGCGGCCACGGGCCCGCCGTGCCGTCCACGTACCGGGAAGGTGGCCGATGGCTCCCCAGCTCGAAGCGATCGCCCGGAGCCGGAACCCCCATGCCCCGGCCCTGCGTTGAGCCGGGGCCGCAGTACGCCAAGGGCCACTGCTGCGGCGACGGATTCCTCCTCCTGCTCGACCCCGACGACCGGATCCGCCTCTCCGACGACGCCGTGCGCGCCCTGTGCGATCCGCGCACCGGGCTGGGCGGCGACGCGCTGCTGCGCCTGGTCCGGACCCCGCGCGGCCGTCCGCCCGGCAGGCCGCGCGGCGACTGGTTCGCCGACGTGCGCAACCCCGACGGCTCCCACGCCCTGACGTGCGGCCCCGGCCTCGGCCTCGTCGCCCGTTACCTCACCGGGGCCGGCCTGGCCCCACCGGGGGAGATCCGGCTCGGTACGCGCGGTGGCGACGCGCGCGCCACGGTCGGCGCCGGCGGCCGGACGACGGTGGAACTGCCGCCCTCGCGCATCCTCGGCCCGTCGGAGGTGACGCTGGACGGGTACGCCTTCACCGGGACGGCCGTGGCGCTGGACAGCCTGCACCTGGTCTGCCCCACCGAACTGCCCGTGTCCGGCCTGGACCTGACCCGCGAGCCCCGGCTCGACCTGGCCGACTTCCCGGACACCTCCGGCGCCATGGTCCCGGACGTGGCCCTGTCGTTCGTCAACGTCCTGCCCACCGGCAGGCTCCGCGTCCGCGTCCACCGCCCGCGTGTGGGGGAGTTGCCCTCCCGCGGCAGCGCCGTGTGCGCGGCGGCCGCGGTGATTCAGCACACCACCGGCCGTGGGGGCCCCTCGGTCGTGGAGAGCGCCTCGGGGCCGCTGTCGGTCACTCTCGGCGGGAACGAGCCGACGCTCCTGACGGGTCCGGCCGGCATCACCTCCGAGGGCGTCCTGGACGCCCGTTGGCTGGCCTCGCTGTGAGCGGGGGCGCTCCCGGAGACGAGGGCGAACGCCGTATGGACAACGGCGGGCGCGGTGCCCAAGGTCGTAGCGGACCCACCACCGCGACCGAGGGGAAGTCATGCGCCCGCTTCGAGCGACCGGCAGACCGTGGATCGTCCCCGTACTCCTCCTGCTCGTGACCGCCGTCATGGCGCTGCCCGCCCTGCCCCACCGCGCCGGCGGCGGCGCGGAACCCGCCGCCGCGGCGGCCCGCGACAGCGGCGGGGGCGCATCCCGGCCCCAGGCCCGGGACGTCGTCCTGGCCGTGCACGGCGGCGCGGGGACGGCGCTGCGGCGGGAGGACACCGACGCCCGGACGGAGAAGGCCTACCGCGACGGGCTCGCCGCCGCGCTGCGCGCGGGAGCGAAGGTGTTGCGCGACGGCGGCGACAGCGTGGCCGCCGTCGAGGCGGCCGTGCGCGTCCTGGAGGACGACCCGCTGTTCAACGCGGGCAAGGGCGCGGTGTTCACCGAGGACGCCGGCCATGAACTCGACGCCTCGGTCATGCGCGGCTCGGACCAGGCGGCCGGCGCCGTCGCCGGAGTGCGCCACGTACGCAACCCCGTCTCCGCCGCCCGCCTGGTGATGGAGAAGACCCGGCACGTGATGCTCGCCGGCGAGGCGGCCGACGCCTTCGCCGCGCGCAACGGGCTCACTCCCGTGACGCAGGACTACTTCTGGACCCAGCGGCGGTGGGACGAACTGATGAAGGCCAAGGGGACGCGCCCCGCGGCACCCACCCCCGGCGCGAGCACCACCGGCACGGTCGGCGCGGTCGCCCTCGACACCCGCCGCGGTCTCGCCGCCGCCACCTCCACCGGCGGCATGACCAACAAGATGGCGGGCCGCGTCGGCGACTCGCCGGTGGTGGGCGCCGGCACCTACGCCAAGAACGGCAACGTCGCCGCGAGCGCCACGGGCCAGGGCGAGGTCTTCATCCGGGGCGCGGCGACCGCGACGCTCTCCCACCTGATGGAGTTCGGCGGAATGGACGTGGCCGAGGCGGCCCACGAGGTCGTGATCCGGCGGCTGCCGAAGCTGGGCGGCACGGGAGGCGTGATCGCGCTGGACTCCCGTGGCACGTACGCCGCCCCGCACAGCAGCGAAGGGATGCTGCACGGCTATGCGACGGCCGACGGCCGGATCGTCACGCGCGTGTTCCCGGACGAGGACGACAGCGGACGGTGAACGGGCGTCACGGGCACCGCCGGACCTGATACGGACAATGTGGCGCCGGTCACGGGCCGGGGCCGTCATCCGGCTCGCCACCAGGGCGAATGCACGGGCCGCAAAGCTGCGTTGACGACGTTGCACTGGAGTCGTGCCGTGGGTGCGCCGAGGATCGCGGTCATGAACTCCACCGAGAAGAACCCCACCGGAACGCACCCCACCAAGGCCGCCGCGGCGCGCGACGTGCTGGCGGTCGTCAGCCAGAGCGGCCCGAGCGTCACCTTCTTCGACGCCGTCACCTACGAGCGGCTCGACGTCCTCGAAGTCCCCGCCCAGCCCCACGAGTTGCTCTTCGATGCGGACCGCCGCCTGCTGTACTGCGTCAGCACCTACGTCTGCGGCTACTACAACGCGCACCAGGGCCGGGCCCGTAGCGTCACCGTCATCGACCCCGACACCCGCACGATCGTGGACACCCTCGACACCGCACCCGATCACGCACCCCATGGAATCGCCCTGGACCGCGCCCGCGCCCGCCTGTACGTCAGCGTCGAGGCCACCGACACCGCGCCCGGCGGGGTGATCGTCTACGACGCGCGGACCCGCCGGCGCATCGGCAGGATCCCGGTCATGGCCGACGGACCGCACTGGTTCGCGATCACCCCGGACGGGCGCCGTGGCTACTCCACCAACAAGGAGGCGCCCTTCGTCTCCGTCGTGGACCTCGAGAGCCAGGAGTTCACCGGCCGGATCGAGGTGCCCGGCAGCGAGGGCCTGGACGTCTCGCCCGACGGCCGGTACCTCTACGTCGCCGCGCCCAAGGGCGACTTCCACACCCCGCCCGCCGCACAGCCGGGCGTACGCGTGATCGACATAGCCAAGGGCGAGGTCATCCGCACCCTGCCCACCGAGGGAGTGGTCTTCCCCGTGCACACCACGGTCACCGGGGCCGTGCTCGCCGGGGAGCTGCGGGTGGCCGCGGAGCCCGGCAGCGTACTCGGCAAGCAGACCGACGGCGTGCTGCACGTCTTCGCGCCGGGGACACACCGGCCGGTGGGCCAGGTGGAGGTCGGCCGGTTCCCGCTGACGATCACCTCTTCGCCGGACGGCTCAGTGGGTTACGTGTCGAACGTCATGTCCAGCACGGTGACCGTGGTCGATCTGGAGCGCATGGAGGTGATCACCACCCTCACCGTCGACCGGGCGGGCGAAGCGGGGGCCCACGGGCTGGCTTACGTGCCCGCGGCCCAGGACTGAGGCGCCGCAGGGGCTTTCGGGCGGCCCGGCGCGCCACCCGGGCGGGCGAACCGCGGCGCTGCCCGCGGTTGCGGGAGCCGTCACATGCCCTGAGGGTGGGTGTCAAGATCATCGAACCGGCGTCGTCGCCGGGGTGAGGTGACGGGCCGCGTGCTGCTGGCGGTCCGTCACCCGTGAGGAGTCGTGCATGTCCGGATACCGTGACGTCTTCCGGCGTGGCCGCGGGCGCCACCGGCGCCGTCGGCGGGCTCCGCTGAAGTCGGCCCTGACCGTCTCCGTGCTGGTGGCCTGCTCGGCGTTCATGGCGCACGCGGTGGACGACGACCCCATGGAGTGCGGCCCCCTGGGCGGCGCCGGGAACAATCCGGCCTGCCCGGGCCAGGCCGTCGGCAAGCGCGTCGACGGCCCGGCCGGCAAGGCGGGCGGCGGGGGCACCGACGCGGTGCCGCAGGAGGGTGACGGCGCGGGCGCCGTCACCCGGCCCCGGACCCCGCAGGCGGACGGGGTCTGGGACCGCGAGCGGTGCGGCAATACGTCCGGACGGGTGCTGCTGACGCTGGACGACTGGCCGTACAACGACCCGCAGCGGTCGGTGCGCATCGGCGCCCAGTTGCAGGCCCAGGGGGTGCGGGCGGCCTTCTTCCTCATCGGCAAGTTCGCCGCCCAGTACCCGCAGATCACCGCGACCCTGCGCCAGCAGGGCCACTGGGTGGCCAACCACTCCTTCTCCCACCGCAAGCTGCCCAGCCTGGACGACGACGTCCTGCTGGACGAGATCCGCCAGGGAGTGCCCGGCAACCTGCTCCGCCCGCCCTACGGCGCCGCCGACGAGCGGGAGCGCGACGTCGCGGCCGACCTCGGCTTCCGGATCTGCAACTGGACCATCGACACCCACGACTGGGAGAAGGTCGACGGCAGGCCCCGCAGCGTGGAGGAGATCCGGGCGAGCGTCCGCGACGCCACGCCGGAGGAGAAGAACAACGGCGTCGTCCTCGGACACCTGTTCAGCAACTTCCCCGACGCCCTGCCGGGCATCATCAGCGACCTGCAGAGCCAGGGCTACGGCGTCTGCCGCAACAACGGACCGGTCACCGACCAGGTCCCCTTCCCCCTCGACTGCTGACCACCGGTCAGCGGTAGCGCAGGTACCTGCGGCGCACCGCCCGGAACGCCGTGAGCTCCTCCTGCCAGGCGCCGGTCACGTCGTCCGTGCCGGCCCCCGCGTCGATCATGGTGCGCAGCCGGGACGATCCGGACAGCTTGTCGATGAAGCGGTCCGGGCGCCAGGCGAAGCCACGCCACGTCCGCTTGGCGGTGACGAGCAGCGCCACCGCCGTGCGGACCGGGTCGTAGGCGGCCCGGTCGTGGACGTGGATGTGCAGACCACCCACCGTCCTGCCCTGGAACGCGCCGAAGGTCGGCACGTAATAGGCCTCCCGGAAGCGGACCCCCGGCAGCCCGGCGGCGTTGGCCGCCTCCGCCCAGCGGCCGTCGAGGCCCTCGGCGCCGAGCATCTCGAAGGGCCGGACCGTGCCGCGCCCCTCGGACATGGTGGTGCCCTCGAACAGGCCCGTGCCGGCGTAGACCAGAGCGGTGTCGGGGGTGGCCATGTTGGGGCTGGGCGGCACCCAAGGCAGCCCCGTGGCGTCGAAGAAGTCGGCGCGCCGCCAGCCCGACATCTCCACCACCTCCAGTTCCACCGGTCGGCCGGCCGCCGCCCGCAGGAACTCGCCGTTGTAGAGCAGTGCCAGTTCACCGACGGTCATGCCGTGCGCCTGGGCGATCGGCGCCCGCCCGATGAAAGTGGCGTAGCGCGGGTCGAGCACGGGCCCGTACGCCTCACGGCCCGAGACGGGGTTGGGCCGGTCGAGCACGACGAAGCGCTTGCCGGCCAGGGCGGCCGCCACCATGCAGTCGTAGAGCGTCCAGATGCAGGTGTAGAAGCGGGCGCCCGCGTCCTGGCTGTCGTAGACGAGCGTGTCGACGCCGGCCTTGGTGAAGACGTCCGCGAGCCGCTGCCCGCTCTTGCGGTAGGTGTCCAGGACGGGCAGCTTCGTCGCGGGATCGGTGTAGTCGCCCTCCGAGAGCCCCGCCTGCGGGGTGCCCCGGTAGCCGTGCTCGGCGCCGAAGACGGCGCTCAGCCGTACGCGGCGGTCGGCGTGCATGACGTCGACGACGCCCCGCGCGTCGGACGTGATGCCGCTCTGGTTGGTGATGATCCCCACGCGCTGTCCGGTCAGCAGCCGGTAGCCGTCCGCGGCGAGCCGTTCGAAGCCGGTGCGCATCCGTGGGGCGGAGCCGGCCCGGGCCGCGGGGCCGGGGGGCCCGGTGACGGCGGTCCGCTGCGCCCCGGTCGCTGCCGCCGGAGCGGCCGGCCACATCGCTCCGGTGGCTCCGGTGGTCAGCAGGGTGCGTCGCGAAACCGTCATACTTCCGCAAATTAGCTCATCGACGGCCCGTGGCCGTGTATCTCACCGGCAAGGCGTGCACGCCGCGCAGCATGAGGCTCGGCCGCCAGGTGAGGTCGTCGGGATCGCAGTCGAACGCCAGATCGGGGCAGCGTCGCAGGAGGGTCTCCAGGGCGATGGACGCCTCCATCCGGGCGAGGGAGGCGCCGAGGCAGTGGTGGATGCCGTGGCCGAAGGCGAGGTGGCCGCGCGCTTCGCGGTGGATGTCGAACCGGCCGGGCTCGGCGAAGCGCCGCGGGTCGTGGGCCGCGGCCGCGAGGACCACGATCACGGCCTCTCCGGCGGGCACGGTGGTGCCGCCGATCTCGACGGGCTCGGTGGTGTAGCGGTAGGCGGCCCGCTCCACCGGGCAGTCGTGGCGCAGGATCTCCTCGACCGCGCCGGCCATCAGCGAGGCGTCGGCCCGCAGCGCGGCGAGCTGGCCGGGGTGGCGCAGCAGGGAGTGGACGCCGCTGGAGATGAGGTTGACGGTGGTCTCGTGGCCGGCGACGAGCAGGACGAACGCCATGCCCGACAGCTCGGCGGGGGACAGCCGGTCGCCGTTGTCGGCGGTGCGGGTCAGGGCGCTGAGGAGGTCCTCCCGCGGGTGGCGGCGCTTGGTCTCGATGAGGTCGGCGAGGTAGCCGGTCATCGCCCGCATGGCGGCCATCGCCGTTTCCGGGGTCGTGGGCAGGATCATCTCGTTCGACCACGCGCGGAAGGCGGCCCGGTCGGCGTCCGGGACCCCCAGCAGCTCACAGATGACGGTCAGGGGCAGGGGGAGGGCGAAGGCCTCGACGAGGTCGGCGCGGCCGAGGGGCAGCATGTCGTCGAGCAGCCGGTCGGCGATGTGCTGGATCCGGGGACGCAGGGCCTCGATGCGCTGGGCGGTGAACTCCTTGGCGACCAGCCTGCGCAGACGGGTGTGGTCCGGGGGATCGGTCTGCAGCATGTTCACGCCGATGCTGTAGCCGCCGTCGCCGTCCCAGCCGGGCGAGTTGCGGATGTCGTGGCTCATCCGGGGGTCGGTCAGCACGGCCCGCGCCTCCTCGTGCCCGACGACGAGCCAGGCCTCGCGGGCGTCGGGGGTGAGGATCCGGTGGACGGGGCCCTGCTCGCGCAGACGGTCGTAGAGGGGGTGCGGGTCGGTGTCGAAGTCCGTTCCGGGGGGCGTCAGTTCCTCGAGCGTGGGTGCGGACACGGGCGTTCCCTTCTCCGTGCGGCGAAGTGCCGGAAGATTCAAACGGGGATCACTCCCCACTTGATGTGCCGCGACCGTACCAGAGGACTGGGGAGTGCTCCCCGGTTGGGGGTGCGGTGCGGGGGAGGGGTGGGCTACGGGCGGGGCCGGCCGGACCGTTCGCCGGCACGGTCCCCGGTGCGCTCCGCGACGTCCGCGGTGTGCGGCTCGGCCCGCCCCGACTGCCCGTCCGTATAGGCGGTCAGCACCGGCAGCGTGAGCACCAGCCAGCACGTGGCCAGCAGCCAGCCCCCGGCGATGTCCGTGGGCCAGTGGACGCCCAGGTAGACGCGGGTGGCGGCCACCCCGATCGCCCACAGGGCGCAGCACGCCGCGGCCAGGCGCCCCGCCAGGGGCGGCGCCACGCGCAGCAGGGCCCAGGCCAGCAGCCCGGCCACCAGGGCGCTGGTCGTGGCGTGCCCGGAGGGGAAGGCCGCCCCGGAGGAGTCCGTGACCCGGTCGGCCAGGGGCGGCCGCGGCCGGTCCACCGTGACGCGCAGGGTCATCCGCACCAGCTGTCCGAGGGCCAGCACCGCCACCGACGCCAGGACGACCCTGGCCCGGCGGCAGGCGATCCAGCCCGCCAGCGCCGCCAGGGCGTAGGCGACGACGCCCGTCCCCGTGTCGGTCAGGAGCACCGCGGCGTCCACGGCGCCGGCGGACCGCCGCTCGAGCGCCGCGTCGTGCAGCGTCGCGTCCAGGGAGAAGGGCACGCCCCGCGCGGCCACCACCAGAGCCGTCAGCACGGCCAGCGCCAGGGCCGCCGGTATGACGATCAGCCAGGCCCGCCGGGAGGGCCGGGGGCCGGTCACGCGGCGGTCAGCAGGAGCGGCCGCAGCCGGCCCTTGCGCGCCCGTTCGACCCATGGGGTGCCCCGGGTTGCGAAGACGGTCAGCGGTACGGCCAGCGCCACCCCGAGCAGCGCGCCGCCGGCCACGTCGTGCGGGTAGTGCATGCCGATCCAGACCCGGGAGGCCGCCATGGCCACGGCCGCCAGCACGGCCACCGCGCCCAGGCGCCGCTCGACGAGCCACAGCGCCGCGGCCGCCGCGAAGGCGATCACCGCGTGGTTGCTCGGGAAGGACCAGTCGCCCGGGGCCGGGCACGACTCCAGCGTGAAACTGCGCGGTATCGACCGGCAGGGCCGCTCCTCGCGCACCAGCGTCCTCAGCATCATGTCCACTCCGTAGACGACCGCCACCACCAAAGGCGTGGCCAGTGCCCTGGCCATCATCGGGGAGTCCGAGCGCCGCGCCTGCCACCAGGCGGCGAGCATCAGCGCGGCGAACAGCCCGAGGCCGAAGGCCGACCACGTGGTGACCGTATCGTTCAGCAGCCAGGGAGCGTGCTGTGCGTCCCGGGTGATCTCCGTGTAGAGACCGCCGTCGATGCCCGAGCCGTCGAAGACGGGGAGCCCGGCGACCGGGAGTCCGGGAAGCGCGGGAACGAGGACGTGGAGGTGGAGGAGGGCTATGCCGTTCATCGTCCTCCTCCGTCGGAGCCGGCGGACGCGCCCGCTTCCGCGGCGGCCCGGCGGCGGCCGCGCAGCAGCTCCAGGACGAGCGGCAGCAGCGAGAGCGCGACGACGACGCCCACGATCGGCAGCAGATAGCGGTCCACGTCCGGCACGACGGACCCCAGACCGTAGCCGGCGAGGACCAGCCCCACCGTCCACAGCAGACCGCCGGCCACCTGCCAGAGCGCGAACACGCGCGGCGCCACCCCGAGCGCACCGGCCAGCGGGTTGAGCACGGTCCGTACGACGGGAACGAAACGGGCCAGCACGATCGCGCGGGCGTGCCCGTACCGGTCGAGCAACTCCTCGGCCCGCGCGGCGCCTTCGCGCACCTTCTTGCTGCGGGTGCGGGCCAGCAGGGTCCGGCCGCCCCGCCGGCCGAGGGCGTATCCGCACTGCGCGCCGGCCAGCGCGCCGGCCACGGACGCGGTCAGCACCTGGGCGAGGTCCAGATGCGGCCCGGAGTGCGCGCCCGCCCTGCTGAGGAGGCCCGCGGTGAACAGCAGCGAGTCGCCGGGCAGGAAGAAGCCGACGAGCAGACCGGTCTCGGCGAACAGTACGACGGCGATGCCGAGCGCGCCGAAGGCCGCCAGGAGGGAAGAGGCGTCCAGGACGTTGACGGCCAGGGCGTGAGCGGATGGTACGAGCACGAGTGCGAGGCCTCCCATGATCGGGGGCGGGCGTGTGGCCGGCCCAAAGGAATTGCCGGGCAAGCTGATTATCCGGATCACGGTGGGCAGTTCATTTCGTCGCCGCCCGGAGATACAAGAATCCCCCCGCCCCGGGGCCCGTACACCCGGAGCAGGGGGATTCCATGGAACCGTGGGGGGGGCGTCAGTGACCGCCCTCGTGATGGTCGTGACCGTGGTCGTCCGAGCTGTTGCCCGAACCGTTGCCCGAAATGATCGGGATCTCGTCCAGGAGGTGCGACAGCGGGTCGTCGCCGTCGTTGATCGTCGAGTTGTCCGTGCACTGCTGCTGCTGCTGGGACGTGAGGATCGGAATGTCCTGGAGGTCGATGGGCACCGCCCCGAGGAGGCCCTGCAGGTTGATCTTCCCGATGCCGATGCACGGCTTGTTGAGCGTGCCCTGGATCAGGCTCATCTGCGGGCTTTCCACGCCCCCGGTCTTGGTGTTGCCGTAGCCGGTCTTCGCACCGTTGCCGTTGGCGACATCCTGGTCGTTGCCGATGGCCATCGCGGGGGTGGTGATGGCGCCGACCGCGGAAGCAGTCACCGCGGCCGTGGCGAGTACCTTCTTGAGCACGTCTATAGCCTTTCGATCGACCGGTGATTCCCACCGGGAAGCGACCTGAGTAACTACAGGCGAATTGAGAAGTTCCGGATTTTCACTCATTCGCGCCAGCGGGCCATTTGCGGGCCGGGGCGGTCAACTCCGTATTAATGGACGCCTTCCGAAGGCGCGGCGTTCAATTGAGTGACGGCGGCGGGGTGCACGCCGCCGGGGCTGGTAGCGTGCGCCGCACGGCGGGTTTCTCAGCCGTCGGCCCGCTCGGACAGCGCCCCCCACACGATGCGTCCGGGCGGGCTTTTGGACACCCGGTGAATCGACCGTGTCGACGGTGCCGATGGAGGAGTGTCTGCGTGACCGTTGAATACATTCGCTACCGCATCGCCGAGCCCGACCGCCGTACCGCCTTCGAGAAGGCGTACGCGGCGGCCGCCAGTCATCTGTACGCCGCGCCGCAGTGCCTGGCCTACGAGTTGTCGCGCGGAGTGGAGGAACCCGAGCGCTACATCCTGCGCATCGAGTGGTCCTCGGTGGAGGACCACGAGCGGGGGTTCCGCGGCGGCCCGCACTTCCCGCCCTTCCTGGCCGAGGTCCGGCCCTACGCCGACGACATCGAGGAGATGCGGCACTACGAGCGGACCCTGGTCGTCGACAAGCGCCGAATGTGAACGGCGTGTGACGCGCGCCACTGTCGTCGGGGCGGTGGAACGTCGCCGGGGCGTATACCCTCGGGGATGTGAACATGCTCGTCAAACGCCGCCACGTGGACTTCGTCCGTGTCACGAGCATGTCCTGTCGCCGCTCCGGCTGATATGTACGCCTGTGCCCAGCCCGCTTTCCGGGCCGAGGCCGCGTCTGTCTTCTTTCTGCTTTTCTGCGTCTCCTTATTCCTAGCCGCTGCCCGGCTCCGCCCTGCCCGCATACCCTGCGGCGCACCCGCGGACCGTCCGGCCACCGCCGGACGCTTACCCGGGCCCCTCACGCTGTGGACCTCTCATGATCAACGAGCTTCCCGTCCTCGACCTCTCCGCCGCCTCCGCCGGTCCCGAGGCCCGTGCGCGCTTCCATGACGCGCTGCACACCGCCGCCCGCGACGTCGGTTTCTTCCATCTGACCGGCCATGGCATCACCCCCGCCGAGACCGAGGAACTGATGCGCACGATGCGCGCGTTCTTCGCCCTCCCCGAGGCCGACCGGCTGGCGATCAGCAACCTCAACTCCCCCCATTTCCGCGGCTACACCCGCATCGGCGACGAGCGCACCGGCGGCAGCCGCGACTGGCGGGACCAGCTCGACATCGGCGCCGAGCGCGCCCCCCGCAACCCCGGCCCCGACGAGCCCGGCTACTGGTGGCTGGAGGGCCCCAACCAGTGGCCCGACGCCCTCCCGGAGCTGCGCACCGCCGCCCTGCACTGGGTCGACCGGCTGAGCTCGGTCGCCGAGCGGCTGCTGCACGAGCTGCTCGCCGCGATCGGCGCCCCCGCGGACTTCTACGACAAGGCCTTCGCCGACCGTCCCCACCTGCACCTGAAGCTGGTCCGCTACCCCGGCAGCGCCCCCGACGGCGCCGCGCAGGGCGTGGGCGCCCACAAGGACTACGGCTTCCTGACCCTGCTCCTGCAGGACCAGGTCGGCGGCCTCCAGGTCGAGAACCCCGACGGCGACTTCATCGATGTGCCGCCGCTGCCCGGCGCCTTCGTGATCAACCTGGGCGAGCTGCTCGAGGTCGCCACCAACGGCTACCTCAAGGCCACCAACCACCGGGTGGTCAGCCCGCCCGGCACCCGGGAGCGCTTCTCCGTCCCGTTCTTCTACAACCCCCGCCTGGACGCCCGCATCGAGCCCGTGCCCTTCCCGCACGCCGACAAGGCCCCCGGCGTCACCCAGGACGAGACGAACCCGCTGTTCGCCGAGTACGGCCGCAACGAGATCAAGGGCTGGCTCCGCGCCCACCCCGGGGTCGCCCGCCGCCACCACGCGGACCTGCTGGAGGGCGCCGCCACGCCCGCCGTCTGACGCCGAGATCACACCCCTCAGCCCGACAAGCCCGCTGATCAAGGGTTTATAAGGTATTCGCTGGGAATGACCTTCGTATGCGCGCTGATGCGCGGCGGGGGACCACAGGGGGTGTGATCATGAGCGTTCGGTTGGGGACGGGCATCGGCTGGCGGCCGGAGATCGCGGAGGACATCGCACAACTGCCCGGCGTCGACTGGGTGGAGGTGGTGGCGGAGAACCTCTGCCCGGGCCACCTCCCCGACGCCCTGCGGCTGCTGCGCGAGCGCGGCACGACCGTCGTCCCGCACGGGGTCTCGCTCGGCCT
Organism: Streptomyces sp. NPDC053079; assembly: GCF_044546695.1. Lineage (NCBI taxonomy): Bacteria > Bacillati > Actinomycetota > Actinomycetes > Kitasatosporales > Streptomycetaceae > Streptomyces > Streptomyces sp. NPDC053079. The sequence continues at coordinate 828,329 of NZ_JBITZJ010000001.1, forward strand.
CGGCGGCGCGGACCGGCCCGACCTGCGCCGGCTGGTCGCGCTCGCCGACCTGGCCGACGCGGTCGGGGCCCCGCTCGTTACCGAGCACATCGCCTTCGTCCGGGCCGGGGGCGCGCTCACGCGGTCCCCACGGATCGAGGCGGGGCACCTGCTGCCGGTGCCCCGCACCCGCGACGCGCTGGACGTGCTGGTCGCGAACGTGCGCATGGCACAGGCCGCGCTGCCCGTCCCGCTGGCGCTGGAGAACGTCGCGGCGTATCTGACCTGGCCGGGCGAAGAGCTCAGCGAGGGCCGGTTCCTCGCCGAGCTGGTCGAGCGGACCGGCGTACGGCTGCTCGTCGACGTCGCCAACCTCCACACCAACCACGTCAACCGCGGCGAGGACCCGGCCGCCGCCCTGGACGAGCTGCCGACCGAGGCCATCGCCTACGTCCACGTGGCCGGCGGCTTCGAGCGGGACGGCGTCTGGCACGACAGCCACGCCCACCCCGTCACCCGGCCCGTCCTGGACGTCCTCGCCGCGCTGTGCGAACGGGTGGAACCGCCCGGGGTGCTGCTGGAGCGCGACGACGACTTTCCCACGGCACAGGGGCTGGCGGCGGAGCTGGACGCCGTGCGCTCGGTGGTCGAGGGGGTGCGCGAGCGTGTCTGACCACGGCACCGACGAGGCCCGCGAGCGGCTCGCACGGGCCCAGCTCGCCCTGCTCTCCACGCTCGTCGCGGACGCCCCGCCGCCGGAAGGCTTCGACCACGAGCGGCTGGAGGTCCAGCGCCGGGCCCTGCTCCGCAAGCGCACCGGCGTCGTCGCCAAGGTGGCGCCCGCCCTGCCCGAGATCCTGGGCCAGGACTTCCGGCGCCTGTTCCTCGTCTACGCCCGGGGCCGGCCCATGAGCGAGGGCTATCAGCGCGACGCGCTCGACTTCGCCCGCCATCTGCTGCACACCGGCGCCGTACCGCAATCCCAGCGGCCGCCGCTGACGGCCTGGGTCGCGGAACGGACCCCCTCGCCCGCACCGGCCGCAGGGCCGCTGCGCCGTCTCGCCGCGGCCCTGCGCGTCTACCGCGCCGCCAGGCGTACACCGCGCTGAACGAAAGGCACTATCGATGATCGTCGCTGTGACGGTGGCGCTGCTTTCGCTGTGCGCCCCGACCGCCTGGCTGATCCGCATACGACTGACGGCACGCGGACCGCGCCGCCCCCTCTTCGAGGCCGGCCGGGCGGACCTGCTGCACATGGCCTATCTGATGGGCGGCGCGGGCCGGGTCACGGACACCGTGATCACGAAAATGGAGAGCGACGGCCGCGTCACCGTGAAGAACGGCAGGGTCACGGTGGCCGACCCCGTCTCCGGCAATCCCATGGAGCGTGCGCTGCTCAAGCAGTGCGACAAGGACTGGAGCCGGTCCCTGCGGGCGCTCCGCGCGGAGATGCGGCGGGACGTCGCCCTGGAGTCGATCGACCGCGCGCTGGTGAAATCGGGTCTGCTCCTGACGCCGGAGGTCCGGCGACTGTGGCCCCGCGCCGCCGTGGCGCAGAAGGCGGGGCTGGCCGTCGCCGCGCTCATCGCCGTGGTGCTGCTCTTTTGGTCCGGCCCCCGTCCGGCGCCGTTCGTCCTCCTGGCCCTGAGCGCCCTGGGCGTCGTGGCGGGCGTGAAGTGCCGGCCCCGCAAGGGACTGGTTCCCCGCACCGATCACGGCGAGCGCGTGGTCCGCGAGCTGCGGACGTCGGGGCCGTGGAGCGTCCGCAACCCCGGACTCCACCCGGAGGGACCGGCGGGAGTCGTCGCCGTCAGGGGCACCGGCGACCTGCCCCAGCCGATGCGCGGAGAATTCGAGACGGCGGCCAAGGCGGCCGTGCGGCGCGCCGCGCGTTCCTCCCGCAGCCCTTCCGGGGACTGGCGCAGCGCCTCGTCCTGCTCGACCTCCTCCTCGTCCTACGCGGCGGTCCTCGCGGGCGCGTCCTGCGACTCGGGCGGGAGCGGTGAGGCGCAGCACGCGGGTGACGGCGGCGGTTCGGGCGGCTCGGACGGGTCCGGCTCGTCGTCGAGTTGTTCGAGCGGTTCCAGCTGCTCCTCGGGCAGCTCGTGCTCGAGCTGCGGCGGTGGCAGCAGCTGCTCCTCCTCCTAGGGGCCGTCCCCTCACAGCAGCCGGTACGCCGCGTCCAGGGCGTCGGTGATGAACATGTGCCCCGGCGCGTGGGTGATCGCGAACGGTGGTGCCGACGCCATCAGCGCGGCCTGGGGGGTGACGCCGCAGGCCCAGAAGACCGGCACGTCGCCGGGGTGCAGGGCCACCGGGTCGCCGAAGTCGGGCCGGGAGAGGTCCGTGATGCCGAGGGCGGCGGCGTCCCCGGTGTGGACGGGCGCGCCGTGGACGGCGGGCATGCGGGCGGTCAGCCGCCGTGCCGTGTGGACGAAGTCCGCGGGGATGGGCCGCATGGAGACGACCATGGGGCCGTGCAGCCGCCCGGCGGGGCGGCACCCGCGGTCGGTGACGTACATGGAGACGTTGCGCCCCTGCTCGATGTGGCGCAGGGGGACGCCCGCCTCGCGCAGGGCCCCCTCGAAGGTGAAGCTGCAGCCGATGAGGAACGCGACCAGGTCCTCGCGCCACAGCCCGGTCACGTCGGTGGGCTCCGCCACGAGTCTGCCCTCGCGCCACACGCGGTACTTGGGCAGGTCGGTGCGCAGATCGGCGCCGGGGGCGAGCGGGGTGGTGGGGACGCCGGGTTCGGTGACGTCGAGGACGGGACAGGGCTGGGGGTTGCGCTGGGCGAAGAGCAGGACGTCGTAGGCCCAGTCGGCGGGCACGGCGATCAGGTTGGCCTGGGTGCGGCCGTCGGCCCAGCCGGCGGTCGGTTCCGCGCGGCCCGCCCGGAAGGCCGCCCGGGCCTCGGCGGGCGTGACGGTGGAGTGGGGGCCGTACGTGTGCGTGGTGGTTCCCATGAGCACCTCTCGAAGGCGGAAGCGAAGGCGAGGGTGGGGGCACGGACGCGGTGATTTCCGGTCAGCGTATGGATTGTTGAACAATTCTGCAAGGAGGGAGGCGATCGGTCCGGATCGCCGGGAGCGGAACGGCGAGTACCGGACAGCGGCGGGCCTCACCGTCCGTTATGCGCTCGGCGGTGCACGGTGTCCGGTCGCGCACCGCCGCGCCGTTGACCTCTGACGCTTCGTCAAACCTTTGATGTGGACGTCCCTTTACTGCGCTCTCCTGGGCGATTGTGTGTGACCGGATGTCTTCTTGTGTGCCGCCTTGTCCGGACGGACGCTGGTCCGGCAACTCTTGGCATGAACGCGACGTGCGGTCGCCCTCATGCCGCATGAATCCTCCGGGCCCGTACGCCCCTCGCGCTGCGGGCACACCCCCCTCACAGGAGGTCGACGAGTTGAACCACTCACGCATACCCGGACGGCGCACCGCGCTGGCCGTCGCGGGCGTCCTGGCCCTGTCCACCGCCTCCCTCACCCTCCAGAACGCCACGGCGGCCCCGGCCGCACAGCCGGGCGTCGCGCACTCGGCCGCCGACCTCGCCTCGGCCCAAGAGACGCTCGACGCCCATGCGGCCGTCCCCGGCACCGCCTGGTCCGTCGACCCCCGGCTCAACAAGGTGGTCGTCACCGTCGACAGCACCGTCAAGGGCGAGAACCTGGCCCGGCTCGAGAAGGCCGTCGCCGCCCTCGGCGACAAGGTCGCGGTCAAGCGGACGACCGGGCAGCTGCGCCCGCTGATCGCCGGCGGCGACGCCATCTGGGGCAGCGGAGTGCGCTGTTCGCTGGGGTTCAACGTCTCCAAGGCCGGCCAGCCGTACTTCCTCACCGCCGGGCACTGCGGCAACGCCTCCGCCGGCTGGGCCGGCTCGCAGGGCGGCGCCCGCATCGGCACCGTGGAGAAGTCCTCCTTCCCCGGCAACGACTACGCCCTCGTGAAGTACACCTCCTCCACCGACCACCCCAGCGCGGTGAACCTCTACGACGGCGGCCGGCAGGACATCGCCAAGGCCGGCGAGGCCACCGTCGGCCAGCAGGTACGGCGCAGCGGCAGCACCACCCAGGTCCACGAGGGCAAGGTCACCGGCCTCAACGTCACCGTCAACTATCAGGAAGGACAGGTCAGAGGACTCATCGGCACCTCCGTGTGCGCCGAGCCCGGCGACAGCGGCGGCGCCCTGTTCGCCGGCGACACCGCACTCGGCCTCACCTCCGGCGGCAGCGGCGACTGCAGCTCCGGAGGCGAGACCTTCTTCCAGCCGGTGCCCGCCGCCCTGAAGGCGGTCGGAGCCCAGCTGCCCTGACCGCCCCTACGAGCCGGGGTGCGGCGCCGGAACCTGCGGCGCCGCATCGTCGGCCCCGCCCAGCGCCCAACTGGCCAGCAACCGCAGGGACTCCGCGGACGGCGAACCGGGCTCGGCGTGATAGGTGACCAGCTGCTGCTCCGGGTCGGCCGGCAGGACCAGCGTCTCGTAGGACAGGGTCAGCGCACCCACCACCGGATGCCGCAGCCGCTTCACCCCGAAGCCCTTGTCCTGCACGTTGTGCGCCGCCCACAGCGCCCGGAACTCCGGGCTCTTGACGGACAGCTCGCCCACCAGCGCGGCCAGCTTCGGGTCGTCCGGGTGGCGGCCGGCCTCCAGACGCAGCAGGGCGACGATGTCGGCCGCCTTGCCCTCCCACTCCACGTACAGCTCACGGGTGGCGGGGTCCAGGAAGACCAGCCACGCCAGATTGCACTGCTGGGGCGGCAGCGCGGCGAAGTCGCCGAGCAGGGCGCACGCGAACCGGTTCCAGCCGATGATGTCCAGCCGTCGCCCGATGACATAGGCCGGGACGCTGTCCATGGTGTCGATGAGCTGCTGAACCGCCGGACGCACCCGCTGCGGGCGGACCGCCGAGGCCCGCGAAGGCCGGTCGGCCGGCCTCGCCAGCCGGTTCAGATGATCCCGCTCGGCCCTGTTCAGCCGCAGCGCCCCGGCTATCGCGTCGAGCACGGCCGCCGAGACGTTCTGCCCCCGGCCCTGCTCGAGGCGCGTGTAGTAGGCCACGCTCACACCGGCGAGCTGGGACAGCTCCTCGCGGCGCAGCCCCGGCACCCGGCGCCGCCCGCCGTGCGGGGACAGCCCCACGTCCTCGGGCCGCAGCCGGGCGCGGCGGGAGCGGAGGAACTCGCTCAGTTCGGTGCGCTGATCCATGGACACCAGTATGCGTGCGCTCCCCACCGGCCAGGGTGGTCCTGCCAGTGGTAGGAACGGCAAGCGTGGGCTCAACGGAGTTCTGGCTACGCACGCCCGCCGGGCGCAGGATCATTGCCATGACGCACACCACCGTCCACGCATACGCGGCACCCGCGCCGAAGGCCCCGCTGGAGCGGACCACCATCGTCCGCCGTGAGCTGGGCGCGCACGACATCCTCATCGAGGTCAAGTACGCCGGCATCTGCCACTCCGACATCCACACCGCCCGCGCCGAATGGGGCGAGGGCGGGCACTTCCCCATCGTCCCCGGCCACGAGATCGCGGGCGTGGTCGCCGAGGTCGGCTCCGCCGTCACCCGCTACGCCCCCGGCGACCGGGTCGGCGTCGGCTGCTTCGTCGACTCCTGCCGCGAGTGCGAGAACTGCCGGTCCGGCCTGCAGCAGTACTGCACCGGCGAGCTCGGCAACGTCGGCACCTACGGCGCCACCGGCCGCGACGGGCAGGTCACCCAGGGCGGCTACTCCACGCACCTGGTCGCCGACGAGAACTACGTCCTGCGCATCCCCGAGAGCATTCCGCTGGACGCCGCGGCCCCGCTGCTGTGCGCCGGCATCACGCTCTACTCGCCGCTCGCGCACTGGAAGGCCGGCCCCGGCAAGAAGGTCGCCGTCGTCGGGCTGGGCGGCCTGGGCCACATGGGGGTCAAGATCGCGCACGCCATGGGCGCCGAGGTCACCGTCCTGAGCCAGTCGCTGCGCAAGAAGGAGGACGGCCTGCGGCTGGGCGCGGACCACTACCACGCCACCTCCGACCCGGCGACCTTCGAGGAGCTGGCGGGCACCTTCGACCTGATCCTGAGCACCGTCTCCGCCGAGCTCGACCTGAACGCCTACTTCGGCTTGCTGCGGACCGACGGCACCTTCGTCCAGCTCGGCCTGCCGGAGCACCCGCTGCCCGTAGCGGCGTTCGCGCTGGTGACGCAGCGCAAGTCCTTCGCCGGATCGATGATCGGCGGCATCCCCGAGACCCAGGAGATGCTGGACTTCTGCGGCGAGCACGGCATCGCCTCCGACATCGAGCTGATCCGCGCCGACCAGATCAACGAGGCGTACGAGCGGGTGCTGGCCAGCGACGTCCGCTACCGCTTCGTCATCGACGCCGCGACCATCTAAAGGCGACGCCCCACGCGGGTACGGGCGGCCGGCACGCGGCCGGGAGGGCTCACTCCCGCTCGCGTGCCGGCTTGTCGTCCTCGGTCCTGTCCAGCTCCCGCATACGCCGCTGGACGGCCTCCCGCAGGTTCGGGCCGCCCGGACCGGTGCGCGGGCCCTCGGCCGGCCCGGTGAGCGGGCTCTGCGCCCGCTCCCCGGTGGCGGCCCGCCCGGCCTTGAATCGTTCGATCATCCGGTGCAGCTCGCGGGCGCGTGCGCTGCGCTTGGCCGCGTCTGATGTGTTCTCGCCCATGTCGGACCCTCCTCGGGCGGCCGGGCCGCGCGGAGTGGCGGCCCCGCCCTCAGCCATTGTCCTGCGTTCCGCCTTCCCACGTGCCTTCGGCGCTCCGTCCGGCCTGCAAGGACTCGATCTGGGACCGCCAGCCGCTGGCCCGGGAGCTGGTGGACTCCTTCACGCGCGCCGTCAGGCTCCGGGCCGCCGAGAAGCGCTCGGAGGTGGGGCCGCTGCTGGCGATGCGCTGAGCGGTCTTGGTACGGGCGTCGATGGCCGCGCGCAGGCTTCCCGCGCGTGCGGTGAGCTTGCCGAGGTCGCGGAACTGCGGCTTGTCGGTGCCGAACCAGATCTGCTGCCACCAGTGGTCGGTGACCGGGTCGCGCCAGCTGATGTAGCCGCCCGGCAGGATCTGGCGCGGGCCCGGCAGGTGCCCGCCGAAGCTGTAGCGGACGCCGGGCGCGGCGACGGGGTCGTAGAAGTGGGGCGTGAAGAAGTCCGACACCAGCATCCCGTTGATCGTGTAGCCGAACTCGGGGGCCTCCGGCGGGTCCGCCACTTCGACGAGGAACTCCACCACCCCTTGTCCCGGCTTGGGCGACTGGCCCGCCACCAGCCGGTTGCCCCACGGGTCGCCGAGCATCTCCAGCATCTCGTGGCTCGCGGTCAGCGACCAGCTGTCGCTGTACTCGATCAGGGAGAACGGCTGTCCGTTGTCGTCCATGTGGACGCCGGCCGCGCCCTCCATGCCGATGTCATCCCTGACGATCATGGGCCAGTAGCCGACGGGGACGTCGTCCAGCTTGTCGAAGGCGTCGACCGAGGCCGGCAGGTTCCACACGGGCGCGAAGTCGCGGATGGCCTGCTTCTGCAGGGCGGCGGCGACCCGGTTGAGCTGGGAGGGGGTGATCTGATCCGTCTCGGAGACCAGGGCGAGCTGGGTGACGAGCATGCGGGGGCCGTCTTTCTGGGGGCGTGGTGGGCGGGTCGTAGCGCGGGGCGGGGCCCGGGCAGGATGCGGTGACTGTGCCCGGCTTTCGGCTTTCGTCACCCATGACCGCCCGCATGGAGTACGGCCTCCGGGCGGGGTCGGTGCTCCTCGTCCGGGCCGAGCCGGCGGCCCACCCGCGCGTGCAGCCGGGCGAGGGGCGCGGGCGCCCACCAGTTGAGCCGTCCCGCCACGGTCAGATACGCCGGGACGAGGACGCCCCGGACCAGCACCGCGTCGACCAGCACGGCCACCGCCAGCCCCGTGCCCAGCACCTTGAGCATGGTCACTCCCGATGTCGCCAGCGCTCCCGTGACCACCGCCACCGCCAGCGCTCCCGTGGTCACCAGCCGCCCCGTCCGGGCGACGCCCTCGACCACCGCCCGCCGGTTGTCGCCGGTCAGCCGGTAGTGCTCACGCACCCGCGACAGCAGGAAGATCTCGTAGTCGAGGGCCAGGCCGAAGGCGATGGAGAACATCAGCAGCGGCATCGTCATGTCCAGCGCCCCGGTCACGGTGAACTCGCCGAGCAGGCCCTGCAGACGGCCGTCCTGGAAGACCAGCACCATCACCCCGAAGCTCGCGCCCAGGCTCAGCGCCGCGATCAGCAGCCCCTTGAGGGGGAGCAGCACGCTTCCCGTGAGCAGGAAGAGCATCGCCCACGTCGTCGCGGCGGCGACGGCCGCCGCCAGCGGCAGCCGGTCCCGCACCGCCTCCCGGGTGTCGGAGAGCATCGCGGCCCTCCCCGTCACCAGCTGCCCGCCGCCGGGCCCCGGCAGGGCCCGCAGCCGGTGCACCAGGTCCCGGGCCTCCCGCGAGTGGGGATCTTGCGGGCCGGACACCTGCAGCACCGCGCCCGTGCCCATGCCGGGCGGCACCGCGGTGCGGGCCCACCCCGCCCGTTCCACTCCCGGAACGGCGGCGACCTTCCGCTCGTAGGCGGCCAGCGCCGCGCCGTCCCGGGCGGGGACCGCGTCGGGAAGGACCACCGTCACCGTCCGCTCGGGGCGCACGGGGAAGCCCTCGCGGATCTCCGCGGCCGTCCGGTGCGCCTCGGTGTGCGCGGGCAGCACGCGCTCGTCCGCCAGGCCGAAGTGGACCCGGGCGAACGGCGAGGCGAGCAGCAACAGGACGATCGCGCACCCGCCGCCGTAGTACAGCGGACGCCGCGTGACGGCCCCCGCGACGCTCCGCCACAGCGGGCTGTCCGGCCGTGGCGGACCGCACGGGCGCCGCTCGCGCAGCAGGCTCAGCGGGTCCCAGCGGTCGATCCGGGTGCCGATGAGCGCCAGCACGGGGGGTACGAGCACGGTCGCGGCGGCCGCCGAGAACACGGCGACCGCCATGCCGGCACAGGCCATCGACCGCAGGAAGGGCAGCGGCAGCACCAGCAGGGCCGACATCGACAGCGCCACCGCGGCCGCCGACACCGCGACCGTGCGGCCCGCCCGCCGCGCGGTGCGCCGCACCGCCTGCTGCACGCCGCGGCCGGCGAGCAGCTCCTCGCGGTAGCGGGTGACGAGGAACAGTCCGTAGTCCACGGCCAGTCCGAAGCCCAGGGCGCTGGTGAGGTTCATGGCGAAGACGGACACGGGCATGGCGAGGGTGAGCAGCTTCAGCAGCGCGAAGGTGCCGACGACGGAGACCGCCCCGATCGCCAGCGGGACGAGGGCCGCGACCAGCGACCGCAGCGCGACCAGCAGGAGCAGCAGGGTCAGCGGCGCGGCCACCAGCTCGGCGCGCACCAGGTCCTGCCGGCCGGCCTGCCGGGCCTCCGTGCTGACCCAGGCGGCGCCGGTCGCGGAGACCTCGAGCACGCCGTGGGTGCCGGTCAGGGCGGGGACCAGGGTCTCCGCGGTGCGTGCCGCGTCCCGGTCGGCGCCGGTGAGGTCGGCGGCGAGCAGGGCCCGCGAGCCGTCCTCGGACCGCAGGGACGGGTCCTTGTCCGTCCAGTACGAGCGCACGCTCGCCACTCCGGCGGAGCGCGCGAGCCGCCGCGCGAGGCGGCGTCCCTCCTCGCGCGCCCGGGCGGTGTCCACGCCGCCCTCGGCCCGCGCGAGGAGGATGACGTCGGGGTAGCCGGCGCCGAAGCGGTCGGCCAGCAGGGCGTCGGCGCGGGCCGATTCGGTGCCGGTGGCGGCGTAGCCGCCGTTGGCGAGCCGCTCGGAGGTGCCGGCGCCGGCCACGGCGAGCAGCGCCGTCAGGACGACCGCGACCGCCGGCACCAGCCAGGGTCGCAGCCGTCCCAGGACGCCCTCGGCCGGCCCGGGCACCGTTCCCGCGGTCGTCGTCCCGGGGCCCAGGGCCGCCGTGTCGAGGTCCCGGGGCGGGGTCATGCGGTGCGGAAGAACAGGACGGCGTTCTGGCCTCCGAAGCCGAACGCGTTGCTGAGCGCGCCGTCCATGCGGTGCCGCCTGGGCGCCTTCGTCACCACGTCCAGGTCCATGCCCTCGTCGAGCCGGTCGTGGTTGGCGGTGGGCGGGATGAGCTGTCGTTCCAGCGTCAGGACGGTGCACGCGGCCTCGATCGCCCCGGACGCTCCCAGCGAATGGCCGATGGCGCCCTTGACCGAGGTGACCGGCGGCGGTGTGCGGAACACCTTGCCGAGCAGGGTGGCCTCCGCGCGGTCGTTGAGGGGCGTCGACGTGCCGTGCGCGTTGACGTGGTGCACCTGGGAGACGTCGGCACGGGCGTCCGTCAGCGCCGCGGTCAGCGCGCGCAGCCCGCCCGAGCCGTCGGGGTCCGGCCGCGTGGCGTGGTAGCCGTCGCTGGAGGCTCCGTAACCGGAGAGGAAGGCGCGTGCCCGTACGCCGCGCGCCCGCGCGTGGCGCTCCCGCTCGAGGACCAGCATGGCCGCCCCCTCGCTCAGGACGAAGCCGTCGCGGTCGGCGTCGAACGGCCGGGACGCCCCGGCCGGGTCGTGGCGCCGCCGGGAGAGCGCCTGCATCTTGTAGAAGGTGGCCGAGCCCATGGGTACGCGGGCGCAGTCGGCGCCCCCGGCGATCGCGATGTCGCAGGCGCCCGCCCGCAGCAGGTCGCGGGCGGTGCCGATCGCCGTGGCCCCCGAGGCGCAGGCGGTGGACGTGGTCAGGCAGGGGCCGAGGGCCCCCAGGTCCGTGGAGACCTCGCCGGCCGCCATGTTGGGCAGGGAGCGCAGCAGGGCGGTCGGCGCCACGGCGTCGACGCGGCCGGCGGCCAGGTGCGCGTACTCCTGCGGCCAGCGGTCGCCGCCGTTGCTGGCGACGCCGATGACGACGGCGACCCGGGCCCCGTCCCAGTCGGCGCCGGACAGCGCGGCGTCGGCGACGGCCTCGCGGGCGGCGACCATCGACAGATGGATGAACCGGTCCGTGCGCCAGGTGATCCTCCTGCCCAGCAGGGCGCCGGCGTCGAAGCCGGGGACCTTGCAGGAGAAGTCGACCGGCAGCCCGGCCAGGTCCTCGTCGCGGGCGCCGAGGCCGACGCCCGCGCACAGTCCTTCCCAGGTCGCCTCGCGGCCGATGCCGGCCGGGGTCACCATGCCGACGCCGGTGATCGCGACCTCCCGTTCACTCACCGCGCGGGCCGGGCCGGCGTCACGGATTCGGGCTCGCCCTGCTGCTGGGGGCCGATGTTGCCGGCCCCGGTCGCCAGGACCCGTTCGATGAAGGCCGACGTCTCGCCGAGCGTGGCGTCGACGGGGTCCTGACCCAGCGTCACCTTCAGCCGGTCCTCGAGCACGGTGATCAGCTCGGCCTGGGCGAGGGAGTCGATGTCGAGCTCGTCGAAGGTCAGGTCCGGGGAGATCTCCTCCTCGGGGACGCCGAAGTGCTCGGTGAGCAGACGGGCCATCAGGTCGTACACGGGTTCCATCGATCGTGCTCCTCGATCGGGGGCGGACACCGGGCACCAGGCACATGGGTCATCTCATGCCATAGCACTCTTTTCCGGTTGTTTCGATGCGCAGCAGCGTCCCCCGGCGGGCGGTCGGGGACGGGGAGACACGCGCGCCGCCGACGGGCGCGTCACCCGTCCTGCCGACGGCCGCCACCGGCCCCCCCGTCCCGCCCCCCCCCGTCCCGGCCCCGGCTCACCGGGTCCGCTCGAACGCGGCCCACTCGGCTATGGCGAACCCGCCGCCCTCCCTGCGCACTTCGGCCCCGCCGTGGCCGGGCAGGTGCGCCGGGAAGACCAGCGCACGGGTGTCGGCGGCCTGCTCCAGGACGCGGCGCCGGGAGCGGGTGGCCGCCACCTGGTCCTCGCTCAGGCACGTGTCGCAGTCCGGGTAGGCGATCTGCATCGGACTGTGCACCAGGTCGCCGATGAACAGGGCGCGGTCCGCGCCGGAGTCCAGCCGCAGCACCGCCGAGCCGGGCGTGTGGCCGGGGGCGGGCTCCAGGCTCAGGTGCTCGTCGATGCGGTACCCGTCCTCCCACAGCAGGGTCTGACCTGCCCGGTGCACCGGCTCCACGCTGTCCTCGAACATGCTGCCGCCGGCCCGGTTGATGCCCACCCCGCCGAGCCCGCCGCGCTTGCGGTGGCCGTTGGCCGGGTTCCAGTAGTCGTAGTCGGCCTTGGAGATGACGTACGTGGCGTTGGGGAACGTGGGCACCCACTCCCCGTCCACCAGCCGGGTGTTCCAGCCCACGTGGTCGGAGTGCACATGGGTGTTCACCACGACGTCCACGTCCTCCGGCCGGACCCCGGCCGCGGCCAGCCGGCCGAGGAAGTCCGTCCGCAGCCCCGACCAGGCGGGCATTCCCGGCCGTTCCTTGTCATTGCCGATGCCGGTGTCGACGAGGATCGTCTTCCCCCCGCTGCGCAGCACCCACGTCTGCACGTTGGCGATGAGGGAGTCCGTCTGCGGCTCCCAGAAGTCCGGCGCCAGCCAGGAGGCGTTGTCCTGCCACATGCGGGGTGTGCTCGCGGGGAAGATGTCGGAGGTCGGTGCGACCGGGGCGTGCCATTCCACGACGCGGGTGATGTCCACGTCGCCCAAAGTGATCGTCTGCATGTCCACGACGTTATGCGGGGTCAACGAGACGGCCAATGCGCCTGCGTGCCCTGTCTATGCGTCATCGTCTCACCGGGGGCGCCCGATCGGCCGTGAGGGGCGGTGCGCATACTCGGTCCATGGACGTGCTCAGCGACATCATGGCGGCCCTGCGCACCGGCCGGCCCCACTCGGCCTTCTCCGAGTGGCGCGGACGGTGGCGGACGGACATCGGGTCCTATACCGGCGCCGGCTTCCACATCGTGCTCGAGGGCACGTGCAGGCTGGTCCCGGCCGCAGGCGGGGAGTCCTTCGAGCTGGCGGCCGGGGACGCGGTGTTCCTGCCGCACGGCACCGCGCACACCCTGATCGGCGACTCTCCCGGGCCCATCGTGATGCTGTGCGGCGCCTACCACCTCGACCGGTCCCGGGCGCACCCGCTGCTGGGGGACTTCCCCGAGGTCGTCCACCTGCCCACGCGGGGCGGCCGGCACCCGGCGCTGGGCGCCGTCGTCGCCCTGTTCGGCGACGAACTGCGCACCCCCGGCCCGGGTACGGACGCGGCCCTGCCCGCCCTGCTGGAACTGCTGCTCGTCCACCTGATGCGCGCGTGGTTCGTGGAGCGCACCGACCGGCACATCTCCACCGGCTGGTGCGGGGCCCTGGCCGACCCGGCCATCGGCCCCGCCCTGCGCGCCCTGCACGGCGAACCGTCGAGGCCGTGGACGGTGGCCGACCTCGCCGTCCGGGCCGGCCTGTCCCGCGCCGCGTTCGCCCGCCGCTTCTCCGCGCTGGTCGGCCGGCCGCCCCTGGCCTATCTCACCTGGTGGCGGCTGACCCTGGCGGCCCGGCTCCTGCGGGAGTCGGACGCACCCCTGGCGGCCATCGCCCAGCGCATCGGCTACACCTCGCAGTTCGCCTTCGCGCACGCCTTCAAACGCGCCTACGGGGTCTCCGCGGGCCGTTACCGCAAGGAGCGCCACGACGAGCACGAACCCCTCGGCGCCTGGGAGATGACCACGGTGACGGCCGGCACCGCCGCACTGTGACGTCTCTCGCGCCCTGCCGCCCGGAAAACTCCGGGCGCCCGGGCGCGGCCCAATGGCATGCTGTGGGACGTGAACGGACCCGAGATCTCCATCAGCTTCGCCCCTGAGCTGCAACTTTTCATCGCCGCCGAGCGCCGTCGGCCGGGTGCGACCGTGGTCACCGACGGCGCCTCCACCCTCGGGCACGTGGTCGAGTCCCTCGGCGTCCCGCTCACCGAAGCGGGCCTGCTGCTCGTCGACGGCCGCCCGGTGCCCGCCTCCCATGTGCCGGCCGCGGGCGAAGAGGTGGAGGTCCGGGCGGTCACCCGCCCGCAGGAGGTTCCCGGGGCCCCGCTGCGCTTCCTCCTCGATGTGCACCTGGGAACGCTCGCGCGGCGACTGCGGCTGCTGGGCGTCGACGCGGCCTACGAGAGCGAGGACCTCGGCGACCCTGCGCTGGCCGCGCTCTCCGCCTCCGAGCGCCGCGTGCTGCTCTCCCGCGACCGGGGCCTGCTGCGCCGGCGGGAGCTGTGGGCGGGCGCGTACGTCTACAGCGACCGCCCCGAGGAGCAGCTGCGGGACGTGCTGGGCCGCTTCACGCCGCCCCTCACCCCCTGGACGCGGTGCACCGCCTGCAACGGCCCGCTCCGGGACGCCGACAAGGACGCGGTCCGCGAACAGCTCGAGCACGGCACGCGCCGGACCTACGACGTCTTCGCACAGTGCGTGACCTGCGGGCGGGTGTACTGGCGCGGCGCGCACCACAGGCGGCTGGAGACGATCGTCGAGAAGGCGGTGCGCGAGTTCGGAGCCGCGGCGGCCTGACCCGGATGCACGCTGGAGGAGCCGGGTGCACGCTGGAGGAATAGCGCAGGAGGTGGACGCCATGCAGACGATCGTTGGTTGGCACATCGAGGTCGAATTCGAAGAGGTCGAGAAGCGGACGCGCGCGGCCGCGATGCTCCGGCTCCAGGACGGCACGGAACTGAGGGCCCGCGGCCATGCCACCCGCCACCCCGACGACCCCGAACAGCAGCGCGTCGGCGAGGAGCTCGCCGCGGCGAGGGCGCTCAACGAGCTCTCCCGGGAACTGCTGAAGAAGGCCGGACACGACATCGAAGAGGTCACCCACGTGGAGGCCCACCCGGCGATGTGAGCCGGCCCCCGGGCAGGATCATCAACTTTGGTAGGACCACGGCGCGACCTTCGGCGCATGTGCCCGACCGGGGAGACTGCCTATGGTTCGAGGGTGAACGCACGAACGTGGGCCCGTGATCTGTGGGAGCGGCTGACCGACCCGGGGGAGTGGTCCCGGCGCCGGACGGTCGGCGAGATCTCCCTCGCCCTGACGCTCGCGCTGCTCGCGGGCTGGGCGGAGACCGGGCACAGCTGGCTGCGGATCATCGCCGTCGCCCTGACCGTCGGCGGCCTGTGCCTGCTGCGGCGCGCCCTGCCCGCGACGGTGCTGATCGCGGCGGGCCCGCTGGCCGGCTTCTCCGGCGGTGGCGGGCTGCTCCTGCTGGGGGTGGCCGGCTGGTCCGCCGGGCGCAGGATCGCGGGGGTCCTGCGGGCCTTGGTCGCCTTCAGCCTCTCCTTCGTGCTCTCCCTGGCCCTCGCGTTGTGGAACACACCCGACCAGCCCCTCCTCACGCTGGTCTTCTTCACCCCCCTCTTCCTGGTGTCCACGGTGGTCCCCGGCCTGGCCAACCGCTACTGGACTCAGCGGCGCACCCTGCTGCAGACCCTCACCCAGCGCAACGCCCAGCTGCTGCGCGAGCGCGAGATGGTCGCCGGCCAGGCCCGCATGCGTGAGCGGCAGCGCATCGCCCAGGACATGCACGACAGCCTGGGCCATCAGCTCGCGCTCATCGCCGTGCAGACCGGAGCGCTGGAAGTGGACCGGGAGCTGACCGGGCGGCAGCGCGAGGCGGTGGGCGTGCTGCGGGAGGCTTCGGTGGCCGCCATGCAGGAGCTGCGCGAGGTGGTCGGCATCCTCAAGGACGGCACCCCGGAGGAGGAGCAGCCCACCTCCCGGGTGGTCGCCGGCATCGAGGAGCTGGCCGACGCGGCCGCGGCGGCGGGGATGCGGGTGAGGCTCGAGCGCTCCGGGGAGGCCCGGCCGCTGGCACCCGCCGCCGACCACGCGGGCTACCGCATCGTGCAGGAGGGGCTGACCAACGCGGCCAAGCACGCTCCCGGCGCCCCCATCTCCATCGCCCTGCGCTACGAACCCGACTCGCTCCTGGTCGAGGTCGCCAACGGGCCGGTGCCCGAGGGCGGCGGACCGCCGCCGGAGACGGTCAGCGGCGGGCAGGGGCTGACCGGGCTGCGGGAGCGGGCCCGGCTCGTCGGCGGCATGGTCTTCACCGGCCCCGCCGAGGGCGGCGGCTTCCGGCTCGCCGGAGTCCTGCCGTACGACTCGGCGGAGGCGAGGGAGGCCCGTAAGACGCGGGGGGCCGGTGGCAGGGGCACGACCTTCGTCGACGCGGGGGACGACTTTGGGGAGCAGACCGCGCAGGGGGCTCCGGGCGACGGTGGACCGGTCATCGACCGGCTGGATCCGCGCGAGGAGTTCAAGGACATCATGAGCACGAAGAAGAGCAACGGCTGCCTGATCGGCTGCGGCATAGGCCTGGTGGTCCTGGTGGGCCTGGCCGCGGCGGTCGTCCTCGGATTCGGAAAGATCATGGACGAGGCCGACAAGGCGATGATCGATCCGAGTGTCTACGCGTCCGTGCACACCGGGGACCCCGAGCAGCAGGTGCGCGAGAAGCTGCCGTCGGGGAAGTCCTTCCTCACCGCCGACGTCAAGGACAAGCTCCCCGCCGAACCGGCCGGCACCACCTGCCTGTCCTTGCTGTCCACCGACACCTCGAAGGGGCTGAGCACCGACACGGTTTACCGCTTCTGCTTCAAGGACGGGAAACTGTCCGACAAACGTGAGTTCCACGTCAAGAGCTAGTGCGTCCACAGCACACGACCGTGAGCAGAGGTAGACCAGGTGATCCGCGTCCTCATCGCCGACGACGAGCCGCTCATCCGGGCGGGCATCCGGATGATCCTCACCTCGGCCGATGACATCGAGGTCGTGGCCGAGGCGGCGAACGGGCGCGAGGCGGTCGAGCTGGCGCGGCTGCACGGGGCCGACGTGGCGCTCCTGGACATCCGGATGCCGGTCATGGACGGCCTGGCGGCACTCGCCGAACTGGGCCGGGCCGTGCCCGGCGTCCGGGCGCTGATCCTCACCACCTTCGGCGAGCGCGACAACGTCCTGCGGGCCCTGCGACAGGGCGGGGCCGGCTTCCTGCTGAAGGACTCGGCGCCCGGTGAGCTGATCGGCGCGGTACGGGCGGCCGCGGCGGGCGACGCGTATCTCTCGCCCGCCGCCACCCGGCACGTCGCCGACTCGCTGGCGACCGGCGCGGCCGCCGGCCGGGGCGAGGAGGCCCGGGAGCGGGTGGCGGTGCTGAGCGAGCGGGAGCGCGACGTCCTGGCCCTGCTCGGCGAGGGGCTGTCCAACGCCGACGCCGGCCGGCGGCTGCACATGAGCGAGGCCACCGTGAAGACGTACGTGAGTCGGATCCTCGCCAAGCTCGATTGCGACAACCGCGTCCAGGCCGCCCTGCTGGCGCGCGATGCGGGACTGGGTGTCTGAGGCCGCACACCGAAGAAACAAAGGTTTTTGGCCACCTTCGCCTGACATGTGTTCAGAGAACCGGGGATTTTGCGATATCTTTTGCGGCGTTCCCTCGTGAACGAGCGTCGGACGCGACGCCGGAGCGACGTCGGGAGTGCGCTGTAGGCATCCCGCGGAACACCCAGCACAGGCACGTGGCGGGCGAACCCCCTTCCCCGCCACGCATCGCCGTGCCGCAAAGTCCTCAGCTCTGTCCCGTATCACCTAGGCAAAGGCCGCATGTCCGTTCATCCGCTATCGGACCTCATTCGTTATGCCCGTCATAACTCTCCCTTTTACTCCGCTCTCTACGCCGATCTGCCGCCCGGCACCGATCGCCTCGGCGACCTCCCCGTCGTCGACCAGAGCGCCTTCTGGCAGGCGAACACGCTCCACGACAACCGGGTCCTGACGGCCCCGCTCGGTGAGGCGGTCGTCTACAAGACCGGCGGCACCACCGGAGCGCCGAAGTTCTCCTGCTACACCCGCGAGGAATGGCGGGAGTTCGTCACCGCCTTCGGCCAGGGCCTCGTCGACGCGGGGCTGCGCCCCGGCCACCGGGTGGCGGACCTGTTCTACGCCGGTGAGCTCTACGCCAGCTTCCTCTTCATCCTCGACTCCCTCGCCCACGCCCCCGTCGACAACGTACGGCTGCCCATCGGCGGCGCCGCGCCGCTGGAGACGACGGTCCCCACGCTCGAGGACTTCGCCGCCCAGGTGGTCGCGGGCACCCCCACCACCCTGTGCCGGCTCGCCGAGCACCTGGTGGCCACGGGCCGTCAGCTCCCCGCCGTGGAGCTGCTGTTCTTCGGCGGCGAAGCGCTCTTCGACGACCAGCGGCGCCTGCTCGCCGCCGCCTTCCCCAACGCCGAGCCGCGCTCCCTGGGTTACGCCAGCGTCGACGCCGGGCTGCTCGGCGCCCCCGTACCGGGCGCCGACCCGCGGGTGCACCGTGCCTTCACCCCGCACACCGTCGTCGAGATCGTCGACGAGACGACCGGCGAGCCCATCCACGAGGCCGGGCGGCCCGGGCGCGTCCTGGTGACCCAGCTCTACCGCCGCCTCATGCCCGTCATCCGCTACCCCGCGGGCGACCGCGCCGAGTGGACCGACCCCGAAGCCGGGCACTTCCGCATCCTCGGCCGGGCCGAGGAGGGCGTGCGCGTCGGCCCCGTGTCGCTGTACTCCCAGGACGCCCTCGCCGCCGTCACCGAGGCGGACACCGACGGCCGCGTCATGGGCACCCAGCTCGTCGTACGCCGCTGGGACGGCCGCGACGGACTCGTCCTGCGCCTGGCCACCGCCCCCGGCGACGACGACCCGGCCACCCTCGAGGTGCTCGCCAAGGCGGTCGTCACGGAGCTCGGCACCGCCCGGCCCCTGTACCCCGACAGCGTCCGCGCCGGATACGTCCACCCCCTGACCGTGGAGTGGGTCCGCCACAGCGACCTGGTCGTCAACTCCCGCTCGGGCAAGCTGATACGCGTCATCGACGAGAGGCCGACCGCATGACCGCCACCCCGGTGGACGCGGGGCGCCGACTGCCCCTCGTCCTGCGCAACCGTGCCTTCGGCACCGTATGGCTCGGCCAGGTCCTCACCCAGGCCGCGGTCCGCATGTTCCAGGTCGGCGTGTCCTGGTGGCTGATCGCCTACGCCGTCAGCGGCGGACGCGGACTGGCCTCGGGCCTGTTCATGGCGGTCAGCACCCTGCCCGCCGTCGCCCTGGCCCCCGTCGTCGCCCGGACCGTCGCCCGCTTCGCGCACCGCTCGGTGCTGCGCGCGGCCGCCGCCGGCGCGGGCACGGCCGCCGCGGCCCTGGCCGCATGGGCGTACGCGAGCGACCTGCCGCTCGCCGCCGCCTACGCCGCCACCCTGGTCCTCGCCGCCGGACAGGCCTTCTTCGACCCCTGCCTGACCACCTCCGTACCCGAGCTCGTAGACGACGAGGACATCGAGGCCGCCACCGGCTTCGAGCTGTCCACCCAGTCGCTCGCCAGCCTCGGCGGGGCGCTGCTGGGCGCCCTGATCGTCGACGCCGCCGGAGTGGCGGGCCTGGCCGTCGGCTGCGCCGCCGCCTATCTGACGGCCGCGGTGCTCATCACCACCGTCAGGTTCCGGACCACCGCCACGCCGTCCGCCGAAGCGGGCGAGGGGGCGGAGGGCGCCGCCGACGAAGAGCGACGCACGCTGCGCGGCATCCTCGCCGACCTGCCGTACGTCCGGCGCATCCTGCTCTGCTTCACCGCGGCCAACCTCTTCACCACCGCCGTCTTCGTCGTCATCCCGCTCTACACCAAGTCGGTGCTGCACGACGGCGGTTCCACCGTCGCCCTGCTGGAGGCGTCGCTGGGCGTCGGCACCCTGATCGGCTCCTTCACCGGCGCCCGCGTCCCCGGCCGCCCCACCGCCCTCGGCGCCTGCCTGCTCGGTGCCATGTCCGCGGCGTTCGCCGTCGCCGGGCTCTTCACCGGACGGTTCGTCATCGCGGGCTGCCTGGTCGTGGCCGGCTGGTGCGTCGGCGTCATCGGGGTCCGCTTCGTGGCGCTGTTCCAGCGGCTCGTGCCCACGGCCGACAAGCCGGGCTTCTTCGCCGTCATGCAGGCCGTGCTCGGCGCCACCTTCCCGCTCGCGTCCCTGCTCTTCGGCCTGCTCGGCGACCACCTCTCCGCGCAGACCCTGTGCCTGATCCAGGCCGCCGGCCTGGTGCCCGCCGCCTGCGCGCTGGCGCTGCTGCGCGAGCCCGCGCCGGACGCCCCCGCGCCCGCCGCCGCAGCCGAACCGTCCCCGCTCGTGGCCGCCGGAGGAGAGCGATGACCGCCACCATCGACCGGGCTACCCCCGCCGACATCGCCGACCTGCGTCAGCTCTACTACGCCGTCTACGGCCCGCACTACCCCGTCGCGCTGGGCACCGACCCCGCCGAGATGTCCCGCCTCATCGCGGACCCGCACTCCCTCTGGCTCGTCGCCCGCTGCCCGCGCACCGGCCACCTGGCCGGATCGGCGGCCATTCGCAGCGAGGCCGGCAGCCGCACGGGCAAGCTCGAGGGCCTCGCCGTCCACCCGGACCACCGGGCGGGCGGACTCGCCGGGGCGCTGACCGAAGAGCTGTGCGCACGGATGCTGGACACCGGGCGGCTGGACTCGGTGTACGCCACCGTCCGCACCGTCAGCGCCGGACCGCAGCGCGTGGTCTCCCGCAACGGCTTCCGTCCGCTGGGCGTCCTGCCCAACGCCGTGGCCCTCAACAGCCGGGAGAGCCTCGCACTCTACGCGCGTCACTCCGCCGGGGTCCTCAGCCGCCGCGTCCCCGTCCCCGAGGTGCCCGCCCCGCTCGCGCCGCTCCTGCGCACCGTCGAGCGCAACCTGGGCATCGACTACACGGCCACCGCCGTCACCCCGCCCCGGCCCACGCCCAGGAACACGACCACCGCACGGCTGGAGATGATCGAGGCGCCCGGCTTCGTACGCCGCCGCTTCCACGACCGCTTCCCCGACGCCGACCGCTGGTTCTACCCGCTGCACACCCCCAACACCCTCCTGGTGCCCGACGACGACCGCTTCGAGGTGTACGCCTACCTCAACCGCACCGGACGCTACTGCGCCCTGGTCGCCGCCCACCCCACCCCCGCCGTCGCCGCCGACTGCCTGGAGGCGATCACCCGGACCCTCACCAGGGCCGGCGCCGGCTACGTCGAGGCGCTGCTGCCGCTCTCCGAGCACGGAATGCTCTCCGCCTTCCTCGCCCAGGGCTTCATCCCCAGCGCCCTCTACCCGGCGATGCGCCCGGAGGCCGACGGCGAGGGCTTCCACGACTACGTCGTGATGTCCCGCACCGCCGAGCAGATCGACTTCCGCGGCGTGGTCGTCGACGAGCCGCTCCAGCCCTACCTGGACGCCTACGTGTCGGCCTGGGCGTCGACCTACCTGCCCACACTCGAGGTTGCCTCATGAATCCGACCAACCCCCACCTCGCTCCCGTCGACGTCCCCGACCCCCGGCTGCTGCCCCGGGTCCAGGAACTGTGCGACCTGACCGACCCCTACGCCTTCGGCCCCGCCGAGGACGAACTGTTCGCCGCGGCCATGGCCGAGACCAACGCCTGGCACAGCGAACGCTCCCCGTTCTTCCGCAGCCTGCACGAGTCCGCCGAGGAGACCGGGGCGTTCCGCGCCCCCCTGGTGCACGCGAACTTCTTCAAGCGCCACGAAGTGCTCTCCATCCCGCGCGACGACGTCCACCTGCACCTGACCTCCTCCGGCACCACCGGCCAGAAGTCGCAGATGTTCTTCGACGAATGGACCATCCGCTCCGCCCAGCGCATGGTCGCCCGCATCTTCGAGCGCAACGGCTGGATCACCCCCGACCAGCAGGTCAACTACCTGCTCTCCAGCTACCAGCCGGCCTCCGGCCTGAAGCTGGGCACCTCCTTCACCGACAACTACCTCTGCGACTTCGCCCCGGCGCGCAACGTCGAGTACGCGCTGCGCCACACCGGAGGCGGCCACGAGTTCGACCCCTTCGGGACCATCGCCGCCCTGCGCCGCTACGCCGAGGACGACGCGCCCGTACGCATCCTGGGCTTCCCCGCGTTCATCTGGTTCGCCCTGGAGCGGATGCGCGCCATGGGGCTGCCGCCCCTGACCCTCCCCGAGGGCTCCCTGATCCTCTTCGGCGGCGGCTGGAAGGGCAACGCCGACAAGCAGATCGGCAAGGACGAGCTCTACGGCCGCATCACCGAACAGCTCGGCGTCCCCTCCGAGCGGATCCGTGACACCTTCGGCTCGGTCGAGCACTGCGTCCCCTACATCGAGTGCGCCCACCACCGCCTGCACGCACCCGTCTACTCCCGGGTGTTCATCCGCTCCACCCGCACCCTCGAAGCGCTGCCGTACGGCGAGACGGGCTACCTGCACCTGGTCTCGCCCTACATCACCTCCGTACCGGCGCAGAGCGTCGTCATGGGCGACCTCGCCACGCTGCACCCCGGCGAGGAATGCCCCTGCGAGCTGGACACCCCCTGGTTCACCCTCCACGGCCGCGCCGGAGTGAGCCGCAACAAGAGCTGCGCGGTGGCCGCCGCCGAACTGATGAAGGGCATGTCGTGATGACCGAGAGCGTGCAGCACCACTACTGGCAGGGCGCGTTCGTCGACGACGAGGAGGCGGGCCGCCGCCTGGCGGCCCTGCCCGCCACCGTCGAGGCCGCGCTGGCCGAGCCCCTGGACACCGAGACCGTCCTGGCCGCCTGCGAAGGGCTCGCGGCCGCCCTGCTCGACCCCTCGCACCCCACCCGGGCCCGCCTCGCCGAGCACCTCCCCGAGGGTGACGACGGCGCCGTCCTCACCGAACTGGCCGCCTTCCTCAGCCGGCCGGAACTGACCCGCAAGCTCCGCCGGGAGCTCGGCGGCACCGCCCCCCAGCGGCTCACCCGGCCCGACGCCAAGGAGAGCGTCTACGAGGCGTGGGCACCGGTCGGCCTGGTCGCCCACATCGCCCCGGGCAACGCCGCCACCGTCGCGCCGCTGAGCCTCGTCGAGGGCCTGCTGGCCGGGAACGTCAACGTCCTGAAGACCAGCAGCTCCGACACCCTCCTCGCACAGAGCCTGCTCGCCGAACTCGCCGCCCTGGACCCCACGGGAGCCATCGCCGAGCGCGTCATCGTGCTGCGCTTCCCCTCCTCCCGGCAGGACTGGCTGGGCCTGATGTGCGCCCCCGCCGACGCCGTCGCTGTGTGGGGCGGCGAGGCGGCCGTCGAGGGCGTGGCCGCCCATGTGCCGCCGGGCTGCCGCCTGGTGGAGTGGGGCCACAAGATCTCCTTCGCCTACCTGACCCGCGACGCCTGGCAGGACGAGGCCGCCCTGACCGCCCTGGCCGCCGACGTCTGCCTGCACGAACAGCAGGCGTGCTCCAGCCCCCAGGTCGTCTACCTCGACACCGAGGACCACGCGGAGGTCTTCGCCTTCGCGGAGCGCTTCGCCGCCGTCCTCGGCGCCGTGCCCGCCGCCCGCGAGGACGCGCTGAGCCCCGCCGAGGAGGCCGAGCTCAGCACCACCGAGCTCATCGCCCGCCTCGAGGAGCACCTGGGCCTGACCCGCGTCATCGCCGCCCCCGACGGCTCCTGGCGCGTCATGGCCGACACCCGGCCCGCCCTGACCGCCTCCCCGCTGCACCGCAGCGTGTGGGTCAAGCCGCTGCCCCGCAAGAGGCTCCTCGCCACCCTGCGCCCCATGCGCCGCTACCTGCAGACCGCCGGCATCGCCGGCAGCCGCACCGACATCGCCGAGCTCTCCCGCCTCGCCCTGGCCTCCGGCGCCACCCGCGTCACGCCGCTCGGCCGGATGCTGGGCGGCTACTCCGGCGAGCCGCACGACGGCGTCTACGCCCTGCAGCGCTACAGCCGCCGCGTCGCCGTCCAGACCGACGAGCGCTTCGCCACCACCGCCTGCCTCGACGACCTGACCCGGCCGGCCGCCTTCCCGCCCCCCACCGGGCCGCTGCTCGACAAGGCCGCCGTCCAGAAGCTCAACGAAGGCGTCGACCCGCGCGACGCGGAGCTGTACTTCCGCAGCGGCGGCAGCACCGGCAAGCCCGCCCTGTCCCTGTTCACCTACGACGACTACGACACCCAGATGCGCGCCGCCGCCCGCGGCCTGCTCGCCGCCGGCTACGACCCGGCGCGCGACCGCACCGCCAACCTCTTCTTCTGCGGCGGCATGTACGGCGGCTTCATCAGCTTCTTCTCCATCCTGGAGCGGCTGGGCGGCACCCAGATGCCGATGGCGGCCGGCCCCGACCACCGGGTCACCGCCGAGATGCTCGTCACCCATGAGGTGGACACCCTCTTCGGCATGCCCTCCTACCTGTGGCAGCTCCTCCACGACCAGGCGGACCTGCTGCGCTCGTACGGCGGCGTCCGCAAGATCTTCTACGGCGGGGAGCACTTCACCGCCGAGCAGCGCCGCGTCCTGACCGAGGACTTCGGCATCGAGACGGTCCGCTCCATCACCTACGGAAGCACCGACCTCGGCCCCCTCGGCTACCAGTGCACCGAGTCCACCGGCGGCGTCCACCACCTGCACGCCGACCTGCACACCATGGAGATCCTGCACACCGACGCCGACCGGCCGGTCGCGCCCGGCGAGATAGGCCGCCTGGTGTTCTCCACCCACGCCCGGCGCGGCCAGAACCTGGGCCGGTACGTCATCGGCGACCTCGGCCGCGCCCTGCCCGGCCCCTGCCCCTGCGGCAACAAGTCGCCGCGCTTCGAGCTGCTCGGCCGGGGCGGCGACGTGATGCGCGTGGCGTCGTACTTCCTCAATTACCGGCGCTTCGTGGCCATCGCCGAGCAGGACCGCGGCTACAGCGGCGAGCTCCAGGTGGTGCTCACCCGCACCGACCGCCGCGAACGGCTCACCGTCCGCGTCGAGCGCACCGGCACCGCACAGCCGCAGGAGCTGCGGACGGCCTTCCTCGCGGGCTACGAGGAGCTGCGCTCGGCCGTCGGGGACCGGCTGCTGGACCTCGACGTGGAGGCCGTGGACGGCGCCGCGTTCGACCGCACGGCCACCAGCGGCAAGCTGCGGGCGGTCGTGGACACCCGGCACGGCTGAGGCCGTTGACGCAGGTGGGGCGGCATCCCCGCCCCACCTGCCGTCCCGAAGTCAGGAACGCGTCAACGTCGGGCCCCGCCCGGCGGTCAACGGGCCGTCACGCGGTGACGATGGGTCAGGGAACCCCTCACACCGCCGGGCGGCGCGACGCCGCCCCTGACATAAGGAACACCCATGGCCCAGGCCGGCGATCCGCCTGACACGCCGGGCACCCGTCCCGGCAGACTGAAGGTCTACCTCGGCGCGGCCCCCGGAGTCGGCAAGACCTACCGCATGCTGGACGAGGGATGGCGGCGCGCCCTGCGCGGCACCGACGTCGTCGTGGCCCTCGCCGAGTGCCACCACCGCCCGCACACCGAGGAGATGCTCGACGGCCTGGAGGTCGTGCCCCGCGCCCGCCGGGCGCACCCCGCCGGCGACAGCGCCGAGCTCGACCTCGACGCCGTACGGGCACGCCGCCCCGAAGTGGCCCTCATCGACGAGCTGGCCCACACCAACGCCCCCGGTGCCGCCCACCCCAAGCGCTGGCAGGACGTCGAGGAACTCCTCGCCGCCGGCATCGACGTCATCACCACCGTCAACATCCAGCACCTGGAGTCCCTCAACGACGTCGTCGAGAAGATCACCGGTGTGCCGCAGCGCGAGACCGTGCCCGACGAGGTCGTCCGCCGCGCCCACCAGATCGAACTCGTCGACATGGCCCCCGAGGCGCTGCGCCGCCGCATGGCCCACGGCAACATCTTCGCGCCCGAGAAGATCGACGCGGCGCTCTCGCACTACTTCCGCGTCGGCAACCTCACCGCCCTGCGCGAACTCGCCCTGCTGTGGGTGGCCGAACGCGTCGACGAGACCCTGCAGCGCTACCGCGCCGAGCACGGCATAGGCGGCGTCTGGGAGACCCGCGAACGCGTCGTCGTCGCCCTGACCGGCGGCCCCGAGGGCGAGACCCTCATCCGCCGCGCCGCCCGCATCGCCGCCCGCTCCTCCGGCGGTGACCTGCTCGCCGTGCACGTCGCCCGCAGCGACGGGCTCGCCGGGGCCTCGCCCGCCGCGCTCGCCGGGCAGCGCCGGCTCGTGGAGAGCATGGGCGGCAGCTACCACACCGTCGTCGGCGAGCACGTGCCCGCCGCCCTCCTCGCGTTCGCCCGCGCCGAGAACGCCACCCAGCTCGTCGTCGGCGTCAGCCGCCGCGGCCGGCTCCGGCGCCTGGCCGACGCGCGCGGCGTGGGTGAGACCGTCGTCGGGCACTCCGGCGACATCGACGTCCACATGGTCACCCACGAGCGGGCGGGCCGCGGCCGGAGCCGGCCCCTGCCGGGCAGCGGACTGTCGCCGGCCCGGCGGCTCGGCGGGCCCGTGGCCGGACTCCTCCTGCCCGTCCTGCTCACCCTGCTGCTGCGCCGGCAAGCGGTCGCCGACGCCCTCAGCCTCAACCTCACCAGTGAGGCGCTGCTCTTCCTCGCGGCCGTCGTCGGCGTGGCCTGCATCGGCGGCGTGGTCTCCGCGCTGCTGGCCTCCGTCACCGCCTCGCTGCTGCTCAACTACTACTTCATCCCGCCCGCGGGACGCTTCACCATCGCCGAGGCCAACAACGTCCTCGCGCTCCTGGTCTTCGCCCTCGTCGCCGTCACCGTCGCGGCCGTCGTCGACCGTTCGCTGCGGCTCGGCCGCAGCGCCGCGCACGCCACCGCCGAGGCCGAGACCCTGTCCTCGCTGGCCGGCGGCATCCTCCGCGGCGAGCAGGCCGTTCCGGTGCTGCTGGAGCGCACCCGCCAGACCTTCGGCATGGACTCCGCCGAACTGCGCCCCCGCGAGCGGGAGCCGGTCCACGGGCCCGCCGCGGCCGACGGGGCGCCGGCGCCCGCCGTCACCCGGGTGCCCATCGGCGAGGACGACGAGCTGGTGCTGCACGGCCGCGCCCTGCCCGCCACCGAACGCCGCGTCCTGACCGCCTTCGCCGCCCATCTGACGGCCGCCGTGGAGCGCGCCCGGCTCGCCGAGGCCGCCGCCGAGATCGAACCCGTCCGCGCCGCCGACCGCATGCGCACCGCGCTGCTCGCCGCCGTCAGCCACGACCTGCGCACCCCGCTCGCCGGCGGCTGGGCGGCCATCAGCTCGCTGCGCAGCCGGGACGTGGACTTCTCCGCGGAGGACAAGGAGGAGCTCCTGGCCACCGCCGAGGAGTCGATGATCAAGCTCAGCCGGCTGGTCGACAACCTCCTCGACATGAGCCGCATCCAGGCGGGCGCCCTGACCCTGCACCTGCAGCCCACCGCGCTCGCCGAGGTGCTGCCCCAGGCCCTGGACAGCCTGCCGGACACCCCCGCCTCAGGCGTCCGCGTCCAGGACGTGGAGGCCGTGCCGTGCGTCCTGGCCGACCCGCCCCTGCTGGAGCGCGTCGTCGCCAACCTGGTGGCCAACGCCACCCGGCACTCCCCGGCCGGCCGGCCGGTCACCGTCGCCGCCAGCACCCTGGCCGCCCGGGTCGAGCTGCGGATCGTCGACCGGGGACCCGGCATACGGCCCGCCGACCGCGAGCGGGCCTTCGCGCCGTTCCAGCGGCTCGGCGACACCGACAACACCACCGGCCTGGGCCTGGGCCTTGCCCTCTCCCGCGGCCTGACCGAGGCGATGGGCGGCACGCTCGTGCCCGAGGAGACCCCCGGCGGCGGCCTGACGATGGTCCTCTCGCTGCCCGCCGCCCCGTCCCCGGCCGCGGACGGGCCGGTGTGAGCGGGCCGTTCCGCGATCAGCGGGGAACGGCCGACGCCCCCGGCTGCGTGCGCGAGGCGTACATCCGGGCGTAGGTCCCGCCGGCGCCGATCAGCTCGTCGTGCGTGCCGCGTTCGACGATCCGGCCGGCCTCCATCACCACGATGACGTCGGCGTCGCGGATGGTGGAGAGCCGGTGGGCGATGACGAAGCTGGTGCGGCCGGCGCGCAGGGAGGTGAGGGCGCGCTGGATGAGCAGCTCGGTACGGGTGTCGACGGAGCTCGTCGCCTCGTCCAGCACCAGGATCGCCGGCCCCGCCAGGAACGCCCTGGCGATCGTGATCAGCTGCTTCTCGCCGGCGCTCACCCCGGACGACTCCTCGTCCAGCACGGTGTCGTAGCCCTCGGGCAGGGTCCGTACGAACCGGTCGACGCAGGTGGCGCGGGCGGCGGCCACGATCTCCTCCCGCGTCGCCCGCGGGGACCCGTAGGCGATGTTCTCGGCGATCGTGCCGCCGAACAGCCAGCTGTCCTGGAGCACGAGCCCGATGTGCCCGCGCAGTTCGTCACGCCGCATGCGGGTGATGTCGGTGCCGTCCAGCAGCACGCGGCCCTCGCCGGGCTCGTAGAACCGCATGAGGAGATTGCCCAGGGTGGTCTTGCCCGCCCCGGTCGGCCCGACGATCGCCACCGTCCGCCCCGGTTCCACCGTGAGCGACAGGTCCTCGATCAGCGGAGTGCCGGGGGAGTAGCGGAATCCCACGCCCTCGAACTCCACCCGGCCCTCGATGCGCGCGGGCCGCTCCGGGCGGTCCGGGTCCGGCCCCTGCTCGTCCGCGTCGAGCAGCGCGAACACCCGGTCGGCCGAGGCGATCGCCGACTGCAGCTGGCCGGCGACGGTGCCCGCCTCGACGATCGGCTGGTTGAACTGGCGGGCGTACATGACGAAGGCCTGCACGTCGCCGATCGACAGCGAGCCGCTCACCACGCGCAGCGCACCGACCACGGACACCACGATGTAGCCGAGGTTGCCGATGAACATCATCGACGGCTCGATCGTGCCGGAGGCGAACTGCGCCTTCGCGCCCGCCCGGTACACGGCGTCGTTGTGCTCGTCGAAGGCGCGCTCCGCCAGCTCGCGCCGGCCGAAGCCCTTGACCAGGGCGTGCCCGCTGTACATCTCCTCGACGTGCCCGCTGAGCGTGCCGGTGGCGGCCCACTGCTCGGCGTACCGCGGCTGGGCGCGCTTGGCGATCACGGACACCAGCACCACCGACACCGGCACACTCGCCAGCATCACCAGCGCCAGCAGCGGCGAGATCACGAACATCATGGCCAGCAGCGCCAGGAAGGAGAACACCGAGGTGATCAGCTGGGAGAGGGCCTGCTGAAGGGTCTGCTGGAGGTTGTCGACGTCGTTCGTGACCCGGCTCAGCAGCTCGCCCGCCGGGTTCCGGTCGAAGTAGCCGATCGGCAGCCGCGTGAGCTTGTCCGCCACCTTCTCGCGCAGGTCGAGGACGACCCTGTTGATGACGAGCGTCGCCAGCCGTCCCTGCAGGAGGGTGAACAGGGAGGCCGCCAGGTACAGGGCGAGCAGGAGCAGCAGGACGCGCTCCAGGGCGGCGAAGTCGATGCCGCGGCCGGGGTGCACGTCGACCGTGCTGAAGACCTTGGCGAGGGAGCCGTGGCCGTCCGCGCGCAATTGCCCGATCGCCTCCTGCGGGGACGTCCCGGCCGGCAGCCGCTTGCCGACGACACCCGCGAAGACCAGGTCCGTCGCCTTGCCCATGAGCACCGGCCCGAACGCGGCGAGGGTGACGCCGGCGATGCCCAGCGCCAGCAGCAGGGCCACCAGCGCCCGGTGGGGCCGCAGGAGCCCCAGCAGCCGGGGGACGGTGCCGCGGGGCTTCGGTCGCGCGGATGTCATGCCGCGGCCTCCTCTTCGGTGAGCTGCGAGAGCGCGATCTCCCGGTAGGTGGGACTGTCGCGCATGAGTTCCGCGTGGGTCCCCGCGGCGACGACGCGGCCCGCTTCGAGCACCACGATGCGGTCGGCGTCCCGGACCGTGCTGATCCGCTGGGCGACCACGACGACCGTCGCCCCCGCGACCCGGGGCGCGAGGGCGGCCCGCAGCGCGGCGTCCGTGGTGTAGTCGAGCGCCGAGAAGCAGTCGTCGAAGAGGTAGATGCCGGGTCCGCGCAGCAGCGTCCGCGCGATGGCCAGGCGCTGGCGCTGGCCGCCCGAGAGGTTCGTGCCGCCCTGGGCGACGACGGACTCCAGGCCCTTGGGCATCCGCTCGACGAAGTCGCGGGCCTGGGCCGTCTCCAGCGCCTGCCACAGCTCCTCGTCGGTGGCGTCCGGATCGCCGAAGCGCAGATTGCTCGCGACGGTGCCGGAGAACAGCAGGGGCTTCTGCGGTACGAAGCCCACCGCGCGGGAGAGCGCGCCGGGATCGTGGGAACGCACGTCGACGCCGTCGACGAGCACGGTGCCGCCCGTGGCGTCGAACTGCCGCAGGACCAGGTTCAGCAGCGTCGTCTTGCCGCTGCCGGTGCTGCCCAGGATGGCGACCGTCTCGCCCGGCCGGGCCGTCAGGTCGACGTCGCACAGCACGGGCTCCTCCGCCCCGGGATAGCGGAACTCCACGGCCCGCAGGTCCAGATGGCCGGCCGCGCCGGGGACCGGGGCACCGACGGGCTCCCGCGGCGCCACGACGGACGGCTCTGTACCGAGCACCTCCTGGATGCGCTGCGCCGAGGTCTTCGCGCGCGGCGCGGCCACGAACACCAGCGTCAGCAGGACGACCGACATCACGATCAGGCCCAGATAGCCGAGGAACGCGGTCAGGGCGCCCAGCCGCATGCTGCCGTCGTCGACGCGGTGGCCGCCGAACCAGAGCAGGAACACGATGAACGCGTTCATCACCAGCGTCATCACCGGGAACAGCAGGGCCATGAGCCGGGCCACGCGCAGGGACAGGGCCGCGAGCTCGGCGTTGGTGCGGCCGAACCGCTCGCGCTCGTGCGCCTCCCGGACGAAGGCCCGCACCACGCGGACCCCGGTGATCTGCTCGCGCAGCAGCTGGTTGACGCGGTCCACCCGCGACTGCATCCGGTCGTACCAGGGGCCCATCCGGCTCAGCCCGACCCCGAAGACGGCCGAGATCACCACGACGAGGGCCACCAGCAGCAGCGACAGCGGCACGTCCTGGGACAGCGCCAGCACCACGCTGCCCACGCACAGCACCGGCGCCGCCACCGCGACGCCGAGCGCCTGCAGGACCAGCGTCTGCACCTGCTGCACGTCGTTGACGGTCCGGGTGATCAGCGACGGGGTGCCGAAGCGGCCCAGCTCGCGGGCCGAGAAGTCCAGGACCCGGCGGAAGACCGCGGAGCGCAGGTCCCGCCCCAGGCCCATCGCCGTACGGGACGCCAGCAGCGCCGCGCCGATCGCGGCGGCCACCTGCGCGAGCGCCACGGCGAGCATGACGGCGCCGACGCCGCGGACGTAGCCGGCGTCGGCCTTGAGCACGCCGTTGTCGATCACCGCCGCGCCCAGGGTCGGCAGCACCAACACGCCCATGATCTGCACCAGTTGCAGGGCGAGAAGGAGAGCGACGGCGCGGCCGTAGGGCCGTAGACGGGCACGCAGCAGTCTGATCAGCACGCTGACGAGTCCAGCGCACAACGGGCTGGGGAATCCCTAGTGTTCCCCGGCTGCCACCGACCGGAACCGGCCACGAAATCCGCAAATTCCCTAGTCTATCAGGATTTTGTTGACATCGTTCCGAGCCGACTGCGAGCGTGCGTTCGCAATATCGGCCGGACAGCGGAGGGCGGTCGGTCCGTGGTAGAGGAAGGGAAGGCGATGGGATGTCCAAGCGCGCACTGATCACTGGTATCACCGGACAGGACGGTTCTTATCTTGCCGAACACCTGTTGTCGCAGGGGTACCAGGTCTGGGGTCTGATCAGGGGGCAGGCGAATCCGAGGAAGTCGCGCGTCAGCCGCCTCGTCTCCGACCTGTCCTTCGTCGACGGTGACCTCATGGACCAGGCGAGCCTCGTGTCCGCCGTGGACACGGTACAGCCCGACGAGGTCTACAACCTCGGCGCGATCTCCTTCGTGCCCATGTCATGGCAGCAGTCCGAACTGGTCACCGAGGTCAACGGCATGGGCGTCCTGCGGATGCTCGAGGCCATCCGCATGGTGAGCGGGCTCAACGGCTCCCGGAACGCGGGCACCGCCGGTCAGATCCGCTTCTACCAGGCGTCCTCCTCCGAGATGTTCGGCAAGGCGGCCGAGACCCCGCAGAGCGAGACCACCCTGTTCCACCCGCGCAGCCCCTACGGCGTCGCGAAGACCTACGGGCACTACATCACCCGCAACTACCGCGAGTCCTTCGGTATGTACGCGGTGTCCGGGATGCTCTTCAACCACGAGTCCCCCCGGCGCGGCGCCGAGTTCGTGACCCGCAAGATCTCCCTGGCCGCCGCCCGCATCAAGCTCGGCTACCAGAAGCGGCTGGACCTCGGAAACCTCGACGCCGTGCGCGACTGGGGCTTCGCCGGCGACTACGTACGCGCCATGCACCTCATGCTCCAGCAGGACGAGCCGACCGACTACGTCGTGGGCACCGGTCAGATGCACTCCGTGCGCGACGCGGTCCGCTACGCCTTCGAGTGCGTGGACCTGGACTGGACGGACTACGTCGTCATCGACCCGGCCCTCGTCCGACCCGCCGAGGTGGAGGTCCTGTGCGCCGACACCCGTCGCGTACGGACCGAACTCGGCTGGGAACCGACCGTCGACTTCCCGCAACTGATGCGCATGATGGTGGAGTCCGACCTGGAGCAAGCGTCCCGTGAGCACCAGTACGGCGACCTGCTGCTCGCCGCCAGCTGGTAGGACGACACCTCGACAACGCAGACAGCTGTACCAGTGGCCCGGCCGGGGATTTCCCGGCCGGGCCACTGGCGTGTTCCCGCCCCCTCCGACTGGTCCGAACCCGACCGAACCGAAGTACCGAAACCGCAAGGCCGGTCAACCGAACCATCCGGAAGGGCAAACCGCAGGTTTAGCCGCGTCGGGTCGGGATGTCGTTGACTCGCCTCCGCGGAACTATCTACTGTTCCAATCAGTTGGTCAGAAACCGGGCCATTCGGTTCGAGGCCCGGAAATCGCAATTCTTGACGCATTACTAGCGCGCGGTTCCGAACGTTTAGCGGGATCCGAAAGGTTGGCAGTCTCGTGGCCACTTCCGTACTTGCAGATGACCAGGCCGGCATGCGTCCGCAGTTCGAGCAGCCGGGCATGTGTATGGCATACCTGGACCCCGC
The DNA here is from genome assembly GCF_044546695.1 of Streptomyces sp. NPDC053079. Classification (NCBI taxonomy): domain Bacteria; kingdom Bacillati; phylum Actinomycetota; class Actinomycetes; order Kitasatosporales; family Streptomycetaceae; genus Streptomyces; species Streptomyces sp. NPDC053079. Next base: position 861,290 of record NZ_JBITZJ010000001.1, read on the forward strand.
TCTGACGATCCGGCAGGCGAACCATGAGTTCTTCCGCCAGTTCGGAGCCACCTCCGAGGACGTCTGCGGACGCAGGTTCCAGGAGCTGGTGCACCCCAGCGTCCAGCAGCCGCTGCTGCGGCAGTTCTCCGGCCTCGTCGAGGGCAGGCGCCAGCGGTTCGCCACGCACGTGGTCGCCCTGCGGCAGGAGGAGTCCCGCGAGGACTCGGCGTTCTCCAGCACCCTGACGGCCGTCTCGGTGCGCGGCGGCACCCCCGGCGACGCCGCGATCCTCGTCATGATGCCGCCGACCCACGCGTCCGCCGAAGAGGCCGGCGTCGTCACCAACCGCAAGAAGATCCTCACCGAGATCGACGCCCGCATCCTCGAGGGCATAGCCGCCGGCATCTCCACCATCCCCCTCGCCTCACGCCTTTACCTCAGCAGGCAGGGCGTCGAATACCACGTCACCGGCCTGCTCCGGAAACTGAAAGTGCCCAATCGCGCCGCCCTGGTCTCCCGTGCCTACTCCATGGGCGTGCTCAAGGTCGGCATGTGGCCGCCGAAGGTCGTCGAAGAATTCATCAAGTAGTCATCGACCGCGTCGGAGTCCAGGGAAACACCTAGACTTTATGTGCCGCCCCACCGGCTCGATCGGAATTCAAGAACCCATCGGCAAGCGGAATCGTCGGCCGGGAAAACGAACGGCCCGTGGACCCGATGCGGGGCGGCCGCGCGGAACACCCCGCCGCGGTGCCGGTCCACCGCCCTGCGGAAGATCCCCCGCGGCAGGGGGGTTCGGAAGGAACTCTTCCGGGAACCTGCCCGCTGTACACGGTGAAGCAGCGAAGCCCGTGCCGTCCGCGGCACACGGCGATGGGGGTTACCCATGCGAACCCGTACCAACTCCACCGCGTCCGGAGAACAGGACGCGGCCGTCCCTCCGGTGCACGAGGGGAGCCCGTCCTCGGCGACGGACCGCGTGGCCGCCTTCTACGGCGCCTACGTCGACGCCCGCAGCGGCACGCCCGACACGGTCCTGGCCGACGCCCTGCGGTCGCACTTCCTCACCGAGGAGTTCCGCGACCGCCTGGCGGCCTGGGAGCGCGGCAACGACGCCGACGGGGTCTTTTGGGCCCAGAACGCCCCGCGGGCCTGGCGGGTCACGTACGACAACAGCGGTGCCGGGCACACCTGGACACGGGTGAGGCTCACGTGGGGTGACGAGAAGAAGCCCACGTACATCCACCTGAGCGTCCAGTCGGACACGAGCAGCAAGCTCATATCCGACATCAAGGAGGTCGAGGCCCCCGCCGGAGGCTGAGGCGACCGGACGGGGGACCAGCGGGCCCGTCAGCCCTTGGTCGCGTAACGGTGGCGGGCCCACAGCGGCAGGCCGAACCAGCACAGCACGAGCCAGGCGACGAGCCCGCCCACCACCCACGGCACGGCCGCGTTGCGCATGGCGATGCGCAGGATGAGGGTGAGGGCCGAGGCCACGGTCGCCAGCAGCAGCACCACTCCCAGCAGCGTCAGGCGCGACGCCCAGGTGACGGTCTGGGGCTTCAGCCGGTGCCCGGTGACGAGCCGGTGGAAGGAGACGGGACCCACGAGGGCACCGGTGGTGGCGGCGCCGAGGAGCACGGTGACCACATAGATCGCCTTGTCCGTCGACCCCAGCATGGGGAACTGCGGCGTGAACACGACGGTCAGCAGGAAACCGAAGAGGATCTGGACGCCGGTCTGGGCGACCCGCACCTCCTGCAGCAGCTCGTTCCAGCGCCGGTCGGCCCGCTCCTCGGGCGATTCGTCCCGGCCTTCGCGCTGTGTCCTGCCCGACGCCATACCGTCCCGTCCTTCACGTCTGCCCGGTACGGACGCGCCTACCGGGCTCCGAGGCTAACCGGGCAAGGGCGTCCGGCGGATGAAGGACATGCCGCAGGGGCCGCCCTGCCGGGTGCTCTCGCCCGTCACATAGGCCGCGTTGTGGCCGTGCCAGTACAGGGAGTCGATCCACAGCGGCTCCTGCCGCTCCCAGTACGGCTTCATCCACACCCCCGCCAGCGGGTTGCGCTGCCGGTCGTAGCTCCAGCGCCGCACGTCGGACTCGGTCAGCCGGGTGTACCACTCGATCCGCCGCTCGAGGTCGCCGAGCCGGAACGTCATCCGGCGCTCGCTGCCCGCATACGAGCAGTCGACGTCCAGCCGCGCGCCGCGCCCGTCGAGGCTGCCGAGGTAGCGGCCCTGTCCCACGGGGAGCCCGCACCAGTCCTCGAAGCCCCGGAACGGCCGGTTGGGCACGGGGGAGGGGGCCGCGGTGGAGCGGTAGAACACCATCGGATGCCGTCGCCCGCCCGGATCGGCGGTGCCGGACAGGATGTCGGTGTCCCGGGTGTGGATGAGCAGGGTGGGCCAGGACAGGAGGGCGGGGCCGCCCAGCGTGATCGCGGCGATGGCCCGGGTGCCCGGGGGGACGTTCCGGCGGCTGCCGGTGTACGTCTCGTCCCGGCCCAGGTCGGTGAAGGTGAAGTAGACGGTGGCGAGCATGGCGGGCGGCTCCTGCGCCACGGCGATCGTCAGCCTGGCCCTGCGCCCGTCGTACACCCCTTCCCAGCTGCCGTGGAAGTCGCGGACATCGCGGAAGACGCCGCCTGCCGCGGTGGTCGGGGCGCCCGCGGCCGCCGCGGCGGCCGCGGGCACCGTGCCGCCCAGGGTGAGCCCCCCGGCGGCGAGGGCGCCTCCCACGGCGGATCTCAGGGCGGTACGGCGGGACATCGAGCGGTGCATCATCGAACCTCCCGGCTCTCCCAGCTCTCCCGGCACGTTCTGCACTCGCGGCTCTTGCGTGCGGCGAGGCACGTCTCATCATGTGGGGGAGCGGGCGGGCGGCACAGAGCCCATTTGAGCCGCCTAGAGGGCGACCCGGCCGGCGGGGTGGGCGCGCAGGCCGGCGCCGTAGCGGCGCAGGAGCAGGATCGCGGTGGTGGCGAGGCCGGTGAGCAGGCCCAGCCAGATGCCGAGGGTGTCGAGGCCCGCGCCATAGCCCAGGAGCCCGGCGGCGGGCAGTCCGACGGCCCAGTAGCCGACGAGGGTGATGCGGAAGCCGCTCCGGGTGTCGTCGAGGCCGCGCAGGAGGCCGACGCCGATGTTCTGGGCGCAGTCGAAGAACTGGAGCACGGCGATGACCAGCAGCAGCCGCGTCGCGATGTCCACGGCCCGGCCGTCGCCGCTGCTGCCGGCGTCGAAGAACGGGCGCAGCACGAGGCCGGGCAGGGTGACGTACACCGCGGCGACGGTGGTCATGACGACGGCGGCGCAGGCCAGGGCCGTGTTCTTGATGCGCCGGGCGGCGTCGATACGGCCGAGGGCGAGCTCGCGGCTGACGTTGATGGACGCCGCGTGGGAGAGGCCGACGGCGACCTGGAAGACGATGTAGACGAGCTGGTTGACGGCGGTGTGGGCGGCCAGGGCCGCACTGCCGAAGGAGCCGGCCATCAGGGCCGTGACGAAGAAGAATCCGGCTTCCGAACCGTAGGTGGCGGCGATGGGCACGCCCAGGCGCAGCAGCTCGCGCATCGTGGCGCGCTCGGCCTTGAGGACGTCGAGGCCGAGCAGCGGGGCGAGGACCCGGTCCCTCTTCGCCGAGGCGTACAGGGCGAGGAAGGAGAGGAGGTAGACCGCCGAGGTGGCCACGCCGATGCCGGGCAGGCCCAGCTCGGGCAGCCTCCAGGTGCCGTGGATCAGCAGCCAGTCGAGGCCGGCGTTGACCGCGACGGAGGCGAGGGTGATCCGCAGCAGGGCCTGGGGGCGGCGCATGCCGACGGTGAACTGGCGGACGGCCTGGAACCACAGGCACGGCAGCAGGCCGGGGGCCAGCGCCAGCAGCATCGTCTGCGCGCGGGCGGCGACGGCGGCCTCCTGGCCGAGCCGGGTGAGGCTCTGGCCGATGAGGAGCATGAGGACGGCCCCCGCCAGGCCGGCGAGCGTGGCCACCGCCATGCTCGCGCGGACGATTCGGCGGACCTCCTCGTCGGCCTCCGAGGCGGCGTGGTCCGCGAGCTCGGCCCGGGCGGCGGCCGCCGCGATCCTGTTGCCCACGGAGGTGACGAGGCCGACGCCCATGGTGCGGAGCTGGTTGAAGATGACGATGGCCAGGCCGCCCGCCGCCAGGTCCCGGGTGCCCAGCAGGCCCATCATCACCGTGTCGGTGGTGGTCAGGGCCACCTGGGCGAGCTGGGTGAGGACGAGGGGGACGGCGAGGACGGCCAGCGCGCGGCTGTCGCGCAGGAGGACGGTCGGCTGCGGGATGGGCATCAGATCGTGCGGAGCTTGGAGAGGGTCTCGTCGACCTCGCGCTCCACGGCGGGGTCGAGCAAGTTCCGGGCGGTCATCCAGTCGTCGTCGAAGACGGTGTCCAGGTACTTCTCGCCGCCGTCGTTGACGAGCGCGACCATCGTGGTCGCGGGCGGCAGCGACGGCAAGCGCGTCAGCGCCTCGTATACGACGCCGCCCGCGGACCCGCCGATGAGCAGGCCCGTACGGGCGACGGCGCGGGCGGTGGCGAACGCCTCGACGTCGCCGACCTTCACGCCCTCGTCGATCAGGTCGAAGTCGACCAGGGCGCCGATCGTGGCGCCTTCGGGGGTGCCGGTGCCGGACTGGTAGTAGTCGTGGGCGGGGCCGCCGAAGGCGATCGACCCCTTGGGCTCGACGCCGATGGTCCGCACACCGGGGACGAGCCTGCGCAGCTCCCGTGCGGTGCCGCACAGCGCGCCGCCGGTGCCGACGGCGGCGATGAGGACGTCGAGGCCTCCGCCGAGGGCCTGGTGGAGTTCATGGGCGAGGAGGTGGTAGCCGACGCCGTTGCTGGGGTTGTTGTGCTGCTCGGTGAAGAAGGTGTTGTCCCGGCCGCGGGCCATGTCCTCGGCGAGTTCCTCGCGGGCGGCGGTGGCGAGCTCCCCGGTGCCGTCGTCGGCGACGTGGACGAGTTCGGTGCCCAGCGCCCGCATGACGCGCAGCTTGTCGGCGCAGGCGTGGTGGTCGACGACGGCGGTGAAGGCGTAGCCGCGCTCGGCGGCGATGACGGCCAGGCCGAGGCCGGTGTTGCCGGAGGTGGACTCGATGATGCGGCCGCCGGGGCGCAGCGCGCCGCGGTCCTCGGCGTCGAGGACCATCTGGCGCGCCATGCGGATCTTCGCGCTGCCGGTGGGGTTGTACATCTCCAGCTTCAAAAGCAGGCGGCTGCCGTTGCCGGTGCGGCACAGCTCGAACAGCGGGGTGCGGCCGATGAGGTCGGAGATGCGGGAGACCACGGCGGGGCGTGTCAGTGCCTCGTACATGGGAGGGGCTCCTGTGACAGGCGGGAAGCGGTGGGGAGAAGGGGTCAGCGGGCGGGGTGGCGGTCCAGGCGCCAGCGCGGCCGGCCTTCGTGGGGTTCGACGACGACCTTGGGCGGCAGCGGCAGTTCGTGGAACGGGGACTCGTTGGAGTCCATCTGGTAGCCCGCCGTGTTGGGGTAGACCAGCAGGTCGCCCGGCGCCGGGCGGGCGGGGAAGGGGATCTTGCGCCAGGTGAGCAGGTCCGTCTCCAGGCAGGACGCACCCCCTACGCACGCGGGGTGGACGCCCCGGCCCGGGGCGCGGCCGGCCGGGGTGACCAGCACGGGGTCGGGGAGGTATTCGCTGTTGAACCACTGCTCCGACACGCTCAGGCTCGTCCCGTCGACGGTGAGGATGGCGTAGCCGTCGCGGTCCTTGACGCCCCGGACGCGGAAGACGGAGGCGCCGGCCCGGTCCAGCAGCGCGCGGCCGGGCTCCAGCAGCAGGAGGGTCCCGGTCTCCCGGAGCCGGTCGCCGAGACGGTCCCGGCCGCCCGCGGGAACGGCCACCAGGACGGCGCGCAGTGCGCCGGCTCCGGCGACCGGTGAGTGGTACGGGTAGAAATCGGCGGCCGAGAAGGTCTTGCGGGCGTGGTAGTGCCCGGGGTGCTGGGCCGCGAGGAAGGCGTGCCAGTCGCCGGCCGCCGCGTAGTCGACGGCGAAACCGCCGCCGATGCCGATCCGGTCGGCCCGCAGTCCCGCGGCGCGGGCCTTGAGGCAGAGGTCGACGAGCTGTCCGGCGAGGTCGGCGCGCGGCTGGACGGCGTAGCCGCAGAGATGGAAGCAGAATCCCTCCATCCGGACGGCGTCGCCCGCCCGTACGCACCTCGCCAGCGCCGCTTCGAGCTCGGGTGCGGTCATGCCGAAGCGGCTGTGCGGCTGCGCCGGGGGGAGCCGGCGCAGCAGCAGCCGGGCCGGGCGGACCGTGCTCGTCCGGGCCAGGGCGAGGAGGCGGTCGAGTTCGTCGAGGGAGTCGACCGCGATCAGGGCGCCCTGCAGGACCGCTACGCGCAGCAGTTCCTCGTGCTTGGCCGGGCCGGTGACCACGATGTCCTCGCCGCGCACTCCGTGGCCCAGGGCCTCGCGGAGTTCGCCGGAACTGGCGACGTCGGCCCCGGCCCCGCCGGCGGCGCAGCGTTCGATCCAGACGGCCGCCTTGTTGGCCTTCTTCGCGTAGTAGATCTGTCCGTTCACCCCGGCGTCGGCCAGCGCCGCGCGGAAGGCGGCGAGGTTGGCGTCGAAGCGCTGCGGGAGCAGGAAGTGGAAGGGGCCGCCGAAGGCGTGGGCCAGCTCGTGGAGCAGCCCGCTGTCGAGCACCGCGTCCGTCGGGGGGTCGGAGTACGCCGGGAGGGTGGGCGGGGGAGAAGCGGCGAGGGTGGGCGGGGGAGCGCCGGTCATTGCCACAGCGGCACCCGCGTTCCCAGGCCCTGCTCGATGGCGAGCTGGGCGAAGCGGTGGCCGAGGGCGATGTCGGTGACGACCAGGCCGCTGTTGTAGGCGAAGACGCGCTCGTGCGGGGCGGTGCGGCCGGCCGCGGTGCCGGCGAGGACCGGCGGGAACTCGGCGTCGACGGCGGGGAGCCGGCCGTCGGCGTCCGCCATGTCGGTGCCGGTGACGTTCATCTGGGCCTCGCTGGTGGCCACGACGCGGTCGGCGCGGTGGAGGGTGGAGGGGGCGAGGCCGTGGCCGACGAGGATCGCCAGCGCGCCGGGCCTGAGCACGTCGGCCTCGACGGCGGCGGGGGTGTGGGCGCCGGCGGTGGCCACGATGACGTCGGCCTCCGCGGCGGCGGCCCGCACGTCGGTGACGACCTGCACGTCGCGGCCGGGGAAGTGGGCCCGCAGCCGGTCCCGTACGGCCGCGATTCCCTCCCGGTGGGTGCCGAAGAGCATCAGCCGGTCCAGTTCGGGCAGGGTGGTCAGCAGGAACGGCAGCGCCAGCCGCCCTTGCGTGCCGGTGCCGATGACCAGCGCGCTGCGGGCCCCGGGGGCGGCGCACTCGCGGGCCAGCAGGGCGGAGACGGCCGGGGTGCGCAGGGAGCCGATGCGGCCGCAGTCCATCATCGCCACGGGCAGGCCGGTGACGTCGTCGTAGAGGGTGAGGGCGGTGTAGTAGTGCTGCTCCTCGCGCCCTTTGTCCAGGCCGTGCTTGTACGAGGTCTTGATGGCGACGACGTCGCGGGAGCCGTCGCGGCCGAGCATGGCGTACGAGACGGAGTGGCCGTCGCGCGGTTTGACGGTCAGTTTGCGGGGGTTGTCGGACAGGCCCGCGGCGAGGGTGCGGTAGGCGTTCTCGACCGTCTCGACGACATCGGCCAGGGATATCTCGATGCCTGCCAGGTCGCTGGTGGACAGGGCGCGGACGGCGGTGTCGTCGGCGGGTGTGCGGAGGGCGGCGGGGGGCGGGGCGGTGTGGGTCATATCAGTTCCTCGCTGGAGAGGCGGGACGCCGTGGTCAGGTGCGCCGAACGCTCGGTGCGGCGGCGGCGGGCGGGGCCGGGGCGGACGGCGGTGGGGAAGGGGGAGTAGGCCTCGACGGCCTTCTGCCCGTAGCCGTGCTCCCCGGTTTCGGCCGGTGGGCGGGTGCGGCGCCCGGGGATGCGCACGGAGGCGCGCTTGAGCCAGCGGTCGGTGCCGTCGTAGCGGGCCCGGAACGGGACGCGTCCGTGCACGACCAGGTCGTTGTCGACGACCAGCACGTCTCCCGGGGCGAGGGTCACCGCCCGGGAGACGCGGGTGAGTTCGCGCTCCAGGCGGGCGTAGGCCGCGCGGTAGCCGGGGGAGGCCTCCTCCAGCGGGGTGTAGGCCGGGTCGAAGCGCAGGGTGAGGCCGTCCTCGCCCGCCCACACGGTGGGCACGGGCTGGGGCTGCCAGACGAGGCCGTGGGTCTGGAAGTAGGCGTCGTCGGGGAGGATCGGCAGGGCGGGACGTGAGAGTTCGGCGATGTCGGCCCGCGTCAGGCGCACTTCGCGGATGCTGGCGGCCGTGGTGGCGACCTTGTCGTGGTTGCGCATGCAGCCGAGCATCAGCACGTGGGCGCGGCCCGGGTGGAAGGCGTCCTCGGTGTGCGGGCTGAGCAGCACCGTGCTGCTGGCTCCGGTCTGGGCCTGCTCGTGGCCGGGCGACGGGACGATGTTGTGGACGAACCGCCCGTCCTGCTGTCCCTCCCAGGCGATGGGGTTGCCCATGAGGGTGGCCAGCAGCAGGAGGGCGACGTCGTGGACCGCGGCGCTGTCGCCCGCCGTGGCCCAGTCGGCCGGCGTGGGGCCGATCGCGGCGTCGTCGATCTCCAGTCCGCTCAGGACGAACAGTCCCTCGGCGGTGTCGACGGGACGGCAGTGGTGGCGGACGCCCTCGCTGAGGCCCGCGGCGGCGCGGGCCACGTGGCGGAGGACTTCGGGCGAGGCGGCGGAGGTTCCCGAGGCGGTCAGGACCTCTTCGGCGGTCCGGCGCAGTTCACCGGCCGCGGCGGAGTCGAGCTGGCGGAGGGGGGCGGCTCCCGTGGACATGGCGAAGTCATCCGTTTCGTTGAGGGGCGTAACGGGTGTCTTGCGGGTGGTGCGATCCCCGGGCCGCGTGCGGTCGCTGATGGAGCGTCAGATGAGCGTCCGGAGCGTGCACGGCCCGAAGCGCGAAGTGGAGAAGGCGAGAGGGCAACGGGGCTCGTGGGGCTGCATGGTTGAGCCTTGAGCCGACAGTGCAAGAGGGGACTCGGCCGACATGGGCGGCTGGCCAATAACGTACCACCGAAATTAGGTAAGGCAAACCTTACTGATCGGTCGTCCCTTAGTTCCGATTCGCCAACTCCGCCCGGGTGATGCTGTTTTGTATTGCGCGGATATGCGTACATCCTGTCCGGATGCTTGCGGAGGTGAGCGAAACCAGGGTAGGCAAACCTAAGTGACCCCACTGCGACGTGGAACAAGGAATGACGTGAAACTGACCAGGCGGCAGGCAATGCGGGCGGGTGCCGGCATCGGCGCGGCCGCGCTGCTCGCCGCCTGCGGCAACGGCAACGACAAGGCGACCTCCCCGGCGGCCACGGACGGCAAGCCGAAGAACGGCGGCACCCTGCGCATCGGAGCTCTTGGCCGGACTTCGGCCACCACCCGTGACCCACACGGGGTGCAGGGCAACGAGAGCGACTACTTGATCATCGCCCTCGTCTACGACACCCTCACCGCACCGGGCCTCAAGGACAACACCGTCGGCCGCCTCGCGTCCGGCTGGAAGTCCTCCGCCGACCTCAGGACCTGGCGCTTCACGATCGCCAAGGGCGCCGCCTTCCACGACGGTTCGCCGGTCACCGCCGACGACGTGGCGTGGTCGCTGCGCAGACTGCGCAACACCCCCGCCGGCGCGGGCCGGTTGCCGGGCATCAAGGCCGACAGCATCACCGCCGACGGCAGGGACACCGTCGTCCTGGTCTCCGACGAACCCAACGCCGCCCTGCCCCTGCTCACCCGCCTGGCCACGTTCGTCCTCAAGAAGGACACCCCCGACAAGGAGGTGGCCAAGGCCCCCGGCACGGGCCCGTTCACGCTCGACTGGTACCGGGGCGGCAACGCCCGCCTGATACGCAACGACAAGTGGCACGGCGGACCGGTCCACCTCGACGCCATCGAAGTGACCATGTTCGAAAGCCCCCAGGCCATGGCAAACGCCCTGCTGGGCGGCCAGATCGACCTCGCCTCCAACGTGGGCGCCGTCGCGGCCCGTACCGCCGCCTCCCGCAAGGACATCCAGCTCGTCCGCCGCCCCAACGACATGGCCATGCCCATCGTCATGCGCACCGCCGACGGCCCGTTCGCCGACGCCAGGGTCCGCGAGGCCATGAAGCTCCTCGTCGACCGGGAGGCCATGGTCAAACAGGTGCTCTCCGGCTACGGCACCGTCGCCAACGACATCCTCGGCACCGGCGACCCCGGCTACGCCAAGGACATCCCCCAGCGGACCCGCGACCTCGCCAAGGCCAGGAAGCTCCTCACCGAGGCCGGCTTCGACCTCTCCAGGACCTACGAGCTCATCACCACCGAGGACGTCCCGGGCCTGGCCGAGTCCGCGACCCTGTTCGCCACCCAGGCCCGCGAGGCCGACGTCAAGATCAAGGTCGTCAAACAGGAGTCCGGCGCCTTCTACGACAAGACCTGGCTCAAGGGCACCTTCTACACCAACTACTGGGGCACCAACGACTCCGTGGTGTTCTTCGCCTCCAAGACCATGACCACCGGCGCCGGACAGAACGAAGCCGGCTGGTCGGAGCCGGCGTTCGACGCCGCGTACCGCAAGGTCGTCGGCACCGCCGACGACAAGGCCCGCACCGCCGCCCTGCGCGAACTCCAGCGGATCGAGCACGAGAAGTCCGGCTATCTGCTGTGGGGCATGGCCGACGGCATCGACCTCGCCGCACCCACGGTGCGCAACCTGCCCAGGCTGCCCGGCTACGGACGGGTCCAGCTCGAGAACGTCTGGCTGTCGCGTTGAGCGGGACGGCCACGCGGCGGGCCGAGGCCGCCACCCCCACGGGGGCGGCGGCCTCGGCCCCACGCCGCGCCGCGACGGCCGCCGCCCGCGCCGGCGTGGTGCTCGCCAAGCGGGCCCTGATGCTGTGCGTGCTGCTCATCGTCGTCTTCGGCGCGATCGAGGTACTGCCCGGCGACGCGGCGAGCGCCACCGCCGAGCGCGGCGAGAGCGCCGCGGACGTCGCGGCCCGCCGTCACCTGCTCGGCCTGGACCGGCCGCTGTGGCAGCGGTTCGGGGACTGGATGACCGCCCTTCCCTCCGGCGACCTGGGCACCTCCGCACGCGGAGAGCGCGTCACCGACCTGCTCGCCGCCCCCTTCCCCAACACCCTCCTCCTCGGCGGCACCGCCTTCGCGGTCACCCTCGCGGCCGCCCTCGCCTTCGGCTGCTGGGCCGCGGCTCGTCCGGGCGGCGCGGTGGACCGCGTCGTCGCCTTCACCTCCGGCATCGCCCTCGCCCTGCCCGAATTCGTCGTCGCCGTCGGCCTGTTGCTGGTCCTGTCCCTGTGGGCCGGCTTGCTGCCCGCCGTCACGCTCACCACCCCCGACGGCGCACCCGCCTCCTGGACCATGCTGGCCATGCCCGTCCTGGCCCTCGTCATCCCCCAGGCCGGCTGGAACGCCCGCATCGTCCGCGGCGCCCTGGCCGACCAGGCCGCGGCCCCGCACGTGACGGCCGCCCGGCTCGACGGCCTGTCCCCCCGGCGCGTACTGCTGCGCCACGCCCTGCCCGGCGCCTGGCCCGCCATCGCCACCGGAGCCGCCACCTCCACCGGCATGCTGCTGGGGGGCGCGGTCGTCGTCGAGACCCTCTTCAACTTCCCCGGCCTGGGCACCGTCCTGGCCGGTGCCGTCGCCGACCGCGACACCCCGGTCATCGCCGGGGTCGTGGCCTGCACCGGAGCCGTCATCAGCCTCGTCCTGCTCTGCGCCGACCTCATCCGCGCCCGGACCCTGGGAGCACACCCGTGAGCTCCGCAGCCCTGACCCCGCCCCGCCCCCGGCGGCCCCGGACCCGCGTGCTTCTTGCGGTGGCCCCCGGGCTCCTGCTGACGCTGCTCGCCCTGCTCGGCCCGCTGATCGCCCCGCACCCCGTCGACCTGCCCGTCACCGCCCCCTACGCCCCGCCCGGCGCGGACGCGCCGCTGGGTGGCGACCAGCTCGGCCGCGACGTCCTGAGCCGGATGCTGCACGGCGGCGGTCCGCTGATCGGCGGCGCCCTGGCCGTCGCGGTCACCGTCACCGCCCTGGCCACCGTGCTGGGCTGCTTCGCCGTCCTCACCCCCACCCTGGGCCGCCTCGTCGAGCGCAGCGCGGACATCGCCATCCTCCTGCCGCCGGTGCTGGGCATGATGCTGCTCGCCCTGGCCTGGCCCGGCGGCGGACGCCTCGCGGTCATGGCCGCCGCCACCGGCCTGGGCGTGCCCTACGCGGTGCGCGTCGTCGCGAGCGCGGCCGCACCCGTCGCCGCCTGCGGATTCATCGAGGCGGCCACCGCGAGCGGCGAACGGCTGTGGCACCTGGCGCTGCGCGAGATCCTGCCCAACCTGCGCGCCACGGTCCTGGCCCTGTTCGGCCTGCGCTTCGTCGCCGCCGTCTACGTCATCTCCATGGCCGGGTTCCTCCAGCTCGGACCCCAGCCACCTGCCGCCGACTGGGCGCTGATGATCCGCGAGAACGCCCCCGGCGCCCTCCTCAACCCCTGGGCCGTCGTCGCGCCCAGCATCGCCATCGGCTTCCTGGCCGTCGGCGTCGGCCTCGCCGCCGACGCCCTCGCCCCCACCGCACGCCGCGCGACGGCGGGCACCCGATGACCCCCGACGGCCCCGAGCGGCGACCGGCGCCCCGACCGGCAGAGGAACCCCCCGCGGCCATGACCGACACCCCGACCGTGGTCGGCGTCACCGACCTCGAGATACGCGTCCCCGACGGGCCCGTCCTGCTGGCCAGGACCAGCCTCACCCTCCGGCGCGGTCGCGTCACCGCCCTCACCGGACCCTCCGGCTCGGGCAAGTCCACGCTGCTGCGCGCCGTCATCGGCGACCTGCCCGCCGGCGCCCACGTCACCTCGGGCACCGTCGACGTCCTCGGCCACGACGTCCTCGCCCTCCCCGCCGAACGGCTGCGCCGGCTGCGCCGCCACCACGTCGCCTACGTCGGCCAGGACCCCGCCTCCGCCCTCGACCCCCGCATGCGCGTGCGCCGCATCGTCGCCGAGACCGCCGACGACCCCTCTGCCCGGGCCGTCCGGGACCTGCTCGCCGAGTGCCGGCTGCCGGTCGACGACGGGCTGCCCGACCGCCGCCCGGGCACCCTCTCCGGCGGGCAGCAGCGCAGAGTGGCACTGGCCCGGGCCCTCGCCCGCCGGCCCGACGTCCTCCTGCTGGACGAACCCACCGCGGGGCTCGACACCGCCCTGCGCGACGACATCGGCGACCTCCTGCGCCATCTGGCCACCACCCGCCGGATCGCGGTCGTCCTCGCCTGCCACGACCCGGAACTCGTCGCCCGCTGCGCCGACGACGTCGTCGACCTCGGCACGACGACCCGCCCGCGGCCACGGCCGGCCGCCCCCGCGACGGCGACCGACGACCGCCCCCTCGCCGACGCCGCGGGCTCCGGCCTGGCCGCCCACGGCCTCGATGTGACCTTCACCCAGCAGGGGCGCTCGTACCGGGCCCTGGCCGGCGTCGGCTTCTCGGCGGCTCCCGGCAGCGCCACCGGCGTCGTCGGCCCCTCGGGTTCCGGCAAGACCACCTTGCTGCGCGTCCTCGCGGGCCTGCAGCGGCCGGATGCCGGCACCCTCACGCTGGACGGCCGCCCCCTGCCGGCCGTGGCCCGCCGCCGCGACCGCACCCAGCAGCGCCGCATCCAACTGGTCCCCCAGAACCCGCTCGGCGCCCTCAACCCCGCCCGCACCATCGGAGCCACCCTCACGCGTCCGCTCCGCCTCCACCGGGCGGCGCCGAAGGGGGACGTCGCCGACCGGGTCGCCGAGCTCCTGGACGACGTGGGCCTCCCCGCCGGCTTCGCCCGCCGCTACCCCCACGAACTCTCCGGCGGACAACGCCAACGGGTCTCCATCGCCCGGGCGCTGGCCCCCGGCCCCGACGTCCTGCTCTGCGACGAGGTCACCTCCGCCCTCGACGCCGACACGGCCGTCACCGTGATGGAACTCCTCACCCGGCTGAAAGCCGGACGCCGGCTGACGCTCGTCCTCGTCAGCCATGAACTCCACCTCGTCGGCGCGTACACCGACACGGTCCACATCCTCGACGCCGGCCGGGTCGCCCGGAGCGGACCCACCCACCTCCTGATACCGGTGACGCGCTGACCGACCGAGGGCCCGGGCCTACCGGGAACCGGCCGATTCACCCGGCAACGCCCGTGCCGCCGTGTCGTCGCGCGGTGTCCCGAAGCGCGCCACGTAGCGACATGCCGCAGGGCTCGTTCCATGGCATGTGCATGTTAGTGGCGTGCCGACGGCCCTTCCGGTGGCTCTTGCCTCGTCCTGCGGAAACGCCGGATCAACTGCCCGAAGTGGGACGGCAGTTGAACGCCGCCGAAACGAGCGTCCGCCAGAATGAACGGGCAACCCCTCTTCCTGGCACCCGCGTTCGCCACCGTTGACTGGCGCGTCAGTACTGTGCGATATTACGGACGATCGGCCAGTATAAGTAACGGCCCAGTGGTCCGGCCCTGCGGCGGGCGGGGCGGCCCTTTCCTTGAGCGTCGCGCGGAGCGCTTGCCCCGCGCGGGAATGCCGTTGGATGTTTAAAGGGGGATTGATGCAGGCAGATCTCAAGACCCGGTGCCCCGACCCGTTACGGGAGACCGAGGATCTCGAAGAGCTCTACCAGTTAGCGATACGGTTCCAGGTCCTGTGCGTGTCGCAGGCGGCCGAAAAGCTCGACTGGGACGACTCCCGGATGGCCCGGGCGGTGCGGCTGCTGGTGGAGGGGGAGCTGCTGCGGCCCCTGGCCGGCGACCCCAACGCGCTCGTGCCCGTCGCGCCCCGCACGGCGGCCTCCCGCAGGCTGGCGCCGCTGCACTCGCAGATCGCGCGGATGGAGCGGGAGTCGGAGGAGATCCGTGCGGAGCTGGCGGTCTTTCAGGAGCTGCACGAGCAGGCGCTGCGCGAGGCGCGCCTCGCGGAGCCGTTCCAGACGATCGCCGGCGCCGACGCCATCGCCGCCGAAATCGCCGCGGCCTCGGAGGACTGCCGCTCCGAGGTGCTGATCGCGCGCCCGGGAGGCGGCCGCAGCGCCGCCGACGTCCTGCAGATCGCATGGGAGCCGCCCGAGTCGATGCTCGCCCGCCGCGTCAGGACGCGGACCCTGTTCCAGCACGCCACCCGCTTCGACGGCCCCACCAGGAAGCACGTCGAGCGGATCGTGGCCGCCGGGGGAGAGGTGCGGACGCTCGGCGACTCCTTCGAGCAAATGATCATCTTCGACCGCGAGGTCGCCATCATCCCCTCCGACGGCAACCGCGACGTGGCGGTGGTCATCCGTCAGCCCGGTGTCGTCGGCTTCCTGCTGGGGGTCTTCGAGCGCGCCTGGGTGAACGCCAGGCCGTTCGAGAGCCACAACCGCGCCGCCGACGTCAGCGAGTTGATCTCCAGTGTCCGGATGTCGATCATCCAGCTCCTCGCGGAGGGGGAGACCGACGAGGCCATCGCCCGCCGCATCGGGGTGAGCGTGCGCACCTGCCGCAGCCATGTCGCCAAGATCTACCAGGAGCTCGGGGCGCGCAGCCGGTGCCAGCTGGGCGTCCTCATCGCCCAGTCCGGCCTCCTCGGGCAAGGGTAGTGGGCCCGCGTTGGAGGGGTGGGCGCCAGCATCTAGGATGCGGTCATGGCTGACCCGGACCCCTCCACCGATACCACTGTCTCGCGGGATCCGGAACTCGGTTTCCCGCCACCGGGCGAAGTGCTGCACCGGCTGCGGACGCACAAGGGCATGTCCCTGCGCCAAGTGGCCGCGGAGTGCGGGCTGTCGGTGTCCTTCCTGGCCGCGCTGGAGCGGGGTGAGACCGACATCGCCCTGGAGCGGCTCGGCCGCCTCGCCAAGGTCTTCGACCATGACGTCGGCTCGTTCCTGGGCTTCTCCCGCGGGCGCGCCACCCCCTCGCTCTTCCCCCGGGAGAAGCAGGAGGTCCTCAACCGGGCCCCGGGCGTCGTCTACCGCGTGCTGCGCTCGCCGCAGTTCGGATACCAGGTGGTCACCGGGGACTTCGAACCGCACTGCGGCCTCTCCGAGGACCTTCAGCACGAGGGCTCCGACCTCATCATGGTGACCCGCGGCACGCTGGTGGCCCGCTACAACGGGCTGGACCACGTACTGCGCACCGGGGACTGCATCCAGTGGTCGGCCGGCCACCCGCACAGCTTCCGCAACGACACCGACGAGCCGGCCCAGCTGGTGGCCATCCTGTTCTCCTCCCTTTACTGACCGCCTCGGCGTCTGACCTTCCAACTGCCCCACGGACAACGGTCCGTGGGGCTTTTCGCTGTCCGCCTCCGGGTCCCGCTTCCCGGGCCGGAGACTCTCGCTCTGAACGATATTTTGCTCTACAGTGCTTTTTATTGAACACGAAGGGGAGTGTCACCGGTGACGAGTCCGAACCCGCCCGTCAAGAGTTCCCAGCGGCCCGCGGCCCCCAGCGGCACGCCGGTCCCCGCAGGACGGCCCGCGGCGCGGGCGGCCGATCTGCCCGCGCGCGTGGCGCTCGTGGTGGTCTGGAGCTCGGGCTTCATCTCCGGCAAGCTCGGCCTGCGCCACGCGGCGCCCTACACCTTCGCGGCGTTACGCTTCGCCATCGCGGGCCTGGTCCTGCTGGCCATCGCCGCCCTGCGCCGCGAACGGCTGCCCAGGGGGCGCCGGCTCGCGCACCTGGCCGTCGCCGGTGTGCTCGTCCAGGGGGTGCAGTTCTCCAGCATCTACGTGGGCATGGACCTCGGCGTGCCCTCCGGGCTCGCGGCCCTGATCATCGCCCTCTACCCGCTGACCGCTTCGCTGCTGGCCGTGCCGCTGCTGCACGAGCGGGTCTCGGCGGGCCAGTACCTCGGCCTCGTCCTCGGCCTCGGCGGTGTGGCCCTGGCGGTCGCCGAGGGGATCGAGCTGTCCGGCGGCTATCTGCTGGGCCTGGGCTTCCTCGCCCTGGGGCTGCTGGGCATCTCCGTCGGCACCGTCTACCAGAAACGGTTCTGTGGGCAGATGGAGCCGGTGAGCGGCAACGCCGTCCAACTGCTGGCCGCCTCGGCGGTGGTGCTCGTACCCGCCCTCCTCGCCGAGGGCTGGGACGTGGAGCTCACCGCCTCCTACTGGCCGGTGCTGCTGTGGAGCGCGCTGATCAACTCCATCGTCGGAGTGGGCCTGCTCTACCACCTGTTGCAGCGTCACGGCACGAGCCAGGTCAGCAGCCTGTTCTACCTGGTCCCGATGAGCACGGCCGGGCTCGGCGCCCTGGTGCTGGGGCAGCACCTCGGCCCGCTCACCCTCGGCGGGCTCGTCCTGGCCACGGCCGGCACCCTCCTCGCCAACCGTGTCCGCCGCTGAACGCCCGGAGAGCCGGGCCTTCGGCCCGGCTCTCCCTTCCCGTCGTGCAGACCGCGATCAGTGGGGCGCGCTGCGCAGGGCGGTCCGCTCCTGGTGGTCGGCTATCACGTCCTCGACGTCGTCGGCGCAGTCGCCGCACCCGGTGTTCGCACCGGTGGCCTCACGAACGGCCGGCAGGTCGAGCGCGCCGCGCTCGACGGCCGCGACCACCTCGCCCTCAGTGACCCGCGCGCACAGGCACAGCAGCGGGCCCGACTCCTCCATGTGCTTCTCCATCACTGTCCCCTTCCCAGTTGTCCGGCAGCCGGTGGACCATGCCCGGCGTCTCCGGGCGGTCCCGGAGCTCGGCCCGGCGGATCTTGCCGGAGGGCGTCAGCGGCAGGTCGCCGACGAACTCCAGGACGCGCACCCACTTCTCGCGGGGCAGCTCCTCGACCGCACAGCGGAAGACGGCCTCGGCGCTCACGGCGTCCGGCGCATGGCCCTGGGCCGGTACGACGAACGCCTTCGGCTCCCACAGCCCCACCGGGTGCGGGATCGCCACGACCGCGGCGTCGGCGACCAACGGGCTGCGCAGCAGGGCGCGTTCGAGCTCCAGCGGCGAGATCCGGTGGTCGAACGACTTGAACATGTCGTCGGTGCGGCTGATGTAGCTGAAGCTGCCGTCGTCATTGCGCACCACCAGATCGCCCGTGTGGTAGACGCCGTTCTCGAAGGCCCGGGCGGTGCGCTCGGCGTCGCCCGAGTAGCCCGTCATCATGCCGGCGGGGCGCGGCGACAGCCGGACGCACAGTTCGCCGGGGGTGCCGTCGGGCACCTCCAGCCCCGTCTCCCGGTCGATCAGTACCAGGTCGTAGCCCGGCAGGGCCCACCCCATGCGCCCCGGCCGGATCTCCCGGCCCGGGGGGTTGCCGATCTGGGCGGTCGTCTCGGTCTGGCCGAAGCCGTCCCGGACCGGCATGCCCCAGGCCCGGTGCACGGCGTGGAACAGCGCCGGCTCCAGCGACTCGCCGACGGCCGCGGCCTCCCTCAGCCGCCCGGGCCGCTCGCCCAGGCCCTGCTGGACCATGCCGCGCCACACGGTCGGCGGCGCGCAGAGCGTGGTGATCTCCCTGGTGCGCAGCGCGTGGAGGACCGCGGCGGGGCCCGGGCGCGGGTCGGCCAGGGCCACCACCGTGGCCTCGGCGTTCCACGGCACGAAGAACGAGCTCCAGGCGTGCTTGGCCCAGCCCGGCGCCGAGACGTTCAGGTGGAGGTCGCCGGGGCGCACCCCGTTCCAGTACATCCCCGACAGATGGCCGACCGGATAGCTGAGGTGGGTGTGCGCCACCATCTTCGGCCGGGAGGTGGTGCCGGAGGTGAAGTAGCAGAACAGCGGGTCATCGGCCAACGACCACCCCTGCGGGACGAACTCCCCGGCGGCACCGAGGGAGTCGGTGTACGGCAGCCAGCCGGCCCGCTCCGCGCCGACCGCGATGCGCGTGAAGTCGCCGGCGATCCCGTCGAAGCGCTCCACCAGGTCCGCGGCGGCCACGACGTGCCGGATGCCCGCCCGTTCGACGCGGTCGGCCAGATCGGCCGGGGTGGTCGTGGTGTACGTCGGGACGATCACCGCCCCCAGCTTGATGGCGGCGAGCATCACCTCCCACAGCTCGACCCGGTTGTCGAGCAGGAGCAGCAGGGGGTCCTTGCGGCGCACGCCCAGCCCCTGGAGCCAGGACGCGACCTGGTCGCTGCGGCGGGCCATGGTGTCGTAGGAGAAGTCCGTGTCGCCCTGGGGTCCCACGACCCGCAGCGCGGGGCGGGAGTTGCCGCGGGCCACCACGTCGAACCAGTCGAGCGCCCAGTTGAAGCGCTCCAGGCGCGGCCACCGGAAGGCGGCGCGCGCCGCGTCCAGGTCGTCGCGGTGGTTCAGCAGGACGTCGCGCGCCTCCCGGAACGCGCGCGTGGCATCGGTGTCATGGATAGTCATCGCAGGTGGTGCCTTTCGTGGGGAACGGTGTGCGGTCTAGCCGTGCGAACGGGCGTCGTGGCCCACGAGGACGGCCTCCGCGGCGAGCGTGCGGCGCTCCTGGGGGCCCTGTCCCGCGGCGAGCGGGGCGAGAAGCTCCCGGGCGACGGTGTCCGCCACCTTCATGAAGTCGGTGGCCACGCCCGGGCGGCCGTTGCCGATCTGGGTGAACCAGCGCACGTGCTCGGTGGGGATGCCCAGCGCGTACAGGCCCGGGTGCGCCCGTCCCGCGCCGTCGCGGACCCGGAAGGAGCCCTGGACGATGTCGAGCCCGCCGGTGGCGTACTCGGTGCCGGACGCGGCGTCGGAGTTGACGAACTCGCGGATCACCTTCTCGTCCAGGAGCTGACGGGTCAGGGGAGAGCTGTCGCGCGGCAGTGCCGGCGTGGGGATGCGCGCGTCGATGAGCACCTCGGCCGTGCGCTCGGAGCCCGCCACCTGGGGGGAGTGGACCACGAAGCGGCCGCTCGCCCCGTCGGCGGCGAAGCGGGTGTCCGGTCCCACGATCTCGACCAGCCCCTGCTCCATGAGCGCCATGAGCTGCTCGGTACGGACCATCGGCGGGCCCGCGGAGAGCAGGGCGTTGACGGGCGCGTAGTCGCGCAGGAACGCGTCGCGGTGGGACTCGGGCAGCAGCCCGCCGTAGTCGATGGCCGACCGCACCACGCCGCGCAGGTCCCGCAGGGCGTCCAGCGCCGCCTTCAGCGGACCGTCCAGCGTGCCCAGCACGGCCTCGTCGAGGTCGCGCCGCATGACGGCGAAGAGGCGCTCGTGCCAGGTCTCGTGGCTGGGGAAGACCTCGCCGGTGAAGGGACGGGCCAGCGCCCGCAGGTCCAGCGCCGGGACGTCCTCGAGCCCCGCCTCCTTCAGCAGGACGGAGGTGTCGTCGCCGCACGCCAGCAACTCGGCGTGCTGACGGGCGAACTCCTCGGCCGCCGCGGCCCCGGCGCGCGCCCGCACATGGGTGGTGCGGTAGACGTGCTCGACCTCCTTGAGCAGCAGCGGGAGGATGTCCTCGGCGAAGTCGAGCAGTGCGCTGCCGGTGGCCGACAGACGACGGGCGCGGGCCGCCGCGACGGCCTCCTGGGTCAGGAACAGCGCGGGGTGGACGTAGCCGGGGTCCTTCTGGTTGCGCCCGCGCGCCGGGATCGGCAGGCCGCTGCGGGAACCGGCGACGACGCGGGGCTCGCGGCCGCCGGGCACGTACCGCAGCCGGCCGTCCTCGCCGCGGACGAATTCGCCGCCGCGGCCGACGGTCAGCGACAGCAGGACGTCGTAGAAGGAGAGCCCCAGCCCGCGGATCGCGACGGTGGCTCCGGGGCGCACGGCGCCCTCGAGGTCCATGTCCGCGGCCGAGTCGCCGCCCAGGTAGCGCACCGTGGGCCGGCCCTCGGCGAAGCGCAGCATGGCCCGGTCGAAGTCCCCGGGTTCGTTGCGGGGATGCCCGGTCGCCAGTACCACCTTGTTCGCGGTGAGCGTGCGGGAGTCGTCCAGGGTCACCTCGTAGTCGCCCAGCGGCCCCGGCCGGACCGCGGTGACCTGCGCCCGGACGGGGATCAGGCGGACGTGGGAGGGCAGTTCGTCGGTGATGGTGCGGTAGACGAACCGCAGGTAGCGCCCGTAGTCGCGGCGGGAGGCGAAGTCGTCGGGGCCGAGCTCCGGCCGGCGCTCGTCGGCCGGCGCGTAGTCCTCCAGCCACTGGCCGAGCGAGGGGCCGGCGCCGGGCCGCGGCCGGCCGCCGTCGGGCTCGCCGGAGAACATGGTGACCTGGCCGATGACGGTGTTCATCGTGTACCAGTCGTCCTGGTCGGTCCGCCAGACGCGGCCGGCCCCGACCTCCACGGCGTCGACGGCGTAGATGTGGACCGGGTGCGGGTCGCCGCCGCCGTCGCGCAGGAGGACGGCGAGGCGCTCCAGCACGGAGATGCCCCGCGGTCCCGTGCCGACCACGGCCACGGTGTAGGGGATGCGCGGCTGTATGGGGATGTTCACTGCGATTCTCCTTGTGCCACGTGCGAGGGGGGGAACCAAGAGGAGAGGGGGATGAGGAGGGAGGGGAACGCGCGCACGGCCGCCTCAGGCGCAGGCGAGCGCGGCGCAGTCGAACGCCGACTGGACGTGGGAGAGCATTGCGAGGAGGTCGTCCGCGCGGAGCCGGGAGCTGCCGGGCGGCGCCGCGGCACGGATCGGCATGGAGCCCACCGAGAACCACCGCAGCCGGCCGTCGCCGTCGATGTAGCTGCGCGAGCGCTGGGCGTTGTCCGCGTGCAGGCAGTACGGGACGTCCAGATAGCCGCGGGCGAAGGCCGTGGTGAGCGCCCGCCCCACGTCCGGGTGGAGCTCGAGCACCGCCTCCACCAGCGTCCGGGCCTCCTCGTACACCCCGTCGTCGGGCGCCTCGCCCGACGGTGCGCCGGCCTGCTGCGCGGCCCGGGCCGCCTCCCGCAGCGCCAGGACGTTGTCCTCGACGGTGGGGATCCGGTGGGCCTCCGCGGGGGTCTTGACGATCAGGCGCTCCACACCGGTGCGGGCGGCCAGCGAGGCGCTGTGCCGCAGCAGGCCCAGCGCGCCCTCCTCGGTCCGGGGGAAGACGCCCATGTAGGTGTAGAGGACGATGTGCCAGGAGGACTCGGTCAGCAGTTCCCCGGCCAGCCGGCGCAGCGCCGCGACGGCCGCCACGTCCTGGTCGAAGTCGGTCTGCTGGGCGTAGCTGAGGGAGATGTCGCGCAGCCCGTGCTGCTCGAAGAACATGCCTTCCAGCACGGTCATCGCCACCAGCAGGCCCGGCGGGCACAGCTGGCCGAGCAGACACCCGCCGAAGCTCTCGAGGTGGGCGGACGGCGAGCGGGCGGCCAGCAGTTCGCAGCAGCGCGCCCAGGCGTCCACCGACCGGGCCAGCGGCGTGCGGCTGTAGGGCAGGCAGTACGAGACCGGGCCGCCCTCGGTGGCGTCGAGCCCGGAGTCGAGCAGGACGTGGAAGATGTCCAGCGGCAGCGAGGAGCCGTGCCGCACCTGGACGGCGAAGTGCCGCCCGCCCAGGCCGGCGGTCAACTCCCGGTTGGCGTCCGGCCCGTGCGCGACGAGGGGGTAGCCGTTGAGGCTCTCGCCGCCCTCGAGCGCACGCCGCGCGGAGTCGTGGTCGCCGACCCTGGTGTAGCTGTCCAGCGTGACGGTGCCGACGGTGCGCACCGGCACGTCCCGGACGGCCTCCAGGCCGCGCCGCATGGCCGGCCGGGTGGGAAACCCCATCCGGGGCTGTACGACCAGTTCGCCCGCCGCCTTGGCCGCCGCGACCGCCGCGCCGAAAGGCGGCGCGGCCGGCACGAAGGCCCGCTCGCCGACAGGAGCGCTTCTCACGCGGCCGCTCCCGCAAGGGCCGGCGGCGCCGCCGGCGCGAGCGGGCCCCGCGGGCCCACGTACGCCCGGAAGTCCTCGATGGCCGCGTCGCCCTCGAAGACGGCGGTGAAGCCGGCGGCCAGGAGTTCGGGCCCGTACGTTCCGCCGGCCGCGCCCTCGGTGCCGAGCTTGCCGCCGATGACGACGGGCAGACCGGCGAGGTCCGCCTCCCGGCGCAGCCGGGTGACCAGGCGGCGCCCGTCGAGGAAGCCGTGACCGTTGACGCTGCTGACGACCACCAGATCGGGGCGGTGGCGGCGGCACTCCCGCATCAGGAGGTCGTCCGGCACGCAGGCGCCGACGTTGTGCACCTGGTGGCCCATCTCCTCCAGTAGCAGCTGGAGGTACACCAGATTCCAGGTGTGGGAATCGGAGGAAACGCTCGAGACGAGGACGCGGAGCCCCCGGCTGGACAAGGTGAATTCCCGGTCGGATATGACCGCAGAAGAAGACATGCAGGTTCGCTCCCGTGGAATGAAGGGGGTAGGCGGTGCTGCGTGCGGATGAGTGGCCGAAGTGCCCCGGGCGGGCGGCGAGTTCACCGCCTGGGCAAATCCCGTGGTCCGGCAACGTGAGGATATGCCCGAAGCCCCTGCTCTCCGCTCCTTCAGCAAGCTGCAATGCAGCTTCATGACCATGATCCGGTCTGGATACGGAACCCGCGGGCGGCTCAGAATCGAGTCGACACCGACCGAAGAGGGAGCTTTGAACGATGAGTTCGACAGAAGCAGCACCCGGTGTGAAGCCGTTCGAGGCGGACGCGAACGGCATGCGTCCGGTGGAGGTGCACTGCCATGGATTCGGGGACGTGGACTTCTCTGACTTCACCCGCGTGGACCTGACCCGCCTCGACAAGTGGTGTGAGAGCGAGGGCGTGCTCGCCCTGCCGACGATGTACCTGCACCGCGACCGCCTCGCCGAGTTCGAGGACTTCATGCGCCGCTACGCGAGCATGCGCAAGGACGGGCTGCTTCCGCACGTACCGGGAGTGGCGCTCGAGGGCCCGCTCCTGTCGCACCGCGGCGGCACCCCCACCTCCACCGTGTGGGCGCCGAGCCGGCAGGAGTGGGAGCGGCTGGCCGCCCTGGGCGACCACGGCCTGGTCTACACGGTCGTCTCGCCCGACGCCTACTCCCCGGAGTCCGTCCTGCAGGATGATGCGAACCTGCGCACCAGCGACTTCTCCTGGATCGTGCCGACGCTGCTGGCCCACGGAGTGCGCCCGGCGCTCGGCCACTTCACCCGCGACGACCCGCAGCGCAGCGCGGACACCGTCGACGCGATCGTGGAGACGGCCTACCGGTCGGAGTGGAACGGCACCGGGGTGCGGGTGACGACCGACCACCTCTTCAACGACATGCCGCTGAACATCCGGCACGCCTTCCGCACGGAGCGGGCCCGCAAGGAGCGCGACCGGATCATCGAGTCCTACGACGTGCCCAACTGGACGCTCGACAACATCAGCGAGATGGCCGGCCCCGTGCCCGGCGCCATCATCCGGCAGGCGGTCAACTGCCGCATCGCCGCCTGCATCAACTTCGACGGCGAGCACGTGGACCTGGCCCTGGCCACCCGCGCCGTCCAGCTGATGGGCCCGCGCAACGCGATGATCATGACCGACCGGTGCGACTCCGCCCGGCTCGGCGGCCGTCCGCTGCACCACACCGGCGACAACGGCCTGTGGTACGAGGAGAACGGCGTCGTCGCCGCCGGCTCGCAGCCGCTGGCCCTGCACATCGCCAACGCCAAGGCCAACGGCCTGTCCGACGAGGACATCCGTTTCCTCACCACCCGTACCGCGCACCGCACCTTCGGAATCGCCGCCGAATCCGCCGCGGTTCCCGCGGCCGCCTGAACCGGCGGCCCCTTTAAAGCGGCGCGGCCGGCGTTCCCCCGGCGCCGGCCGCGTCACCGCCCCGTGCGAACGGGGTGAATTCCCCGGAACCGGGCACGGGAGACCCCCCATTTTCTCTTGTGCACGGTCCGGCGGAATCCATGGTGAATTCCGCTTCCGTGTTTTCCGGGAAACGTCGGTCAGTGCTTTTTCGACAGAACAGGATGGGGACGTGTTTGATCACATCGCGGACGCGATGAAGCAGCCGGATGTGGTCCGGCTGGACCGCAACATGTATGTCCTGCGCTTCGAGATGATGAAGATCTACTCCGCGCTCGAAGCCGTCCGGCACCTCCTGGCGACCGGCGTCGTCCAGCCCGGCGACACGCTCATGGACAGCTCCAGCGGCACCTACGGCTACTCGCTCGCACTGGCCTGCCACAAGTACGGCATGAAGTGCCGCATCGTCTGCTCGACCAAGCTCGACGACCACGTGCGCCGTCAGTTCGAGATGCTGGGCGCCCAGGTCGACCGGGTCGAGATCCCCCCGGGGCCGATGGTCGACAAGATGGACCAGGGCGCCCGGCTCAGGCGCGTCGCCCAGATCCTCGACACCGAGCACAACGTCCACTGGATGCAGCAGTACCACGACGAGGTGCACTACCTCGGCTACCGCGAGTGCGCCGAGATGCTGCAGAAGGAGTTCGGCGGCGAGCCCCTCACCCTCGTCGGCGGCGTCGGCACCGGCGCCTCCACCGGCGGGCTGACCACCTACCTGCGCGAACTCAACGACGACGTCGAACTCGTGGGCGTCCAGCCCTTCGAGAGCGTCACCTTCGGCAGCGACCCCGTCGAGGACCCGGTCGCCAGCATCTCCGGCATCGGCAGCCCCATCGTCATGCGCAACGTGCGCTACGAGCTCTACGACCGGGTGCACTGGGTCGGCTACGACAGCGCGGTCACCGCCACGACCGACCTGTTCCGCCGGCACGCCCTCTACGCCGGGATGTCCTCGGGCTGCAACTACCTCGCCGCCCGCTGGGAGGCCGCCCGCGACCCCGGGCGCCCCTGCCTCTTCATCGCCGCGGACACCGGACACCGCTACACCGACACCGTCTACTCCCGGCCCCAGGGCGAGGCGAGCGTCGAGGAACTGGCGCCCCGGTGCATCGACTCCCTGGACCAACTGGCCTTCCCCTGGTCGGTCATGGACTGGGGCCGCCGGCCCTTCCACCCCGTCAGCAAGGAGAACCCCTCGTGAACACGCCCTCGGGCCGGAACCTCATCGCCCTGGAGTGGCTGCAGTTCGGACTGGGCCGGCTCGTGACCGCCGCCGCGGAAGAGGGACTGACCGTCCACCTCCTGACCTGTGACCGGCCGGAGTACACACACGAGATGTCCACGCTGGACAGCCCCCACCTGGTCGTCCACGACGTGAACACCCACGACGTGGCGGAGGTCGTCGCCACGATCCGGGAGATCGGCGACGTGGCGGGCCTGATCAGCACCACCGACACCTGGAGCCTGGTCTCCCTCGCCGTCCGCGAGGAACTGGGCCTCGCCGGACAGGACCCCGCCTGCGTACGCCTGGTCCGCGACAAGACCCGGCTGCGCCGGCGCCTGTACGAGCACGGGCTCTCCCGCGCCGACGGCTCCCCCCTCGCCGCCGGGGACGACGCCGCCGCCGTGGCCGCCCGGGTCGGCCTGCCCCTGATCGTCAAGGACGGCGCCGGCACGGGCAGCAAGCACGTCTGGATGGCCCGTACCCCCGACGAGCTCACCACCGTGCTGCACGAGGCCCGGCGCTCCACGCTGCGCGGACAGCTGACCGTCGAGCCCTACTTCCCGGGACCGCTCTACAGCGTCGAGACCCTCACCTGGGAGGGCCGCACCCGGGTGCTCGGCGTCAGCAGCCGCATCCTCTCCGCGCCCCCCGTCTTCCGCGAGGAAGCGCTCGCCTTCCCCGTCGCGCTGCCCCCGGCCCTGGCCGCGGACGCCGAGCAGTGGATCGAGCAGGTCCTCAAGGCCGTCGGGTACACCGAGGGCTTCGCCCACACCGAGTTCATCCTGACCGACGACGGCTTCGAGGTCGTCGAGATCAACCCCCGCCTCGGCGGCGGCCTGGTCGGCGAGGAGATCTCGCAGACCATGGGCGTCAACCTCTACGAGACGTTCGTCGACCTCGCGCTGCGCCGGCGCCCCGCCCTCATGGACGCCCCGCTCACCCCCCGCCACGCCGCCGCCCACGCACGGCTCTACGCCCCGCGCACGGGCGTCTTCCTCGAGTGCCGGGGACAGGAGATGCTGGCCGGCCACCCGGGCGCCCCCGCCCTCTACGCGGCGATGCCCCCCGGTGCCACCGTGCGCACCGTCACCCACCAGGACGGCTGCGTCGCCGTGGTGTTCGCCACGGGCGCCACCTCCGAACTCGCCCTGCAGAACGTGCTGTCCGCCGCCGGTGAACTGCGGGTGCGGATGGAGGGCGACCGTGTCTGAGCGCGCCCCCCACCTCCTCGTCCTCAGCGGCTGGGCCGGAGTCGTGGAGACGGCCCTGTCCCTGGGCTTCGACGTCAGCTTCATCGGCAACACCGCCGACTTCTCCCCGCAGGACATGGACGTCCTCGGCCGCTGCCGGTACGTGCGGGCGATCCCCGCCGAGCAGGTCGTCGCCTGCCTGGAGGCCGCCCACCACATCCACGACCGGCATCCGCTCGACGCCAGCATCTCGTTCGGCGAGTTCGGCATGGAGAGCTCCGCCGTCATCGCCGACGCCCTCGGCATCCGGGGCATCCCCCTGGCCTCCGTCGCGGCCACCCGTTACAAGGACCGGATGCGCGACATCCTCGCCGACCACCCGCACCTCGCGCTCGGCTGGGCCCGGGTCGAGAGCGCCGAGGACCTGGAGAAGTTCCACGCCCGCTACGGGCTCCCGCTGATCGTCAAGCCCGTCGCCGGCTCCGGAAGCGTCGGCGTACGCCAGCTCACCACCCCCGGCGAACTGCGGCACACGCTCGACGACGCCCGCTTCTGGCTCCAGGGCTCCTACCTGGCCGAGGAGCTCGTCGAGGGCGACGAGCTCTACAGCGTCGAGACCGTGACCCTCGACGGCCGGCACGCCATCGCCGGGATCTCGCTGTGCCGCCTCGCCCGCCACCCCAACATCGCGATCACCGAGATCACGGTGCCGCCGCCGGCCCCCTACGACCGCCACACCGAGAACATCAGCCGCACGGTACGGGCCTTCCTCGACGCCATCGGGCACACCTGGGGACTGACCCACACCGAGGTCAAGGTGGCTCCCGACGGGCGACCGGTGATCATCGAGTCCCAGACCCGCATCGGCGGCTACCGCATCTTCAAGATGGTCGAACACGCCGGCGGCGTCGACGAGATCGCCACCGTCCTGCGCAGCCTGCTGCCCGGAGGCGAGAGCGTGACCTCGCCCCACCTGCCGCCGACCACCGCGGTGGGCATGGTCGTCTCGCTCATCCCGCCGTCGAAGCGGGTCCGCCGCACCGCCGACGCCGAACTCCTGCGTGCCGTCGAGGGAGTGGAGGACTTCGAGATCGCCATCCGGCCGGGCGAGATACCGCTGCCCGTCGCCGCCAACACCAAGCGGCCCGGGCTGATCTGGCTGCGCGTAGCGGACCACGCCGCGGCGGAGCGGACGAAGCGGGAGATCGCGCGCACGTACTGGGTCGAGTTCGAGGACGGCGATGTCTGGCACCCGTCGTTCTGACCTCTGGGCGGGGCTGGCCGGCCTCCCCCTGAGCCTGCGCTTCCTGCTCGCCACCTCCTTCTTCATGCCGCTCGCCAGCTTCATGGTCCTGCCCTTCCTGGCCATCCTGCTGCACGAGCGCCTGGGGATGTCGATGGGCTTCGTCGGGCTGCTGCTGGGCGCGACGTCCATCCTGCAGTTCTCCGGTGCCCTCGGCGGCGGCCTCGTCGCCGAGCGGCTCGGCCTGAAGAAGACCATGCTCATCGGGCTCACCATCCGTACCGGCGGCTTCGCGCTGTTCACGGCGGGCCTGTCCGCGCCGAAGCCGGCCGTCGCCGCGGTGCTGCTCACCGCCTGCGGCGACGCCCTGTACTCGCCGGCCAACAAGGCCTACCTCGTGGGGCAGGTCGCCGACGAACACCGTCCGGTGCTGCTGTCGGTGAACAACTCGGCCCTGAGCACCGGGATGGCCCTGGGCACCCTGGTCTCCGGGCTGCTGATCGTGCGGATGCCGTTCCTGGTGTTCGCTGTGGTGACCGTGATGTTCACGGCGCTGACGCTGATGCACGCGGTGATGCTGCCGCGGGACGGCGCCGCCGCACCCACCGGCGAGGACCGCAAGGGCGACTGGGTGAAGGCGTTCCTGACCCCGCCCGCCCTGGTCGCCCTGATGACCGCCTACATCTTCTGGTTCTTCCAGAACTACCTGGGCGTCTTCATCACCTCCGGCCACCCGACGTTCGTCTACAGCCTGGCCCTCGTGCTCAACAGCGCGCTGGTCATTCTCGGACAGCCCCCGGCCGCGCGGTGGATCGGCCAGGTGCGCTACTCCACCGCCGCCCTCATCGCCTTCCCCGCCCTCGTCCTCGGGCTGCTGGCCTTCTCACAGCCCGGGGTGGTCTTCATCCTCGTGGGCACGGTGCTGATCAGCATCGGTGAGGGCGTCATCTTCCTCAAGAACGAGCTCGAGGCCCTCCGGGCCGTCCCCGGCCGCCCGACGCTCGCCGTCGGCAGCCAGCGCCTGGCGCTGGGCATCGGCTCCTTCACCAGCGGAGTCGTCGGCGGCCAGCTGTACGCGTTCGCCCAGTCCGACGGCGGTGCCGAGGACTTCTGGCTCTACGCCGCCCTGCAGGGCCTGCTCGCCGCGGCCCTCGTCGTCCTGGTGACCCGCGCCCGCCCGGCCCGCCGCCGGGCCGCCGTCCCGGCGCTCACCGAAACCCCGTCCGAGTGGAGTGGACCGTGACCCAGACCGCCGACCTCCCCGTGACCGCCCCCCGGGCCGGGCACCCCGACGCAGCCCCCGCCTACCGGGAACCCTCCGTCAGCGGCCCCCTCCCCGGGCCGCGCAGCGCCGAACTCCTCGACCGGCAGAGCCGGCGCGAGTCCAACGCCCGCACCTACCCGCGCAAGCTGCCCATCGCCATCCGGCGCGGGGCGGGCAGCTTCGTCGAGGACCTCGACGGCAACGTCTTCCTGG
This sequence comes from Streptomyces sp. NPDC053079, assembly GCF_044546695.1. Lineage (NCBI taxonomy): Bacteria > Bacillati > Actinomycetota > Actinomycetes > Kitasatosporales > Streptomycetaceae > Streptomyces > Streptomyces sp. NPDC053079. The sequence goes on from NZ_JBITZJ010000001.1 coordinate 891,163, forward strand.
ACTTCCTCACCGGCGCCGGGGTCCTCTCGCTGGGCCACAACCCGCCCGAGCCGCTCGCCGCGGCCCACCGCCAGCTCGACGAACTCGTCCACGGCCTGGACTTCCCCACACCGGTCAAGGACGAGTTCACCGACCTGACGCTCGGCATGCTCCCCGACGCGATGCGCGACCGCACGAAGATCCACTTCTGTGGGCCGACCGGGGCCAACGCCGTCGAGGCGGCCCTGAAGCTGTGCAAGACGGCCACCGGCCGCGAAGAGGTGATCTCCTTCCAGGGCGGCTTCCACGGCAGCACCCTGGCCACCCTCTCCGTGACCGGACTCGTCGAACAGAAGGCCCCCGTCCGCGGCCGCATGCCCGGGGTGCACTTCTTCCCGTACTCCAGCTGCCACCGCTGCCCGCTGGGCATGGAACGGGGCTCGTGCGCCGTCAACTGCGCCGGCTACCTCGAGCGTTCCCTCACCGACCCCAACGGCGGCATCCCCCTCCCGGCCGCGGTCATCCTGGAACTCGTCCAGGGCGAAGGCGGAGTGATCCCGGCCGACAAGGAGTTCGTCCGGCGCCTGCGCGAGATCACCCGCGCCCTGGACATCCCGCTGATCGTCGACGAGGTCCAGAGCGGCTGCGGCCGCACCGGAACCTGGTTCGCCTTCGAGCAGTACGGCATCGAGCCCGACGTCGTCGTCGCCTCCAAGGCCCTCAGCGGCCTGGGCCTGCCGGCCGCGGTCATCCTCTACGACGAGCGGCTGGACGTGTGGCTGCCCGGATCGCACAGCGGCACCTTCCGCGGCAACCAGGCCGCGTTCGCCGCCGGCGTGGCGACCATGAAGGTCGTCCGGCGCGACGGCGTCCTGGCCAACGTACGCGCCCGCGCCGAACAGCTCATGCGCCACCTCCAGGGCCTGCGCGAGGTGACCGACCGCGTCCTGGACGTCCGGGGCCTCGGCCTCATGGCCGGCGTGGAGCTCGCCGACCCCGCCACCGGCCGCCCCGCCTCCGCCCTGGCCCTGCGCGTCCAGAAAGAGGCCCTGCGGCGCGGGCTGATCCTCGAGCTGGGGGGCCGCGACGACGGAGTGGTGCGCCTGCTGCCGCCCCTGAACTGCACCGCCGAAGAGATCGACATCGCCGGACGGATCCTGCACCAGGCCCTCGCCGCCGCCCTCACCACCGAAACGCCCCACGGAAACGGCTGAGCCCATGGACCAGCTCACGGACACCGGCCGGACCCGCCCGGCCACCAACCCCCCGCCCGTGGCCGGGCTGCGCCTGGCGATCAGCCTCTTCTTCGCCCTCGACGGCTTCCTGTTCGCCGGATGGGTCGTGCGCATCCCCGCCATCAAGGAACAGATCGACGCCTCGGCCGGGGCGCTCGGGCTGGCCCTGCTGGGGGTGTCGGTGGGCTCGGTCACCACGATGCTGCTGACCGGGCGGCTGTGCCGGCGCTACGGCAACCACCCGGTGACGGTGGTCACGGCGGCCCTGCTGTCGCTGTCGATCGCCCTGCCCCCGCTGACCCACTCCGCCCTGCAACTCGGCCTCGTCCTCCTGCTCTTCGGCGCCGCCTACGGAGGGCTCAACGTCGCCTTCAACGCGGCGGCCGTGGACCTGGCCGAAGCCGTCCGCCGCCCGATCCTCCCCTCGTTCCACGCCGCCTTCAGCGCGGGCGGACTGGTGGGCGCCGGCCTCGGCGGAATCCTCGCCCCGCACCTGGGCCCACTGCCGCACCTGCTGCTCCTGACAGCGATCGGACTCCTCGTCACCGCCGGCGCGGGCCGCGTACTGCTGCGCGCGCCCGCACCCACGGCCGGCGGCAGCCCGCACCGCGACCGGGCCGGCATGGCGCCGGGCCACGGCCGGCCGCCGGCGGGCCGGGTGCGGCTGTTCGTCACCGTCTACGGACTGATCACGCTGTGCACGGCCTACGGCGAGGGCGCGCTGGCCGACTGGGGCTCGCTGCACCTGAGCGAGGACCTCCACACCGGACCGGGCGTGGCCGCCGCCGGGTACGCCATGTTCGCCCTGCTGATGACCCTCACCCGGGCGTCGGGCACCTGGCTCCTGGAACGCCTCGGCGACACCCCCGTCCTGGTGGCCGGCGGCCTCCTCGCGGCGGCGGGCATGCTGCTGGGCGCCCTGGCCCCGAACCTGTGGCTGGTCTTCCTGGGCTACGGGCTGACCGGGCTGGGACTGGCCAACGTCTTCCCCATCGCGGTCGGCAGCGCCGGTTCCCTCGGCGGCTCCCACGGCGTCGCGGTGGCCTCGACCCTCGGCTACACCGGCATCCTGCTCGGCCCGCCGTCCATCGGGTTCCTCACCGAGGGCTTCGGGCTGCCGACGGCCCTGACCACGATCGCCGCGCTGGCCGCCGTCGCGGCGCTGCTCGGCCACCTGATCCACCGCGGCCGGACCCGGGCCACGGCCTGACCGCCCGGCACCCCGCCCACGCGAGCGCCACGCACACCGCGCCACGAACGAAGGAGGCCGCATGGCCGTCAAAGGATGCATGTTCGACTTCTCCAGCACGCTCTTCCACCTCGAGGACGCGGAGAGCTGGCTGCGCGCCGTCGCCGGGGACGCCGGCCTGGCCGTCGGCGAGGACGAGGTGCGCCTGTGGGCCGGGCGGCTGCGGGACTTCGGCGCCGTCCCCGGCGGCCCCGCCCCCACGGACGCCGGCCCCGAGCTGACGCGCCTGTGGCAGGAGCGGGACCTGGACGTCGTACGGCACCGGGCCGCGTACACCGGACTCCTGCGCGCCGCCGGGCTGCCCTGGCCCGAGCTGATCGACGCCCTCTACGAGCGCCACATGACCGCCCCCGCCTGGCAGCCCTACCCGGACACCCGGGAGGTGCTGAGCACGCTCCACGGCAACGGCGTGGGCGTGGTCGTCGTGAGCAACATCGGCTACGACCTGCGGCCCATCTTCCGCCACCACGGCATGGACGCCTACGTCGACGCCTTCGTGCTCTCCTTCGAGCACGAGATCCAAAAGCCCGACCCGCGCCTGTTCCGGATCGCCTACGACCACCTGGGCCTCAGCGGCGCGGACGTGGCGATGATCGGCGACGACCGCGTGGCCGACGCCGGCGCGGCCGCCCTGGGCTCGCCCGTCCACTTCGTGGACCCCCTGCCCGTCACCGAGCGGCCCGACGCCCTGCGCCGGCTCCTGCCACACCTGCTGTGACGGGGCGGGTGCCCGCCCGCACCCGCCCCGGACCCCCAGGCCACCACCAGAACGGATGGGAAAGAAGGACATGCCCCTCACCTCCAGCGAGACCGCCCCCCGCATCGCCCTGGTCGGCGCCACCGGTGCCGTCGGCACCACCTTGATCGAGCTCATCGAGGAGCGCGGCTTCCCCTACCGGGAGATCCACCTCGTCGCCTCCGCGCGCTCGGCCGGCCGCGAACTGACCGTCGACGGCCGCTCCTGCACGGTGGCGGCCCTGGACACCTTCGACTTCTCCACCGTCGACCTCGCCTTCTTCTCCGCGGGCGGCTCGGTCAGCAGGAAGTGGGCGCCCTCGGCCGTGGCGCAGGGGGCCCTGGTCATCGACAACACCAACGCCTTCCGGATGGACCCCGCCACGCCCCTGGTCGTCCCGCAGGTCAACGCGCACGAACTCGACCGGCGCCCCGACAGCGGCATCATCGCCAACCCCAACTGCTCCACCATCCCCCTGGTCCGGCTCCTGCGGCCCATCGAGGACCGGTGGGGCATCCGGCAGGCCGTGGTGAGCACCTATCAGGCCGCCTCCGGACGCGGCCACTCGGGCATAGCCGAGCTGCACGAGGCCAGCCGCGTCACCCTGGACAACCCCGGGGGCCAGGCCCCCGCCGAGGAGTTCACCCCCACCCTCGCCTTCAACGTCATCCCCTTCATCGACGAACTGCTGGAGAGCGGATTCACCCTGGAGGAGCAGAAGATGCTCCAGGAGTCCCGCAAGATCCTCGGCGTCCCCCACCTCGACGTGACCACCACCTGCGTCCGCGTCCCCGTGGTCAACAGCCACTCCGAAGCCGCCTGGATCGAGTGCGCCGACGTCGTCGACCGCGACGAGCTCGTCCGGCTGCTCGCCGCGCAGAGCGAGGTCACCGTCCACGACCGGGACGCCATCGGCGGCTTCCCCACCCCGCGCACCGCCGGCAACCCCGACCACGTCCACGTCGGCCGCATCCGCGTCGCCCCGCACAACCCCCGCGGCTTCTGGCTGTGGCTCGTCTCCGACAACCTGCGCATCGGCGCCGCCCTGAACGCCATCCAGATCGCCGAAGCCCTCACCGAGCGGGGAGTGCTGTGAGCCGCGCCGTACCCGCCGTCCCGGCCGTGCCCGCCGTGCTGAAGTTCGGCGGTTCGAGCTTCGCCTCTCCCGACGCCTACGGGGAGCTGGCCCGGTCCCTGTCCGCGCGCGTCGAGGCCGAGGGACGGCCGCTGGCCGTCGTGGTCAGCGCCATGCCGGGGGAGACCGAGAAGCTGCGCGGACGGCTGCACGAGGTCGACCCCCACCCCTCGGACGACCGCGTGGCCGGCCTGCTCACCCTCGCCGACACCGTCAGCGCCCACCTGCTCACCGCGGCCCTGCACCGCCTCGGCCGGTCCGCCACCGTGCTGGCCGGGCACGAGAGCGGATTCACCACCGACGAGACCTTCATGTGGGCCCGGCTGGAGCACATCGACCCCGACCCCCTGTGGTACGCGCTCGCCCGGCACGACGTGGTCGTCGTCCCCGGCGGGCAGGCCGTCGACGGCCGCGGCCGGCCCACCTGGCTCGGCAAGAACAGCTCCGACCTGTCGGCGGTCGCCGTGGCCGTCGCCCTCGGCGCCGGCCACTGCGAGATCCACTCCGACGTCGAGGGCATCCACAGCTGCGACCCCAACAAGGTCACCGGCACCCGGCTGCTGGAGCACGTCTCCTACGAGGACGCCGCCACCATGTCCCGGCAGGGCGCCAAGGTGCTGCACCGCCGTTCCGTACGCCTCGCCGAACAGCACGGCGTCACCATCGTCTGCCGGCACAACAAGGAGCCGTTCACCACCGGCACCCTCATCGGCGGCACGGGCGCCCGGGCCGACGCGGTGGTCCTCAACCTCCGCTCCACCGTGCTCGGCTACCCCGACCACACGGCGGCCGACCGGGCCCACCAGGCCTTCCGCACCGACGGAGTGGACGCCGTCCGGCTGGAGGACGGCCCGCACGTCGCGGTCATCGGCGGCTACGTGGACCAGGAGGAGACCCAGCGCCGCCACGGCCTCGTCCCCGGACGGGCCGTCGGCATCCCCGTGACTGAGATCAGGGGCGGCCGCCCGGTCGTCCACATCGCCGCCGACGAGGACGAGGCGGTACGGCTCGCCCAGAAGCTCCACGACAACCTCGCCGTCCCCGCCTCCACCACCGCCCTTTCGACCCTCTGACCGCAGCAGGAGTACGCACGTGACTGCCCCCGCCTCCGCGGTTGCCGCGGACCCCACCCTCATCGGGATCGACCTGCCGGACGACGTCCGCGACCGCCTCGGCGCTCCGCTTGCCGCCGCCCCCGACCCGACGCGCGACATCGACTGGTCGATGGCCCGCTACCTGCAGATCTTCGCCCAGCTGCCCACCGAAACCCTTCAGCGGATCCTGGACTTCGGCCGGCACCCCGACACCCCCGGCGTCGGCTACGTCCGCAACGCGCCCGTCGACGAGCACCTGCCCGCGACCCCGCGCGACGGCAACCCCAGCCCGGACAAGAAGACCTTCGTGGCCGAGGGGGTGCTGCTCGGACTGAGCGGCCTGCTCGGGGAGCCGGTCGGCTTCACCACCGAGAAGAACGGCCGGCTGGTGCACGACGTCATCCCCGTCGAGGGCGGCGCCATGACCCAGACCAACCAGGGGTCCTCCGTCTTCCTCAACTTCCACAACGACATCGTCCACGACGAGCGGGGCCGCTACGACCTCGCCAGCCCCGACTTCCTCGTCCTCAGCTGCCTGCGCGCCGACCACGACGGGGTGGCCGGCACGTACTACGCCGACGCCCGCGACATCTGCCGCGCCGTCGACGAGCGGACCCTGTGCACGCTGCGCAGCCCCCTGTTCCGCATGAACGCCCCCGGCAGCTACGTCCGTGACGTCGCGGGCGGGGCCGAGGTGCTCTCCGAACCCGTACCCATGATCAGCGGCCCCGAGGCCTGCCCCGAGGTCTCCTCGGCCGCCAACGGCGTCCACGCGATGACCGACGAGGCGCGGTCCGCCCTCGACCGCCTCCAGGCCGCCTGCCGGGAAGTCGCCCACGAGGTGTTCCTGCGCCCCGGAGAGGCACTGCTGATCAACAACCGCAAGGGCCTGCACGCCCGTTCGCGGTTCACCGCGCGCTACGACGGGCAGGATCGCTGGCTGCAGCGGACCTATGTGCGCCGCAACCAGTGGGACATCCGCTACCGGGCCACCCCCGGTATCCGGCGCCTCCACTGACCCCTCTTCCCGGCAGTCCCCCTACGACCCCCTTCACCCCCATGCGAGGCCGACGCCCATGACCAACGTCGCAGTGATCAACTACGGCCCCAAGCTCGACTACCCCGCCATGTTCCCCGACGCGGCCGGCGACCTGCAGGTCTTCAGCCACCACGAGCTGCGGAACACCGAAGGCCTGGGCCGGTACGAATACGTCAAGGACTGCGAGGCCGTCCCGTACCCCGAACTGATGATCCGCCGGCTGGCGCGCGAGAAGCCGTTCACCCACATCATCACGGACAACGAGTACGACCTCGAACGCTGCGCCCGCATGCGGGAGGACCTCGGCATCCCCGGCCAGTCCTCGGCCAGCGCCCTGTCCTTCCGCGACAAGGTGGTCATGAAGGAGGTCGCGAGCCGCACCGTCGCCACGGCCCGCTTCGCCCGCCTCGAGGCGTTCACCGACCTCACCGACTTCATCGGGGAATGCGACTACCCCGTCGTCGTCAAGCCGGTGAAACAGGGCGGCTCGCGCGACATCGTCGTCCTGCGGGGCGAGGACGACCTCCTCGCCTTCAGCCGCCGGCTCTGGCGCGAGGACCTCATGGTCGAGGAGTTCATCGAGGGGCAGATGTACCACGTCGACGCGGTGCTGGCCGACGGCTACCGCTTCGTGGCCTCCTCCCGCTATCTGCGCAGCTGCCTCGGTGTCTTCTCCGGCCACAACAACGGCTCGCTGCAGCTGCGGCCGGAGGAGAAGTTCGCCCGCAGGCTCGAGGAGTTCTTCGACCGCGTCCTCGAAGCCTTCGACACCCCGCCGGCCAGCGCGTACCACCTCGAGGTGTTCCACACCCCCGAGGACGAGCTGGTGCTGTGCGAGATCGCCTCGCGCGTCGGCGGCGACCGCATCCCCGCCCTCACCCGCGCCACCTACGGCGTGGACCTGCACACCGCCGTGCTGCGCCAGTCGTGCGGCCTGCCCGTCGACCCGCCGCCGGCCGAGCCCCCGGCCGAGGTGCACGGCTCGGTCTCCATCCTGCCGCAGGGCCGCCCGGTGCGGGCGCCCGGCAGGCCGCCGTTCGACTGGGTGCACCACTACGAGGTGAACGAGCAGCTGGCGCCCGACGCGGTGACGCTCTACAGCGCGTCGCACCTGTGCTTCGTCATCGTGCGCGGCGCCGACAGCGCACAGGTGGAGGAGCGCCTCTACGAGGCGGAGGCCTGGCTCATGGAGAACCTGGAAGAGATCCCGGCCTCCTGACCCCTTCTGACGCCCCTTCTTCGACTGAGAAAGGTGAGTTCGTTGCCCTACAAAATCCTGGTCCTGGTGTCGGAAGCGTACAAATTCAAGCTCGACAACCACTCGATCATCCCCAGCGCCCTCCACCGCGAGGGCCATGAGGTGTACATCGGCGACATCGACACGCTCTGCGTGCACGACTCCGTCGTCGTGTGCGACCGGATGAAGCTGTCCGAGGAATTCACCGCCGGCGGCGACTTCCCGACGCTGAGCGAGTCCTATGCCTCCGCCGAGGACTTCGACCTGGTGTGGGCGCTGGCGGGCACGCACCCCGAGGCGAAGACCGACTACTTCCAGCTGCTGTGGCTGCTCAACCAGCGGGTGCCGTTCGTCAACGACGCCTCCGCGCTGTTCTACCTCAACTCGAAGATCAACCTCGGTGCCATCGTGCCTGCCGAGCACCTGCCCGTGTCGTACGTATCGAACGACTACGACGTCCTGAACGGGCTCGTCGAGTCCGACACCGACCGCTCCTGGGTCGTCAAGCCGACCAACGAGGGCTGCGGCGCGGACGTCTACGTCGTCAACGGAAAGGACCGCAACAGCTCGGCGCTGCTGAGCTCGGCGACCGGCAACGCGAACTCCCGCTACGTCAGTTACGGCCGCGACATCATCGGCATGGCCAAGCGCTACGCCGCGGTCCAGGAATACATCCCCAACATCCGCACCAACGAGAAGCGCGTGATCCTCGCGGGCGACACCCCCGTGTCCGGCTTCCTCCGTTTCCCCCGCGAGAACGACAACCGCGCCAACGCCACCGTCGGCGCCCGGTACGAGCCGCTCGAACTCACCCCGGAAGAAGACGAGTTCGTCCGCCGCCTCGGAAAGCAGATGATGGGCTACGGCATTTTCTACGTGGGCATCGATCTCGCCTTCCCGTACGTGATCGAGGTCAACATGGAGAATCCGGGCGGCCTGAACTACCACCAGCGCGCCACCGGAGAGGACCGGTCCTCCGAGGCCGTCAATACGGTACTGGCCGCCCTGCGCACCGCCGGAAAGCTGAGGTAAGGGCCCGGAGGCAAATCCCCGGAAACACGGGTCCCGGCCCTTACGGTGGGCGCATGGTCTCGGGCGTGGTGCTGGCGTTCTGTGCGGCGATCTGCATGGGCGCGGCGACGGTTCTGCAGGCGATGGGGGCCCGCAGGACCGCCGCCGGAGCGCTGATGCCGGCCCTGCGCCAGTGGCCGTTCCTGGCCGGCATCGCCCTGGACTCCCTGGGCTTCGTGGCCGAGCTGGCGGCCCTGCGCTCGGTACCGCTGTTCGTGGTGGAAGCGGCGCTGGCCTCGTCCCTGGCGGTCACCGCGGTGGTCGGGGCGGCCGTCCTGGACATCAGGCTGCGCCCCGCGGAGTGGTGCGCCGTCGCCGCCGTCTGCGCCGGCCTCGCCCTCCTGGCGATCGCCGCGGGCCGCGAGGGCGAGGGCGCCGGCGACGAACGGCTGCGCCTGGTCGCCCTCGGCGCCTCCCTCACCCTGGCCCTGCTGGGCCGGACGGCCACCCACCGCGTCCACCACCACCGCGCGGCCCTCCTGGGCGGCCTGGCGGGCCTGAGCTTCGGCCTGGTGGCCGTAGCCGTCCGCCTCCTGCCGGACCTCGCCCTCCCCGCGGTCCTCACCACCCCGACCACCTACGCCGTGGTCGTCTCCGGCCTCGGCGGCTACCTCCTGCTGATCGAGGCCCTGCGCTCCGGCTCGGTCACCGCGGCCACGGCGGCCATGGTGATCGGCGAAACCGTCTGGCCCGCCCTCTTCGGCGTCCTCTGGCTCGGCGACACCACCCGCCCCGGCTTCGCCCCCCTCGCCGTCACGGGCTTCGCGGCCTCGATCGCGGGGGCCCTCGCGTTGGCACGGTTCGGGGAGGCGGAGGGGTAGGGGTGAGGTCAGCCGAAGAAGACCGATGAGATGGTGTTGTCGAAGCCGATGGTGGCCAGGTCCGCGACGTCGCCGTTGACGACCTTGGACTTGCCCTTGCAATTGGCCTCGGACCAGATCTTGAGGGTTCCGGCGGTGGTGAGGGAGGAGGCGACGTCGTCGCGGAAGACGTTCTGGCAGCCCTTGCCCGCCAGGCCCTGGGCACCGTTGTCCGCGAAGTTCTTGTCGTCGAAGAGGACCACGCTGGTGGCCGGTGACGCCGGCGGGCGGCCGGCCTCGGAGGCGGGCGGGCGGCCGGTGGAGCCCTGGCCGGCCTTCTTGCCGTCGGGTGTCACGCCGAACCATGTGCCGCCGACGCCCTGGCCGTTGGTGTCACCTGGCTTGGTGTCCTTGCTGAACCGGTAGACCGGCCAGCCCCCTACGGTGACCTGGTGCGTACCGTCGGCCCGCTTGATCACGCCCACCGCGGACTTCTTCACCCCCTCGGTGAAGATCTTGCTGCCGGGTGCGACGAGGACCGGCGGCCACGTGGTCGCGCAGGCGCCGTCACAGGTGGACTTCGAGGGCGAGGCGGTGTCCTTGTCGAAGCGGTAGAGCGTGAACCCGGCGCCGTTGACGACGACGGGGTTCAGCGCGCCCGCCTTCGACGCGGAGAGCTGGACCCACGAGCGGGCCGTGGGCGTCGAGGCCTGTGCGCCCGCGGCGGTGGCCCAGTCGCCGGTGCCGGCCTGGGCGCCGTGCTGCTTGGCCGAGCCGCTGAGGAAGGTCAGGTCGCCCACGCCCGCCCGGTCGCCCTCCCCGGCGACGGCCTTGGCGGCGGGCGATGAAGCGCCGCCACCGCCACCGCCTGCGGCGTCGTCGTTCGAGCCGCACGCCGTCAGCGTGAGGGCGCCGGCCGCGGCGAGGGCGGCCACTACGGCAACGCGCTTGTGAAACATGATTTCCCCCAGGTCATTCGGTCCCGGTCGGCCGGGACGGTCGCCAGGGGGTACGGCGACCGGTCGTCGGTGCACTCAGCCCGTTGCCGGTCCGAGACGAAACGCAGACATGTTCGGAACAATGCCGATCGGTTCCGGCCAGCCGCCGTCAGGAGTTCATGTGCCGGCCCACGACCAGTCCGCGACCTCCGGCATGTCGGTGCCGTGCTCCCGGATCCAGGCGTGGTGGCGGGTGCGGGCGTCCTCCATGGTCTGGCGTACGGGGGCGGCGCGGACGGCGAGGGTGGGGACGCGGTCGATGACGTCCATGACGAGGCGGTAGCGGTCGAGGTCGTTGCGGACGACCATGTCGAAGGGCGTGGTCGTGGTGCCGATCTCCTTGTAGCCGCGTACGTGCAGGTGGGCGTGGCCGGTGCGGCGGTAGGCGAGGCGGTGGATGAGCCAGGGGTAGCCGTGGTAGGCGAAGATCACCGGCTTGTCGGGGGTGAAGAGGGCGTCGTATTCGGCGTCGGTCATGCCGTGGGGGTGTTCGCCGGCGGGCAGGAGCCGGGCCAGGTCGACGACGTTGACGACGCGCAGGGTGAGTTCCGGCAGGTGCCGGCGGACGAGCTGGGCGGCGGCCAGGACCTCCTGGGTGGGGACGTCGCCCGCGCAGGCGAGGACGACGTCGGGTTCGCGGCCGCCGTTCTCGGTGCCGGCCCAGGGCCAGATGCCGGCGCCGCGGGCGCAGTGGGCGCGGGCCCGGTCCAGGTCGAGCCAGTCGAAGCAGGGCTGCTTGCCGGCGACGATGACGTTGACGTAGTCGCGGCTGCGCAGCGCGTGGTCGGCTACGGACAGCAGGGTGTTGGCGTCCGGCGGCAGATAGACCCGTACGGCTTCGGGGCTCTTGTTGAGGATGTGGTCGATGAAGCCGGGGTCCTGGTGGGAGAAGCCGTTGTGGTCCTGGCGCCAGACGTGGGAGGTGAGGAGGTAGTTGAGGGAGGCGATGGGGCGGCGCCAGGGCAGCCGGCGGGAGACGCGCAGCCACTTGACGTGCTGGTTGACCATGGAGTCGACGATGTGCACGAACGCCTCGTAGCAGGAGAACAGGCCGTGCCGGCCGGTGAGGAGGTATCCCTCAAGCCAGCCCTGGCAGGTGTGCTCGGAGAGGATCTCCATGACGCGTCCGTGCCGGTCGAGGTGCTCGTCGGTGGTGAGGGTCGTGGCCTGCCAGGCCTTGCCGCTGGCGCGGTAGACGGCCTGGAGCCGGTTGGAGGCGGTCTCGTCCGGGCCGACGAGCCGGAAGTCGCGGCGCTCGCCGGTCGCCTCCATGACGTTCTCGAGCAGCCCGCCCAGGACGGCGGTGGGTTCGTGCAGGCCCGAGCCGGGCTTGTCGACCGGCACGGCGAAGCGCTCCAGCGGTGGGAGCGGCAGGTCCCGTAGCAGCAGGCCGCCGTTGGCGTGCGGCGTCGCCCCCAGCCTGCGGGCGCCGTCCGGAACGCAGGCCAGCACCTCGGGCCGCGGCCGGCCCTGCTCGTCGAAGAGCTCTTCCGGCCGGTACGAGCGCAGCCACGCCTCCAGCTGGCGCAGGTGTTCGGGGTTGTCGCGCACGGCCGCCAGCGGCACCTGATGGGCACGCCACGTGCCCTCGACCGGGAGACCGTCGACCTCTCGGGGGCCGGTCCAGCCCTTGGGCGTACGCAGCACGATCACGGGCCAGCGCGGGCGCTCGGTGACGTCAGCCCGCCGGGCGGCGCGCTGGATGCCGGCGATGCGGTCCAGGGCCGTGTCCAGGGCGGCGGCCATCGCCCGGTGGACGGTCGCGGGGGCGTCGCCCGTCACGTGCAGGGGTTCGTGGCCGTAGCCGCGCAGCAGCTCGTCCAGCTCGGCCTCGGGGAGGCGGGCGAGGACCGCCGGGTTGGCGATCTTGTAGCCGTTGAGGTGGAGGATCGGCAGGACGGCGCCGTCGTGGACCGGGTCGAGGAACTTGTTGGAGTGCCAGGACGTGGCCAGCGGACCGGTCTCGGCCTCTCCGTCGCCGACGACGCAGGCGACGAGGAGGCCGGGGTTGTCGAAGGCGGCACCGTAGGCGTGGGAGAGGGAGTAGCCCAGCTCCCCGCCCTCGTGGATCGAGCCGGGCGTCTCGGGGGCGACGTGGCTGGGCACGCCGCCGGGGAAGGAGAACTGCCGGAACAGCCGCTCCATGCCCGCCGCGTCCCTGCTGACGTCGGGGTACGTCTCGGAGTACGACCCCTCCAGCCAGGAGTTCGCCAGCACCGCCGGCCCGCCGTGCCCGGGACCCCAGACGCACAGGGCGTCCAGCCCCCGCGCCTTGATGACGCGGTTGAGGTGGGTGTGGACGAGGTTGAGTCCGGGCGAGGTGCCCCAGTGGCCGAGCAGGCGGGGCTTGATGTGCTCGGGGTGGAGCGGCTGCGTCAGCAGGGGGTTGGCGAGCAGGTAGATCTGCCCCACGGCCAGGTAGTTCGCGGCACGCCAGTGGGCGTCCAGCTCCCGCAGCTCCTCGTCGGTGAGACCGGTGGCCGACGCCCGGGCCGGTGTCGTGACGTCCCGCATGACTGCCTCCGCAACGCTCGGGGACCGTTTCCGCGACCTGATGCGCGGGCTCCGCCCCACCACGCCTTCCCGCTGCCCGACGCTTCACCCCAGCCTGCCCCGGCCGTGGTCCCGCCGCCAGAGGACCGATGGGGCCCGACGGGGGACCGATGGGCCCCGGCCGTCGTGCGCGGGCGGGGCGGGGGCGGGAGACTCGTCGGTGCCGGGTGGTACGGGGCCCGGACGGACCCGATGGAAGGGCCATGGACCTGGAGAGCGTGACCGACGAGCTCTTCCGGCTGCGGCCGGAGGAGTTCACGGCCGCCCGCGACCGGCGGGCGGCCGAGGCCGTACGGGCCGGCGACCGGGAACTGGCCCGCCGCGTCAAGGCGCTGCGCCGGCCCACGCTCGCGGCCTGGGTGAGCAATCTCCTGGCACGGGAGAGACCGGACGAGGCCGGTGCGCTGATCGGCCTCGGCGAGGGGCTGCGGGACGCCCACCGGACCTTGGACGGCGGTCGGCTGCGTGAGCTCGGCCGCGCCCAGAGGGCCCTGGTGGCCTCCCTCTCCCGGCAGGCCGGCCTCCTCGCGGACGAGGCCGGGCACCCCGTCGGCGAGGACGTGCTGCGCGAGGTCGAGGAGACCCTGCACGCCGTCCTGGCGGATCCCGGTGCGGCACAGGAGTGGGCCACCGGCCGGCTGTCCAGGCCGCTGGCGGCGGTGACCGGCTTCCCGGAGCTGGCCCCGGACGCCGCGGACCGCCTCGCGGCGCCGCCCACGCAGTCCGCGCCCGGGCCGGCGCGCGAGCGGGGCGGCGGGGCACGCGTCACCGATCTGGCCGAGGCCCGCGAACGCCGCCGGCGCGAGCAGCGGCGGGAAAGCCTCGAGCGCGCGCGACGGAAGGCGGAGCGGGCGGGCGGGGAACTGCGCGCTCGCGAGGAGGAACTGACCCGCGTCAGGGCGGAGGCGGAACGGGCGGAGGAAGCCGAGGGTGTGGCGCGGCGGCGGCTGGAGGAACTGGCCGCCGAGGTCGGCGCCGCCGAGGACCGCGGGCGTGCCGCCCGCGAGGCCGTGCGGGAGGTCCACGTCCGGCTGCGCGGGGCGGAGCGCGCGTGGCAGGCGGCACGGCGGGCGGCCGAGACGGCGGAGGCGGAGGCGCGGGCCGCGGCGGAGGCGGACGACGACGGGGGCTGAGCCGGTGAGCCGCGCTACCGCGCGGTGTCCTCAATCTCCCCCAGCTAACGCTGGGAGGTGCCCCCGGACGGGCTGAAATTCAGCCCGTCCGGCGATTGAGGACACGGTCACACCCGCCGCCAGGAGTCGTTCTCCATATGGGACCCCGCATGCGGCCCCATCCGCAGCATGCCGCCGTCCACGCTCCACGAGGCCCCCGTCACGTAGCTCGCGTCCGGGCCGCTCAGGAAGGCGATCACCGCCGCCACCTCGCGGGCGTCACCCGGGCGGCCGAGGGGGACGCCGGGGCGGTGGGCGGCGTGGACGTCGATGTCGATCTGGCCGGTCATCGGGGTGGCGATCTCGCCGGGGGCGACGGCGTTGACGGTGATGCCGTGCTCGGCGAGCTCCAGCGCCATCACCTGGGTGAGCAGGCCGAGGCCGCCCTTCGACGCGCAGTATGGTGCCGCGCCCACCCGGGGCTGGTGTTCGTGGACGCTGGTGACGTTGACGATCCGTCCGCCCCCGCCCTGGCGGATCATGCGCCGGGCCGCCCGCTGCGCGCACAGCAGCGGGCCGACGAGGTTGACGTCGAGCTGCTCGCGGACCGCGTCGAGCCCGAGTTCGAGGAACGGGGTGGCCGTGCCGGTGCCCGCGTTGTTGACCAGGACGTCGATGCGGCCGAGTTCGTCGGCGAGCCGGTCGACGCAGTCGGCGGCGTCCGGCAGCCGGGTGAGGTCCATCTGGCCGAGCGCGGCGCGCCGGCCGGCCGCTCTCACCTCGGCGGCGGTTCCTTCGGCCCCTTCGAGGTCGGAGTGCCAGGTGATGCCGATGTCCATGCCCTGCTCGGCCAGGCGTACGGCGGTGGCACGGCCGATGCCCGAGTCCGCGCCGGTGATCACGGCGACGCGCGCGGTGGTTTCCTGCTCGTCCATGGAAGTCCTCGTCTTCTGCAGTGCGCGGGTGTCCGGTCCCCTGTCGACGGATACCCGGTCCGGCCGGCGCCGTGGCGCGGCGCCGGCCGGACCGGCGCACACGTCACCCGGCCGGCGCCGGCTCAGGCCGCATCGGCGTCACGGCCCGTGCCGCCGGGCGGGGGACGCAGGTGCGGTCCCGGGGAGGCGGGCGGGGGCGGCTCGCGCGACGGCGGGCCGGGCACGGCACGCAGGTGCCGGACGGGCAGCGCGTGCCGTGGCCTGCTGGATCCTTTCTTCAGTAGGCGCTCCTCGTACTGGTCCAGCGCGAGCACCAGGCACAGCAGCGCGGGGGGCAGGAGGAGGGCGACAGCGATCACGGGGGGCTCCCTTCGGAACGGACGCGGTACCGGAGCGGGTTGCCCCACCCGTCCGGCCCAAACGCGGAAGGCCCCCGCCGGGCGTACGCCCGGCGGGGGCCTCGGGGCGAGGGCCGGCCACGGGCGGCAGCCCGGTGGACCGGCGTCTCGACAACCTCACCAGCGGTACCAGCGGCCGCGTCCACCGCCGGTGCCGGCGGAGCGCATGACGAAGCCGAGCAGCCAGATCACGAGAACGGCCACGGCGACCCACCACAGGACCTTGATGGCGAATCCCGCCCCGAAAAGGATCAGGGCGAGCAGGAGAACGAGGAGCAGAGGAACCATAGTTATCAACCTCCAACGGTACGGGTGCCCCGTAATTCGTCTTCCACGCTTTCGAGTTCCCGCACCTGTCGTCTTCAGCCCTGTGCGGCATGGCGCATTGTGCTCATTCGAGGGGCGCATTCATCTGTGGCCGTTCCACGGATGTTTGGGACCGTGACAGCGGGTACCCGCAGGAACAAGGCCCATGACCGATAGAGGCCCAATGACTGACCCAAAAGAATCCACAGACACACCCGACGAGCCCGCCCTCACGGCACCGCAGGTTCTGCGCGCGGCCCACGAACAGTTCGCCGAACTGACGGGCCGGTGCCCCGAAGGCGTCTCCCGGTTCGAGAGGACCGGGGAGGGCTGGCTGCTGGAGGCCGAGGTGGTGGAGGTCGCCCGCGTCCCCGAGACGATGAGCGTCATGGCGCTCTACGAGGTGACCCTCGACCCCCGGGGCCTGCTCACCGGCTACCGCCGTGTGCGGCGCTACGAGCGCGGCAGGACCGATTCCCGCTGACGCCCGGCAGACCGCGCGGGCCCGGCCGGGCCGTCGAAACGACGAGGGGAAGCTGTCCGAAATGAGCGTTGTCCCTGTACAGCAGGGCGGTGGCGCAGGCGGCACCAGTGGCCTGTACGACGTCCTGGAACTGGTTCTCGACCGCGGCCTGGTGATCGACGCGTTCGTGCGCGTCTCGCTCGTCGGCATCGAGATCCTGAAGATCGACGTACGTGTGGTGGTCGCCAGCGTCGACACCTATCTGCGCTTCGCCGAGGCCTGCAACCGCCTCGACCTGGAGGCCGGCCCGCACCGCAGCGCCGGCCTGCCCGACCTCGTCGGCGAGGTGACCGAGAGCGGCGCCCGCGGCAAGACCAAGGGCGCGCTCTCCGGAGCCGCGCAGACCGTCTCCGACGCGATCCACCAGGTGCGCGGCAAGGGCGAGGGCCAGACCAGCGATGCCCGTCGCTCCACCGCCTCCGCCAAGAAGAAGGGGGAGGAGGAATGAGCACCTACGTCTACGGCATCACCCGGGCCGGCCGGACCGGACTGCCCCAGGGGCTCACCGGCATCGGCGACCCGCCGTGCCCGGTCCGTACGGTGGACGGCGCGGGCCTGAGGGCGGTGGTCAGCGACTGCCCGCAGGAGCTGCGGCCCAAGCGCCGGGACCTGCTCGCCCACCAGCACGTCGTTACCGAGATCGGCCGGCGCGCGCCCGTGCTGCCCATGCGCTTCGGCAGCGTCTCCGACAGCGACGACACGGTGCACCACGTGCTGTGCGAGCACTCCGGGCGGTACGAGGAGCAGCTGGAACAGCTCACCGGCCGCGTCGAGTACAACGTCAAGGCCGTGCACCGTGAGGACGCCGTGCTGCATCTGGTCCTCGCCGAGGACGCCGGACTGCGCACGCTCGCCGAAGCCAACAGGGCCGCGGGCGGCGGCTCGTACGAACAGCGCCTGCACTTCGGGGAGTCCGTCGCCCAGCGCGTGCGCGACCGTGAGGACCGCGACGCGGAGCTGGTGCGCGAGACGCTGGCACCGCTGGCGGAGAAGGCCCGGACCGGGCCCGAACACGCCGGCTGCTTCCTGAACCTGTCCTTCCTCGTCGACGAGTCCGCCGCCGGGCGCCTGCTCACCGAGACCGGCAGGCTCGAGAAGGAACTCCCGCACCTGGCGCTGACCGTGCACGGCCCGCTGCCGCCCTACAGCTTCGTCGAATGATCGGCTTCGTCGGCTGGGTGCTCCGCCGCGTGCTCACCGAGGCGGAGCGCCTGTACTACGACCCCTCCCTGGTGCAGGGAGAACTCAAGGCGCTGGAGGAGGAGCTGGCGGCGGGCCGGATCGGCGAGGAGGAGTTCGACCGGCGCGAGGACGACCTCCTCGACCGCCTGGACGCGATACGACGACGGACCGACGGGAGCGGGGCGATATGAACGGCGGCTTCGGCGGCGGTATGAGCGAGCGAATGGCGCCGGTACGACCCGACGGTTCGGCCAACCTCGCCGACATCCTGGAGCGGGTGCTCGACAAGGGCGTGGTGATCGCCGGGGATATCCGGGTCAACCTGCTCGACATCGAACTCCTCACCATCAAATTGCGCCTGCTCGTCGTCTCCGTCGACAAGGCGAAGGAAATGGGCATCGACTGGTGGGAGAACGACCCCGCCCTCTCCTCCGGCGCCCGGGGGAACCACGTGGACGGCCGAAAAGACAACGGCCAATTGCCCGCGCCGGCCGCCCCGCAGGAAGAACCGCAGAAGAAAGGTAAGGAGGAGACCCGGTGAATGCCGCACCACAGACGTATCTGTACGCCTACGCCGTCACCCGTGACTCCGCCACGGTCACCCATGCCCTCGAAGGCGCCCTCGAAACCGTCACGGGCGTCGCGGGCGAACCCGTGCGCGCCGTACCCCACCTGGGCCTCGTGGCGCTGGCCGGGGCGGTACCGGCGGCGGACTACACCGAGGCGGAGCTGTCCGCGCACCTGGAGGACCTGCACTGGCTGGAGAAGGTCGCGCGCTCTCACCAAAGGGTGATCGACAGCGTGACCGCCGCCGGACCGTGCGTCCTGCCCCTGAGGCTGGCCACCGTCTTCCATGACGAGGCGGGCGTCCGCACCATGCTGGCGAACAGGAAGGCGCTGCTCTGCTCGGCCCTCGACCGTCTGGAGGGGCGGACCGAATGGGGCGTCAAGGTCTACGCCCTCGCCGACGAGGCGCCGCCCCCGGCCGCCGCCCCCCGTCCCACGACTCCGCGCGCCGCCCCGTCCGGCCGTGACTACCTCCGGCGCCGCGTGGCCGAACGGCACGCGCACGAGGAGGGGGCGCGCCGGGTGGACGAGGCCGCGCGCGGTCTCCACGCCACCCTCGCCGCCCTGGCCGAGGAGACCCGCCTCTACCCGCCCCAGGACCCCGGGCTCTCCCGGCACCCGGGCCGCAACGTCCTCAACGCCGCCTACCTCGTGCGGCGCGACGGAGCCCCGCACTTCGCCTCGGCCGTCACCGGACTCGCCGAGCGCATCCCCGGCGACGGCATCCACGTGGAACTGACCGGACCGTGGGCCCCGTACTCCTTCGTCGGCGCGGGCGCCTCCCCCGGGGAGGCCACGTGACCGGCGCCGGGGACCGGCTCCCGGCTCGCGGCCCGGCCCTGGTCGACCTGCTCGACCGGCTGCTGGCGGGCGGCGTCGTGCTCACCGGCGACCTCACCCTGCGCATCGCCGACGTCGACCTCGTACGCATCGACCTGCACGCCCTCATCAGCTCGGTCGATGCCGGCGTCGCCGCACCACGGCGGGAGGAGGCGGCATGACGCGGCGCATGGAACTGGACCGCGACACCGTCGAGCGCGACCTGGTCAGGCTGGTGCTCACCGTCGTCGAGCTGCTGCGCCAGCTGATGGAACGACAGGCCCTGCGCCGCGTCGAACAGGGCACCCTCACCGAGGAGCAGGAGGAGCGGATCGGCCTGACCCTCATGCTGCTCGCCGAGCGCATGCGGGAGCTGTGCGCCCGCTACGGCCTGGAGCCGGAGGACCTCAACCTCGACCTCGGGCCGCTCGGGCCGCTGCTGTGAGGCCGGCGGCGGCACAAGGGCCGCGCCACCGCCGGCGCGGGTCTCACAGTTCCCAGCCGTACGTCGGCGAGGTCCGGGGTTCCGGTGCCGCGCCCCTCGCCTCGACGTCCTGCTCGGCGGTCCGCAGGAGCCGGCTGCCGAGGTCGCGCAGGGCCCGCCCCGCCGCGAACTCGTCGCCGATCACCGGCGCGTCCTCGTCTCCCGGGGCGCGCCGCGCGGCTCCCGTGGCGGTGAGCGAGGTGGTCCCGGTGTCGAGGACCGCCCGTGCCTCCGTCCTTCCGCCGTCGTCCTCGACGAGCTGAAGGCGGACCTTCCACTCCGTTGTGTGTGGCATCGCTCCTCCTGGGGCGGCCGTGCGTCCGGGTGCGGCGCCTAGTGCGTCAGGTGCACCGGCTCGTGCATGACCTCCTGGATCTCGTCGCCCGCCTTGTCGAGCAGCTGTTCGGCGAGGCCGTTCAGGGCGCGGGCGGCCGCGACCTCCTCGCCGACGCGCTGCTGGCGCCGGTCGGCGGGGTTGCGGTTGGCGATGCCCTGAGAGCTCAGCTTCGAGCCGTCGTGCATGCGCAGCCGCACGTCCGCCTGGGTGGTGGCGTCGATCTCGCGGAACTCCATTTCGATGGTGCAGTCGACGATCTTCTCCATGGTGATCACCTACAGCCTGTCGATCGGTCAGCCTGCGGGGGTGGACGCCGCCAGATGGGCGGTGAACCAGTCGCGGGCGAGGTCCGAGACGGTGTCCAGCGTGCCCGGCTCCTCGAAGAGGTGGGTGGCGCCCGGCACGACGGCCAGCCGGTTCTCGCAGCGCAGTCGCTCCGCCGCCTGCCGGTTGAGGTCGAGGACGGTCTCGTCGTTGCCGCCCACGATGAGCAGGGTGGGGGCGGTGACCTCGGCCAACCGGGGGCCGGCGAGGTCGGGGCGCCCGCCCCGGGAGACCACGGCGGCGACGGCGTCGTCCGTGCCGCCCGCGGCCGCCGCGTCGGCGGCGGCCCACAGGGCCGCGGCGGCACCGGTGCTCGCGCCGAAGTAGCAGACGGGCACGGTCTCACGGCGGCGCAGCCACCGCGTCACCTCGGTCAGCCGGCGGGCCAGGGGCTCGACGGCGAAGACGTTGGCCCGGTCGTTCTCCTCCAGCGGGGTGAGAAGGTCGAACAGGAGCGTGCCCAGCCCCGCCTCGTTCAGGGCCCGGGCGACGGCGCGGTTGCGGGGGCTGAGCCGGCTGCTGCCGCTGCCGTGGGCGAAGACCACGAGCCCGGGGGAGCCGGCCGGCACGGCCAGATCACCGGCGAGCGCGGTCCGGCCGCCGTCCACGGGGATCTTCAGGGCGCCCGAGTGCGCCTCGCCGCCGCCGCTGCGGTGCTCGTCGGCGTTGCGGCGCAGCAGCTCCACGACCTCCTCGTCGGAGGTCTGGGAGAAGTCGCGGTACCACTCGCCGACCGCCGAGAAGAGGGCCGGGGTACTCAGGCAGATGAGTTCGTCCACTTGCGTGCGGAACTCCGCCGCCGCGTCCGGGGGTGCCACCGGCACGGCGAGCACCACGCGCGCGGCGCCCTGGGCCCTGGCCACCTGGCAGGCGGCCGCCGCCGTGGCGCCGGTCGCTATGCCGTCGTCGACGACGACGGCCGTACGGCCCTTGAGCGGGATCCGGGGCTGCCCGGCGCGGAACGTCTCCGCGCGGCGTGCGAGCTCCGCCTCCTCGCTGTGCTCGACCTCGGCCAGATCGTCCTGGTCGACCCGGCTCATGCGCACGATGTCGTCGCGGATGACCCGTACCCCGCCCTCGCCGATGGCGCCGAACCCCAGCTCGCGGTGGTACGGCACGCCCAGCTTGCGGACGAGGATCACGTCGAGGGGGGCGTCGAGCGCCCGGGCGACCTCGAAGGCCACGGGCACACCGCCGCGGGGCAGGCCGAGGACCACCGGATGCTCGCCGCGCAGATGCCCCAGCTGCTCGGCCAGGCGCCGCCCGGCGTCGACTCGGTCGATGAACCGCATGATCCACCTCTGGCCCCGGGGCCCGGCTCCGGAGTGCCCCGGGGAGACCGGGGAAGCCGTGATTGCAAGGGGAAGCCGTAGTTCCAATATGACGGGATACGGAGGGATAGTCCACAGATGGCCTCCCCACGGCCGCACCCCGCGGGATCCGGGCGGCGGGCCCCTCCGGGCGGGCGGATTGGTTGACTGGTGTCGTGAACTGCATCTTCTGCGCCATCGCGGCGGGCGAGGAGCCCGGCCACCGGGTCCTGGAGGACGAGAGCACGGTGGCCTTCCTGGACGCCCGGCCGCTCTTCCCCGGCCATGTGCTGGTCGTGCCCAGGCTGCACGCCGAGACGCTCACCGACCTCCCGCCCGCCGAGGTGGGGCCGTTCTTCACCCGGGTCCAGCGGATCGCGGGCGCCGTGGAGCGGGGCATGGGGGCCGCCGGTTCGTTCGTCGCCGCCAACAACCGGATCAGCCAGTCCGTGCCGCACTTCCATGTGCACGTGGTGCCGCGCAACCGCAAGGACGGGCTCCGTGGCTTCTTCTGGCCGCGCGGCCGCTACGCCTCGGACGAGGAGGCGGCGGCCGTCGCCGCGCGGGTCCGGGCCGCCCTGGCCGACGGACCGCAGATCTAGACCGGCGGCATCCGACTGCACTTCGCGCGCCCTCCGGTGAGGCGCCCCGCGGCCCCGGGCAGACATCCGTCCATGCCCTTGCTCGTGGGAACCTCCGGGTGGCAGTACAAGGACTGGCGCGGCGATTTCTACCCCTCCGACGTGCCGCAACGGCTCTGGCTGGAGGAGTACGCCGGCCACTTCGCGACCGTGGAGAACAACAACGCCTTCTACCGGCTGCCCACGCCCGAGACGTTCGCCGACTGGCACGACCGCACCCCCGAGGGGTTCCTCATGGCCGTCAAGGCCAGCCGCTACCTCACCCACATCAAGCGACTGCGCGACCCCGAGGAGCCCGTCCACCGTCTGCTGCGGCACGCCGCCGGCCTGGGGGACCGGCTGGGGCCCGTACTGCTGCAGCTGCCGCCCACGCTGCGGGCCGACGCGGCCCTGCTGGACGCCGCGCTCGCCTGCTTCCCGCCCGGGGTGCGGGTGGCCGTCGAACCCCGCCACGCCTCCTGGTGGACGGACGAGGTCCGCGGCGTACTGGAGCACCGCCGCGCCGCACTGTGCTGGGCGGACCACGACTCGCGGCCCGTGACGCCGCTGTGGCGCACGGCCGACTGGGGCTACGTGCGCTTCCACGCCGGCCGGGCCCGGCCGTGGCCGCGCTACGGCCGCCAGGCGCTCGCCACCTGGGCCCACCGGGTCGCCGACACCTGGCCCGACCGGGCGCGGGTGTACGCCTACTTCAACAACGACCCCGGCGGCGCGGCGGTCCACGACGCGGCCGCCTTCGCCCGCGCCGCGGGCCGGCTGGGACGCACCGTGAGCCGGACGCCGTCCCCGCGCGGATGAGCCCTGCCGGCCTGCCACGCCCTGCGGCGGCCTGCAGTGAGTGCCAGGCTGGGAAGGGGTAGCAGCAGGGATGCGGCAACCCCCCTCACGGCGGGAAACACGACCGAAGGAGCAGGCAGATGCCCAGGGGATCCAGCCCGAAGCGCGAGCGGCAGTACGAGCACATCAAGGACAGCGCCCGCGAGCGCGGCGAGAGCGAGAAGCGCGCCAAGGAGATCGCGAGCCGGACCGTCAACAAGGAGCGGGCCCGCGCGGGCGAGTCCAAGACCGCCAGCCGCACCTCGCTGCAGGACATGTCCTCCTCCCGGCGCGGCGGTCAGCGCTCGCACTCCGGCGCCCAGGGACCGACGAAGGACCAGCTGTACAACGAGGCCAAGCAGAAGAACATCCACGGCCGCTCCGACATGACGAAGGCGGAGCTGAAGAAGGCACTGGGCCGGGACTGAGCACCCGCCGGCCCCCGGCTTCCCAGGGGTCGTTGTAGGAACCGCACAGGACCGTCCCCTCAGCGCTGAACAGGCCCCCACCGGCGCCGACGATGCGCCATCGGTGAGGATGAGCGGGTGCCCGAACTCCTGAACCCCGCGGACCCCGGCTTCGCGCGCGACCCGTACCCCTACTACGCGCGCCTGCGCTCCCAGGGCCCCGCGGCACGGGTGCCCCTGGCCAACGGCACGCACGCCTGGCTCGTCACCGGCTACGAGCAGGCCCGCGCCGTCCTCGCCGACCCGCGGTTCTCGAACGTACCGGCGGCCGGTGCGGGGCGCCCCAAGCCGGACTCCCCGGCCCAGCGCGCCCGTGGCTGCCTCGCCCGCCACATGCTCAACTCCGACGCCCCCGACCACGTCCGGCTGCGCCGGCTGACCACCGCCGCCTTCACTCCACGCCGCGTGGACGCGCTGCGGCCGCGCATCGAGCGGCTGACCGACGAGCTGCTGGCGCCCCTCGTGTCCCGGGCGGCGGCCGGAGAGCCGGCCGACCTGGTGGACGCCTTCGCGTTCCCGCTGCCCGTACTCGTGATCGGCGAGGTGCTGGGCGTGCCGGAGGCCGACCGGGCGGACCTGCGCGAGTGGACCTACCGGGTCGGCTCGCCCACCGACGCGCTGGAGCGCGGCGCCGTCGACGAGGCGTGGACCCGGCTGCACGCCTACTTCACCGCCCTCATCGCCCACAAGCGCCGCGAGCCGGGCGAGGATCTCTTCAGCGCCCTGGTGCACGACGCGGGGGAAGCCACCGAGGGGGGACTGGACGACGGCGAACTGCTCGCCATGGCGTTCCTGCTGCTCTTCGCCGGCTACGAGACGACCATGAACCTGCTCGCCTCGGCCGCCCTGCTGCTGCTCACCCACCCCGACGAGCTCGCCGCCGCCCGCCAGGGCGGCGAGCGGCACTGGGAAGCCGTCGTCGAGGAGACGCTGCGGCACGCGAGCCCCCTGGAGGGGACGACCTGGCGGCGCACCACCGAGCGCGTCGACCTCGGCGGCGGCGCGGTCATACCGGCCGAGGACTCCGTCCTCGTCGTCCTGGCCGCCGCCAACCGCGACCCCGGCCGCTTCCCGTCCCCCGACGCCTTCCGGCCCGCCCGCTACCTGGCGGACACCGAGCGCCCCGCCCCGCACCTGGCCTTCGGCCACGGCCCGCACTTCTGCCTCGGCTCCCGCCTGGCCCGCCTGGAGGCGGCCGTCGCCCTGCCGCGCCTGTTCGCCGCCCTGCCCGCACTACGCCTCGCCGCCGATCCCGCCACCCTTCCCTACCGCCCGGGCCTGCTCGTGCGCGGCCCCCGCCGGCTGCCCGTGCGCTGACGCCGGCGGCCGCCGAACGGGGGAAGGCGAATCGCGCCCGGGCGGCGGCTGCCGGAAGGTGGGGGTGTGAAGGCCGCCCAGACCCTGCAGGAGCCCCCCGACGACCACGTCGTCGTCCTCTTCGGCGCCACCGGTGACCTCGCCCGGCGCAAGCTGCTCCCCGGCCTGCACCGCCTGGACCGGGCAGGCCTGATGCCGCGCCGGTTCCGGATCGTCGGCTCGGCACCGGCCGCGGCCGCCCTCACCGACGAGGAGTTCCGCGCCCACGCCAGGGACGCCGTCCGCGAGTTCGGCACCGGCGAGCCCACCGGCCCGCGGTGGGAGGCGTTCGAGGCCACGCTGAGCTTCGGCGCCGCCGACCCCGAGGACCCGCAGCCGCTGCTCGACGCCGTGGGCGCGGCGGAACGGGCCGTCGGCGGCGGCCCGCGCCGGCTGTGCCACCTCGCCGTGCCGCCCAGCGCCTTCGCCTCCGTCGTCGCGATGCTCGGCCGGACGGGCCTCGCGGACGGCGCCCGCGTCATCATCGAGAAGCCCTTCGGCACCGACCTGGCCTCCGCGCGCGCCCTCAACGAGACCGTCCACGCCGTCTTCGACGAGTCGCGGGTCTTCCGCATCGACCACTTCCTGGGTAAGGAGTCCATCGACAACATCCTCGCCCTCCGCTTCGCCAACGGCCTCTTCGAACCCGTCTGGAACCGCGAGCACATCAGCCACGTCCAGATCGACGTCCCCGAGACCATCGGCATCGAGGGCCGCGCCGGCTTCTTCGAAGAGACCGGCACGTTCCGGGACATGGTCGTCACCCACCTCTTCCAGGTCCTGGGCTTCGTGGCCATGGAGCCGCCCGCCTCACTCGGCGCCCAGGACCTGCGCGACGAGAAGACCCGCGTCTTCCGGGCGATGGAGCCCCTCGACCCCGCCCATGTCGTCCGCGGCCAGTACGCCGGCTACCGGGCCGAGCCCGGCGTCGATCCGCACTCCGACACCGAGACCTTCGTCGCGCTGCGCACCGGGATCGACAACCCCCGCTGGGCCGGCGTGCCCTTCCACCTGCGCTCCGGCAAGTCCCTCGGGCAGCGCCGCCAGGTCGTCTCGCTGCACTTCAGACGGCCGCCCCTGGAGCTGTTCCCCGACCGTCCCCGCGCCGGCCCCGCCGCGCACGGCAACGCGCTGGTGGTCGACTTCGACGACCCCGGCTGGATCGCCGCCCGCTTCCTGGTGAAGGAACCCGGCCCCGCCATGCGCCTCGGCCCCGCACGGATGGACTTCCGGTACGCCGACTCCTTCCGGCGACAGCACGGGCTGGAGGGCTACGAACGCCTCATCCTGGACGCCATGCTCGGCGACCAGGCCCTCTTCACCCGCGCGGACGGCATCGAACGGCTCTGGGAGGTCTCCGAGCCGCTGCTGCGGAACCCGGGACCCGTGCAGCCGTACGCCGCCGGGTCGTGGGGTCCCGCATCCGCCGAGGAGCTCATCGCGCCGCACCACTGGTACCTGCCGGACATGGCTTCCGATGATCCGGGAAGTGGGACACCATGACGCATCTCGGCCTTCCCGACGGCATCCGCGCCTGCCTGTTCGACATGGACGGCGTGCTGACCCAGACGGCCACCGTGCACGCGGCCGCCTGGAAGGAGACGTTCGACGCCTTCCTCCGGCGCCGCGACGGCGCGGACTTCCGGCCGTTCGACGCCGTCACCGACTACGACGAATACGTCGACGGAATGCCCCGCGCCGACGGGGTGCGCTCCTTCCTCGCCTCGCGCGGCATCCGGCTGCCCGAGGGGGACGACGACGATCCGCCGGAGCGGGACACCGTGCACGGCCTGGGCAACGCCAAGAACGCGCTCGTCCTGGAGAAGATCAAGGAGCTGGGGGTGCGGGCCTACCCCGGCTCGGTCCGCTACGCCGAGGCCGCACGGGCCGCCGGGCTGCGCCGCGCGGTGGTCTCCTCCAGCGCCAACTGCCACGACGTGCTGGTCGCGGCGGGCATCGAAGACCTCCTCGAGGTACGCGTCGACGGGGTGGTCGCCGCCGAGCGGCACCTGGCGGGCAAGCCCGCCCCGGACACCTTCCTCGCCGCCGCCCACGCCCTGGGCGTACCGCCCGACCGGGCCGCGGTGTTCGAGGACGCCCTGGCCGGCATGGAGGCGGGACGGGCCGGGAGGTTCGGCTTCGTCGTCGGGGTGAACCGGGCCGATCAGGCCGGGGCCCTGCGCCGGCACGGGGCGGACGTCGTCGTGGACGATCTCGCCGAGCTGCTGGAGGACGCCCCGTGATCACCCACCCGGCCTATCGCGTCGAGCCCTGGTGCCTGCGCGAGACGGAGCTCAACCTCGACGTGCTCTCCCAGAGCGAATCCGTCTTCGCCCTGTCCAACGGCCACGTCGGCTGGCGCGGCAACCTCGACGAGGGGGAGCCGCACGGCCTGCCCGGCTCCTATCTCAACGGCGTGTACGAGTTCCGGCCGCTGCCCTACGCGGAGGCCGGCTACGGCTACCCCGAGTCCGGCCAGACCGTCATCAACATCACCAACGGCAAGCTCATCCGCCTCCTGGTCGACGACGAGCCCTTCGACCTGCGCTACGGCAAGCTGCACAAGCACGAGCGGGTCCTGGACTTCCGCACCGGCCTGCTCCACCGCACCGCGGAGTGGACCTCGCCGAGCGGCCGCAGCGTACGGGTCCGCTCGAGCAGGCTGGTCTCCTTCTCCCAGCGCGCGGTGGCCGCCATCGCCTACGAGGTCGAGTCGCTGGACGGCGACGTGCGCATCGTCATCCAGTCCGAGCTGGTCGCCAATGAACAGCTGCCCCGGACCGGGGGCGATCCCCGGGCGGCCGCGCTGCTGGAGTCACCGCTGGCGAGCGAGGAGCACGCCGCGTACGGCCCGCGGATCCGGCTGCTGCACCGCACCCACCACAGCGGACTGCGCATGGGGGTGTCGGCGGCGCACGCGGTGGACGGCGGCGAGAAGACCGAGATGTCCTCCGAGAGCAGCGAGGACCTGGCCCGCTTCACCATCACCTCGCGGCTGTGCTCGGGCCAGCGGCTGCGGGTGGAGAAGTTCGTCGCGCACGGCTGGTCGGCGATGCGCTCGACGCCGGCCGTGCACGACCAGGTGGACGCGGCCCTGGCGGGGGCGGTCAGCACCGGCTGGGACGGCCTGGTCGACGAGCAGCGTCAGTACCTCGACGGGTTCTGGGCCCGGGCGGACGTGGAGGTGGACGGCGACGCGGAGATCCAGCAGGCCGCACGGTTCGCCCTCTTCCACGTGCTGCAGGCCGGCGCCCGTGGAGAGGCCCGCGCCCTGCCGGCCAAGGGGCTGACCGGCCCGGGGTACGACGGCCACTGCTTCTGGGACACCGAGACGTTCGTCCTGCCCGTGCTGACCTACACCGCGCCCCAGGCGGTGGAGCAGGCCCTGCGCTGGCGGTACAACACCCTGCCCGCGGCCCGGGAACGCGCCCGGCAACTGGGTCTGCAGGGCGCCGCCTTCCCCTGGCGGACCATCAACGGCGACGAGTGCTCCGGCTACTGGCCGGCCGGGACGGCGGCGTTTCACATCAACGCCGATATCGCCGACGCGGTCGTCCGCTACGTCCGCGCCACCTGCGACGACACCTTCGAGCGCGAGGTCGGGCTGCCGCTGCTGGTGGAGACCGCCCGGCTGTGGCGCTCCCTGGGCCACCACGACCACCACGGCGACTTCCACATCGACGGGGTGACCGGCCCGGACGAGTACAGCGCCATCTCGGACGACAACGTCTATACGAACCTGATGGCGCAGCACAATCTGCGGGCCGCCGCGGCCATGGCCGAACGCCACCCGGACCTCGCCGCGGCGCTCGACGTCGACGACGAGGAGACCGCCGCGTGGCGGGACGCCGCGACGCGCATGACCCTGCCCTACAACGAAGAGCTGCAGGTGCACGAGCAGTCCCAGGGCTTCACCCGCCACCAGCTGTGGGACTTCGCCCACACCGGGGACGACCAGTACCCCCTGCTGCTGAACTTCCCCTACTTCGACCTCTACCGCAAACAAGTCGTCAAGCAGGCCGACCTCGTCCTCGCCATGTGCCTGCGCGGGGACGCCTTCACCGCCGAGGAGAAGGCCCGCAACTTCGCCTACTACGAACAGCTGACCGTGCGCGACTCCTCGCTGTCCGCCTGCGGCCAGGCCGTGATGGCCGCGGAGGTCGGCCACACCCGGCTGGCCTACGACTATTTGGGCGAGGCGGCGATGATGGACCTCTCCGACCTGGAGGGCAACACCCGCGACGGCATTCACATCGCCTCCCTCGCCGGCACCTGGTTCGCCCTGGTCATCGGCTTCGGCGGCATGCGCGAGGACGACGGCCTGATCGGCTTCACCCCCCGGCTCCCCGAGCAGCTGGGGCGGCTGGCGTTCACGGTCCAGTTCCGGGAGCAGCGGCTGCGGGTGGAGATCACCGACCGGACGGCGAAGTACAGCCTGCTGGACGGTGAGGTCCTGGAGATCCGGCACTGCGGCGAGCGGCTGAGGGTCACGGCCGGTTCGCCCGAGTCCCGCCAGGTCCCCGCCATCACCGCCGGCCACGCCCCCGACCAGCCGGCCGGCCGCGGCCCGTCGCGCCGGGGCCGCGCGGCCGGGCACGCGGAGGAGGCGGTCCGCTGAGGCGACCCTGCGGGGGAGGCGCGGGGGGCGGGGTGCGAGGATCGGTCGCCGCATCCGCCCGCGTCCCCGACAGGTGAGTACATGTCCCCGATCAACGTCCTGGCCCTGTGCGGAAGTCTGCGCGAGGGCTCGCTCAACTCCGCGGTGGCGCACACGGCCGCGGGCCTGTGCCGGCCCCCGGTCTCCCTGACGGTCCACGAGGGGCTGGGCGGCCTCCCCTTCTTCAACCCCGATGTGGAGCGGGACTGTCCGCCGCCGGAGGTGCTGGCCTTCCGCGCGCGGCTCGCGGCCGCGGACGCCGTGCTCATCACGAGCCCCGAATACGCGCACGGCACGTCGGGCGTCCTGAAGAACGCCCTGGAGTGGGTGGTCGGCAGCGGCGAGCTCGTGGACAAGCCCGTCGCCGTCGTCACGGCCTCTCCCTCGATGACCGGCGGGGACCGGGCCCAGGCGTGGCTGCGGGAGACCCTGGAGGTCATGAGCGCCCGGGTGCTGCCGGCCGGACTGCGGATCGCCTGCGCCGGCGCCAAGATCACCGATGGCCGGGTGACGGACGAGACGACCCTGGCCGAGCTCGGGACGCTCGTGGCGGAGCTGGCCCGGGCCGGTGCCGAGGCGCCCGCCGGGCTCAGTCGCGGTTGTTGAACCAGCCCCTGCGCCAGCCGTAGCCGCTGCTGCGCAGCCGCCGCTGGGCCTTGTGCAGCAGCGGGTGCCGGTCCCGCTGCTCGGCGGCGGCCCGGTCGAGCTCCTCCGCCAGGCGTTCGGTCCGTTTCTCCACGTCCAGTTCGTCCAGGATCCGGTCCATCTCGGCCAGCAGCGCCCCGTGCAGCTGCCACTGGCGCGGGTGCCGCCGGACGGACTCCAGCAGCAGGTGGGCCGCGCGGTCGCGGCTGGCCCGGCCGGCGGCGAGCTCCCGCACGAGCCGGTCCTCGGCCTTCTCGGCGTTGGCGCTCACCTGCGTGGTGATCAGCACGGCGAAGCTCTCGACGGCGCGCGCGAGGTGGCGGAAGACGTCCTGCAGGGACTCGGCCACCTCGTCGGGGAACATCGGTTCCTGCGTGCGTTCCTTGGCGAGGTCGGTCAGGGTGCGGCAGATCACCCGCAGGACCACCGCCGTGATCTCCAGCGCGTCGAGTCCGGTGCGCAGGACGACCCGGAAGAGCAGGCCCTCCTTGACCCGGGGATTGAGCCGGAGGCTGTCCTCGGCCTGCCGCAGCGAGGCGTCGACCTGGACGATGTCGTGGTCCAGCCGGCGCGCCTCGTGCAGCCGTGCCGCCGCCTCCGCGACCGGCGTGTGGCCGCACACCTCGTCGCCGACGCGCTGCAGCAGCTGCCCCATGCGGCGCGAGAGGTGCTCGATGGCCTGGCTCGCGGGCTGGACCCACACCGGAGGGACGAACAGCACGTCGAAGAGCAGCCCGACGATCGCGCCGATCAGGGTCTCCAGGACCCGGTCCCAGGCTGTTTCCGCCACCCGGGTCACCCCGAGCACGAGCATGGCGCTGATCGCCACCTCGGGGACGAATTCACCCGCGCGGACGAAGCGTCCGATGACCAGGGAAGCGAGGATGATCAACCCCAGGCTCCACCACGTGAGCCCCACCAGGGCGCTGAACCCGATGGCGATCAGGACCCCGGCCACCACGGAATTGACTCTGCGGATGCCGGTGGTGAGGGTCGAGTAGAGCGTGACCTGGACGACGAGGAGCGCGGTCAGCGGCGCGGTGAGCGGCGCCGGCTCGTTGCTCAGCTGGAGGGCCACCACATAGGAGATCACCGCGGCCAGCGTGGAGCGGACCGCCTGCACCACGGCGGGTTCCCGGTGGCGTCGTACCAGGGTCGTCAGAGGGTCGGTGATATCGGGCACCTTGTGCCTCTTCCCGTACCAGGAGTTTCAATCACCTCATAGGTTTCAGGCATGATCGATCATGAAGTGGTACGGGTGTTCACCGGTCCGCACGGCACGGGCGGCAACCCGCTCGGCATCGTCCGCGACGGCGGCGCCGTCCCCGACGGGCCGGCCCGTCAGCGGCTGGCGGCGGAACTGGGCTTCAGCGAGACGGTGTTCGTCGACGACGCCTCCCACGGCGGCGTGGACATCTACACCCCCAGCGCCCGCCTTCCGTTCGCCGGCCATCCGCTGGTCGGTCTCGCGTGGTGGCTGCGTCGGCAGGGGCGGCCGGTGAGCGTGCTGCGCCCGCCGGCGGGCGAGGTACCCACGTGGCAGGCGGGGGAGACGACCTGGGTACGGGGCCGGGCGGAGTGGGCCACCGGCCGGCGCACCGAGCGGTACGCCACGGTCGCCGAGGTCGAGGCGCTGCCCGCGCCGCCGCCGGGGGAGGGCTGGCTGTACGCCTGGGCCTGGGAGGACGAGGCGGCGGGACGGGTACGGGCCCGGGGCTTTCCGCGGCGGGGCGACGCCATCGTCGAGGACGAGGCCACCGGCGCCGCGGCCATCGTGCTGACCGCCCGGCTCGGCCGCTCCCTGGCCATCCGCCAGGGGGTGGGCTCGCGGATCCTGACGCGCTTCCACGCCGACGGCACGGTCGACCTCGGCGGTCGCGTGGAGGCGGTGACGGCGGCCCGCTGAACCAGCCGCATGGCGAACGAGCCCCCACGGTCCGCGTCGAGGAGGAAACCGAAGACCGAGGGGGCGTCGAAACGGGGCGGACAGCGCCACTCGAGCGTGCCGTCCACCCCCACGAGCGCCACGGTGTGCGGATCACCGATGACGCCGTGGTCCTCGAGCGGCGGGCAGGGGCCCTGCCGGGGGAGGGGTGCCGTGCTCCATGGCTGTCGTTTCCACGCTAAGCCCGCACGATCACCCCCACCACCCGGGGCCCGGGCCGCTACTCCTCGGGGCCGGCGGTCAGCCGCAGGCGCACCTCCAGCTCGTGCTCGCCGGGCACCGTGCCCAGGCTCTCCACCCCGAAGGCCGCCGCCAGCTCCTCCCTGACCTGGCGCACGGGATCGGCCGCCCCGAAGAGGTCGGCGGTGACGGCCATCACCGGCTGCGTACGGACGGCCTCCGGCTGCGGGGTACGGGTGCGCGCGTCGACGACCATGGACCAGATCGTGGGCCCCGCCCCGGGGGCCGCGGCCCGGGTCTCGCTGCGGGCCGGACCGGTACCTTCCGGGAAGGCCGCCTCCAGCGCCGCGAACACCGCGTGCGCGTCCTCATGGCCGCATCCCGTCAGATGCACACTGACATGGTCCGCACTCTCGGCCCCGCTCATCACCCGGTGCTCCTCTGCCGTCAGGGGGCGCTGCCGCGCCGGCTCTCGATCCGACGGTACGCACGTGCCGCGTTCCCGGCGCGACGGCGAGGGCCATCCGTGGACGGGGGCGCCCCCCGGGCGGACGCCGCCGGGAGCGGCCCCGGCCGTCCGGGAGCGGTCTTGACCGTCGGGGAAGCGCAGTGGACCCTCAAGTGGAGTGCGGAGCAAGGGAGTTGACGCCCGGGCCCCGCGCTCGCTGTCCGTACGCCCCGTCGACGGCCGCCGGAGAGGACACCCGATGAGGATCGCGTTCATGGGCTACGGCGAGATGGGCGCCGCGGTATTGGCCGGGATCGCCGCCGAACACGAGCCGACCGTGGTCGTCACCCACCCGGCCCGCTTCGGCGGCCTGCGTGAACCGCACGTGGCCAAGCTCGCCGTCGAGCTGGGACTGCCCCTGGTGGAAGCCCGCGACGCGGGCGAGGCGCAGGTGGTCGCGGCGGTCCGCGGCGCCCGCCCCGACGTGCTGATGTCCGCGAACTGGCGGACCGTCATACCCGAGGTCGTCCTGGCGGTGCCCGCGCTGCTCCCGCTCAACGTCCACGACGCGCTGCTCCCCGGCTACGCCGGCTTCGGCGCGGTCAACTGGGCGATCCGCAACGGCGAGCGCGAGACCGGCCTGACCGTGCACGTGATGGAGCCCGAGCTGGACACCGGGCCCGTCCTGTGGCAGGTGGCCGTGCCCATCGCCCCGCAGGACACCGCGACCACCGTTCAGCGGCGGCTGCTGGACGCCTACCCCGAGGCCGCGCTGACCGCCCTGGCCCGCGCGGAGGCGGGGATCAAGCCGGTGCCGCAGCACGCGGGCGGGGCCTCGTTCTACCACCGCATCACCGAGGCGGACACGCGCATCGACTGGAGGCTGCCGACCGGACGGCTCCTCGACCTCGTCCGTGCGCACAGTGATCCGTTCGTCAACGCGTGGTGCACCCTCGGCGGGGCGAAGCTCTACGTCAAGCGGGCCGCCCGGCCCTCCCGGCCGCACCGGGGATCGCCGGGGCGGGTCGTCAGACGCACCGACGGCGGGGTCACCGTGGTCTGCGGGCACAGCTGGGAGGCGGGCTCGGACGGGGTCGTCCTGCTGGAGGTCCAGCCGGAGAACGGGAAAGCGCTGCCCGCGGCCGACGTCCTGCGTCCGGGCAACCGCCTGGAGTGAGCACATCTCAAAGAGATGCTTTGAGATGATGACGGAATTCATTATTCGACTTATAGCGCAAAGCTCGGTAGCTTCGACGGAGTCCGATCTCCCGACCCGATGGGCGGTGTTTCCGTTGATGGGCGAACGCCGGGCGGCAACTCCCTGGAAGTTCATGGCCGCGACCGCGCTCCTGTGGGGATCGGCCTTTCCGGCGATCCGCATCGCGCTGGAGGGCTACTCCCCGACGGCCATGGCCGTCCTGCGCCTCGTCTTCGCCGTCGTCCTCCTGCTCCCGTTCCTGGCCACCGGGCGCATCAGCCGCCTCCGCCGGGGTGACCTCGTGCGCATGGCGGGATTCGGCCTCACCGGCATGACCGCCTATCAGCTGCTGCTCTACGCGGGCGAACGGCACGTCGAGGGCGGAACGGCCGCCATGCTCGTGGCCACCTCGCCGGTCTTCGCCACCGCCCTCGGCATGCTGGTGCTGCGCGAACGTCCCGGCGCCTGGGGAGTCACCGGCCTCCTGGTGGCCCTCGGCGGCGCGCTCGTGGTCGCCATGGCCGGCGGCGGAGGCGGCGGTTCGCAGACGGGCATGGTCATGATCGTGCTCGCGGCGGCCGCCCAGGCCACGTCGTTCATCCTGCAAAAGCCCCTGCTGCGCCGCTACTCCGGCATGGACTGCATCTTCTACGGCAGCCTGTTCGGCCTCCTGCCGCTGCTGTTCTTCGCCCCCGACGCCGCCTCCCACCTGGTGGCGGCCGGCTGGCAGCAGACCGCCGCCGTGGTGTGGCTGGGCCTGGGCTGCACGGTCCTGGCCTTCTGCACCTGGTCCCGCGTCCTGGAGGCCGCCTCCGCCTCGACGAGTTCCCTCGTCCTGTACGCGGTGCCCGTCGCGGCCCTGGCCCTGGACGCGGTGCTCCTCGGCGCCCTGCCGGCCCCCATGGCGGTCCTGGGCGGCCTGATCGTGCTCGCCGGCGTCGGCATAGCCGCCGTCCGCCGTCCCGCCCCGCGCCCGTGCTCCGCGGACGCCGCCCCCGCTCCCGCGGACGAGCCGGCGGCGGACCCGCGGACCGGCACGGAGCCGCGGGAGTACGCGACCGCGGGATCCGGCAGGTAGCACGCCCTTTGCCGGGCGCCTCAGCCCACGGCCTTGAGGCGCCAGGCCTGGTTCTTCCCGCCGAGACAGGTCCACTGCTGCAGAGGCGTCCTGATCGGGGGCAGCGTCGCCGCCGGGTTGTTCGGGTTGTGCGCGTCCAGGCACTTGTCGCTGAGGACCGAGCGGACCTCCCACTCGTTGTCGCCGCGCCGCTGGAGGTACCACTTCTGGTTGTCGCCGCCGTGACACGGCCACTGGATCACCCGGGCGCCGTTGTCCTTGCTGAAGCCCGTGACGTCCAGGCACTTGCCCGTATGGCGTATCACGATCTCGAAGGTGTTCTGGAAGGCGAGCTTGCCGCCCGCCCGCCGGAACTGGAAGTCCTGCCAATGGCCACCGTTGCTGGTCCACAGGATGAGCTGGGCGCCGTCCGCGGTACTCGCGCCGAGGACGTCGGCGATCAGCGGTCCCCCCGAAGCGAACGTCGTGAACGAACTGTTCAGGTGGTACCACTGGTCCGGCATCGCGAACGGATGGGGCACGAAGTTGCCCGCGATATGACGGTCGAACGTGGCCACCCAGTGCATCGGCGCCTGCTCCGTGTCCCGCCGCGCCTGACCCCGCACCGGGGGCACGACGCAGACATGGTCGCCCGGTATCGCCTCACGCCACACGAAGCCCGACTTGCACCTGTCCACGCCGAACGGACCGCCCGGGTCGGGGTCGACCAGGCCCGGGGCCCTGCTGTTCTCCTCGCGTGTCTGCGTGCGCGTCGCGACGGGCACACAGACGTGGTCGTTCGGCTTCGCCTCACGCCAGACCCGCCCCTGGACACATGTGTCCGGGCCGAACGGAGGCATGGACTCCGGCGCGGCGGCCACCCCTTCGACCTCGCCCGCGGCCACCTCCGTGCCCGCGGTCGCCGCCCTCGCGTCGGTGGTGCCGAGGGCCGCGGTCACCAGGAGCCCGGCAACGGCGAGGGCCGGCCTGGCGCGTCGACGGGCCCGTGCGGCGGCGAGCGCCGTGCGGCGCGACCTCGATACCCCGGAACGCCGGTTCGTTTCGACCATGAGTCTGCCCACCTCGTGACTGGGGGAGTTGCAGGGAAGCTCGGCTGACGCGGCGCCAGGGCCGGCCGGGGCCTTCGCGACGGGAGTTCACGCATCCGGTGCCGGGGCCGCGGAAGCCCTCCCGGCTCCGGGCCCTCCCCGCACCCCGCGGCTGCCGCAGGCGCCTTCTTCGTCACCCATGGTGCGCCCTCGCGATCCGCCCTGCATCCCCGGCACCCCGGCCCGCCCTGGGGCCAGCACCAGCGGGCTTCCACCGGGTGGCCCGATGTTCCGCCGCCGCCCGCGCTCCTAACGTCGACCCCGTCCGTTCTTCTTGATCCCATCGATCCGAAGGAGCACGATGCGAGGCGTCACGCCCCCGCTCGCGTTCGGCCTGAGCCTGGCCGGCCTGATGGCGGGAACGCTCCCCGCGACCGCCGCGCCCTCCCCGGCCCCCCGCCCGCTGCGGGCCTACGAGCAGCAGAGCCTCACCTGGGGAGCGTGCCCGCCGGCCCAGGAGGAGCTGAACGCCGCGGGGGCGCAGTGCGCACAGGTGACCGTCCCCCTCGACTACTCCGCGCCCGGCGGCCGGACGATCCGCATCGCCGTCTCGCGCATCAAGGCCACGTCCAAGGCCGACCGGCGCGGCATCCTGCTGTCCAACCCCGGCGGCCCCGGCGGCAGCGGACTCGCCAACACCCTGGCCCTGCGCCCCGCGCTGCAGCGGGAGGCGGAACACTTCGACCTCATCGGCTTCGACCCCCGGTTCCTCGGCGAGAGCTCCCCGGTCACCTGCGCCCCGGCGCCCCCGCCCGCACCACCCGGCCCGACGACGTCCCCCCGCGAGGACTTCGAGGCCTCCGTGCGGGCCGCGCGGGACACTGCACGCCGCTGCCGGGACCACGGCGACAACGCGACGCTCCTGCCGCACGCCTCCACCCGCAACGTCGCCCGCGACATGGACGTCATCCGCGCCGCACTGGGCGAGCGCACACTGTCCTACTACGGCGTCTCCTACGGCGCCGACCTGGGCGCCGTCTACACCCAGATGTTCCCGCGCCGCACCGACCGCATGGTCATCGACTCCTCCACCGACCCGTCGGCCACGCAGTACGAACTGTTCCAGCGCTCCGGCAGGCCCGCCGAGGAAGCGCTGGACGAATGGGCCGCGTGGACCGCCCGGCGCCACGACACCTACCGCCTCGGCCGCACCCCCGCACAGGTACGGGCCACCGTCCAGGGGCTGCTCGACCACGCCGAGCGGCAGCCCGTCACCGTCGGCGGGCTCCATCTCACCGCCCCCGTGCTGCGGATGCTGCTCAAGCAGCCCGTCCAGCACGCGGAGAACGACCCGGCCCTGGCCGGCATCGTCCGCGACCTCGCCGACGCCGCCGCCGGGAAGCCCGCCCCGCCCGGCCCCGAACTCGCCGCCATGCTGCGGCTGCTCGCCTCGCCCGGCCTGGCCGACAGCATGGTGGGCGGCGCGCTCTTCATGTGCGGCGACGGCGGCTGGCCCGCGGGCGGCTGGCCCAAGGACCCCGAGACGTACTGGAGGAACAGCGAACGCAGCCGCGCCACCCAGCCCGTGTTCGGCCCCTACACCAACGGCATGATCGCCCCGTGCGCGTTCTGGCCCGGCGAGCCCCGCGAGGCGGGCACCGCCATCGCCAACGACGTACCCGTCCTGATGCTCCAGGCCCGCCGCGACAACAACGTCCCCTACGACGGCGCCCTCGCCCTGCACCGCAAGCTCACCGGCTCGCGCCTCATCACGGCGGACATCCGCTCCCACGGCGTCTACGGACGCGCCCTCGACGGCCACCGGCCCGTCCCCTGCGCGGACCGGGCCGTCAACGACTACCTGCGCACCGGAACCCTCCCCGCCCAGGACCTCACCTGCCCCCGCACCGAGGCCGCCCGATGAGCGCCGCCGGACCGACGATCACCAGGCGGACCGGCCTCGCTGCCGCCGCCGCGGCCCTCCTCACGACAACGGCCCCGCCGCCGCGGCCACGACCGCCGCGCCCTCCCACGACGACCGGCTGCAGCGCGACGTGGACGCGATCCGCGCGACCGGTGTCACCGGCGTCGTGGCCGAAGTGCAGACCGCGCAGGGGCGCACCACCGCACGCGCCGGGGCGGCAGACGTGAGCACCGGCCGGCCGGTGCCCTGGGCCGCGTATACCCACTTGCCCGGCCCAGGCCAGGGCCGCCCTCCGGCTGGTCGACAACGCCCTGCGGCCGGGCGGCGCCGACTAGTCGACGAGCGCCCCGCAGGAGATGTTCACCGTCGCGGCGGTCATGCTCCCGGCCAGGTCCGAGGCGGCGAACACCGCCACGTTGCCCACGTCGGCCAGAGTCGCCGCACGGTGGAGCATGGCCGCCTCCTCGATCCCGGCGACGATCTCCGCGCGTCCGGGGAAGTCCTCGGGCAGGCTCTCGGGGATGCCGCCCGTCTTGAGCGTCACGAAGCGGATGCCGTGCGGCCCGAGCTCGCAGGCCCACTGCCGGCGCAGCCCCTCGACGGCGTCCAGGGCGACCACGAACCCGCCCAGCCCCGGCACGGCCTCCGGCCCCGAGCCGCCGAACGCCAGGATCACCCCCGACGACCGCTTGACCATGTGCCGCGCGGCCGCCCTGGTCGTCAGGAACTGCGTCCGCACCGCGTGCTCGATCGGCCGGCTGAAGTCCTCGGCCGAGATGGTGGCCAGCGGTTCCTGGACGTCGCCGTAGGAGATGAGATTGAACGAGATGTCGACGCGCCCGGTCTGTTCGGCCACCGCGTCGACGAACTCGTCGACGGCCTGCTCGTCGAGCGCGTCGATGCGGGCCGTCTCGGCCAGGCCGCCGGAGGAACGGATGTCGTCGGCGACCCTGTCGAGCTTGGCGTGGGTGCGTCCGGCCAGGAAGACGGCGGCCCCCTCGGCGGCGAACGCACGGGCCACGGCGCCGCCGACGCGGCCTCCCGCTCCGTAGACCACGGCGACCTTGTTCTCGAGCAACATGCCCCTTGCCTACAGGCCGACGGCCCGCGGGGCGGTGCCGACACGCACGGGAGGCGTTCACTCGCGCGGCTGAGGTAGTGCCGCGCGCGTTCGGGAAGGAAGGGTTTCATGTTCAAGAACACCAAGGCCTTCAGCGGCTTCTCCGTGGACGACATCGACGAGGCCAAGCGCTTTTACGGGGAAACATTGGGGCTGGAGGTGTCCGAGAAATACGGCTTGCTGACCCTGCGCCTGGGCAGCGGAGCCGACGTGCTGATCTATCCGAAGGCCGACCACACCCCGGCGTCGTTCACGATCCTCAACTTCCCCGTGGACGACATCGAGGCGGCCGTCGACGAACTGGGCCGGCGCGGGGTGACCTTCGAGCGCTACCCCGGCCTGGAAGCGGACGACAAGGGCATCTTCCGCGGCGGCGGCCCCTACATCGCCTGGTTCACCGACCCCGCCGGGAACGTCATCTCCGTGCTGCAGGAGAGGTGACGCCACCGTCCTCCCGGCACGGAACACCAGGTCAGGGGCGATTGTCAGACCCTGCTGGGAGACTCCTGTCATGAGATGGGCAGTGGCCGAGACGGGTGACGGGAGCGTGCGCCTGTGCCCGCTGGACGAGCAGGGGCGGGCGGCCGGACCGGCCGTGACCGAGCCGTCCCTGGCCGCCGCGGTGCGGGCCCGGCCCGAGGCCGGGCGATGGGTCTGGCGGTCCACGGCCCCGGTCTACGGACGGCTGCTCGACGCCGGCGTGCGCGTCGAGCGGTGCTACGACGTGGAGGCCGCCGAGGCGCTGCTCATCGGCCATGAACAGGGCCAGTCCGGCCAGCCCCGCTCGCTCGCGGCCGCGTGGGCACGGCTGCGCGGGCTGCCCGTGCCGGCGGACCCGCCGGTGCGCACGGCCGACGCCCAGCCCTCGCTGTTCGAGCCCGGCCCGGTGCCGCTGCCGCCCGGCACCGACGCGCTGGAGGCCCTCGTCGAGGTCCACGCGGCCCAGCTGGCCCGCACGCGGAGCGCGGAGCACCCCGGCCGGATGCGGCTGCTGACCGCCGCCGAGTCGGCGGGGATGCTCGTCGCGGCCGAGATGGGACGCTCCGGCGTCCCCTGGCGCGCCGACGTGCACCGGCGGTTGCTGGACGAGCTGCTGGGGGAGCGCTATCCGGGCGGCCAGGAGACCCGACGCCTGGCCGAGCTGGCCGACGAGGCGTCACGGGCGTTCGGCGAGGGCGTGCGCGTACGGCCCGACCTCCCCGCCGACATCGTCCGGGCCTTCGCGCGCGAGGGCATCGCCCTGTCCTCCACGCGCGCCTGGGAGCTCAAGGAGCTCGACCACCCCGCCGTGCCGGCGCTGCTGGAGTACAAGAAGCTCTACCGCCTGCACACCGCCCACGGCTGGGCCTGGCTGCAGTCCTGGGTGCGCGACGGCCGCTTCCGGCCCGAGTATCTGCCCGGCGGTACGGTGACGGGCCGGTGGACCACCAACGGCGGCGGGGCCCTGCAGATCCCCCGCGTGATCCGGCGCGCGGTCGTCGCCGACCCGGGCTGGTGCCTGGTCGTCGCGGACGCCGACCAGATGGAGCCGCGCGTGCTGGCCGCCGTCTCCCGCGACCCGGGGCTGATGGACGTCGCCGGCAGCGGCCGCGACCTGTACGGCGATCTGGCCGAGCGCGTCTTCTCCGGCGACCGCGACCGGGCCAAACTCGCCATGCTCGGGGCGATCTACGGCCAGACCTCGGGCGACGGCCTCAAGCACATGGCGGATCTGCGCCGCCGCTTCCCCAGGGCGATCGCCTACGTCGACGACGCGGCCCGCGCGGGGGAGGAGGGCCGGCTCGTACGGACCTGGCTCGGCCGCACCTGCCCGCCCTCGTCCACCGCCGTCGAC
The DNA here is from genome assembly GCF_044546695.1 of Streptomyces sp. NPDC053079. Classification (NCBI taxonomy): domain Bacteria; kingdom Bacillati; phylum Actinomycetota; class Actinomycetes; order Kitasatosporales; family Streptomycetaceae; genus Streptomyces; species Streptomyces sp. NPDC053079. Next base: position 931,923 of record NZ_JBITZJ010000001.1, read on the forward strand.
GACGAGGCGGGCCTGCCCCAGGAGGAGCCGGCCCCCTGGGGCAGCACGGCGAGCGCGCGGGCGCGGGGACGGTTCACGCGCAACTTCGTCATCCAGGGCAGCGCCGCCGACTGGGCGCTGATCGTGCTCGCCTCGCTGCGCCAGGCGATCGCCGGCCTCGACGCCGAACTGGTGTTCTTCCAGCACGACGAGGTGATCGTCCACTGCCCCGAGGAGGAGGCGCCCCAGGTCGTGGAGGCCATTCGCACGGCGGGGGACCGCGCCGGGCGCATCGCCTTCGGCGACACCCCCGTGCGGTTCCCGTTCACCACGGCCGTGGTGAAGTGCTACGCGGAAGCGAAGGCGTAACGATTCGCCCGGGGTCGGCGCCGGCGCGGCCGGGCTCAGGCGGCCGCGACCGGCTCCGCGCCCCGGCGCAGCAGGTTCTTGTCCGGCTTGCCGGCCTCCGTCAGCGGCAGCGCCTCGGCGAAGGTGATGCGCACGGGCTCGTACATCGCGCCCCGCTCCTTGCGCACCAGCGCGCGCAGCGCCTGCTCGTCCACACCGCTGCCGGCCCGGGCCACGACGACCGCGTGGACCTGTTCCATGCGGTCGGCGTCCCGGACGCCGAAGACGGCGCTCTGCAGGACGTCCGGGTGCGAGTTGAGCAGGTCCTCCAGCTCGGAGGTGTAGACGTGGCCGCCCACCACGATGATCATGTCCTTGAGCCGGTCGACGACCGTCAGGAAGCCCTCGTCGTCCAGGTACCCGATGTCGCCCGTGTGCAGCCAGCCGTCCCGCAGCACCTGCGCGGTCAGCTCGGGCTGCTTCCAGTAGCCCTGCATGAGCAGCGCCGAGCGGACGCAGATCTCGCCGTGCTCGCCGGTGGCCACGTCCCGGCCCTCCTCGTCGCGGACGGCCACCTCGACGCCCGGCAGCACCTGGCCCGCCGAGCGCAGGCGGTCCAGCCGCCGCGGGTCGTGCTGATCGGCCGACAGCACGCTGATGCCGCCCACCTCGCTCTGCCCGTAGAACTGCACCAGCACGGGCCCCAGCCGGCGCACCGCGTCGGCGATGCGGGCCGGGGACGCCTGGCAGCCCCCGTACATCAGGCAGCGCAGGCTGGAGGTGTCGGTGCTCGCGGCGTCGGGGTGGTCCAGGAGCCGGTACAGCAGGGGCGGCAGGAGGAAGGTGTCGGTGATGCGCTCGCGCTCGATGGCGGCGAGCACGGCGGCGGGCTCGAAGTCCTCCAGCAGCACCACGGCGCCGCCCGCCCGGAGGGTGACGTCGGCGAACATGCCGGCGATGTGGGCGAGCGTGGTGCACACCAGCTGGCGGCGCTCGTGGGGCTGCGCCTGCGGGTCCGGATCGCCCAGGCTGATGCCGCTGACCTGCTCGAAGGAGGTGCATATCCCCTTCGGGTGGCCGGTGGTACCGCCGGTGTGGCGGATGCTGCACACGTCCTGCGGCCGCGCCGCGCCCGGCAGGGGCTCGGCGGACCGGTCTGCGGCCAGCTCCAGCAGGTCGCTGCCGGTCTTGGCGGGGCCCAGGACGAGGAGGGCGTCCACCGGGGCCTGCGCGGTGACCTCGGCGGCGCGCTCGTACAGGCCCGGGTCGACGATCAGGGCACGCGTCTCGACGTCGCGGACGATGGCGGCCTGCGCTTCGGCCGACAGCTTGTTGTAGAGGTGGTTGACGCGGCAGCCGATGAGGTTGGCCGCGTAGCGGGCGGCGATGGTCTCCGGCAGATTGCCGCTCAGCAGCGTGACGGTCTGTTCGCGGCCGAGCCCCAGGGAGCTCAGCGCCCGCGCCATCCGGTAGACGAGCGAGCGGAACTCGCCTGCGGTGACGCGCCGTTCGTGGTGGACTAACACCTCGCGCTCCGGGGCGGTCCCCAGGGCGTCGAGGATGTCCTCGACGTAGGTGCGGAAGGTGTGCGGGGCGGCGTGCATGTGCATCCTCCTGGCGGGGCGCGACGGCCCTATGGTTACCTCGGGCAATCATATGTAGAGGGCACCTATGGGATCAACGCGCCTTCTCCGGCCACGCCGACGGCTTTGGCCGGCAACGGACGTGAGTCCGCGCCGGCCGGAGCTCACTTCAGGAGCCGCGCCGCCACCTTGAGGTCGGACACCAGTCCCGCGTACGCGGCGGCCCGTTCGGCATCGTCGGCACGCAGTACGGCGGAGGGATGAATGGTCGGCACCAGCATGCCGTGGCCGCCGCCGTCCCCGTCGAGCGAGGGCATCGGCACGGCCACCCCCCGCTGCTCGCCGACCCGGAACGACGACCCGAGCAGCGACTTCCCCGCCGTGGCGCCGAGCGCCACCACCACCTCGGGGTCGATCACCCGCAGCTCCGCCGCCAGCCAGGGCCTGCACGCGCCGACCTCCCGCAGGCTGGGCGCCTTGTGGATGCGCCGCTTGCCCCGGGCGGCCTGCTCGAACTTGAAGTGCTTGACGGCGTTGGTCACGTACGCCCCGGCCGGGTCGATGCCGGCCTCGTCCAGCGCCCGCGTCAGCACGCCACCGGCCGGGCCGACGAACGGCCGCCCCTGCCGGTCCTCCTGATCGCCCGGCTGCTCGCCCACGAGCACGACGCGCGCCGACGCCCTGCCGTCGCCGAAGACGGTCTGGGTGGCCGCGCGGTACAGCGGGCAGCCCTCGCAGCCCGCCGCACCCTCCCGCAGCGCCTGGAGTCCGCCGCGCTCGGGGACGTACGGCGTCGCGTCGTACTGCTCGGCTACCACCGGTACCAGCGGCCTCCGCCGGAGCGCATGACGAATCCGAGCAGCCACAGGATCAGCAGGATGATCGCGATCCACCACAGCACCTTCAGGGCGAATCCTGCGCCGAAGAGGATGAGCACGAGGAGCAGGACGAGAAGGAGTGGAAGCACGGAGAACACCTCCTTAATCCACTGCCCGCGCGGGGGCAGCGTGCCTCACCTCCAGTGTCACCCCCCACAGCGCCCGGCGCACCGGCACCGGCCGTTCAGGAATCCGAAGCCCGGCCCATGACGGCGGCGAAGGTCACCGGGTCGGTGTCGAATCCACGGACCCCGCCGTGGAACGTCCAGGCGCCGGAGCCGTCCCGGACGAACTCCGCGACGGTCGCGGCCGTCGCACCGGCGACGCCGGAGAAGTCGTCCCGCGCCAGCTCGTCATAGCCCTCGGTGATCCGGACGCCGGTGTTCGCGATGTCGCCGAACGCCAGCCTGCCGCCGCCCTGCTGGACGGCCACGCCGATGACGACGCGGACGTACGCGGGCGCCAGCCGGTCGAGTTCGAGGGTCATGACCTCGTCGTAGCCCAGCCCCTGACCGGTGCGGCTGTCCCTGTTCAGGGTGATCGTCCCGTCGGGGGAGCGGCTGTCGAAGTGCACGAGGTAGGCGGGCGCGCCGTCCGCCGCTCCGGCGACGTAGGTGGCGGCGATGATGTCGAGGTCGTGAGCGGGCGTCCCGGCGGGACTCGGATCCCACTTGAGCGCCACTTCGACCTTGCTGATCCCCTTGTTCAGACCGCTCACCAGGCTCCCCTTTCCTGTGCACACCGGCCACCCATGGTGCCACGGCCATCGCATCGCGGCGGTTGTTCCGACGGGCGGTTTCGACGCTGGCCGAAGGCTGATGACCACGTGCCGCCGGCGCTCCACTATCCGAGGGAGTCCCTGGCCGCGGCCGAGCAGGACTCCTTCCGGGAGGAGAGAGCGTTGCAGATCCGTCTCGTACCGGCCGGGGTCACCGCGGGCATCGCGGTGTACGACCGGCAGACCGGCGCCTTCACCGAGCGGTTCAACAGCCGGGTGCGGTTCCGCTCGGCCTCGGTGGTCAAGCTGCTGATAGCCCTCGACCACCTGTGGCCGCGGGAGCCCGCCGAGCCCGTTGCCGCCGACGACCGGGAGCGGCTCGACGCCATGCTGCGCAGCAGCGACGACGACGCGGCCAGCCACTTCTGGACGCACAACGGCGAGAGCTCGATCATCGAGCGGATGACGGCCCGGCTGGGGCTGGCCGACACCGCCCCGCCGCCGTCGCGGTACCCCGGGTACTGGGGCTACACGAGCCTGTCGGCCGCCGACACGGTGCGGATCTACCGCCATGTCCTCGAGGCGGCACCGGTGCCCGTCCGCGACGTCATCATGGACAACCTGCGCGCCGCGACCCGCCGCGGCACGGACGGATTCGACCAGGGCTTCGGCATAGCGGCCGCCTTCGAGCGCCCCCGGGCCGTCAAACAGGGCTGGTCCGGCTTCCCTTCCCCAGGCAGTGCCGACGCCGGCCGCCCACGGGTGGCCGCGGCCGACGGCGTGGACCTCGCCCGCGAGGCGCTGCACACCACCGGCACCGTCGGCGCGGACGACCGCGCCGTCGTCGCCGTCCTCACCCTCCATCCGCAGGGCACCCCCTACGACAAGGCCCGCTCCGACCTGGACCTCCTCACCCGCCGGCTGCACGTCCCCGGCGCCGTCCGCACCCCCGGCAACCGGCCTCCGGACGCGCCCACTTGCTGACGGGCGGGAGCGGCCGGACGTTCCGGAGCCCGGCCGCACCGCGGCAGTCGTGCCGTGCCCCTTGCCCACTGATTACCCCTCGGTAATGATCTACGGAGCAGACCGACGGGGGCGGCGGGTGCGCGAACGGAGACTCATGAAGCACAGCAGGCGCGGCTTTCTCACCTACCTCGTCGCGGCGCCGACGCTGGCGGTGGCCACGCGGATCGGCCTGGACGGAGCCGGACCGGCCGCGCACGCGGCGGCGCCCGGCCTGCCCGAGGTCGCCGACCTCGTCGACCTCGGCGACCTGCTGACGCTCGCCGGAGCGCCCACGGCCCACATGCTGGTGCTGCGGGTCGGTGAGGACGGGGCGGTCTCCTTCCGGCTGCCGAGGGAGGAAGTGGGGCAGGGCCTGACGACGGCGGTGGCGATGCTGGTCGCCGAGGAGCTGGACGTACCGCTCGGACAGGTGAGGGTGCAGCTGGAGGACGCCCGGCCCGAGTTGCTGTTCGGACAGTTCACCGGCAGCTCCAACTCGATCCGGTCGCTGTACGACCCGGTCCGTCACACCGCTGCCGCCGCCCGGGCACGGCTGGTGCGGGCGGCGGCGCGGCAGTGGGGCACGGACGCGGGCGGACTGCGGACGCGCGACGGCAGCGTCGTGGCACCGGACGGGCGGACGGCCTCGTACGGGTCGCTGGCGGCGGCCGCCGCGGCGCCCGGGCTCGGCCCGGTGGCCGCCACGCCGAAGCCGGAGTCCGCACACACCCTCGTGGGCACCCCCGCCTCCCGCATCGACGCCCGGGCCATGGTGACGGGGGCGCAGCAGTACACCCTGGACCTCGACGTGCCCGGCGCCAAGCCGTGCATGGTGCGCCGGCCGCCGACGCTGGGCGGCACGGTGCGGACGGTGAACAACAAGGCCGCCGTCCTGCGGATGCCCGGCGTGCTGGACGTCGTCGTGATCCCCACCGGCGTGGCGGTCGTGGCCGAGACCTTCGGCCAGGCCCTCGACGCGAAGAACGCCCTCGACGTGAGCTGGGGCGCCGGGACGATCGACGGCCTCGGCGACGAGGACATCCGGGCCAGGCTCCGGGCGGCGGCCGCCCGTCCCGCGCTGCCGCCGGTGCCGGGCGGGCAGCTGGACGCGGAGTTCGCGTTCGCGTTCGTCAGCCACGCCCCGCTGGAGACCAACTCGGCCGTCGCCGACGTACGGCCCGACCGGGCGACCGTCTGGTCCGCGCTGAAGTCACCGATCGTCGCCCAGCAGACGATCGCCGCGGAGCTCGGCCTTCCCGTGGACAAGGTCACCGTCCATGTGGTGCAGGCGGGCGGCTCGTTCGGCCGGAGGCTGTTCTTCGACGCGGCGCTGGAGGCCGCCCGGGTCTCCCGGGCCTGCGGGCGGCCCGTGCGGCTGATGTGGTCGCGGATCGACGACATGCGGCACGGCAGGATGCGGCCGGCCACCCACCACCGGCTGCGCGCCACCTACGCGCTGGGCCGGGTGATCGGCTTCGAGCACCGGGTGGCCGCCGTCGAGACCGACTTCCGGCACGGCCTCGGCGAGATCATCACCGCGACCGCGACGAAGCTGCCCGGCGGCCTGGTCAACGCGGGCTTCGCACAGGTCCTCTTCCACACCACCGTCAAGACCCCGTACCACTTCGGCCTCACCACGCACACCCTGACCGAGGTCCCGCTGAAGATGCCCACCGCGTCCTGGCGGTCGGTGTACTCCGCCAACACGCGCGGGGCCGAGGAGGTCGTCGTCGACGAGCTCGCCGCCGCCCTGGGCAAGGACCCGGTGGCCTTCCGCCGGGCATCCCTGAAGAACCCCGCACAGCGGGCCGTCCTCGACAAGGCGGCGGAGGAGGGGCGGTGGGGCCGGCCGATGCCCGCCGGGTGCGCGCAAGGCATCGGCTTCCACGAGGAGTACAAGTCCCGCACGGCCTGCCTGGTCGAGATCGACGCGCGGGACCCGAAGAAGCCGAGGGTCACCAAGGCCGTGATCGTGGCCGACGTCGGCCGTCCGGTCAACCCCCGCGGGCTCGAGGCGCAGCTGCTCGGCGGGCTGACGGACGCCATCTCCACGACGCTGACGGCAGGACTCCACATCGACCGGGGGCTCCCGTTGGAGGGCAGCTACTCGCAGTTCCACTACGCCCGCCAGAAGGACTCTCCGCCCGAGGTGCGGATCTTCGTCCTTCCCGCCACAGGTAAGCCGGGCGGTGCGGGCGAACTCGGCGTCCCGGCCGCGGTCGGCGCCATCGCCAACGCCTACGCCCGCGCCACCGGGACCCGGCCCCGGAGCTTCCCCGTCACCTTCGACGTCGACTTCACCCCCTACCCCCGCTAGCCCAGGAGCCTCGCCGTGCCGTCCCACACCTTCACCGTCAACGGCAAGCCCGTCACCGTCGACGCCCCCGGCGACCTGCCCCTGCTGTGGGCCCTGCGCGACCTGCTCGGCATCCGCGGCCCCAAGTACGGCTGCGGCGTCGACGTCTGCAAGGCCTGCACCAGCCACCTGGACGGGGAAGCGGTCCGGCCGTGCGTCGTGCCCGTCTCCGAAGCCGCCGGCCGTGAGGTCACCACCATCGAGGGCCTGGCCGACGGCGACCGGCTGCACCCCGTCCAGGAGGCCTGGCTGGAACAGGACGTGGCCCAGTGCGGCTTCTGCCAGCCGGGACAGATCATGGCCGCCGTGGCCCTGCTCAAACGGACGAAGAACCCGACGGACGCCGACATCGACGCGATCGCCAACGTCTGCCGGTGCGGTACGTACTTCCGTATCCGCGAGGCGATCCGCAGCGCGGCGGCGAAGATGGCCTGACCCGCCCGGTCCGGCCGACCCGCACCGCCGATGCGCCGGCGGTGCGGGTACGCGGCCGTCTCAGGCCGACTGCGCCTGCTCGTACAGGCTCTTGGCCTCGTCGCCGAAGTACGGGCCGAACATCCTGTTCGGCAGGAAGGTGTAGCCGAAGCTGTTCACCGAGGCCTGCAGCCCGGTGCCGGTGGCCTCGTCGAAGGAGGTGAACCAGGGGCCGCCGCTCGAGCCGCCGGTCATGTTGCAGCCCAGGCCGTGGTCCTTGGTGAGGAGGAAGTCCTTGGAGGACGTCCCGCTGCAGTGGATGAGCTTGGTGCCGTCGTACGGGCTGGCGGCGGGGAACCCGAAGGCGTACATGGCCTTGTTGTAGCCGCCGTTGAACTGCAGGCCCTGTGCGCCCACGACGTCGGTGAGCCTCTTGCCGTCCAGGGGGCCGACGACCGCGGCCCCGACGTCGAAGTTCATCTCCTCGCCGGAGGACCACTGGGCGGTCGCCATCGTCTTGGTGGCGGCCCAGGTGCCGTGGGGCTTCTGGCCGTCGTGGTAGCCGGGGACGAACACCCAGTTGGTGTGCCAGTTGCCCTTGTACTTGACGCAGTGCCCGGCGGTGAGCACCGTGCTGCCGTTCTTGCTGGTGACGGCGTCGCCCGAGCAGGAAGCGGTGCGGTTGTCCATGGTGAAGAACACCCGGCCGGAGGTCCGGGTGACGGCGCCGCCGCCGGTCCACGGGCCGCCGGCCTGGGGGAAGGACCTGGTGTCCGCCGAGGGGGCGGTGGGCGCGACCGTGGTCTCCCGCGCACCGGGCCGGGGGCCGGGAAGGGCGCCGGCGTCGGGGGCCGGGAGGTCGAGCGGGGCGGCCGTGCGCATGCGTTCGGGGGTCCAGAAGGCGGCGGCCTTCTGCTGCGCCGCGGCCGATGCCGCCGCGGTGTGCACGGCCGGCGGCGCGGGGGCCGCGGCGGCGCCGGTGACGGTGGCCTGAACGCCCGTCAGGGCCAGCGTTCCGGCGGTCAGCAGGATGCCGGTGGTCGTACGGCGGGGACGTCTCACGCGTACTCCTTCTGCCGTGGCCGCGCACGGGACCCGGAAAGGCCCGCGCGGGCCGTGTGGGGGCCGGGCCGCTCGGTCGGCGGTCCGGGCAGACGAGTGGAGCGGATTGACGGTGCGTGGGGCAGAGTGCCACGGGAAGCGACATATTGACAGGGGCGCGTCAAGAGCGGGGTTGCGCCACGGACCCGTATGCGCCAGGAGGGCGCCGCTGCGGTGCCCCGGGGTCAGGGGTGGGGCCAAGGGACACCGCAGCGGCTTTTCGTCACGCCGTGGGGAGCTTGGCGGCGAGGACGTCCACCGGGCGGATGTCCGGAGCCTGCGTCAGCAGTCGCGGCGCCTGCGCCATGAGCGCGGCGGCGATCTTCCCTTCCAGGTGGGCCCGGCGGTCGTCGTCGCTGCCGAACGCGTCGAAGATGCCGAAGGTCGTCGGCCCCAGGTTCAGCGCGAACCAGACCGTGGTGCCCGCCTCCTCCTCGGCGAGGGCGAGGGCGCCGGTCAGCAGCTCCCGCACCTCCCGGACGTGCTCCGGACGGGCTTCGATGCGGGCGAGCAGGCCGACGGTGGTCGAGGGCGTGGTGGTCATTCGGGTGATCTCCTTCGTTCGCCGATCGGGTTTCTCCGTCGATCGGGTGTGATCAATCTATGAACCACCTGCAGGAGCCCCCCAGTGGCGGATGCGACAGATCGCTTACCGTTTCCGACATGAAGATCTCTGTGCTGGTCGTGGACGGCACCTTCGACTCCGGGCTGGCCTCGGTGCTCGACGTCCTGCAGACCGCCAACGAGCTGCGCGAGGAGCTATCGCAGCCCCCGCCGGCGTGGCAGGTGAGCTGCGTCAGCCCGCACGGACCGGTGCGCACGGCCGCCGGGCACGTCGTCGCGGCCGTCGCGCCCGAGGCGGCCCCGGCCCCCGATCTGCTCGTCGTCCCCGGCGTCGGCCACAAGCGGCCCGAACCCCTCCTGCAGTGGGTCGGCTCGCCCGAACGCAAGCCCGTGCAGGACGTGGTGCGCCAGGCCCGCGCCGACGGGGTCCCCCTGGCCGCCGCCTGTACCGGAACGTTCCTGCTCGCCGAGACCGGCGTCCTGGACGGGCTGCCGGCCACCACGAGCTGGTGGCTGGCGCCCCCGTTCCGGCTGCGCTACCCCCAGGTCGCCCTGGACGAGACACACATGCTCACCCACGCCCCCGGCGTCACCACCGCCGGAGCCGCCATGGCCCACCTGGACCTGGCCCTGTCCCTGGTGCGGGAGTCCAGCCCCGCCCTCGCCGACCTCACCGCCCGCTACCTGCTCATCGACACCCGCCCCACCCAGGCGAGTTACGCCGTCCCCAGCCACCTCGCCCGCACCGACCCGGCCGTCAGCGCGTTCGAACGCTGGGTCCGCGACCACCTCGACCAGCCCCTGCGCATCGCCGACGCCGCCCGCGCCCAGGGCACGAGCGAACGCACCCTGCAGCGCGCCGTGGACCGCGTCCTCGGCATCTCCCCCCTGCGCTTCGCCCAGCGCATCCGCCTGGAACAGGCGGCACACCTGCTGCGCACCACGGACCTGCCGACGGACGCCGTGGCCCGGCGTGTGGGCTACGAGAACGCCACCACGCTCACCACGCTGCTGCGCGAGCGCCTGGACACCACGCCCGGCCGGCTGCGCCGCCAGGCCCTCGGCCGGACGTGACGCCGGTGGAGAGGAGGACCCTGATCGTCGGGGCGGGCATGGCCGGGCTGTACGCCGCCCGTGAACTGCACCGGGCCGGCCACGAGGTGACCGTGCTGGAGGCCCGGGACCGCCTCGGCGGCCGCCTGTGGACCGAGGAGTGGGAGGGCATCCGCATCGATCTGGGCGCGTCCTGGATCCACGGCGTCAAGGGCAATCCGGTCACTGACCTGGCCGAGGAGGCCGGGGCCGCCACGCTCGTGTACAACGCCGGCACCCTCGACTACGGCAACCGCACCGGAACGGTCGTCTACGCCGCCGACGGCCGCCGCCTGACCCGCTACGAGACGGAGGAGCGCGAAGCCGACCAGGAAGCGGCGGGCGAGCGACTGTTCGAGCGTGCGGGGCGGGCGGGCGCGGACGAATCCGCGGCGACGGCGCTGCGCAGCGTGCTGAACGCCGGCGGCCTGACCGCCGACCGCGCCCGGCGCGCCTTCGCGGCGCACAGCCGCATGGTGGAGGACGACTGGGGTGCCGGCATCGAGGAGATCTCGCTGCAGGGCATGGTCTCCGGTGAGGGGTTCGAGGGCGACGAGGTCGTCTTCCCCGACGGCTACGGCCGACTGGCCGACCACCTCGCCCGGGGGCTGGACGTGCGGCTCGGCCACAGGGTCACGCACGTCGAGCACGGCGGCGACAGCGGGAAGGTCACCGTGCGCACCGACGGCCAGGGCGCCTTCACCGCCGGCCGCGTCCTGCTCACCCTGCCCCTCGGGGTGCTCAAGGCCGGCGACGTCGCCTTCACGCCCGAGCTCCCCGGGGCCAAGCGGGGCGCGGTCGAACGCCTGGGCATGGGCGTGTACGACAAGCTCTACCTGCGGTTCCCGGACGTCTTCTGGGACGACAAGGAGGTCATCCGCCAGGAGGGCACCCCGCACGGCGCCTTCGCCAACTGGTACAACCTCCGTCACCTCGTGGGCGCCCCGGTGCTGGCCGCCCTCAACGGCGGCCCCGTCGCCCGCCGGCTGGAGGGGCTGGACGACGCCGCGACCGTCCGCGAGGCCATGGCGGTCCTGCGCGGGATCTACGGCGACCGCGTGCCCGACCCCCTCGCGCACCGCCTGACCCGCTGGGCCGCCGATCCCTGGGCCCGCGGTGCGTACTCCTTCCCCGCCACCGGCTCCCGGCCCGGCGACCACGACGCCCTGGCCGCACCCGTGGGCGACCGCCTGTACTTCGCGGGGGAGGCCACCACCGGCGACTACTGCAGCACCGTCCACGGCGCCCTGCTGTCGGGCCTGCGCGAGGCCCGCCGCATTCTCGGCTCGTAGACCCGGGCCGGCCGCGTCAGTCCGTTCTGCCGATCCCGTCGAGTCTGTCGAGCCACGCCAGCTGAATCGACTCCAGGATGCGCAGGTTGCAGCGGGCGGGGTCGTCGCTGAAGGCGCTCAGCGCGGCGGCCCGGTCACGGATCTCCGTGAAGTCGACGGTGAGGGGCTTGGCGGCAGGGTACTGCGCGGCCAGATCGGCCGCGATCTGCTCGATGTCGGTCCATCGCATGGGCCGAGTGTGTCCGAACCGGTCCATGGGGTCCAGAGCCGCCGTTCATCCCATGGCCCCCGTCGCCGATACCGGCCGATTCCTTGCGGTGCGCGCGGCGCCCTGACCCCCGTCCAGGGCGCCGCGCACGCTGTCGGGCCCCGTTCGATTCTCAGTCCCCGGAGCCGATCAGACGGACGGCGTTCAGGGCGGCCGCCAGGGCACGGTCGTCGCCGTCCTCGGAGGCGGCGGCCACGTCCAGGGCGGTGTCCGCGAACTTGATCACGTGCGCGTCGCCGTGGTCCGCGGCCAGTTCGAACACCTCCTCGGCGGTGACCGACGAGGCGTCCGGCGGGGGCAGCGGCGTGTCGGCCGCGTAGATGGAGGTGATGGCCGCGGTCGCCGTCCACGCCACCGCGAGCGAGGGCGCCCACAACTCCCGGGGCAGGGCGGGCAGGGTGCGCAGCACCGCGTTGGGGGCCGTGGCGGCGTGCACCAGCATGACGCCGTCCCCGTGGCCGTAGGCGGCGTAGTTGAGGGTGGCGGCCCGGACTAGCTCGCCCAGGCGCTCGCGGGCGGCCTCGGGGTCCTGCGGTACGCCCAGTGAGCCGGTGGTCTCCAGCCAGCCGGGGGTGCCGGACAACTGGGCGTAGCCGCGCAGGGGGGTGACGTCGCGTTCGGCGATGCGGGGGAGGGCGGCCAGGGCGTCGGCGGTCTCGGCCCGGCCGGACGGGGTGAGGGAGAACGGCAGGAGGGTGTGGCGGGCGGCCCAGTAGCCCAGGGCGTGGGCCAGTTCCGACAGGCGCGCGGCGTCCTCGCCGTCGGTGGTCAGGGCGCGTACGGCGTGGCCCACGCGGATGGCGGGGTGGGTGGCGGCGCCGGCGATGCCCGGCAGGAGCCGAGGCCACCACTGGGCGAGGACCTCGCGCCAGGGCTGCCGGCCTGTCAGCCGGGAGAAGTAGGCGGTCCAGTCGGTGACCCGCGCGGTGTCCCCGAGCGCCTCGTGCCAGTTCGCCTCGGTGATCCGCGTCCGCGGCGGGGGGACCTCCTCGAGCCTGGTCTCGTAGGTGTCGAGCCAGCGGTGGACGGCGCCCGCCCGGCCCCGGTGGATCAGTGCCTCGACGGCCATCGGGCCGTGGTTGCTGAGGTATTCCCTGAATTCGGGGCCGCGGCCGTGCAGCCGGTGCAGAGCTTCGTCGAGTGTTCCGCTCGTCGTGTCCATGCGCCGAGGCTAGATCGCCGTCCTGCCGGGGCGTAACGGTCCTGGGCCCTACTCCGGAGGTCGTACGGCGGGGTGTGCGCTGCCCCTGAGGGGCTCACACATGTGGGTGTATTACCGGTACCGGCGAATGTGACCCGGTTGAACGGGAATAGCCAGTATGCGGGGCTGGTCCGCTGTGCCGTTCCGGCCGTTTCCGGCATGAGACAGGGAGCGATGGCATGACCACATCTTCCGCGAACCCCTCACCGGCCGAGGACTCCTGTCCCGCAGGGCCGGACGGCGAACGGGTGCACGAGTGGGCGGTGGATCACCTGCCCGCCCTGAACTTCGACCCGCTCCTGCACCGCCTGCTGCGCGAGGAGCCGGTCGCCCGGATCCGCCTGCGCTACGGCGAGGGCGAGGCCTGGCTGGTGACGCGGTACGAGGACGTCAAGACGGTCGCCTCGGAGCCCTCCCTCAGCCGTGCCCTGACCGTCGACCGCCCCGTCACCAGCATGACCCCGCACGTGGTGGCGCCGGCCGGCGGCATCGGGCGCACCGACCCGCCCGACCACACGCGGCTGCGGCGGCTGGTGGCGCAGACCTTCGGGCGCAAGCGGGTGGCGGCGCTGCGCGCACGGGCCCAGGAGCTCGCGGACGAGATGACCGAACGGATGGCGCGGCAGGGCCCGCCCGCCGACCTGACCGAGTGTCTGACCAGCCCACTGCCCGCCCAGTTGATCGGCGATCTGCTGGGGGTGCCCGCCGACGACGTCGGCGTGCTGCAGGGCTGGCGGGGCGTCATCCTCTCCAGCAACCACTCGCAGGAGGAGTCCGACGCGGTCAAGCGCGAGATCGCCGGCTACTTCCGCGAGCTGGCCCGGCACCGGGCCGATCACCCCGGCGACGACCTGTTCAGCGCCCTGGTCGCGGCCCACGGCGAGGGGGAGCTCAGCCTCCCCGAACTGATCTCGCTGGCCGTCATGCTCGTCCTCAACGGCATGGACGCGGTGCGCAACCAGGTCTCCAACATGGTCTACGCGCTGCTGACCCACCCCGACCAGCTGGCCCGGCTGCGCGCCGAGCCGGCGCTGCTGCCGCAGGCCGTGGAGGAGCTGCTGCGCTACATCCCGCACCGCAACGGCGTCGGCCTGCCCCGCGTCGCCACCCAGGACCTGGACATCGCCGGGAAGACGATCCGCAGCGGCGAGGTGGTGTACGTCTCCTACCTGGCCGCCAACCGGGACTCCTCCGTCTTCAAGGACCCCGACCGGCTCGACCTGGGCCGGGACGAGGCGCCCAACCTCTCCTTCGGCCACGGCGCGCACTACTGCGTGGGCGCGCTGCTGACCAGGATGGAGGCGGAGGTGATGCTCTCCACCCTGCTGGAGCGCTTCCCCGGCCTGCGGCTGGCGGTCGGGGAGGAGGACATGCGCTGGCGGCGCGGCTCCATCAACCGGGGTCCGGAGTCGCTTCCCGTGGCGTGGTGACGGGCGGGGCCTGCTGCCACCGCGCCAGGGCCACCAGCTCCTCGGCGGTGACGCCCTCGGGGACCGGCACCGGCGGCGGAGTGCGCAGGGGCGGCTGCCAGCCCGCCTCCCGGTCCCAGGTGCGCACGATCCTGGCGGGCGCGCCGGCGACCACGGCGTGGTCGGGGACCTCGCCCCGTACGACCGCCCCCGCCGCGACCACCACGTTGCGGCCCAGCCGGGCGCCGGGCAGGATCACCGCTCCCGTGCCGATCCAGCTCCCGGGGCCGATCTCCACCGGCTCGCTGCGCGGCCACTGCTTGCCTATGGGCACGTCGGGGTCGTCGTAGCTGTGGTTCGTGGTCGTCACATAGACGCCCGGGCCGAAGAAGCAGTCGTCGCCGATCGTCAGCGGCGCGTCCGCGATCACATGGCTGCCCCGGCCGAGGACGACGCCGTTGCCCAGCCGCAGGAGCGGATCCGGCCCGAGGTCGAGGTCGGGCATCATCCCGGCGGTGAGCGTCACGTCCCGGGCGATGATGCAGTGCTCGCCCAGCTCGATCCACGGCTCGCCGAAGACCGTGCCCTGGGGGAAGGCGAGGCGGGTGCCGGCGCCGAGGCGGCGGAAGCGGTACGGGCCGGGGCGCCCGGCGGTCACCGCACCGGCCTCCCGCACCCAGTGCGCCCCGCGGTGCACGGCCCGTGAGACGGCACGCCGCCGCCAGGCCGTGAGGGATGAGAACAGGTTCTGCTGCGTCGGCACCCCCTCACGGTACTCAGCGCACCCCCGGCCGCCCCTCGCCCGGGCTGTGATCTTCGACCCACTGGACCGGGACGGTGGCACGGGACGCGAGCACGCGGCCCGGGCGCGACCGGTGCATGGGCGGGCCTGCGGATGGCGAGAATCCCGCGCACCGTCCCCGGCACCCGCCCGCCTCCCGCAGCGCCCCTGGCTGCGGGAACGGCGCGGCGGGGCGCCGGGGCCGGCCGCGCTCGTCAACCTGAGGAGACACCGTCATGCCGCGCACCTCATCCTTCCGGGTAAGTCCCGCCCTCACCGGCGGGGCGGTGGCCACCGCGCTCGCCGCGACGGCGCTGCTCGCGCCCGCGGGGGAGGCCGCGCCCGCCGCGGCCCCGGACTATCTGCAGTTCACCAAGGACACGCCCGCCCACTCCCGGCTGACCGTCTTCCGCGACCACCGGCCGGTCGCCGAATACCGCGCCGGCTCGGGGACCAGCGAGCAGGAGTGTGAGCGCGGGCGGGGCTGGCTCCCCGACGGGACGTACACGCTCGGCCGCCACCACACCGCGTACAACGGCAACCTCGTCAAGGGCTACGCCATCGAGCTCGGCGACAAGCGCTGCCACGACGGCACCTTGCGCACCGAGCTGTTCATCCACAGCGAGATGACCCGTGACGGCGGCAGCGGCGGCCCCGAGAACCAGCGCTGGGACGGGGAGAGCGACTACACCTCCCACGGCTGCGTCAAGCTGCGCCCGCAGGACATCAAGGAGCTCTACCGCAGTCTCGACCGGGACGGCTGGCCGGCCACCCTGAAGGTCGTGCACGGCTGAGAGGCGGTCCCGTCGGCCCGTCCGGTCCCGCCCGGTCCCTCCGGTCCGGTGAAAGACCGGACGGGACCGCGTCGGGCCCGCACCGCCGCCGACCGGCGCGTATACGGTGGCCCCCTGCTGCCCTCGACACCGTGCGTGCTGGAGGAGTCACCATGACCGTGGACTTCGATCTCGGCCCGGCGGCCGGCCGGATGGCGGGACTGCTGGAAGCGGTCCCCGCCGACCGGCTCACCGCGCCCACGCCGTGCGAGGACTACCGCCTCGGCGACCTGATCGAGCACATCGGCGGCCTCGCCCTCGCCTTCACCGCCGCGGCCGCCAAGAGCGGGCTGCCCCCGGGCGGCCCCGAGGGCCCCTCCGGCGACGCCTCCCGCCTGGACGAGGACTGGCGCACCCTCTTCCCCGCCCGGCTCGCCGCCCTCGCCGACGCCTGGCGGGACCCGGCCGCCTGGGAGGGCGTCACGCGGGCCGGCGGCGTCGAGCTGCCCGGGGACGTGGCCGCCAGGGTGGCCCTCAATGAGCTGGTCGTCCACGGCTGGGACGTCGCCCGGTCCAGTGGACAGCCCTACGACTGCGGTGAGCGGGAACTGCTGGCGTGCCTGGAGTTCGTCTCGCAGTTCGCCCCCGGGCCGGGGCGGGAGCCCGCTCCCGAGGGCCTCTTCGCCGCTGCCGTCGACGTCCCCGCCGACGCCCCGCTCATCGACCGGGTCGTCGGCCTCACGGGCCGCGACCCCTCATGGCGCGGAAACCACCCGTCACGACCGTAAATCCTGGCCGTCGGCCACGCCTCCCTCCTACGATTGCCGCAACCGGGGGAGAGGCGGGGGCCATGGCACGCGGAACTGCCGAGCTGGGGCGGGGAATCGAGAACGCCGTCGGGTGGACCATCAGGAACCTCGACGGGGTCGTCGCCCTGGGCGCGGCCCTGATCATCGGCCTCCTGGACGTCTTCGACCAGCAAATCGACGACAACGTCACCTCGGGGGCCACCCTCCTGGTCCTGGCCGCCCTCGTCTTCGGCACGCTGACCGAACGGCGGCGCCGCGTCGTCGACATCCGCACCGCCATGACCGGGACGCGGCACGCCCTCGAAGACCTCACCATGGTCCGCTCCCTGTCCGGCGCCGAGCTCGAACAGGCCCTGGACAGGGCGCGGCAGAACACCGACCGCTGGGTGTTCAAGGGCGGCACCGGCACCTATCTGCGGGCGGTGACCCTGCCCTTCTGCGTCCAGGAGGCGCAGCGCCAGCGCCGCTCGCTCACCATGAAGATAGACATCGTCAACCCGGCCGACGAACAGGCGTGCGCGGCCTACGCGCGCTTCCGCCAGACCTTCGCCCACCGGCTGCACGTCACCCCTCCCGAGGCCTGGAGCGCCGAGCGGACCCGCAAGGAGTCGTTCGCCACGGTGCTGGCCGCCTGCTGGTACCAACAGAGGCTGGACACCCTGGAGATCGACGTCTATCTGTCGTCGGTGGTGCCCACCCTCCGCTTCGACCTGTCCAACTCGTGCCTGATCATCACCCAGGACGACCCCCAGCGCGTCAACCTGCTGGTGGAACGGGACCGGCCGCTGTACGACTACTACGTCACCGAGCTCCACCAGAGCCGGGAACAGGCCCACCCCCTCGAACTGAGCCGCACCGAACCGCTGAGCGAGGAGCCGACGGTCGACGAGGTCCTCCGGCTCTTCGAAGGACTCGCCCTGCCGCTCCCGGCGGCCTTCACCGACCGGGACGTCGGCGACATCATCGACAAGGCCCTGCACGCGGAGAATCCCTACCGGAGGTGAACCCCCGAGTGCGCAGCCCCGTGGACTACGGACTGATCGAACGAGCCATGGCCGAAGCCGGGGCCGGGGCCGGGGGCGGCGCGGTCACCGCGCTGTTCGAAGCGGCCGCCTCGGCCCTCGAGGAGATCGCCTCCGGGCGGCGCCGGCTGCGCGCCGTCCGCCACCCGCTGGGCTTCCTGTGCCTTCCCGTGCAGCGCGAGGAGGACCGAGGCGTCTGTGTGCACGTCTTCGACGCCGAGGCGCCGGGCCGGGCGGCGGGGCTGACCACCTCGCGGGTGCACGCGCACAGCTGGGATCTGGCCAGCTGTGTGCTGTACGGGCGGGTGGGCAATCTACGGGTCCGGGTGCGCGACCGGCCGCACGAGCCCACCCACCGCGTGTACGAAGTGCGCAGCGACGCCTCGGCCGTGGACGTGCTCCTGCCGACGCCGCGCCTGGTGCGGTGCGAGCCGGGACCGGAGGAGACCAGCGTCGGCGGCGAGACCTACACCCTGCCCGCGGGCGACTTCCACGCCACCGTCGTGCCGCCCGGCACGGCCGCCGCCACCCTGCTGCTGGGGCGTACCCTGCCCGGGCGCTGCGACCTGAGCCTGGGACCGGTGCATGGCGCCCCGCACCGGGTGGTACGACAGACTTGCGATGCGGCGCAGACCGCGCGGACGGCTCGTACTGTCCTCAGGAGGATCGATGGACGCCCTTCCCCGTGACGGTGCACCGCGGGATCCGGTCCCCCCGGGGCGGTACGCGGCCGAGAGCGCGGTGGCGGTCGGCGCCGCCCGCGCCGCGGGCGCGCTGGTGCGCTCGCGCTTCCACGACGACTACGGCGTGCGGGCCAAGGGCGGGCGCGGCGACGTCGTCACCGATCTCGACCTGCTGGCCGAGCGTCTGATCGTGGAGCGCGTGCGGGAGCACTTCCCGCACGACCGGATCCTCGCCGAGGAGGCGGGCGCGGTCCCCGGCCCACGGGCGGGCGCGCCGCACCGCACCTGGCTGGTGGACCCGCTCGACGGCAGCAACAACGTCGTCATCGGGCTGCCGGCCTACGTCGTCGGGATCGCCCTGTGCGTCGACGGGCGGCCCGTGGTCGGCGTCGTGCACGACCCGGTGACCGACCGGACCTGGACCGCGACGGCGGGCGGCGGCGCGTACGGGCCGGGCGGCCGGCTGAGCGGCCCGTCCCGGGCGCCGTCCGCCGCCGGGCCGCTGCTCGCCTGGACCCAGGGGCACACGGTCGCCCGCCGGGACGCCGTGCTGCGCGAGTTGAAGGAGACGCTGGACGTACGGTGCCGGCGGCTGCTGCAGCTGTGGGCGCCCCTGCTGGCGTGGGCGATGCTGGCCCGTGGCGACATCGACGGCTTCGTCGGCTACCGCGCCGAGGGCATCGATCTGCCCGCGGGCGTGCTGCTGGCGGCCGAGGCGGGCCTGGAGGTCCGGTCCCTGGACGGCGGCCCCTTCCTCGGCAGCGTCGACGGGCCCGAGGCCGACCGCAGCTTCGTCGCCGGCCGCCCGCAGGACATCCCCTACCTCCTCGACCTGGTCGCGCACCGGGCCGGGCGCGGGCCGAGGAGCGCGCTCAACGGACACCCCTGACCGTGCCCCCCTCCGCGGCCCTCAGGCGGTGGCGGCGAGCGCCGCGACGGACGCGAGCAGGGCCCCGGCCGCCAGCACCGCGCCCGTGCCCATGAACCGCTTCAGCGACACCCGCACCCCTTGGGCGTGACAGCGCTCGAACCACAGGAGTGTGGCCAGGGACGCCCAGGGCGTCACCACCGGGCCCACGTTGGTGCCGATGAGCAGGGCCAGCAGCTGCCGGTGGTTGTCCTCCGGCACCGCCGACTCCCCGGCCAGATAGACCGGCAGGTTGTTGAGCACGTTCGACAGGCCCCCGCCGACCCCCGCGGCCCGGAACATCCCCAGCAGGCCGCCGTCCGGGCCCACCGCCGAGGACAGCAGCTCGTGCAGGCCGTTGACGTTCACCGTCTCCACCACCAGGAACAGCCCCGGCACCAGCACCAGCAGCCGCCAGGGCACCAGGGACAGCCGCAGCACCGACCTGCGGCGCACCGCGAAGGCCGCGACGACCAGGACCATGGCCGCCGCCGACGCCGTCCACAGGGGAACGGCGTCGACCAGGATGGCCAGCAGGAAGCCCGCGCAGGCGACGGCGCACACACGGAACAGCACCCGGTCCGCGGGGCGGTGGAGCGACGGCGGAACGTAATCGTCCGCGCCCCGTTCGCGGCGGCGCCAGTAGAACAGCCACAGACAGCCCATCGTCACGGCGACGGAGGCCAGCTGGGCCGCCCACATCTTCCCCGCCAGGCCCAGGGGGGAGAGCGCGACGCGGTCCGCCGCCAGCAGGTTCGTCAGATTCGACACCGGCAGCAGCAGACTCGCCGTGTTGGCCAGCCACACCGTCGTCATCGCCAGCGGCACCGCGGCGATCCCCACCCGCGACGCCAGCGCCAGCATCACCGGCGTCAGCAGCACCGCCGTCGTATCGAGATTGAGCGTGATCGTCGTGGCCGAGGCGAACACCACGCACAACACGAACAGTCGCGCGTAACTCCCGCCCCCGGCGCGGGCCACCCCCGACGCCACCACGTCGAACACCTCGGCGCGGCTGGTGAGTTCCGCCAGCACGATCACCGTGCCCAGGAACGCCAGCAGCGGTGCGATCCGCACCATCGCGTCCCCGGCCGGAGCGGTGGGCAGCAGCCCCGTGGCGAGGAACAACAGACCGCAGGCCAGCACCCCTGCGGCGAGCCAGTCCAGAACATGCAGACGTCGTAAGGCGCGCACGGGCAAGAGCATCGCACACCATTCGCACGAATACAGTGACTGCGCGTGAGGCGGTTCCTAGGATGGGGACCATGGTCGTTCGCCAGGAACTCGACGCACAGCACCGGCCGTTGGACTTCTTCATCAGCTACTCACCGGCCGACGAGCGATGGGCGTCGTGGATCGCCTGGACGCTGGAGGAAGCCGGCTACCGCACCGTCATCCAGGCCTGGGACTTCGTCCCCGGCACGAACTTCGTCGACTTCATGGACCGCGGAGTCAGCGAATCCGCCGCCGTCATCGCCGTTCTTTCCCGCAACTACGAACGCTCCCGCTACGGACGGATGGAGTGGCAGGCCGCACTGCGCGCCGATCCCGACGCCCCCGAACGCCGGCTGATCACCGTCCGCGTCGAGGACATCCCGGTCGAAGGACTGCTCGCCACGATCACCTACGTCGACCTCGTCGGCATCCAGGACACCGCCGCCGCCCGCGACCTGCTCCTGACCCGCGTCGGCCACGCGCTCGACGGCAGGGCCCGCCCCACCCGGGGCCCGGGATTCCCCGGCTTCCCCCACTCCGCCGGCCACCCCGGCGACCCCGTGCGCAGCGTCCCGCACCCGCCCGCCCGGCAGCCCGGCAGCCCCGGCTGGGCCGGACGCCGCCGCCCCGCCGCACCGCCCGACTACCCCCAGGCCGCCGAGGGCCACCACACCAGGGAAGCCGTCAGCGTCCTCCACCTGGCCGGGCCCAGCTTCGGCAGAGGCGCCGACCCCGCCGAACTCCAGGCCGCCATCTGGGGCGACCTCGTCGAACTCACCGACGCCGGCGCACCCGCACCCGACCTCCTCGTCGTCACCGGAGACCTCACCGCCTCCGGCAGCCCGCGCGAGTGCGACCAGGCGCTGACCTTCCTGACCGGCCTGCGCTCCCGCCTCGGCCTCGCCGCCGACCGCCTCGCCGTCGTACCCGGCGGCCAGGACGTCAGCCAGGCCGCCTGCCGCGCCTACTTCAACAACTGCGAAGCCGACGAGATGCAGCCCCGGCCGCCCTACTGGCCCAAGTGGCGCCACTACGCCCGGCTGTTCCAGGAGCTCTACCAAGGGCTGGACGTCGTCTTCGACGGCGACCAGCCCTGGAGCCTGTTCCCCGTCCCCGCCCTGCGCACGGTCGTCGCCGGCCTCAACTCCTCGATGGCCTACAGCCACCGCCCCGACGACCAGTACGGCATGGTCGGACCCGAACAGGCCGCCTGGTTCGCCCAGGCACTGCGCTCCTACGAACGGGAGGGCTGGCTGCGCCTGGGCGCCCTGCGCCACCCCCTCGACACCCGCCGCCCGCTCGGCGGCGAACCCGGCCCCGACCAGGGCCCCGCCCCCGCCGAGCGGACCAGACGCCCCGCCGGCCCCGGCCGCACCCTCGGCTACGACCCGGGCCGCGGCACGTCCGGCGCCCCCGGCGCCGGACGCCGCACCGGCACCGCCCCGTTACGCGACACCGACGTCCTGGCCCGGCTCACCGCACCCCGACTCAACCTGCTGCTGCACGGCCCCACCGCCGAACCACGGGCCGCAGCGGACCGGCCCACGGCCTTCGCCCTGCCGCTGGCCACCCGGGAACTGCCCGTCCTCGGCGCCGCGGCCCCCGGCCTGCACCAGCTGCTCCACCTCACCCGCGACGGGCTCACCCACTGGCCGCAGAGCCCCGAGGGCACACCGCGCCGGTACGCCCTCGCCTGGCCCGGCACCCACCGCGCCTTCGGCCCGCCCCAGCCGCCCCCGCCCGCCCCGGGCACCGAGGACCCCGCCACCGCCCCCGGCGCCCCCGACCCCCTCGACGCGTCCGGCCGCACCGGCACGCCCGCGACCGACCCCGCCGGCCCCGGCGCGGAGGCCCGCGCCGTCCAGGGCCCCCTCGACGCCCTCATCGCCCGCGTCGCCGAGGTCTGCCGCATCCGCCACGACGGCGTCCACCTGCGCCGCATCCCCGGCGACCCGCCCGGCCTGCTCATCACCTGGACCGAGGCCGGCTTCGTACGCCAGCAACGCGTCGGCGTGTGCTCCGGCACCCCCGGCGCGGAGGACATCGACCACTTCATCGAGCGCGTCCACGCCTCCGACACCGAACCCGACGCCGAACTCGTCCACGACGGCCCGCCGCCCGCCCGCGCCCTGCGCGAGCACGCCCGCCGCCGGGGCGTCCTCGTGCGCAGCTTCACCGAATTCCAGGGCCTGCTCGACCTGCGCGGCTACGTCGCCGCCCAGACCGAACGCCTGAGCACCGACCCCCAGTACCAGCCCGGCCTCTACCTCCCCCAGCGCTACCGCGAGCTGGAGCGCCCCGGAGGCGTGGAGCGCGACGGCCTCGTCGACGACGTCCTGCGCCTCCTCGACGCCGACCACGGCCGCTTCCTGCTGCTCCTGGGCGACTTCGGGCACGGCAAGACCTTCGCGCTGCGCGAGCTGGCCCGCCGCCTGCCCGCGGAACTCCCCCACCTCGTGCCCCTGCTGATCCAGCTCAGCTCCCTCGACAAGGCCCACACCCTCGACGGACTCGTCGCCGCCCACCTCGCCGGCCACGGCGTCGACACCATCGACCTGCGCGCCTTCCGCTACATGCTCCGGCAGGGCCGGATCGTCCTGCTCTTCGACGGATTCGACGAACTGGTCAACCAGGTCAGCTACGACCGCGCCGCCGACCATCTCCAGGTCCTGCTCGACGCCGCCGTCGACAGCGCCAAGATCGTCGTCAGCAGCCGCACCCAGCACTTCCGCTCCCAGGCCCAGGTGCTGACCGCCCTCGGCGAACGCGTCGGGCTGCTCCCGCAGCGCCGGGTCCTCGCCGTCCAGGAGTTCACGCCGCAGCAGATCCGCTCGTACCTGGTCAACCGCTACGGCGACGAACACGCCGCGGACCGCCGGGTCCGCCTGCTGGAAGGCATCCCGGACCTGCTCGCCCTGTGCCGCAACCCCCGCCTGCTCAGCTTCGTCGCGGACCTCGACCACGACCGGCTGCGCGCCGTCGCCGGCGCCGGCCGCGCCCTGAGCCCCGCCGGACTGTACGAGGAGGTCTTCTCCTCCTGGCTGCGGTTCGAGGAGCGGCGCGGCCAGGGCGGCCCCGGCAGCACCCCCGGACTGAGCCTGGACCAGCTGTGGCGGGCCGTCACCATCCTCGCCCTGCGCCTGTGGGAGAGCGGCGAGAGCGCCCTGCGGCTCGACGAGCTCAACGACGTCGCCGACGCGCTGAACGAGCTGGTGGACACCCGGCTCTCCGTGCCGCAGACCGCGCACGCGGTCGGCTCCGGCAGCCTGCTGGTGCGCACCGACGACGGCCTCTTCCGGTTCATCCACGGATCCGTGGCCGAATGGCTGGTGGCCCGCGAGGCCGGGGCCCGCCTGGACCGCGGCGACCAGGGCGAGGCCGACCTGCTGGCCCGCCGCCCCCTGAGCCAGCTGGCCGTCGAGTTCCTGTGCGACCTCGCCGACCACCGCACCTGTCAGCAGTGGGCGGAGCGGGCCCTGGCGGGCGAGGGCGCGGACGCGGGCGGCGCGCGCGACGGCGGCGAGATCGCCCGCGCCAACGCGGTGAAGATCCTCAGCCGGCTCAGGGTGCCCGCCCACACGGACCTGCGCGGCGCCGTCCTGGCCGGCGAGGACCTCTCCTACCGCGACTTCTCCGGCGTCGACCTGACCCGCGCCGACCTCACCGACGCCGGCCTCGTCGGAGCCGACTTCTCCGGCGCCGTCCTGCGCGACGCCCGCCTGGCCGGCGCCCGCCTGGACAACGCCGACCTCAGCGGCGCCGACCTGCGGGGCGCCGACCTGCGCCGGGCCCGCCTGGTCCGCACCGACCTGCGCGGCGCCCAGGTCACCGGCAGCAGCTGGCACCGCTCGGCCCTCATCAACGCGGTGGCCGACCCGGCCACCCTGGACACCCCCGAGCTGCGCGCCGCGGCCGTAGCCCCCGGCCTGTCCGCCGAAGCAGGCTTCCGCCCCTCCGCGGTCGGCGTCCCCTACGGCTTCGACATGCGCACGAGCCGGCTGCCGGAACCGGTCTCCTACAGCCCCGCCGGCGAACTCCTCGCGCTCGGCAGCGAGGACGGCGGCGTCCTGGTCTGCGACGCCGCCACCGGCACGGCCCTGCGCACCCTGCAGGGCCACATGGGCCGCGTCTACGCCGTGAAGTTCCGCGGCGGGGTCCTCGCCACGGGCGGGGCCGACGGCACCGTACGGCTGTGGGACCCCGTCTCCGGAGCCTGCCGCCACCGCCTGGAGGTGCACCCCGAGGGCGTGTGGCCGGTCTCCCTCGACGCCTCCGGCACCCGCCTGGCCACCGGCGACGCCGACGGCACCGTCACCCTGTGGGACGTCGCCGACGGCACGGTCGCCCACCGCCTGCCCGGCCACCGGGCGCCCGTCTACACCGCGGTGTTCAGCCCCGACGGCACGCTCCTGGCCACCGGCGACGCCGTCGCCGCCGTACGGCTGTGGGACACCCGTACGGGCCGGCTCCTCGGCGAGCTCGAGGGCCACCGGGGAGCGGTCTACCGCGCCCGCTTCAGCCCGGACGGGACCCTGCTGGCCACCGGCGACATGGGCGAGGACGACCGGGGCGCCGTCCGGATCTGGGACGTCGCCGGGCGGCGGCTGCGCCACACGTGCACCGGCCACCCGGGCCGCGTCTACACCCTGGACTTCCACCCCGGCGGCGCCCTGCTCGCCAGCGGCGACACCGAGGGCCGCGTCCTGCTGTGGGACCCGCTCACCGGAGAGCCGGCCGCAGCGCCCCTGACCGGCGGCGGAGCCGTGTACCAAGTGGTGTTCGACCCCGAGGGCGGCATGCTGGCGGCGGGCGGCAGCGACGGGTCGGTGCGGCTCTGGCGGATCTCCCAGAGCGCGCCGCCGGCCTCCGCCCCCGCCGCCGTGAGCTGGTCGGCCGTGCCCCTGCGCCAGCAGCCCGCGGACCACCAGGGGTCCGTCTGGGCCTGCCGGTTCCGGCCCCGCGGCGGCATCGGCGCCCCCGAGTCCGGCCCGCTGCTGGTGTCGGCGGGCAACGACGGGTCGGTGCGGCTGTGGGACACCACCACCGGCCGCGGCAGACGCATCCTGCGCGGTCACGGACGCAAGGTCGTCAGCCTCGCCTTCAGCGCGGACGGCGCGCAGCTGGCGGCGTGCGGCAACGACGGCGCCGTCCGGCTGTGGGAGCCCGCCACCGGCCGCCGCGTACGCGAGCTCACCGGTCACAACGACCGCCTGGTCTCCGCCGTGTTCGCCCCCGGCGGGCCCCTGCTGGCCACGTCGAGCAGCGACGGCGACGTCTATGTGTGGAACGCCGCCAGCGGCGAGTACCAGCGGGAGATCGACGCCGAGACCGACCACGTGTGGGCCGAGGCCTTCAGCGCCGACGGGCAGATCCTCGCCACCGCCAACGACGACGACACCGTACGGCTGTGGTACCGCAGCACGGGGGCGCACGTCACCACCCTCGCCAAGCACCGCGGCCGGGTGCGGTCCCTGTCGTTCACGGCGGACGGCGGCGGCCTGGCCACCGGCTGCGACGACAAGTCCGTACGCCTGTGGGACCTCGCCGACAGCCGTCTGGTCGCCGAACTCGAAGGCCATGCCGACCGGGTGTACGCCGTCGTCCACGGCCCCGGCGACGCCTGGCTGGCCAGCGCCTCCTGGGACGGCCAGGCCATCGTCTGGCAGGACGGCGGGCCCCGGCACCGCCTGCGCGGCCACACGGGCCGGCTGTGGGCCGCCGCGGCCCACCCCGTCCGTCCCCTGCTGGCCACCGCGGGCGACGACCGGACCATCGGCCTGTGGGACCCGCTGAGCGGCGGCCGGACGGGCCTCCTGACCGGCCACACCGGCCGGATCCTCGCCCTCGCCTTCAGCCCGGACGGCTCCCTGCTCGCCAGCGGCGGCGAGGACGGCACCGTCCGCCTGTGGACGGTGCCGCCCGAGGGCCCGCCGACCGAGCGCGCCACCCTGATCGGCGTCCCCGGCGGCTGGGCGGCCCTGACGCCCTCGGGCGGCTACAAATTCGACGGCGACATCGCGGGCGAGTTCTGGCACGTCGTGGGCATGTGCCGGTTCGAGCCCGGCGAACTCGACGACCACGTACCGGGTGTGAGGAGGCTGGCGCTGGACGACACCCTCTGAGGGCCGAGCGCTCATCCGTGCGGGTGATAAATGGCTGCGCGGCCACAGTGAACGGCGACGGCCGCGCTCCCGGGGCGCGACGATGCCGGGGGGCCGGGGCCGTACGCAGGGTCCCGGTACTGCCCGTCCCATCCGTGGAGGTGTCCGTGTACGCAACCGAGCTGGCAGCCAAAGCGCTCGAACCTACCGCCGAAGAGGAGCGCCTGGCCGAGGACTACGTCACCGTCCTCGGCTCTCTCTCCGCCATGGAGCAGGCCTTGCGCGAAGGCGCCTGGCACCGCCTGCGCGACGAAGTCGACCAGCTCATGAGCGCCGCCGAGGACATGTGGGCCGGCCTCCCGGCCCCCGAGGAGGACGGGGAGAGCACCGCGGACGAGCCGGACAGCGACAAGATCCGGCAATTGGTCGCCGTCTACGCTCAGCCCTACGCGGTCGGCCGCGCCCTGTACCCGACCACCGTCATCGAGGACGCTCAGGTCCGGGCCGCGGTGGAGGAGGAGAACGCGGCGGCCGGCTGACCCCGCGGCGCGCCCGGCCGCGGGGCCCGGCCCCGCGGTCGGCCCCCTCACCGGTCAGGCCTCGGCGAGTCTGCCGACGGGCGTGGCGTGGTCGGAGGCGTAGCGGGGGGCTTCGCGCATCCAGTCGAAGTGTCCGCCCACCCAGGTGTGCAGGCACTGCGCCAGGGAGAGCGTGGCCTCACGAGGGCACAGCGGCGTGCCCGGCACCGGCAGGCGGATGGCCCGCCGCTGCTGGGGGCCGGGTCCACCGAGCGCGCGGTCGTGGGTGTCGAAGTCCAGGGCGTCGCACAGGCCGGGCAGGCGCGCCCGCAGATGGTGGAACTCCGCGGCCCGCCGGACCACTTCGGCGCTGACCTGGCCGATGGCCTGCCGCTCGGAGAGCCCGTGGTGATCGCGCAGGATGATGACGGCGTTGTAGGTGTCGCCGACCGCGTCCTCCTTGTCGTGGGAGACCAGGTCGTTGCCGAGCACGGTCAGATCGCAGGCCAGGGTCTGCAGGCGCCGGATGTCGGACTGCCGGTACACGCCCGCGGGAACCTCGAAGCCGCCGGAGACCTCGTACATGTCCAGGACGGGCGTCAGCCCGATGGAGGCCCGGCGGATGCGCAGGTAGGAGCCGATGGAGGCGGGTGTGGTGCCCCGGTGCCGGTCGACGGCCTCGGCGAGGTTGGCCCACAGGTAGTCCATCCAGTGCCCGGCCGCCCGGTGGCGCCACTGCCATGACATCCGGGCGCTGCTGTCGGCCCACAGGTCGGCCAGCATGGCCACCGCCGGAATGGACCGGTCGTGCAGGCCGGGCGGGATGTCCGGATCCAGGATGTCCGCCATGCGCTGGATGAAGGGGGCGGCCTGGGCGGGGGCGTCGAAGAAGAGCTCTTCGACAAGGTTGTCGAAGTAGAAGAAGAAGCACATCTGGTCGACGGCGAGGTCGTACCCGCTGCCCCGTGCGTCGGGGGCGGTGTAGCCGACCAGCTTGCCGGGTTCGGCGGCGCGTATCCGCTGCCAGCGGACCGGGTCGTCGGTCACCCGGTACCGGTCTCCCCATCGGAGTTCCCGGGCGTACGCCCGGCCGATGTCTGGGTTGACCGCATGCGGGAAGTCGACGGGAATGATCACATCTTGGGGCATGGCCACCTCCTGGGCCCGCGGCCCTCCTGGTGGGAGTCACGGCAACGCTGCGATGCAAGGCATTCCCCTCCCGGTGATCGTGACGGTGCGCTGTCACAATGTGCCGTGCACCGGCGGGGTGGCAACGGGTGCATCCGGCGATGATCGAGGCGCCCGGCAGACGCGTGCGCGCCGGGCAGGGGAGACGGTTCGGCGCGCGGCGCGAGCGGGCACGGAGACGGCCGGACCGCTCGGCTCCCGAGGCGGCCGGTCCGGGGACCGGCCGCCGGTCCGGGCCCCGAACGGTCTCGATCCGGCGCCGTACTGGATCACAGCTCTCCGCTCCCCCTGCCCACAGAGCCCGCACGTCGTACCGGAGCGCGAGGGGACTTCCTCGGTCCTGCTCCCGCCCCGGTCCTGGCAAGGTGTGTGCCCGTTCCATAAAGGAACTAAAGCGAACCCGGTACGGCCGAAGGTGTATTGGAGTGAGGGGCGCACTCCGTCCCGGCTGCATAGTCGTCCGCCCTAGTCCACGCGCCCCTGAGCGCGCAGGTCAGAGCGCGACTCCGAAACCCCTGTGCGAGGGGTGAACCGTCCGGGGAGCGCGGCGGGTTCGGCGCCCGGTACGGTGATCGGCGTCCGGGGGAATAGCGCCGCGGGATGCCCCCGCCGACCCGAGGGGCGGGAGGCCGCAGCGGCCGGGGAGACGAAGGTGGACATGGCGAACACACAAACGCAGGATCCGGCACGCATGGACGACGGTCCCCGAAGCGGCCGCCCGCCGCGGCACGTCGCCGTCATCGGGGGCAGCCTCGCGGGACTTCTCGCCGCGCACGTGCTCGGCTCCCACGCCGACACTGTGACCGTCATCGAACGCGACCGCTATCCCGAGGGCCCCGACCACCGTGCCGGCCTGCCCCAGGACCGGCACACCCATGTGATGCTGGAGAGCGGCCAGCGCGCCCTCGAGGCGCTGCTGCCGGGCATCGGGGCGGAGATGCTCGCGCACGGATCACCACGGGTGGGCATGCCGAGCGACATCGTGCAGTGGCAGGCGGGCCGCTGGTTCCGCCGCACCGGGGCCACCGCGCACATCCTCACCGCCTCCCGGCCGCTGACCGACCATCTCGTACGGCGCCGTGTGCTGGCCGGCCCCCGCGTCCGGACGCTGCAGGGCACCGAGGTGACCGGGCTCCTCGGGGACGCCACCCGGGTACGGGGCGTCCGGCTGCGCGAGCGCGGGGCAGCGGCGTCGCGCCGGGAGGAGCGCGTCCTGGAGGCCGACCTCGTCCTGGACGCCACGGGCCGGTCGTCCCGCGCCGGCGCCTGGCTGACCGCCATCGGGGCCGAACCGCCGCGGGAGGAGAGCCTCGAGACCGGCCTCGCCTACGCGACGCGGTTCTACCGCACCCGCGACGACGCCGGGGACGCGCCGTTCCAGGGCGTCTACATCGTGCCGAACCCCACCCAGCCGCGCGGCGGCATCATGCTGCCCATGGAGGGCGGCCGCTGGTCCGTCATCCTCTCCGGCCTGCGCGGTTCCGAGCCGCCCACCGACGAGGCCGGGTTCATGGACTTCGCCACCGGCCTTCCCCACCCCGTGCTCCACGACTGGCTGCAAAAGGCCGAACCGGTCTCCGCCATCCACGGCTTCCGCAAGACCGGCAACCTGCGCCGCCGCTACGACCTGCCGGGCCGCCGCCCGGCGGGATTCCTCGCCACGGGCGAGGCCCTGTGCGCCTTCAACCCCGTCTACGGCCAGGGCATGTCCGTCGCCGCGCTCAGTGCCGTGGCTCTGCGGGACGCCCTGGAGGACACCCGCCGCACGCCCACGACGCGCCGCGTGCAGCACGCCCTGTTCGCCGCGGCCCGGCAGGCCTGGGACATCTCGGCGGGGGCGGACAAGAACATGCCCGGGGCCATGGGCAACGTCCTGCGGCCCCGGGCCGTCGACCGGCCCGCCGACTGGTACCTGCAGCGCGTCCAGGAGCGCGCCAGCGGCGACCCCGTCGTCGGCAGGGCGTTCCGGGCCGTACTCAACCTGACCGCCCCGGCCGTCTCCCTGTTCAAGCCGTCCGTCGCCAGGGCCGTCCTCTTCGGCCCGGATCCCCAGGGCCTGACGGAACCGCCGATGCGGCCGGAGGCGGCCGCGCTCTGACGGTCCGTCGCCGCGGTCAGCGCACGGAGGCGAGGTAGGCGTCGGCCACGGCGGGGTCCAGCAGCCACTCGCCCTGGGAGGGGTCGGCGTAGACCGCGGCGAAGCGGCGGGCGACCTGCTCGTTCTCCGCCGCGGCGGCCAGCACGCGCTGGAGGTGTCCGGGCAGCGGCCCCAGCATCGCGGCGGAGAAGGCGGCGGCGTGCCGGGCGTGCTGCCAGAACGCCTCGAACGTCTCGTGCATCCACGGCGCGTCGAAGGGCGCGTCGCCGCGCTCGTCGATGGCGCGCAGGTAGACGGCCGCGCAGCGGGCGGCGTTGTTGGCGCCCTGCCCGGTGACCGGGTCGTTGAGGACGAGCGCGTCCGCCATCCCCAGGACCTCGCCACCGCCCTCGAGGCGGGCGACGGGGTGGCGGACGACGGGCGTCACGGCACCGTAGAGCGTGCAGGTCTTGTCGGTCGGTTCCGCTTCCGCGCACAGCGCGTGCTCCCAGGGCGCGTACTCCCGCAGCAGACGCAGCGAGCGTTCCAGGTGGTCGTGGGGCGCCGGGCGGTCCTGCCAGCAGTCGAAGGGGCCGCCCGGCACGGCTTCCCACAGCAGGATGGTGCAGGTCCCGCTCGTCGTCAGGGCCGGCTGCAGGAACGCCTCGCCCACGCCGGGCACGATCACGATGCGGGTGTGCAGCTCCGCAGGCGCCGGCGGCGCCTGCACGCCGTGCAGATAGACGCACGACAGGGCGCGCTGAGGGCGGTCGAACGCCGAACGGGCCTCGTCGCGGGGGAAGATGCCGGACAGCTCGCCGCGCCCGGCGGCGACGATCGTCAGCTCGTGGCGGTCCGCCAGCCGGCGCAGCCCGGCCCGGTCCACGGTGCCGTACTCGACGCGGCCGCCCCGCTCCTGGAACAACTCCAGCCAGCCGGCCACCTTCACCCGCTGGTCGACCGACTGCGCGGCCTGGTCGAGCCATCCGGTGAAGGCGAGCGCCGCCTCACCCGGCGGATCGATCACCGTGGCCCGGACCGCCCGCACCGACGGCGTCTGTCGCTCCCACAGATGCAGCCCCGCCTCCCGCTCGATCTGCAGCGCGGGCCCGAACATGGCCTGAGTCGACAGCACATGTCCGCCGCGGATCTCCTGCACCGTACGGTCCGACACGAGCGTGACCTCGTGTCCGTGGTCCCGTAACCCCAGCGCGAGCTGTAACCCCGCCTGTCCCGCTCCCACGATGGCGATCCGCCGCATGCGGCCCCCTCACTCCTCGGCCCCGACCCAGGGCGCCCGGCCGGGCGCCGCGCCGTTCCATCGTGCTACAGGGCCCGGCGACCGGACAGAGGGACTCCTGTGCCGGGAGCGGTCCGTCGCGCGCCGGAAAATTCCGTGGCGCCCGTCCACGGGCGACTGTTACGTTCCCGGCAGAACTACCGGTCCTCCTTTGGGCGCCCATGCCCTGAAAGCGGTGATTATGCCCCGGCCCGCGCCGAGCGCGCCTCGACGTATCGCGGACCTTCCTCCCCGCTGCCCTTGAGGAACGCTCGGCCGTCTCCTGCTGCCATCACGACCTTCCAGCAAGGAGCACACCCCGGGTGTCCAGCCATCACACCGCTCGCCCGAGCGGACCCAGTCCCTTCCTGAAGACCGACACCTTCACCTGCGTCAGGTGCGGTCTGACCGTCTCCACCCTCGCCGCCGACGGCAGCCGCCGCAACCACTGCCCGTCGTGCCTGCACTCCCAGCACGTCCACGACCACGTCGAGGGCGGGCCGTCCGCGTGCCGCTCCCGCATGACACCGATCGCCATCGCCGTGCTGCGCAACGGCGACTGGATGATCATTCACCGCTGTGTGCGCTGCGACGAGCTCACGTCGAACCCGGTCTGCACGGACGACAACCAGCTCATCCTCATGCGCATGGCCGTCCGGCCGCTGGCCCAACCGCCGTTCCCGCTCGAAGCGTTCGGCGACCTCTGAACGGGCCGACGGAAGGAGAGGCGACATGCCACGACGCAAGAACACCGCGGGGCGGGCGGCGCGGCGACGTCCACAGCGGCACAAGGACGTCCTGCACGCACGCGGCGGTCACCGGGCCGACGTCTTCCGGTGCGCCGGCTGCCGGCTGGACGTGCCCCTGACCGCTCCCGGCACCGCCCACCGCAACCACTGCCCGACCTGTCTGACCAGCCTCCACGTCGACCGCCGCGTTCCGGGGGACCGCGCGGCCTCCTGCCGCGGGCGCATGGAGGCGCTGAGCCTGTCGGTACGCCCGGACGGCGAATGGCTGATCATCCATCAGTGCCTGTCGTGCGGTGAGCTCAGCGCCAACCGCATCGCCGGGGACGACAACGCCCTCGCCCTGATGCGCCTGGCGCTCAGACCGCTGCGGGACACCGCCGTCCCCAGCCGGGCGCTGCTCACGCTGTAGCGATTCCCGTGCCCTCCGGCCGCCCGCGCGGCCGGAGGGCACGGGTGCGTCGTCGGCTCAGCCCATCCAGATGGTGGTCCTGGCCACCACCCGGGCCTTCTTGGGCTGGTCGGGGTTGCCGTAGCGCACCTCGACCCGGGGGTGCGACCTGATGAAGTCGCGGTCGGCGATGACGACCTGGCGCGGGTCCCTGACCGTGCGGGTGGCGATGTCGGTGTCGAGGAACCAGCCGAACTCCTTGGTGGCCGGGGCGTAGAGGAAGAACCTCCCGCCCGAGTACGTCCGCGAGACCCTCTCCTCGTCGAGTACCAGCGCCCAGTAGGCCACGCGGTGGCCCGCCGGGTACATGAACCGCTTCTCGGCCTTGAGCCCTTCCAGGTCTATCCCCTCGAAGGGGTTCTCCTCGGCGGCGGTCGCCGCGGCTGAGGCGGCCTGGGCCGGGGTGGCCGGGGCGGTGGCGGCCTGGGCGCCCTGGGCGGCCGTCAGGCTCAGCGTCACGGCGGCAAGGGCCAGGCCGGCGGCGCGGAACGCGGTACGAGCGGACATGTGTGGTCGTCTCCAGTTCACGGGGTGCGCGAAAGCGGCCCACATCGCGTGTGTGACCGCGCTGCTACGGCAAGTGATCTTGGCGCGGGCCCGTGCCGCCCGCAATGCGGCGCGGAGGAATCCGGCCATGCCGGCCGGCTCAGGGGGCGATGGCGACGCGCAGGAAACGCGGCCGGTAGATGCTCGCGCGACGGATGACGTCGTCCGGCACGAGGCTGTTCACGTTGTAGGAGATGACCAGTTCCCCTCGGCGCTCCAGCTCCGGGTGCTCGTGCGGGTTGTACGCGAAGACGTTCGGGTTGCGGTACGTGCCGTGCGGCCCGGCCTCCGGCGCCGTGTACACCGTCCGCGGCCGGGTGAAGGGCCCGTACGGGGTACGGGACCAGGCAAGCTGCAGCTCCGCGCTGAACGGCCGGTCCGCGCGCTGGGAGAGCAGGGCGTACCACTTGCCGTGCCGCACCACGCTGAGCTCGTCCGAGGTCCGCAGCGCCGGGCCGCCGGGCCCGGCCAGCCGGGCCGAGTCCGCCTCGCGCGGCGACCAGGTGCCCCGCGCGGTCCGGTACCGCCAGGGCCGCCGCAGGTCGCCGCCGGCGACGCGGGCGAGACGGAGGAAACTGCCGCCGGAGGGGGCCTGTTCGGTGCCGTAGACGTACGTGAAGCCGCCCTGCCGCTCCAGCCACGCGCCCCACGCCGTACGGGCCGAGGACGGCAGCGGGGTGAGCGAGAGCGGCCGGCCCAGCCGCCCGCCGCGGAACCTGGCCAGGACGTTCCCGCGCCAGGCCAGGTCCAGGGGGCCGGGCCCGGTGCGCACGTAGCGCGCGTACACGACCGCCACGCCGTCGCGGCCGTCCGGGACGCCGGCCCGCGCCCAGTACCAGCCGTCCCGGCCGGCACCGGAGACGACCGACGCGGGGCGGCCCGACCGGTCCCGCCCGGTGACGGTGCGCGGGCCGTGCCCGGTCCACAGCACGAAACTGTTGTTGACGAACGGCGTCGTGCCGCCCTCGCCGGTGACGGGGGAGCGGGAGCCGTCGGGCCGTACCGTGCCGAGGAAGGTGTCCGAGAAGATCCACAGCTCACCGGCGGGCGTCCGCACGGAATACGTGCTGTCCCCACCCGTCCAGTGCCGTGGCGAGCGGGCCCGCTCGGCATAGACGCCGAAGGCCCCGTCCAGCGCCGTCGCGGGACGCACCCCCACCACGCGCGGCGGCCCCGCGCCCACCGACGCCGACGCCCCGGGCGAGACGAACACACAGACCACGGCCGCCGCGGCCGCGAGCGCGCGCCACCCTCGTCGATATCTCTTCACGACAACGGACAACGAGCCGCGCAGGGCAACAGTTGCTCACCTTTGGTACGAACCGGTCACCAACGGCTGCCCGGAACAAAGCCGTTGCCCGAGCCGTTGACCGGGCCGGGAACCCCATCCCCACCGGGCCCGGCACGGGCAGAGGGCAGGAGGACATGTGACCAGCGCGGTCGAGCACAGCTTCGTCGAGGTGAACGGGGTCAGGCTGCACATCGCCGAGCAGGGGCGGGGACCACTGGTCCTGCTGCTGCACGGCTTCCCGGAATGCTGGTACTCCTGGCGGCACCAGTTCGCGCCGCTGGCCGCGGCCGGCTACCGCGTGGTGGCCCCCGACCAGCGAGGCTACGCCCGCAGCGGCCAGCCCGCCGACATCGACGCCTACAGCATGCTGCACCTCACCGGCGACGTGATCGGGCTCATTCACGCCCTCGGCGAGGACAGCGCGGTCGTCGTCGGCCACGACTGGGGAGCACCGGTCGCCTGGTCGACGGCCATGCTGCGCCCCGACGTCGTACGCGGCGTCGTCGGCCTGAGCGTCCCGCCGCTCCCACGCGGCCCGGTCGCCCCCCTGGTGGCCCTGGGCAGTCTGCTCGGCGACGGCTTCTACCAGATCTACTTCCAGGAGCCCGGCGTCGCCGATGCCCAGCTGGCGCAGGACCCGGCGGCGACGTTCCGCAGCCTGCTGGCCGGCGCCTCGGGCGACAGCCCCCAGACCGACCCGCCGCGCCCCTGGGTCATCCCTGAGGGCGCCACCCTCCTGGACACCATGCAAGAACCCGGGGAACTCCCCGCCTGGCTCACCGAGGACGACATCCAGACCTTCGTCCGCGAATACGCCGAACACGGCGACCGCGCCTTCACCGGCGGCCTGAACTGGTACCGCAACCTCGACCGCAACTGGGAACTGCTGGCCGCCTTCCACGACCGCGGCATCGACGTCCCCGCCCTCTACATGGCGGGCGACCGCGACCTGGTCCGCTCCTTCCCCGGCATGGACGACCTGCTGGGCTCCCTGCACCGGACGACCCCGAAGCTCCACGACAACGTCACCCTGCCCGGCTGCGGCCACTGGACCCAGCAGGAGCGCCCGGACGAGGTCAACGCGGCGCTGCTGGACTTCCTGGCGCAGCTGCCGGCGGCCAAGGGCTGACCGGGCCGGTGCCGGACGGCGGGACCCTGCCCTCACGGGGGCGGGTCCCGCCGCGTTCGACCGGGTGTCCGTGCCCGCCGCCCGTACCACCGGCGGTGCGCCCCGGCGGGCGCTGTGGGTGGCCGGTGAATCTTCCTGCTCGTTGGTGCACGGCCGCATCCTGTTTCCGCCCCATTACGCCATGCTGAGCTGAGCGTTCTCGTGCGCGACACGCTGTGCGTCCACGCTGTGGCGACAGCCCGCGACACGACACCGAGAGGGCAGGGGAGAAAAGTGGTGAAGATCAGACGTATGCGCTGGTCGGCGCTGACTGCCGGCCTGGTCATGCTGACGCTCGTCTCGCCCACCACGGGCACGCAGGCGCGGGCGGTCGCCCAACCGGCCGCACAGCGCCTGCCGTTGGGGGACGCCGGTCTCCCGGAGACGCGCTCGACCACGCAGGTCGCCCCGGGGGTGACCTGGACCAGGATCAAGCGGGGGCGTACCGACGCGCGCAACCGCTGGACCATCGAAGTCGCGCTGCTGCGGGAAGAGGCCCCGGCACGTGAGCTGGCCGCGCGGCTGGCCGCGGCGGGGTTCCCGCCCACTGTGAGCAGGGTCGACGAACGCCCGCAGGACCTGCCCTCGAACGCGCCGTGGGGCTGGCGCGTGCGGGTGGGGTCGCTCGCCGATCAGGAGGCGGCGGCCAAGCTGGTGAAGGACTTGAGGGCGGCGGGGTTCCGGCCCGCGCGCACCTACTTCACCGGGGAGGACATGACGTCGCGCTCCGGGCCCTGGGTGGTCGACGTGCTGCGCGTGGCCGCCGGTCAGCGGCAGAGGGTCGAGGCGCGGCAGTCGCTGGACCGGGTGCCCGGCGGTGAGACCCTCGCCGACATGGTCCGGCGCACGGGCGGCATCGCGGGCGTCAACGGCAGCTACGGGTCCGACGAGGAGGACGGCACCTTCGGGGACGTCGCCGGGCTCTCGGTCGTCGACGGCCAGTTGCTCAGCGAGGCGGTGCAGGGGCGCAGTGCGCTGGTCCTGCCCTCTGAGGCGCGCGTACGGCCCTCGGTCCAGCAGCTCACCACCGCCTTGCGGGTGCGTTCCGCCGACGGCGCGCAGCGCGAGGTCGACGGGCTGAACCGGGCCCCCGGCAAGATCCGCTCCTGCGGTGGCACCGGCGGGGACCGGCCGACCGAACGCCCCCGGCACGACTCCCTGTGCACCGACGACTCCGAGATCATCCAGTACACCGGCTTCTTCAAGGGGTCGGTCCACGCCGGGGCCGGCGTCGTGGCGGTCCTCGGCCGCGACGGCAAGGTGCTCGAGGTCCGGGAGGGCCGGGGCGGCACCGTGCCGGCCGACGCCACGGTGCTCGCCGGGACCGGCGACGGCGCCCAGTGGCTGCGCGACCACGCCCGGCAGGGCGCGGTGCTGACGGTGTCCAGCGCCGCCCTGGACCGGCAGCGCCGGCCGCTGACGGCCGTGGCGGGGCGTGGTGTGGACGCCGTCTCGGGCGGGCCGCAGCTGCTGCGCGACGGCCGCATCGTCGTGCCCGCGGATGCCGAGGGCTTCAACTACCCGGAGGATCCGGGCTTCTACGACTACTTCGCCACCCACCGGCACCCGCGCACCCTCGCCGGCATCGCCGCCGACGGCTCGCTGCTGTTCGTCACCATCGACGGCCGCCGCCCCGGTTACAGCTCGGGGGTGTCGTTCAAGGAGAGCGCGGCCGTCATGAGCGCCCTCGGCGCGGTGGACGCCCTCAACCTCGACGGGGGCGGCTCCACGACGATGGTCATCGGCGGCCGTGTCGTCAACCGGCCCTCGGACAGCACCGGGCCCCGGCTGATGGCCAACGCACTGATCATCCGCTGACGTCGTGCAGGCCGGCCCGGCAGCCGGTGCCGGGCCGGCGGGGCGTCAGTACGACTGCAGCTCGATGAGGTTCCCCGCCGGGTCGCGCAGGTGCGCGGTGCGCAGGTTCGGGCCCCACTCCGGCCGGTCGGTGGCCCCCGCCACCTCGCAGGCGCCGTGCCGGAGGCAGAGCTCGAGCCCGGCGTCGACGTCCGGGACACGGCAGACGAACATCGTCCGGTCCTGCGCGGGGGAGGGCTCGGCGGGCAGGGCGGAGGTGCCGGCGACCGCCGCTATCGCGGCGCGGTCGAACAGCGCCAGCACGCCCTGGCCGTCGACGTCCCAGGAGGCGTAGGGGCCCGCCGGTCCGCCGCCGGCGAGCACGGCGCCGATCAGTTCGGGCAGTACGGCCCCGTAGAAGCCGAAGCAGTCGGCGAAGCGGGCGGCCAGCAGGCGGGGGTGCAGGGCGTCCATGGCGGTCTCCTGTTCGTAGGGCGACACCTACTGTAGGTGCGCACCTACAATCATGGGTATGGACACCGCACACGACCTGCCGCCGAGCCTGCTGCGGCTCGACACCTACCTGCTGTCGAAGATCGGCAAGGCCGCCCGCGGCAGGCTCGCGCAGCGGCTCGCCGTCCGCGGGCTGCGGCTGTGGCACATGGCGGTGCTGGCCGCGCTCACGGACTTCGGCCCGCACAGTCAGCGTGACCTGGCGGCGCGGCTCGCCCTGCACCCCAGCGACGTGGCCAAGGTGGTCGACGCCCTGGCCGGGGCCGGGGCAGTGGAGCGCCGCCAGGACCCCGCCGACCGGCGCCGGGTGTCGGTCGAGGTGACCGCGGCCGGCCGGGCGTTGCTCGGCGAGCTCGACGCCGACGCGCGGGCGGTGCGGGAAGAGGTCCTCGCGCCGCTGGACCCGGCCGAGCGGGACCGGCTGTCGGAGCTGCTGCTGCGGCTGTTCGACCACGTGAGCCGACTGCCCGACGCGGATGACGTCGCGCCCTGACACCCCGCGGCGAGGTCAGACTCCGACCGCTTCCTCCACTTCCTCCTCGGCATCGGCGTCAGCGGACGCCGCGGTGACGGTCCCCGCCGGGCGCCGGGACTCGACCGCCCAGGCGAGGGCGGTCACGGCCAGGCCGGCGACCAGCCACAGGGCCAGCGTCCAGACGTGCCCGCCCAGGTCGATGCCGTCGAAGTAGGCGAGGCTGCGGGTGCCTTCGACGAAGGCCGCACCGTTCCAGACGTCGTGCAGGGGCGCGAAGAAGCCGTTCTGCAGCTCGGGCCGGAAGATGCCTCCGGAGCTGGTGAAGTTGAGCATGACGAACAGCACCATCATCCCCAGCGTCGTCCAGCGCTTGAGGAAGGTGTGCAGCCCGGTGCCGATCAGTAGCACGCCGGCGGAGTAGAGCCACGCCATGCCCCACAGCCCGCCCAGCCCGTGGTCGACGAGGTGGAAGACGGGGCCGGCCAGGGCGACGCCGATCACGCTGACCACCAGGGACGTCGCCGCGGCCAGCAGCGCCCGTACCCGCATGGGCAGGACCGCCCCGGCTCCGCCGATCACCGCGACGGAGGCGTAGGAGCCGATGCTGAGGGCGACCAGGAGGAAGAAGATGCCCTGCCCGGTCGGGTCGTCCTTCGTGGGCGGTGCGATGTCGGTGACCTTCAGCGGGGCGCCCTGACGGGCCGCCACGGGCGTGAAGATTTTCTGGACGACGGCGGCGGTGGTGTCCGACCCGGCCGAGGCGACCAGCAGCTCCGGTGTCTTCTCGCCGGGCACGAACGCGCCGAATATGTCCTGGTGGCGCAGCTGGTCCTCCGCTTGCGCCCGGTCGGCGACGGTGCGGACGGCGAGGTCGTCGCCGGCCTTGTCGGCGATGGTGCGGGCCAGGGCCTGGGCGCCGGGGCCGGAGCCCACCACGGCGACCGGCAGTTCGTGGGGGGAGGGGTGGGCGAACGCGCCGAGGTAGGCCAGGCCCATGCCGACGCACATCAGCAGCGGGGTGAGCAGGTGGGTGAGGACATGGCGCAGCGCGCCGCCTGTCGCGGATTTCATGGTGTTTCCTCGACTCCCCGCGAGGGGATGGTTGGTATTTACAACTACTTCATTAAGTTGTACTCTACAACCAGACGAGCAAGAGAGGCCACCACCCCATGTCCGACCGTGACCAGTCCCTGGACACCATCCAGCGCGAGCTGACCGCTTTCGCCCGGCGCTCCCGGGCCGTGGCCGCCCGCATGCACCCCGAGCTGTCGCTGGTCTCCTTCGCCCTCCTCGCCCACCTGGAGGACCAAAGCGGATGCCGGGCCGCCGACCTCGCCGACCGGTTCATGCTCAACAAGTCCACCGTCAGCCGACAGGTCGCCGACCTCGAACGCCTCGGTTTCATCGAACGCCGCCCCGACCCCCAAGACCAGCGCGCCCAGGTCCTGCACCTGACCGCCCGGGGCACCGCGGCCCTCGCACAGGTCAGCGACAACCGCCGCACGGCCTTCCGGGAGCGTCTCGCCGACTGGGACGAGGACGACCTCGCCCGCTTCGCCGCCTACCTGCTGCGCTACAACGCCTCCTGCTAGGGCGCGTCCGGCACCCGTGACACGGCGCGGTGGGCGGACGGGCTGACGCCGCGCACGCGCTTGAAGGCCGCGCTGAACGCGAAGCCGTCCGCGTACCCGACCTCCTTGGCCACCGCCGTGACCGTGGCCCTGGGCGCGCGCAGCCGGTCGGCGGCCAGGGTCAAACGACTACGTCAGTACCGGTGTGCAGGAGGCACTCGGCCGCGCCCCCCGCTCCTTCGAGGAGTACGTGCGGGCGACGGCGCCCACGGGAGTGCGGAGCCCCTGACCGACGCCGCGGGCGGCGGCGGGGCCCCGGCACGGGTACGGGCGGCTACCGCCCGTCGGCCTTCTCCTCCTGGGGGAAGCGGGCGAGCGGGGCCTCGCGCTGGAAGAAGGTCTTGGCGCGGAGCATGGCCCGCTCGTCGTCCCGTATCTGGCCGGGCCGGGAGCCGTTGCCGAACAGCACCCCGCCGAAGTGCATCCGCATGTACGCCGCCGAGTTGTTGAGGGTGGTCACCAGCCCGTCGGCGACGGCCTCGTCGGGGTCCGCCATGACCGTGACCCCCCACAGGGTCCGGCCGGCCATCCGCTTCTTGAAGTCGGAGCCGGGCGCCGTCAGCCAGCCCGACCAGTAGTCGAGGTAGCGCTTGGTGTGCGCGGAGAGGGTGTACCAGTACAGGGGCGAGACGAGGACGACGTCGGTGGCCTCCAGGGTGGCCGCCCGCAGCGCCTCCTCGTTCTCTTCGGGCTGCCAGGCCTCGCTCTCGTGCCGCCCGTCCTGGAAGTCGGGCAACTGCAGCCGGGTCAGGTCCACCCAGCGCTGTGACACACCGGTGGGCAACTGCTCGGCGGCGGCCCGCGCGAGGGTCTCGGTGTTGCCCTCGGGGCGGGAGCTGCCGAGGACGAAGAGGAACGAGCGGTCGGCCGCCGCCTGGTCGTCCCGTTCAGCAACGAAAGAGGTCATGTCCCACTCCATCAATTGTCAGCACTACGGAATCGTGTGGACGGAACAACCGGCCCGCGCCGTCGGTCATTCCGTGCCGTGACGATCTTGTCGATACGATGGGGCCGACGGTGAGGCTTCACGTCGAGGGGAAGGTCGAGCGCGGATGGGGCGGGTCACATGCTGATCGGAGAGTTGTCCCGGCGTACCGGGGTCAGCCCGCGGCTGCTGCGGTACTACGAGGCGCAGGGACTGCTCGAGGCCGGGCGCGGTCCCAACGGTTACCGGGACTACGAAGAGGACTCGGTGACCACCGTGCGGCAGGTACGTGCCCTGCTCGACGCGGGCCTGTCCACCGAGGTGATCCGTTCGGTGCTGCCGTGCGCCCGCGGCGAGCGGCCGGAGTTCGACATGTGCCCGGACCTGCGGGCCACCCTGGACAGGGCGTTGGCGGCCACGGAGGAGCGCATCGACGGCCTCGAACGCCGCCGCAGCACCCTCGCAGGCTTCCTGGCGAAGGCCTGAACGGCAGCCGGCCCGGCCCGAACGGCCGCCCGCCGGGTCACCCGGCGTACGGCTGCGGCATCCGCGTGGCGGCCGTGGACAGCCGGGCGAGGGCGGCTGCCTCCCGGCTGTTCTCCTCGGCGCTGAAGACGTGCACCACCAGGCCCGTCTCGCCGGGCGCGGCCGGTACGTGCAGCGTCTCGAAGTCCAGGGTGAGCAGCCCCACCAGCGGGTGCCGCAGGCGCTTGCGGCCCGCTGCGCACATCACGATCTCGCCGGTGGCCCAGATCCGCCGGAACTCGGTGCTGCGTTCGGACAGTTCGGTGACGAGCGCGGACAGCCGCGCGTCGTCGGGGTAGCGCCCTGCGGAGACCCGCAGCTGGCCCACGGCCTCGGCCGCCCTGTCCTTCCAGTCGGGGTGGACGACGCGGGAGGCGGGGTCGAGGAAGAGGAACCGGGCGTTGTTCCGGTCGCGGCGGCCCGGCCCGGCCAGGCCGCCGATCAGTTCGGCGCCCAGATCGTTCCAGGCCACCACGTCCAGGCGGTGGTCCGTCGCGAAGGCCGGGAGCGGGGCCATGGCGTCCAGGATCCGCCGCAGCGGCGCGCTGA
Source organism: Streptomyces sp. NPDC053079 (assembly GCF_044546695.1). Taxonomy (NCBI): domain Bacteria; kingdom Bacillati; phylum Actinomycetota; class Actinomycetes; order Kitasatosporales; family Streptomycetaceae; genus Streptomyces; species Streptomyces sp. NPDC053079. Next base: position 974,101 of record NZ_JBITZJ010000001.1, read on the forward strand.
CGCGGGCGTCGGGCGCGGGATGGCGCCTGGCGTCGGCCAGGGTGGCGAGGTGCCCGCGTTCCGCCGCGTCGAGGCCGAGCGCCGTGGCGAGCGCGTCGAGCACCTCGGGGGAGGGCTGGGTGGCCCGGCCCTGTTCCAGGCGTACGTAGTAGTCCACGCTGATGCCGGCGAGCTGGGCCAGCTCCTCGCGGCGCAGCCCACGCACCCTTCGCCGACGCCCGCCGGCGAGCCCGACGTGCTCCGGCGCGACGCGCCCCCGGCGGGCGCGCAGAAAGCCGCCGAGCGCCCGGCGGGTGTCACCGACCCCGTCGATCGCGTCGCTGCCCACGTCCTTGGTCACGCCGTTCATGGGCTCCAGTATGGGTGGCCCTCGCAGTACCAGGAACAACAGGGTGCTGGCTGCCCGGCCGCGCCCGGGAGAACGTGGCGTCATGACCGAAACCACGCCGCAGCGGCGGAAGAAGATCCTCGTCGTCAGCGCCCACCCGGAGCCCCGTTCGCTCAACGCCTCCCTGACCGCCTTCGCGGTCGAGCACCTGCGCGGGGCAGGGCACGAGGTGCGGGTGTCCGACCTCCACGCGATGAAGTGGAAGGCGACGGTGGACGCGGACGACTTCCCCGACCACTGCGCGGACCAGCGGCTGGACGTGCTGGCCGCCCACGAGCGGGCCACGCCGGCGGGCCGGCTGTCGCCCGACATCGCGGCCGAGCAGGAGAAGGTGCGCTGGTCGGACGCGGTGATCCTGCAGTTCCCGATGTGGTGGTTCTCGGTGCCCGCGATACTCAAGGGCTGGTTCGACCGGGTGTTCACCTACGGGTTCGCCCATGGCCCGGCGGTCCCCCCGCCCTACAGCGAGGGCGCCCTGGCGGGACGGCGGGCGCTGGTGTCGGTGACGATCGGCGCCCGGCAGTCGGGGTTCTCCGACCGGGGCATCCACGGGCGGCTGGCGGACGTCCTCCACCCGGTGCAGCACGGCCTGTTCTGGTTCACCGGCATGGCGCCGCTCGAACCGTTCGCGTTGTACGGCGCGAACGGCCTGCCGGAGGAGCGGTTCGAGGCGGCGAAACGGGAGTACGCGCTCCGGCTCGACGGGCTCTTCACGGACGAGCCGGTCCCCTTCCGTTCGCTCGTCGGCGGCGACTACGACCACGACATGCGGCTGCTGCCGGACGTGGAGGCGCCGGGGACGAGCAGCCTGGATCTCCACGTCCGCCCGGGCGGCCGGTGATTGTCAGTGGCGCCTGCCAGCATGGCCGGCATGACTCCTCTCCTTCTGACCGACATCGAAGAAGCCGTCCGCAGCAGTTGGGACGCAGCCACGTGCACGCCCGAGTACCGCTCCCGCTGGAGCCCGGACAATCCCGCCCGGGACCAGTGCGGTGTGACCGCCATGGTCGTCAACGACCTGCTGGGCGGTGAGCTGATCCGCGGAGAGGTCCGCGTGGACGGCGAGCAGACGGACTACCACTGGTGGAACCGGCTGGGCATGGGCGTGGAGATCGACCTCACCCGGGAGCAGTTCGGGCCGCACGAGACGGTCACCGGTGGCACGGTCATAGCCCGGCCGCCCCGGCTCGGCCGGCTCCGGGAGGAGTACGAGCTCCTGCGCGACCGGGTTGAGGAGAAGCTCCGCGCCCGGGTGGAGGAGAAGGCCCGCAGCGGCCGGTAGGGGCGTCCGCCCCGTGCCCCGCCCCGGCGGGATTCAGCTGGGGGCGCGCAGTGGCCGAATAGACGCTCTCCCCATGATCCCCCGCCCCCTACTACCGTGCCTCGGCGCGGGGGTTACTCGGGTGAGGGGCTCACTGGATGTTCTATTTCGCGTTCAAATCCGTGGTGTTGATACCGCTGCTGCGCTGGCTCTTCCGGCCGCGCGTGGAGGGGCTGCGGCACGTGCCGCAGAACGGAGCGGCGATCATCGCGGGCAACCATCTGTCGTTCTCCGACCACTTCATGATGCCGGTGATGGTCAAGCGCCGGATCACCTTCCTCGCGAAGATGGAGTACTTCACGGGGCCGGGGCTGAAGGGCCGGCTGACCGCGACGTTCTTCCGCGGCATCGGGGCGATTCCCGTGGACCGGTCGGGCAAGGAGGCGGCCCAGGCGGCGGTCGACACCGCGCTGGAGGTGCTCGGCAGGGGTGAGTTGCTCGGCATCTACCCGGAGGGGACGCGCTCGCACGACGGGCGGCTGTACAAGGGCAAGGTCGGCGTGGCGGCCATGGCGCTCGAGTCGGGGGCGCCGGTGATCCCGTGCGCGATGATCGGGACGTTCGAGTCGCAGCCGACGGGGCGGCGGCTGCCGCGCATCGTGCCGATCACCATTCGTTTCGGCGAGCCGCTGGACTTCTCCCGGTACGAGGGAATGCACGACCAGCGGGCGGTACTGCGAGCCGTTACGGACGAAATCATGTACGCGATCCTGAAGCTGTCGGACCAGGAATACGTCGACACCTATGCGACGGAGGCCAGGGCGGCCCTGCACGCCGTGCGCCCGCCCGCCGGACCGGCCGATCGCCCGTGGGCCGCGCACGCGGCGCAGGAGGCGGAGCGCCTCGAACCGGACAGCAGCCGGTCCGCGGCTGCCTGACCCGATACGGCCCGGCGGGCGCCCCGGCGCCCGCCGCGAGCCTCCCGGAACGCCTTCCACGAAGCTCCCGTACGAAAAAGAAATACCCCGGACCGTTTGACGGCCGGGGTATTTCTCTGCGTATATTGGGGATTTCCATGCCTTCGCGAACTCGGAGCATGGGGAAGCTTTATGAGGCCATCTTATCCGGGCGGGAGTCACATTGTCAAACGAGGAATTGCGGCAGGAGCAGGAATTCATCCATATGCTCTACGGGCGCCTCGCCGAGCTGCGGGACGGGGCCGAGGCCGCCGTGCGGGGCGCGCTCGCGCAGGGCGCGAGCACCTTCCAGGCGCGGCTGGAGCGCGATGTGCTGGTGGCCGAGCAGTCCGGGCTGCTGGCCGCCTTCAACGCGGGGGAGAACGGGCTGTGTTTCGGACGGCTCGCGTTCCGCGACGGTCGCGACCACCACATCGGCCGCATCGGCATCCGGCGCGACGACGAGGAGCACACCCCGCTCGTCGTCGACTGGCGGGCCGAGGTCGCGCGCCCCTTCTACCTCGCCACCGGGCACACCCCGATGGGGCTGCGCCGCAGGCGGCACATCACCACCGACGGGGACCGGGTCACCGCCCTGCACGACGAGATCCTGGACCTCACCGACACCCTGCGCACCGGCCATGAGAGCAGCGACGCGGACGCCGTCCTCCTCGCCGCGCTGGACGCCGCGCGCACCGGCCGCATGCACGACATCGTGCAGACCATCCAGGCCGAGCAGGACCGCATCATCCGTGCCCCGCACCGCGGCGTCCTCGTCGTCGAGGGCGGCCCGGGCACCGGGAAGACGGTCGTCGCGCTGCACCGCGCCGCCTATCTGCTGTACGCGCACCGGGAGCAGCTGGCCCGCCGCGCCGTGCTGATCGTCGGGCCCAACCCGGCGTTCCTCGGCTACATCGGAGAGGTGCTGCCCTCGCTCGGCGAGACCGGGGTCCTGCTCGCCACCCCCGGTGAGCTCTTCCCCGGCGTGACCGCGACCGCGACCGACACCCCCGCTGCCGCCGAGGTCAAGGGCGGTGCCGCGATGGCCGGTGCCCTGGCCCGCTACGTGGCCGACCGGCAGAGCCTGCCCGACCCGGTCCGCGTCATCGACCACGAGGACGGCGAGCTGCGGCTGGACGCGGACATGGCACGGGAGGCCCGGCGCCACGCCCGCGAGACCGCGCTGCCGCACAACCTCGCCCGGCCGTACTTCGCGTTCCGGATCATCGACGCGCTCACCGCCCAGCTGGCCGACCGTATCGGCGCGGACCCGTACGGCGGCCCGAACCTCCTCGGCCCGGACGACATCGCCCAGCTCGGCAAGGGGGTCGCCGCCAGCCGCGAGGTGCACGCCGCCATCGAGGAGCTGTGGCCCGCCCTCACCCCGCAGCAGCTGGTCGCCGACTTCCTCGCCGACCCCGTCCACCTCCCCGACACCGACGCGCGGGCCGTCCGCCGGCCGGCGGACCAGGACGGCTGGACGCCCGCGGACGTCCCGCTGCTCGACGAGGCGGCCGAGCTGCTCGGCGAGGACGACTCGGCGGCCCGCGCCGCCGCCGAGGCCGAGCGCCAGCGGCGCATCGCCTACGCACAGGGCGTCCTCGACCTGTCCTACGGCTCCCGCACCCAGGAGTTCGAGGACCGCGACGACGAGGACTCGGAGGTGCTGGGCGCCCACGACCTGGTCGACGCCGAACGGCTCGCCGACCGGCACGAGGAGGCCGACCACCGCAGCGCCGCCGAGCGCGCCGCCGCCGACCGCACCTGGGCGTTCGGCCACATCATCGTGGACGAGGCGCAGGAGCTGTCCGCGATGGCGTGGCGGCTGCTGATGCGCCGTTGCCCGACCCGTTCGCTGACCCTTGTCGGCGACCCGGCGCAGACCGCCGAGCCCGGCGGCTGCGGCTCGTGGGAGACGATCCTCACGCCGTACGTCGACGACCGCTGGGAACACGTCAGGCTCGGCGTCAACTACCGCACGCCCGCCGAGATCATGGAGGTGGCGGCAGGGGTGATCCGGTGCGCGGACCCCTCGTTCGAGCCGCCGCGGTCCATCCGCTCCACCGGCATACAGCCGTGGGCGCGGCACGCCGACGACCTGCCCCGCGCGGTTGCCGACGCCGTGGACCGGGAGCGCCGGGAGGAGGGCCGTCTCGCGGTGATCGCCCCCCGCCCTCTGCACGCCGCCCTGTCCGCCGCCGTGCCGGCCGCCTCCGCCGGTGCCTCCCCGGACCTGACGAGCCCGGTCGTCCTGCTCGATCCGCGCCAGGCCAAGGGGCTGGAGTTCGACACGGTGATCGTGGCGGAGCCGGGGGAGTTCGGGGTGAGCGATCTGTACGTCGCGCTCACCCGGGCCACCCAGCGGCTGGGCGTCGTCCACACGGGCCCCCTGCCGGCGGGGCTGCACGGGCTCGCGGCACCGGACGCCGCCGCGTCCCGCCCGTGACCGCGCGCCGGGGCGCCGCGCACGGGCGCGGCGCCCGGGCCCGTGGGCCCCGGGCGCGCGTACGCCTCAGGCCAGGGGCTGCTCGGCCCAGATGACCTTTCCCTCGGGGGTGTAGCGGGTGCCCCAGCGCTCGGCGAGCTGGGCGACCAGGAACAGCCCGCGGCCGCCCTCGTCCTCGTCGGCCGCGTAGCGCAGGTGCGGTGAGGTGCTGCTGGTGTCGGACACCTCGCAGATCAGGGAGCGGTCCCGCAGCAGCCGGACGCGGATCGGACCGGAGGCGTGGCGGATGGCGTTGGTGATCAGCTCGCTGAGGACCAGCTCGGTGGTGAACACCGCCTCCTCCAGGCCCCACCGCGCCAGCTGCTCGGTGATGTCGGCGCGCGCCCCGGCCACGACCGACGGGTCCGAGGGCAGCTCCCACTCGGCGATCTGCTCGTCCGCCAGCATCCGGGTGCGGGCCACGAGCAGGGCGATGTCGTCGCTCTGACGGGCCGGCAGCAGCGCCTGGAGGACCGCCTCGCAGGTCTCGTGAGGGCTCCGGCCGGCCTGGGAGAGGGTGTCGCGCAGGATCTGCAGCCCGACGTCGATGTCCCGCCGGCGGTCCTCGATGAGGCCGTCGGTGAACAGCACGAGGCTGCTGCCCTCGGGCAGCCGCAGCTCCGCGGCCTCGAAGGGCAGGCCGCCCAGCCCGAGCGGCGGCCCGGCGGGCAGCTCGGGGAACTCCACCGTGCCGTCGGGGTGCACGAGCGCCGGCAGGGGATGGCCGGCCCGGGCCAGGCTGCAGATCCCGGAGGACGGGTCGTAGATCGCGTACAGGCACGTGGCGCCCGCGATCGTGGCCTCCTCGTTCGCCGCGTCCGCCTCCTGGTCGATGCGGCCGACCAGCTCGTCGAGGTGCCCGAGCAGCTCGTCCGGCGGCAGGTCGAGGGTGGAGAAGTTCTGCACGGCCGTGCGCAGCCGGCCCATCGTGGCGGCGGCGTGCAGACCGTGACCGACCACGTCGCCGACGACCAGGGCGACGCGTGCCCCCGGCAGCGGGATGACGTCGAACCAGTCGCCCCCCACCCCCGCCTGGGCGGGCAGATAGCGGTAGGCGATGTCGAGGGCGTCCTGCTCGGGCAGACCGCGCGGCAGCAGGCTGTGCTGCAGGGTCACCGCCATCGCGTGCTCGCGGGTGAAGCGCCGCGCGTTGTCGATGGAGACCGCGGCCCGGGCCGCCAGCTCCTCGGCCAGGGACAGGTCGTCCTCCTCGAAGGTGCTGCTGCCCTCCGACCGCCAGAAATTGACGATCCCCATCAGGACGCCCCGCGCCTTGAGCGGCACGGTGATCAGGGAGTGGAAGCCGAAGTCGATGATGGCCTGGGTGCGGTCGGTGTCCTGGGTGCGCCAGCCGGAGGAGGCCTGCAGATCGGGTACGCGCACGGCCTGCCCGCTGACGAAGCCCTGGGCCTGCGGGGTGGGCGCGGCGAACCGGTGCACCTCGCCCGCCCGGTACAGGGGGTGGTCGTCCCGGATGCCGCTGAGCGCCACGCGGCGCAGCTCGGGTGCCTCGCTGCCCACCCCGCCCCGCGGCTCCTCGCCGCGCAGGACGGGCTCGGCGAGGTCGACGGAGACGTAGTCGGCGAAGCGGGGGGAGGCCACCTCGGCGAGCTCCTCGGCCGTGCGCTGGACGTCGAGGGTCGTGCCGATGGCCACGCTCGCGTCGTACAGCAGCCGCAGGCGGCCGCGGGCGACCTCGGCGCGCCCGGCGAGGGCGCGCAGCTCGGTGGAGTCACGCAGCGTGGCCACGCTGCCGGGCGGCCCGCCCCGGCGGTCGGTGGGCCGGTTGTTCACCGCGAGCAGCCGTTCGCCGACGGGGATCACCTCGTCGGTGGCCACGCGACGCGACGCCAGCAGTTCGGCCATCCGGGGGTCGAGGCCGAGTTCGGTGACGGGGCGCCCCTCCCCGTCCGGCGGCAGGTCCAGCAGCCGGCGCGCCTCGTCGTTGGCGAGCAGCAGCCGCCCGTCGCCGCCGACGATGACCACGCCCTCGCGCACCGCGTGCAGCACCGCGTCGTGGTGCTCATACATCTGGGTCATCTCGACCGGCCCCAGGCCGTGGGTCTGGCGCTTCAGCCGCCGTGTGACCAGTGCCGTGCCGGCCGTGGCCAGGGCGAGGGCCGCGGCGCCGGCCCCGATGACGACGGGCAGCTGCTGGTCCACCGCGCTGCTCACGGAGCTGATCTTCAGGCCCGAGGAGACCATGCCGACGACCTTGCCGTTGGCGTCCGTCACCGGGACCACGACCTGCAGTTCCTCGCCCAGCGGGCCGCTGACCTCCTCGACGGTGACGTGGCCGCTGAGCGACGGCTCGATGGTGCCGACGAACTTCTTGCCGATCTCCTTCGGGTCGGGGTGCGAGTAGCGGACGCCGTCGCGGTTCATCACGACCAGGAAGTCCACGCCGCCCTGTTTGCGCGTGGCCTCGGCCGCCGGCTGGAGCACCTTGGCCGGATCGGGCCCGCGCATCGCGTCCACCAGGCCGGGCGAGTGGGAGAACGCCTCGGCCGCGGCGAGGGAGCGGTCGCGCGCCGCCTGGAAGCGGTCGCTGCGCGCCTGCAGCACCAGCGCGGTGCCGGCGGCCACGACGAGCACCAGCACGATCAGCACCTGCAGGATGAACATCTGACCGGCGACGCTGCGGATGCTCGACACCGGCGACAGGCGCCGCAACCACGGCAGGCGCGAGCCATCGCGCTGTCGCCGCTCACGCCGACTGCCCGGGCGCCGACCGGCGAACCAGCGGCCCGAGGGCCCCCGGGAGCGGCCCCGGTTTCGGGCCATACCCCATGTCTACCCCGCCCCTTGCGGCGGCGCGAACGGTACGCGCCACACCGGGCGCACGGATTCGTGGCGGGACGCCGCGGACGCGGCCCCCGCAGCCTTGGCCAAGGCTCGGTGCGGCCCCGTCCTGCGGCCCCGTCCTGCGGCCTCCCGGCGGGCATCGGGGAACATGGCACCGGGAAGACCGCCCGCGGTCTTCGCGACCACCGGAACCGGGAAGGAACGAACGAGAACATGCGCCTCATCGTGGCCCCAGAGCCGGCGGGAGCCCCCCGGTGACCGACGACTCCGTACTGCTGCGCACCGAAGGCCACGCCGGCCGCATCACGCTCAACCGGCCGGGGGCCCTCAACGCCCTCGACCACGCCATGGTGCGCCGCGTCGACGAGGCGCTGGCCGCCTGGGAGCACGACCCGGCCGTACGGACCGTCGTGATCGACGGCGCGGGCGGGCGCGGACTGTGCGCGGGCGGCGACATCCGCTCCATCCACCGGGACGCCTCCTCGGGCGGCGGCGCGGCGTCGGCGGCGTTCTGGCGCGACGAGTACCGGCTCAACGCCCGCATCGCCCGCTACCGCAAGCCGTACGTCGCCGTCATGGACGGCATCGTGATGGGCGGTGGCGTCGGCGTCTCGGCCCACGGAAGCGTACGGATCGTCACCGAGCGCTCCCGCGTCGCCATGCCCGAGACCGGCATCGGCTTCGTCCCGGACGTCGGCGGCACCCACCTGCTCGCCCTCGCCCCCGGGGAACTGGGCACCCACCTGGCGCTCACCGCCGCCTCCGTGGGCCCCGGCGACGCCCTGCTGTGCGGGCTGGCCGACCACTTCGTGGCGGCCGCCTCGCTGCCCGCGCTCCTGGACGACCTCACCCGCGAGGAGGTGGCCGACGCCCTGGACCGCCATGTGCGCCCCGCGCCGGCCGGCGAGCTGGCCGCCCACCGGGAGTGGATTGACCGCTGCTACGCCGCCGGCACCGTGGAGGAGGTCGTGGACCGGCTCCTCGACAGCGGTGTGCCCGCCGCCAAGGAGGCGGTGGAGGCGATCCTCGCCAAGTCGCCCACCGCCCTCAAGGTCACCCTGGCCGCCCTGCGCCGGGCCCGGCGGCTCGGCGGCCTGGAGCGCGTGCTGGAGCAGGAGTACCGCGTCTCCTGCGCGGCGCTGTCCGCCCCCGACCTGGTGGAGGGCATCCGCGCCCAGGTGATCGACAAGGACCGGTCCCCGCGCTGGTCCCCGGCGACGCTCGCGGAGGTCACCGAGGAGGACGTGGCCCGGTTCTTCGCCCCGCCCGGCGCACCCGCACTCTCCCTCGCCCCGGCCGCGCCCCCTGGAGCCCCCTGCTGATCCCGCCCCGGCGCGCGGCTCAGGGCCGCGCGCCCTTGATGCCGGGCTGCCCGAAGGTGTCCGGGACGGGCAGCGTGTTCCAGCGGCCCAGCGGCCAGGCGACGACGAAGGCGCGGCCCACGACGTTGCCGACCGGCACGAAGCCGTGGTTCTTGTCCTGCTGGTGGTAGCGGGAGTCCGCCGAGTTCTGCCGGTGGTCGCCCATGACCCACAGCTTGCCCTCGGGCACGGTGACGCGGAACTGGCCGCCCTGGTCGTCGACGGTGCACGGGGTGTTGCCCTGGAAGACGTACGGCTCGTCGAGCTCCTTGCCGTTGACCTTCAGCGGGCCCGTGCCCTTGCACTCGACCGTGTCGCCGGCGACCGCCACGACCCGCTTGATGAGGTCCTTCTCCGCGGCGGACGGCATGAGCCCGATGAAGCCGAGCACCTTCTGCACCGGGTTCGGCTTCGCCGTGGGCTCGTCCTTCAGCCAGTCGTCGGGGTCGCGGAAGACGACCACTTCGCCGCGCTCGGGCTTGGAGCCGAAGCGCGGCGTCAGCTTGTCGACCAGCACGCGGTCGCCCCGCTGCAGAGTGTTCTGCATCGAGTCCGAGGGAATCGAGAACGCCTGCACCAGAAAGGTCTTGATGAGCAGGGCGATGACGAGGGCGATGCCGATGAGGAGGGGCAACTCCTTCCAGAACGGACGCTGCCTCCTGGCCCTCCCGCCCGCCTCGGCCCGCTCGGCGGTCGCCACGTCACTCATACCCACTCCTCCATGCGTGCCCCAGCCCGCTTCCCCTCACGGTGCGGGCCTACCACTCCCACAACGCACGGGAGTTCCCGCACGCCTCCCACGCCCGCGCGGACGCCTGCCGGAGATGCCGGGGGAGGGCACCCGAAATACGATGGTGGTGTCGCATGTGTGCCGACACTGCGCCACGGAGGTGTGCCATGAGCCACGCCACGGGGGCGGACGTCCGCAGGCTGCTGACCATGTCGCGGCCCGAGCTCGACCGGCTCTTCCGCACCAGCCCCGCGGGAGAGATCCCCACGGGCGAAGGGGCCGGCACGGTGCTCCTGGCCCGCGGCGCACGGCTGTCCACGGTCGTGGCCCGCCTGGCGCACCTTTTGGCCTGGCAAGGCAAGGTGTTCGAGCCGGAGCGCGGCGAACTGCGCAACCGGGTCACGCCTTTGCGGGTACGGGCGATCCGGGCGAAGGTCTACCGGAACGGAAGCTGGTCCGACGGCGGCGAATGCACCGTGCTGGACTACTCCCGCACCTCGCTCCTCGCACACCGGATACGCGACGAGATCCGCAGCGTCGGCCCCGGCCTGTATCTCGGCGTCGTCTACTGGGGACGGCGCGAAGTCCTCAACTTCGCCCTGCGCTTCCCCTCACCCCGCACCTAGCCGAAGCGCTCCTGGAGGTGCCGGACATGCCGCACCAGCTGGCAGTCACCATCCGGGCCGCCCTGCCCGCAGCCCACGTCGAGGAGGTGCGCCACGTGCTGAGCGAGGCGCACCGCAAAGGGACCGCCGGCGAGCTCTTCCCCTTCGCCGACGTGGCGGGAACCCACTTCGCACGGCTGGTCCTCGTCCCCGAAGGGCCCGGCACCGGCGCCGCACGGGCGAGGATGCCGGCGAGCATCGTCTACATGAGCGAGGTGGACGCGCCGCTGGACGCCCACCTCACCGCCCTCGTCCGCGCGGCCGGCCAGGGACTGGAGAAGGTCTTCGGGCACTGCGCCGGCTATCCGCCGGTCTCCGCCCCGGACACCGCCCGGATCGCCTGGCTGACCTCGCACTGCGTCCCCTGCGCGGCCTTCTACGTCAACACCGTCGGCAGGGGCCGCCGGCAGATCCTGCGGGAAGCGGAACTGCACGAAGCCATCGAGGAGTTCCTCGACCGCGAAGGCGCGGCCCTGGCGAAGGAGAGCCCGCAGCGCATCCACGCCGCGATCCGCCGGTACGTCTCCGGGCGCCAGGACCTGGCCTGGGCGCGCACGCCCCCGGCGCCGCCCGACCGCCGATGGCGGGCACGGCAGACGGCGCACCTCGTGGCCGTCCCCCTGGCCGCCCTGCTCTTCCTGCCGCTCCTCGTCGTCACCCTGCCGCTGTGGGCCGCGCTGCTGAGGTGGCACGAGCGCCGCGACGTCCCCAGCCGGGCCCGCCCCCGCCGCGACCACGTACGCGAACTGGCCACCTACGAGGACCACGTCACCCAGAACCCCTTCACCGCCGTCGGGCAGGTCAAGCCCGGCCGCTTCCGGCGGGCCACCCTGACCGCCACCCTCTTCGTCGTGGACTACGGCGTCCGCCACTTCTTCAAGCGGGGCGACCTCGCCGGCGTCAAGACCATTCACTTCGCCCGCTGGCTCTTCATCGACGGCAAACGACGCGTGCTGTTCGCCAGCAACTACGACGGCAGCCTCGAGAGCTACATGGACGACTTCATCGACAAGGTCGCCTGGGGCCTCAACGCCGTCTTCAGCAACGGCCAGGGCTACCCCCGCACCCGGTGGCTGGTGCGGGACGGCGCCAAGGACGAGCTCGCCTTCAAGCGGTACCTGCGCTGCCACCAGCTGCCCACCCAGGTGTGGTACTCCGCCTACGACGACATGACCACGCACAACATCGAGACCAACGCCCGCATCCGCGCCGGCCTGTTCGCCGATCTCGGCCCGGCCGGGACCGAAGCCTGGCTCGCCCTGCTGTGAAGGACCCCGCCGTGGAACTCGACGACATCCAGGGCATCGTCGCCCGTGGCTACAGCACCCTGAAGTCGGCCTGCTTCCTGATGCTCGCCGTCACCGAACCGGCCGCCGCGCGCGCCGCCCTGGGCCGGGTGGCACCACGGGTGACCGACGCCGCCGCCGAGCCCCCGGACACCGCGGTCAACCTCGCCGTCACCGCCGACGGCCTGCGCAACCTGGGCCCGCTCCCTGCGGACCTCGACGGCTTCCCCGACGAGTTCGTCTCCGGAATGACCGACCCCAACCGCAGCCGCCTCCTCGGCGACGTCGGGGAGAACGCGCCCGCCCACTGGCGGTGGGGCGGCCCGGCCACCCCGCCCGTCCACGTCCTGGTCATGCTCTACGCCCGGGACGAGGAGCGGCTCGGCCGGCTCGAGACGGAGCTGCGCCAGGACCTCCTCACCACCGGCGGCCTCACCGACGTCGTACGGCTGACGACCGCCGCGCTCACCGACCGCGAACCCTTCGGATTCCGGGACGGCATCTCCCAGCCGCTCATCGAGGGGCTGCCCAGGACGTCCCGGGCCGTGGCCGCTCGCGAGGGGGGAGCGGCCACCGGCGACGTCGTCAAGGCCGGCGAGTTCCTGCTCGGCTACCCCAACGAGTACGGACTGCTGACCGACCGGCCCGTGCTGCCGGACGGGGACGACCCCGCCGGCCTGCTGCCCCGCGCGCCCGACGGCGCCGACTTCGGCCGCAACGGCAGCTACCTGGTCTTCCGCCAGCTCCACCAGGACGTCGAGGGGTTCTGGAGCCACCTCGACGCCGTGACGCGCCGGCCCGACGGCACCCCCGACGCCGCCGCCCGCGACGCGCTCGCCGCCCGCATGGTGGGCCGCTGGCCCAGCGGGGCGCCCCTGGTCCACGCCCCGCGGCAGGACGACCCCCGCCTCGCCACGGACAACGACTTCGGCTACTTCACGACCGACCCCGACGGCCTGCGCTGCCCCCTCGGCGCCCACATCCGCCGCGCCCACCCCCGCGACTCCCTGGACCCCCGGCCCGGCTCGGCCGACTCCGTCGCCATCGGCAGACGCCACCGCATCCTGCGCCGTGGCCGCGCCTACGGACCGCAACCCGAGGCCCGGCCGTCCGGCGACGGGGAGAGCGGACTGCACTTCCTCTGCCTCAACGCGAACATCTCCCGCCAGTTCGAGTTCATCCAGCACACCTGGCTGAACAACCCCAACTTCAACGGCCTCCACGACGCCCCCGACCCGCTCGTCGCCCCACGGAACGACCACCGCTCGACCTTCACCGAGCAGGCGCGCCCCCTGCGCACCCGCCACCTGGACCTGCCGCAGTTCGTCTCCGTACAGGGCGGCGCCTACTTCTTCCTCCCCGGGCTGCGGGCACTGCGCTACCTCTGCGCGGCCGAACCGGCGGGTGGGCGAAGATGACCGGGCAACGGGCGCTGCGGGCGCTCAACGACGCCCTCCTGCGGTGCGTCCGCCTCGAGAGGCGCGTGGACCCCTACGTCCGGCCGCTGCTGGACCGCCTCCTGCGGCCGCCCCTGCAGGCCCTGACCCAGTGGTGCGTCAACGTCCGCCGCCGCGACGAACACCTGCGGCCCGCCGAGGAGAAGGCACTGCCGGGGGAGGCGGGCATCGCCGAGGCCATCACCCGGCAGATGGCCCGCTTCATCGCCCGCGAATACGCGCCCGGGAGCGTCGAGCGCGCCGGCAACACCAAGACCTACGGCGTCGTGGCGGGGGAGTTCACCGTCCTCGGCGACCTGCCCGGGCGGCTGCGCCACGGCGTGTTCGCCCACCCCGCCACCTACCGCGCCTGGGTCCGCTTCGCCGGCCCCGGCCCCCTCGCCCCACCCGACATCGAGGACAACGGGATCCTCAGCATCGGCGTCAAACTCCTCGGCGTCGAAGGCGGCACCCTGCTCGACGACGAGCGGGCCACCCAGGACTTCACCGGCATCAGCGCCCCCACCTTCACCACCCCGAACGTCGTCGAGAACCTCGCGCTGCAGCAGCACGTCTACGCCGGCACACCCCTGCTGTACTTCCTCGACCCCCGCCGCCCGCACCTGTGCGACCTGGTCATGCAGGGCCTGTACGCCCGGACCCACGCCAGCCCCCTGCGGACCCGGTACTGGAGCTGCACCCCGTACCTGCTCGGCGAGGGCCAGGCCATGCAGTACTCCCTGGTCCCGCGCGACGCGGCGCGCGGCCGGGCGCCGTGGCGCCCGGCCGACGACTACCTGCGCCGGGCCCTGACCGCGACCCTGCGCGAGGGCGACGTCGTCTTCGACTTCCTCGTCCAGCTGCAGACCGACCCGCACCGGATGCCGGTCGAGAACGCCTCCGTCGTCTGGCCCGAACGGCTCTCCCCCTTCGTCCCCGTCGCCACCCTGCGGCTGCCCCGGCAGGACGTCGACGCGTCGGCGCAGTTCGCCCTCGCCGACCGCCTCTCCTTCAACCCCTGGCACGCCCTGCCCGCGCACCGGCCGCTGGGCAACCAGAACCGCGCCCGCCGCGCCGTCTACCTGCAGCTCTCCCGGCTCAGACAGTCCATGAACGGCACGCCGCACACCGACCCCAGCGACGACGTCCCCGGCGCGGGGCCCTGAGCCCGGCCGGGGCTCATCGCGCGCATCACCAGAACATGCAATATCGTCACATTCGGTACGCAATGCCCCCTTGAGAAGGGGTGCCATCCCCTCCGGAAGGGGCACCGACGATGGACGCGCGCACCGCTGCGCGGTACGGCCTGGCCGGAATCCGCCTCGTCAACGGCGTGGTAGCCCTGCTGGCCCCGCAGACCATGGCCCGCAGCCTGGGGGCCGGGCCGGCCCAGCCCGCACTGCTCCACGTCCTGCGGATGTTCGGAGTACGCACCGTGGTCCTGGGCGCCGAACTGCTGCTGTTCAGGGACGCCCACGAGCGCGACCGGGCGCTGCGCGTCGGCACGCTCGTCCACGCCAGCGACGCCCTGTCGGCCGCGTGCGCTTGGCGGGACGGCGTGCTGGCCCCGCGGCCGGGCCTGGCCGCCACGGCGATCTCCACGCTCAACGTCGCCCTCACGCTCGTGGCCCGACAGCCCCGGCTGCCGCTCACCTGCCGGGCGCCGGAAGGAGGACACCATGCCTAGCGCCACCTCATGGTTCGTCGCCGCCCACAACAAGCTCGCGCTGGCCGTCGACCGCAAGGTCGGCTGGCACCGGCTGCCGAAGCCGCTCAGCCTGCTGACCCTCATCGGCCTGCGCAACGACCTGCGCCGCAACAACCTCCACGACACCACCGCCTACCCGGCGCGCGACCTGCCGCCCCTCGAACCGCCGGACGCCCGCCACCTCACCCAGCGCACGGCCGACGGCTCGTACAACGACCTGTCGAACCCGCGCATGGGCATGGCCCGCTCCCGCTTCGGCCGCAACGTCCCACCGGAGTACACGGTCCCCGAGCCCGAGCCGCAGATCCTCTCCCCGAGCCCCCGCGACGTGAGCCGGGCCCTGCTGACCCGGCACGAGTTCATCCCCGCCACCTCCGTCAACGCCCTCGTCGCCGCCTGGCTGCAGTTCATGATCCGGGACTGGGTCAACCACGGCCAGGGCACCATGGACCACCCCTGGCGCATCGAACTCCCCGACGACGACCCGTGGCCCGACCCGCCCATGCTCGTCCCCCGCACCATCCCCGACCCCACCCGCCCGGACGGCGACGACGGCTTTCCGCCGACGTTCCTCAACGAGAAGTCGCACTGGTGGGACGCCTCCCAGCTCTACGGCAACGACCTGGCCGAACAGCGACTGCTGCGCACCGGCGAGGGCGGCAGGCTCAAGGTCCCCCGCAACGGCTCGCTGTTCCCCGACAACCCCGAACAGGACCCGGCGAACATCCCCGGATTCTGGCTGGGCCTGGCCATGATGCACATCCTGTTCATCCTGGAGCACAACGCCATCTGCGACCGGCTGCGCGTCGACTACCCCCAGTGGTCGGACGAGGAGCTCTTCCAGCGCGCCCGCCTGGTCAACACCGCCCTCATCGCCAAGATCCACACCATCGAGTGGACCCCCGCCGTCATCAGCCACCCCACGACCGTCACCGGCATGCGCGCCAACTGGTTCGGCCTGCTGGGCGAGCGGGTGCACCGGCTGTTCGGCCGGGTCAGCACCAGCGAGGTCCTCAGCGGCATCGTGGGCGGGCGCACCGACCACTTCGGCGTGCCGTACGCCCTCACCGAGGAGTTCGTGGCCGTCTACCGGATGCACCCCCTGATCCCCGACCACTGGACCTTCCGCTCGGCCAAGGACGGCTCCCCGTTGCAGGAGGCCACCTTCCGGGAGCTGTCGGGCCGGGGCGCCTACGAGTTCCTCACCAAACACACCCTGCCCGACCTCTTCCACTCCTTCGGCACCGCGCACCCGGGCCTGGTCACCCTGCACAACTACCCGGCGTTCCTCCAGGAGTTCGAGCGACCCGACGGCAAGCTCATGGACCTCGGAGCCGTCGACATCCTGCGGATCCGGGAGCTCGGCGTGCCGCGCTACAACGAGTTCAGACGCCGGCTCCACCTGGCCCCGGCCGAGGACTTCCACGCGCTCACCGACAACCCCGAGTGGGCCGAGGAACTGCGCCGGACCTACCAGGACGACATCGAGAGCGTCGACCTCATGGTGGGCATGTACGCCGAGCCCCGGCCGGCGGGCTTCGCCTTCAGCGACACCGCATTCCGGATCTTCCTCCTCATGGCCTCCCGCCGCCTCAACAGCGACCGGTTCCTCACCGAGGACTACACCCCGCAGGTGTACACGCCCGCCGGCCTCGAC
Organism: Streptomyces sp. NPDC053079; assembly: GCF_044546695.1. Classification (NCBI taxonomy): domain Bacteria; kingdom Bacillati; phylum Actinomycetota; class Actinomycetes; order Kitasatosporales; family Streptomycetaceae; genus Streptomyces; species Streptomyces sp. NPDC053079. The sequence continues at coordinate 990,839 of NZ_JBITZJ010000001.1, forward strand.
TGGATCGAGGACAACAGCATGACCAGCGTGCTGCTGCGGCACTTCCCGGAGCTGCGTTCCTCGCTGCGGTCGGTGGACAACGCGTTCGCCCCCTGGACGGCAGCCGGCCCCCCGCGATGACCGCCCCCGCACCTCCCGGCAACACGACGGAGGCGCCCGCACCCCGGGCCCTGCGCGCCTGGCAGGGGTGCCTGCTGGCCGTCGGCGCCTGCGTCCCCCTCGCCGTGGGCAGTGCGTGGTACGCCTGTCGCGCGCCCGGCATCCGGGTGATCCGGCTGCAGCTGGCGGGCAGCGTCGAGGAGGCGGCGGAGGTCGTCGGCGACCGCCTCCACGACGCCCAGCGGGCCCTGCACGCCGACTACGTCTTCCTCGCGGGCTACACCCTCACCCTCATGGCGGTGTTCGCCCTCGCCCACCGCACCGTCGCCCACCGCCTCGGCCACCGTCGCGCCGCGGTGACCGGCATGATCCTCGCGGGGGTCGCGGGCGTGAGCGACGTGGCCGAGAACCTCTTCCTCGCCCACGGCCTGCGCCACTTCACCCCGGGCGCCGACGTGCCGTTCAAGATGGCGACGGGCTGCGCGGCGCTCACATGGCTGCTGCTGGCTCTGACCGTGCCCGCCGCGGCGGTCGTGCTCGTCATCATCCTCAAGCGCTCCCTCATCCACACGGCCGCCGTCCTGCCGGGACTGCGCTGGCTGCGCCCCGACCGGCCACCGGCCGCGGACACCGCCGCACGGCCCGAACTGATCCCGCCGCCTCCCGTGGTGCGGGCGGACGGGGAGCGCTGGCCGAAGACCCCCCGCACCCCGCCGCCCACGCCCGGCGGCGGCGTCCGGTGGCGCAACAGCACCCTCGTGCCGCCCGGACGGGAACAAGGAGCCCTGGGGTTCTGCGTCTCGGGCGGCGGCATCCGCTCGGCCTGCGTCACCCTGGGCGCGCTGCAGGCGCTGCGCGACCACCTGCGCAAGGCCCGCTACCTCGTCTCGGTCTCCGGCGGCGGCTACGCCGCGGGCGCGCTGCAACTGGCGCTGCACGAGGCGGCCGACGACAAGTCCCCGGCCACGTCCCGGCCGGGGCCGGCCGACGTCTTCGAGCCCGGCTCGCCCGAGGAGGACCACCTGCGCCGGCACGCGAAGTACGTCGCCGAAGGCACCGGCCAGTGGCTGGCCGCTCTCGGCGTCCTGCTGCGCGGGCTGCTGGCCTCCCTGGGCCTGCTCATCGCCATGCTGCTCCTGCTGGGACTCGCCCTGAGCTGGGCCTATCACGTGGTGCCGCTGACGGACCTGGACTACCTGTCCTCAGCGGGGGTGCTCTTCCCCACCGACTGTCCGCCACCGCCGGCCCCGGCGTTCCGGCAGCCGGTGCTCCTGACCATCCTCGGCCTGCTCGGCGTGGGGGGCTTGTGCTGGCTCGTCTGGCTGTTCCTCTTCACCTGGTGCGGCGCTCTGGTCCGCTCGCAGACGTGGGCCCTCACCCTCTTCCGCGTCTGCGTGGTGCTGGCCCTGCTCCTGACCGTCGTCGCCGTCGTCCTGCCCGGCGTGGCCTGGGGGACCGTCAAGCTGCGGTCCGGGCTCGACCTGAGCGCCCCGCAGGCCGGAGCGGGCATCGGCTTCACCGCGCTGTTCACCTACGGGGCCGTCCTGGTCGCCACCCTGTGGCGCCGCCGCCAGACCGTCCGCCGGGGCTTCGGCAGCATCCTGGGCGCTTCCCGGAAGGCCGGGCAGGTGTCGCGGGCCGTGCCCAACGGCCTCGTCCAGTACGTGATCGTGTGGCTGGTCCTGCTGCTGCTGTTCGTCGTCTCGCTGCTCGTCCTGGGCTGGGCCATCGCCACCGGGCGTCAGTGGGGCCTGTTCTGGCAGATCGGCCTGCCCGTCCTCCTCGCCCTGATCGTCCTGTGCCTGGACCAGACCTGGATGAGCCTCCACCCGTTCTACCGACTCCGCCTGGCGTCCGCGTTCGCCGTCCGCCGGAGCACCGAGCCGGACGGGGAAGTCGTCGCGCGCCCCTACGACTTCACGAAGGAGCCGACGCCGCTGCACCGCTACGGTCGCCGGCACCCCGGCTTCCCCCAGGTCATCTTCGCCGCGGCCGCCAACCTCTCCGGCAGCGACCGCACCCCGCCGGGCCGGCGGGCGGTCTCCTTCACCCTGTCGCACGACTACGTCGGCGGCCCGGACGTCGGCTACGCCCGGGTGGACAGCCTGGAGGAACGCACCGGACGCCTCATCCGCCGGGACCTCACCGTGCAGTCCGCGATGGCCGTCTCCGGCGCCGCGTTCGCCTCCGCGATGGGAACCCAGGCGCGGACGTTCCAGACCCTGTTCGCCCTCTCCAACGCAAGGCTCGGCACCTGGCTGCCCAACCCGGCCGCCCTGGGCCCCCTGTGGAAGGCCGACAGCGACTGGCGGCTGCCCCCGCAGCCCGCCATCCGGCGGCTGTCCTATCTCCTGCGGGAGATCACCGGCCGCTACCCCATGGACGACCGGCTCCTGCTGACCACCGACGGCGGTCACTACGAGAACCTCGGCCTGGTCGAGCTGCTCCGCCACCGGGTCAGCACCGCCGTGTGCATCGACGCCAGCGGATACACCCCGCCCTTCGCCGCCACCCTCGCCGAGGCCATCACCCTGGCCCACGAGGAGCTCGGCATCGAGATCATCCTCCACGACACCGAGAAACTCGTCCCCGGCAGCGCCCTGCCCCTCCAGCCCGAGAACCCCCTGGCCAAGCTCAACGAGCGGCTCGCGGCACAAGCGGTGATCACCGGCGACATCATCTACCCGCAGGACCTGATCGGAGAGGACGGCCTCAACCTCGGCAGGCGCGGACAGCTGATCGTGGCCCGCGCGACGCTGACCCGCGGCATGCCGTACAAGCTCCTGGCCTACGCCTCCTCCCATCCCGTCTTCCCGCACGACAGCACCAGCGACCAGTGGTTCGACCACCAGCAGTTCGACGCCTACCAGGAGCTCGGCCACTACATCGGCGAGCAGGCGGCGGGCGTCCTGCGCCTCCTTCCCCGCCGGGACGCCTAGATTCCCCCAGGTCACCCGCCGTCGTCCACGCGCAGCCGCACCTGCTCCTCCAGCCGCTCCAGGCTGCCGGCGAGGGCCCCGTCGACGACGTCCTCGCCCGGGTCGTCGCCCTCCTCGAAGAACGACAGATGGATGGTCACCTCGCTGGCACCGCTGCCGATGCCGGCCACCTGGAGCCAGCCCGCGTAATTCCCGGTGTCCCGCGTCCCCCACTCCACCCGCATCTGCTCCGGGTCCGCCCGGAACAGCGCGCGTTCGTCCTCACCGGTGCGGTCCTCGTGCACGGTCACGGCCGGCAGGTCCTCGGCCCGCACGTGCAGGTCCGACGGCATCCAACTGCTCAGCCGCTGCACCTCGACCACCTGGTCGAAAACGTGCTCGGGCAGCGCGGGCATCGTACGGGAACGCTCGTATTCGCTCATGCCATGCCAATCCTCGGTGCGGAAGCCCCCCACACCCGCCTGCCCGCCCACAGGCCCCGCCGACGCGAAGCCACCCGTTCGCCCCGGCCCGGGTCCGCCGTTCGGCCCGCCGGGCTCTCAGCCGCCGGCGGCGACGATGCCCGCGAGGGCGCGCTCGGCGAGGGCGGTGATGGTCAGCGAGGGGTTGGCGCCCCCGGCGTTCCCGGGGACGAGCGAGCCGTCCAGGACGTACAGGCCCCGGTGCCCGGCCACCCGGCCCTCCAGGTCGGTGCACCGGCCGATCGCACAACCGCCCAGCGGGTGGCCGGTGAACGGGACGGGATAGTCCAGCGCCACGGACACCAGGCCCGGGTTGGCCGCCAGGAGGGCCGCGTCGTACTGCGCCATCGCCCGCGCCGGGGCCCGCTGGGCGTCCGGGCCCCAGCCGGTGAGGGCAACCTGGCGGGTGCGGCGGTCGTAGGCGAAGGTCCCGCGGTTCTCGCGGTCGACGGTGACGGCGAACGTGACGAGGACCGGCAGGGCGTGGGCGCCCAGCAGCTGCCAGCTCTCGGCCCGCATCGGCTGGGCGAAGTCGCGGTGGAAGAAGTGGGTGGAGGCGCAGGGCGCGCCCTGCGCGGGACCGCTGCGGTCCGTCAGGGTCGTGCGCAGGCCCACCTGGTCGCCGTTGCCGCCGAAGCCGCTGCCGAGCGCGGCCGGCAGATCGGGCAGGTCCCCGCGTTCGCGCGCCGCGACCAGGAGCCGGTTGGTGTTCAGCGTGCCCGCGCAGACGAACAGCAGGTCGCAGGTGTACTCCTCGACGTCCAGGACCGTCCCGGAGGGGTCCATGCGCCGCACCTCCAGCGCGTACCCGCCGCGTCGGCCCCGCCGCACGGAGCGGACCTCGTGCAGCGGGCGCAGCTGGACGTTGCCGGTGGCCAGCGCGCGGGGCAGGTAGCTGCGGTCGAGGGACTTCTTGGCGCCGTTGGAGCAGCCGAAGTCGCTCTCGCCGATCGTGGCCGAGGCGCGGACGGCGCCGCGCAGCTCGGCGCGCACGACGTCCCAGTCGAAGGTGGAGCCGACCGGCTCCGGGAGGTACCCGGCGCGCCTCATGTGCCGGTCCCACTGGCGCGAGTGGGTGAAGGGCGCCGAGTCGTAGACGTCCCGGGGCATGGTCGTCGCCCCCAGCTCCCGCGTGGCCAGCGGGAACCAGCGGCCGGCGAACTCGTCGTAGGACAGCCCGGAGGGATACAGCGACGCGAAGTAGGGGCGGGGCGGGGCCACGGTGACGCCGGTGTAGACGACGGAGCCGCCGCCGACGGCGGCTCCGCACAGGATGTCGAGGTGGGCCTCGTTGGAGATCTCCGCGACACCGGGCAGGCGCCGGACGGGAACCGGCGGGACGCCCGGCCAGTACGCCACGGAGCGGAACCAGAACATGCGGCCGTCGATGTTCTCCTGGGAGCCGAAGACGGCCTCGGTGGGGCTCGTCGGCCACTGCCTGCCGCGTTCGAGGACGAGCGTGTCGACGCCCGCCCGGCCCAGCCGCAGCGCCGCCACCGATCCGCCGAAGCCCGACCCGACGACGATGGCCTTGAAGTGGGTCCGTGCCACGGCGCCGGCGAAGGCGCGGGAGCCGGAGGCCCCCAGGGCCGAGGCGGTGAGGGCGGCCAGCGCCCCGCTCGAGGAGAGGCCGGCGAAGCGGCGACGTGGAAGAGGCATGTCCTCCCCCTGCCGAGGTGTGGGGACATCCGGGATGCGCACGCTACAGCGGAGGGGGGGAGGCCTCGAAATGCTTCGCCCCGCGCGGGGCGTGGGCGAAGACATTCGATGGTTAACCCGGTCCGCGCCCGTCCCGCCGGCGCCGCGGTCAGCCGCGGACCGGGACCTCGTGCGCCACGGCGGTGACGCGCAGCTCACCGAAGTCGACCATGTCGTCCAGCTCGATGGTCCGGTGCGTGGTGGCGGCGGGCGGCGTCACCTGGAGGTAGGCGGCCTTGCGCGGCTCGGTGCCCGAGTGCGTCCAGGAGACGTTGGCCTGGGCCGCCTGTCCCGGCCGGAGGACGACGAGCTTGTTGCCGGGGTCGTCGGCGTACCAGGTGCTTCCGCGCACGGCGCGGGTGGGCAGCGGCGTGTGGCGGGCGTCCTCCAGGCCGAGCCCGGGATAGCCGCGCAGGGCGCAGCTGCGGCCGGAGGTGTTCTTCAGCTCCAGCGTGCCCCCGGCGTGGCTCATCCCGCCGCCCAGCCGTTCGGCGAAGGCGATCCGCAGGCCGGGGGTGCCGCAGGTCGCGACGGCACGGTCGGACCCGTCGCCCGCCGGGAACGCGGCCTGGGCCGGTCCCACGGCGGTGAGGACGAGCCCCGCGCCGGCGGCGACGGCCAGGGCGGCGAACTTCGTTGTCGTGCGGCGTATCACGAGAACTTCCTTTCGGCGATCGACCGGCCGGGGCGTGCGCGGACGGCTCGCACCCGCGCGGCACCCGGACCCGTCGGGAACGACAGGCCGTCTACCCCACTCCCGCACCGGTGAACACCTCATGGACGGGTATCGGCCATGCGCCGGACGAACATGGCGCGCCCCGGCCGTCTCAGCCGGCCACGGACTCCACCACGACCGCCGTCGTCAGCAGCAGTGCGCACAGGGCCGCCAGGCTCCCGCAGCCCCCGAGCAGCACCTTCCGCGTCCGCAGCCTCGGCCGCCCCTGGGCGGTACGGCGGTTCGTCTCCCGTGCCAGCAGGGCGCCCGGGACGATGAGGAGCGCCACGGCGAGCCACCACCAGGCGTACGCCGAGGGGCTCCCCACCGTGTCCCCTAGGAGCCCGAACCCCAGCCCACCGGCGCCGACCACGGCCGCCGAGACGGTGCCGGCCATGGCTGGCACCCACCACCAGGCACCGCCGTGGCCCCAGAGCGCGCCCGCCCGCCGGGCCAGGGAGAGCGTGGGCATGATGAGCGTGACCGTGAGCGCCAGTGCCGCGCCCGCGAGGACGGGGAGGACGACGGGGAGGACGAAGACCGCCAGGGCGCCGCCGTCGTCGTCGGGGTGCGGATGGAAGAGCCCCCAGATCCACAGGGCCGTCACCGCGCACGCCGCCTCGACCATCAGCCCGGCGGCGGCCACGGAGACCGCGGACGGGGTCCACACCGGCTCACGTATCGCTGTCGCTTTCACGGCCTGATCATCTCCCGCGGCCCGCGCATGCCCGCGGACGGGGGCCCGGGCCCACCGGGGTCGGGCGGGGTGGGGGAGAGGAGAGGGGCCGGACAGGTGAGAAAGCCGTGTATGCATGCTTTGTCATGGCATGTCAGGTTTTCATCGGCGGGGGCCGGGGTATCCCAGCCGCCATGCCTCTCACCTGCGGGTCGTTCCGCGTGGCCGACGCCGTGTGCGCGGCCCTGCCCGCCACTCCCGGCGATCTGTCGGCGGCCCGTGCCCAGATGGGGTTCTCGCTGGCCTGGCACATCGTCGTGGCGTGCCTGGGCGTGGGGCTGCCGCTGCTGACCCTGATCACCGAGTGGCGCGGCCTGCGCACCGGCGACCGCGCCTGCCGCCTGCTGGCGCGGCGCTGGGCCCGCGCCATGGGGGTCCTCTTCGCGGTCGGCGCGGTCTCCGGGACCATCCTCAGCTTCGAGCTCGGGCTGCTGTGGCCGGGCCTGATGGGACGTTACGGGCAGGTGATCGGGCTGCCCTTCGCCCTGGAGGGCATCGCCTTCTTCATCGAGGCGATCTTCCTCGGCATCTACCTCTACGCCTGGGACCGGCTGCCGCCCCGGATCCATCTGTGGACCGGGGTGCCGGTCGTCGTCGCGGGCGTGGCGTCGGCGTTCTTCGTCGTCTGCGCCAACGCCTGGATGAACCAGCCGAGCGGCTTCACCCAGCGCGGCGACCGCATCACCGGCGTCGACCCGTGGGCGGCGATGCTCAACCCCGCGAGCTGGCCCCAGACCGTCCACATGATCTTCGCCGCGCTGATGGTCGCCTCCTTCCTGACCGCGAGCGTCTACGCCGTCGCGCTGCTGCGCGGCCGGCGCGACCCCTACCACCGGGCGGGCTTCCTCATCCCCTGCGCGCTCGGCGCCGCCGTCACCCCGCTGCAGATCGCCGCCGGCGACTGGGCCGCCCGCTTCGTCGCCGCCAACCAGCCGGTCAAACTCGCCGCCATGGAGGGCGTCTACCGCACCGGCAGCCACGTACCGCTCACCCTCGGGGGAGTGGCCGGCGACGACGGCCTGCGGTACGGGATCGAGATCCCGAGCGGGCTGTCCCTGCTGATCGGGGACAGCCCCGGCACGGTCGTCGAGGGCCTCGACCGCGTTCCGCGCGCACGGTGGCCCGCCGTGACGGGGGTGCACTGGGCCTTCGACCTGATGGTCGGCGCCGGCTTCTTCCTGCTCCTGATGGCGGCGTGGCTGCTGCTGGCCTGGTGGCGCTCCCGCCGCGCGGGCGACCGCGACCCGCTGGCCCGGCGCGGCACCCGGGCCTTCCTCGCGCTCGGCGCGCTCACCGGGCCGGCCGCGGTGGTCGCCCTCGAATGCGGCTGGTGCGTGACCGAGCTCGGCCGTCAGCCCTGGGTCGTCCAGGGGCTGATGACCGTGCACGAAGCGGTGAACCCCGCGCCCGGGGTGATGGCCGGCCTGTGGCTCGTCCTGATCGTCTACACGGCCATGACGGCGGCCACCGTCTACGTCCTGCGCCGGATGGTCACCGAGCGGCCCGTGCCCGTCGCGCCCCAGGAACGGGACATCGAGGACTACCCCGTGGTCTGAGGCCGACGGCCCGGTCCGAAGGTGCCGAACGACGCCCGAGAGGTTCTTCATCCGATGCTCGCCGACATGACACTGGCCGTGATGTGGCTGGGCCTGACCTGCTACGCCCTGTTCGGCGGAGCGGACTTCGGGGCCGGCCTGTGGGACCTGCTGGCCGGCGGAACCCGGCGCGGCCACCCCCAGCGCGCCCTCATCGAACACACCATCGGCCCCGTGTGGGAGGCCAACCACGTCTGGCTCATCTTCGTCGTCGTGCTGCTGTGGGGCGGCTTCTCACCCGTCTTCGCCGCGGTGCTGTCCACGCTCTACCTGCCGCTCACCTTCGCCGCCCTGGGCATCATCGCCCGCGGAGCCGCGTTCGCCTTCCGCAAGGCCAGCAGCGCGACCGCCCTACGCCGGCTCTTCGGCGCCTGCTTCGCCCTCTCCTCCGTCGTCACCCCCTTCTTCCTCGGCACGGTCGCGGGCGCCGTCGCCTCCGGCCGGGTCCCCCCGGGCCTCGCCGAGGGCGACACCCTCACCGGCTGGCTCCACCCGACGTCCCTCCTCGGCGGCGTCCTCGCCGTCCTCACCTGCGCCCATCTGGCCGCCGTGTACCTGTGCGCGGACGCCGCCCGCGAGGGGGACGACGCCCTCGTCGCCGCGTTCCGCCGACGGGCCCTGATCAGCGGCGCGGTCACCGGCGTCGTCGCCCTCGCCGGCGTCGCCGTGCTGCGCGCGGACGCCCCGCGGCTCTTCGACGGGCTCACCCACCGCGCCCTGCCCCTGGTGGTGCTCAGCGCCCTCGCCGGACTCGCCGGCATGGTCCTGGTCGCGCGGCGCCGCTTCGTCGCCGCCCGCCTCGCGGCGGCGCTGGCGGTGGCCGCCGTCCTGTGGTCCTGGGGCGCCGCCCAGTACCCGCTGATGCTCGTACCCGACACGACCGTGCGGTCGACGGCCTCCCACAGCTCCGTGCTCACCGCCTGCCTGGCCAGCCTCGGCGTGGGGGCACTCCTTCTCGTCCCGTCACTGTGGTGGCTCTACCACCTCTTCCAGCACGAGCAGCGGCGGCCCGAAGCACCGGACGTCTGAGCGCGGCGGCTTCACCCGGACGTTCACGGCCGCGGGAGACTTCCCCCACCGCTGCGCCATCCACCCGGAGATGACCGGCGGTGTGACGGTGCAGTAGGCGGGGAAGTAGCCGCTACTTCATGAACGTGACCTCCGGGAAGGCCGCGGACGGCCGGTCGAGGAGCGGGCTCGGCCTGCCGCGCAGGTGCCGGTCGAAGAAGGCGGCCACATAGCCGCGGGTCACGGCGGTCGCGCGGGCGGCGGCCAGGCTGCCGAGCTGGCCCTCGACGTCCTCCGGCGGGATGGTGTCCGGCCTGCCGAGGCGGTCGATGATCCAGGGGACGTCGGTGAACGTCATGTGCCCGCCGTCGGGCACGTCGAGCCAGCGCTTCCAGCCCGTCAGCCGCTTCCAGGTCCCCTCCCAGTTCTCCCGGGGCTCGGCCAACGTGCTCCGGCGGGCGCCGAGCAGCAGGACGGGCCGGTTCAGGCCCCCGGCGGGCGGATCGGTGAAGAAGTTGCCGTCGAGGTTGACCGCGGCGCCCACGCGCCGGTCCTCGCGCATGACCTCCACCGCGCTCGCGCCGCCGATCGAGTGCCCGGCGACGCCGATCCGCCGTGGATCGACGCGCAGCTCGCTGCCGGGGCCGGTCAGCCGGTCGAGTACGAACTCGAGGTCCTTGGCGCGGTTGCGGACGACCGCCCCGTACTCCTTCGTGTCGCACGCCAGGCACTTCTCGATGCGGCCGCCGGGGAACTCCACCGGCGCCTCGTAGGTGTGGTCGACCGCGGCGACCGCGTAGCCGCGGGAGGCCAGGTCCTCGCCCAGCGCGGTGAGCGTCAGGCGGCTCAGGCCGAAGCCCGGGGAGAGCACGACCAGCGGCCGGGTCCCCGGGGCGCGCCGCGCACCGTCGACGGCGTGGGTGCGCACCGAGGCCATGGCCTCGGTGCCGAGCACCTCCCGGGAGAGGGCCTTGGAGGCGTAGGGCGCCGGCCGGCCCCGCGAGGGCAGGGCGGGGTACCAGAGCGAGACCATCAACTCGCGGTGGCCGGCGGAGGGCTTCCAGGGGTCCTGCCGCGCGGTGTCGACCAGGTGCAGGGTCTTCGTGCCGAGCGGCACTCCGGTCGCCGGAGCGGGCACCTCGGCCGCGGACGGGGCGGGAGCGGGTGGCGTGGCCGCCGCGGCGGCGGCCGGGAGCTGGGGAGCGGCGACGGCCATGAGCAGGGCGGCCGCCACGAACGAACGTCGTGAGGTCTTCCTCGTCTTGCTGAGCATGATCATCACCGTAGGCAGCGCGGAGCCGCCGTGGCATCCACCTCTGGTCGGAGAAGTTCCACGGACCCTCCTCTGATGAGATGACCCACGCCGGCATTTCCCTCCTTTCCCCGCGCCGGGGCGTTGCCCCATTTCCCTTGGGCGCGACCGGAATTACCCCCCGGCGGCAGGCGGCGGCGAAATCGCCCCGTCTTGTGCGAAGCACGGGGATGCCGCCTGCGCCGGGACCGGTACGGGCTCAGCCCGCCGGGGTGGCCTTGTTCTTGGCGCCCTTGTCGTCCACGGCGAACCACTGCCCCTGCTTTCCCTGCCCGTTGACGTCCCCGGCCTTCTCATCACCGGTGAACCAGTACATGGGCCAGCAGTCGACGGCCAGTTGCTTCGTGCCGTCGGGGCGGGTCACCGTGGTGATCAGCTTGGCGTCGATGCCCTTTATCCTGTCCTTGTCCACCGGCTTGGCGGGCTTCCACGTCTCCAGGCAGGCGTCGTTGCAGGAGAACTTCATGGGCCAGGCGCTGTCCTTGTCGAAGCGGTAGAGGGTCCGGCCCTTGCCGTCCACGACGATCCTGCCGAGTTTGGGGTTGTCGGAGACGGACACGCCCTCGGGTGCGGGCTGTTCCTTGGGTTGCTCCTTGGGCTGTTCCTTGGGATCCTCGGCCTTCTTCCCGCCCGCCTTCTTCCCGTCGGGCGCCAGGGCGTTCCAGGTGCCGCCCACCCCCTGGCCCTTGGTCTCGCCGGGGGCGGCGTCCTTCGCGTAGCGGTAGACGGGCCAGCCGCCCAGCGTCAGCTGCTTGGTGCCGTCGGCCCGCTGGACCTCGCCGAGGGCGGAGGCGTCGATCCCGGTGGACGCCGAGGCCCCCTCGGCGGGGACGGGGGGCCAGGCCTTGGCGCAGTCGCCGTCGCAGTTGGAGGCCGGAGGCTTGGCGGTGTCCTTGTCGAAGCGGTAGAGCGTGAAGCCCTTGTCGTCGGTGACGACCTGGCCGAGGTCCGCCGCCTCACGGACCGCCAGCTTGCCGCCCGCCTCGCCCTTGGCGGCCCCCGCGTCCTTGGACCCCGCCCCCGAGCCGTACCCCGACCCGTAGCCCGAGCCGTAGCCCTTGCCCGCGTCCGAGGCGTTCGCCGCCGGGCGGGCGTCGTCGCCGTCGCGCTCCTTGGCCGACGGGCTGCCGCCGCAGGCCGCCGTCAGCACCATGAGCGTGAGCGCCGCTCCCGCGAGGGAAGCCTGTCGCCGCTTGATCATGTCCGTGTTCCTTCCTGGTGGGGGTGCAGCCGGCGGGGACCGCCGGTGCGTGGTGGTACGGGAGGGGCTCCGCGAACGCTCAGCGGAACCGGGAAGTTGTCACAAGGCGCTAAAGAACGCTCAGTTGGCGGCTCCGGTGGTCTCGATGCGAAGGGCCAGAGCGGGGCAGCGCCGCACGGCCCGCAGGGCCCGCTGCCGCATCCGCGCCGGTACGGCGACGACGGCCCGCTCCGGGTAGCCGTCCGGCCCCAGCCGCAGCGGGCCCGGCAGCAGGTCCGCGCACAGCCCGTGCCCCCGGCACAGCGTCCAGTCCACCAGGAGCCGCTCGGCGGGCGCGGGTTTGGAGGCCCGGGCGCCGCCCGGGACCGCGGCGGCGCCCCGCACGCCGTCGGGCAGCGGCAGCGCGCCGAGGACCGGACGGCCGCAGCCGGCGCCCGTCGCGTGCGCCTCGAAGTCCTCGGCGAAGACGGCGAGCGAGGAGGCCACGAAGCGGGCGGTGCCGTCCGGATGGGCGCAGGCCCCGCGCCGCTCCACCGCCCGCATCCGGGCCCGTACGCCCTCCAGGGCCTGCCGGCCGCCGCCGTGCGCGGCCTCGAAGAGGCTCTCGGCGAGCGAGGGGAGCCCCTGGAAGCACGGGCCGCACTGCCCCGCCGACTCCGCCGCCAGCCACCGGGCCACCCGCGCAGTCTCCCCGACCGGACAGGTGGACTCCGGCAGCGGAAGCAGGGCGCCCGCCCCGAACACGGCACCGGCCGCCGCCAGGGAGTCCCGCGAGACCGTCGCCGCGGCGGCGCCGGCCGCACCCAGCCAGGTGCCGTGGTAGCCGCCCACCAGCACGCCCTGACCGGGATCGGTGCCGCACAGCCCGAGCGCGTACGGCAGCGGAAGGCCGGTCGGCGTCTCCACCACGTGCTTCCCGGCGACCGTCAGCAGGACCGTGCCCGGCTCCTCGGCCAGCCCCAGCTCCCGGAAGCCGGCGGCGCCGAGCCGGGCGGCGACGGCCAGCTGCGCGAACGTCTCGGTGTTGGACACCAGGGTCGGCGCCCCGCCCAGGCCGCTCTCGCTGGAGCGGACCTTGCGACCGGACGGCAGCGCGGGCCCGCCGCCCACCCCGCGCACCAGCGCCGTCCCCTCACCCGTGACGAACCGTTCGGGCAGCCGCACCACCCGCGCCGCCGGACCGGACGTACCGCGCTCGGCCACCGCACGGCGCACCGAGAGCTCCACGTCCTCGCGGGTCACCCCGACGGCCACCTGCTCCGCGCCCAGCGCCCCGGCCGCCAGCAGCGCCCCGTCGAGGACCAGGTGCGGGACGTGCAGCAGCAGCGCGGTGTCCTTCAGACAGCCCGGTTCGCCCTCGCTCCCGTTGACCACGACCGCCGCCGCGCCGCCCGTGCGCCGCAGGGAGGCGGCGACCGCGCGCAGCTTGCGGGCGAAGGGGAACCCCGCCCCGCCGCGGCCGCGCAGCCCGATCTCCTCCGCCAGAGCGGCCAGTTCGCTCCAGGACGGCGTCGGCGGCGGCCCGTGCAGGGCCAGATGCGCCGCCCGGTCCAGCCACGGCTGCCGGTCGAGCCCGGCCAGCAGCCGCGGGGTGCCGACGGCCGACAGGGTCGGTACGGGCCCGGTCATGATCCTCCTCCGCGCCCGCCTCGGGCCCAGCGCAGCCGCAGCCCCAGCGCCGCACCCGCGGCGACCACGCACAGCGCGTACGCCGCCGTCACCCAGCCACTGGCCGCACGGCCCGAGTACAGGCCGTGCACCAGCGCCGCGCCCCAGGCCGGATAGGCGCTCATGTGCAGGGCCCGCCAGATCAGGGACCGGCCGACCGAGGCGAAGGCGCTGCGCACCGCGCCGGTCACGGCGACGGCGAGGAAGAGGTAGCCCGAGAGCGTGCCGAGGCCGACGAGGAAGGGGCGGGAGGCGTCGGTGAACGGGACGGCCGCCGCCGTGCCCGTCGTATGCCCCTCGGCCACCTTCACCCAGATGTGCAGGGCGAGGAAGCCGAGGCCGGCCACCGCCAGGCCGCGGTGCACCCCCTGGGCGAGCAGCCGGTGGGCCGGGCCCAGCAGCATCCGGTCGGTGGCGGCCAGCCCCCACAGCACCGTCGCCGTGAGCGAGACGAGCGCGAGCACCCCGGCGCCGAAGTCCAGGAACTCCTGGGTCCGTTCCGCGACTCCGGAGCGGGCCGCGACGGCGAGCAGCAGCAGGAGCGCCGCGGGCAGGGCGGGCCTGGCGGAGAAGCCGCCCGCCGGCCGGGAGCGGGCCCGGGGCCGGGACCGCCCCGGCGGGGGCACGAAGGCGCCCGGCGGGGGAATGAACGGTGCCGTGGGGGGCATGGACGGTACTGGCGCTGCTGACGGGGACGTACGTGACGCAGGCATAGGGCCTCCGACGGGCGGCCCGCGATGGCCGAGCAGGTCGCCCGTGTTCCTGAGAAATCCGGAAATCCCGCGCATCGGCGTAATTCGCCGGGCGGTCGAATGAACGTCAGCATCCTCGAATTCCGCAATCCCTTCATAAGCTTTATCGCGCTGTGACAAATTCGCGCATGGCTGTCCCCACAGCGGTGGGTGGCTGCTGATGATGCCCACTCAGGCGAGAGGGTCGTGATCATCCGTCCCGATCCCCTTGTCCGGTGCAGATGTCCGGAGGTAGACGATGTGCGAAATGCTGAACCGCATCTGGTCACGGCCACGCGGGGAATGGACCCGCGTCCTCAGAAAGGAACTTCCCGCCGTCGCGGCCAGGATGGTCGAGGAACTGGTGCGTGATACGCCCGCATTCGCGGAGGTCACGGAGCGGATGGGGAAGGACATGGCGCAGGCGGCGGTCGAGCAGGCCCTGTTGCTCGCCCTGGGGCTCCGCGGCCGTAAGGCGGGGGCCGGCCGTACGACCGCGACGGCCACCGTGCCCCGGCCCCGCAGCGGCGGTCAGGTGGTGACCACGATGCCGGGCGCCCGCGCCCGCCAGGCGCTCTTCGCCGCGCTCGCGGAGGACCGCTGCCTGCCCGAGAGGGCCTTGGCCGAACTCGCCCGCCAGGCCGGCTGCCCCCTGCCCGAGCGCGTCCGCGCCGTCGTCCTCGCCGGCTCCTCCTCCACCGAGGCGCACCACGTCGGCCTGCACCTGGCCGCGGCGCTCGGCCAGGGACTGCTGGGAACCGTCGACACGGACGTCTGCCTGCTGGTCCCCGACCCCGGCCCCGAGACACGGCCCGCGCTCACGGCCGTACTCGGCGGCCGGACCGCGGCCGTGGGGCACGCCGTGCCCGTGGCCGACGCCTCCTCCTCACTGCGCTGGGCCCGGCGGCTGCTGACCCTCGTCCCGCCCGGCGCCGCCCCGCGGCCCGTGTTCGTCGACGACCACCTCTCCGACCTGCTGCTGCTCCAGGACGAGTCCCTCGCCCGTGCCCTTTCGGCACGCTGGCTGCGGCCCCTCGAAGGACTCACCCCGCGGCAGAGCGAACGGCTCGAAGTGACGCTGCTGGCCTGGCTGGAGAGCGGCGGCGCACCGGAGGCCGCCCGCGTCCTGCAGGTGCACCCGCAGACGGTGCGCTACCGCCTGCGCCAGATAGAGAAGCTCTTCGGCCCGGCGCTACGGGAACCGCGCATGCGCTTCGAACTGGAACTCGCCCTGCGCAGCCGCCGCCTGCTCGCCCAGTCCCGCCGCCTGCGCTCCCGCGCCCAGGGCCGGGCCCGCGCCGTCGGCGCCACCGTCCACCCGCTGGGACTCGCCCGCCAGGCCCGGGTCAACGGCCTGTGAACCGTGGACCGCACGGGATGACGGCCCCGGACCTCGAGGTCCGGGGCCGCCGTGTTCCCGGGGCCGGGTGGCAGGGGCGTCGATGGGGAGCACCCGGCGCCGGGAGCCTGTGGGGGCGGGGCGCTAGCAGCGCCGCCCGCCGTTGACGCAGGCCACCGCCTTCGTCATCAGGGAGTCCGGCATGACGTTGATGAAGTCCCCGTGGTCGGTGACCGGCTTGTGCAACTGCTCGGGGAAGCTGTCCACGGCGAACGCGGTGCCGTCCGGCACGTCGTAGGTGATGCGCTGCACGAGCTGCGGCACGGCCCGGAAGCCGCGCGGGCAGGAGCCGTCCTGCCGGGCGAACGCCACATGCGTACGGTGGTTGGCACTGTCGGTGTTCTTCCCGTCCCAGCAGCTCTGGAAGGCGAGGGTGCGCACCACGTCCGCGCCGTCCGGGCAGATCGGGTACTTGTCCTTCAGCTGCCGCTCCTCGAAACCGACGCAGCTCCAGGAGGCGTTGGCGTTGCCCGTGCCGCTGGTGAACGCCTTCGCGTCACCGGTGATCACCCGCAGGAAGCGCGGCATCGCGGACACCTTCGACACCGGGCTGCCGCGGAACTGGATCGTCACCGACTTCGGCCGCAGCACCTTGCCCATGTTCCCGTCGTGCCCGCCCCCGGGCTTGTTCGCGTCCGGAGCGGCCTTGCCGTCCAGCAGCCGCAGCACCGGCCAGTAGTGCGTGGACAGGTCCCCGTTGGAGCAGGTGGTGCCGGCCGCCGCGAGGGAGGCGTTCGTGGAGAAGGCGTTCGTCGAGAGATTGCCGACGTAGTCGTGCGTGTGATGGGCCCCGTTGCTGACACCCGGGGTGACGATGACATTGTCCGAGTTGAAGTGGCCGTTCTCGTTGCGCCCGCACGCCGAGGAGAACGTGCCGGTCGAGCCGCCGGAACGGGCGGCGGGCCGGGACGCCGCGGGCGCGGTGCGGATGTCGGCGAAGTCCGCGGGGGAGGGGCCGCCGGGCATGGGGCGCTTGAGGGCGTTCGCGCCGCTCCCGCCGTCCGCGGCCTCCGTACGGACCTGCCGGGAGGAGCAGCCGCTCAGCTCCGTCAGATCGGACGGCCGCGCGGACCGCTCGCCTATGGCGTCCGCCATCCGCCCTATCGTCGCCGAGCGCTGCTGCTTGAGCTCGCCGAGCACCGCCGCGCCGTCGCCGCCGGACGCGGCCCGCTCGTAGGCCCGCGCCACCTGCGCGTCGAGCTCGGCGAGACCTGTGGAGACCTGCTGACGCGCCGGATCGGGCACGTCCCGCAGCCGGTCGCCGACGTCGGGACAGGCGATCGTCAGCGCCGTAGCCGCCGCGCCGGAGGCGTCCGCACCGTCGGCGGACCGCGCGGCGGGCTGGCGGGCGCCGCCGGCGGAGGCGTTGGCGGCGATGACCGCCGTGCCGCCACCGCCCAGCAGCAGTGCCGCCACCGCGACGAGCGCGCGCGTCCTGCGCGACAGCCGGCGCTTGTGGCCCTGTCGTTTCGTGGGGGTCATAGGATCACTTCATTTCCTCGTTGCTGTGCTGCGCCGGGGCCTGGGACGAAGCCGGATCCGGGGCCTGGCTCGGGGAGGGCTGGTCCCGGGTGTGCGGGACGCCGGCCAGCCCGGTGTTCTCCAGAACGGTGATGTGGTCGAGGACGACGGTGTTGGCGCGCGTCGCCAGCTCCCGGACCAGGGAGTTGCCGGTCCGGTCCCGTACGAGCGCGACCAGGCCGAACACCTTGCCGTGGGCGATGCGCACCAGCTCGGCGAAGGTCCGGTCGAAGCCGGACCCGGAGGCCGCGTCCATGCGGTCCAGCCACCCCTGCTGCTGATCGCCCGGCCGCACCGGCAGCGAGATGCCCAGCGTCCGTCCGGCGTCGATGGACCGGCGGTCCAACTCCGTGTGCCCGCCCACCAGATGCTCGCCCGCCGTCCGCACGCTCGCGGTGGTCCCGCGCTCCAGGGCCATGCGCCCCGCGGGCTTCTCCCACAGGCCCGCCAGCCGCACCTTGCGCACGAAGTCCCGGTCCAGGGCGGACAGCGGGCCGAACTGCGTGTCCCGCGTCCCTTCGCCGTCGTCGTTCCAGGCGGGACCGCCGGCCGCCGCCTGCCGGGCGACGCCGAACAAGGACACCGGGACCAGCAGCGCCACCAGCGTCGCCGTGAGCGCACCGATCACCAGCCAGGTGCCGAGAGAGGCACGCCCCGCGCCCGGCCGCCCGCCCTCGGGCCCGGTCCGCCGCCGGGCCAGGGACCTCATCAGGCCCGCCCTCATCGCGTGTGTCGGGCGCACGGGACACATGGCGCCGCCTCCTCGTCTCCTGGGGGCCGTCCGTCGAATGGCCAGTGACGCTAGCCGCCCCGGCGTCCCGCGCCACGGGCTTCGTCGGTATCTGACAAAGCCCGCGCCGCCGCCCCGGAAGGCTGTTACCGTGCGGCCGGACGCACCGGACGCGTGCCGCGCCCGGAAGGCCGGGCGACGGCTGCCCGGCCGCGTCCGCACCGGCCCCGGCGACACCCGCCCACCGCCGCGTTTGGCTCCGCGGGACCGGGCTACCCGTCACATACCGCCCCTGACAGGCAGGGGCACCGACGGGAGGCGGCTCCTATGCCAACTGGTGCCACTATCGCCATCCTTGTCGCCCTCGCCGTCGTCTTCGCCGGGGTCGTCGTGGCCGTGCGCCTCGTCGGCCGCGGCCAGGTCACCGGCGGCCGCGGTCTGCGCCGGCGCTTCGGCCCCGAGTACGAGGCCGCGGTCGCCCGGCACGACGGCGACGAGAAGGCGGCGGAGAAGGACCTCAAGGAGCGGCTGCGACGCCACGGCGACGTGCACGTCCTGCCGCTGACGGCGCACGCGCGCGAAATGTACGTCGCCCGGTGGACGGGCCTGCAGGAACAGTTCGTCGACGCCCCGGCCCGGGCCGTGGCCGACGCCGAGGACCTGCTGGGACGGCTCGCCCGCGAACGCGGCTTCCCGGCCGACTCGTGGGACGACCTCCTCGACTCCCTCTCCGTCCACTACCCGCACACCGCCCACGGCTTCCGCGAGATCCACGTCGCGGCCGCCCGGGCACGCACGGAACAGGCCCCGACGGAGCAGCTGCGCGAGGCCCTCGTCCGGGCCCGCGGCCTCTTCGAGGACCTGGTCAGGACGCACCCGCAGGACCGGCGGCCCCAGCGCCACGCCCGGCGCGGCGACCCGCGGCCCGAGCCGGTGACGAGGACGCCGGCGACGAGGAGGAGCGCGAGCGTCACCCCCCAGCACGCCCGGGAAGGCGGGCATGCCAGGAAGGAGGGCCCGTAATGGACCGGCACACCGGACAGCCCCACGCACGGCACCACCACGGCGGCGCCCCGGCCCGCCACCAGGGACCGGAACAGCACCCGCACGTACCGCCCATGGCCCCCGCTGACGGGCGGACGCCGCTGCCGGAAGCGGGGCCGGACCCGGCGGCGGAGGGGAACGCCACGGCGGCGCGCACCCCGCACGGCGACGGCCCCCTGCTGCCGCCCCCCGAGCGCGAACAGCTCGACGACCGCCTCCAGGAGGCCATGAGCGGCTTCATCGACACGCCGCGCGGCTCGGTCGAGGAAGCGGACGCCCTCGTCGACGCCCTCTCCACGCGCGTGGGCGAACTCCTCGAGGAGCGCCGCCACTCCCTGCGCAGGGCCTGGCACGACGACGCCGCGCGACCGGGCACGGAGGAGCTGCGGATGGCCCTCCTCGGCTACCGCGACCTCACCGCACGACTGCTCGGCCTCTAAGCCCCCGCACCGCGCCCCGGAACCGCCCCGGACCGTCGCTCACGCGCACGACGCGAAAGGCGCCCCGGTTCCGGGGCGTTCACGCGCCGCCCCCCAACTCCCCTGCGAACTCCCCACCGACGAGTGGTTTGCCCCCGCACCGGCCACCTGACCGGCCCCCCTCTGACGAGACTGACCAGAGGACAGCCGGATGATCGCAACATCAGGGGGCCGAAATGGTCGGCGGCACAGTTTTGTTCGCACTGCGGGACGACCCGCTCGGCATGGGATCCGAGGGCGAACAACTGCGCAGGATCCGCAAAGCCGTGGAGGACCACGGACTGGAAGTGCGCTGGGCCCGCACCGAGGCCGACGCGCGGGCGGTGCTGCGCACGGAAGCGGGCCTGGCCGCCGCCGTGGTGGCCTGGGACCTCTCCCGGGAGGGGCACACCGACGGCGAGCCGGGCGGCGCCGCGGTCCTGCGCCAGATCGGCCGGCGCTTCAAGGACCTGCCCGTCCTGCTCGTCATGGCCGACGGGGCCGATGACGACCTCGACCACCTGCCCCTGTGGGTGTCGGAGACGGTGGTCGGCTACGTCTGGCCGCTGGAGGACACCCCGGCGTTCATCGCCGGCCGGATCGTCGGCGCGGCCCGCACCTACCGCGAGGCCGTGCTCCCGCCGTTCTTCAAGGCGCTGCGGCGCTTCGACGACGCCCACGAGTACTCCTGGCACACCCCCGCGCACGCCGGCGGCGTCGCCTTCCTGAAGTCCCCGGCCGGCCGCGCGTTCTTCGACTACTACGGCGAGCGGCTGCTGCGCAGCGACCTGTCGATCTCCGTCGAGGAACTGGGCTCCCTCTTCGAGCACACCGGCCCGATCGGCGACGCGGAGCGCAACGCCGCCCGGATCTTCGGCGCCGACCGCACCTACTTCGTCCTGCACGGCAACTCCACCGCGGACCGCATGGTCGGGCACTTCTGCGTCGCCCAGGACGAGATCGCCCTGGTGGACCGCAACTGCCACAAGTCGGTCCTGCACGGCCTGGTCCTGTCCGGCGCCCGACCCGTCTACCTTGTCCCCACCCGCAACGGCTACGGACTGGCGGGACCGCTGCCGCCGGCCGAGGTCCGCGCGGCCTCGGTGGCGGACCGCATCGCCCGCAACCCGCTGGCCCAGGGCGCGGTATCGCCCGGAGCCGAGTACGCCGTGCTCACCAACTCCACCTACGACGGGCTCTGTTACGACGCCGTGCACGTCGCCCGGGAGCTCGCCCCCAGCAGCCCGCGGCTCCACTTCGACGAGGCGTGGTTCGCCTACGCCCGCTTCCACCCCCTCTACGCCGGGCGCTACGGAATGTCGGTGGGCCCCGACACCCTCGCCGACTCCGAACGCCCCACCGTCTTCTCGACCCAGTCCACGCACAAGCTTCTGGCCGCGCTGTCGCAGGCCGCGATGGTGCACGTCAAGCCCTCGCCCAGGGCCCCGGTGGAGCACGAGCGCTTCAACGAGGCCTTCATGATGCACGGCACCACCTCCCCGCTGTACCCCGCCATCGCCTCCCTCGACGTCGCCGCCGGCATGATGGACGGCCCCCAGGGCCACTGGCTGATCGACGAGGCGGTCACCGAAGCCATCCGCTTCCGCCAGGCGGTGGCCCGTACCGGCAGGCGCATCGCTGCCTCCGCGGACCGGCCCGCCTGGTTCTTCGGCGCCTGGCAGCCCGGGACCGTCACCGACCCGGCCACCAAGGAACGGCACGCCTTCGCCGACGCCCCCACCGAACTCCTGCGGACCCAGCCCTCCTGCTGGCACCTGGAGCCGGGCGCCGACTGGCACGGCTTCCCCGGCCTCGACGAGGGCTACTGCCTCCTGGACCCGGTCAAGGTGACGCTCACCTGCCCGGGAATCGACGCCGCCGGCCGATGGGACGACTGGGGCATCCCCGCCCGGATCCTCACGGCCTATCTGGCCACCCGGAACATCGTGGTGGAGAAGACCGACAGCTACACCACCCTCATCCTCTTCTCCATGGGCATCACCAAGGGCAAATGGGGAACCCTGCTCGACGCCCTCATGGACTTCAAGGCCCTCTACGACTCCGGGGCCCCGCTCGAGCAGGTCCTGCCGCGACTCCTCGCGCAGCACCCGCGGCGCTACGCCGGAGCCACCCTGCGGGACCTGTGCCACTCCATGCACGACCATCTGCACCGCGCCGACCTGGTCACCCTGCTGGACACGGCCTTCCAGGAGCTGCCGGAGCCCGTCGCACCGCCCCAGTGGTGCTACCAGCAGCTGATCCGTCAGGGCACCGAGCGCGTACGGCTCTCCGAGGCCGCCGGACGGGTGGCCGCCGCCATGGTCACCGTCACGCCGCCGGGGATCCCCGTGCTGATGCCCGGCGAGTCCACCGGCGCCCCGGACGGGCCGCTGCTGCGCTATCTCGGGGCGCTGGAGTCCTTCGACCGGGCGTTCCCCGGCTTCGGCAGCGAGACCCACGGCGTCACCGTGGACCCCGACACCGGGGACTACATGATCGAGTGCGTACGCCCGGACCGCCGGCCCGCTGCCCGCTCCTGACCGCCGCCGGCCCGGCCTCGCATGCGCGGGGCCGGGCCCGAGGGGATGCGCGCCCGTCCGACGCACCGTCACACGGGCGGGACGAGGACGAAGTACCTCTCGAGGAGGTCCCGGTCGCCCTTCACCTCGTCGAGCCGGTCCGCGGGGATCCGGTGCCAGAGGAACAGCAGCAGGTCCGACGCCGTGCCGGCCAGCTCGACGTCGCAGGGGCCCGTGTCCTGGTCGAGCAGCACGTCGTCGCCGTCGAAGCGCACCCTCCAGTCGCCCGTGCCGTCGGTCTGCCGGAACCGCAGGCGCTCGCCGGAGCCGGGCGGCGCCTTCGTCCAGGCCCGCCGGGCCGGCGCCATGACCTCGAAGTTCTGACCGACGGCGTCCGCCGCGAGCTCCGCGTCGACCGGCCGGGCCGTGCCGGTCGCGGCCTCGGCGTCCCAGCGGTGCACGGCCGCCTCGATGGTCTGGATCCGCATCCAGAACCCGGTGGTCCGCTCCGGCGACCACGTCCACACCGGTTCGGCCGGGCCCCGGCTGCGGAACAGCGACTCCAGCGCCGAGGAACCGTCGGTGAACCAGTCGACCAGACTCGCCGGTATCGGCCCGCGGTTGGGGGCCTCCTCCGGCACCGGCCAGCCCTCGACGTCCTCGGGGAGGTGGAGGAAGCCCAGGTCCACCGTGGCGGACGGGGTCCGGGCGATCAGATTCTCGATGGTGTCCGGCGGTTCCACGATCCGTTCCCTGATGAGGAGGGTCACGAATCTGTGGACGCCGCCCAGATGTGTGACCAGGTCGGACACCGACCAGCCGGGGCAGGAGGGGACCAGGGGCGCCGTGTCGCCGGCGGCCGCCCGGCGGACGGCGGCCTCGAACGCCAGGATCTCGCGGCGGAAATGGGAGACGTAATCCATGGCCTCAATCTGCCCTCGTGCCCGACCCGGTATGTGCTGCGGTCCCCTGTCCTGCCGCCGTCTCCGCGGTCCCCGCGGGAATGCGGGGCGCACCTCCAGGGTTTCCCCCGTAGTGACCGCCGCCGGACGACGGCATTCTGACGGAGGAGGGGATCGCTGGTCTGCTCGACGGGGGTGGGCAGACCAGCGGGGCCCGCGGTCACTCGCCGGACCGGCGCCCGGCCCGGCCCCAGGGCGCCGGCCCGGCAAACCTCCGGAGGGCGCGAACAGCTCATTTTCCGCCCATCGGAGTAATCCTGAGGGAACGGCGGCTGCACTCGTGTGCGGATGTGCAGGCTGTTCCCCGTGAGGGGATGGCTGAGAACAGGGCAAGTGGTGACGTTGGCCGCGGCTGCGGTGCTCGTGCTGGCGGGGGAGGCGGCCGCGGGCGACGGAGGCGTGGACGCCACGGTCGTGGGCCTGCCGGTGACGGCCCTGGTCACCGATCTGCCCGACCTGATTCCCGAGCACCCGCCTTCGCACGTCAGCGCCGACGTGCTCGGCGGTGCCGTGACCGCCGAGGTGATCGACGACGGCAAGGGATGTGTGAACGTCACCGCGCATCTTCCGGTGGCGGACGCGGAAGTGTGGCTGACCTGCCGCAAGCCGAAGCCCCCGGCCCCGGCGCCCCCGGCACCGGCCCCGCCTGCTCCCGCTCCGCCGGCACCTGCCCCTCCGGCCCCGGCGCCCCCCGCGCCCGCTCCGCCTGCTCCCGCTCCGCCTGCTCCCGCTCCGCCTGCTCCCGCTCCACCGGCGCCCCCCGCCCCGGCCCCGCCTGCCCCTGCCCCTCCGGCTCCGGCGCCCCCCGCCCCGGCCCCGCCTGCTCCCGCTCCCCCCGCACCGGCGCCACCGGCTCCGGCCCCGCCTGCGCCCGCGCCGCCGGCCCCGGGGCCGGTCCCCCCGCCTCCGGCTCCGGCGCCTCCCGCGCCCGCGCCGCCTGCCCCGGCCCCGCCGACTCCGGCCCCACCGGCCCCCGCGCCTCCCGCCCCACCCACCTCACCGCCCGCGCCCGGCACTCCCACACCGCCGCGGCCTGCTCCGCCGACGCCGCCGACGCCGCCCGTGCGGCCCGGTCCGGCCCCCGGCCGTCCACCGGCGCGCACCATCCCCGTCAGCAACGAGCCGCCGAGCCCGGCCCCCCGGCCCTCCCCGGCGCCCGCCACGAGGGTCCCGGCACCGCCCGCCGGGCCGCGATCCCCCTCGCGTTCCCGCTACCACAGCTCCGTCAAGTCCGTGAGCAAGCAACAGGATCACCACACGTCGATGGTCACCCTCACCCTGTTGCTCACCACCCCCGCGGTCCTGGCCGCCGCGCTGCTGCGCCCGCGTTCCGGGGGCGGCCGGCGGAGCCGCTGACCGGGACGCCGACCGGTAGGGGGCGGCCCCTCGCCGTCCCCGTTCGTCCGAACAGATGAAGGGCGGATGCCCGGGCCGCGGCAGGCGCCACCCCCGTCGCCCGGGTGAGGCACTGTCGGACGGGAGCGGGGCCTCGGGCGTCCGGCAGGAGTGGGGTCATGACGAGTGGACGGGCGGCTTCCGACGCGGGTGCCGCGGGCCGTGGGCGGGGGAGCCGGTCGTGCGGCTGCTGATGACCTCCGACACCCATCTGCCCAAGCGTGCCAGGGTGCTGCCGGACGAGCTCCTGGCCGCCATCGCGGATGCCGATGCGGTGATCCATGCCGGGGACTGGGTGGACCTCGCCGCCCTCGACCTCTTCGTCTCGCGGGCACGGCGGCTCATCGGCGTGTACGGCAACAACGACGGCCCCGAACTGCGCGCCCGGCTGCCCGAGGTCGCCCGTGCCGAGCTCGGTGGGCTGCGGTTCGCGGTCGTCCACGAGACCGGGCCCGCGGCGGGCCGCGAGAAGCGGTGCGCCGAGCGCTTCCCCGACGCGGACGTGCTGGTCTTCGGCCACAGCCACATCCCGTGGGACACCACGGCGCCCGGCGGCCTCAGGCTGCTGAACCCCGGCTCACCGACCGACCGGCGCCGCCAGCCGCACCACACCTACATGACCGCGGAGGCGCACGCCGGCCGGCTCTCCCGGCTCACCCTGCACCGCATCACCCCCGCGACGCCTCCTGGTTAACCTTGAGCCATGATCATCACCGCCGCCGACGTCCGTCGCATCGCGATGTCCCTCCCGGAGACCGTGGAGAAGGAGGCGTGGAGCATGCCGACGTTCCGCGTCGCCGGGAAGATGTACATCACGATCCCCGACGACGAGACGTCCTTCGCGGTGCGCTGTCCCCGGCACGAACGGGCGGAGCTCATCGCGGCTGAGCCGGAGAAGTTCTGGGTGCCCCCGCACGAGGCGAGCTCGGCGTGGGTGCGCGTACGGCTCGCCGCCCTGGAGGATCTGGACGAGCTGCGTGACATTCTCGTGGACTCCTGGAAGCAGGCGGCACCCGAGCGCCTCGCCGACGCCCTGCCCGAGGCACCGGGCTCGGACTGAGAGGCCGGGAACGGCCGGTCAGCCCTCGATCAGAGCCGCCAGACCGTCGAGCATCGACGTGAGGCCGAGTTCGAACACCTCGTCCAGACGCAGCTCGTAGCCCCCGTCGGCGAAGGCCCCCGTCACCTTGGCGAACGTCGGGTACCGGCCGGAGGCGACCAGGGCGTCGAAGGCCGCCGACTGCGAGTCCATCCACTGGTCCTCGGACAGCCCGGTGGCGCTCGCGGCCTGGGCCTCCCGCTCGAGATGGACGGCGGTGCCCTGGACGTAGCTGTAGAGGAGCACGTTCAGGTTGAGCATGGTCGTGGGGGAGAGGCCGTGGCCGTCGAGGGCGCCGAGCATCCAGTCGGAGTAGGCGATCAGGTGCGGCAGCGCCAGCGGGCGGGTGAGGGGCCCGATGTGTGCGAGCCAGGGGTGCGCGCGGTGCAGCGCCCACAGTGAGCGGGCGCCCAGCTTCAGGCGGCCGCGCCAGTCGGCCGGTGTGTCGGCGGGGTAGGTCGCCTCGGCGAGGACGGCGTCCGCCATGAGGAAGATCAGGTCGTCCTTGCTGTTCACATGGCGATAGGGCGACATGGCGGCGACGCCCAGCCGCGCGGCGACCCCTCGCATGGACAGCGCGGCCAGCCCTTCGGCGTCGGCGATGTCGACGGCTGCGCGGACGATGCGCTCACGGGTCAGCTCGTGGTCGGTCGCCGGGACGAGCGGGGCCGCGGCCGCCGCACCGGGAGCCCGGTCCGGGGCCGCCACCACCGTGCCGACGCGCGGCTGGGACCGTACGAGTCCCTCCTGGCGCAGGGTGGTCAGCACCTTGGTGGCGGTGGCGAGCGCGACGTTCCACTCCTTGGCGATCTGTCGCGTGGACGGCACCCGGGTGCCGGGAGCGAGTTCGCCGTTCGCGATGCGCCGGCGGAGCTCGGCGGCGATGCGCAGATACGGCGGAACGAATTTCCCGGTCATGATCGGCTCCCTTACTCCTGTACTAGTACAGAGGCTAGCAGCGGAGACGGCTGCGGAGGACGGATCTGTACTAGTTCAGTGCTGTTGAAGGGGCACTTGGCAGGGCTGTGCGTACGTCGTACATTCAGTGGCGTACAGCGTACTGAAGGGGGATTTCCCATGAAGACCGTCCTCGTGTCCGGCGCCGGAGTCGCCGGCCTCACCCTCGCCTACTGGCTGCGTCGCAACGGCTTCGCGCCGACCGTCGTCGAGCGCGCTCCCGCCCTGCGCCCCGGCGGCCAGGCCGTCGACGTCCGCGGCGTCGCGCTCGACGTCCTCGAGCGGACCGGGATCCTGGACGAGGCGCGGAACGCCCGCACCCGGCTGCGCGGGATGGCGATGCTCGACAGCGAGGGCAACGAGCTGTGGCGCTCCACCGAGATGACGTACAGCGGAGGCCGGCTGGACGGCGCGGACATCGAGGTGCTGCGCGAGGACCTCACGCGCATGCTGCACCGGCGCGCCCTCGCCGAGGACGTGGAATTCCTCTACGACGACTCCATCGCCACGCTCGACGAGCAGCCGGACGGCGTCCGGGTCGGCTTCGAGACGGGCCCCGCGCGGACCTTCGACCTGGTGGTGGGGGCGGACGGCCTGCACTCGAGGGTGCGCCGGCTGGCCCTCGGCCCGGAGGAGCGCTTCGCCAGCCACCTCGGCTCCTATCTGACGGTCTTCAGCACCGACAACTTCCTGGACCTCGACCACTGGGAGCTCTGGCTCAAGGAGGAAACCGTCGGCTACTGCCTCTACCCCGTGCGCGACAACAGCGAGCTGAGGGCCACGCTCGGCTTCACGTCCGAGCCGATCGACTTCGACCACCGCGACCTCGAACAGCAGAAGACGATCATGGCGGACCGGCTGGCCCATGTGGGCTGGGAGACGCCGCGGCTGCTGCGGGCCATGCGGGAGGCGCCCGACTTCTACTTCGACGCGATGGCCCAGATCCACGTGGAGCGGTGGTCCACCGGCCGGGTGACGCTGGTCGGCGACGCGGGCTACTGCGCCTCGCCGCTCTCCGGCCAGGGCACGAGCCTGGCCCTCGTCGGCGCGTACATCCTGGCCGACGAGCTCGGCAGGCACGGCGACGACCACGCGGCCGCGTTCGCCCGCTACGAGGCCCGCATGCGCCCGTTCGCCGAGCTCAACCAGGCGCTCGCCACGGAGAATCCGGGGGGAATGCCCGCCGACGAGTCGCTCGAGAAGGCCAAGAACGGCATCTCGCTCGACGACTGACCCGGCTCACCTGACCGGGCCCCTCGCAAGAGCCAGGGCCCACAGCCGCCGCCAGTTCAGCCGCGGCCGCATCCGGGGGACGCCCGGGCGGTCGCGCGGAACGCGTACGCGCAGCGCCCGGGGCTCGATCCTGCAGCGCACGGGCGTGGGGAAGGTCAGCGGTTCGCCGTCGACACCGACCTGCACCACCGGCTCGTCGGCGTCGACGAGGATCTCGCGTGCGGTCAGGACGGTCAGGCCGGGCGCGCGCCGCCCGCGCAGCATGGCCGCCGCCTGCGCCGCGCTGTCGACCCTGACGCCCAGCAGCCCCAGTACGCCGCCGTCCAGCCGCTCCCGCCGGCCGAGCCCCGCCAGGTCGCCGACCCGGTACGGATTGTTGCTGACCAGCACCGCCTGCGGGGCGTCGAGGGTCACGCCCGCGGCGGCGACGGTCAGCCGCGGCCCGTGATGCCGGGTCAGGACGTCGGGCAGCAGCTGCAGGGTGGTGCGCACCTTGTCGTCGCGGTAGGCGGGGCTCTGCACCACGACCGCGTACGCGCCGAACGAGGCGTTGTTGACGAAGACGCGCTCCCCGACGCGTCCGAGGTCCACACGGAACTCGACCCCGTCCGTCAGGGCGTCCAGGCACCTCGACGGTTCGTCCCGGTCGAGCCCGAGGTCCAGGGCGAAGTGGTTGCGGGTGCCGGCCGTGATGACCACGAACGGCACCCCGTACGCCGCCGCGACGCCCGCGACCAGCGCCTGCGTGCCGTCCCCACCGGCCACGCCCAGCAGGTCCGCGCCGTCCGCGACGGCGTCGCGCGCGAGCGCGACGACGTCCTGGGGGCGGCCGGGGTCGAGGAGCACGACGTCGGCGCCCAGCGCCTCCGCCTTCTCCCGCAAGCCGAACCGCTCCACCTTTCCCCCGCCCGAGCGGGGGTTCATGATGAGGAAGGGGCGCTTGGGCGGCGGGACGGGACACCCGCGCGCGGTCGCCGGCGCGGTGTTGTCCGCGGCGAGCGCGGCCCAGCCCGCGGACACCGATACACCCCACAGCACGAGAATGACGACGACGAGCCAGAGCAGCCCCGCCGCGACGTAGAACGCGAACACCATGGCCGGCGCCGCCACCGCCAGGCCGGCGGCGCACACCCGCGCCAGGCCCCGTCGAGTCAGCGCCCACCACAGCCCCGCCGCCGTGGCGGCCGACCCGCCGATGCCGACCAGGCCGATGCTCCGGCCGCCCGCGACCAGGAGCAGCAGCAACACCCCCGCCGTGGCCGCCGCGACCGCCAGGCGCGCGGCCCGGCGCTGCGCCACGGGACCGTGCGCACCGAGACGACCCTCGTCCATGGTTCCCCCCATCGCCGCGGACACCTGAAGGACGCACCGGCGGCCGCCGCCGTTCCCCCGCCGGGGCCGTGGGTCAGGCGGCGCCCGGCGCGCGCACGGGATCCCATGTCCCGCTGTGAGCTGCGGCGTTGACAGGCTGTGACACAGATGTTCTCATGAGGGGCGTGCAGCGCGGTGCCGGCCGAAGAGCAGTGGGCAGGCCGGCAGCCGAGCGAGCACCTTTCACCGAGGGACCCATGCCATGAGTTCATACTCCGCACCCCGCATCTGACGTCAGCCGACATCAACGCGTCCGCACGTCGTCCCTTGTTCCGAACGGTGCCCGGCACCGCCGCCTGACTTCCGTACGCCATCGCCTGGCCGACGGCCGCCCCGTACCGGCGCCGCCCGTCGCCATGGAACCCGTACCCGCGCACCGTCGCGGTCCCACGCAACCCTCCCTGGAGATCCACGCAGCATGCCCCTGTCCTTCAACCAGCAGGTCATCAAGGAGTTCCGAGCCAACGAGGGGAAGGTCGGCGGCCCATTCGAGGGCGGCGACCTCCTCCTGCTGACCACCACCGGCGCCAGGTCCGGCCTGCCGCACACCGTTCCGCTGGGCTACGTCCGGCACGGCGACCTGCTCCTCGTCGTCGGGTCCAACCTCGGCGCCCCCAGCCATCCCGCCTGGTACCACAACCTCCTGGCCCACCCCGCGGTCGGCGTCGAGATCGGCACCGAGGAGTTCGAGGCCGTCGCCGTCCCGGCCGAGGGCGCCCGGCGTGAGCGGCTGTTCGAGCACGTGGTGCGCACGGAGCCCGGATACGGCGACTACCAGAGCCGCACCACCCGGACCCTGCCGGTCGTGGTGCTGGAACGCCCCGAGCACGGGGGAGGAGGGCCCCGCGAGGTCCGCACCCTCGCCGACAAGCTCCTGGAGGTCCACACGTGGCTGCGCGAACAGCTGCGCCACGTACGCGCCGAGGTCGACGCCCACTTCGCGGCGCGGGCGGACCACCGGGGCCCCGGAGAGCCGCCGTCGCCGGGGCTCGGACTGCAGATCCGGCAGCACTGCCTCGCCTTCTGCGACTCCCTGACGTTCCATCACACCAGCGAGGACGCCCACGTCTTCCCCGCCCTGGCCCAGCACCACCCCCACCTGCGGGAGCCCCTGGACCGGCTGAGCGAGGAACACCGGACCGTGTCCCGCATCAAGGACGAACTCCTCGCCCTGCTGTCCGACATCACCACCGCCGACCCCCGGCGCTTCCGCGCCGAGCTGGACCGGATGGCGAAGGAGCTGGTGGCCCACCTCGACTACGAGGAGGAGTGGCTGCTGCCCGTGCTGGCCGACGTCCCCTTCCCGCCGGCGCCGCCCGCGGCGGTCCCGGCCGGCGGACGGTCCCAGGAGTGATCAACGACCCGTATCCCTACGGGTTCGCACGGCCGCCCCTGTCCTGTTACATCGGCCGCGTCCGGTTCGTCATGGCGATGACGGAACACGACGAGAGAGTGCGGCGGATGAACGAACAAGATTTTCTGGCGGGGCGGTTCGAGGAGCACCGGTACCATCTGCGGGCGGTGGCCTACCGGATGCTCGGCTCGCTCAGCGAGGCGGACGACGCCGTGCAGGAGGCCTGGCTCAAGCTCAGCCGCTCCGACACCGACGGCGTCGCGAACCTGGGCGGATGGCTGACGACCGTCGTCGGGCGGGTGTGCCTGGACCTCCTGCGCTCGCGCTCCTCGCGCCGCGAGGAGCCGCTCGAGGTGCGGCTGCCCGACCCGGTCGTCAGCGGGGCGCGGGGCGTCGACCCCGAGCACGAGGCGCTGCTGGCCGACTCGGTCGGCATCGCCCTGCTCGTCGTCCTCGAAACCCTGGCCCCCGCCGAGCGGCTCGCCTTCGTTCTGCACGACATGTTCGCCGTGCCCTTCGACGAGATCGCCACCGTCGTCGACCGCACGCCGGCTGCGGCCCGGCAGCTCGCCAGCCGGGCCCGCCGCCGTGTGCAAGGGGCGGCCCCGGTGCCCGACACCGACCTGGCCCGGCAGCGCGAGGTCGTCGACGCCTTCTTCGCCGCCGCCCGCGGAGGCGACTTCGAGGCGCTCGTCGCCGTCCTCGACCCGGAGGTCGTGGCCCGCTCCGACGGCGGCGCCCTGCGCCCGGGGACCGTGGTGCGCGGTGCGGCGAACGTGGCCGGAGGCGCGCTCACCTTCGCGAGCTTCGCGGAGTACGCGCACCCCGCGACCGTCAACGGGGCCGCGGGAGTCGTCGCGGTCTCGGCGGGGGTCCCGGTCTCGGTCATGGCGTTCACGGTCACGGACGGGAGGATCGTGGAGATCGACATCCTCACCGACCCCGAGCGCCTGGGCCGGCTGGACCTGACGGTCCTCGGCGACTGACGGGGCGGGGTGACGCACGGTCACCCGGGGGACGGCGTGCGCGCTAGAC
Source organism: Streptomyces sp. NPDC053079 (assembly GCF_044546695.1). Classification (NCBI taxonomy): domain Bacteria; kingdom Bacillati; phylum Actinomycetota; class Actinomycetes; order Kitasatosporales; family Streptomycetaceae; genus Streptomyces; species Streptomyces sp. NPDC053079. Next base: position 1,022,079 of record NZ_JBITZJ010000001.1, read on the forward strand.
CGTGGAGGTCAGCGCGCTGTCGTCCCCCGTACGGGATCCGGGAAGGCGGTGACGCGCGGCGACGAGGGCGGTGTCGATGTCCCGGGTGCCGGTGGACACGCACAGGGTGTAGGCGACGTCGGCCAGCCTCTGCCGCGTGGTGGGTCCCGCGTTCCCGGACTCCAGCGCGTGCTCGAGGGCGGTGTAGCGCTGGATGAGATCGTCGAGCACGGCAGGGTGGGCAAGCAGCATGAATCTCTCCTCCTGAGGAAACACACACGACATCGCCCGTGCGCCTGCCCGCGCACCGCCGTCCCATGCCCCCCTCTTTCCTCGCGCCCCGGTCGAAAGGCCCTTCGCCCCCGGCCCCGGTTGGGCTAACCGCCCTGGTCCGGGCGGGGCCGTGGCCGCACCATGAGGGCATGGGAAGGGGTGGCCATGGCCACTGACCTCGAATTGGAGATCTCAGGAAAACGCCCGGGCGAATACGAGGTACGGGTGGTGCGCGCGGCGGCCGGCGGGGAGCCGGAGGCCGCGCTGCTGCTGGACGTCGACGAACTCCTGGCCCGGCGCGCCGAGCTGGAGGCCACCGTGCTGGCGTCCTCCGTGGGGGCGCGGCGCGTGGTGCCCCCCGGTGAGGAACCGGTGCGGCAGGTGGGGCAGCAGCTGTTCAAGGCGCTGTTCGCCGGCCCGGTCTACGGCACTTACCGGGCGAGCCTGGGCGTGGCGCAGGAACGGCGGGAGCGGCTGCGGATCGTGCTGCGGCTGGGCTCGCCGGAGCTGGCGCTGCTGCCGTGGGAGACCCTCTTCGACCCGGAGGCCGGTGCCTACCTGTGCAGGCACGAACCCCTGGTCCGGCACGTCCCCGCCCTCTACACCCCCGAGCCGCCGCGGGTGGAGCCGCCCCTGCGCATCCTGGTGCTGATCGCCTCACCGCGCGGCCTGCCCCCGCTGGACACCGACGCCGAGCGCGGCCGGCTCGAGAAGGCGCTGGCGGGACAGCTGGCGGCGGGCCGGGTGGAGGTGACGTGGCTGCCGGACGCGAGCTGGGACAGCGTGTACGCGCGGTTGCAGGAGGGGGAGTGGCACGTCCTGCACTTCATCGGGCACGGCGACTACGACGCCGAGGCCGACGAGGGCCTGATCGCCCTGGTGGACGACAGCGGCGGCCCGGACATGATCGAGGCGTCCCGGCTGGTGGACCTGCTCGGTGAGGCCGACCCCACTCCCCGGCTGGTGGTGCTCAACTCCTGCGCCTCGGCCCAGGGCGGCACCCGTGACGTCTTCTCCAGCACCGGCGCGGCACTGGTCCGCAGCGGCATCAGCGCGGTCGCCGCGATGCAGTTCACGGTCAGCGACCGGGCCGCGGTCCGCTTCGCCCAGGGCTTCTACACCTCGCTCGCCGGGGGCCGCCGCATCGACGAGGCGGCCAGGAGCGCACGCGTCGCGATGCTCGGCTGCGGCCGCACCGCCCTGGAATGGATCACCCCGGTGCTGTACGTACGCGGCGACACCACCCGCCTCTTCACCTTCACCTCACCGCCTCCCGCCCCGGAACCCCCGGCCGCAGCCGGCACCGGCCCCTCGCCCCCGGCACCGGAGCTGTCGCAGGAGGGCAAGCGGCGCGAGGCGCAGCTGCGGGCCCTGCAGGTGATGGCTCACGCGGAACTGCGCGTCGGCCACCCCGACCAGGCCGTCGCCCTGCTCGACGACCTGCTCACCCTCGACCCGGACAACCGCGAGGCGGCGGAGCTGCGCGACACGGCCGCCCGTCAGTGCCGGCTCGCCGGGGCGTACGAGCGGGCCACGGTCGCCGAGGCCGCCGGCGACTGGGCGGCCGCGATCGAGGCGTACACCGAGGTCCTCGGGACGCAGCCCGACTACCGCGACGCCGCCGCGCGCCGGGAGTCGTGCCGGGCCCGCCGGCGCACGGCCGACCTCGAGGCCGAACTGCGCTATCACGCGGACAACGGGCAGTGGCAGGCCGTCCTCGACGTCGTCGCGGAACTCCAGCGCCTCGATCCGTCCGTCACCGACCCCGACGGACTGGCCACCCGTGCCCGCCGGGCGCTGGAAGAGGCCGGACGCGAGGCCGAGCGGGTGGCCGGCCTGGAGCGCCGGTACGCCCGGGCCCGTGCCGCCGAGGACGCCGGGGACTGGAGCGCCGCCGCCGACGCCTACCGTGAACTCGCCACCGCCGACGGCGGATACCGCGACGCCGCCCGGCGGGGCGAGGTCTGCCTGCGCCGCCATCGTGTCGCCGCGCTGCGTACGACGCTGGAGGAACAGGAGGCCGCCGGCGACTGGGCGCGCGTACGGGACGCGGTCGCCGAGCTGACGGCCGTGGACCCGGACGCCGGCGGCGAGTACGCCGAACTGGCCGACCGTGCGCGGCGTGAGCTCGCCGCGCACCCGGCCGAGCTCGGGCGCATCGACTTCGCTGCCGAGGTCTACGCACTCGCCTGGCATCCCGACGGCCGGAGCATCGCCGCCGGCGGCTCCGCCGCGTGGGCCCGCGTCTACGACGGCTCTGGCGGTGATGAGGAGCTGCTGGAGGTCGAGGCCGGGGTGCCGAAGCTGCACTGGGTGTACGCGGTGGCGTTCGGCCCCGACGGCACCCGGCTCGCCACCGGCGCCGACAACCACACCGCCAGGGTGTGGGACGCGGCCACGGGGGAGCGGGTGTGCGAGGTGCGTCTGGACAAGGCGGTGCTGGCCGTGGCGTTCAGCCCCGATGGCGGGCGGCTGGCCACCGGCAGCCACGACAGGACCGCGCGGATCTGGGACGTGGCCACGGGGGAGGACGTGCTCGAGGTGCGTCACGGTCAGGCGGTGTTCGCCGTGGCCTTCGACCCAGGTGGTGAGCGACTGGCCACCGGCAGCCACGACAGCACCGCACGGATCTGGGACGTGGCCACGGGGGAGAAGGAGCTCGAGGTGTCGCACGACCACGCGGTGTTCGCGGTGGCGTTCAGCCCGGACGGCACCCGGCTGGCCACCGGCAGCCACGACGGGACCGCACGGATCTGGGACGCGGCCACGGGGGAGCGGATGCTCGAGCTGCGCCACGGTCGCACGGTGTTCGCGGTGGCGTTCAGCCCGGACGGCACCCGGCTGGCCACCGGCAGCGACGACCGGACAGCGCGGGTCTGGGACGCGACCACCGGCCACAAGTTTTTGGAAGTCCGCCATGACGACAAGGTGCTCGCCGTGGCGTTCAGCCCGGACGGCGCCCGGCTCGCCACCGGCAGTCATGACCGCACCATCAGGATCTGGCCCGTCGGCGACCTCTAGCCGGCCACCGGAGAAGCGAAGGAGAAGCCGATGGGGCAGCTCGTCGAATTTCCCGCCGAGGGCAGCGGCGCGGTACTGGTCGAGGTCAGCGAACGGGCCGCCGGCCCGGTGACCCGCGGCATGCGGGACAGCGCGGTCATCGAAACGGCGCAGCAGACCTTCGAGGACGCCGTCCACCGCGTGGAGCCCGCCGTGCAGGCCGTCGTCGCGCACCTGCGGTCGGCCGCCCAGACGCCCGACGAGATCCGCGTCGAGTTCGGCATCGACCTGCACGCCGAAGTCGGCGCGTACATCGCCAAGGGCGGCGCCTCCGCCAACTTCCTGGTGTCCCTGACCTGGCGCCGGGAGGGCGGTGCGGGCCCTGCGTGACGACCGGTGATCCCGGTTATGCAACTGGTTGCACAAAGCCTCCGCGGGTCGTAGCCTCGCTTCGGGAACCAGGGCCGTTCCACCGGACCGGCGCGAAGCCGAGGGAAGAGGGAAACACGTCGTGAGCCAGTACCCGCACCTCCTGCGTCCACTGGACCTCGGATTCACGACGCTGCCCAACCGGGTGCTGATGGGGTCGATGCACGTCGGCCTCGAAGAGGCCGAGAACGGCTTCGAGCGGATGGCCGCCTTCTACGCGGAGCGGGCGCGCGGCGGAGTGGGGCTGATCGTCACCGGCGGCATCGCGCCGAACGAGGCGGGCCGGCCCTGGGCGGGCGGGGCCGCGCTGACCACCGGTGCCGAGGCGGAGCGGCACCGGGTCGTGACCGACGCCGTGCACCGCGAAGGCGGGAGGATCGCGCTGCAGATCCTGCACTTCGGCCGTTACGCCCACCACGCGGACCTGGTCGCACCCAGCGCCCTCAAGGCCCCCATCTCCGCGCACACCCCGCACGCCCTCACCGACGACGAGGTCGAGCGGACCGTCGAGGACTTCGTTCGGGCCGCAGGGCTGGCGCGGCGCGCGGGGTACGACGGCGTGGAGATCATGGGCTCCGAGGGCTACCTGATCAACGAATTCATCGCGCCCGCGACCAATCACCGCACCGACCGCTGGGGCGGCTCCTTCGAGAACCGCATCCGCTTCCCCGTCGAGATCGTCCGCCGCGTGCGCGAACGCGTCGGCACGGACCTCATCGTGATCTACCGGCTGTCCATGCTCGACCTGATACCGGGCGGATCCTCGCTGGACGAGGTGATCACGCTGGCCCGGGCGGTCGAGGCGGCCGGCGCGACGATCATCAACACCGGCATCGGCTGGCACGAGGCCCGCATCCCCACCATCGCCACCTCCGTGCCGCGCGGCGCCTACGCCTGGGTCACCAGGAAGCTGATGGGCTCCGTCTCGATCCCGCTCGTGACCACCAACCGCATCAACACCCCCGACAAGGCCGAGCAACTGCTCGCCGACGGCTACGCCGACATGGTCTCGATGGCACGGCCCTTCCTCGCCGACCCCGACTTCGTCGACAAGGCCCGCCGGGGACGTCCCGAGACGATCAACACCTGCATCGGCTGCAACCAGGCCTGCCTCGACCACACCTTCAGCGGCCGGATCACCTCCTGCCTGGTCAACCCCCGGGCCTGCCACGAGACCGAACTGGTCCTCCTGCCGACCCGGCGCCGCAAGCGCCTCGCCGTCGTCGGGGCGGGCCCGGCCGGGCTGGCGTTCGCCGTGACGGCGGCCGAGCGCGGACACGCGGTGACCCTCTTCGACGCCGCGGGCGACATCGGCGGACAGCTCGACATCGCCAACAAGATCCCGGGCAAGCAGGAGTTCGACGAGACCCTGCGCTACTTCCGCGTACAGCTGCGGGCCCACGGCGTCGACGTCCGGCTGAACACCCCCGTGAGCGCCGACGACTTCGCACCCGGCGCCTACGACGACATCGTCGTCGCCACCGGCGTCACCCCGCGCGTCCCCGCGATCGACGGCATCGACCATCCAAGCGTGGTCGGCTACCTCGACGTCCTGCGCGACGGCGCCCCCGTCGGCGAGCGGGTCGCGGTCATCGGCGCGGGCGGCATCGGCTTCGACGTCGCCGTGTACCTGACCGACGCCGGCGACGCGGCGAGCCAGGACCCCGAGACGTACTTCCGCGCCTGGGGCGTCGACACCGACTACCGGACGCCGGGCGGCCTGCGGGCTCCCGAACGGCCGAAGCCGCCGCGCACCGTCCACCTCCTGCAGCGCAAGGCCACCAAGGTCGGCGCCGGCCTCGGCAAGACCACCGGCTGGATCCACCGCACCGAGCTCAGGCACCGCGGCGTGACCATGATCGCCGGCGCGACGTACGACCGCATCGACGACGAGGGCCTGCACGTCACGGTCGACGGCACCGCCACGACCCTCCCGGTCGACACGGTCGTGCTGTGCACCGGGCAGGAATCGCGCCGCGATCTCTACGAGGAGCTGAGCGCGGCCGGGCACACCGTCCACCTCATCGGCGGAGCCGACACCGCCGGCGAACTCGACGCCAAGCGCGCCATCCGCCAGGGCACCGAACTCGCCGCGGCCCTCTGACCCGCGAAGCATAGGATTGCGGGCATGTCCCTGCCGCACGCCATCCTCACCGCGCTGCTCGAGAAGCCGTCGTCGGGGCTGGAGCTGACGCGCCGCTTCGACAAGTCGATCGGCTACTTCTGGTCGGCCACGCACCAGCAGATCTACCGCGAACTGGGCAGGCTGGAGGAGAAGGGACTCATCCGCGCACTGCCCTGCGGACAACCGACCCGGGGACAGAAGAAGGAGTACGAGGTCCTGCCCGCCGGCCGCGCCGAACTCACCGCATGGGTCGCCGCTTCCGAGGACCCCAAACCCGTACGCGAAGCCCTCCTGCTGCGCATGCGCGCGGCCGGCGTCGTCGGCACGGAAGGCCTCGGTGCCGAACTGCGCCGCCATCTCGCCCTGCACCGGGCGCAGCTGGCGGAGTACGAGACCATCGAGGAACACGACTTCCCGCCGGAGCGGGACGCCGAGCGGGACCGGCTGCGCCACCTCGTGCTCCGCGGCGGCATCGGCCTGGAGACCTTCTGGATCTCCTGGCTGACGGACGCGCTCGCGGAGATCGAGGGAGAGCGGGAGTAGGGCGGCGACGGCGTCAGGACGCGTCGCGCGGCAGCACTTCCTCGGGCAGGACCCGCAGGGCCCGCAGAGCGGCGCCGAAATCCCGTACCGTGCACGGATCCCGCAGCGAACGTCCGGTGAGCTTCTCCAGCCCGCGCGTCGGATTCCTCACGAACGGCGCCCTGCTGGCGGACGTCGCGGCCTTCACCAAGGGTCCCTGAAGCGTCCCCTGGCCACCACCGTCCGCATTTCCGAATCCGCGGCGACCCCTTAGCGTTGAGGGCATGGCGAGGCCGAGACGGTTCCGCCCGGGCCGCGCCGGCGAAGGGGCCCGGGCATGAACACCCGTACGCGCGACGACGCGTCGTCCGCCGACCCCGTTCCCCTGCACCGCCTGCGGATACCGCCGCCGCACCTCCCGCCGTTCGCCATGGGGTCCTTCGACGCCCTCGGCCCCGACGCGCGGGCGGGCTACCCCCACCGGCACACCTTCTACGAGATCGTCTACGTCACCGGCGGCTCCGGGGCCCACGTCATCGACCTCGTCCGCCGGCCGCTGCGCCCACCGCACCTGTGCTTCCTGTTGCCCGGCCAAGTGCACTTCTGGGAAGGAGTGTCGGACCTGCGCGGCGTGCTGATGCTCTTCACCGAGGACTTCCTGCTGGGCCGCCCGGGCGACCGGCAGCTGCTGCGGGCCCTCGGCGAGCGGTCCTGGTTCCACCTGCCGCCCGGGCCCGACGGCCCGGGTGGCGACCGTGCCGGCATCGGCTCGCTGGTCCGGTCGATGGGGCGGGAGTACACCGCCGAGGCGGACGGCTACGCCTCCGTGCTGGAGGCCTACCTGCACATCCTGCTCGTCCGGGCGCTGCGCCTGCCCGGGGCGCGCGGGGCCGGTACGGGCACGGGCCGGGCCGCCGAGGTCTCCCGGGAGTTCGGCCGGCTGCTCACCGAGACGGCGGGGGCCGAGGGGGCGGTCGGGGCGTACGCGGCGCGCCTGGGGGTCTCGGTCGGCTATCTGAACGAGGCGGTGAAGCAGGCCACGGGCCGTACGCCCGGCGAACTGGTGCGCGCGGCCCGGACGCTGGAGGCGAAGCGGCTGCTGACCGGTTCGGCTCTCGGCGTCGGCCAGGTCGCACGTCGCGTGGGGTTCGCGGACCCCGCGTACTTCTGCCGGTTCTTCCGGCGGGAGACCGGCGTCAGCCCGGGCGACTTCCGGCGCGCGGCGGCCGGCGGAGGTACCCGCGGGAATCACCACGTAAACCGAACGGAGTCCATCGATCCGCCCGGCCCGGCTCCCTAGGTTCGTCATCGAGCCACTCACCCCAGGAGGCAGACCATGGCGGACGAACACCCCGGCAACGGCGACCCGGAGCCGGCGGGACGGCGGGCGGTCAGCCGGAAGACCCTGCTCAAGGCGGCACTCGTCGCCGTTCCCCTGCCCGCGCTGCTCGGCAGCGGCGTGGCCCTCGCACGCGACCACCGGCCCTCGGACCCGCCCCCGTCCCCGACGCCGTTCTGCGACGACGGGGACGACCCGACGCCGCCGCAGACCGAGGGCCCGTACTTCAAGCCCCGCTCTCCCGAGCGCGCCTCCCTGCTGGAGCCGGGGACGCGAGGCACCCGGCTCACGGTCAGCGGCTACGTCTTCGGGCTGACCTGCCGCCCGGTCGCGCACGCCCTGCTGGACTTCTGGCAGGCGGACGACGCGGGCGCCTACGACAACCGCGGCTTCCGGCTGAGGGGACATCAGTACACCGACGCCCGGGGCGCCTTCACCCTGACCACGATCGTCCCGGGGCTCTACCCGAGCCGCACTCGTCACCTCCATGTCAAGGTCCAGGCCCCCGGCGGCCCCGTCCTCACCACGCAGCTCTACTTTCCCGGTGAGCCCCGCAACAACACGGACCCGATCTTCCACCCCGCGCTGCTGATGAACGTCCGCCAGGCCGGCCCGGCGAAGGAGGCGACGTTCGACTTCGTCGTCGACGGAGCGGCGCTCAGGCCGGGGTCGCCTCGATGAGCTGGAAGACGTTCGGCTGCGGCAGCGGCGTGATGCCGCCGAGCTTGAAGCCCGCCTCGGAGCACAGGGCGGCGAAGTCGTCCGCGGTGCGCTCCCGGCCACCGACGTTCACGAGCATGTTGAGATCGCTGAGATAGGCCAGTTCGGTGGTCTCGCCGGAGACGACGGCCGGCAGGACCGGCTCGACGATCAGGAGGGTGCCGTCGGCGGGAATGACGTCCCTGATGTGCCGCAGGATGGTGACGCACTGCTCGTCGTTCCAGTCGTGGATCACGCTCTTGAGCAGATAGAGGTCCCCGCCCGCCGGTGCCGAGGCGAAGAAGTCGCCGACCCTGAGGGTGACGCGGTCGGCGATCCCCTCGTCGGCCAGCCGGGCGGGGGCCTGCGCGAGCCCCTCCGCCGTGTCGTAGACGACGCCCCGCGGCCCGGCGTGCGCGCGCAGCACGGCGGACAGGAGCGTGCCGTCGCCACCGCCCACGTCCACGATGGTGCCGAAGCGGCCGAAGTCGTAGTGGGCGGGCAGCACGTCCGCCGCCACCCGCGTGGCCTGGCCCATCGCCGCGTTGAACTCCGCGGACAGCGCGGGGTGTTCCTTGAGATAGCCGAAGAAGTCCGTGCCGAAGGCCGCGTCGAACCCGGTCCTGCCCGTACGGACGCTCTGCTCCAGCAGTTCCCAACCGCGCGTCATCGACGGATCGGTGAACACCCGGGCCACCGACAGCAGCGTGCCCGGAACGCCGGAACGCAGCAGATCGCCCGCCGGCGTGGTCGCGAAGGTGCCCGGCGCGGTCTCCGTCAGCAGCCGCAGACCGGCCAGCGCGCGGAGCAGGCGGTACATGGCCTGGGGGTGGGTGCCGAGGTCGTCGGCGAGAGAGGCGGCCGTCAGCTCGCCGTCGCCCACCCGGTCGAAGACCTCCAGGCGCACGGCCACGCCCAGGACGTGCGTGCTCATCTGCCCGAAGGCGAGCTGCATCACGATGCTGCGCTCCTGCCAGCCCACCGGTGTCCGCTTCGTGTCGCGCTCCGCACTGCTCATTCCGCGAGCCCCTTCCCGTAATGGCGCCGCCGTGCGCCGGTCACCGGCGCACGGCATGGCGAGGTCGGATGCGCGCGTGCGCACCGCCGTCGTCAAGCAAGCTTAGGTAAGCCTAAGTTGATGATGCTGCGGTGGCAATGGCCGCGTGTCCGTCACCGGCGGGCGAGCTCCGCCGGCTCCGCCCGCGCCGTGGGCTGTTGCGGCCGCTGCGCCGCGGGCTGGGGCGGGCGGCGGACGAGTGCCAGTGCCACCAGGCCGCCGAGCACGCCCAGGGTGCCCGAGACGAGGAACGTCTGCTGCAGGCCGGCCGCGAAGGCCTCGTGCACCAGCCGTCCGACCACCGCCCGGTCCGGGGAGGCCGCGTGCGCGATCACCGCGCCGGCCTGGCCGCCCGCCAGGGCGTCGGCCATGGCGGCGGGATCGGGCACGGAAGCCCCGCGGTGGTCACGGAGCGAGCCCGTCATCCCGGCGTGGAAGACGACGCCCAGGATCGCGATGCCCAGGGCGTTGCCGAGCTGGCGCGCGGTGTTGACGGCGCCGCTGGCCATCCCGCCGCGCTCGGGGCCGACGGACCCCATCGCCGCCGACGCGAGCATGGGGGTGGCGAGCCCGACGCCGACGCCCGTCACCGCGAGACCGGCGACCAGCACGGTCCAGGTGGACTCCGCACCGATCGCGGCCTGGAGGAACGCGCCCGCACCGATCAGCAGCATGCCCACCCCGATGGTCCAGCGGGGCGAGACGCCGTGCAGGAAACGGCCCGACAGCGAGGCGACGAGGAACGCGGCCGCGCTCATGGGCAGACACGTCAGGCCCGCCGCCACCGGCCCCATGCCCCGTACGGACTGGAGCCACAGCGAGGTGTACGCCAGGTAGGAGAACGCGGCGACGGACAGCAGCACCGCGGCGATCATGAGCCCGGAGAACGAGCCCCGGCGGAAGAGGGCGAGGTCCAGCAGCGGCTGCTCGCGCCGCGCCTCGATCGCGAGGAAGGCGAGCAGGGCCACCGCGGCGAGCCCGAAGAGGCCCAGGGTGGTGCCGGACGTCCAGCCGTTGTCGTTGCCCTTGATCAGCGCGTAGGTCGCGGTGCCCGCCGCGAGTGTGAAGGTCGCCATGCCGGGCAGGTCCACCGCCCGGGTGCCGCGGGCGGGCGCTGCGACGATGAACCGCAGCGTCATCGCGACGGCGAGCACGCTGATGGGGAGGTTGACGAAGAAGATCCAGCGCCAGTCCAGGTGCTCGGTGAGCAGACCGCCCATGATCGGACCGGCCGCCGAGGCGGCGCCGCTGACGGCTCCCCAGGCGCCGAACGCCACCCCGCGGTCCCTGCCCTGGTAGATGCTGCTGATCAGCGCCGTGGTCGTCGCGAGCATGGCGGCCCCGCCGATGCCCTGCACACCGCGGAAGGCGATGAGCGCCAGCGGACCCGTCGCCAGCCCGCAGGCCAGCGAGGCGGCCGCGAACAGCGCCAGACCCGCCACGTACACCTGGCGGTGGCCGATCCGGTCGGCCAGCGAACCGACGCCCAGCAGGAGCGCCGCGAGCGCCAGCGCGTAGACGTCCATCACCCACTGCAGGTCCGCGAACGAGGTGTGCAGGCTTCCGGCCATGTCGGGCAGGGCCACGACGACGATCGTGACGTCCACCAGCAACATGAACGTTCCCAGGCACACCGCTACGAGCGGCAGCCATTTACGCATCCGAACCTCCAGGGATTTCGCATCGACGAGGCCGGGGCGCACTCTTGGGACTCTTCAGGCGCGCCGCCCGGAAGGCCGCACCCCCGACAACGGTCGAAGCTCGCATCATCGGCCGATTTCCAGAACCCAGGAAGCTCACGGTGGTGGAATCCCACGTATCGAGGCATGGAATGATGGAAAGCATGGATGATCAGGGATTCGACCTCCTCGACCGGCAGCTCGTCCAGGTGCTGATGATCGACGGCCGGGCCGCCTTCAGCCGTCTGGCCACGGTCCTCGGGACCACGGACCAGACGGTGATCCGCCGCTATCGCCGGCTCCGGGGCGCGGGCCTGCTGAGGGTGCTCGGCCTGCCGGTGGGCGACCGCGTGGGCCTCCACGAATCCAGGCTGCGGATCCAGTGCGTGCCCGGCGCGGCCCCGGCCATCGCCGAGGCGCTGGCCCGCCGCCCCGACACCGGCTGGGTCAAGATCTTCTCCGGGGGCACCGAGGTCGGCTGCCTGGTCAGCTCGCGCACGTGGGAGGACCACGAGGCGCTCCTGCTCCGGAAGCTGCCGCGCACCCAGCACGTCACGGGCGTCTCGGCACAGAGCATGCTGCACCGCTACACCGGTGGGGCGAAACGCCGACTGTGCCTCACCGAGCTGAGCGAGGAGCAGATCGAGGCACTGGAGCCGCCGCCGGTGAGCACCGACGAGGAAACCGTCCGCCTCGACGACTGGGACCACGCGATGCTGGCCGTCCTCGCCCGGGACGGCAGGGCGGGCTACCCCGAACTCGCCAAGGCGACCGGCCGTTCGGAGTCCACCGTCCGGCGCCGCGTGGACCACCTGCGCCGCAGCGGCGCGCTCGCCTTCGACGTCGAGGTCCTCCCCGTCCACCTGGGCTACCGGACCGAGGCCGCCCTCGCCGCGACCGTGGCCCCCAGCGACCTCGCCGAGATCGGCCGCGCCCTCGCCGATCACCCCCAGGTCCCCTTCGTCGCGGCGACGACCGGCGCCGCCAACCTCGCGGCGTCCGTGCTCTGCCGCGACCAACGCGACCTGTACACCTATATGACGGAAGGCATCGGCGCACTGAAGGCCGTACGCCGGCTCGAGGTCCTCCCGGTGCTCCGCCACGTCAAAAGAGCGGGCCTGCTCAGCGACGGCAGCCGCCTCTTCGACGCACCGAGGTGAGGACGGCCGACGTCGGTGGGCACGGACCGGCCGGGGCCGCCGACCTCAGCCGCCCGCGGGGAAGTCGCGGGCCTTGATCTTCGCCATCCGCCCGTCGGGGTGGTGGAAGACGACCCCCTCGCAGCCGTCGGACGCGTGGAGGGCCAGGACGTGCTCACGGATCACGGCGAACGAACGCTCGGGGATGCGGCACTCCACGGCACCCCGGTGAGCGATCAGCTCATGCCGCTCCGTGCGCTCCGGATTGCCGTTCACCTTCGGACCGACCAGCTCGTACGTGCCCGGGGCGAGCGTTCCGGCGGCCTGCGCCGCCGGGTTCGCCAGCGCCTCCGCGTGGAACTTCACGAACGACGACTGCGCGACGGGCTCCCAGCCGACGGTCTTGCCCGTCACCTCGTCCGTCTCGACCGCCAAGTACCCGGGCGGGGGCGTCCTGCGCGGCTTCACCTCGCGACGGGCCCACCACTCGCCGGCGTCGTCGAGCATCACGCACGTACCGTCGTACTTGCGGGTCGGTATGCCTTCGCCCGCCATGACCCACTCACAGCCGGGCGTGACGTCGGGCAGGACGTAGCGGCGGTCGTCGGGGTCACGGACGAAGAGCGTAGGGATCTTCTGCATGCGCCCATCTTCACCCGTGACGCCGGAGGCGGCCGGTGATTTTTCACCGGGGGGCGCCGGGGCGGGACGTGGCGTCGGCGGCGGGTTCCGGCACCGCGGGGGCCGACGGCCGGCCGGCGGCCGCTTCGAGCGTCTCGGGCTCGTGAAGGGTGCGCAGGAGGAACCAGCCGAGGGCGGGCAGCGCGATCAGCGGTGCGAGGGCCGTCCGCAGGGCCGTGGCGTCGGCGACGGCGCCGATGACCGGGCTCGCGATGCCGCCGACGCTGACGGCCAGGCCCAAGGTGACCCCGCTGGCCGTGCCCACGCGCCGGGGCAGATAGTCCTGGGCGAGGGTGATGTGCAGGGAGAAGGGCACGTACAGGCCGGCCGAGGCGAGGGCGACGCACGCGTAGAGGGCCGGACCGGGCACGAGGACGACGCCGGCCACGGCGAGGACGGTCAGCGCGTAGGACCACCGGGCGACCGGGAGGCGGCCGTAACGGGCGGCGAGCTTCCCGCCCACCACCGTGCCCACCGCGCCGCCGATGTAGAGCTCGAACAACGCCGCCGTACCGGCGACTTCGCCGCCGCCCGTAAGCATCCGCACATACAGCGAGATGAACGCGCTGAGGCCGACGAAGACGATCGAGCGGCACACGACGGCCCCCGACAACTTCATGAACGACACCCAGTCGTCCCCGCCGCCGGCCCGGCCCGCACCGGCGCCGGAGCCCGCTGCGGCAGGGGCCCCGACGCCCCGCAGCGCGGTCACGCACAGCACCGCGCCGGCGAGGGCGGGAACGACCAGCAGCGGCGAGGCGCCCAGACCACCGGTGGCGATCACGGCGGAGACCACCAGGGGCGCGGTGGCGAAGCCGAGGTTGCCGCCGAGCGAGAACCAGCCCATCGCGGTGTGGCTGCCACCGCTGGCCGCCCGGGCCAGGCGGGCGGCCTCCGGGTGATAGGCGGCGACGCCGATCCCGGACACCGCGACGACCGCCACGGTGAAGGCGTAGGAGCCGCCGACACCGGCGAGCGCCACTCCCGCGCCGCCCACCAGCGTGCTCACCGGCAGCAGCCACGGCATGGCCCACTTGTCGGTGAGGGCGCCGAACAACGGCTGCACCACCGAGGACAGCAGGGAGGCGGCCAGGACGATGCCGGAGGCGGCGGCGTAGGAGTAGGCGCGCTCGGAGACGAAGAACGGCACCAGGGCGGCCACCGAGCCCTGGTAGACGTCCACGCAGGCATGTCCCAGCGACAGCAGTGTGATGGGCCCGGTACGTCCGGTGCGTAAGGTCTGTTTGTTCGGCACCTCTCCATCCTCGCCACGGCAGGGTCTGACGCGCTTTCGATAAAATGCCAACCCATGCCGGACATCCGCCACACCCCGCAAGCGCCCACCACCGCCCGGGCGCTGGCACCCGGGGAGAGCATCGACGCGCACCGTCACGACGACCACCAGATCATCTACGCGGGCTCCGGCGTCCTGGCCGTCACCACCGACGCCGGCACCTGGATCGCCCCCGGCACCCGGGCCATCTGGGTCCCCGCCGGCTGTGTCCACGCCCCCCGCGCCCACGGCCACCTCGCCCTGCACCTGCTCGGCCTGCCCGCCGACACCAACCCCCTGGGCCTCGACGCCCCCACCGTCCTCGCCGTCAGCCCCCTGCTGCGCGAACTGATCCTCGCCTACACCCGCGCCCCCCACGACGACACCCCCGAGCGGCTGCGCCTGCGCGCGGTCCTCCTCGACCAACTGCGCGCCTCACCCCAGCAACCCGTGCACCTGCCCGCCCCCGCCGACCCCCGCCTCGCGGCCGTCTGCGACCTCCTGCACCACGACCCCGCGGACCCGCGCCCGCTGGCCGCCCTGGCCGTCGCGGCGGGAGCCGGTGAACGCACCCTCAGCCGCCTCTTCGGCCGCGAACTGGGCATGACCTTCCCGCAGTGGCGCACCCAACTGCGCCTCTACCACGCCCTGCGCATGCTGGCCGACGACGTGCCGGTCACCACGGTCGCCCACCGCTGCGGCTGGGCCTCCGCCAGCGCCTTCATCGACGTCTTCCACCGCGCCTTCGGCTACACCCCCGGCACCCACAACCGCCGGGTCAGCGGGTCATGAAGCGGGGCCGGGCGAAGGCGGAGTTGTCGACGACGACGTCCATGAGCGGGAGGGGATCGGCCTCCTGAAGGTATATCCGCTCGGCCACCAGGTACCGGTTGCGATGGAGCGACTCCGCCTCGGACCCCGCCCAGTCCTGATCACGGGCGGCACCCCGCCGGACCGACAGCTCCTCGTCCACGTGCAACCACACGCGGAAGTCCCAGTACGCGTTGATCTCGGGCCGGAAGGCGAAGACCCCGTCCACGATCAGCACCGCGTCCGCGGCGAGCGGTGCCACGGTGGAGGAGTGGTCCTGCTGCGTCAGCGGGTCGATGCTGCAGAGCACACAGGACGTGGCCTCCGGCGACCGGCAGGGATCCAGCAGCAGGCGCTTGACGGCCTCGTAGTCGTAGGCGTTGCGGTAGTACCCCTCGCCCGACTCCCGGTCGTACAGGTGCCGGTCCTTCCACGGCTTCTTGAAGTCGTCGAGCGTGGCCCGGAGCACCGGCCGCCCCGCGGCGCCGAGCCGCTCGGCCAGTTCGTGCCCGAAGCTCGTCTTCCCCGCGGCCGTGAAGCCGTCGATGCCGACCAGCAGCCGGCCCGGGCCGCCGGGCCGGTCATGTCCGTCACGGCTGCCGTGGCCGACGGCCAGAATGCGTTGCACGACCTCGTCGAGCAGCGCGCCGCGCTCGGCGGAGGCCGCCGGAGGGTGCGGCTGCTGCCAGGTCGAAACCGAATGATGCACGCCCGCCCGCTGCAGTCCCATGCGGTGAACCTATCCCGCCGCCCGATGAGAAAGATCACTGGGAGGGCCGGCCTGTGGCCCTCTCATAGGGCCTCCGGCCGCCGGGCGGGGTGAGTTATGTTGACCTGGAGATGCGAGAAGGAGGCACACCGGTGCCATCAGGGCAGCAGGCACGGGCGCAGGCGTCCGCGATCACGCCGGGCGGGTGGTCTCCCGGGACGGAGCCCGCTCCCGGGGACAAGGTCCGTGCTTTGTTCGGCGGCCACCGGCTGTCCCCCGCGCAGCGGCGCATCGCGCAGTACATCACCGACCACCTCACCGAGGCCGCGTTCCTGTCGATCACCGACCTCGCGGAGCGCGTGGGCGTGAGCCAGCCGTCGGTGACCCGTTTCGCCTCCTCGCTGGGCTTCAGCGGCTACCCCGCGCTCCGCGAGGCGCTGCAGCCCCTCGCCCTGAGCGCGGTCGCAGGCTCCCCGGACGCCGGCGAGGAGACCCGCCGCAACGAGCTCCAGGCCGCCGTCGACGCCGAGATCGCGAACCTCGCGAACCTGCGCCGCGCGTTCGCCGACACCGACCGGGTCCTGGAGATCGGCCGCGAGCTCGCCCACTCGGTCCCCCTGACGATCCTGGGCCTGCGCATCTCGGTCTCCCTGGCCGAATACTTCGCCTACGCGGCCAAGCGGATCCACCCCGACGTGCGGCTGGTCTCCCGCGGCGGCAGCGTGGCCTACGACGCGCTGCTCCAGTCCCGCGAGGCGGGCGGGACATGGGTCCTCGCCTTCGCCATGCCGAGGCACTCCAACGAGACCCTGGCGGCGATGCGGGCCGCCCGGAGCACGGGGCTGCGTGTCGCACTGATCACCGACGTGGCGCTCGGCCCGCTCGTGGAGGAGGCCGACGTGGCACTGACCGCCGGCACCGGCTCGCGCCTCGTCTTCGACTCGTACGCGGCGCCGGGCGTGCTGTCCGCCGCGATCCTGCAGGCCATGGCCGACGCCGACCCCGAGCGCACACAGCTGAGGCTGGAGAAGTACGAGCAGGCCGCCGACCAGCACGACTTCTTCCTCGAACCCTGAGACCGAGGCTCCGGAAACCCCGGCTCCGGGCCCTAGCCGCCCCGGGCGGGGGTTTCGCGGCTTTTCACCCCCTCCGCACGCCGTCCACATGCATGAAATTTTTCATACCCTTGCTTACTTGGCAGTAAATATATTTACTACCGGTGGCGCCTGAGCCCGAACGGGGCTGAAGCCGGCCGGTACAGCAGCGCTCGCGACGGCGAGCCTCCGGGAGCCACGTGGACGAGCGTCCAGGGACGACACCCTCCTCAGTCGGCCCGATGGCGTTCCGTTCGGGTAGTCCGCTCCCCTCGGATGCCCTCGGCGGCCCCGGCCAACCCCTGGGTCGGGGCCGCCGGTAATCGTCTTGTCAGGCTCCGGCCCGGCCGTAGTGCCGGGCCAGGGCATGGAACGCCTGCTTCGGCTCCCAGTGCCACTCGGACGCCGCGCCCCCCGGCCCCTTCGACCCCGTCCGTATCGTCTTCACGATGCTGTAGCTCGCCATGTCGAGGTCGTGCCGCGGGTCGGACGAGTGGGGAGCGTCGGGGCTGACGAAGTTGTAGACCATCGCCGCGTACAGGCCCATCGACTCGAATATCCCGAGCATGTCGGTGATGTACGCGGCCTGCGTCTGCTCGCTGCGGACGAGGTCGCCCACGATCTCGGGCTCCGGCTTGTCGTAGTCGACGGTGTTCCACCCCATGCCGCCCCGCTGCGGCGCCCCCGCATAGGTGCACGTGCCGAACTCGGTGACGGCCACCGGCTTGCCCCAGCGCCGGTACCCCGTGAGCTCCCGTACGTAGTCGGCCCGGCGCGGGAGGTACGCGTAGTAGTTGACGCTCACGATGTCGAACAGGCCCCAGTCGACCTCGTCGTCGGCCGCCGCGCCATAGGTCATCCCGCCGTGGAAGACGGACCTGCCGACCATGGCCGACCGGGCGATGAAACTGCGCAGCCGCCGTGCCGTCTGCTCCGGATCGAACGACCCCTTGAGCAGGTTCTCGACGCGCTCCAGGACGTTCTCGCCGGGGACGATGCCCGGCACGTACAGCACGAACTCGCAGCCGACGCTGAGGTGGACACGGGCGCCTTGCCGGCGAAGCCGCTCGGCGTGCCGGCCGGTCTCCGCCAGGTGGTCGAGGATCTCGTGCTCCGGGTGGTCCCCCAGGCGCGGCTGGAGCCAGACGTGCAGGCCGCGTTCCGCCGCTTCCGACGAGGTGGCCGTCAGCCGGTCGATGCCGTCACCGAAGACCGAGACCGAGCTCGCGTGCAGCTCGTCCTTGATCACCCGGATGTCCTCGCGCATTCTCGCGGCGCTCCACGCCGTCGCCGGCGTCTCTCCCGCCCCGACCTCGTAACACACGCCCCGGTACGTCAGCCCGTGCCCACCCCCTGCCCCGGTCCGCTCCCGCACCGCCTTCCCGGCCGCCCCGGCCCGCCCGGCCGCCACTAACGACCCCGTCGCCACCCCGACCCCGGCAGCCGCCGCCCCGGCCAGAAAACGCGCCCGGTTGATCCCCTCGCTCCGCACAACGGCTCCCCATCCCTGTGTTCGCGATCCCGCCCCACCGTCCCGCGAGGCGGCTCCCAGTCTGGCGAGCGGCGGGACGCCGGGTCGTCAGCCGATGGTCTATGACAGCTGCGCCGTAGGTAGGGGCTCTCCGTCCCACCCCACGACTTTGGTTGTACATCCCTCACTGCCAACTCGCCTTGCGGGCGCGGAGCGTGGGCGTCGGCCGGTCTCAGCCGCCGAAGGCGGCCTGGGCGAGGCGACCGGCGATGGCGGAAGCGGTGCGGTTCTCCACCGAGGCCGTGCCCACCGCGTAGACGACGCGCCGGTTGAGGTCGTCGGTGGCGAACACCCCGCTCTTGTAACCGAGATCGGTGCCCGTCTTGCCCCACACCACGGAGCCGTCGGACAGCGGGAAGGACATCAGCCCGATGCTGAAGCAGGCGGTTCCCTTGTGGGGCCCGGAGGCGCAGTTGGCGCCGTCCGGCCGGTAGGGGAGCGGCTTGCCGCCGGCGTCCAGCGGCACGGTGCGCAGTTCGGCGGCTTGGGCGGGGCGCAGCAGACGGCCGTCGAACAGGCCGCTGATGAAGCGGTCGAGGTCGGCGGTCGTGGAGGTCATGCTGGAGGGATTGCCGCCCTGCTCGTTGACGTCGACGGGCTCGCCCTTGCCGTTGGGCAGATAACCGGGCAGATAGGGGCGGGGCACGTGGGACGTGCGGCCGGGCGCCGAGGTGTCCTTCATCCTGAGCGGGGTCAGGATGCGGGTGGTGATCTCGTGCTGGAGGGAGTGACCGGTGAGCTCCTCGATGAGCTTTCCGGCGACGCGGTACCCGAACGAGTTGTACTGCTGCTGGGTTCCCGGGGCGAAGTGCGGGCCGGGCCCGGACTCGTCCTGCCGTCCCTTGGGTCGCAGCGTCTGCTGGATCACCTGGTCGAAGGTGTAGTAGTCGAGCCGG
The DNA here is from genome assembly GCF_044546695.1 of Streptomyces sp. NPDC053079. Taxonomy (NCBI): domain Bacteria; kingdom Bacillati; phylum Actinomycetota; class Actinomycetes; order Kitasatosporales; family Streptomycetaceae; genus Streptomyces; species Streptomyces sp. NPDC053079. The sequence goes on from NZ_JBITZJ010000001.1 coordinate 1,041,314, forward strand.
CTGTCGATCACTTGGTCCGGGGACGGGGCGGGGGAGCCTTCGAAGTCGTCGGGAAGCCCGCTGGTGTGGTTGAGCAACTGCCGTACGGTGATGGGCTCGAACTTCTCCGGAAGCAGCCCCGGCATGTAGTGCTGCACGGTCTCGTCGAGGTCCACCCGCCCTTCGGCGGATAACTGCAGCAGCACCGCGGCCTCCATCGGCTTGGCGATGCTGCCGATCCGGAAGTGGGCCCCGGCCCCGGTCTTCCTCCCCGTGACGAGATCCCCGGACGCGCCCCGCCACGTCTGACCGGGCGACTTGGGCGCCTTCCGGTAGACCTGAGCCACGGCACCCGCCACGTCATCACCCGGACGCACCGTGATCGCCTCGTCCAGAGCCGTACGGTCCGGGCCCGCCGCCGGAGAGGCCGCCTGCGACGGGGCGGCTGCGCATATCGCCGCTGCGGCCGCCGTCACGACGGCGAGGGTCAGGGTCGAGGAACGGCGCATGCGGTCTCCAGTCGGAGAAGGGTGGATGTCAGGGGCATCCGGAACGTTCCCGAGTCTTCTCGAGCAAGATCGCCGGATCACCAGGGGCGGCCCTGACGCCGACCCTGAAAGGACCCTGAGGGCTCGTCAGGGAGAACGCACGAGGCCGGGCCCCTACGGGAGGGGCCCGGCCTTCGTCGAACAGAGGTGGAGAGGCTCAGCCGGCCGTCGCGGCGACGGCCCGCTGGCGGACGTAGCCGGTCACGGCCAGCGCCAGGGCCAGGCCGCCGGTGAAGTACAGCTGCACCCGGGTGTCCGTGTCGAGGGTCATGAGCACCAGCGCCCCCGCCACCCCGGCCAGCGTCAGCCAGGTCAGGTACGGGAAGCCCCACATCCGCACCACCAGCTGCTCGGGCGCCTCGCGCTCCAGCTGGCGGCGCAGCCGCAGCTGCGAGGCGGCGATGAAGCCCCACACCACCAGCACGACCCCGCCGACCATGTTCAGCAGCCAGGCGAAGACGGTGGTCGGGTACCAGTACGACAGGAGGACGGCGAAGAAGCCGAACGCCGAGGAGGCGAGGACCGCGCGGCGCGGGACTCCGCCGGAGACCTTGGCCAGGAACTTCGGGCCTTGGCCGCGCGAGACCAGCGAGTAGGCCATGCGCGAGGAGCCGTAGATGTTGGCGTTCATCGCCGACAGCAGGGCGATCAGGACGACCACGTTCATGATCTCGCCGCCGGCGGGGACACCGAGGCGGTCGAGCACCGCGGCGTACGGGCCGCTCTCGGTGACGGCCTTGTCGTCCCACGGGATGAGCGCGACGATCACCAGCATCGAGCCGACGTAGACGATGCCGATCCGCCACATCGTCGTCTTCACGGCCTTGGCCACACCGCGCACCGGGTCCTCGGACTCGGCGGCCGCGATGGTCACCGTCTCCAGACCGCCGTACGCGGCGAGCGAGGCCAGGAGGCCGACCAGCAGCCCGTCCATGCCGTTGGGCAGGAAACCGCCGTCGTGCAGGAGGTGCGCCGTGCCGGGGGAGTCGCTGCCGGGCAGCAGGCCCAGGATCGCGAGCGCGCCGAGGACGAGGAAGAGCGCGATGGCGCCGATCTTCAGGGCGGCGAACCAGAACTCGAACTCGCCGAAGTTCGCGACAGCGCCCAGGTTGGTGCCGCAGAACAGCGCCATGAACGCCAGCACCCACAGCCAGGAGGGGGTGCCCGGGAACCAGCCCTGCATGATGTGGGCCGCGCCGATCGCCTCGATCGCCACGCCCACGACCAGCAGGGTCCAGAACATCCAGCCGGCGGTGAAGCCGGCCCACGGGCCGATCGCGCGGTCGGCGTGGACGGAGAAGGAGCCGGAGGCCGGGTTGGCCGCGGACATCTCCCCGAGCATCCGCATCACGAACATCACGAGCAGGCCGGACGCGGCGTAGGCGAGCACGATCGACGGGCCGGCCGCGGCGATGCCGGCACCCGAGCCCACGAAGAGGCCAGCGCCGATGACACCGCCCAGGGCGATCATCGAAAGGTGCCGCTGCTTCAGCCCGTTCGAGAGGGGGGAACCCTGTTGCGGGGGGCCCTCGGTGAGCGGGGGAGGAGACGGGAGTGTCCGGCTCATGGTCGTACCTGTCCATCATGCGAGATTGGGAAGCCTTGAGTATGGGCATTCGGGAGAAGGCGCGCCCGGCTCGTCCGATATCCGGACACTTGCTTCACGCAACGTGACCGCCGCGGGATCGCTACGCGCCGGAATGCCCCCGCTCGGGGCCTCCAGGACGCCCCGTGTCCGGGGCCCGGCGCCGGAGCAGCAGGCTTCCCAGGGCCGTGCGCCGGTGCAGGACCGCCCGGCCCGCGCGCACCGTGGTGATCAGCCCGGCACCGCGCAGGGCGGCGCAGTGGACGGAGGCGGTGGCGTCGCTGACGCCCAGCCGCCGGGCGACGTCGCCGGTGGTGTGCTCCTCCGCGAGCAGGAGCAGCGTCTCGAGGCGGGTCCGTCCGAGCACCCCGGCCAGCGCGTCGTCCGTGCCGCCGGCCCCCGCCGGCGGGAGCGGCAGGCCCGGACCGGCCGGATACGTCACGTACAGGGGGCGGCCGGGCCGGTGGGCCAGGAGGAGGCGGCCGCGCCAGTGGAAGGTGGGCACGAGCACCACACCGTGACCGGCCGGCTCGATGTCCCCCTCACCGGGCCCCTCCCACTCCCAGACGCCCCCGTGCAGGCGGGTGCCCGGGACGAGTGCGGTGAGCGCCGCGCCGACGCCGTGCTCGGCCACGGTCAGGGCATGGCGGGTGAACTCCGACCGGTGCAGTTCCTGTACCAGGGGCCATACGGGGCGCAGCACCGAGTCGAAGGCAGCGTGCTGCGCGCGGCGCATGAGGTGCCAGGCGTCGGCGTCGCCCCGGTGCAGATCGCGGACCCACGGCGGTGCCGGTGCCGGGTGCCCGGCGTAGACACGTTCGAGCTCGGAGCGGACCAGCTCGGGGCGTGTGGCGCGGACGCTGTCCAGCCCGTCCTCGAGCGTGTCGCTGAACTCGTCGATGAACAGCGGTGCCTGCCCGGCGGGAACAAGGTCCGCCAGCGGCCGGACGGCGACCGGCAGGGAACGCCACTGCCGGCGTCTCCAGCGGCCGACGAGCACGTCGTCTCCGGGCAGGCACATCCTCATCAGGGCGACGTTCAGCTCCTGCAACGGCGCCGGCCGGGGTGCGAACCGGACCCGGGCGAAGTCGTCGGCTGTTAAGCGGACCCGTATCACCAAACCCCCTGAAGCACGCCCCGCCAACCTTTCGGGCAGGGCCTAAAGGATCGCCCGGGCTCCCGCCGGACGCCAGCATTCAGGTCATGCCCCGTCAATCCCCCAGGGTGCCGGGGCAGAGGCAAGGACCGACGTCACACAGGCAACAAGGGGAGAGCCATGTTCCGCACACAGACCGGCGACGGTGACCGCACAGGCGCGGCCCACGCGCTCGGGCGACGAGGCGACACCGCTCCCGGGCATCAGGGCGCGGCCGCGATGGACCGGCGGACCGTCGCCAAGTCGGCCGTACTGGCCGGAGCGCTGCTGCTGGCGAGCGGAGGCGCAGGCATCGCGCAGGCGCACGCCCGGCGGCGGGCGGCCGCAGGAGACGTCACCCTGCGCCTGCCCGCGCCGACCGGCCCGCACTGGACCGGAGTCACCACGCTGTATCTGGTCGACCACTCCCGGCGCGACCCGTGGGACGCCGCCCTCCCCGTCCGGGAAGTGATGGTCACCGTGTTCTACCCGGCCCGCGGCATCGACGGCCACCGGCCCGCACCGCAGATGACCGGGGACGCCGCGGCCTCGTTCGACGGGACCGCCCACCGCATACACCCGGAGCTGCCGGCGATGGGCGTGCGGTGGGCGGCCACCCTGACCCACTCGTACCCGGACGCCCCCGCCCAGCCCGTACGGCGGCCCGTGCTCCTGTACAGCCCCGGCGGCGGCGACCCGCGCACCCTGGGCACCGGGCTCGCGGAGGAGTTGGCGAGCCGGGGCCACGTCGTGGTGACCGTCGACCACCCCGGGGACGCCGGCGAGGTCGACTTCCCGCGGAAGACGGACCACCGGGACAAGGTCCGCACCACCGTGCTCATGGGAGACCCCCGGGCGGATCCCGGCCTCTTCCGCACCCTCATCGCCACCCGCGTCGCGGACATCCGGTTCGTCCTGGACCGGCTCGCCGTGCTGGCGGGCGGCCGCAACCCCGACGCCTACGGACGGGCTTTGCCCAAGGACCTCGGGCGCGCGCTGGACCTGCGGAGGGTGGGCATCTACGGCCACTCCGCCGGCGGCACGAGCGCCGCCCAGGCGCTGTACGAGGACCGCCGTATCCACGCGGCGGTCGACATGGAGGGCTACCTCGACCACCCGCAGCAGGCGCCCGGCAAGGAAGGAGAGCTGTTCCCCGTCGCCCGGTACGGGGTGGACCGGCCGCTGCTCCTGCTGGGAACCGACGGCTTCACGGAAAGGAAGCAGCTGGAGCGTTCCTGGTCGGCCGTGCTCGCGCACCGGGGACACACCGGCCGGCGCCGGATCGACGACGCCGCGCACTGGGTGTTCACCGACTACGCCGCCATGGCGCCCCAGCTGCAGACCGCCGGCCTGATGAGCGCCGCCGGCCGCACCAAGCTGATCGGCGCGATCGACCCGGCGACATCGGTGCCCCTGGTACGCCACTGCCTGCTCTCGTTCTTCGCCCGGCACCTGCCGTCACACTGACGTCACGAGAGCCGTCGTCACGAGAGCCGTCGTCACTTCGGCGGGCGGACGGAGAGGGCGTGACGGAACTCGTCACGCGGGTCCCACTTCGCTTTGACGCGCTGCAGGCGGGGGTAGTTGTCCTTGTAGTACAGGGTCTGCCATGGGGTGCCCGAGGTGTTGAGGGCGGGGTCGGCGAGGTCCGTGTCCGGGTAGTTGATGAAGGAGCCGTCGCTCACGGCGCCCGGCACGGGCACGCCGCCGCTGTCGGCGTACACGGACCGGTAGAGGTCGCGCACCCACGACACGCATGGTTCGGGGTTCCCTCGCGGAGTGTCCCAGCTGGCCATGTAGACCGCCTTGAGGATCGAGTCGCGCTGGGCGACGGCCGTCGCGTCGGCCGGGACCGTGTTGACCTTCCCGCCGTAGGAGATCAGCCACAGGGAGCCGTCGACCTCGCCACCCGTCTTGCTCGTCAGATGGTCGTGGACGGCGGCGATCTGCCGGTCCGTGAAGCGCTTGCGGAGGTAGGCGGCCTTGCCCTTGAAGGAGGCCGGGCTCGACTCCTGCACATTGGCCGCGGACTGCAGCCACGGCTCGTCCTCCTGCCCCCGGTCGGGGCGGGCCCCCACCCCGCGGCCGACCGCGGCGACGTAGTCGTCGATGAGCCGCTGCGCACCGGCTCCGGTGGAGTCCAGGTGCCCTACCAGGCTGACGGTTCCCGCCTTGCGGCTGTTGAGCATCAGGACGCTGAACAGCCCGGCGTAGGCCGAGTCCGGTGCGCTGTTGTGCTCGTACCAGGTGCCGTGATTGCGCACCAGTGCCTCGAACGAGCGCCGGTCCAGGTCCTTCCAGGACCAGGTGGCGTAGAAGGAGGTGATCGCTTCCGGGGCCCTGGGCAGCAGGTGCGCGGGGTCGGAGCCCTTGGCCGCCGGGTCGCGGAACCAGTAGCGGGTGACGATGCCGAAGTTGCCGCCCCCGCCGCCGGTGTGCGCCCACCACAGGTCGTGGTTCGGGTCCGAGGGCTCCCGGGTGGCCACCACGGCGGAGGCCTTCCCGGATTTGTCCACGACCACGACCTCGACGGCGTGGAGGTGGTCCACGGACAGCCCGTACCGGCGGGACAGGGAGCCGTAGCCGCCCCCCAGGACGTGGCCGCCGACGCCGACCTCGGCGGTCGCGCCCGCCGGGATGGTCACGCCCCAGCCGAGGAACAGTCTGCGGTACACCTCGCCCAGTAACGCGCCGGGCTCGACCGCGAACGCCCGCCGCCGGGCGTCGTAGAAGACCGCCCTCATGGGGGAGACGTCGATGACGACGCGCACCGAGGGGTCGTCGACGAAGTTCTCGAAGCAGTGCCCGCCGCTGCGCACGGCGATGCGTTTGCCCTCCCGCACCGCCTGCTGCACCGCGTCGACGACCTGGGCGGTCGTGCTCACCACGCGTACGTAGTCGGGCTTTCCGACGAAGCGGGCGTTGAAGCCGCGCTGGGTCAGGGAGCGGTAGCGCGGGTCCCCGGGGCCGACGGTGACCGGGGCCGGCGGGGGCGGGCCGTCCGCCGGCGGCGCGGCGAGGGCGGCCGGAGCGGCGATGCCCTGAGCGGCCGCCGCGGCGGCCGCACCGCCGATCACCGCCGCCCCTGCGAGTACGCCGCGTCGTGTCACTTCCGCCATGGTCCGCTCCCCTTGTCGCCTCGTTGCCGTATGAAAGGATCTCCCCCCAACGATCGGCGCTGCGGTGCGGCGGAACATCATCCGTGATGACCAACTGCCCCTCCACCGAAGGATGTAGGGGCTCCCCTAGGGGCCCGTCAGGCCCGTCAGGCCCGTCAGGTCCGTCAGGTCCGTCAGGCTCCTCAGGTCCTGGTGGTCGTGCCGCACTCACCGCCCGAGCCGGACGCGGCGGAGGCGTTCCCCTCGGCGCGCAGGTCCTTGCTCCGGTCGTAGGGGTCGACGGCGGGGCCGGACTGTTCCGAGCCGCCGGTGCGGTGGGACGGGAAGGCCGGGTGCAGGAAACCGTCGCGGACGCCACAAGCGGTATTGCCGATGTCCACGGCGTAGGACCGGACGGCCACCTTGCCCTCGGTCACCTGGAAAAGGGCGGGGTCGTGGAGCTCGGTGTCGATGACGCGGCGCACGATGGTGCGCGCCACCTCGCGGGAGCCGTCCGCCTTCTTCACGAGCGGATAGACGAAGGTGTAGTCGGCGTGGACGACCACGGAGCCCTTCTCGCCCTCCTTGAACGTCATTCGCCCCCGCGTCTTGACGGTTTCGCCCACCATGCGCACCTCGTTCGCGTCGAAGCGGCTGAAGAGCAGCAGCGGGTCGTGTTCCCGGTCGGGCTTGCTCAGGGAGGTGTTCATCTTCGTGGTGAGCTCCTCCTGGCGCGGTTCGATCAGGGCGAGCGCCGCGGTGGGGCGCTCGCCGCGGATCGTCGCGGGCTCCAGGTTGGCGGCGACGAGGAAGTCCCTCGTCGTCTTCAGGGCCGAGGCGACCTGTTCCTTCGACAGCGTGCCCACCGGCTCGGCTTTGGGCAGGACGATGCCCTTCGCGCCGTCGTCGTACTGCTCGGACGGCGAGCCGGCGAAGGGCCGGGCGGGCGTCGCGGTCCCCGCCGGCGCCTCGCCCGGGGCCCCGTCGGGGCGGCCGCTCTCCGCGGGCAGGGGCGCCGGGTTCTTCCGCGCGGCCGTCTCGCCCTTGTCCTGACCACCGGGGAGCAGGGAGAGGGCCTTGTCGGGGTTGAGCGCGAACAGGAGGGCCGCGACGGCGGCCAGGACGCCGACGCCGCCGAGGATCCGGCGCCTGCGGTCCGCCCGCCCGTTCATCTCCTGCCAGGCGGGCCCGGTGCGCCAGCCCTCCGGCTCCCTGGGCGGAACGTTCCCGCCGCGCCGGTTTCCGGCCCTCAGCCGGCGCAGCCCCTTGCGGCCGGCCGCGGCCGCCGCCTCGTCCTCCTGTCGCAGCCGGGCGGTGACCATGCGGGCCCGCGCCGACGGTTCCACGGGGGCCTGTTCGCGGATCGCCCGCTCATGGTCCCGGGTGAAGCGCTCCCACTCCTCGTCAGATACGGAAGGTGACCCTCCGTCATGGCTCGAAGGTCTCCCGGGCACCGGTGGTTCGATGGTCACTTCACGCTCTCTTGTCAGGGTCTTGCCAGGTTCGGCGCGGCAACTTTAGACGGGCGCCGGCGGCGTTCCGCGGGCACCCGTGCCGGGGCCTCCCGTCCGGCCATCCAGGGGACGGGGTCGGCGAGTCCTCCGTCGCCGCCGGGCGGGGTCGGATACCCATGCGCTCATGACGCACGAGGACACCCTGTACCGGGCCGCCCTGGACCAGCTGCTCCGGCAGCGCATGGGGGAGGGGGCGCTGACCGCCGGCCCGCGCGGCCTCCACGCGGCGACGCTGCTGCTGCGCGACATGCGCGAACTCCTGGGCCCCGACTTCGCCGGCTTCATGGCCTGTGCCGTCGAAGGGTTCCGCGGCTACCGCCAGGCCGGAGGGACGGCCGGCTCGCCCATCCCGTACGGCTCCTACCTCTCCGGCCCCCTCCGCTCGGCCTTCGGCGCACCGCTCGACGAGGTGTTCGCGTGGGCCTGCGCCATCCTCAACGCCGTTCACACCATCCTGGGTGGATTCGAGGACGAGGACATCGAGGCGTTCCTCGGTGCCGCCGCCGACGCGGGACGGGAGCCGCAGCCGGTGGCGACGACCTCGTGACGCTCGGGCCGGACGGCAGGGGCCAGGGCGGCATCCCTATTACTTGACAACTTTAAATATTGGCGCTTACATCAAAGTGGTTGCTTGAGGACATCAAGCAAACGTCGTCCGACCCACCACCGCGATCGAGGCACCATGCACCACACCGCCCCCGAGCAGCCCGCCGACGTCGTCGCCAGGCTCCGCGCCACCTTCCGCACGGGCCGCACCAAGCCCGCCGCATGGCGCACCGGCCAGCTGCGCGGCCTGCGCGCCATGCTCACCGAGCATGACGGGGAACTGGTGGCCGCGCTCCACGAGGACCTGGGCAAGAGCTCGTACGAGGCCTACCGCACCGAGATCGACTTCACGATCCGGGAGATCGACCACACCCTCGACCACCTCGCCGACTGGCTGCACCCCGAGCCGGCCCCGGTCCCGCCCCACCTCGCCGGGGCCACGGCCTGGACGCAGTACGACCCGCTGGGCGTCGTCCTGGTCATCGCCCCCTGGAACTATCCCGCGCAGCTGCTGCTCGCCCCCATGGTCGGAGCGCTGGCCTCCGGCAACGCGGTCGTGGCCAAGCCGAGCGAACTCGCCCCCGCGACCTCCGCCGCCCTCGCCCGCCTCCTGCCCCGGTACCTCGACACGGACGCGGTCGCCGTCGTCGAGGGCGGCGTCCCCGAGACCACGGCCCTGCTCGCCGAGCGTTTCGACCACATCTTCTACACAGGCAACGCGGTCGTGGGCCGCATCGTCATGGCCGCGGCGGCCCGGCACCTCACGCCGGTGACGCTGGAGCTGGGCGGCAAGTCGCCGGTGTTCGTCGACCGCGACACCGACCTGGACGCCGTCGCGGCACGGCTCGCCGCCGGCAAGTTCCTCAACGCCGGCCAGACCTGCGTCGCGCCCGACTACGTCCTCACCGACCCGCGGACGGCCCGCGCCCTGGAGCCCGCGCTGACCCGGGCCGTCGAGGCGCTGTACGGATCCGACCCCGCGGCGTCCGACGCCTACGGGCGGATCGTCAACGAGCGCCACTTCGACCGGCTGACCGCCCTGCTCGGCTCCGGCCGTGTGGTGACCGGCGGCGCCGGCGACCGCGCCACGAAGTACATAGCCCCGACGGTCCTGGCGGACGTCGATCCCGGGGCGCCGGTCATGCAGGAGGAGATCTTCGGTCCCGTCCTGCCCATCGTCACGGTCCCCGGCCTGGACGAGGCCATCGCCTTCATCAACGACCGCGACAAGCCGCTGGCGCTGTACGCCTTCACCGAATCCGAGGAGACCCGGCGGCGCCTGGCGTCGGAAACCTCGTCCGGCGGCCTCGGCTTCGGCCTGCCGCTGGCCCATCTGACGGTGTCCGACCTGCCGTTCGGCGGCGTCGGCGAGAGCGGCATGGGCAGGTACCACGGCCGCTATTCGATCGAGACGTTCAGCCACCGCAAGGCGGTCCTCGAGGGCCCGTCGGCCTGAGGCCCCGGCCCCCCGGGAACGCAGGTCGAGCCGTGGCGGGGCCCGCCGTCCTCGCGGGCTCCCCACGGCTCGACGCGCTGACTCATCCGTACTGCCTCATGCGCACCGCATCACGCGCGGCGTCGGGCTCAGCGGCCGGGGACGGCGGTCTTCTTTCCGTTCTGATCGAGCGGGATCGGAATCGTCCGGGTGGCAGTACTGCGCTTCTGCCGGCCGTCGAGCGGCTTCTGGACCGCGTTGATGTTGAGGGAGACTCCCTGGCCTCCCGAGAACGTTCCGCTGGCGAAGGCGTTCACGCCCTCCGACGTGACCTCGTAGCCCGACACGTCCACGATCCCGTGCGACCGGCAGTCCCGGAACACCTCTTCGACCGGGACGAACCAGAGCCAGTGGTTGTCACCGTCGTGGTTGAGGTCGACCTTCTCGTTGAACCAGATCGCCACGCTTCCCGACAGGCCGACCGTGGCCGTCCAGTCGATGTCGTACTTCTGCGTGCCGACCACCAGGGTCGCCTCCACGACCGACTTCGGCGGGATCTTGAGGGGGAGGTCGACGCTCCAGTTCTGGGTCTCCTTGTGCGAGAACTCCTGCGTCGAGGAGAGGCTCGCCTCGATCGACGTGGTCTCACTGACCTTGGCGACCGCCGGGATCTCCGCCGAGACCTCCACGGTGACGCCGACCTTCAGCGACTCCGTCACCGATATCCGCAGATCCTGCTCGGTCGTCCTGCTCTGCTTGTACGTGACGATCTGCTCGACGTCCGTGCCGTTGCGGTAATTGGTGGCGACCGAACTGACCTGTCCCGGGACGGGGGAAGGGGCATTGGGGTCGTAGACGATGCCGCTGTATTTCGTACGGACCTGATGCCGGTGGTAATCGCCGAGAGCGCTCTGCTTCCCGTAGTCGGTGGAGGCGGTGAAGCGGCATCCGTTGGACTGCGGGAATCTCTCCCGCGCCATCCACTGGCCCCACGCGTCCGTGATCTCCTGCAGCGAACGGGCGGCGGCTCGGCTCTTCTCCTGACTCCGTGCGCGAGGGGCGGCCGTCGCCGCACTCGCTGTGACGACGGACAGGGGAACGGTCGCGGCGACTCCGACGGCGGGAGCGAGCGTGAGAATGCGGCGTCTGGAGACGTAACTCATTTAATCCCGTACCTTCTTGTGGTGGGGGACGGACGGGCGAAGCTGCTTGATGATCAATGCAATCGGCGTTCTCGCGTGCTGCATAGGGACTTTGGTCCCGTCGCCCTCGGTTAACGGCACGTCACGATGAGGCAGGCCCTGTTGCGCGGCCGCGGTTGTGACGGAGTGTCAGGCGGTCATGGCGGTCGGCGGTCGCGTCGGCGAGGCGGGCCGCTCCGCGTCGAGGGGGTACGCTCCGTAGTCGTTGGCGGCGTGAGCATGACACCGCTGCCGTCAGGGGTGAATGCAACTGTTACCCATGGTTGGCGTAATATGTCCGGCGTCGCTATTGCGTCCTCGGCCATCTCGTCGTCATCGAGTCCGGACCGCCGTCGATCTTAATTCACGGCCCACCGGACTCGTCGCGCCACACCCGGTGTCCGTTCCCGGGGGCCGATTTCGGCGGAGCCCATGGGGCCGGCACGCAGTGCAGGCGGTTGCTTTTCGCTCAGCCCGGCAGACGGCGTCGCCGTTCGGTGCGCGCGGACGGAGCAGGCCCGGAAACCGGATGGCCGAGAGGCACGTAGAGGCGCCCCCTCGGTCTCCGGACAGAACGGAAATGCACGTCGTGGATATGAGCGCGGCCAATCGAAAAGGCCTCAGCCTCTTCGCCCTGATAATGATCGGGCTGGGGTCGATCTTCGGCTCGGGCTGGCTCTTCGGAGCCGGTCAGGCGGCCCAGGTCGCCGGGCCCGCCGCGCTGGTCGCCTGGGTGATCGGCGCCGTCTTCATCGGCATGATCGCCATGACGTACGCCGAGGTCGGCGCCGCCTACCCGCTGCCCGGCGCCATGGCCCGGTTCGGCTCCATCTCGCACGGCCCGGTGCTGGGCTTCATCACCGGATGGGCGGTCTGGATCGCGACCGCCTCCCTGATCCCCATCGAGGCCATCGCCGGCACCCAGTACATGTCGTCCTGGAGCTTCGGCTGGGCCCGGGGCCTGGTCGCCGACGGCAGCCTCACCGGCACCGGCATGGCGACGGCGCTGTTCCTGACCGTCGCCCTGTGGCTGGCCTGCTACTGGTCGGTCGAGCTGCTGGCGCGCGCCAACAATCTGCTGACCCTGGTGAAGTTCGCCATTCCGGTCCTCGCGGTCGGCGCGCTCATCGCCTCCGGCTTCCACACCGGCAACTTCACCGCCCACGGCGGCTTCGCCCCCAACGGCTGGTCCGCGGTGCTCACCGCCGTCTCCGCCTCCGGCGTCGTCTTCGCCTTCAACGGCTTCCAGGCCGTCGTCAACCTCGGCGGCAACGCCAAGAACCCCGGCCGCGCCATCCCGCTCGCCCTCGTCGGCGCGCTCTCCCTCGGCCTGGTCATCTACCTCGCCCTCCAGGTCGCCTTCCTCGGCGCCGTACCGCCGGAGCGGCTCGCCGAGGCGGGCGGCTGGAGCGGGATCAACTTCTCGTCGCCCTTCGCCGACCTCGCCAAGCTGCTGATGCTGCACTGGGTCGTCACCATGCTCCAGTTCGGTGCCTTCATCTCGCCGAACGGCGCCAACATCGGCAACGTCGCCTCGGCCGCGTACCTGGCCCAGAACCTCGCCGACACCGGCTTCTTCCCCAAGAAGATCGCCGAGGTGCACCCCCGCTACGGCGTCGCCCGCCCCGCCATGTGGCTGAACCTGGGCTTCTCCGTGCTGCTGCTCCTCACTGTCGGCCACAGCTGGGAGGCCCTGGCCAGCGTCGTCTCCGCCGCGATGGTCGTCTCCTACCTCATGGGCCCCATCGCGGTCGGCGTCTTCCGGCAGACCAAGCCGAACCTGCCCCGCCCCTTCCGCCTCCCCGCCGCCTCGGTGCTCTGTCCCGTCACCTTCGCGTTCGCGGCCTGCGCCCTGTACTGGTCGAAGTGGCCCAACACCGGCAAGGTCGCCGTGCTCACCCTGATCTCGGTGCCCATCGCCGCGGTGGTGCTGCGCCGCCGGGGCGAGACGAGCCTGCGGCGCCAGTTCGCGCCGGCCTGGTGGATGGTCGGGTTCCTGCTGTGGCTGGCACTGCTGTCCGCCCTCGGCAGCGCCGAGTTCGGCGGCCACGACGTCATCCCGGGCGGCCTCGACATCACGCTGGTCGCTGTCTCGGCCCTGGGCTTCTACTTCTGGGCCGTGCGCGCCGGAGTCCAGGCCCACCGCGCGGGCCTGCCGGACCCCGACCCCGTACTCGACGCCACCGCCGCCGGGTCCGTGCCCGAACAGCGCCGGCCCGAGCCCGTCGAAGCCGTCGCCTCCTGACGCCTGCGGACCGGCCCCCTCCCCCCGTGCGGGGGAGGGGGCCGGTCCGTTTTCATGCCCAGGGGCTCATGAGGCCCCTGCCCGGGCAAGGGCGGGAATGGCCGGATCCGCACGGGACCTCCCCCGTGGCTTGTGCTTGTGTGGGGCACCAATGCCCTCTGCAGGCAAGGGAGTTCACGTGTCGCGCGCCCGTTTCACGGTCACCGCAGCTGCCCTCCTCATCGGCGTGAGTACGACGACGGCCGCCACGGCCGCATCCGTCACACCGCCGGATCGCGCCATCGTCGTCACCGCGCCCCGCACCGTCGACGCCGATCACCCCTTGACCCCGATAGGCACCGCCCTGCCGCAGTCCTTACGGACCTCGCCCGCCCCGGCCGCCCCGCCGGTCCAGAGCGAACACGGCGACGCCATCGCCCGGCGCACCGGCGCCACCTACACCGTCGACGCCGACCGGGCGCCCGCCGGCCCCAAGCAGCGCGGCCTCGGCCCCGCGGCCGTCTCGCCCGCCCAGTGCGCCGCCCTGCTTCCTTCAGGAGGCACGCGCATCATCAACCACTTCGAGTTTTGTCATGTCTCCACCAGCGGCTACGACGTCGTCCAGGGAGGCAAGGTCATCGGCCACGTCTCCTGGCGACAGCTCACCGCCGGCAACATCTACGCCAACGACCGGGGCGCCTTCTTCACCACCGCCCTGGACCGCGTCGTCCGCACCGGTACGACCACCGACGGACTGCTGCGCGTCGACTGGGCGGCGGGCGGCTACAGCGGCCCGGACGGCTCCAACAAGGCCTGCGACGTCCACGCCAACCCCTCCAACCCGGCCCTGCTGTCGGCCTGGCAATCCGGCGCCACCGCCACGCACGACATCTCCAGCCAGCGCGCCGACGGCTACGGACGCGACTTCGTCTCCCGCTGCGCCATCGCCTCCTACATACGCAACACCGGTGGCGCCGCGCAGATCATCTCCTCCGGCATGCGCGCCGACTCCGCCAGCTACCTCAACCACTTCAACGGCGCGATATTCGACCGCGTCTCACCGGTGATGAGCTACAGCCGCTCGTCCACCAGCCACAAGGTCGTGGCCGACCACATCTACGACGCCCAGACCAAGCCGGCCTCCACCTGGCCGACGAAGCCGGGCAAGGTCATCCCCGGCTCGATCGCCAGCGGCAAGACGCTCAGCCGCCTCTACGAGAAGTGGGACGCCGCTGCGGCCTCCCAGCGGCAGAAGAACGAGACGGCGAAGAACAACGCCTGCGCCCCGATCCGGCCCACGCCCTCGGACGGCCTCGACTGCGACGAGTACCCCTTCGGCTCGACGTGGGAGGGCGCAGGGGTCGGCGACAACAACTTCTCGGTGAGGTACCTCGACAGCGGACAGAACCGCTCGGCCGGCGGCTCACTGGCCGCCTGGTACGCGGCGGACCGCATCCTGCACCGCGACAAGTTCTACGTCGCCATCTCGTCCTGAGCCGCTGAGCCGCTGACCGACTGAGGGGCACGCACCCGCTGCTCCTTCCTGCTCCGGCCCGGCCAAGGCATCACCCCTAAGGGCCGGAGCAGGCCCACACCCGCACGTCGTAGCGCTCGTAGCGGAAATCCTCCCCCGGCTCGACCCGCCGCCAGGCGCGCACCCCCAGGCGACCGGGCCCCGGCACCGCGAGCGCGAGGTCGCCGGGCCCGTCCACCGACCAGCACCGCAAGGGACTGCCGTCGGTCCGGACCTGGCAGGAACCCAGGGTGATTCCGTCAGCAGCCGGGGGTTCACCGTCCCACCAGGACACCACCGCCGCGACGCGCGTGTCCTGCGCCATCGTGGGAATCGCGACCACTCCGTCCGCCCCGGCCGGCGCGTCCCCGTCCGGAACCGGCGGCCGGTCGGGGAGCCCGGCGGAACGCGCCGAGAGCCAGAACTCCCCGTGCGAGACCGTGAACGCCCCCCGGGCGACCCGTCGTGGACGCGGCCGGGTGAACAGTGGGAGCTCCGCCGCGAGCTGGCCCGGCACACGCCACAGCCGCACCGCGTAGGGGTCCTCCTGGCGCGGGTGGTACGTCATGGGGTCGCCCCCCGAGAGCTGCATGCCGTTCGACGTCAGGCACCAGTACACGCCCGGCCCGTCGAGCGGCAGCACCTCGCCCATGCGGTGCCCGCCCACCTCCAGGGCCACCGCTCCCGACGGACAGTGGAAGGGATCCCCGTACGGAAGTCCGCCGCCCGGGGGCGGCCCGGACCAGGCCTCGACGGCGGCCCGCACCGACGGCGTGCCGGGCCAGAGCACCGCACGGTAGAAGGGCCGCGCACTGTTGCCGAGGCCGGGGTCGTCGGCCGCCGGGCCGGTCGTCGACGCGTCGACGACCCAGAAGCACCCTGCCGCGCCTGGCACACCGCATTCCATCGTGCCGAGCATCGATGAATCCATGCACAGGAGGCTACGTCCCGGGCACGCCGCCCACGGCTGTTCCCTGCGAGACATGGTTGGTCCAGACCTATTGACGGCCCGTCGGCGCGACTTTACGGTGCGCTCGAACCCACCGAAGGGAACCCGGGCATGAGCGGTCGGACGGCGCGTCTGCTGGGCGTGGGACTGGCCTTGGCCTTCGCCGTACACCTGCCGGCCGCCACGGCGTCCGGCGCCCCGCGCGACGAGACGTGCGCGGTCAAGCCGAAGCCCTCGGGCAAGGTGCTCCAGGGGTACTGGGAGAACTGGGACGGCTCGGCGAACGGCGTGCACCCGCCGTTCGGCTGGACCCCGGTCACCGACCCCCGCATCCGCGACCACGGCTACAACGTGCTCAACGCGGCCTTCCCGGTCATCCGTCCGGACGGCACCGTGCTGTGGGAGGACGGGATGGACGCGACCGTGAAGGTCGCCACCCCGGCCGAGATGTGCCGGGCCAAGGCGGCGGGCGCCACGATCCTGATGTCCATAGGCGGCGCCACGGCCGGCATCGACCTGAGCTCCGCCGGGGTCGCCGACCGGTTCGTCGAGACGGTGGTGCCGATCCTCAAGACGTACAACTTCGACGGCATCGACATCGACATCGAGACCGGCCTCACCGGCAGCGGTGACATCACCAAGCTGTCGACCTCGCAGGCCAACCTCGTGCGCATCATCGACGGGGTGCTCGACCGGATGCCCCCGGGCTTCGGCCTGACGATGGCACCGGAGACGGCCTACGTCACCGGCGGCAGCGTGACGTACGGCTCCATCTGGGGCGCCTACCTGCCGATCGTGAAGAAGTACGCGGACAACGGCCGCCTGTGGTGGCTGAACATGCAGTACTACAACGGCAGCATGTACGGCTGCTCCGGCGACTCGTACTCCGCCGGCACGGTCAAGGGGTTCACCGCGCAGACGGACTGCCTGAACAAGGGGCTGGTCGTCCAGGGCACGACCATCAGGGTCCCCTACGACAAACAGGTGCCGGGGCTGCCGGCGCAACCGGGCGCCGGGGGCGGCTATATGTCACCGGGGCTGGTGGCACAGGCGTGGAACACGTACGGCGGCGCCCTCAAGGGGCTGATGACCTGGTCGCTGAACTGGGACGGGTCGAAAGGGTGGACCTTCGGGGACACCGTGAAGTCCCTGCAGCAGAGGGTCATTCCTCGATGGCCGCGCCCCCGTCCCGTAGGTGATCGCGGAAGGTGAAGGCCGGCGTCTGTTCGCGGCGGGTGAGGTAGGTGTCGAACCGTACCTGGTGGCGCAGGGTGGCGCCCGCGCGGATGCGTTCGGCTTGGCGGTGCTCGGTGCCGCGGATCGTCTCCGCCGTTGTGAAGATCTCCTCGGCGCGTTCCGCCGGCACGAAGAGCACGCCGTCGTCGTCGCCCAGGGCCAGGTCCTCGCGGCTCACCGTCCACTCTCCGACAGCCGCCGATTCCAGGGCGTCGAGAGGTCGGTCGGCCAGGCGTTGCGGGCCGGTCGGGAGCGTCCCCAGGCTGAAGACGGGCAGTCCGGCCGCCCGGATGTCGGCCGTGTCGCGGTGCAGGCCCCAGATCACGATGCCTTCCAGCCCGGCGGCTTGGGCCTCCAGCGCCACGAGGTCGCCGACGCAGGCTTCGTCGAGCCGTCCGCCGTTGTCGACCACGAGCACATCGCCGTGGGTCGCCCCCTCGAACGCCTCGAGGAAGACGTCGACGCTGCCGACGTGACGCGCGGGGAGCACCCGTCCGGCCAGCCGGCTGCCCGGCGTCACGGCGCTCATGGGCGCGGGTGCGCAGCGCACCGGGACGTGGGCCCGGATGCACGCGTCCGCCACATGGGCGGTCGTCAGAGACGCGAATCGGCGGCGAAGCCATTGGTGGTCCATGCCGTGTCCTCTCCCGCTGCGAGGTGTGGCTCTTGGGGGCACACGGTAGGGCCCGCAGGCGCTTCGCGGGGGACAGTGGGGGTGTCGTGGGGAGAAATGTCCTGAATGTGAGTCAAGGCCTTTTAGTGTTACGTGCGTGATGATGCCGTGAACAGGCCGGGGACCAAGGCGCCGGGTGCCGTCGCCTTCGGTGTGCGCTGGTTGCGTGCCGGGCTCGCGGTGACGCTGCTCGCCGGCACGGCCGCCTGCGGCACGCTGGCCGAACGGCGCGACGACGCCCTTGCCGCGGCCGATCGCTTCGAGCGCGCCCTGGAAGCCGGTCAGCAGGGACCGTTGTGCGCCGCTCTCGCCCCCGGCACCCGGGAGGAGGTGGAGGAGTCGGCCGGGCGCCCGTGCGAGCAGGCACTGGACCGGCAGGAACTGCCCGCGGCCGGCGCGGTGCGGCACGTGGACCTCTACGGCGACCAGGCGCGCGCGGTCCTCGAACACGACACCCTGTTCCTGGCCCGCTTCCCCGCCGGGTGGATGGTGACCGCCGCCGGCTGCGAGCCGCGTCCGGAGCAGCCCTACCAGTGCGCGGTCAAAGGCAGGTGAGGTCGCCATGAAAACGATGTTCGGCTCGTGCCTCTTGGTGATCCTCGTGGGCCTGGCGTACTTCACCGCACTGGGGCTGATGCACCGATGAGCCGGGCCGCGGGATCACACGAGGGCGCGCAGGCGAAGGCCGGGGGCCGTATCGGGCGCTTCCTCCGCGACAACGGGCTCAGCCTCGCCTTCGGCATGGGATTCCTGCTGGCGATCGCCGGCCAGGCGGTGGCCGGCCGGGCCGAGTTCAACAGCCAGCTGATCACAGACGGTCTGGCGCCGGTCAGCTTTCCCGACTATCTGACGTCCTCGGACTTCGCCGTCGACGTCACCGAGAACTGGCAGTCGGAATACCTGCAGTTCTTCCTCTACATCTTCGTCACCGTCTGGCTCGTCCAACGCGGATCGCCCGAATCGAAGAACACCGGCAAGGCCGGCCCCGAATCCGACCGCGACCAGTTGACCGGAGAGCACGCCAAGGCCGACTCCCCCCGCTGGGCGGGCGCCCGGGGCTGGCGCCAGGCCGTGTACTCCCGCTCCCTCGGCATCGTCATGGGCGGCATCTTCCTGCTGTCCTGGTACGCGCAATCCGTCACCGGCACGGCCTCCTACAACGAACAGCGACTGCGCCAGCTGCAGGCACCCGTCAGCTGGGGCGAGTACCTGCTGCGCGCCGAATTCTGGAGCCGCACCCTGCAGAACTGGCAGTCCGAACTGCTGGCGGTGGCCTCCATGGCCGTCCTGTCCATCTACCTCCGCCAACGGGGCTCACCCGAATCCAAGCCCGTCGGCGCGGCCCACACCGCCACCGGTGTCGAAGGCTGACCTGTCCCGCAGGGCCCGCCACCGTCAGCGGGACGGGCCGAGGGCGTCCTTGGCGACGATGTAGCCGGAGCCTCCGTTGACGCCGTGCCCCGGCCACGTCGCCGCACCCACCATGTACAGGTTCGCCACGACGCTCCGGTGCGAGGGCTGGCCCGGCAGCGGCCGGAACAGGTAGCTCTGGGCGAGCTCGTGGCTGCCGCCGTACGGGTCGCCCGGGCCGCAGTTCGGGTTGAAACGGGCCAGGTCGTCCGGGCCGATCACATGCCGTCCGATGATCGCTCCGGGCAGGTTCGGGGCGTGCCGGCCGGCCAGCTCGATCACCCTGTCCGCGAAGGCGTTCTTGACCCCCTCGGTCCAGCCGCCACCGGTGTCGATCTCTCCGGCGGCGTCTCCCCGGAGCCGCAGCGGGACGTCGAGGATCTGCAGCCTGGCCACGGCCGCGCCCGCCGGGCACCGCGTCGGGTCGGCGGCGGACGGCGTGTCGAAGGAGATGGTCGGTTCGGCGGGAATCAGCCCGCGGGTGGCTTCGTTGACCGAACGCGACAGCGCGTCGAGCCCGCCGGTGAGGTGCGACTGCCCGGTGACGGTCAGCCGTTCGTCGTCGAACCGCGGCGGCTCCGAGAGCGCCAGATGGATCTGTACGCAGCCGCGCCCGTAGCGGTAACCGCGGGCCTGCTGCCGGATCAGGGGCGGTACGACGCCCTCCTCGTGCGCGAGCAGTTTCAGATAGAGCTGGTCGGGGTTGACGGAGGCGACGACCGCGCGCGTGGCCTGGAAGACTTCGCCGTCGGCTGTGCACACTCCCACGGCACGCCCTTCGCGGACCAGGACCCGTTCCACCCAGCGCCCGGTCCGTACCCGCCCGCCATGCTGCTCGACCAGGGCGGCCAGCGCCCGGGCGAGGCGCTCGCTGCCGCCTTCCGGCGTGGGCATGCCGGCCCCGGTCGCGGCGAGCAGCACGAGTACGGTCCAGAAGGCGCTGTTCGCCTCGTCGGGCCCGCGGCCGAGGTGCAGCGCCCACGGAGCCAGCAGCCCGTGCAGCACGGGCGAGGCGAAGCGGTGTTCGAGCAGATCGCGGGCGTCGCGGAAGAACGACTGGGCGAAGGTCGAGTAGTGCCCGTCCTCGTGCATCAGCCCATGGATGATCCGCGCCGACTCCGGGCTGCTGAGCTCCGCCGCGAACAGCCCGAACACCGGGCCCGCGTGGGGCGCGAACTCCTCCAGCAACGCGGTGAGCGCGGCGCCGTCGCCCGGTGCGAGGCGGTCCGCCTCGGCCACGTTCTCCTCGGCGTTCGTGGAGAACACCGCCGTTCGCCCGCCCGGCATCGAGGCGCCGATGGCGTAGCGGGAGTTGCGGTATGTCAGGCCGTGCGCGGCGAGCTCGGGCCCCAGCTCGGCGTAGGCGGGGCCCGAGGTGAACAGCGGGTGCGCCGAGGAGTAGGTGTCGTGCAGGAAGCCGGGCACCGTGAGCTCCTCGGTGCGGACGAGCCCGCCGGGTCGGTCGTTGCCCTCCAGGACCAGCACTCCCCAGCCCGCACGGGCCAGGTACGCGGCCGCCACGAGGGCGTTGTGACCGCTGCCGATCATAATCGCGTCATATCGCTCCATAAGGGATTCTGGCAGCGGGACGGCCGCGCGGTGTAGCCCACAAAAGACGCAGGCGGGACGGGAGGCCCGTCTACGCGAGGACGGTCAGGCCGGACGCACCGCCGTGCGATTCACCGGGGAGCCGGCGCCGCCGCCCTCTGCTCGGCGGCGCGGCGGCGGCCTGCGGCCGCCCGGGCCGGGTCGCCGAGCTGATCCGCGAGCCGGGCCTGGGCGCCCCAGTTGTACGGGCACAGCGGGCGCTGGTTGATCCGCTCGCTCAGCAGCGTGCGTGCCAGGTCCCGGCGTCCTGCGTGGAGCGTCGCCTCCACCAAGGTCTTCTGTACGGCGTCCCGTTGGGCGTGGCTGCCGCCGAACGCATGCAGACGGTGGCGGAGCGGGAGCAGCAGGTCCACCGCCTCGTCGTACCGTCGCCGCCCGTACGCGACGAGCGCCCGGCACACCGGCAGCCCGACGTCGGAGGTCATCGAGACGTTGGACACCCGCGGATCCGCGTCGCGGACCCAGGCCTCGCGGTCGCGAACGAGAGCGTCGGCGTCGGAGACGCGGTCCGCTCCGACGTAGGCCATGACGGCGTGGACGTCGTTGAAGGCGTAGTAGGGACCGTCCTTCCGGTCCGCCCAGGCGTCGGCCAGGGCGGGCCAGCGGTCGCCGGTGTCGGCGCCGGCCAGGTACAGCCGCCACAGCAGCGAGGCCGCGTCCAGCAGTTCCATCGCGACGCCGGCCGAGCCCTCGTGGTGCAGGCTGGCGTCGTAGACGTCGAGCACCCGGTCGGTGCGTCCCGCTTCCAGGGCGTAGAGGGCGTAGTGCCACCAGTTGTGGACGTTGAGGTAGTTGCCGTCCGCCCAGTCGCCCACGCGGTCGTCCAGGTAGCGGATGCCGTCGGCGAACCGCCCCTGCATCTCGTAGGCGTGCACGACCGCGTGAATGCCCCACACGTCGCGGGGCCGGCGTTCCACCGCCTCCAGGGCCACCTGTTCCGACTGGTGGTAGTGGCCCGCTTCCTCCAGGCCGAACGCGTACATGCCGAGCAGGAAGCCGTAGTGCGGATCGTCCGCGTCCCAGGCGGACAGCGCCCCGCCGATGCGGTCGCGCAGCAGCACGGCGTTGCCGGTGAAGAAGTCGATCTGGTGCCCCACCGCCAGGGCGAGCGCGTCGCGCGGATACGACACGCTGATCTCCCCGAGCAGACGGCCGGCGCCGTGGATGTCGCCGTGCAGCCAGGCGGAGGCGGCCTCGATGTGCATCCGCTCCCGGGGCGTGACCTCCGACAGGTGCACGCCCCGGCGGAATTCCCCGAACCGGCTCCGGGCCCCGGCCGCGTCCTTCTCCTCCGTGCCCAGCAGGCCGAGATACGCCGTGAAGACGTTCCCCATGACGGAGCGGGGGGAGGCGGCGAGGGCCGCCTCCGCTTCCGCGTTCACCTCTTCGCGGAAGTGCAGCAGGCACTCCAGCGCGTTCTCGTAGTGCCGCACCGCCTCGCCGCCGGTGCCCGTCATCGCCTGCGCGTGCCGATCCTTCTCCACCCCGGTTCCTCTCGTTCCGCCGCCTGCGGCAGTACATCCCTGCCCGGTGGTGGGTGTGCGGATGCGCGGGGTGGGGCGGACCGGCTCAGACGTACTCGGTCAGGTCGATGGCGTGGATCTGCAGCGCGAAGCCGTACTCGGGGTGGGTCGTCTCGCGCTCGGGCTCCATGCCGAGCTTGCGGATCACGTTCTCGGAGGCGTCGTCGCCCAGCCGGGGAACGGCGATGACGCGGTCGAGGCCGCGGTCCTGGAGTGCGAACTCCAGCGTGGCCTGGGCCGCTTCGGAGGCGTAGCCCTGGCCCCAGAACGACTGGCCGAGGCGCCAGCGGATCTCCACGGCGGGCAGCACCTCCGGCAGGTACTCGGGGACGGTCAGCCCCACGAGACCGGCCAGTTCGCCCGAGGCGAGGAGCTCGACGGCGAAGATGCCGAAGCCCTCCTCGTCCCACTCCTCCTCCCACCGCTCGATGGCCTCGGCCGTCTGCTCCAGGTCGAGGGTCGAGCCGTCGCCGATCCACCGCATGACCTGCGGGTCCGCGTTGATGTCCGCCAGGGGGACGAGGTCGTCGTCGTGCCAGCGGCGCAGGAGGAGGCGGGGGGTGTGGATCTCGGTCATGGCCCCATCCTGCGCCACGCCGGGCCACAACAGAAATCGGTGCCCCGGCGGCGCGTGTTCCCTCCCCCGCCTCCGTGGGCCTACGGCTCGTCGTGGTGCCGGCGCCCCGGGTGCCGCAGGTGCGTCCAGATGTCCCGCGCACGGCGGCCCGCTTCCGTCCGGCTGTGCGCGACCAGGCGCCGGGCCTGCTCCGGGGTCTCCACCATCGGGCCCGAGCCGCGCAGGGGCTTGCCCGCCGTCTCGTGGAGGAAGAAGGCGGAGACGACCCCGATCACGCCGGCGGCCATCAGGTAGTACGCGGGGATCATCTCGTCGTGCGTCGCCTCGAGCAGCCCCGAGACGACCAGAGGGGTCGTGCCGCCGAAGAGCGAGACGGAGATGTTGTACGAGACGGACAGCGCCCCGTACCGCAGGCGGGTCGGGAAGAGGGCCGGGAGGGTCGCGGCGGCGGTGCCGGCGAAGCACACCAGCAGCAGGCCGAGGATGAGGCAGCCGAAGGCCGGCAGCAGGGCGCCGCCGGCCCGGATCAGCAGCATCGCCGGGGCGGCGAGGGCCACCAGGGCGGCGCTGCCCGCCATGAAGACGGGCCGGCGCCCCCAGAGGTCGGAGGTGCGGCCCACGGTGGTGATGGTCAGGGCCACGAGGATCATGGTGCCGAGGATCAGCAACTGTGCCGTGGTGGGGTCCTCGCCGAGGGTTTCGGTCATGTACGTCGGCAGATAGGACGTCACGAGATAGCTGGTGACGTTGTAGACCACTACCAGACCCATGCAGATGAGTACCGCGTGCCAGTGCTTGGTGAAGATCTCCTTCAGCCGCCCGTGCCCGGACTGACGGGCCTCCTCGGCGCTCGCCAACCGGGCGTCGGCCTCGGCGGCGGCCTCCGCCTCCGCGCGGAAGGCCGGGGTCTCCTCCAGACGCATGCGCATGTAGAGGCCGATCAGGCCCAGCGGACCGGCCACGAGGAACGGCAGGCGCCATCCCCAGTCCGTCATGCCGTCGGTGCCCAGGGCCGCGGTGAGCACCGTGACCAGACCCGAACCGAGCGCGTAGCCGACGAAGGTGCCGAAGTCGAGCCAACTGCCGAGGAAGCCGCGGCGCTTGTCGGGTGCGTACTCGGCGATGTACGTGGTGGCCCCGGCGTACTCGCCGCCGGTGGAGAAGCCCTGCACCAGCCGGCAGAGGAGGAGCAGTACGGGCGCGCCGAAGCCGGCGGTCGCGTAGCTGGGCAGGAAGCCGACGGCGAAGGTGCTGACGGCCATCATGATCATGGTGGCGGCGAGGACCTTCTGCCGCCCGATCCGGTCGCCGAGCGGGCCGAAGACCAGGCCGCCGAGGGGGCGTACGAGGAAGGCGGCGGCGAAGGTGGCGAAGGCGGAGATCACCTGTGCGCCGGGGGAGCTGGAGGGGAAGAAGACCTTGCCCAGGGTGGCCGCCATATAGGCGTACACGCCGAAGTCGAACCACTCCATCATGTTCCCCAGCGCGGCGGCGGACACCGCGCGGTGCACCTCGGGGCGGTCCGTGACCGTGACGTCGTCGATGGTCAGCGGGGTCTTGCGGCGCCGCAGCAGGGTCCGGTGCATCCGGTCCGTGGCCGAGGTGCCGCCGCGCTGCGGCGCCGTGGGCCCGGTCGCGGACGTCCTCGGCACCTTCGGCGTCTTCGGCTTTCGCTTGCGGTCGGCGCTCATGCTCTCCTGCCAGGGGTCGTGCGGCGGGTCGGACGGTGCGGGTGGCGGTGTCAGGCGGCGATGGGTATTCCTCACTTATGGGCGGTTTGCCGTAGTTTATTCCTGACATGTTGATCAGCCACGCGCGTGCCCGGCCGGGCGCCGGTCAATCCCCCTGGGTCATGTGCCCACGGTTGTCGCCCTCCTGCCCGAACGTGACGTCGCCGTGCACGTGCCCCGCCTGGATCACTCCCTCTGTACGCGCCTGCCCCGAGACCTCGTTGCGGATGTGGACGGCGCCCTGGCCGCCCTGCGGCACGCGGAAGTCCGGTGGCTCCTGCCAACGGGCGCCGGCGAAGTCCCGCAGGCCGGCCGCGAGGTCCACCGGGACGGTGGCGTTCGTGGACAGCGGGAGGACGAAGAACCACCCGTCGCCGCCGCGGAAGTACCGCGCGGGCGCGGGCGCGCCGGGCCGGGGCAGCACGTGCAGGGCGTAGACTTTGGTGTCCCGCTTGCGGTGGATGAGTTTGCGTACGGCGACGAACTGCACGTCCGACCAGGCCAGCCGGCCGCGGCGGCGCCCCATCCTGAACTCGATGTGCGCCGGGGTCAGGCGCAGCGCCTGTGTCTGGGGCGGCAGGAGCCAATGGACCAGCATGATCAGCACCCCGAAGCCGCACATGGCGAGGGGCGCTCCGGCGGCCACCAGCCAGTTGCCCTGCACGCCCGAACGGATGAAGACCATGACCGCGAGGAAGAGCATCACCGGCCAGTGGGCGAGGGAGAGCCGGCGGCTCCTGCCCTCGGCGCTGAACCCGTGCGCGTCGGCGTGGACGGTCCAGCCCTTGAGCGACCCCAGTGGGGCCCTCTCGAGTTCGGCCAGCGCGTCACGGAACCGGGGGAGGGGCGCGGACGCCGCGGCGGACTCGGGAGGCCGCAGGTACGGAGAGGGCCGGGCACCCCGCGGATGCGGCAGGGCGTCGTGCGGGTACGGCAGGGCCGCGGGGGCGTCGCCCCGCTCGATGCCGGACAGGTGTTCCTGGAGCCGCAGATGGCGGAACCGGTAGACGCCGCCGCTGCGCTGCAGCAGGCCGCCGTGGTGCGCGTCGCGCAGGAACTCCATCAGCGACCAGGGCACCCGCCCCGCGATCGCCAGACATCCCTTGGCCAGCAGCCAGCGGCTCCACAGGCTCATCAGAAGGAGCATCGCCGCGGCCCCGAACCAGGCGGTGACGCCCCGCGCCAGGGTGGTGCCGACCGTTTCGTAGACGTACCAGCCGAATGCCCCCTGCCCGACGCCGATCAGCACGGCCACGGTGCCCACGGAGAGCCAGGCGGCCGTGCGCTCGCTGCCCAGCACCTCGTCGGGCGTGCTCGCGTCCTCGGTGTCCGAGGGGGCGGCGATCGCCACCATGACCAGCGGGGCCAGCACGACGCTGCAGACGACCATCACCACGTACGGGCGGGCGTCGTACGCCCCCATGACCATGGTGCTGAACAACGCGGCGGGCAGAGCGACCACCGCCGACGCCTTCAGGCCCCGCCCGAGGGAAGCGGCCCGGCCCGCCGAGCGCAGGGCGGCGCCGATGCGGAACGGATTGGCGCGTCGGCGCGGTTGCCCCAGCCGGAACCCGAACCACATGTCCACCGCGATCCAGACGGCCATGGCGTGGACCAGGCCGTTGGTCAGCGCCAGCTCCAGCCCCCAGCCGGCCATGAAATCCCCTTCCCGCGAGGAGACGAACCATTCGCGGGCGACCGCGGCGACCTGGGACAGGGCGAGGCAGACCAGGGTCAGCGCGGGCAGCAGCATGACGCGCACCACAGGGGTGCGGTGCAGGTCCCACCAGGCGAACTCCGTGGTGCGGCGGCCGGTGAGGTGGCGGGCGAGATGGGCGAGCCAGTGCCGCGAGCGCCCCGGGTTCCACTGGCTCGGCGCGTGCAACCGGTCCGGGGAGTGGGGCTGCCGGGTGAACACCGCCGGAATGATCAGGTCGAGCAGGTACCTCTCGACCGCCTCCCGCGAGGGGAACGGCCGGCGCACCAGCTCCAGCGGGTCGGCGGGCGGTGCCTGGAAGCCCCGGCGGGCCAGCCAGATCATCAGCGGACTGGTCAGGGCACGCGCGACGGGCCCCTCGGGATCCTGGTCCACGGCGTCAAGCATCAGCTTCCAGCTCCGGCGGACCTGTGGCGCCGCCGACCGCAGCAGATAGGCGGTCGCGTCCTCCAGACCGACCGGCTGGGCCTCGATCACCGCGGCCCGTGCGACGGACGCCCCCGCCTCCTCTCCCGCGCGGTACTCCCGCGTGCGGGACGTCAGGACGAGCGCGTCCTTCTCGCCCAGCGCCCGGTCGATCTCACGGACCACCAGGGAACGCCGGTGCGCGGGAAGCTCGTCGAGCCCGTCGAGCACGGGGAGGACCAGCCCGTCCTGGACCAGCCGCGCCGCGGGGTGGGCGCCGTCGACGCGCGGCAGGCCCGGGTGGTCCTCGGCTATCCGCCGCGCCAGCCAGCCGCGGAAGTGCTCCCGCGACGGATCCCACGACTCCAGCGTCAGCACGACGGGCACGGGCGGCCGTACCCCGCCGCCTCCTCCGTCGCGCGGAGCGTGCCGCGCCGTCAGACAGCGTTCCGCCAGCTCCAGGGTCAGCAGCACCGCCAGCGTCGACTTGCCCGCGCCCGGGCCGCCCAGCACCACCAGACGACGGTGCCCCAGGCCGAGGAAGACGTCCGCCATCCTCGCCATCTGCCTGCCGGGCCCGCCGCCGCCCCGTAACTCGGGCCAGTCCGCCCGCCAGCGCACCGCCAGCGGCTCGGCCGAGGCCAGGTCCCAGGCGTTCAGCTCCGCCGACCACTGCGTGCGGATGCTGCGCGCCAGGGCCCACGCGGCGCGTTCCACGGGATCGGCCGCGGGCGGCAGATGCACCGTGACGTCTCCGTGGACGTACCCGATCTGCAGCACGTACTCCGCCGTGCCCCGCATGACGTTGTGGGAGCGCAACTCGTCTGCCATGACGGCATTGTGGGCCACAAGTGCGGCCGTATCGCCCCTCTTGCGAAAGAGACGCAGGGCACTTCCGTCAGCGGTGCCGTCCCATGTCGCGGGCCCGGGCGAGGGCTGCCCGGGCCGTCCGGAACTGCCCGCGTCGGTGGCGCGTTCCAGCTCATGAGTGGCCGGAGCGGATGGGCGGGGGACGCGGAGTGACGAGCGAGCTGACGGCCGGGGGGAACCGGGCGCTGCCCGCGGGCGTGCTGACGATACGGGTGCCCGGCCCCTTCGACGTATCGGCGATCGTCACCGGCGAGGAGGGCAGGACGTCGGGGGACGGCGACTTCGTGTTCTTCAACCAGCCCTCCGCGCCGGGCGCGCGGCTGGAGGGCGACACCCTGACCGTGGACCCGGCCCGGCTGCGACCGGGTGCGCGGCGGGTCACGGTGGTCCTCAGCCCGGCCGACGCCCGTACGCCGCTGACGTCGCTGCCCGCCCCGGTCATGACCGTCGCGGGCGACGGGGGCCGGGTGCTGGCCCGCTTCGCCCCGCCGCGGCCGACCGACGAGACCGTGCTGCTGCTCGCCGAGCTCTACCGGCGTGACGCCGGGTGGAAGGTACGGGCCCTGGGGCAGGGATACGCGGAGGGACTGGCCGGGGTGGCCCGCGACTTCGGCATCGACGTCGAGGACGACGACGCCGACCCGTTCCCGGCCGTACCTGCGCCCGGCAGCGCGCCCGCCCCTCCCGGCGGCTTCGATTCCCTGCCCGGCCTCGTCAATTCCCGGCGGTCCCGGGCCGGGGTGCGCCCGGTGACGGTGGACGCGCGGCTGGCCGCGGCCGCCCGGGCCCACGCCGCGGACATGGCGGCCCACGGCCGGCTGTCCGCCGAGAGCCCGTCAGGGACCTCCCTCTTCCAGCGGGTCACCGCGGCCGGCTACGCCTACCTCGTACTGACCGAGCACCTGGTCTCGGGCCCGCGCAGCGCGGCGGAGTTCGTGGACTACTGCCTGGCGGGGTCCGAACGCCGTGCCGCCTTCACCGACGGGACGTTCACCCACCTCGGGCCCGGCCACGCAGTGGACGGTGCGGGCCGGACGTACTGGACGGTGCTGTGGGCCCGGCCGTACACACCGGCCGGCCTCGAGCAGGCCGTGGCCGAGGTGCTCGCCCTCACCAACGTGGAACGGGCCGCTGCCGCCCTGCCCCCGCTGGCCGCCGACCCGCACCTCGCCGTGGCGGCCCGGGCGCACAGCGCCGACATGGCCGGCCGCGACTTCTACTCCCACACCACCCCCGAGGGACGGGAACCCTGGGACCGGGCGCGGGCGGCCGGCGCCGCGCACCGCGCGATCGGCGAGAACATCGCCTGCGGACAGCGCACTCCCGCGGAGGTCGTCAGCGGCTGGATGGACAGCCCCGGCCACCGCGCCAACATCCTCACCCCCGGCTTCACCCACCTGGGCGTGGGGTACGCACCGGCAGGCCGGGCGGGCACGTACTGGACCCAGCTGTTCGGCGGTTCCCTCTGACGCACGCCCCGCCGTGATCGGGTCACAACGGGCTCAAGACCATGGCCAACGCCACCGATGAGGCGAGAGGCTGGGCGGACACGAGGAGCCACGGTCCCACGGGACCGACCCCAGGGAGAAGGAGGCACCATGAACCGGCAGGACGGGCCCGAACGGCCCTACGACGTCGTGATCTTCGGAGCGACGGGGTTCGTCGGGGAGCTCACGGCCGAATATCTGCTGGCGCACGCGCCGCAGGGCTGCCGGTGGGCGCTGGCCGGGCGCAGCAGAGAGAAGCTGGAACGGCTGCGGGAGCGCCTGGCCGCGCTCGACCCCGCCCGGGCGGCCGGCCTCGCGCTGGTGACCGCGGACGCGGCCGACCCGGCGGCGATGCGGGAGCTCGCCGAGTCCACGCACGTCGTCGCCTCGACCGTCGGCCCGTACATCTGGTACGGGGAGGAACTGGTCGCCGCCTGCGCGGAGGCCGGCACCGACTACACCGACCTCACCGGTGAGCCGGAGTTCGTGGACCTGATGTTCGCCCGGTACGACGCGCGGGCCCGGGAGACCGGTGCGCGGCTGGTGCATTCCTGCGGCTTCGACTCCGTGCCGCACGACCTGGGCGCGTATCTCACCGTCCGGCAGCTGCCCGAGGGCGTGCCCCTGCGGGTCGACGGATTCGTCCAGGCGTGGGGACTCATCTCCGGCGGGACGCTGGCCTCGTCCCTGACGATTCTGGGACGCCGGCCGCAGGCGCTGGCCGCGGCCCGTGAGCGACGCTCGCACGAGCCGCAGCCGGAGGGCCGCCGGGTCCGGGCACCGCTGGGCACCCCCCGCTTCAGCAAGGAGACGGGCACCTGGGCCCTGCCGCTGCCCACCCTCGACCCGACCGTCGTACAACGCTCGGCAGCCGCACTGGAGCGCTACGGCCCCGACTTCCGCTACCGCCACTACGCCTCGGTGAAGACCCTGCCCATGGCACTGGCCGGCCCGTTCGCGGTCGGCGCGGTGGTGGCGGCAGCGCAAGTGCCGGCCACCAGGTCCTGGCTGATGAACCGTTACGCCTCGGGCCGAGGCCCCAGCGCGGAGCGGCGGGCCCGCAGCTGGTTCCGGCTCCGGTTCGTCGGCGAGGGCGGCGGCCGGCGGGCGCTCACCGAGATCACGGGCGGCGACCCGGGCTACGACGAGACCGCCAAGATCCTCGCGGAGGCCTCACTGAGCCTCGCCCTGGACGACCTGCCCAAGACCTCGGGCCAGGTCACCCCGGTGACGGCGATGGGCGACGCCCTGGTCGAACGGCTGCGGGCGGCGGGGATCACCTTCCGGGTGCGGACCGTGCCGGGCAGGTGATCGCTGGGCCGCGGCGGTGAACTGCCCTGCCGGTGCGGGTGGCCGGTCCGGCCTCAGGGCCGGCCGGCCGGGCTCAGCACTGGGGTCGTCGGCCGTGGTTGGCCCCGTGCTTACGACGGGCCTTCTTCTTGCGGCGCCGCTTCGAGGACATGCCGTCTCCTCTCCAGATGGGGCTTTTGGTGAATTTATACCATTCTGGAGTATTTTCCCCGATGACGCGCGCCGCGGCTCACGCCGGGGCGTGGCCGTACCGCGCCGCGAGGGGCGCGAGGTCGGGTTCGCCGAAGCGGACGCGCAAGGCGTGGAATGCGTCGACCTTTTCCTCGCCGAATCTCCGCACATGGGCGGCGTAGTCGCCGGAGGAGAGGAATTTCGGAGGCGTCGTCTTGGTGTGGAACTTGTCCGCGTACATCACCAGTTGCTCCTCGGGGCTCACGGCGAGGTAGTCGGCTTCGGGGAGGGGCAGCTTCTGCTTGCGGATGTCGTGC
Source organism: Streptomyces sp. NPDC053079 (assembly GCF_044546695.1). Classification (NCBI taxonomy): domain Bacteria; kingdom Bacillati; phylum Actinomycetota; class Actinomycetes; order Kitasatosporales; family Streptomycetaceae; genus Streptomyces; species Streptomyces sp. NPDC053079. The sequence continues at coordinate 1,072,056 of NZ_JBITZJ010000001.1, forward strand.
CTGGTCAGGCCCACTCCCGTGTGGCATGAGCAGAAGCGGCGCAGGCGCTCCGGGAAGCCTTCCCGGCCGAGGATCTCGTGGCCGAGCACGCCATGGCGGATGTACTGGCCCTGGAGGAACCGCCCGGCGCGGTCGTAGAGCCGGTAGACGCCGATGTCGTGGAGCAGCGCGCCCGCGCGCACAAGTCCTGCGTCGAGCCGGTGGGCGGAGCGGGCCATGAGCTGCTCCGCGATGCGGCAGACGATTTCGCAGTGTGTGTACACGAGGTCGAAGGCCTGCTGCGACGGCGCGTACTTCTCGTGCAGCACGCGGATCTCGGCGACAGTAGGCAGGGTCACCGCCGCAGCGTAACAACCCGCCGCAGCGCCGCGCCGCCGATGGATTCACCAATAGTGCTTGCGGCCGGCCACCGCGTGCCCCATGGCTCCGAGCAGGAAGAATATGGCTCCGAGGACGACGAGGATGATGCCGATCGTCCACAGGATGGATATTCCCGTCACGAATCCGATGACGAGCAGAATGATGCCGAGGGTGATCATGATGGACTCCTGGTTCCCGCCGCCGCTCCGGCCCGGCGCCCGGAAGGGGATGACGGCCGGACAGGCGGGCGGCTGACTTGTCACGCGCGATCACTTCCGGTTCCCGACGGCGCTGAAATCACCCCTTCCACGCCTGTCGGGCCGGGTGGTGCCCGTGCGTCGTCTTGTTCACGTGGTGAGCAGGCGGTTGAAGAACGCCCGGTAGTGGCGCAGTGCCATGCGCAGGTCCTCGGTGTCCACCTCCTCGCCCCGGTTCCACTGTCCCTCCAGGTCCTGCTTGTGCCGGGCGAACGTCGTGGCCAGCGTCTGCATGACCTCCGCGACGAGGGCGTCGGCCTTGTGCACGGCCTCGCGGGGGTCGTCCACGAACTGCGCCTGGATGTCCTGCCAGCGCTCCCGGAAGCCCTCCTGGTCCTCCGCTGTCAGGAGTTCCGGTGTCTCGTCCTCCGCCGTCTCGGCGCCGGTCTCCCGGGGCCGGGAGGCGGCCTCGCCTGCCGGTTCGGTGCTCTCGCCGGGGAAGGTGGGCACGTCGGACCGGCGTTCCGTCGCTTCTTCGGGCTCTTCGCCGCCCGTGTCCCGGTCGCTGACGCCGGCCAGGTCCTCGGTGGACAGGCCGCTCTCGCCGGGTTCGGGTATGTCTTCGCGTCGCATGTCTCCTCCGTCCGTCCCGGCGTCGCCCTCGCGGGCGGCACCCGCCGGTCGGGCATGGTGAGCGGGTCACGCCCGGGCGTGACGGGCCTGGCCCCCGTTGGAGAGCAGCTCGTCGAACAGGGCGCGGTAATGCACCATGGCGCCCCGCAGCTGCTCCGTGGTCGCCTCGTGTTTGATGCTCAGCGCATTGACCTCATGGGCGCTGCGGTAGTGCTCCAGCGTGCGGCCGTGCTCGACCGAGAGGTCCTTGACGCGCTGCTCGAAGTTCTCGGTCGGGTAGCCGCGCTCGTGCATAAGCGAGGTCACCAGGAGGTCCGCGTCCTGGACGGCGTCCTCGGGACGGTCCACGAATTCACTTTGGACGCTGGTCCATTCCCGGGTGTACCGGTCCCGGGTGCCGCTTTCCAACGGCTTGATGTCCAGTGAGTCATGGCGTTTTTCGCGTGCGCTCAGATCGCGCTCGGCCGCCCGCCGGTTGCCGCTTTCCTCGACCGTCCGCTCGTACTCCGGGCCGAAGCGTTCGCGCAGTCGTCGGCGGCGCACGGTGAGGGCGGCTGCTACGCCGATAACGATGACCACCGCCGCGACGAGGATGATGATCGCCAGAAGCATGCCTGTCGACATCGGACCAAACCCCCTCGATATGTCGGATACGCCCTATTTATCTTAAGCGTCCGCGGCGCCCAGTGGAACGGTGAATCACTGAGGGTGTCGTGCCGGTCGCAGAGAGCGCTCGGGGGCCTGTGCGCGGGCTCAGGGAGTGGGGATCCGGCTCACCACTCGACCAACAGCCTCGCCGGCGCGACGACGTTGATGCTCGGCTCGTACACGCGCGGCTGGTCCGGGACAAGCCGCAGGTCCGGTCGGTGGCGCATGAGCGCGGTGATGCCGGCCCGGATCACCGTCCGGGCGAGATTGGCGCCGAGGCAGTAGTGCAGCCCCTGGGAGAAGTGCAGGCTGCCGGCCAGGTGCGGGCGGTGCGGGTCGAAGGAGTCGGGCTCCGGGAAATGCCGCTCGTCGCGGTTCGCCGAGGCCGCCATGACCCAGAGGACCGAGCCCGCCGGGACCGGGACGCCGCCCACCTCGACCTCGGCCGCCGTCATCCGGAACACTCCCAGGGCCGGCCCGGAGCGCCGGAGGGTTTCGCTGAACACGCCGTCGAAGCGATCGGGTTCGTCCCGCAGCGCCTGCCAGCGGTGCGGTTCCTCCAGCAGTTCCCCACACAGATTGATCAGAGCGAAACTGGTCGGGCGGAAGCCGGCGGTGATGACGTCGAAGCTGATGAGGCTGATCAGTTCTTCGTCGGTGTAGTCGGCCTCTCCCTTCGCGACCTTCTGTGTGAGAAGGCTTATGAGATCGTCCTGGGGCAGGCGCCGGCGCATGCCGATGACGTCGCTCAGATATTCCTCCCACTCCTGGATGTCCTTGGCGTAGGGGAGTTGCAGATGCGCGGGAGGCCGGCCGAAGAAGAATTCATTGACCGCCCGGTGGTAGCGCATGATGCGGTCGTAGTCGTCGACGGGCAGCCCGGCCAGCCGGATCACGACGGTGTTCGCCAGCGGGCGGGCGTACGCCTCGACGAGGTCCACGGGTGGCTCCGCAGGAATCTCGCCCGCCCGCAGGTCGGCGATCTCCTCGATCCGGGCCTCGAGACGCTTGACGCCCTTGGCCGAGAAGTACGGCACGACCGGCTTGCGCAAGCGGTCGTGCGTGGGCGACCCGTCGAACCCCATATTGGGTGCCGTGAACGTGCTGGTGCTCCGCAGCACGTCACGGACCTCCGGGGGATAACTCGACATGATGATGGACCGCGTGGAGGCGGGAAAGAGTTCGGCGTTCTTGAGGACCCACGACACGTCGTCGTACCGGGACACGATCCACATGTGCAGATCTTCGCTGTAGAAGACCGGTGCCTCGTCCCGCAGGCTCTTCAGCATCGGATGCAGATCGGCCGAGCCGTGCGAGAGGAAGGTGGCCGCCACCGACTCGGGGGAGAGCAGCGGACAGTTCTGCGCCCGTGTCCCGTTGTCGGTCCCGGTGGGGGAGCTGATGAATTCCGGCAACGTCAGACCTGCTTTCGATCGTTTTGGTGGCGCAATCAGGCGCTCTCCGGGGCGTATCCGTCGCTTTGTTCAGGCTCGCACCCCTTCGTGGCGTACGAGGGCCGCCGCCCTCTCCTCCCGAGGCCCTCTTGACGGGAGCCATGGCGCCGGGTGGGGCGCGGCGGGCCACGGATGCCGGGGAATTCCCCGTCCCCGGAGCACCACGGGAATCGCCGTACCTCACAAGGCCGATGGCTGCCGCACCCGGTACGGACGCGTCCCGAGCCCGTCCGCCTGACACGTGCGGGGCGCGTACTCGGAAAGATACGCACGTCGGTAGACGGGCCCCGAAAGGCATATACGTTCTTCGACGGGCAGGCCGGTGCCGTCGAATTCCGTGTTTCCGGGCGCGGGATCGTTCCATGAGGGCCCACTGACCTGGCCGACGGGCGCTCGGTGATCGAACGGATCATCTGCGGCCCGCGCCGGTCATGGAGAATGGAGTGCGGATCACTGGCCGTTCAGGGGGAGTTGCGGGCGGAATCCATATTTCGCGCAGGTGTGCTGTCAAACGGGGGAAAGCGTGAATGCGAAGGTGACTGTTCTCGGCCTGGGGTCCATAGGGACGGCATTGGCCGAAGTGTTGGTGGCGGCGGGTCACCGGACGACCGTCTGGGACGGTACGCCGGGTGCGGGAGAGGCTCTGGCCGGCAAGGGTGCCGTGGCGGCGGGCTCGGCCGCGGAGGCCGTCGCGGCGAGCCCACTGGTCGTGATCCGCATGACGACGTACGAGGTCGTCCGTGAGGTCCTGGACTCCGTGACCGCCGGGGCGTTCGAGGGTCGTGGCATCGTGAACCTCACCCCGGGCTCGCCGCTGCACGCGCGGGCGGCGGCCGACTGGGCGCGGCGGCACGGCGCCGGCTATCTCGACGGCGTGATCACGGCGACGTCGCCGCCCGGCATCGGGAATCCCGGCTTCCCGGTCCTCTTCAGCGGCTCGCGGGCCGCCTTCGACAAGCATCGCGAGGTGCTCGCCGCACTGGGCGAGCCGGTGCATCTGGGCACCGACACCGCGCTGGCCTCGGTGTACGACACGGCGCTGCTGGGCCTGATGTGGTCCACTCTGGCCGGCTGGTTGCACGGTGCGGCGCTCGTCGGCGCCGACGGTCCCGGCGGGAACGAGACGGCGACGGCCTTCACGGACGTGGCCGACCGGTGGCTGAAGACCGTCGGCCCGCTCATGAGGAGCTATGCCGAACAGGTCGACTCCGGTCAGTACCAGGGCGACGGGATCACCCTGCGTCTCCACCGCTCGGCGATGGACCTCCTCGTCCACGCGAGCGAGCTGCGCGGGGTGGCCCCCGACCTGCCGGAACTGTTGCGGGAATTGACCGGGCGGGCGATCGAGGCAGGGCACGGGGACGACGGCTACGCGCGCCTGGTCGAGGTGATGCGCCGGAACGACCGGCCGTGAGCTTGTCCGTCGGGGGCGAAGGCGGTATTCCTGCCCGCACTACCGCATGACGCCGTTTCCTCCATATGGCGTACATCGGGCGTTCTGCGCCGTTTGGCGTCGGGCAGGGGGTGGGCAGCCTGGAGCGGGACGATTCGGGCGGCCAGTTGGGGGGCGTGAGGATGACGACGCGTCAATTGCGAGTCGGCACATGCGCGGCGGCGGTGATCGGTGCCGTGGTGGCGCTCGGCGGCTGTGGCGGAAGCGACTCGGGCGACCCGAAGCCGGCCGCGACGGCCTCTGCTTCGTCCTCCTCGGCCCCTTCGCCGGCATCCTCCCCAGCCCCTTCGTCGGCCCCTTCCGCAGCCTCTTCCTCGGCCTCCTCTTCTGCCCCTTCCCCGGCTGCGTCGTCGCCGGGATCGGGGAAGAACGGCGGGCGGGAGGTGCTGCCCGGGCTGCCGTCGGCGGGGGAGGCCCGTCAGCAGCTGGGGAAGCTGACGGTGGCCGATCCGCGCCCCATGACGGGCTATAGCCGGTCGGCCTTCCCGCACTGGGCGCAGCAGGGCAACAAGTGCGACACCCGCGAGACGGTTCTGGAGCGCGACGGCCAGGGCGTCAAGCGGGACGCCGAGTGCCGGGCGACCTCGGGCTCGTGGCGCAGCTTCTACGACGACAAGACGTTCACGGCGGCTTCCCAGGTCGACATCGACCACATCGTGCCCCTCGCCAACGCATGGCGGTCGGGCGCCGACAAGTGGCCCACCGACCGCCGCAAGGCGTTCGCCAACGACCTGACCCATCCGCAGCTGCTGACGGTCTCGGCGGCCTCGAACCGGAGCAAGGGCGATCAGTCCCCGGACCAGTGGCAGCCCCCGGCGAAGTCCGCTTGGTGCGTCTACGGCCGGGCGTGGACGTCGGTGAAGAGCACCTATGGCCTCACCGTCACCGAGAACGAACGGAAGATGCTCACCACCATGTTGGGTACCTGTACGGCATGAACAGCGAGCACTACGCGCAATACGAGCACTTCCGGGACGAGGTGACCGCCGGTCCGGGCGGTGCGATGACCGACGAGGTCGGCGTCGTCACCGGCGACCTCACCGTCGTCACCGCACTGCGCCCGGACGGCCTGGCCGGGGTGCGGGTGCAGTACACCGGTGCGGAGGAGTGGTACACCCTCACCGGCAGCCCCCGCCCCGTACCGCCCGCCGGACTGAAATCCCTGCACCAGGCAGTGCTCGAGGCCATCCGGGCCGGCGGCGGCGCACAGGTGCCCGGCTGAGACCGGCGAGGAGACGACCGCGCTGCCCGCCTCGTGTCCACCGGCCGGTGGACACGAGGTTCACCCGCCGATGCGCACCGCCTGCCCGGTGACGCGTACGCGCGCGTCGGCGGGGTCCACGGTCACCAGCAGATCGCTGGGGCGGCCCATGTCCTCGCCCTGGCGAATGCTGATCGCCGCTTCCTCGCGGATCTGTCCGGTCGCCCGCAGGTAGCCGCCCAGTGCGGCGGCCGCCGCGCCCGTGGCCGGGTCCTCCACCACGCCGCCCACCGGGAACGGGTCGCGCGCGTGGAAGAGCAGCTCGCTCTCCCGCCACACCAGCTGGACGGTGGTCCAGCCGTGCTCTCGCATGATGTCGGCCAGGGCGTCGAAGTCGTAGGCCAGGTCGGCCAGTCGCGCGCGGGAACCGGCCGCCAGGACGAGGTGCTCGTTGCCGCCGAAGGCGACGTGCGGCGGCAGCGCCGGGTCCAGGTCCTCGCGCGCCCAGCGCAAGGCGGCGAGCGCCGCGTCCAGTTCGGCGTCCACGGCCGGCCGGGAGCGGGTGGGCGCGCTGGTGAGGGTCGCCCGCACCGCGCCCCGCCCGTCGACGACCGTCTCCACCCGGATGTCGCCCACGGGCGTGTCGAAGACCACCTCGCCGGGGCCGATGCGCTCGGCGAGCGCCACCGCCGTGGCGACGGTGGCATGTCCGCAGAACGCGACCTCGGCCAGAGGGCTGAAGAAGCGCAGCCGGAAACGGCGCTCGGTCTCGTCGCCGGCGGTGATGAAGGCGGTCTCGGAGTACCCCACCTCGGCGGCCAGGGCCAGCATCCCCGCCTCGTCGAGCCGGGCGGCGTCGAGGACGACGCCCGCAGGGTTGCCGCCCGCCGGGTCGGAGGTGAAGGCGGAATAGCGAAGGATCTCGACGGAACGGCCGGCGACGGTCTCGGTCTCAGTAGTCATGAGGGTTACTCTGCCGCCGGGCAGGCATCGTGACAAGCGATGGATCATGATGAGTCCGATCGGTGCATCCGATAGGTCCCGCTATGCTCGCCCGCATGGACACCCGACTGCTGCGCACCTTCACCACCGTGGCCGGCACCGCCAGCTTCACCACGGCCGCCGCCGAGCTGCACCTCGCCCAGTCGACGGTCACCGCGCAGGTCCAGACCCTGGAGAAGGAGCTGGGCACCCGGCTCTTCGACCGGCTGCCCCGGGGCGTGGCGATCACCGAGGTCGGCAGGCGGCTGCTCGCGGAGGCCGAGGGCGTACTGGACGCCGAGTCACGGCTGCGCGCGGCGGCCGCGGCCGATGGCCCTCCCGTGGGCCGGGTCGTCATCGGCGCGGGCGAGACGCTGTGTTCGGCGCGACTGCCCGGCGTCATCGCCGCCCTGCGCGGGCTCCACCCCGACCTCGAGGTCGACTTGTCGCCCGTAGGAACCGCCGAAGCGGCGGAGGGCCTGCGCACGGGCCGTCTCGACATCGCCTTGATGCTGGAGGAGGAAGTCTCCCCTTCTGATTTCCCCGACATCGACACCGAACCCCTCGCGCACGAGCCGCTGGTGCTCCTCTGCGCCCCCGGACATCCCTTCGCCCACCGGACGGATCCGGTCACCTGGGAGGAGCTCGCACAGGAACCGTTCTTCCTCCACGAGCAGGGCTGCTCCTACAGCGACCGGCTCGCCCGCCGCCTCCTGTCGACCCCGGGCGTACGCCCCCGCCTGACCCGCTTCGGCAGCATCGAAGCCGCCCGCTCCTGCGTGGCGGCCGGCCTCGGCCTCACCCTCCTGCCGCGCGCCACCGTCGAGCACGCCCTGCGCGAAGGCCGCCTGGCCGAGGTGACGGGACCGCCGATCCCCGACGTGCCCGTACAACTGGCGCGCCACCGCAGGCGCTGGACCTCTCCCGCGGCGCGGGCGGTGATCGCCGAGCTCGCCCGGCAATTCGGGGGCGGCGAGGAGAGCGTTCCCGCAGCCCGGTCGTAGGCCGCCTCCGCGGGGCAGGCCCGCCCGGACTGCTCCGTTGCGGCGAATCCGCGGCCCCGCCGTTCGGAACGACCGTGCCCACGGGAACACCGATACGGATGGACGTCGCGATCATGGGGCACTACCGTGCCGACCGGCTCGTCACCGCGCTCAGGCGCCACGCGGCCGAGCGGATCTGGCTGTGCGGCCCTACCGACGTCAGCGCCGGCATGGGACCCGGCATCCGCTACCGCCACCTCGCGGCGGGCGCGGGTGTCGACGACGTCCTGGCCCTGTGGGCGAGCATCGGCGCGCAGGTGGTGGTGCCGAGCCTGTACCCGCTCGAACAGGAACAGCTCCTGCACACCCTGGCCACCGCCGCGCAGCGAGTGCCTTTCGGTAGCCGGCACGCGCACGTCCATCCGCCCGCCTTCGCCGAAGCGGTGTCCGACAAGGTCCTCTTCCACCGGCTGGCCCTCGACCGGGGCTGGCCGGTGCCCGAGGGCATCGTCTGCGAGGACAGGGCGCAGGCGGCCGTGGCACTGAAGGAGCTCGGGCCACCGGTGATGGTCAAGACCGGCAGATCCGTGCCGTGGCAGGGGCGCTGGTACCTCACCGGCCCCGACGACCTCGGCGCGGCGGACGGCATGGTCTTCCCTGTCGTGGTGCAGCGTGTCTGCCGGGGCGAGGAATTCGGCGTCGAGCTGCTCACCGACAGGGGCGGCACGCTGCGCTGGCCCATCGCCTCCTTCGGCCCCCTGGACGAGCGGTGCATGCCCGGATGGCGCATGCGGGTGATGCCGGCCGGGCTCCCCACAGCGGTCCGGCGCGGCCTCGACGCGTTCATCGCGGACGTCACCGACATGCTCGCACCCTGCGGGGCGTGGCAGATCGACATGGCCGTCGAGGCGGGGGAGCTGCGGGTGCTGGAGGTCAACGGCAGGTTCGGCGGAATGGCCCACCTGAGCCGGGCGGTCACCGGCCACGATCCCTATCAGGCGCTCGCCACCGCCGCGCTGGGCGGCGAACCGCCGGCCCCCACCGCCGTGCGCGTCGCCGCCGAACTCCCCCTGCGGGCCGGCGCGAACGTGCCGGAAGCGGGCGACGGCGTACGGGCCGAGGTCGAGAGGCCCTCACCCACGGAACCCTGTCTGCCCACCCACTTCCACCGCACCCTCGTCGTCGCCGACGACCGGGCGGCACTCGCACGCTGGATCCGCGCTCTGCCCGGAAACGCCTGGGCCGACCATGTGCCGCTCTCGCGGGGTTAGGGAACCAGGGATCAGGGCGCCCCTGTCAGCTCCGACAGCAGCTCGGTGACCTCCTGGGCGTGCTGGGGGAGCGCCGCCTCCTCGTACGCCGTCCGTGCCTGTTCCCAGTGGCGGCGTGCCGCGTCCGGCCGACCCGTGGCGGCGGCCAGGTGACCGAGGTGATGCAGGGTACGGGCCTGGCCGACGGTGTGGCCGAGCCGCCGGTAGACGAGCAGCGCGCCGTGGTAGCGGTAGTGGGCCAGATCGTGGTCCGCCTGCTGACGGGCGGTGATGCCGAGGTTGAACAGGGTGTTCCCGCTGCCCCGGTGGTCTCCGAGGGCACGGAAGAGCGGCAGGGCGGCGGAGTAGTACCTCTCGGCCTTCCCGTACCGGCCGCTGCGCCGGGCGACGGTGCCCAGGCTGTGCAGGGTCCGGGCCTCACCGGTGCGGTCGCCGAGCCCCCGGTACAGATCGAGCGCCTCCGTGAAGGTCCGCAGCGCCCGGTCGTAGTCCTGCTTGTGCTTGAGGAAATCGCCCATGGTGTAGAGAGCGAGGGCATATTGCGTGCTGTCGGCGCTGAAGCGGGCGAACTCCACCGCCATCTCGCACACTTCGAGACCGGCGTCCCAGTCCTGCTGACGGCGCAGGAACCAGCTGACGTCGTGCGCCAGCGGCAGCACGACGGTGGGTCGGTCGCGCATCCGGGCCAGCCGGAGGGCGGTTCGCAGGTTCGGGCGCTCGACGTCCAGCCAGTGCTCCGCCGCATCCTCACGCCGGCCCGCACGCGCCGCCCGCACGATGCGCTCGGTGGCATCCCGGGCGGCGTCACGGTAATGGACCAACAGCCCGTCGACAGCGGCCTCGACGCTCGCCTCGTCGTCCTCCGCGGAGCAGCGCAGCTCGGCGAACAGCCGCAGCAGGTCGTGGAAGCGCACCCAGCCCCGGGGCCTGCCCGGCTCGATCATGTGGGCCTCGCGCAGCGACCGGAGCAGCTTCCTGGCCTGCGGCACGGAACGTCCGGCGACCGCGGCGGCGGCTTCCACGCTGACCTGCTGCCCGGGATTGAGGGACAGCAGCCGGAACATCCGGGCTTCCTCGGGCGCGAGCCCGGCGTACGACAGCTCGAACGCGGCGGTGACGGAGTCGCTGCCACCGTACGACAGCTCGTCCAGGCGGGTGGCACGGTCGCGTAACGTCGCCGTGAGCTCCCCGACCGGGAGGTCCGGGTCACCGGCCAGGATCGAGGCGACGACGGCCAGCGCCAGCGGCAGCCGACCGCACAACTCCGCCAGGTCGCCCACGGCTTGCGGCTCGTCCTGAGCGCGGGTGTCCGAGGGCCGGCGCATCCGCAGCGTACGGACGATCAAGTCCGTGGCCTCGGCGGGCTCCAGGACGCCCAGGTCCACGATCCGGGAACCGGGCAGGTCGCCGAGGGCGTGCCGGCTGGTCACCAGCACCCGGTGGACCGGCGAACCGGGCAGCAGGGGGCTGACCTGGTGCGCCGAGGAGGCGTTGTCGAGCACCACGAGGACCCCGCTGCGCCGGGCGGCGAGGTCCGCGAGCTTCGAGCGGTACAGCGACAGACGTCCCCCGGCCGTCGGGGGGAAGAGCTCGTCGGGTACGCCGAGGGCGCTCAGGAACGCCGACACCGCGGTGTCGGGCTCCACGAACCGGCGCTCGTCGTAACCCTGGAGGTTGATGAAGAGCACTCCGCCGGAGAACCACCCCGCCGCCAGGGCCTCGTGGGCCGCACGCAGCGCCAGGGCGGTCTTGCCGACGCCGGGTGTGCCCGAGAGCGTCGACACCACGACGGGGGAACCGTCGGAACCGGGGTCCAGTGCGGCGGTGACGTCGCGCAGGGCCGCGCTCCGCCCGGTGAACTCCGGTGCCGTCGGCGGCAGACCGGCCAGCGCGGTGGGCACCGTGGGGGCGAGGTGCAGCTGTTCCACGTGCCCTGCCTGGATCACCGAACCGGTGACGCTGCCGCTCAAGTCGTTGGACGAGTGGTTCACGGTCTCTTTCTAGCCCACGGCGAAGGACCGGGGAAGGCGTTCCGCCCACGCCCCGGTCCGCTCACGGCACCGCCCGCTCCTGTCGTTCCGTGTCGACGCGGGGGAGGATCAGCACCCCCCAGGTGACCAGCACCGCCCCGATGGCCTCGGGGACCAGCCACCACCCGGCGCGTACCCGCTCCCCGTAGACCAGGATGCCCAGCGCCAGGCTGACCAGGCCCTCGCCCAGGGTGAGGGCGGGCTGGGAGGCGATGAGGGGGCCGGACTCCATGGCGTTCGCCAGGAGGAACAGCGCGCACGCGCCGGCCGCCACGAAGCCGTAGGTCTGCCAGGAGGCGAGGAAGGCGCCGCCGCCGTGCTCGTCGAAGGTGGTGGTGGCGGACTTCATCAAGGTGGCGGTCAGGGCGTAGCCGATCGCGGAGGCGGAGCTGAAGAAGGCGGCGCGGGCCTTTCCCCTGGGCCGTGGCAGGGCCGCCGCCACGCACAGGGCCATGGCGCCGCCGGTGGTGAGCAGGGTCAGGGTCCACATGCCGGGGGAGACGTCGGTGTGTCCGCCGTGGGGCGCGGCCGCCGCCAGTGCCATGCCGAGCCCGGCGGCGACCATGACGGACGCCGCCCAGCCGATCGCGGGCAGCCGGCGCCGGGACACCGCGGAGGCGACCAGGAGGGTGAAGGGCAGCTCGGTCACGAGGATGGGCTGCACCAGCGACAGGGATCCCAGGGTCAGGGCCAGGGCCTGGCAGGCCGCCGCGCCGACCACGACGGCGATGCCGCCGAGCCACGCCGGGCTGCGCACCAGGTGCCGGACGATCCGGACGCTGAAGGCGTCGCCCGGGGGCACGGTCCGGGCGCCCAGCCGCTGGAGCACCGTGCCCGTGGCGTTGCCCACGGCCGCCAGCAGGGCGAACAGCGCGGAGATCAGTGCTGCCACGGTGCGGTTCCTCCGTTCGGAGCCTCGGGTCGCTGGCGGCAACGGTGGCAGAGCGGACGGTGGGACCGGAACCGCACCACGCCCGGGAACAGTGATCACACGATCGGCCGGGTCGGGCACACGGCGTGACAGTGCGCCGGGTCGAGGGGGCCGGGTGAGCGGCTGAGAGCGAAACTCGGGGGGCCTGTGTGCATGGAGTGGGTCGGGAATGACAGGCTGTCCCCATGCAGAATGTGTTCTTCGACATCACCATCAACGACGAGCCCGCCGGGCGCATCGTCTTCAAGCTGTTCGACGACGTGGTCCCCAAGACCGCGCAGAACTTCCGTGAGCTCGCCACCGGCCAGCACGGCTTCGGCTACGAGGGCTCCGGCTTCCACCGGGTCATCCCCGACTTCATGCTGCAGGGCGGCGACTTCACCCGGGGCGACGGCACCGGCGGCAAGAGCATCTACGGCGAGAAGTTCGCGGACGAGAACTTCCAGCTGAAGCACACCAAGCCGGGCCTGCTCTCCATGGCCAACGCGGGTCGCAACACCAACGGCTCGCAGTTCTTCATCACCACCATCGTCACCAGCTGGCTCGACGGCAAGCACGTCGTCTTCGGCGAGGTCGTCGAGGGCATGGACGTCGTGAAGAAGATCGAGGGCCTGGGCTCGCAGAGCGGCCGCACCTCGGCGACGATCAAGATCGCGAAGTCGGGCGTGGTCGAGGCCTGAGAGGCCTGATACACCGGCGCGGGCCGGCTCGAAGAGGCGGCGGCTGCCCGGCAGACGCCACCCTCGAGCCGGCCGGTCGCTCCCCCCGGCCGGGAAGGCGCGGACGCCGCGCCGATCCGTGCCCCCGCCCGCATGCCGGGAACCGCCGGGCTTGCAGTGGCTTGATATCCCTCTTCCCTCTCCTCCGGTAATGAGTGGAAGAGTCCTTTGCGGGAAGAATCGCACCGAGGCATAACCAGCCGACAGGCAACCGCTCTCTGCGATCCCCGGGGGGAACCGTGTGCGCCAACGTGACTGTCGTCGGTCTCGGACCGATGGGGGCGGCTCTGGCCGGCGCGTTCGTGGCCGCCGGCCATCGGACGACCGTGTGGAACCGTACGCCCGGCAAGGCGGACGCCCTCGCCGAGAAGGGCGCCGTGACGGCGGCGACGGCTGCCGAAGCCGTGGCCGCGAGCCCGGTGACCGTGGTCAGCCTCGCGACGTACGAGGCCGTCGACGAGGTGCTCCGGCCTCTGGCCGGCGCGCTCGCGGGCCGGACGCTGGTCAATCTCACCTCGGGGCCGCCGGTGTGCGCACGGGCGACGGCCGCCTGGGCGGAGCGCGGCGGTGCCGACTACCTCGACGGCGTGGTCCTGACGACCCCCTCCGGCATCGGCAGCCGGAACTTCCTGCAGCTCTACAGCGGCCCGCCGGCCGTCTTCGAGGGACATCGCGAGACGCTCGCCGCCTTGGGCGACCCGGTGTACGTGGGCGCCGACACCGCCCTGCCCTCCGTGTACGACACGGCACTGCTGTGCCAGATGTGGTCCACGCTGACCGGCTGGCTGCACAGCGTGACCCTCATCGGCGCCGACGGCCCCGGAGGCAACGTGCCGGCGACGCGGTACACCGAGGTGGCCAACCGGTGGATGGACACCGTGCGCTTCTTCATGAGCACGTACGCGCCGCAGATCGACTCCGGGCGGTACCCCAGCGGCGACTTCCCCCTGGACCTCCACCGCACGACGATGGAGGTCCTCGTCCACGCCAGCGAGCTCCGGGGAGCGGGCTCCGGTCTGCCGGAGCTGTTCAAGGCGCTGACCGAGCGGGCGATCGCAGCCGGTCACGGCAGTGACAGCTACGCACGCCTGGTCGAGTTCGTGCGCCAGGAAGGCCGGCCGGACGCCACGCTGCCCTGGCCCCCGACGACCGTCTGAGGCAGCCACACGAACGGGCGGACCCGGGAGCCCGCCCGCGAACCGCCGGCGTTCACTTGACGGCGATCACCATGGACTCCGGCCCGGCCAGATGCCGCACCCGGCTCTCGCGGAATCCGGCGTCCGCCAGCCACTCGCGGCAGTCGGCGCCCGTGTACTCGAAGCCGCCGGGCGTTTCCAGGAGCATGGTGAGACTCATGAGCAGCCCGGCGACGTTCTCCCGGCGCTCGTCGTCGAGGAGCGTCTCGTAGATGACGAGGACGCCGCCCTCCTGCAGCGCCTCGTACGCCTTCCGCAGCAGCGTCTTCGCCTTGGGCAGTGCCCAGTTGCTCAGGATGTGCCCGAAGACCAGGACGTCGGCCGTCGGCAGCGGCTCGGTGAAGAAGTCTCCGGCGCGGAAGACGAGCCGGTCGCCGAGGCCGGACTCCTCGTGCCGGCGCCGGAAGCCGGGGGCGACGGCGGCCAGGTCGAAGCCGGTGCCGCGCAGGTGGGGATGGCGGTCGAGCAGGTGTGCCAGCACGGTGCCCTCGGCACAGCCGATGTCGGCGACGGTGCGGTAGGGGGACCAGTCGAACTCCTCGGCCAGGGCGAGCGCGGAGCGCATGGACAGCCCGGTCATGGCCTGCTGGAAGGCGTCGAGGCGGCCGGGGTCGTCGTAGAGGCCGGCGTAGATGCCCTCCTCGCCGGCCCCGATGCCGTTCTGCGGCTCTCCCGTGCGCAGGCCCGCGTCCAGCCTCCCCCACAGCTCGTACATCCTGGCGTCGCTCATCTCGAGGAGGCCGCCCAGGTAGGCGGGCCTGCCGCGGACCAGGTACCGATCGGCGTCGGGGGTGTTCGCGTACAGGCCGTCGGTGCGCTCCAGGGCGTCGAGGGCGACGAGGGTGTCGAAGAAGTCACGGGCGGAGCGGGGGTGCAGCTTGAGCCGGACGCGCAGTTCCTCACCGCTCAGCGGACCGTCGGCCAGCTCGGTGAAGAGGCCGAGACGGGCGGCGACGAGGAGGACCTTCGACGCCATGAAGCCGGTGGCGGTCTGCAGGAGCCGGTCGATCGCCGGGGCGTCGTGGGGGCCGGGAGACGTCTTGCTCATGGGTCCCTCGCAGGGCGCTCGCATGGTTGTTTACCGGATATTTCTCAACTACCCACCTTTCGCCCCCTTCAGGCGCCGGATCAGTGGGCACCGCCCATCTCCAGCGCCATCACCCCCGCCACCACCAGCACCAGGCCCCCGATCTGCACCGCCGTCAGCCCGTCCTTGAAGAGCACCGTGCCGGCCAGCGCCACCAGCGCCACCCCCACGGCCGCCCAGATCCCATAGGCGATCCCGATCGGCATGCCCCGCTTGAGCACCTGTGACATCAGCACGAACGCCGTCACGTACCCCACCGCCACGACCACGCTTGGCCCGACCTTCGAGAACCCCTCCGACAGGCGCAGCGACACCGTCCCCGTCACCTCCGCCAGGATCGCTCCTGCCAGCAGCATCCACGTCATGGCCTGCGCCTCCCTTGTCCAGCCGGAGAACCCGAACGTCCTTTCCTGACAGTGTGGGCGCGCGAGGACGCGGCATCCGCCGTGGCCGCGGCCGGTCAGCCCGAAAGGATGAGGCGGTCCCCACCCCGCCAGCGGCCGGCGAGACGTTCCTGCGTAGACTCCCTGGCTGATTCCGGACTCGATGGCCGGAAGGCACCACCGATCAACGGGGATACCTTGCTCACTCACACGAAGACCGGCACCTGGCGACGCTCCGCGCTCGCCGTCGGAACCGTAGCCGTCGCACTGGCCTTGACGGCGTGCAACTCGTCCACCGGAAACGGCTCGGGCGACAAGAAGGGCAAGGCCTCGGCCGCGCCCGACAAGCCGCTCAAGGTCGGCCAGCCCAGCCCCGAGGCGATGGAGATCGGGCGCTACGGCAAGACCGGCAAGTTCACCATCACGCCGCAGCGCGTCGTCATGGGCAAGCCTTCCGACCTCACCGAGCTGGACGCGCAGAAGTACCAGGGGATGACGGTCGCCTGGGCGTACGTCAACGCCAAGCTGGTCGGCGGCGACATGCCGTTCAAGGGCCCCATGGTGTCGACCAACGTCGGGGTGCTGGCCGAGGGCAACCAGCGGGGCACCCGGCTGATCCTCATCGGCGACATGCCCGGCAGGCCCGCCGACTGCCGTGACCTGGACACCGAGGCGACGTGGCAGAAGGACGAGGAGCACACGGCCTGCATGCCCTTCATCGTGCCGGAGAAGCAGAAGGTCACCGCCATCACCTACTCCCGCGGCTACTACAAGGCCCCCCTGAAGTGGACCCTCGACTGACCGGCCGGCTCCCGCACCTCGTCACCCGAGCCGGACGGGCAGCGTGTCCGTGCTGTTCCCGACGAAGCTCGGGTGCGGGGGCAGCGCGCGGTCGGGCACGGCGGGCGTGAGGTCCGGGTAGCGGGCGAACAGCGCCTCCAGCGCGATCGCCCCCTCCAGCCGGGCCAGGTGCGCCCCGGGGCAGAAGTGCGGTCCGTGCCCGAAGGACAGATGGCGCTGCTCCGGGCGACGGGTCACATCGAAGCGCGCCGCGTCGGGACCGTACGCACGCTCGTCCCGGCCGGCGGCGCTGTACGAGGCCAGCACGGCGGTGCCCCGGGGTACGAGCACGCCGCCCACCGTCAGGTCGCGCGTGGGGTAGCGGAACGGGAAGAAGCCGACCGGGCTGTCGTAGCGCAGGGTTTCCTCCACCACGTCCTCCCAGCCGGCCCGCCCGGTGCGCACCGCCCTCAGCTGGCCGGGGTCGGCGCACAGGGCCCGTACGGCGTTGGTGATGAGGTTGAGGGTCGTCTCGTGCCCGGCGACGACCAACAGCAGGAGCGTGCCGACGAGTTCCGGGCCGCTGAGCCGCTCCTCGTCCTCCTCCTGTGCGGCGATCAGCGCGCTGGTGAGGTCGTCGCCGGGGGCCTTCCGGCGCCGCGCGACGACCTGGTCGAGCAGGGCGGCCATGTCGCGGTTGGCCGCCAGGGTCTGCTCCGGGCCGGCGGAGGTGCTGACGATCGTCTGCGAGAGCCGGTGCACGTCGTCACGCAAGTCCTGGTCGACGCCGAGCAGTTCGCAGATGACACCCATGGGCAGGGGATAGGCGAAGTGCTCGCGCAGGTCCACGACCCCGTTCCGGCCGGCCCGGTCCGCGAGCCCGTCCAGGAGAGCGTCGGCGAGCTCCCGCACGCGGGGCCGCAGCGCCTCGACCCGCCGGGCGGTGAACGCCCGGGAGACCGGGGCGCGCAGCCGGCGGTGGTCGTCCCCGTCGGCGGTGGTCATGCCCTTGAGCGTGGCGAACACCGTGAGCGGCCAGCCCTCCGGTATCCGGCCCTGCTGGAGCGCCGCGAAGTGGCAGGGGCCCTTGGCCGCGTCGGGGTGGGCGAGGAACTCCTTGAGCTCCGTGTACCGGGTGACCGCCACGGCCTCCACCCCGCCCGGCAGCAGGATGGGGACCACCGGCCCCCGGGCGCGCAGGAGCGCGGCTTGCGCATGCCCCCCGGCTCCCGTCGGGTCGAGCGGGTAGGGAGCGGGCGCTGCGTCGTTCATGGTGACCCTCCTCGAAGGAAGCCGGCGGGGCGGCCGATGCCTGCGGTGCCACAGAACGAACCTCTACCGCCTACGGGCTGCCGGCGGTAGCCTGCGGGCTCATTCGCCGTCAGAGGAGCGCGCCATGGGCGCCGAGGGCCGCTGCGATCCGCTCGCCGAGCACGACAGGACCCGGGCCGCTCTGCGCGCCGTGATCCCGCGCCTGGTCCACCTGGTGCGCGGCGTTCCCGACCTGGGCGCGCCCTCCGGCGTACCGGTATGGACGGTGGGCGACGTCGGCGCGCACGTGTGTGCCGCCTATCTGGCGTACTGCTCCGCGTTCACCGGCGAGTTCGACGACTGGGACAGCGTCCTGCCACCGGACGACGGTCCGCTCGCCGAGCGGATCGCCGCCGTGAACGCCAAGGCGATCGGCCTCTTCGGCGAGGACGAGCGCCGGCACCTCGGCGACGTCATCGCCGACAGGGGAGAGACGTTTCTGCGGGTCACCGAGGGCCTCGCACCCCAGACTCCCGTCGCCACCCCCTGGTACGGGCAGCAGGCCGTCATCACGCTGGCGACGGCGACCGGGCTCATGCTCAGCGAAAGCCTCCTCCACGGCCTCGACATCGCCCGCGGCGCCCGGCTCCCCTGGACGATCGGACCGGACGAGGCACGGCTGGTGCTCGGCCAGTCGATGCCGACGATGATGCCGCTCGCCCTGGACAAGACGAAGGCGCGAGGTGTGAGGGTCTCGTTCGACCTCGCGCTCAAGGGCGGGCCGCGGCTCGCGGTCGTCATCGAGGACGGGCGGGCGACGGTGGTCCGCGACGCGCCCGCACGCCCCTACGACTGCAGGATCACGGCCGCGCCGACCGAGTTCCTGCTGGTCTCCTTCCGGCGCCTGCCGATCTGGAAGGCGATCGCCCGCGGCCGGATGCGGGCGGGAGGCCCCAGGCCATGGCTCGCCCCGCGCCTCGCCCGGCTCATCGCCAGCCCCTGACCGGGCGCTTCCGAGGGAACCGCCCGGGTGCCGGCCGGCCGGGCTAGGGACGATCGGGGTCGATCTTGAGGAGGGGCGCCGTGCAGATGATGCTGCGCCGGCGGGCGATCCTTCCCCGCAGGTGTTCGCGCCGTCCGAGGCCGAGGATGTCGCTGCTGCTGAGGACCCCGTTGAACCGGGTGAGGAGATGGTGCAGTTCGTCCCCCTCCTCGTCGGCTTCCTCGGCGCACTCGCCGCCGGCCCCGTCCTCGGCCGCTCCCGCCTGCTCGTCCGGCCGCTCACCCGCGCGGGGTGAGGGGCGGCAGACGGGGTGGTGCGACGGCTCCGGCTCGTCCTCCTGCCCCGGTGGTCGCCGGTGCTGCTGGTCGGGTTGGTGCACGGCCGCCTCCCACAGCGGCCTGAAGTAGTCGAGCGGGCCGCCGAGGACGTGCAGGAGGGCGGCGACGTCGTCCCACTCGGCGGGTTGCGTCCCCTCCAGCATGGTGGTGACCCGGTCGGACGACAGCCGCCAGCGCGTGGCGACGGCGATGTCGTACGCGGTCGGCTGGCCTGCCCTCACGTGCAGGGTCCGCAGGGCCGCCAGCAGGCGTGCGGGGCCCAGCAGCCGGTCCTGGCTGGCGATGATCTCGCCCGGACTGGCCACCACGGGCGCGGCCACGGCGGCCGTGTCCCGCAGGCGCTCGGTCTCCCACACCTGGCGCAGCACGGCGGGATCCGCCCCGCAGGCGATGGCGAAGCGCTCCGTGAGCGGCCAGGCGGGCACGCGCTCACCGCTGAGGATCCGGGAGAGGTACGAGGCGGAGCAGCCGACCCGGCGGCTGAGGACCTGCAGCTGCATCTTGGAGGCGCGGGCGAGCATCGACAGGACGGGTGCGAGCCGGTTGAAGGCCGGGGTCGCCGGAGTCCGGGCCGACAGGGGGGTGTCCACCGGCAGGTCGGACGGCGGGGGCGACTCCCCGGCCGGCGCGGTCTCGCCGTAGAGGGCGCCCAGGGACGACGGGGTGCTCCTCAGGTGGATGTGCTGGCTGAGGCGGCGCAGGATGTAGGCGTTGGTGTAGCGGTGGCGTGCGGTGTCCTCGCTGACGTTCAGCAGCCGGCCGATGCGGCTCCACGTCACGCGCCGGTGGCGTGCGCGGCCCACGAGGCCGGCGGTGAGGCTCTCGAGCTGGGCGCGCAGCTGCTCGGCCCTGCGCAGCGGTTCCTCGGCGTCGAGGGCCTGCAGGCCGCGCTGGAGCTGGCGGGTCTCCTCGAGGATGTCCTTGATGATCTCCGCGAGGACCTCGTCGGCCCCCGAGGGGACGCAGGGGGAGGGCTGGTACTGCCCCTGTACGGCCCGGGGCCGGCGTTTGGGCAGCGGGGGGCGCACCGGGGGTGCGGCCGGTGCGGGTACGCCGGGGGCCGAGATGGCCGCCTGGGGGTTCTTCCTCATGCGGTAGGCGGCCTGGCGGCACGGCGTGCTGCAGTACTTCTGGGGGCGGCCCACCTTGGGCTCGCCACTGGATCCGAGGGGGGTCTGGCAGAACTGGCAGAAATTCATCCTCGCCGTCCTCATGCTACGAAAAGGGTTCAGCCGGGGAAGTTCCGTCGCTGATTTGGTGGGAGCGGGCCTGTATTTCCGTCACCGGAAACCGGACGACTTCTCCGGATTCCTGTTTTTCGTCACGGGGGCCCGGTGCCGGCCGGAGGCGTCCGGCCGGCACCGGGCGCATTTCAGGACCGGCGCTTTCGCCTCGGCCAGTGGCCGCGACCAGCGATTCCGAGAGTGGCGAGGAGTGCGGAGAAGGACTCCGGAGTGAACTGCAGCTGGAGTCTGGCGCCCGAGATCAGCAGGAAACCCGTGACAAGGATGGCCAGGAACCAGGCAAGCGCACGCTTGCCAGATCGGTTCACACGACGGAAGGTTTCGTAGCGACTGCTAGTCTCTAGGTCGTGAGCCAGACGGTGCTGAAGCTGTTTGGCGCGTCGGCGCCGGGGGGATCGTTCCATTCGGTTTCTCCTGGACGGTCGAATCGCTGAGGGACGCGTGCAGGGTTTTGGATGAAGGTTTGGCGACCGCTTCACGCCCTGCACGCGCCTGAGCGTGACCTTATCTTTACACTGCGCCGAAAACGAATCGCCCTAATGGTGCATCGCGCCCATTTCGCGAAACGCCGCAGGACCGGTCGAATTCCGTAGAGAAAACCCGTGCCCATCTCGCCGGATTCCGTTGATTTCGCCCGTGGGGCCTTCCTTTCCTGGTATGACAGGCACTCTCCGGCCCGTGGCGGTGCGGCGGATCAGGTTGCCTCGGGCAGCGATGTGCGGACCGGTGACGGACCGACGGCATCCCCCCTCTTGACTTCGGACAAAGAGGGAGGAAAATGGCAATACACCAGACAACCGGTGAGAGCCGCACCGTCGGTGGAGACGTAGACATCCATCGGCCCGAGTGACCCCATCTCGGCAACTGGCTAGGCCCTCGGCGGGTACGTATCGACATCGGAGTCCAGGCGACGACCGAGACTCACGGACCGATACGGAGCGCCGAGGGCTGTTTCATGCCCGGAGCACGGAGCGCGGACCGTGACTACCGGGTTCCGCCGTGCCCGGCCTCCTCCCACAGGTCGGTGCTGTGGGCGTCGACGAGGGCACCGATGCGGGCGAGGACGTCCCCGGCCGGCCGCGGGTCGAGGCGGCGCCCGTCACGCAGGCGCACGGCCACGTGATCGTCGGCGGCTTCCCTGGCGCCGATCACCGCCTGGTAGGGCACGAGACGGGCCAGACGGATCCGGGCGCCCAGGGTGCCGTGCTCGGGCCCGGCGATCTCGGCGCGCAGCCCCAGTTCGGTGCACCGCCGGGCGAGGGCCACGGCGTTCGGCAGCTCCGCCTCGGAGACCGGCAGGACGGCCAGCTGGACGGGGGCCAGCCAGGCGGGGAACGCGCCGCCGTGCTGTTCGATGAGGTGGGCCACGGCGCGCTCCACGCTGCCGACGATGGCGCGGTGGACCATCACCGGCCGGTGTTTCGCGCCGTCGGCGCCGATGTAGTGCAGGTCGAATCGCTCCGGCTGGTGGAAGTCGATCTGGACGGTCGACAAGGTGGACTCCCGGCCCGCGCCGTCGGCGACCTGGACGTCGATCTTGGGGCCGTAGAACGCGGCCTCGCCCTCGGCCGCCTCGTACGGCAGACCGGAGCGGTCGAGGACATCGGTGAGCAGCGCGGTGGACCGCCGCCACATCTCGGGGGCGTCCACGTACTTCCCGCCGGGCCCCGGGAGGGAGAGGCGGAAGCGGGCCGGGCTGATGCCGAGCGCCTCGTACGCCCTGCGGATCATCTCGAGGGCGGCCCGCGCCTCCTCGGCGGCCTGGTCCAGGGTGCAGAAGATGTGCCCGTCGTTGAGCTGGATGGCCCGTACGCGGTTCAGCCCGCTCAGCACCCCGGAGAGTTCGGACCGGTACATGCAGCCCAGCTCGGCCATGCGCAGCGGAAGCTCACGGTAACTGCGCGGCCGGGAGCGGTAGATCACGGCGTGGTGGGGGCACAGGCTCGGCCGCAGGACGACCTGCTCGCCGCCCAGGTCCATCGGGGGGAACATGTCGTCGCTGTAGTGCGACCAGTGCCCCGAGATCTCGTACAGCTCCCGCTTGCCGAGCACCGGCGAGTACACGTGCCGGTAGCCCGCCCGCCGCTCGGCGGTGCGGATGTACTCCTCCAGGGCGTGCCGCACGGCCGCGCCGTCGGGCAGCCAGTACGGCAGCCCCGCGCCGATCAGCGGGTCGGTGTCGAACAGGCCCAGTTCGCGGCCGAGCTTGCGATGGTCGTGCATGACGTTCTGGGTGGCGTTCCTCATGGCGTTCTCCTCACGGTCATCGGGCGAGTGACCGCAAGCCGAAGCCCCGGGGCACTCGCCCCGGGGCTTCGGACTGAACAGCTGTCAGCGCGCCGGGACACTCTCCGGCGTCGTCGTCATGGCAGCGCGCTTCATGGCAGGGACCGTAACAGAGGGGCCACGGAGGCCGCTTGTGATTATTTCCGGCCAGTGAGGGGATCGGCGTCCGGGTCCTGCGCCTCCTGGCCGCACACCAGCGTCCGGCCCTCCTCCGTCCCGATCAGCACCTCTCCGCTCGAGGCGACGCTCAGGCACCGCGGAAGGAAGACGTGCGGGCCGACCGCGGTCGGCCGGCGGCGCACCACCTCGCCGTCCTCCGGGCGCAGCGTCAGCAGCTCCCGCGCACTGGTGGCGACATGGAGGAGACCCGCGCCCGCGTCCACCCCCACCACGGTGGCGTCCACGCGGTGCGCCCATGCGACCTCGCCGTCGGCGAAGGCGCGGCGCACGAGATACGTGCCGTCGAGGGTGGTGCAGACGTGGACGACCGCCGGGCCGAGGCCGTCCTCGACATGGACGCCCGGGCCCCCGCCGATGGGCCCCGCGGGGCACTTCTCCCACCGGAGCGGGAACAGCGGCTCGATGCCCGCCGGCGAGACCTTGACCACCCACTTCTCCGGGCACGGCTCATGGCTGTACCCCTGCGGGAACAGCCGCTCGCCGATGCCCTGCAGGAACAGCAGGTGCGGGGAGCGGCGGATGCGGAAGCCGTGGTACGAGGAATCGCACTCGCCCAGCGCCACCGTGTCCAGCTGCCTGCCCGTGGGCGTGAACACCGGGGTCTCGTACGGCGGCCACATCGCCGGGGGAAAGAGGTAGCGGGAGTCGCGGGCGGCCCAGGCGCCGTCGGCGCGTGCACTGAGCGCGACGGGGAAGTCGACCCGGCGCTCGGCGATGACCGTGCCGTCCGCGAGGTCGATCCGCTGGAGCAGCGTCTTCCTGTTCGCGCTGTCCCCGACGAAGACCGTGACCCACGCCGTCCGCTCGTCCGGCGCCACGTACATCTGGTGACCGGACCGGTGGAGGAATTCCTCCGGTACGGGCACTGACCACAGCAGTTCGCCCGAAGTCGACCGGCAGGCCAGCAGGCTGCTGTTGAAGTGTGCGGCGAGCGTCCGCCCGTCCCGCAGTCCCTCCACCGCCGTCACCGCGTCGCGGTGCCCCCAGGGGCGGCCCGCCTCGGCCGCCCACGCGGCCAGCTTGTCCCCCGGGCGGTCGGCGGCGGGCCTCCAGTGGATGTCCTCGTCCTCCACCGTGACCCGTGGGCCGAACTCGACGCCCCCGCCCTCGACGTCCTCGAGACCGAGCCACTCGTCCCGCTCGGCGACGCACTGGGTGTGGAGGTCGCCCGGATCGTCGTAGCAGCGGTTGGGCTCGGCCAGGGTCACCTCCAGCCGGCGCTCGTCGAGCCAGCGCAGGGCGGTGACCCCGACGCCGGGGAAGGGGAGGGAGGTCCGGCGTCGTGGCGCCGGTTCGAGGAGGACCAGTTCCCCTTCCCGCTCCCACTCGTCGCCCCGCTCGGTGCCGATGGCAAGGAGGGGGAGGGTGGGGTGGAAGGTGAAGACCTCGACGTGGTGGTCCAGCTCGACGAAGTGCCAGGGCGCGAGGTCGCCCTTCCGGTACACCGCCACCCGCGACCTGCCGTCCCGCGGCGAGGGGGAGGCGACGACGGCGAGCCACGCCCCGTCGCTGCTCACCGCGGCGTGGTACGGCCACCGGGTCTCGGGAAAGGGCTCGTCGGGTATCACGTGCATACGCAATGTTCTCAGGCACCACGGCGGCGGCCCCGCCGCCCCGCCGCCCCGGGGGCAGGGCGCGGCCGGCTTCGTCCTACGCGTCCGCGAAGCGCAGGACGAAGCGGCGCTGCCAGGGCGTCTCCACCGCGCGCGGGTGGTAGTTCCGGCGGACGAACTCCACGGCCCGCGCCGCCGGGACCCCGTCCAGGACGGCCATGCACGCCAGGGCCGTGCCCGTCCGGCCGCGTCCGCCGCCGCAGGCGACCTCGACGCGTTCGTGCGCCGCCCGGGCCAGCGCCTCCGCGAACGCCTCCCGTGCCTGCCGGGCGTCCCGGGGGAGCCGGAAGTCGGGCCAGCGCACCCAGCGGGAGTCCCATGCGGTCGCCGGCGGTTCCTTGCCGAGCAGATGGACCGCGAAGGACGGGGCAGGTCCCGGGGGGAGGGGGTGGCACAGGCCGCGGCCGCGCACCAGGACGCCCGAGGGGAATCGCATGACCCCGGGGTCTGTCGGGTTCCAGTCGTCCGCCATGCGAACACCCTATCGGCGGCCGGGCGGTGGCCTCAGTCCTTGACGGGCGCCTGCTCCCGCAGCAGGCCGACGAAGGCGC
The DNA here is from genome assembly GCF_044546695.1 of Streptomyces sp. NPDC053079. Lineage (NCBI taxonomy): Bacteria > Bacillati > Actinomycetota > Actinomycetes > Kitasatosporales > Streptomycetaceae > Streptomyces > Streptomyces sp. NPDC053079. The sequence continues at coordinate 1,096,829 of NZ_JBITZJ010000001.1, forward strand.
GCATCCACGCCGGGTGGTCGGGCCAGGCCCGGGCGGAGACGAGGTTGCCGTCGACCACGGCCTCCGCGTCCACGAACGTGCCCCCTGCCAGACGCACCTCGGGCGCGCAGGCGGGATAGGCGGCGGTACGGCGGCCTTCGAGCACACCGGCCGCCGCCAGGGCGAGCGCGCCGTGGCAGATCTGCGCGACGGGCTTGTTCGCGGCTCGGGGACGGCCCGGCTATCCCTACCCGGCACCCCGCCCGCGGACGCTCACGCACCGCCGACGGCACCTCACCCCTGGCGGGCGGCCTCCCGCCGCGCCCGCCACTGCGGGGCCAGCACGGACCAGAGCTCCATGTCACTGCGGACGCCGCGGTGGGGGTAGCTCTCCCGCAGCACCCCTTCCCGCACCATGCCCAGGCGCTCGGCGACCTTGATGCTCTCGGCGTTGGCGGAGGACGCCTGCCACTCCACGCGGTGGATCCCGCGCTCGTCGACCGCCCAGTCGACGAGCACCCGGATGGCCCGTGTGACCAGCCCCCGGCCGACGGCCGACTCCTCCAGCCAGCAGCCGACCTCACACGTGCCGGCCGCGGCGTCGAAGGACCGGAAGAGAACGCCCCCGACGAGCGTGCCGTCCGCCCATATGCCGTGGAGGGACCCGCTGTCGGTGGCCTTCTTGTCCGCGTACGACTGCAGGAACGCCCTGGCGGAGGCCAGGTCGGTGGCCCGTTCCGGCAGCGGGATGTGACGGCCTATGTGGTCACGGGACCGGTCGATGTGGGCGAGGTACTCCTGCGCGTTCCACGGCTCCAGGGGCCGCAGTTCGGCATGGTCGTCACCCAGCGATTTCGCGAACATCTCACTCCTCGACGGCGTACACGTAGCGGTGTGGACAACTCCCCGAAGAATGATCATGTTCCCCGCGCCGTCGGCAGTCCGGCCAAAGAGTGGCACGAACACGTCAGGAAGGTGCGGAGGGGAGCCGTCCGCCGTACGGGAGTGCGAGAGTCCGCTGAGGCCCCCTCCCGGGGGCGCACCAGTGGACGAACAACTCGACGAAAGGACCCTTTCGTGGGGAAGAAGATCGCCACACTGCTCGCATCCGTCGCCCTCGGTGCCATGACGCTCGCCGGTCAGGCGAGCGCGGCGCCCGCTGGCCACAACGCCTCAGTGGCCACGGACCAGGCCGGCGGGGCGAGAACCAAGGCCGGCCAGACGCTCTACGCCCCGTCGGTCCTGGAGAGAGACCAGTCGGTGAGTTCCGACACCGCCCGCCTGGTCATGCAGTCCGACGGCAACCTCGTCGTCTACGACGAGTTCAACCGGGCCCGCTGGGCCTCGAACACCGTCAACCGCGGCTGGCGGGCCGCGTTCCAGGAGGACGGCAACTTCGTCGTCTACTCCCGCTCCGGCCGGGCCGTCTGGGCCTCCAACACCGCCGGCCACCCCGGCTCGCGGCTGGTCGTCCAGGACGACGGGAACGTCGTGATCTACGACGGCAGCCGTGCGATCTGGGCCACGGGCACGGATCACCTCCGCTGATCTTCCGCATCCGGCGCCCCGGCGGCCCGTGGCACGCGCCGCCGGGGCGCACTCCGGAACGCCGGAGCGACTTCCGGTGGCGGCGGCAGTACTGAAACCCCGCCGAGCGAGCAGACGTCAGAACATGACACGTCCACGGATCCTGATCGTCGGCGGCGGCTTCGCCGGAGTCGAGTGCGCCCGCCGCCTGGAACGCACGCTCACGTCCGACGAGGCGCTGATCACGCTCGTAGCGCCCTTCGACTACCAGCTCTACCTGCCCCTCCTGCCCCAGGTGGCCTCGGGCGTCCTCACCCCGCAGTCCGTGGCCGTCTCGCTCCGCCGCGGACTGCGCCGCACCCGCGTCATCCCCGGCGGAGCGATCGGCGTGGACGCCCGGGCCAAGGTCTGCGTCATACGGAAGATCACCGACGAGGTCGTCGACGAGCCGTACGACGTCATCGTGCTCGCACCGGGCAGCGTCACCCGCACCTTCGACATCCCCGGCCTCGCCGAGCACGCCCTCGGCATGAAGACCCTGGCCGAAGCCGCCTACCTCCGCGACCACGTCATCGCCCAGCTCGACCTGGCCGACGCGGCCACCGACGAGGCCGAACGCGCCTCCCGCCTGCGGTTCGTCGTGGTGGGCGGCGGCTACGCCGGCACCGAGACGGCCGCCTGCCTGCAGCGCCTCACCACGGCGGCGTGCAGGCGCTACCCCCGTCTGGACGCACGACAGATCACCTGGCACATCGTGGACCTGGCGCCCAAGCTCATGCCGGAACTCGGCGACAAACTGGGAGCCGCGGCGACGCGCACCCTGCGGCGGCGCGGCATCGAGATATCCCTGGGCGTCTCGGTCGCCAAGGTCGAACGGGAACGGGTCACCCTGACCAACGGCCGCGAGCTGCAGTGCCGGACCCTGCTGTGGACGGCGGGCGTGGCGGCCAGCCCCCTGGTCGGCACCCTGGGCGCGGAGACGGTGAAGGGCCGGCTCGCCGTCACCGACCGCATGACGCTTCCGGGCTACGACGGCGTCTTCGCGCTCGGCGACGCCGCGGCCGTGCCCGATGTCGCCAAGGGCGACGGCTCGGCCTGTCCGCCCACGGCACAGCACGCCCAACGCCAGGGCAAGGTGGTCGCGGACAACGTGGTGGCACACCTGCGCGGCGAGCCGCTGCGACCGTACGTGCACAAGGACCTCGGGCTGGTGGTGGACCTCGGCGGCAAGGACGCCGTCTCCAGGCCGCTGGGCGTCCAGCTGACCGGCCTCCCGGCGCAGGCGGTGGCCCGCGGCTATCACCTGATGGCGCTGCGCACCCAGGTCGCCAAGGTGCGGACGGTGACGAACTGGCTGTTGAACGCCGCGGCGGGCGACGACTACGTCCGTACCGGCTTCCAGAGCCGACGGCCCGCCACCCTGCGGGACTTCGAGTTCACCGACGCCTATCTCACGCCCGAGGAGATCCGCTCCCGGACCTCCTCGGCGGAGGGTCACGGGGACGTCTGACGACCGGCCGGGGACAGGCCGCAGGGTTCCGGCGCCGTCTCCTGCGCCGAAGTCCTCGGCATCCGGTCGCGGACGAGGCGGTGCTGCGCCAGGCAGGCGCCGGCGGTGAGCGTGCCGAACGCCGTCCAGCCGAGGGGGCCGGTGGCGACGGCCGCGGTGACGACCAGCGGGCCCAGGGCGCGCTGGGTCGCCTGGGCCAGGCCGTGGACGCCGAGGTAGGCGCCCTGGGCGTCCTCCGGGGCGAGGGCGACGGACAGCTCCCAGGAGACGGTGGCGTGGAGCATCTCGGCCAGGGTGACGGCGGTGGCCGCGAGGGTGAGGAAGACGGTGGCGAGCACGGCGCCGTGCGCGGCGGAGGCCGCCATGGCGATGCCGGCCGCCGCGAACGTCAGACACAGGGGGAGGAGGAGCGCGCGGGCCTTGGCCGTGGTGGCGCCGAACCGGGCCAGGGGCACCTGGAGGGCCACGACCAGCACGCTGTTGAGCACCAGCAGCAGAGGGACGAGGCCGTGCGGGGCGTCGGTGGCGCGGACGGCCCACAGCGGCAGGCCCACCCTGATGACGGAGTCGTCGAGGAAGAGCACCGCCTCGGTGGCCATGTACGTGAGGTAGGAGCGGTCGCGCCAGGGGCTCGCGGGTGTCGTCGAGGGCGTGGGGCCGGAGCCCTTGGCGACGGTGCGGGCGGGCGCGGAGGCCTCCGAGCAGCGCAGGGTGATGAGGGCGACCACGACGAAGGAGAGGGCGTCGCCGAGGAGCAGGTAGCGGTAGACGGCGGTCGTGCCGATGCCCAGCGCCGCCGCCGCGCCGAGGCCGCCTATGGCCCAGCCGGCGTTGGCGACCGTGCGGTTGACCGCCTGGTAGCGGACCCGCTCGCTGCCCGCGATGCGCGAACCGTAGAGCTTGGTCAGAACGCTCGCCCCGCGGTCGCCGAAGCCGCCGACCGCCGAACAGACCAGCAGCAGGGCGAAGTCGCCCGTGGTGAGCAGGCCGAGGGCGGCCACGGCGCGCAGGAGCTGGAAGGCGGCGAGCACGCGGGTGAGCGGCAGCCGGTCGGCCATGCGCCCGCCGAGCGGTGCTCCCGCGATGCCGGCGACGCCGGCGACGGCGACGAGGGTGCCGACCCGGCCCACGCCGAGGTGGGCGACGTAGGTGAAGTACAGCACTGACGTGGCGGCCCACAGGCCGCTGCCGACCCTGTCGACCAGAGCCACCCACAGCATCCGGCGCCCGTCCCGGCCTCCCGGCACGCGTGCTTCCACAGCGGCGATCCACCTGCGACCCGAGCTCACGGTCCCCCCGATTCTCTTGCCGACCAGTTATGTATTGATACATACTTGACTACGTGACAACACAATATGGGATCACCGGTACGACGGCCAAGGCCCTTTCCGCTTCAGTCGAACAGGCCGTGACCGACGGCAGGTTGGAACCCGGCGCGGCCCTCCCCCCGGTGCGCCGGCTCGCGGAGGACCTCGGGATCAGCCCCGGAACGGTCGCCACCGCCTACAAGGAACTGCGCGGGCGCGGCATCGTCGTCACCCGCGGACGCGGCGGTACGGTCGTGGCGCCCGCCCCCGCCGTGGCGTCCCGGCGCCCGCCCAAGGTGCCGGAAGGCCTGCGCGACCTGGCGGGCGGCCACCCCGACCCCGCGTTCCTGCCCGACCTGCTGCCGCCCGGCCGCCTGTCGCCCGGCGCCCGCTCCCACCGCTCGTCCCCCCGGCTGCCCCGCCTCGAGGAGGCCGTACGGCAATGGCTCGGGGCCGACGGCGTGCCAGTGGAGCACGTGACGTTCGCGCACGGAGCACTGGACCTGATCGGACGGCTGCTCTCCGTCGAGCTCCGGCCGGGCGACGCCGTGGCCATGGAGGACCCCGGCTACCACCATCTGCTCGACCTGATCACGGCGTTGGGTCTGCGCACGGTCCCCGTCGCGGTCGACGACGAGGGAATGCGCCCCGAGGCGCTGCGTGCCGTGCTGCGGACGGGGGTGCGGGCCGTCGTCTGCAGCCCCCGGGCGCAGAACCCGTACGGCGGCTGCCTCTCCGCCGCCCGCCGCGACGCGCTCGTGGCCGCCCTGCGTGAGGCGCCCGACGTCCTCGTGATCGAGAACGACCACGCCGGGAGCATCGCCGCGGCCCCCCTCCACACCCTCACCGCGGGCGGGCTCACCCGCTGGGCGCATGTGGCGACCGTGACGAAGTACCTGGGCACGGACCTGCGGTGGGCGGCGGCCGCCTGCGACGCGACGACGCTGGCCCGCCACGACGGACGGCTGCTGCTCACCTCCGGCTGGGTGAGTCATCTGCTGCAGGAGACGGTGCTCACCCTGATGACGGACGCCGGCACCCAGGCCCTGGTCCGGCGGGCACGGGAGGCGTACGACGAGCGCCGGCGCGCCCTGACCGCCGAGCTCGGGCGGCGCGGCATCGCCGCCCACGGCGTGAGCGGCATGAACGTATGGGTGCCGGTGCAGGACGAGTCGGCGGTGGTGAACGGGCTGCGGACGTACGGCTGGTGGGTCGCGGCCGGAGCGCGGTTCCGCATCGGGACCGCACCCGGAGTGCGGATCACCACCGCCGGCCTGTCGCCGGCCGACGCGCGACGGCTGGCCGGCGACTTCGCCGCCGTGCTGGGGGAGTCCCAGGCCACGTACGGGGGGTGAGGGCGGCCCGCCCCCGGTTCGGCGGAAGAGCGGAGGACCGTCAGGAGGTCGCCCCCAGCCCGTCGAGTAGACAGTGTCTACGCACACCTGGTAGACACTGTCCATGGACGATGAACCCTCCCTCCGCGACCGGCTGATCGACGTCGGAGTGGACCTCGTGATGACCGAGGGAAGCGCCGCACTGGGGCTCCGCGAGATCGCCCGCCGGGCAGGGGTCTCCCACGGGGCGCCACGGCGCTACTTCCCCACGCACCAGTCCCTGCTCTCCGCGATCGCCCGCCGCGGCTTCGCCGACCTCGCAGCACGCATCAAAGCCGCCACCGCACCCACACCCGACGGCGCCAGGACACCGCGCGAGCAGGTGCGGGCGATCGGACGGGAGTACGTCGGGTACGCGCTGGAGCACCGCGGCATGTTCGAGCTGATGTTCCGTCACGACCTGCTCGACAGCGAGAAGGAAGCGCCCCGGGACGAGAGGCCGGGCGCCGACGGGAACGACGCGGCGGACCGGCCCCGGCTGCGGGAGTCGACCCTGCCCATGTTCGAGGTCTTCGTCGGGCTCGTCGAGCGGTGCCGCCCGGAGCACGGCCCCGCGGGGCAGCCACCCGCCGTCACGGCCGCCGCCCTCTGGACGAACCTGCACGGCCTCGCCCAACTGTGGACGTGGGGCAGCCTCCCCCTCGCCCTCGGCACCACCACGCCCGGCGGCGACCACCTCGACCGGCTCGTCTCGGCGGTCCTGGACACCCACCTCGGCCCGGTGGACGCGTGAACGGGCCCGCACGGCGCCACCTGGCGCTCGCGGCCAGCGTGACCGGAGCGATGATCGTCGCCCTGGACGGCACGGTGCTGCTCATGGCGCAACCCGGCATGCAGCACGAACTCGGCGCCAGTGTGGCCCAGGTCCAGTGGACCAGCACCGGGTATCTGCTCGCCGTCGCGGCCCTCCTCGTCCTCGCCGGCCGGCTCGGCGACCGGTACGGGCACCCCCGGCTGCTGTTCACCGGCGTCCTCGGCTTCGCGGCCACCTCGGCCGGCATCGCGCTCGCGCCCTCCGTGGGCTGGGTCATCGGCCTGCGCGCCCTGCAGGGCGTCTTCGGCGCACTGCTGCAGCCGGCCACCCTCGCCCTGCTGAGACTGGCCTACCCCGCGGACCGGATCGGGACAGCGATCGCCCTCCGCACCAGCGCGATCGGAGTGGCCTCGGCGGCCGGCCCGCTCCTCGGCGGCGTCCTCGTCGCACACCTGGGCTGGCGCGCCGTGTTCTGGGTCAACGTCCCCGTCGCCCTCGTGATAGCCGCGCTCACCCTCGCCGTACGGGTGCCCACGCCCCCGGCCGCCGCGTCCCAGCGGCTCGACCTCCCGGGCGCCACCCTGCTCGCCGCCGCCCTCGCGGCCCTCGTCCACACCCTGGCCGGCGTGCCGGCGCACGGCTGGACCGCGGCGCCGACCCTGCTCGGGCTCGCCGTCACCACGGGCCTCGCGGCCGTACTCCTCGCGCACGAACGCCGCATCGACCACCCCATCGTGCCGCGCGCCGTGGCACGGTCCCTGCCGGTGACGGCGTCGATGGGCATCCTGCTGGTCACCACCGGCGGCATGTTCGGCGCCCTGTTCGTGGCGACCTTCGTCCTCCAGGACGTCCTCGGGCTCGACCCCCTCACCACCGGCCTGCGGGTCCTGCCGATGACCGCGCTCATGGTCCTCGGCGCGCCCCTCGCCGGCGCCGCGCTGCGCCGCTACGGCCCGCGCCGCACGGCGACCGCCGGCATCCTCCTCGTCGTCCTCGGCCTCACGGGCCTCTCCCGGCTCACCTCGGCCGGCACATGGACGGCCACCGGCGCCGCCTTCGCCGTCCTCGGCGCGGGCTTCGCCACCGTGATGGTCACCGCCACCGGGACCGTCGTCGGCGACGCGCCGGCGGGGTACGCCGGGGTCGTCGGCGGACTGAAGCAGACGGCCATGAACATCGGCCCGACCCTCGGCATCGCCGTCGCCTCGAGCATGATGCCGACGAGCGTGCCCACCGCCGGCCGCACGGCCGCCGACGCGCTCCGGTCCGCCCCGGAGACCGGCCCCACCGTGCTCGTCCTGGCAGCCCTCGCCGCCCTCGCCCTGCTGCCGGCGGCGCTGCTGCCGCACGGACGCCCGGAGAAGCGAACTGCCGTGGCCCCGGGCCGGGTCAGGCCGACTGAAGGCCGTCCCTGAGCCGGGCGAGGTCCTCGGCGTCCAGGCTGATCCCGAAGTCCTCCTCCAGCACCTGCCCGAGCTCGGCCGGCTCGATCTTCCGCTCGGTGGACGAACCGTCGGGGCGGAAGGTGGTCAAGGTCGTGGCGTCGAGCCGGTGGTGGTGGGTGGCGGTGAACCGCTGGGCGAACGGGCGCTTGACGAAGGGGGACCGGGGATGGGTGGAGACGTAGTGGCTGCCCACCACATAGTCGATCGTGTACTGCGGATTGAGGGTGAAGGTGTGCCGGTCCAGCCAGCCATCGGCCTTGAGCTGGTACAGCCACCAGTCGTCGATGCCGAAGACGCCCGGGCGGCGCTCCAGCCGGAACTTCCAGCCCTCGTAGTCCACCTCGGTGCCGTCCGCGAGCTCGATCGGCTCCAGCGGCCCGCAGCCGAATCCGACGTCGCACAGCCACAGCCGCTCGTCGTCGGCGGCCGTCACGGCCAGCAACGCGTGGGTGGCGGGCAGGATCTTGTCCGCGCCGAGCGTCACCCGCCCGCTCATGGCGCTGAACTCGAAGCCCAGCCGCTCGAGGACGGCGGCGAACAGCACGACGTGCTCGAAGCAGTAGCCGCCGCGGCCGCCGCGCACCAGCTTGTCCTGGACGGACTCGACGTCCAGCAGGACCGGAACGCCCAGGACGGCGTTGAGGTTCTCGAAGGGTATGGAGGTGACGTGCCCCCGGTGCAGGGCACGCAGCACGTCCAGGGTCGGGGCCCGCTCGCCGTGGTATCCGATGTGGTCCAGATAGGCGTCGAGATCCAGCAGGTCGCCGTTCCAGTCGTGCGTGCGGTCCGTCTGCATCGTGGTTCCTCGCTTCTCGATCGTTGCGGACACGACCGTATGCGAAGCACCGCAGCCGGGGCCTCTGCCCGGAGACCGTGCGGACCTCGACCTTTGGACCTAGGGCTTCGAACCGAGACCGTCTGAGCCCCGTACGCGCCGCGGCCTCACCCCGCCCCGGGCCCGAACCGGCGCTGGTACGCCGACGGAGTCAGGCCGGTCCCGCGCCGCATCAGCGTACGCAAGTGGGTGGCGGTGCCGAGCCCGCTGCGCCGCGCGACCACCTCGAACCGCGACTCGCCGCGCTCGATCAACCGGCAGGCCAGAGCGAGCCGTTCCCCCGTCAGCCACGCCAACGGGGTCGTTCCCAGCTGCGCCCGGAAGCGACGGTGCAGCGTCGCCGGACTGACCGCCGCACGCGCCGCGAGGGCGGGCACCGTGAGCGGCGAGTCCAGCCGCTCCTGGGCCCAGGCCAGGACGGGCGCCAGCGACTCGTCCGGGAGGTCGGGCACGGGACGCTCCACGAACTGGCGCTGCCCACCGTCCCGGTGCGCCGCGAAGACCAGCCGCCGGCTGACGGAGTTGGCTATCTCGGCCCCGAAATCACGGCGGACGACATGCAGCCCGAGGTCGAGCGCGGCCGCGCTCCCGGCGGCGGTGAGGATGTCCCCGTCGTCCACGAACAGCACGTCCGACTCGAGCCGGACGGAGGGGAAGCGGGCCCGGAAGTCGTCCGCCCACTGCCAGTGCGCGGTGGCCCGGCGCCCGTCGAGGACCCCGGCCTCGGCCAGCGTGAAGGCGCCGCTGCAGAAGCCGACCAGGCGCGCACCGCGCGCGTGCGCCCGCCGGATCGCCTCGAGCACCGACCGGCGGCGGGGCACCTCGACGTCGGGGCGGTTGGGGACGATCAACGTGTCCGCCGCCTCGGCCGCCTCGAGACCTGCGACTCCGGTGAGCGTGAAGAAGCCGTCCCGCATCAGGGTGCGGGGCTCGGGGGAGCACAGCACGAAGTCGTACAGCTCACGGCCGATCTCCGGCCTGCGCAGCCCGAAGACCTCGGTCGCGCAGCCGAGCTCGAAGGGGTTCGAGTTCTCGTCCACGATCACGACGACCCGGTGTACGCCCGCCGTGCGGTCCGGTTGCGAGGATTGTTGCGTCATATGCGATTCCTAGCACTCACACCGGCCGGGAGCACCGGCGGAGGATGAGCCCATGAGCAACGAACCCATCCTCCTGGACAAGGCCCTGGCCTCCTTCGACGCCCTGTGGAGCCCTCGCATCGTCACGCGCGTCAACGACTACGACGTCCGCGTCACCAAGGTCCAGGGAGAGCACATCTGGCACGTCCACGACGACACCGACGAGTTCTTCATGGTCCTCGACGGCGAGCTGCGCATCTCCCTGCGCGAGCCCGCCGGGGAGCGCACGGTCCTGCTGCCCCGGGGCGCGGTGTTCACCGTCCCCCGGGGCACGGAGCACAAGCCGTCCGCCCCCTCCGGCGCGGCGATCCTGCTGTTCGAGCCGAGCGGGACGCCCACGGTGGGGGACCGCCACGACGAGGTTCCGGACCACGTCGACGCGACGACCGGGCACCTACTCGGTTCCTGATCGGAGTCCTGCCGTGCGACGCGGAGCGGAAACAGGCGACGGATTCCGGGGTCCGGCCCGTACCTCCATGCCCGGAAGGCCTTGATTCAGGGGCAGCCCGAGGTGATCTTCCGGAAGTTGCGGTAGTGGTCGGCGGTGTACCAGACGGTGCGGGTGCCCGGGTCGCGGACGAGGCGTTCGGCGTCGCGGTGCCGGCCCGGTGGGCGGGGGGTGACGTCGTATTCGCGGTAGTGGCCGGTCGCGGGGAGGTGGCCGCTGAGGTTGCGGTGGATGTTGCCGCCGCGGATGACGAGGGCGGAGCGGGCCACGGGGTAGTCGTGCGCCCGGTCCGAGGCCGGCCAGTTCAGGCCCTTCCAGATGCCGCAGGCGTTCTTGACCTGGGCGGGGAATCGTTCGACCGGCAGCGGCGGATCGATGACGTCGGCCGGGCGGACCGCGGCAGTGGCCGTGGGCGCGCCGGGTGCGGGGGACAAGGCGACGGCCGACAGGAGCAGGGCGGCGGCCGTGACATGCCGAGTGCTACGAAATGTGGTCATACTCCCATCAACGGTGACGAAGCCTACGGGATACGCAAAAAGATGCCGTCGGTGATCTTCACCTCACCAGGCGAGGACCACCGACGGCATCCATGGGTCAGACGGAGATCAGGAACGCTGCTGGCGGGCCTGCTCGTCCCGCTCGGCGTTCTTCTCCTTGATGCGCACCGCTTCCTTGCGGACCTCGGCCTGCGTGGCGCGCTCGCGCTGCAGCCACTCGGGCTGCTCCTGCTTCAGGGCCTCGATCTGCTCCGTGGTGAGGGCCTCCGTGACTCCGCCACGGGCCAGGCCCGCGATGGAGACGCCCAGCTTCGCCGCGACCACGGGCCGGGGGTGCGGACCGTTGCGTCGCAGCTCCTGGAGCCACTCGGGCGGGTCGGTCTGCAGCGCGTTCAGCTCGGTGCGCGAGACGACACCCTCCTGGAACTCGGCGGGGGTGGCCTCGAGGTACACACCCAGCTTCTTCGCCGCGGTCGCGGGCTTCATCGTCTGGGTGGTCTTGTGCGACGTCATGGTGTCAAGAGTATCGAGCGTGTGAGCTACCTCTGACCACGACCGGTAACCTAGGGGAGTGACAGGCTCGGAAGATTCCCCTACGTTCCGGCTCGCGTATGTCCCGGGAGTGACGCCCACGAAGTGGGTGCGGATCTGGAACGAGCGGCTGCCCGACGTCCCACTGACCCTCATCGGCGTTTCCGCCGCCGAGGCGTGCGACGTGCTGCGCGCCGCCGGGGCCGACGCGGGCTTCATCCGGCTGCCGGCCGACCGCAGGGACCTCAGCGCGATCCCCCTGTACACCGAGACGACGGTGGTCGTCATCCCGAAGGACCACGTCGTGGCGGCGGTCGACGAGGTGTCCGCCGAGGACCTGGCCGACGAGCTCGTGCTGCATCCCCTCGACGACACCCTGGAGTGGGAGCGTCCGCCGGGACGCCCCGCGCTCGAGCGCCCTGCCACGACCGCGGACGCCATCGAGCTGGTGGCGGCGGGAGTGGGACTCCTCGTCGTCCCGCAGTCGCTCGCCCGCCTGCACCACCGCAAGGACCTCACCTACCGGCCGCTCTCCGACGTCCCCCAGTCGCGCGTCGCGCTGTCGTGGCCGGAGGAGGAAACCACCGATCTGGTGGAGCAGTTCATCGGGATCGTCCGCGGGCGCACCGTCAACAGCACACGGGGCCGGCCCCAGGCCCAGGCGCAGCCGAAGAGCAAGCGCCCCGAGGCGCGCGGCGCGCAGCGCAAGCCCGCGGCCGGCAAGTCGACGGGGAAGTCGGGCGGCAAGAGCCCCCGGAGCGGCTCGGGCGGCGCCAAGGGAACCAAGGGCGGCAAGACCGCCCATCGCGGCAAGCCCCGCCGCCGGCCGTAGCGGTCCCAGCCCCGCGGGCCGTCCCCCCCCCCCGCGGCCATCGGCCCGGTCAGTCCCGGGGGCCGATCACCCGCCCCTCCTCCGTCACGGTGATGGCCCCCGCCGGGCAGGAATCGGCCGCGTCGAGGACCGTCTCGTCGGGCGCGCTCTCGCCGCCGCCCAGCGGCCGGGAGCGCTCGCCGTCCAGGACGAACGACGAGGCGGCCAGGGACGTGCAGATGCCCGAGCCCATGCACCGGCCGCGGTCCACCGTCACCCGCCAGGCCATCGCTCACCACCCCACCGGCATCGAGCGGGGCCCGCGCACCAGCATCTGCGTCTTCCAGACGATGTCCCCGGCCACATGAAGGCCCGGCATCCGCAGCACGAGGGCCCGTAGGGCCTCCTGGAGCTCGACCCGGGCGAGGGGTGCGCCGAGGCAGTGGTGGACGCCGTGGCCGAAGCCCAGGTGCTGGTTGCCCTCCCGGTCGAGGTCGAGGGCGTCGGGGTCCGGGAAGCGCAGCACGTCGCGGTTGGCGGAGCCCACCGACACCAGGACCGGCTCGCCCGACCGCACCAGCGTGCCGCCCACCTCGATGTCCTCCGTCGCGTAGCGGGCCATGGACGCGGCCATGCCCAAGGGGACGAAGCGCAGCAGCTCCTCGACCGCGGCGGGGACGAGCCCGGGGTCCTTGTGCAGCCGCGCCAGCTCCTCGGGATGCTCCAGGAGGGTCCACACGAAATTGGGGACCTGGGTGGCGGTGGTCTCATGGCCCGCGACCAGGACGGCCACGCACAGGTCGATCAGCTCCAGCTCCGAGAGCCGGTCGTCCTGGTCGCGGGCCCCGATCAGGGCGGTCATCAGGTCGTCCGCGGGCCGGGCGCGGCGCTCGGCGATCAGCCCCGCCATGTACGCGCGCAACTCCTCCCGGCTCGCGTCCGCTTCCTCGGCCGTGAGCGAGCTGGTGGACAGCGCGTCGTCGCTCCACTTGCGGAAGAGGGGCCGGTCCGCCTCGGGCACCCCGAGGAGCCGGCAGATCACGGAGACGGGGATGGGCAGCGCGTAGTCCTCGACCAGATCGGCGGGCGGGCCGGCGGCGACCATGTCGTCCAGCAGGCTCTCGGCCAGGGCGCGGATGCCGGGCCGCAGCCGCTCCACCCGCTGCACGGTGAACGCCTTCGTCACCAGTGTGCGCAGTCGGGTGTGGTCGGGAGGGTCCATGGTGAGGATGCCGGTGGTGTTCCGGGCGGCCGACTGGCGGGGTTCGTCGTGCTCGACGCAGGCTGCGCGGCTGAACCTGCGGTCGCCCAGGACGAGCCTGGCGTCCGCGTAGCGGGTCACGAGCCAGGCGGGCTCGCCGTAGGGCAGCCGGACGCGTCGCAGCCCCTCGCCGCGGCGCGTCTTGTCGTACTCCTCGGACAGGTCCAGGCCGGTCGGCTCGTTGAACGGATAGGCGGCGGGCTCGCTGTGGGAGGTGGACATCAGGACCCCTTGTTCCCTCGCGTAGGCAGTAGGTCTCGCGCCGGTGCGGGCGGCACATGTAAGCACCTGCTTACAACGACCGTAGGACGGGGTAGAAAGGACGTCAACGGGCCCTGGCCCGTAGGGGTTTCGAACGCCCGGGCGGGCCGGTCGGCGCTTGAGGAGGAACGGGATGACCACGGAAAAAACGGTGCGCCGACGTGACGCCGAGGCCACCCGCCAGTCCTTGATCGAGGCGGCGGCCGGGCTGTTCGCCGAACGCGGCTACGACCGGACGACCGTGCGCGCCATCGCCGACCGCGCCGGCGTCAACCAGGCCCTGCTCTTCCGCTACTTCGGGTCGAAGACCGCTCTCTTCGGCGAAGTGGTGGCACAGGACGGCCGCCGGCAGCTGCGCGAGACACCGGCCGAGCGACTGCTGGAGACCGCCTTGCGCAATCTGCTCGCCCCGGGCGGCACCCCGCCCGGGGACCGCTCGCTGGAGGTCTTCCTCCGCTCGGTCGGAGGAGACGACGAGGCCGCGCGGACCAGCCGGCTCCTGACCGAGGAGTACGCCGACGTCCTGGCCGGGCTCACCGACGCGGACGACGCCGAACTGCGCTCCGCCCTGGTCCTGGCCTGGCTGCTCGGCATAGGGCTGACCCGGGTCGTGGTGCGCCAGGAGCCGCTGGCCGGCGCCGACCCGGAGCATGTGTGCCGGCTGATGCTGGACGCGGCCCGGACGCTCCTGGAGCGACTGCCGTGACGGATTCGGCTACGGCTGCGGCACCGGCACGGACGCGTGGACCCGGTGCAGGTGCACCACGACGTCGAAGGCGCGGCCCAGCGCGAGCGGCGGGGTCGGCTGGTTGGGGTACCGCCCGGGGATGACGAACGTCGGGCGTGCCGTGTTCAGCCATCCGCCGACCGTCCGATCGCGGCCGGCCGCGCGCAGGTCGACGTAGAAGTCGCGGTAGCGCACCTGGTCGAGGGTGTACTCGTTGCTGCCGGGCGCGGCCGGGCCGACGCTGTACGTGCCCGCCTCGCCCGTCGCCGTCTTGGCGCGGTAGTCGCCGCCGTTCAGCGAGGTGCCGACGGCGAGGTATGCACGGCCGACAAGTTCGCGCAGGTCGGCGCCCATCGTGACCGGGTAGTGGTCGGGCACCGCGGACTCGTAGGCGACGTGACCGTTGTGACCCGAGACCACGATCCGCTCGCCGGTCTGCCGCTGCCACCACACGGCGGTCTCCGCCATGGTCCGGTCGCGGTAGCGGCTCGCGGCCTTCGCCTGAGCCGGGTCGCTCCAGTCGACGGTGTACTCCTTGGCCATGTGCGAGAGGATCCGGGCCTCCTGCAGCACCCAGGGATCCTGCTTCCCGGCCTTGGCCAGCAGCTGGTACGCGGCCTCCGCGTCCTTCGCGATCGCCTTCCGCTCGGCGAGCGGAAGGGCGTTGTACGCCGCCATGCGCGCGGCGACCTGGGTGGGCAGGGCGCGCAGTGCGGCGTAGTGGCGGCGGAGTTCGGGTGCGAGAGCGGGCTCGTTGCCCTCCGCCCAGGTGAGGATGCGGTTGTACTGCTCCGGATCGGCGTCGGAGAAGTCCAGGCCCACGACCCGGACCTGATGCGGGCCGGTGCGATTGTGCTCGCGCATCCAGCTGAACATCCGCGCCAGTTCGTCCGTGTTCAGCAGGGAGTACCCGTCCTGGAACTCGTCGCGCATGATCTGCCGGACGTCGCCCTTGCCGGTGCTGAGGTAGGTGTTGAGCCGGGTGGCCGCCGACCAGCTGATCTCCATGGCGTAGGCGGAGAAGCCCTCCCGCTTCACCAGCTCCCGGAACAGCCGGTCCTTCACGGTGAACAGTTCCTTTGAGCCGTGCGAGGCCTCGCCGAATCCGACGATGCTCGCCCCCCGCGTCATCGAGGCGAACGCGGCCAGGTCGCCCCCGGGCCCACCGGGCTCGGCGGTGCGCAACGGATGCGCGTACCGCTGCAGTCCGGCCACCACCTCACGGTCCTGGGGCGAGGCCGAAGCCGCAGGGGCGGGGGCGGCGGGCGCGCCGGCCGCTGTCGCGGTGGCGGCGGCCGGGCCCAGGAGGGCCGCCAGAGCGAGCGCCACGGCCACGGGACGGCGTATGGATACGTGTGTCATGCAGGAAGTTATACAGGGGCCCCCGGGGCGGCGGTCCCGCCCGCCCGCGACCGGTCCTCCCTACCGCGCGTAGGAACCGATGCCCACCAGGCAGTAGACGACCGAGCTGATGGTCCGCCCGCCCAGCGTCGTCCGGGAGGAGAAGGAGTACTGGGTCTCGGAGTCGTCCCGGCACCGGGACAGCTCGGTCGTCCCGTGATACGCCTGGATGACCCGGTAGTGCGCGTCGGACGACGAGCAGGCGACGACGTCGACGTTCTTCACCTTCACCGGGGTCGTCGAGTCGGGCAGGGTCCCGTTGAGGCACGTCCCGGTGGTGTAGGGGGCCGGCGGGGCGGCGGTCGGGTAGGTGCTCGCCGGTCCGGAACGGCCGTCGCCGTAGGGGGGATCGAGGGAGCCGGGAGTTCTGCCGACCGGTCCGGGGGTGGCCGTGGCGGACCCGGCGGGGGACGGGGCCGTGGTGGCGGCACCCGGGCGGCCCGCTGTCGACGGGGTGGAATCGTCGCGCTGGGTCAGCAGGACGACGGCGGCCAGGACGGCGAGCACCCCGAGGACGAGCAACGGCTTGGCCGCCGGTCCGCCGAGGAAGGACGGCCGCCCGGCGCCCGGTGCCCGGGCCGGCGTGCCGTGAAGGCGGATCCGGAGGATCGTCTCGCCTTTGTCGGTGGAGACCCTGATGAGACTGCCGTCCTGCACCGGTGGAATGCGGACGTTCACCGTCCCCCTGGGGAGGGCGACGGCTCTGGTGACTCCAGAGGCCGCCTCTTCAGGGGTCAGCCAGAGGGTGACTTCCGTGGGCATCGCTCGCTCCGTAAGGCTTGAGGGCTACGAAACCTACGCGCGCGCAATGAAGCACGAATGAAACCGGAGTTGGGGCGCTAGGCGGAGGAATGGAATCCGCAAAAGCGCCGGTCGGCGGCGGTGCGCTGCCGTGTGGAATGGATCATAGGAAGTCGTGTGAGGGCCTGATAAGTTCCCGCCTGACCATCAAGGGGGGACTGGTCCAACTGGGGACCCCTTTGCCTTTTTGCATGTCACGAGGGGGATTTGTTTCGCATGCTCGGTAAGAAGACCGCGATTCGCGTGACCGTGGCCGCAACCACCATGGCCACCCTGGGCATTGCCGTTCCGCAGACCGCCATGGCCGTCTCCGGCGACGCGCCGAAGGCGCCGGCCACGGTCGGCTCGGTCCAGTTCGCCCCCAAGGCATCGGCGAAGACGAAGAGCATCGTCGCCGCAGCCCCCCAGGCCGCCGCGGCGGCCGGAAACGTCTGCGGCGCCGACTACAACCAGTCGGTGTACGCCGAGCGCCTGCCGTCCGCGACCGCCCGGTACGCGACGCTGTACCTGTGGACCAACGGCAAGGAGAGCGGCCCCTCGTACTACGACAAGCCGATCTGCGCCGTCCTGTGGAACGACACGGGTGCCAAGCAGTACATGGGCATCCGGCTCAAGGACAACTACACCGACACCCCGCACACGGAGAACTTCGGCACTTTCTCCACTTACGCGGGCCCCGTTTACCAGAACCGCGGCTGGTGCGGCGAGGTGTACTCGTACATGAAGAAGGGCGGCAGCGTCGTCATCGACACCGTCCGTGGCGTCGGGTCCTGCAACTAACAGCCCGTCTTGTCGACTGTCGTAGAGAGGACATTCATGCGTAAGACCCTCGCCGCCGCCACCCTCGCGGCCAGTGTTCTGGCCGGAGGCATCGTCTTCGCGGCGCCCGCTTCCGCCGTCGGCTCGTGCTCGGACTCCTTCAAGGACCAGTTCGACGTCATCAACCCTGGCAACAAGCCCGACCAGACCTACTACATCGAGAACTGCGCCGACGTCACCAACGGCAAGGTCACCGGCCACAGCGCGACGAGCTGGCAGATGCTCGACCTGCAGGCGATCGACCTCGGCAAGCGGTTCACCTCTTTCAAGATCACGACGAGGCTCGAGGCGCGGTCGGGCCCGACGGCCCCCGACGTCGACAAGGTCATCACGTCCAAGACGTGCGACCTGACCGAGCTGGTGAACAAGCACTACGAGTACGGGGCCACGGACCGGGGCGCCTCCACGTGCGCGGCGCCGGCGGCCACGTACGACAAGAACCTGTGGTGGTCGACGGACTCCACCGTCGTCTACGACATCGAGGGCGACGGCAAGGGCCCCATCACGCGTCAGCTGACGGGCTCGCCGCTCCTGCACTGACCACCCGCCGGGGCCGTGAGCACTGCCCCCTCACGGCCCCGGCACCTCACGGGTGCCCGTGGCCCTGCTCCGGGTCACCGCGAGCAGGGCCATGTCATCGGTGATGCGGCCACCGGTGTGGCGGCCCACATCGGAGAGGACGGCGTCGAGCAGCGCGTCCGGTCCGGAAACCTCACGCCCGGCCAGGCCGGTGACGGGGTCGTAGAAGACCCCGGCCCGGTCGCGCGCCTCGGTGAGGCCGTCCGTGTACAGCAGAAGGGTCGCCCCCGCCGGGAACGGCACCGTATCGGTCCGGTCCTCGCCGGCCCCCAGGCCGGCCAGCCCCAGCGGCAGCCTCGGATCGGACGGAGGCAGGCTGCGCACCGCGCCACCGTGCAGCAGCAGCGGCGCCGGATGGCCGCGGTTGATCAGCCGCAGCCCGTCGCCGGAGTGCGGGATCTCCGCCAGGACAGCGGTGACGAAACCCTCGATCCGCTCGATTCCCGCCCGCCGCTCGGCCTCCCGCATCATCGCCCGATCCACCCTGGCCGTGACCCCGGCGAGCGTGGGTTCCTCCTCGGCGGCCTCCCGGAACGCCCCGAGCGCCACGTCCACCGCCTTGACCGCCTCCATGCCCTTGCCACGGACGTCGCCGACCACACAGCGCACTCCGTACGGGGTGTCCTGCACGCCGTAGAGGTCACCGCCGATCTGCGCGTCCTTGACGGCCGACTGATAGCGCACGGCGATCCGCAGGGGCCCGATCGATTCGGGCGGCTCCGGCAGCACCGCGCGCTGGACGGCGAGGGCGATGCCGCGCGCGGACTGCAACCGCACGTCGCTGTAGTACATGAGGCGGCTGACGACGACGGCGAAGGCCGAGACGGTCGCGACCGCCGCCAGCTCGCTCCGCCCACCGGAGTCGTCCATGAGGCCGAAGTGGGTGAGCAGCGCGAAATCGGCGGCACACGCACCGATGCCCGCCAGAATCGTGGCACGCAGCGACAGCAGCGCGGCGGCGGACATCGGCGCGGCGGTGTAGAGGGCCTCGGCGCTGAAATGCGGTGGGGTGTTGTAGTCGAGGAACGCGCCCACGGCGAGCAGCAGGGCGGGCACCAGCTGCAGATGGCGCAGCCACCAGCGCTTCACAGCGCTGCCCCCCGCGCTCGGTGCCCTCACGTACCCGCTCCCGCTCTTCCGTGCTGTACGACACGCTCCAGCATCGTCGGGCCGGATTGCGGCTGCCAGTCATGGGGCGGCCGTATGGGTGCGGGGGCGCCCGGTGGCGCCGCCATGGCACAGGCGGCGTAGTCACCCGGGAGCGGGTCGCTCCCCCTTCCGGCGGAGGCGGTCGGGACCGGGGGAGGAGGTGCCCGGCCGGGGCCGCTCCATAGCGTCGCAGGCATGAAGTCACCGAACCTTCGACACCTTCGACGTCGGCAATTCGTCGGTGCCCTCGGGCTCGCGCTGCTCGCTCCCATGGCGGGCGCGAGCGTCGCCGGGGCGGCACCCGGCGGTCGTACGCGCCCCGTGACCATGACGCTGCCGCCCCCCACAGGGCCGTACCCCGTCGGCACGGCATCCCTGCACCTCGTCGACCCTTCGAGACCCGATCCATGGCTCACCACCCGGGCCGCGCGCGAGCTGATGACGACCGTCTGGTACCCGTCCCTCCCGGTACCGGGGCGACGACCGGCCCTTCAGCTGCCGCCCCGCGTGGCGGCCGAATGGCAGCAGCTCGTGGAGACGAGAGAGGACTTCTCCGTCAAGCCAGGGGGCGCCGACTGGGCGGCGACCCGGACCCACGCCGTCACCGGTGCGCCGGTGAGGCGTCGGCCCGGAGGCCTCCCCGTGGTCCTGTACTCGCCCGGCCGGAACATGCCGCGGGGCTTCGGCACCGTCCTGGCGGAGGAACTGGCCAGTCGTGGCTGTCTGGTGGTGGCCGTGGACCACACCCACGAGACGATCGCCGTGGAATTCTCTGACGGCCGGGTGGCCCGTACCCAGGACGCGACCGAGAAGGCGACCCTGCGGGCCCTGGTCGACGTACGGGTGGCCGACGTCCGCTTCGTGCTCGACCGGCTGGAGACGCTGCACCGCGGCGGCGGCCCGGACGCGGACCGTCGTCCGCTGCCGTCCGGCCTCGCCGGGTGCGCGGACCTGACCGCCGTCGGCATGTTCGGCCACTCCATCGGAGGCGCCACGGCCGCCCAGGCGATGCACGACGACCCGCGCATCCGCGCGGCCGTCGACCTGGACGGAGCGGTCGGCGCGGGCGCGAACGCGATCGGCTCCGTGGTCGACGGCGGCCTGGACCGGCCGTTCCTCTTGATGAACAGCGTGCTCGGCAACAGCCGGGACGAGGTACTGGCGACCCTGTGGAAGAACCTGCGCGGCTGGCACCGCAACCTGCAGATACCCACCGCGGGCCACTACGCCTACACCGACCTGCAGGCCCAGCTCCCGCCGATCGCCGCGGCCGGCAACATGCCCGCGGACAGGCTGGCCGTACTCGTCGGCACCGTCGACCCCGCACGCTCCGTCCGTGCGCAACGCGCCTACCTGAGCGAGTTCTTCGACGTGCACCTGAGGCACCGCCCGGACCGCGGCCTCTTCGACGGTCCTTCGGCTGCCCACCCGGAGGTCTCGTTCATCGACTGAAGCGGGACGCTGCGCCGATGAGTCAACCCCCTGGATGCAGGGATACCCCGCGCAAGATCGACCTTCGATCCTTGGGAGGGCAAGTCCGCACCACTTCTTACTCTGCCGAAGGGGAACGAGATGAGCGGCAAGACGACCAGGGCGACAGCTACGGGGCGCGTCAGGGGGCAGGCCGGACGGGCGGCCGTCATCGCGGCTCTCCTCGCGGTGGGGGCCGCCGCCCCGGCGGTGGCATCGACCGCCGGGGAAGCGGGAGCGGAGAGAGTCAACGCGGCCCGCAGCGTAGAGGTGTTCATGACCAACAGCACCAGGTGCGACCTGGTGCTGATCACCGCGCGGCTCGACCACGGCGAGTGGACCCGACGCCCTCCCGCCTTCATCGAACGCGGCGACACCATCACATGGGAGTCCGAGTCGAACGGCGTCCTCACCGGCACCGAAGGCGAAGCGGACTTCGTCACCCAGGGCTGCAGGAACCCCGCCAACAACACCAAGCGGCTTCACCTGCACTGGAACAACCCGTACGTCGGTTCGAACTCCTATGACACCGCGGGCACCGACGGGGCGTTCCGCGTCACCATCGTCGGAGGAAGCGGCAACCACGCGGGCGTCCAGTTCACCTTCATAGGATCCTGACTCCGACGCCGTACCGGTGGTTTCGCGACATGCTCCGCGCCCCCATGGGCCGACGGCCCGGCCACGAGTAGCCTCGTCTCCCGAGTCCGGGAGGCGAGCGTGGGCCGTAGCTGTGACACGAGCGCGCGGGTCGATGCGGTGTGCCACGCCATGCCGGGGGCCGCGGCGGAAGCCACCACCGTCCCCGAGCTGGGCGCCGAGATCTCCCGCCAGGTGGGCCGGGTCGTCCCGCACGACGGGTACACGCTCGTCGCCGTGGACCCGGTCACCCGCGCGTACGTCTTCAGCGTCGGAGAACACAGCTACAGCACCAGGTCCCAGCGCCGCCTGGCGATCGAGGACGCCCACCGACGCGACCGGCACTCCTTCACGCAACTCGTCAGCGGCCGCCGCCAGGTCGGGGTCTTCGGGTCCGGTTCGCCCAAGGAGCGGGACAGCGAGCACCAACACGACATCCTGGCCGCCGAGGGGTTCGGCAGCGAGATGCGCATCGCCCTGACGCACGGCGGCGTGCTGTGGGGTGGCATGGTCCTGCTGCGGGAGCGAAGTCGCACGCCGTTCCTGCCGGCCGAAGTCCAGCAAGCCGAACGCCTGGCCCGGCACATCACATTCGCCCTGCAGCGGTTCGTCTCCGGCAAACCGCTGCGCCCGATCCGCTGCGGAGTGGCACCGGGCGTCGCCCTCGTCGGCCGTGACTTCGAGGTCAAGGGCGTCACCCCGACAGGCCGAGACGCCCTGCGCGCGCTCGTGCCCCCGCCCGGGCCCACCGACGACGAGGAACTCTTCGCCCTCCTCTGGAACGTCACCCACATGGCCCGCAGCGCCTCCGGCCCGGCACTCAGCAGAATCCCCACGCCACAGGGGTGGATCGCACTCCACGCCCAGCTCCTCGAGGGCACGGTGGCGGGAGACGTGGCGGTCACGATCCAGCCCGCCGCCGCGGACACGCTATTGCCGGCGGTCACCGCGTGGTACGGCATCACGTCCAGGGAACAGGCGGTGATCGAGCAGGCCCTGCAAGGCCTGCCCGTCAAACAGATCGCCCGCCGCCTCGGCCTGTCACCGCACACGGTGAACGATCACTTCAAGGCCATCTACCGCAAGACCGGAGTCTCCGGCCGCGAAGAGCTCATCGTCTGTCTGTCCGGCTGACCACGGCCGACCAGTATCGCCTATCGCCGGTCGGCCGTATGAGCTCAGATCTTCAGGTGTCCCAGTACGGACCGCACCGCGTGCTTCACGGCGTCGCGCGTCTGCTCGGTGTGGTCGGTCGTCTCGAACCCGTGGTGGGCGAGGGGTACGTCGATGATCTCGAGGTTGGCTCCGCAGTCCTCGGCGGCGGCCACGAACTCCGCGACCGTCGCCGCCAACTCCGGGAATTCCAGTTCCACGCGGCTGAGAACGATCGGCAACCGCCCTGCCGTGCGGACGGCAGTCGTAGGGCGGAAGCGGTCCTCGACGAGCCCCCAGTTCGGCAGCGGCGCGAGGATGGGGTAGGTCGCCGCGACGCACCGCAGCCACGGCGGGGGCGTCGCGAGCCAGTCGGCGGACAACAGTCCGCCGGCGGAGACGAACCACAGCGCGACGCGGTCCGCGTCGACGCGCGGATCCGCCCGTACGAGCTCGACCGCTTCCGCGACGTCCTCGGCGGCGCGCCCGTAGTCGCCGAGATCGTGCAGCCGGTGATCCAGCGTCACGCCGACCGCGCCGAGACCGGCCACGTACCGGCCGTAGCCGACGAAGGTCGGCCAGTCCCGTGGCGTCGGCTGTGTGCCGGGCGGGATCGGGCCGCCATGGACGAACACTACGGCCGGGCGTGGACCGTCGGCATCGGGGAGGTAGAGATCGACCCGTCCCACCCGCTCGCGAGGTCGCTCCGGTACGTCGAGCAGGAAGTGCCGGAGGTGTGACGGCTGCTTGTCCTCCGGTGCGGTCAGACGGTGCCCTTCGCCCGCGGCGGCTCGCAGCAGTACGTCGGCCAGTTCGCCGGGAACGGAGAGCATCGGCCAGTGCCCGGTGTCGAGCTCGAAGAAGCTCACCCGGGGGTCGACGAGCGCTGTGAGGCGAGGATCCCCGAGCTGCACCAAGGACTCGATCAGGGCGATGCCCGGCCCACTGGCCGTGCAGAGGACGCCGGTCGTCGCCACCTCGGCGACCGCCCCCGACAGCCGGAGCGGCTGGGTGAGCGTGGCCGACGGCTGCGGCGCGGCACGGCGGGTCAGCCGCTCGAGCGCGTCCCCGGGGACGCCGGCGACGCTGCCCCAGCGCTGCCACTCCTCGACAGTCGGCGGGGGCAGCAGCCAGCCGTCGTCCTCGGCCTGTTCGGCCCGCTGCAGCAGCCGCTCGCGGACCGCCTCGTCGGGCACCAAATTGAGGGCCGGTTCACCGTCCTGAGGCAGGCCCGTGTCCAGACAGACGATCCGCGCGACACGCTCCGGCCGCCGGTCGGCGGCGCCGTACGCCGGATAGACGCCGTAGCAGTGACCGACCAGCACCACGTCCGGCGCGTCCACCTCGTCGATCAGCCGCACCAGCTCCTGGACGTGCGTCTCCAGGTCCGTCTCCGGCTCCGCCGGACGGCGGCGCTCACCCATGCCGGTGAGCGTCACCGGATGCACCTCGGCCCCCGACTCCCGCAGCTGAGCGGCCGTTTCTTCCCACACCAAGCCGTCGGTGTGGGCGCCGGACATCAATATGAATGCCGTCATGAACGTCTCCTTGCCTACCTCGGTCCACGCGTCCGGCCCGCCGGGGGCCGTCCGCGCTCACCGGTACGGTAGGAACTCCCCCAGGGGGAGATTCAAGCGACGGGCGTGACGTGTTCTCCTCAGTCCGAGTGCGTCCTACGGGCACGGGCCCATGTCACCACGACCAAGGCCGAGGCCACGTACATCTGTACGGCGGCGTGGGCCACGGACTCGACGTACTGCTCGTAGCCGTCTGCGCGCAACTCGAACGTGAGGCAACTCAGCGCGGTCGCGAGCCCCGCGAGTGCACAGGACAAGGCGCCGAAGGGGGGCTTTGCCATTCCATCTCCTCCAAACAATGAGCCGAACCGGTCGCCGGAGGGCCCAGGTGCTGCCCTGTCAGCTGCCGCACCCCTGCCCTGAATAGTGCAGCTCAAGCGTGTGATGAAGGGCACGTCGACGGCCGGACCGACGGGATCCGGGCCCTCGTCGCGGCCCCTTGTCGAGGCAGCTCACAACCGGGCCGCGCGCGGATTCTCACCACCGCGCGCCCTGACACGCGCCTCCTCTTTTCAGCCATCTGGCCCGCACACTTCAAGCTCCGGTGGGGGCGCCGCCGGAGCGAAAACCGTCGCAGGACATCCAGCTCGGTGCGACGGCTCGCGCACAAGCGCCTTGGCTCGGCCGCGCGCCGCCCCACACGCCCTCGGCCCGCTGGGATCTCCCTCCACGGGCCGGCCCACGTTGATGGACCCCCGGGGCTGTGGTGTCCGTGCGGCTGCCCCCGCCGCTCACCCCCAACTCGCCCGGCCGCCCACTATCCCAGGGGCGCCGGACGGAGAGGAGCACCCTGATGTACGCGAACCCCCTGCGCCGCGGCCTGGCCTGGCTGGCCTCGGTGGCGCTCATGTCCCTCGGCGTGGTCGGCCTGTCGGCCACCGACGCCTCTGCCCTGCCCGCGCAGTGCACGGGAGCGGAGACCAGCGGCGCTGACAACATCGTCTGCCCGTTCCTGCTGCCCGGCCAGGTGATCAACAGCCTCGGCGGCAACGACACGATCACCATCCTGGCCGACGCCGGCGGCATCGTGAACTCCGGCGCCGGCAACGACATCATCACGGCAGCGGCTCTGGACACCCTGGCCGACTTCAACACCGGGACCGGCAACGACACCGTCCGAGTCCTCGGCAACCACGCCGGCCAGTCGATAGTCACCGGCGACGGTGACGACACGGTCGAGATCACCGGCAACAACTCCGGCCTCGTCGACACCGGGGCCAACGCCGACCGGTTCATCGTTCACGGCACGGTGTCCGCCGACGCCGCGTTCCTCGGCACCGGCAACGACTTCGCCAACATCAACGTCCTCGCCCTCAGCGACGGTCTCGCCGGCGGCAGCCTCCACGGGGGCGACGGCGCCGACGAGCTGACCGTCACCACCTGCAACGTCAGCACCATCGCCGGCGAGGACGGCAACGACACCATAGACGTCACCGACGCCAACGGCTGCAACGTCCTGGGCGGCGGCGGCAACGACAACATCCACGAGGGCGCCGAGGCCACCGGCACCGTCGACGGCGGTGCCGGCAACGACACCTGTCAGGAGGACATCCCCTTCCTCGGCACCGAATCCAACTGCGAGGTCTGACGGGCTCCGAACGACCTGATAGGGCTGGTGCCCCCGTCCCGCAGCACAGCGCGGGACGGGGGCACCAGCATCAGCCCCAGCACCATTCGATTCCCACGACCACAACAGGATGTAGACGATCGCAGCCGTCATGAGCGCGGCGGAAGGCACCGACGGCCCCGAGGCGCGCACGGAACGTACGCCCCAGGATGCCGTGCTGTCCGCCGCGACGAGGACACCCACGCCGACCTCGAAGGCTGGCTCGCCACCAGCCCCTACCGCGACGCGGCCACGAGCCGCCTGCGCGCGGCGGCGGTGAGGTACCGCAGAACACCGCTGAAGGATCTGGTCCGGGACGCGGTACTGACGTGAGGTGACCGGCACTATCGGACTACGCCGAAGGATTGCGTTCACCGGATTGCGTCGAACCGGTCATCTTGTGACGGGTAGCGTGCCTTCCTCCGCCTACCGGGGAATTCAGTGCGAGCGCAGAGCGTCGACGCACGAGCAGAGAGGGACCCGGCATGAGCGATGACTTCGTCCTGGACGTCACCAGAATCCGTGACGAGGCGCGGCGGAAGATGGAAGCGGGCCCCGTCACCGGCACCTACGGCGTCGACAAGGAACGGGTCATCGGCATCCTCAACGACGTCATCGCCACGGAGGTGGTGTGCTGGCTGCGCTACACCCGCCACGCCATTTCGGCGACCGGCATCGACCGGGCACAGGTGACGGCGGAATTCACCGAGCACGCCGCGCAGGAGATGCAGCACGCCATGTGGGCGGCCGAAAGGGTCTCCCAACTGGGAGGTGAACCCGATTTCGACCCGGCGACCCTGGTGCAGCGGGCCCATACGGACTACACGACCCCGTCCCCGAACGACCTGACGACGATGCTCGAGCACAATCTGCTCGCCGAACGGATCGTCATCTCCAGCTATCAGGAGATCGTCCGCTGGCTGTCGGACCGCGACCCCACCACGCGCCGCCTGCTGGAGTCGATCCTCGAGCAGGAAGAGGAGCACGCCGACGATCTTCTCGACCTGATCGGCACCTGAGGCCGCTGTCCTGCTTGAGCGGGAGGCGGCGGGCTCCGACGTCAGCTGATCCCGGAGGCGGTGGGCGCCTCCGGGAGGCGTTGGACGGCGACCATGGCGGCGTCGTCGCCGAGGGATCCGCCGCAGTGGGCCAGGAGGTCCTCGCACAGGTGCCGCAGGAGGGCCTGGGGCCCGTGTCCCGACCAGGCCGCGATCCGTTCGGACAGTGGGTAGAACGTCCCGGTGTCGTCGCGGGCCTCGATGACGCCGTCCGTGTACAGCAGCACGACGTCGCCGGGTTCGAACCCGTAGGACTCCACGGCGATGTCGGCGGGGGCGAACTCGATGAGGCCGAGCGGAGGTGCGGGCTGACGCACCTTCAGTGGGGTGACACGGCCGTCGCGCAGCAGCAGGGGAGGGGGATGCCCGCAGCTGATCAGGTGCAGGGACGGCTCGAGGTCAGGGACGTCCAGCACGGCCGCGGTGATGAAGGTCTCTCCCCGGTCGGCGTGCTCGTCCCGCGACGCGCCGGGGACGCCCAGGTCGGAGGAGACGGCTCCTTCGAGGTCGGCGACCAGCACCGGCAGCTCGGCCTGCCGGTGCGCGGCGGCCCGGAATGCCCCGAGGACGAGCGCGGCGTCACCCATGGCCTCCAGGCCCTTGCCGCGTACGTCGCCGATGACGAGCCGGGTGCCGTGGGCGGTGCGGGTGACGGCGTACAGGTCGCCGCCGATCTGCGCCTCGGCCTCGGCGGCGAGGTAGACGGACGCGATGCGCAGCGGGCCGATCCGCTGCGGAAGCGCCCGTAGGAGCACCCCTTGGGTCGCTTCCGCCACCGATCTGAGCTGCGTCATCTCCTTCTCGTGCCGCTCGCGGTGGTGGGCGAACAGGGTCACGATCGCCGAGATCAGGATCAGGGCGGTGATCTGGAGGGTGTGGTTGAGGTCGGTGAGGCTGGTACGGGCGACGGCGACGATGGACTGGGCCGCGACGGCCACCGCACCGATGAATCCCGTCATCAGCGGCCCGCCGAACGACGCCGTGATGGCGGGCGCGGCGACCAGGAAGGGACCGAGGTGCACTTCGGGCGGGGCCAGGATGTCGACCACGGTGACGACCAGGACGAGGAGAAGCGGTACCGCCACCAGGGCACGGCTTCGCTGCCGGGGCCATCGGTGAGCCCCGGGGAGTCGCCGCAGGTCCATGGCTCCTGCTTACACCAGGTGTGAGCGGAAAACGTGCCGCCACGGCCATCGGCGTTCGAACAGAGCACGATGCCCAGCCGTCTTGCGCCGGCGTCGGCGGCGGAGCGGCTGCGCGAGCCGGCCTACTGCCCG
Organism: Streptomyces sp. NPDC053079; assembly: GCF_044546695.1. Lineage (NCBI taxonomy): Bacteria > Bacillati > Actinomycetota > Actinomycetes > Kitasatosporales > Streptomycetaceae > Streptomyces > Streptomyces sp. NPDC053079. The sequence goes on from NZ_JBITZJ010000001.1 coordinate 1,124,780, forward strand.
TGAACGGCCTCGGCTTCACCCGCGGCGTAGCGATGTGCCAGCGTGGCCACGGTCTCGGCGACGGCCTGCCTCAGCTCGGGAGGGCCGAGCACTTCCGCCTCGGCGCCCAGTCTGAGCAGGTCGCCGACCGCGACGGCCTGTGCCTCGACGGGCATCTCCACCCGCACCCAGCCCTCATGGTCCGGCGGGCCGGCGTTCTCGAGGGCACGTGCGCCCACCGCACCGAACTGCATGGGCAGCAACCGCTGCGCCCGGGGTGAGAGCCGCAGGTGCGCGGTTCCCTGCTGAAGCGCGGATTCCAGGCGCCGGGAGGACTCCTCCCAGCAGGCGGCCAGGTCGAATCCGGTCGGCCGTTCGAAGGTCTCTCCCGTGGTGTCCACGGCCAGGAACCGCGCTATCCGATAGGTCCGTACGGCCTCGTCCACCAGTGCCACGAGGTACCAGATGCCGCCTTTGAGGACGATGCCGAGCGGTCGTAGCTCCCGGTGCACCTCGCCGCGCCAACGCCGGTAGTGCGCACGGATCACTCGCTGCTCCCACACCGCCCGCGCGACCGCCGCCAGATGCGGCACAGGGTCGGCGTCCCGGAACCAGGCCGGGGCGTCCAGGTGGAACCGGTCCTGCACGCGCCGGGCCCGCTCCGCCAGTTCGGCCGGGAGAGCGGCCTGCAGTTTCAGCTGTGCGGTGGTCAGCACCGCGCCGAGGCCCAGGTCGCGCGCCGGTCCCGGTGCTCCGGCGAGGAACAGCGAACCGGCCTCGGCGTCGGTGAGCCCGGTCAGCCGCGTGCGGTATCCGTCCATCAGGCGGTAGCCGCCGGCGGGCCCGCGGTCGGCGAGGACCGGGACGCCCGAGGCGCCGAGGGCCTCGATGTCCCGGTAGACCGTGCGGACCGACACCTCCAGCTCGGCGGCGAGCTCGGGAGCGGTCATCCGCCCACGGTTCTGGAGCAGCAAGAGCAGGGAGAGAAGCCGGTCGGCACGCATGGGGTCATTCTCCTGCGGTCTGTTTCCGTACCTGACAGGAGATGTCAGGTACGGCGGCCAGTCTGGTCACATGACGCCGTACGAAAGGACCGTGCGGCTTATCGAAAGAGGACACACCACCCATGACCCCCATGACCCCCGCGCCCGTGCAGACCACCGGCCACTTCACCTTCGCCAACTGGGAGGAGCGCTCCGTCAGCCCGGGCGAGGCGTCCCCGCGGCTCGCCCACGCCTCCGTCACCAATGCCTTCTCCGGCGGCATCGAGGCCGCCGACACCACCTGCGAGTACACCATCGTCTACGTCACCGAGAAGACCGGCACCTTCACCGGAATGGAGTTGCTGGCCGGCAGTCTCGACGGGCGCAAGGGCACCTTCGTCGTCGAGGAGCGGGGCTCCTTCGACGACGAAGGCACTGTGCACTGCGCGTTCGAGGTGGTGCCGGGGTCGGGCACCGGCGAGCTGACCGGGCTGCGGGGCACCGGCAGCTTTACCGCCCGGCACGGTGAGCCCTCCGTCCCGTACACCTTTGGCTACGACCTGAGCTGACCGCCGGGGGAGGGGACGGACGGGGTCAGTCGGATTCGAGGCCGTCGACCAGGCGGTCGAGGAACCGGGTGAACGTGGCCTCCGGGGTGGCGGGACGCGGGGGCGCGGAGAGGACCTCGGCGAGCTCCGGATGGTGGCCGTCCGCGGCGACGGCGGCCAGGTAGCGGGCCTCGGCCTCGATCCTCTCGGGTGATCGCGCTGCCGCGGCCTGCGCGATCTCGTGGGCGACGTGCGCGGCGACGAAGCCGGTCAGCTGGGCGAAGACCTCCAGCTTCGCGGCGCCGTCCAGCCGGGTGGGCCGCAGGGCGGCGAGTGCGCGTTCCAGGAAGGCCAGGGTGTTCGGGCCGAGGGTCCGGCGGGCGGACAGCGCGGCCGGGAGCCAGGGGTGACGGAGCATGAGGGCGCGCTGGAGATGGCCGATGGCCTTCAGGTCCGTACGCCAGTCGCCGGTGAGGGGATCCGTCGTCGGGAGTTCGCCGCTGACCTGGTCGACCATCAGCTCCAGCAGCGTCTCCTTGTCGGGGGCGTAGCTGTAGAGGGACATGACACCGGCCCCGACCTCGGAGGCGACCCGCCGCATGGTGACCGCCTCCAGCCCCTCGGCGTCCGCCAGGGCGACGGCTGCGGCCGTGATCGCCGTGCGGCTGAAGGCGGGTTTGCGCCCCCGGCCGGGTCGGCCGGTACTCAGCCAGAGCTGTTGAGGGTCGACGCCTGCGGAGCCGGCCCGGTCGCCACGGGTCACGATCTTCTTGTTCCTCTTCTGGACGTTCTGAACATTATGGGCGTTGGGGTGGTGTGGGTGTGGTGGGCGCTGGTCGCTCGGGTGCAGGAACCATCCAAGCATCCGTTATTCTCGTACACCGTACGGAAATGACGGAGGGGTAACCATGCCAACGCACACGTACGACGCCGCGTCGAGGACCGACTGGACCGCACCGACGGCGAAGCCGCCGTTGTCCTCACGGATGATGAGGGCGACATGGCGCGGCCTCCCGCCCAAGCGGCACGACGTGGGCTGGGAACCGGGGCTCGAGGTACCGGCCGCGGACGGCAGCCCCCTGCGCACGGACCACTACTTCCCCCGCGCGGAGGGCGACTTCCCCACCCTCCTCGTGCGCTCGCCCTACGGCAGGGGCCTGCCGTGGTCACCCATGTACGGCATGCTCTTCGCCGAACAGGGCTTCCACGTCGTACTGCAGAGCTGCCGCGGCACCGGCGGATCGGGCGGCCGGTTCGACGTCTGGCGCGACGAGGCCGCCGACGGGCAGGCCACGGTGGCCTGGCTGCGGGAACAGCCCTGGTTCAACGGAACCCTGGGCACGGTCGGCCCCAGCTACCTGGGCTACGTACAGTGGGCGCTCGCCCTGGACCCGCCGCCGGAGCTGAAGGCGATGGTCGTCCAGGTCGGCCTGCACAATCCCCATGCCTTCTACCACGCGGGCGGCGCGTTCCACCTGGAGAACGCCCTGGCCGTCGGGGCCGGCATGACCTACCAGCACCAGGGCATCGTGCCCCTCGTGAAGGCGATGCTGCGCCTGCAACGCCGTCTGCGCGCCATCACCACCGCGCAACCGCTGCGCGGGGCGTACGTCTCCGCCCTAGGTGAAGTGCCCTGGCTGGACAGTGTGATGACGCACCCGGACGCCGACGACCCGTACTGGCACGGCACGGACACCGGCAAGGCGGCGGAGCGGTTGAGCGTGCCCACCGCCCTGATCGGCGGATGGCACGACGTGCTCGCCGACCAGACCTTCGAACAGTACGGCCGACTGCGTCGGGCCGGATGCGAGACCTCCCTGCTCGTCGGCCCCTGGACCCACACCTCCGCGATGCAACAGGGCTGGCCCGAGGTGTTCGCCGAGAGCCTCGCCTGGCTGCGCGCCCACCTGTGCGACGACCCCTCCGGCCTGCGCCCCACCACGGTGCGTGTGCACGTCGGCGGCGAAGGCGCGTGGCGGGACCTCGACGACTGGCCCCTGTCCACCCGTACGGCTTCCTGGTTCCCCACCCCGGACGGGCACCTCATCCAGCAGCCCCCCACCGACAGCGCACCCCTGACCTCCTTCCGCTACGACCCGGCCGACCCCACCCCCTCCGTGGGCGGCCCCCTGCTCTCCCGTACCGCAGGCCCCCGAGACAACACCGCCCTGGAGGCACGGGACGACGTCCTGACGTTCACCGGTCCGCCGCTGACCGAGCCCGTGGACATCCTCGGCCCGGTCTCCGCGCGCCTGCGGATCTCCACGGACACCGGATACGCCGACGTCTTCGCCCGCCTGTGCGACGTGGACGCCCGAGGCCGTTCCACCAACATCTGCGACGGTCTGTCCAGCCTGCACACCGCCGGGCAGGAACCCGCGGAGATCACCGTGCCGATGAGCTCCACCGCCCACCGCTTCGCCGTCGGCCACCGCATCCGCCTGCAGATCAGCGGAGGCGCCCACCCGCGCTACGCCCGCAACCCCGGCACCGGGGAGCCGTCCGTCGAGGCCACCAGCTTCAAGCCGATCCGCATCACGCTGCACGCGGACTCGGAGCTGACCCTTCCCTGGGCCCTGGGGGGTGAGGAAGCGGCGGACTGAGCCGAATTCGTTCATGCGTTCTATATCTGGCAGGATGTGAGGGTGTCGATGGAACGTGAAGCCCCTCCAGGATCCGGTGCCCATGACGCTGAGCCTTGGCTACGCGCTCCAGGGATCCCCGATGATCTGCTGAGGGCGAAGTCGCTGGCGTACGACCCGAGCGGCTTCACGTGCTCACAGCCGGTCCCCGAAGCGGAGAGCGCCGAGTACGGGGCGTGTGCGTTCACGCTGGACGGCCTCGCGGTCCGGTTCCGGGTGGCCAAGACGACCCCGACGAAGGTCGGCCAGTTCGTCACGGTCTGGAAGAGGTCCGCGAGCGGCCCGATCCAGCCCTTCGACGCCGAAGACCCGGTGGACCTTTTTGTCATCAGCATGCGCGAGGGCGATCGGTTCGGGCAGTTCGTCTTCCCGCGAGAGGTACTCCGCGCACGGGACATCGTGTCCACGAACGGTTCCGGAGGGAAACGGGGATTCCGTGTCTATCCGCCGTGGGTGACGACCACCAACCGCCAGGCCCGCAGCACGCAGGCCTGGCAGGTGGAACACTTCCTCCAACTGCCCGAAGACGCGCCGATCGACCTTCCCCGCGCCCGCGCGCTCTATCACTCTCGCGGGTGACCTGTGCGGATACTCGTCAGTAGAAGAACTGAGGCAGGTCGTCCAGTGATCCGGGGCCGGTGAAGAAGCCTTCGGCAGCGGCCAGGTCTGCTCCGAACCGCGGGTGCAGGTCGTTGATCGCCTGCTCGAGGGTTCCGTCCCGCGGAGGGTCGCCGGGGGCGGCCGCGTTCATCATGCGGGCGGTGCCCAGAAGCAGCGCCTGCCAACGATCGCCCTGCTCGGCGAGTGCGTAGATGCCCGAGAGCAAGTCCGCCATACCGGCGGGGCGGGCCAGGGCCTGTGGGTCCGTACCCGTCACCGGGGACAGCTCCCAGCCGCCGGCCCGGGCGGCGAGCCGGAGCGCACCGGCCCAGTTGCGGATGCGCCCCACCCGTACGTACAGGGAATCCCCCGTGTGCGGCGGCAGGGCGCCACCGTGCAGGGGATTGGTCGCCGCCACCAGGTCGTCCAGGATGCGGCGCTCCGTCTCGGTGAGCACCCACTCGCCGTCCTGCTGGGCACCGATGGCGGCGCTGAACCAGTCCTCGGCCGCAGCCAGGCGCGACGCGAAGTCGGCCGGATCGTGGCAGGCCGGACGGGAGGGGGCTGTGGTCATGCCGGACAGTATCGCCTGCCGTTTCCGAGTGACCCTCACACCCTCGGGGAAGGGGGCCGGCCCCACGGCACCTCCAGCGCCGCCCGCAGGGCGTCGACCGCCTCCCGGCCGATCCGCTCGGCGAGCTGCTCCTCCAGCCGTTCGAGGATGACGCCGGCCTGCTGGTGCGCGCGTTCCCCTTCCTCGGTGCGGCGGATCAGCCGCTGCCGGGCGGAGGCGGGGTCGGGGGCCTGTTCGAGGAGGCCGGCGGCGACCAGGCCGTGCACGGCCTGGTGCGCGGTCTGCCGGGTGACGCCCATGCGCCGGGCCAGCTCGGACACCGTGGTGCCGTCGTCGTCCAGCACGGCGAACAGCTGCGCCTGTGTCGGGGACACCGGCGTGGCCCCGGCCGCCTCCAGAGCTGTCAGCAGCCCCTCTTCGAACCAGCGCCGGGCGTCGCTGAACAGCTGGGGGAGGTTGCGGCGGGTGGACTGCATGGGTTCCTCACGTTCGGCTTGCCTGCCGACACCCTCTCATGTCAGGCTACCTGACATTCGTGAGGTCGACCCGAGGAGCCCCCATGACCATCGAGTACGCCACCCGCTACCGACGTGCCTCCCGCATACCCGCCGACCCGGGCAAGCCCTACTTCATCGAGAAGGGCGAGGGCGACCGCGCCCACCTGTTCGGCGACCTCATCACCATCTACGCCGGCGGCGAGCAGACCGAGAACACCTTCAACTTCTTCACCGTCGAAGGCCCCAAGGGCGACCTCATCCCCGCCCACCTGCACCCCGACACCCACGAGGTCTTCTACGTCACCCAAGGCGCCGTACGCCTGTTCGTCGAGGACACCGAAGGCAACCAGCAGGAGAAACTGCTCACCCCCGGCGACTTCGGCTTCGTACCCAAGAACTGCCCGCACGCCTACCGCATGGAGCGCCACCACAGCCAGGTCGTCGGCGTCGCCGCCGGCCCCGGCGGCACCTTCGAGCGGTTCTTCGAAAACCTCGGCGCACCGACGGAAGAATTCGGCCTGCCGGGCCGTCCCGTCGTCCCGGAAGCCCATCGCTTCGCGACGGTCCCCGAACGGTACGACGTGCGGTTCCTGCCCGGCCACGAGTGGCGGGGCCGGTGAGTGACTGTCTCGCGGGACGTCAGATCTGAAAGGGCCAGACCGAGACTCGGTCCTGTTTCGTGGAGATCTCCACCCAGGTGCCGTCGAGATTGTCGTCGGGCAGCGGCCCGGCGAGGTCGAACAAGATGTGCGTGCTGCCGAATTCAAGAACGGCGGCGCCGTCCTCCGTCACATCGAGCCGTCCACGCAGGACGATCCGCTCGCCGTCCTGCCAGAGGCCCGGTTCGTCCAGGGCGGCTGCCCGCGCGTTGCACCCCCAGAGGATGTCCTCGTCCACGCTCCACTCGACGAGATGCCGGCCATCCGCTTGCTGCGGATCGCCGCCCCACAGCACGACGGCGGTTCCGAACGGGGCCTGAAGGTGAACCATCGGCGGCTGCGGAGGGGAAACCGACGTCTTGTTGTTCACGCTCTTCACACTGACCAGCATTCCCCGATTATCCATGATCTCGCCGGCGGTTCTCGGTACAGGCGATCGGTACTCTTTTCTCAATGGGACTGGACATCAATGTGCTGATCGCCGACTGGTCATGGCTGGAGGAAGCACCGCCCCGGGAGCGGCTGTCGCGATTGAGGGATGCCTGGTACGCCGATGAGACGGGGCTGTGGGACCACGACGCGCCGGCCGTAGAGGGCGACTTCGAGTGGCCGCGCGGGCCCAACGGCACCTACTTCGCCGTCTATGAGTTCCTGCGTACCTGCGGCTCGTTCAAACCGCACTTCTGGGCCGGACAGCGGTGGGAGGCCGTCCGCGGTCACGTTGACCCGCTGATGCGGACCCGTTTGGACGCCATGCTGCTTGGGCTGATCTGGCGTGGCCTGGACGATGAGGCGCAGCACACGGATCCGGGCTTCTTCTGCGACGAACCTGGCGTCTCTTACGGTCTGCTCGTCGCGCGGTCGCCCGACAGCATTCGGGGATTGGCCGCGACCTGGAAGGAGGTACAACCTCGGCTCGGTGGGCTGCGCAAGGCCTTTGATGAACATGCCGCTGATCCTGACGGATGGGTCGGCGACTTCGACCGGTTCACCTCCCTGCTGGAGGACTGGGGCCGCGTCCTCACCGAAGCCGCCCGACGGGGCTGGGGCGTCGTAGGGCTGAGTGAATAGGGGCTCGGATTCAGCCGGAAGCAGATCCGATTGAACCGTCCGATCCGCAGTATCCGCGTGCGGACATCCAGGCCCGAACAGGCCCGGCCAGGCAGTCCAGGGCGCCACGGGCCTCCACCGGATATCCGCGGCCATGGCCGAGGGGTGACATTGCCACCCTCCTCATGATCGACTCGCGTCGGGTTGCGCCCACTACGGGTGCACATGACGCCGTAAGAGGGGGGCGCGTCATGCAGAGCGCGCTGACACAGGCCGTGCGGGCCACGGCCGGACTGACATTCGTCGCGGCCACCGTGGCCTGCGTATGGGAGCTCGCGAACGGGAAAGCGCCCGTTCCGCACACCGGGGTTCTGGTGGGTGTCTGGACAGCAGCACTCTTATCCATGGCGCGGCCCGTGTTGCTGCTGGTGTACCGGCGGGAAGTGCGTCGCCTGCACCGTAAGCGTCTGCACCACCACTCCACCGCAGGCGTACCGCTGGAGAAGGACCTGAGCCGGCAAGCCCGCAGGCGGCAGGAGCGGTTCGAGGAACTGCCCTCGTCCTCCGGCCCAGAGGGTTGGGTCAAGGCGCGGCAGGTCGCCATATGGACGCTGGTGCTGCTGTGCTCCCTGACCGCCGCCACCTCCTCCTTCGGCCCCCCGGAGCCACCCGGCAAGCAGGTCGCCGCGTTGCACGCGGCGGGCGCCCGCGTCTCCACCGCCACCATCGCGGAGAAGCCCCGGATCACAACCCGGCACCACGACGACGAGGACGACGAACGCATCGTCACCGGATACACCGCTGACCTGGTCCTCTCCGTACACGGTGGCCCCGGCCGTCTGACAGCACCGCACACGTACACCCCACGCGAACCGCACACGGGCCAGGAAGTAGCCGTCCTGTGGGCAGCCGACGACCTCTCACTGGGCGGTCATGTCGGCGAGCGCCAGGAGCTGCTGCGGTACGCGGCCGGGGACTGGGGCGATCCGGTGACGGACACAGTCATGCAGTGGGTGCCGTGGGTGCTCTTCGTGATCGGCGTACTCGCGCTCGGGTTGCCGTTTTCCCTGATCCCGTACGGGAAGCTGCTGCGCCGACTCGCCTGGTCCCCCCTGGCACAGACGGCCCACGCCGCCGCGGCCCTCGTCCTGGCCGTCGGCGTGACACCCGACCTGGCCGGCTGCAGCGCCTCGGGGACGGCAGCGGTGTGCGCCGCACTGGCGCCGTTCGTCCTCCCCGTGACGTACTTCTGCACCGGCGGATGGGCCCTGTCGCGGATGCCGAGCGTGGAGTGACCGCCCGCAGCCGGGTTGGCAAGCTCCGTGCCCGGGCTGCGAAAGTCGTCGGCGCGTCGTAGACCACAGCCACCACTGAGCGGCCTGGCGGTGCTCATGCTCCGATGGGTTCGGCCGTCCCGGCTCGGTGCTGGGCGGCGGCCAGCACGGGATAGTCGGTGTATCCGCTCTCACCGCCCGTGTACATCAGGCCTTTCTCTCGCACCGGGTTGAGCGGTGCGCCGATGCGCATGCGTTCGACCAGGTCGGGGTTGGCCAGGAAGGAACGACCGAGCGAGATCAGGTCGGCTCCCGCGGCGAGCAGTCGCTCGCCCTCGTGCCTGCCGCCGTCGGAGGGCAGCGGTCCTCCCCACCCCAGCACCGGATTGGCGATCAACGTGCCCGGCCAGGCCTTGCGGATGTCCTGGAAGAGGGGCTGGTCCGGGTCGGCGAACACGACGTGCAGATAGGCCAGGCCGGCATCGGCCAGTGCGGCGACGAGCGCCGGGTAGATGCTCTCCGTGTCGCCCTCCTCTATGCCGTTGACGGTGAGTCCCGGCGCGATCCGCACACCTACCCGCTCGGGGCCGATCGCGTCGGCGACGGCTTGGACCACCTCGACGACGAACCGGATGCGCCCGGCCACCGAGCCGCCGTAGGCGTCGGTGCGGTGGTTCGTGCCCTTGGCCAGGAACTGGTGCAGGAGATAGCCGTTGGCGGCGTGCACTTCCACGCCGGCGAAGCCCGCGTCGATGGCTCGACGGGCCGCCGCGGCGAAGTCGGCCACGGTGGAGACGATCTCGTCGATGGTCATCTCACGGGGCACGACGGCGGCCTGGTGTCCGCTGGGGGTGAAGATCGTCTCCGGGAGCGGGACCGGCGAGGGTGCGACCGGCGTGTGCCCGCTGTTGTCGGGGTGGCCGACCCGGCCACCGTGCTGCAACTGCAGGAACATCCGGCCACCGGCGGTGCGCACGGCGTCGGTGACGCGTCGCCAACCGGCCACGTGCTCCTCGTTGTGGATCGCGGTGATGTTGGGGTAGGTCTGTCCCACGGCGTTCGGCGTGGAGGCCTCGGCGATGATCAGCCCCGCGGAGGCGCGCTGGGCGTAGTACGTAGCCATGATCGGCTGCGGGACGCCGTCGGCCGTAGCGCGGTTGCGGGTCATCGGCGCCATCACCAGGCGGTTCGGCAGGCCCAGGGCGCCGAGGCGGGCGGGCTCGAAGAGGCGGGAGGGACGGGAGTCAACTGGTGCGTTCGTCATGCCGGTACGGTAGAAGGTGACATCAGTGTCAGGTTCAAGTCCTGAGTCGGCATGCGAGGTGGGAATGCGGATCGGTGAACTGGCTCGGCGCAGCGGGGTGAGCGAGCGTTCGCTGCGCTATTACGAGACGCAGGGGCTGCTGAGGGCCGAGCGTACTCCGGGTGGCCAACGGCACTACGGCGAGTGGGCGGTCGACCGGGTCATCCGCATCCAGGCGCTCTACGCCGCGGGGCTGAACAGCAAGAAGATCGCGCAGTTGCTCCCCTGCATGCGTGACGCGGACGGCGCCCCGAACGAGATGGCCACGCCACTGCTGGTCGACGAACTCACCGCGGAACGCGACCGCATCAATCGAATGATCAACGACCTGATCCGCTCCCGCGACGTCTTGGACGACGTCATCGACACGGCCTCGGCCGGAGTGCACGCCTCCGCCATCTCCCGCGCACACGCGGTCGGCTGAAACCACCCACCTGGAGCGCAGCACCTGGGGCAGCATGCGACGCGGCCGGATGGTGACGGTGAGCGTCTCAGAGCCAGTAGTGGCCGAACGCCCCCATGAAGACGGCAAGCCAGAGGGAGCCCCCGACCAGCACGCCGAACCCGGGGAGGAGGACGGGGGCGAGGTCCTCCCGGCTCGCGATCGTGGCCGTGCGCTCCGGGTTGGCGGGGTCGTCGCCCCGGACGGGCAAGCCCGAGCCCCCGCCGTTCGCCCGGAGGGGGCGGATCCACTCGTCTGGATTTGCTCACCGGGGGATGTCGAAAGACGCCGCACGGCTCCGACTCCCTGTCGAGCCGCCCGCGGGCGGAACCCGACACAAGGAGCAAGGACATGAAGTACCTCCTGATCATGCAGGTCAACCAGGAGATCCTCGACGCCCTCTCGGAGGACGAGCGGAAGCTCATCATGGACGGCCACGGCGAGTTCATGAAGGCCGTCCAGGACTCGGGGGAGTTCATCCTCACCCAGGCGCTCGCCGCCCCGGCGAACTCGACCGTCGTCACCGGCACCGGCGGCACGCCTACGGTCACCGACGGGCCGTTCATGGAGGCCAAGGAGTTCATGGGCGGCTTCTACCTGGTCGACTGCGAGAGCAAGGAGCGCGCGATCGAAATCGCCAAGCTCATCCCGGACACCCGGATCAAGGGCCTGTCGATCGAGATCCGCCCGGCGATGTTCTCCTGCGGTGCCGATCTGTGAGCGGGTGTCCGTGAGCGGGCGTCCGTGAACGGTCGTCCGTGAGCGAGGAGATCGAGGACCTGCTGCGCGGCCTGGCGCCGCGGGTCCTCGGCACGCTCGTCCGCCGGCACGGGCAGTTCGAAGCCTGCGAGGACGCCGTCCAGGAGGCGCTGCTCGCGGCGTCGGTGCAGTGGCCGGAGCAGGGTGTGCCGAGCAGGCCCGCAGGCTGGCTGGTCACAGTCGCCAGCCGCAGGCTGACCGATCACTGGCGCAGCGAGGCGGCGCGCCGGGAGCGCGAACTGACCGTCAGCATGGAGCCGCCGCCGGACGACGACCCGTCCCGGCACGTCGACGACACGCTGCGCCTGCTGTTCCTGTGCTGCCATCCGAAGCTGTCGGCGCCCTCGCAGGTGGCGCTGACGCTCCGGGCGGTCGGCGGCCTCACCACGGCCCAGATCGCGCATGCGTTCCTGGTGCCGGAGGCCACCATGGCGCAGCGGATCAGCCGGGCGAAGCAGACGATCAAGGGCGCCGGCTTCCCGGACAGCCCCGAGCGACTGCCGGCGGTGCTGCAGGTGCTGTACCTGATCTTCAACGAGGGCTACACCGCCACCTCCGGGCCCGACCTGCAACGGGTCGAGCTGGCTGCGGAGGCCATCCGGCTTGCGCGCGAGGTGCACCGGCTGCTGCCGGACGACGGCGAGGTCGCCGGGCTGCTCGCGCTGATGCTGCTCACCGACGCCCGGCGGCTGACCCGCAGCGCGGACGGCGCTCTGGTGCCGCTCGCCGAGCAGGACCGCGGCCTCTGGGACCGCGCGCGGATCGAGGAGGGCGTCGCGTTGGTCTCCGGCACCCTGCGCAAGGGGCCTGCCGGGCCGTACCTTCTGCAGGCCACGATCGCCGCGATCCACGACGAGGCGCCGTCCACCGAGGAGACGGACTGGGCCGAGGTGCTGATCCTCTACAAGATCCTGGACCGGACCGCGCCGAACCCGATGGTCACCCTGAACCGCGCGATCGCGACCGCGATGGTGCACGGCCCGGCTGAGGGGCTGGCCCTGCTCGCCACGCTCGACGGCGACAAGCGGGTCGCCGGTCACCACCGGCTGCACGCGGTGCGCGGGCACCTGCTCGACCTGGCCGGTGAGCACGATCAGGCCCGCGAGCACTACCGGCGGGCCGCGAGGCTCACGTTGAGCCTGCCGGAGCGGGAGTACCTGCTGCGCAGGGCCTCGCGGTGAGTCCATGGGCACGGGCGTCGTCGTAGCTCGCTGCCTGGCCCCGGTACGCGGCGACTCCGATGTCGGCCCGCTTCGGGTTGTCGTGGGCGTCGTAGAGGACCACGCTGTAGCCCTCGCCTCCGGACTGGGTATGCGGTACGTGCCAGCGCAGCCGCCAGTGACCATCGGCGACAGCCGGCCAGGTGTTGCCGCTTTCCTGCTTCGCGGGAGCCGGTCCCGGCCCCGGAGAGGCGTCATCCGAGCTCTGGGGCGTGAGCACGACCCGGTACGTGCAGATCTGCCGGACCGTGTAGGCACGTCCCTTGACCGTCAGATCCTCGTCAGGCGCTACGGTCCAGTGCTGCCCGTCCCTGCGGTCGGCGGGCGTCACGCCCTCGGACAGCACGGCCTTGCGGGACGTACCGTCCGAGTGCGCCTCCGCGTACGCGACCGTCGCGCCCCCGGGGAGCCGTGCGATTCCGCCCCTGAGGATCCGGACGCCTTCGATTCCCGGGCTCCCGTCCTTGTCCCCGTCGCACAGCGGACCCTTGTCCGGCGGCGGGGGAGCCGCTTCGATCCGGGCGGTGGGAGAAGCCGGAGAAGTCGCGCTGCCTGCCCCGGCGGTGCCGCAGCCCGTGACGACGACCAGGAGCGTACAAACGCCGACCGCGACGAAGAGTCGCTCGCACTTCACCGGTAGGACCGTCCCGCCCGACGGCGCAGCCGGCCATAGAGGATGAAGGCCTCCATGGCCGCGAGCAGCCCGCCAACGGTCCAGGCATGGCCGGACGACAGTCCGTTGACGTCGTTGCTCAGCCTCGTCGACAGCCAATCCTCCGGGTCCACCACCAGCGTCACGTGCCGCCCCGGCTCGAAGTCCTCGTCGCACCCTTGTGAGTCGTCGATCCCGTAGGTCAGATCCCGCCCGGATTCCGACCGGACGACGGTGCAGGTGTGCCCCGTGTCGTGCTTTCTGTGATAGCTGCTGATGTCGGCTATCACGGCCTCGTACCGGGTGCCGCGCTGATCCAGTACGTAGTCGTCCAACGCAGGCCCGGCGAAGAGGGCGAAGGCGAACCCGAGGACCGCCACACACGTGCCGGGCCCCGCACCGCACAATGCCCCGGCCACGACCAGGACGAGCAGGAGGACAACGACGCTGCCCATCAACAGCAGGGTCGACCCGCCCTGGTTGAGCCACCCGCAACCCGCCAGGATCAGGGGAGTAAGGACCACAAGACCGACGGTGACGGGCCACCTGCGCGACGCCTTGGGGCTGTTCAGCCCCACCCCCTTCATCGGCGGGCCACTCGTCTCCGTCCTCTCCGTCCTCACCGGCTTCACTTCCTTCCCGGGCTGTTCGAACTTTTGATCAAGGGGACATCCTCATCGACACGACTCCAAAGAGGAAATCTCGCTGGGGGGTCGAGCCGGGCGGACGCCGCGGGGCCTTCGTCGGGCGTCAACGCGCGACCGGCCCCCGTCCCCGATCGTGTCGGCGGGTGCGAGCGTGTGCGCGAGCAACGCCGGGTACAGGCAATACCTCTTTCGGGTGAGTCGCCCCCTCAGGGGTGATCGAACGACCCGCCACGCGCCTCGATCCCTGGCGCGCCATGGGCCACCGCCCCGCATCGAACATTCGTCTGGCGATTCGCTCGGCCTCCGCCGTGACGGGCCGCTGATCAGCACAGTTTCTCCAGGCGTCGACAACGAGCCGCTACCCCTCGGAGGAGCCATGGATCCCGTACTCGCCCTCAATGCCCTTCATGTCGAGTTCGAACATCTCCCCGCGGGCCGCCGGCCGGGTGGACGTCCTCCCGGGATCACGGTTGACGGTTTCTTCGCCTGTTCTTTCGACTCCTCTTCTTTCGACTCCTCGCGTCCGGTGCCTAGGAGGGCCGAATGAACGGAACCAACGACGTTCCCGCCGGACGTAGGCCTGCGCCGCACAGCCCATCGGTCACGGATGCTGTGCTGACCGGACGCAGCGGCAAGAGCGCCGAGAACGTCATCGTCCTGCTGCAGCGGTGGAGCGACAGACGTGTCCTGGCCGTCCGCAAGCGCTTCGCCGCAGGGGCCCTCTACACGAACATCACTGCCCCTGTCGGCGAGGAGAGGCCGTGTCTGCCCAGCTGAACATCATCGGCTCCCACTTGGTTTTCGAGCGGGACGGTCACGTGCTTCTCGGGCTGCGTGCGCCGGACGTGGCGTTCGCGGGGAACGTGTGGCACGTGCCGGCAGGGCACGTCGAGCGTGAAAGCGTGCGTGCCTGCGCGGTGCGTGAAGCCGCGGAGGAGCTCGGCGTCACCGTCGCCGAGCCCGACCTTGAACTGGTCCACACCGTCCACCTACTCGACCGCGCAGACGGCCATCCGCGGATGCAGGTCTTCTTCCGCGTGCACCGATGGGCCGGTGAGCCCCGGCTGATGGAGCCGGACCGGTGCACGCGCTGGCAATGGTGGCCTCGCAGTGCCCTGCCTGATCCGACGGTGGCGTACACGCTGGCGGCCCTTGAGGGCATCGCGAACGGTTGGCCGTACACCGCCATGGGGTGGCCGCAGTGACCGAAGCCCTCTCGTCAGCCTTCTCGTCCCAAGTCCACGTCCCGTTCACCCCGCTGGAGGCCGCTGTGCGCCGCCCATCCGACACCGTCTCACCGCCCCCGGCTGCTGCGGGGAGGCGGGCGTGAACGAGGTACCCATCAACGGGATGCAGAGCGGCGGTACGGTGCCGGGCCCTCGCCGCGAGTTGTCGTTGCCTCCTGCTTCCGCCTCGGCGGCGCCCGAGGGGGAAGCGGTCGGCGATGAGCTCAAGAGTGCGTACTGGATGCAGTGGGACGGTGAAGCGGCCCGCCCGCGCGGAGCATGCCGTCTACGACGCGGTCCTGCACGGCCCCCGCCGCCCGGACCGCATCACCGTCCTGATCTCCCACCGCCTGGCCAGCGTGACCGAATGCGACATGATCTACGTCTTCCGCGACGGGCGCGTCATCGAGTCCGGTGACCACCACACCCTCATGGCCCGCCGCACGGCCGCCGGCGAACCCGGCGAGTACGCACAACTCTTCACCCTCCAGGCCGCCACCTACAGGGAGGCCACGATCCCCGGCACCGAGGAGACCGGGTGATGCACCACGCCCCACGGGCCGGTGGCGGGCCGCGGGTCGTGACGAGTCCTGCGGCGTCCGGCGGTCGTACTGTCGAACCTGTTACCGAGGAGGGCTTCCGATGCGCAGCGTGACCTATTCGATGGGCGTCTCGCTTGACGGCTACATCGTCGGGCCGGACGGCGACTTCGACTGGACGGAGCCGGACGAGGAGGTCTTTCGCTCCTGGATCGACGAGATTCGAGAGGTCGGCGTTCACCTGTTGGGGCGACGGCTGTACGAGACGATGTTGTACTGGGAGAGCGCCGACCAGGATCCGTCGCTCGACGACTCAATGCTGGAGTGGGCCGCGATCTGGAAGCCGCTTCCAAAGGTGGTGTTCTCCACCACCTTGTCGGCGGTGCGGGGCAATGCCCGCCTGGCCTCCGGCGGCCTCGCGGAGGAGATCGAGCGGTTGCGGGCCGAGCCGGGGGAGGGCGACATCGCGATCGGCGGCGCGACTCTCGCTGCCGACGCGGCCGCGCTGGGTCTGATCGACGAGTACCGGGCCAGGGTCTATCCGGTGCTGGTTGGCGGTGGAATTCCGTTCTTTCCCCGGCGCGAGCGCCGGGTGGATCTCGAACTCGTCGAGACCCGCACCTTCAGCTCGAGCGTCGTATACCTCCGCTACCGCGTGGCGCGTCAGCCGGCAGTGGCGTGAGCGGTTCGCCGGGCGCGCCGATCGGAACTGGATGCCGATCGGCGCGTCGGGGACCCGCAGGCGGCACGTATCAGGCGAGGTTCCGCGAGAAGAACTTCAGCGTGCTGTCCAGCTCGAATGCCGGAATGTCACCGTGCTTGCCGGGGTTGGCGTGCAGGGTCTTCTCGGCAGAGGCCAAGGCGTCGAACAGCGCCAGGCTCTGGTCACGGGGCACGCGCTCATCGTCCCACTGCACCAGAAACTCGACAGGGACGGTGATCCGCGCGGCGTCTCCGGCCGGGGCCGAGGCCGAAGCCCCACCAAGACCCAATACGGCAGCGCGAACCCGGGGCTCGGCGGCGACAAAGGGAACGCCGAGTCCGCACCCCAGCGATACTCCCCAGTACCCCACTGGGCCGGCGCCGACGTGATCGAGCTGCTGAACCGCGTCCAGGACCGCCTGCCATTCCGGAACGGTCTGGCGGGCCACGAGTGCCTGGAATCCGGCGATCAGCGGCGCCAGTTCTTCCCCAGCCTCCACGCGTGACTGGTTCTCGGACGCGATCCGGTTGTACTCCTCGTGCGTCGGGCGATCGCCATGACCCGGCACGTCGACCGCCACCACGGCAAAACCGCACTCGGTCACGAAACGGTGCGCAAGGCCCATGATGTCGGGGGCTTTCTTGTGCTGACCGCCGCCGTGGCCCATCACGATGAGGGGACGAGTACCGGCATCTTCAGGCGTCCACAGAACGCCGGGAATCTCGCCGAGGAGGAAGAGCTGTTCACAGATGCCGTTGGAGCATGTTTTAGAGGTGAAGCGCATAGCGTTTCAAGCCTTTCGGGGTGCCGCTACGGGCACTCCCTAGGCCATGCGGGGGAGGGAGGCCCGACCTGTCACAGTGTTGATCGGTCTCACCTCCTCGGTTCGCAGCGGTGCACGGCGGCACGAAGGTACCACGAGGGTATTCGGCCATCTCCCGTCAGGGATGCCGCCAGAGCGCACGCCGTCGGGCGGCCTGCTTCATGGAGGTATTTCTCTACCGCGCCCAGGTGCTGTTCATGAGCGAGGATGAGGTCGTCTGCGAGGTTCAGGACGCGGACAGTCCCACCGGTGAACTGGATGGTGATGCCGATGGCGAAGTCGACGTTCCCGTCCCGGTAGTGGATCGTTCGGATCGCGAGGATCTGCTGGCCGATGAACGGGCTCATCGGGAAGTCCCGCACGTCGCCCTCGACCGTCGTGCGGCCGTATTCGTCCATGTCGTAGGGGTCGTGAGGCTGGTCGTGACGGGGCGCTGCTGCGTGGCGTCGTCGAGCACATCGGAGGCGGGAGAAGTAACCATCAGTACCCATTCGGTTCGGGCGGCCGCTCTACCCGTGGAATGGTCATGACTCCGGGCAGTCCGCGGGTGGATCGTCGGTGCGCGGGTGCAGGCTCAGTTCTTTATGGCGTTGCTGATCCTCTCCTGAGTGAGCCGGACGGCGGAGCTCAGCTGGTAGGAGCGGAAGCAGGACGCGCGTCAGGGAGAGGGTCGGCCGGCCAGAGGGCGTCGGGGAAGACGGCCTCGTCGGAGTCCGTGTCGGGGATGAGGGTGGTGAGCATCTGCTGGGCGGTCTTCGCGTGGTCGGCGGCGCGGGGCAGCATGACGCTTTCGTAGGCGTCGAGGGCTTCGTCGATGGTGGAGTGGTCGATGACGGCTTGGGCGAGTTCGGCGCCGTCGAGCAAAGCGAGGTTGGCGCCGACGCCGACGGGTGGCATCAGGTGGGCGGCGTCGCCGAGCAGGGTGATGCCGCGTACGCGCTGCCAGGAGTGGGGGACAGGGAGGACGTACATGGGCCGGTTGATGAAACCGCCCTCGTTGTCGCGCAGGATGCCCAGCAGGCTCTCGTGCCAGCCCTGGTACTGGGCGAGGAGGCGTGCACGTACGGAGTCGGTGTCGGCGAGGTCGAGGCCGGTGTGCCACTCCTGGGGGCCGCGGAAGGTGATGTAGGCGCGGACGTGTCCGTTGCTGTTGCGCTGCAGCACCAGGCTGCGGCGGCCCGCCTTGGCCGACATGGTGCCGCGACCGACCAGGCGGGCGATGCCGGGGTGACGGTGGTCGACGTCGTCGAAGTGGGCTTCCACCATCGTGACGCCGGCGTAGAAGGGTTGGGCGTCGGAGAGCGCGGGGCGTACCCGGGACCAGGCACCATCGGCGCCGATGACCAGGTCGAAGTCGTCGAAGTCCTCGCCGGTGCGGTCGCGGTGGTACAGGCGCGCGGTGCCGTGGGGCAGCGGGGTGACGGCCCTTACGGAGTGGCCCCAGCGGACCGTGCCGGGGGTGAGGGAGTCCAGCAGGAGCGCGCGCAGCCGGCCGCGGTCGATCTCGGGCCTGCTCAGGTCGCCCTCGCCGGCCTGGTCATGGCGCATCAGGTTCGCTCGGCGGTCGTACAGGCGCCACTCCTGGCCCTCGGGCCGGGACAGGGCGAGGAACTGGTCGAACAGGCCGGCTGCGCGCAGGGCCGCCTGGCCGGTGTCTTCGGCGATGTCGAGAGTGCCGCCCTGAGAACGGGAGTGAGGAGCGGCCTCGTGCTCGAAGACCGTGACCGGCACGCCGTGCTGCTGTAAGACGCGTGCGCAGACGAGGCCGCCGAGGCCGGCGCCGGCTATCGCGATGCGGGGGGTGGTGGACATGAGGGTCACGCTCCGTTCGACGGTTGAAAAGGGTGCTGGTGGTGACTGCGGTGACACCCTGTTCCGGGCAGGGCAGCGCCCCGAGTTCCGGCAGCTGAGTGCCAGTCAGGCGTACCTGCTCACAGAAACACAGCCGCTCCAAAAGTGCAACAGCTCTGCTTTTGGATCCGATCGCCTTTACGGTCGACTCCCCTTGAACGAGTAGGGTGGAGCGCATGGCTGAGACAACGACAGGACGCCGCGAGCGCAAGAAGGCACAGACCAGGCAGGCCCTGGCGGATGCCGCGGTGCGGCTGTTCACCGAGCGCGGCTTCGACAACGTCGGTGTACGCGAGGTGGCAGAGGCGGCCGACGTCTCGCTGAGCACGCTCTTCAAACACTTCCCCAGTAAGGAAGCCCTCGTCTTCGACCTGGACGCGGACGTCGAGAGCGCCCTCATAGCGGCCGTTCGCGACCGGGCCCCCGGCCAGTCGGTGCTGCATGCCTTGCGCGATCACATGGTGCGCACCCGTACCGCCGTACGGACCGACGACCCCGTGTTCGTCCTTGTCGAATCCACCCCCGCGCTGCGGGACTACGCCCGGCACATGTGGTCGCGCCACGAGAAGGCACTGGCCGCCACCCTCGCCGAGGCCACCGGGCTCACCGAGGACACCCCCGTCGTCACCGGCCTGGCACGCTTCGCCCTGGAAGCCCCCAGCATCGCCCGCGCGAGCGACGACCCGGCCCGGACCATGCGCGACTTGTTCACCCTGCTGGAACACGGCTGGGCCACTACCCCCGTGGCGCGACAGGAAGACCGCCCCGGCCGGGTACGGCGCACGGATGGGGCAGGGGTAGGGGAAGAGGGGGGCGGATGACGGCCCCCAGGGCCTGAGCCGGCCGTCGGCTGTCGTGCGCCGGCCCAGGCCCGGTTCGCTTCGTGGCTACCGAGTCACGGAGTCACGGCACTATCGTCCAGCGCTGACGGACGTCGTCGCTGCAGGTCGCGATCGTCACGTAGGCCGCCTCCCGCGCTGCCGGCACCAGGCACAGGTGCGCGGCTTCGTTGCGGAAGCGGAGGGTGCCGTCGCCGTAGGCCTCCGCCTGCCAGCGGTGGCCCGTGCCGTCCGTCTTACTGCCGCGGCCGGTGCAGTCGTGCAGCACGGAACGCTCGCCGGGACGGGGCTGGACGCTGTCCAGGATGTCGACGCACCGTCCGCTGCCGAATCCCCTGAGCCGTACGAGGTTGTCGCCGCTGCCGGCGTACTGGACGTCCCATCGCTGGGTGTTGACGTTGTTGTGCCCGCGGGTGATCAGTGGGGTGCCGTCTCGACTGCCCCCGCCGAAGGTGTCCAGGTAGAGGCCGTTCCACGCACGCAGCCGAACCCGCCCGTCACTGTCCTCCCACGCGCGCTCGGGCACCGCGCGGGAGTTGTCCCACCACTGCTGGGCGGGGTCGTCGTTGCACGGGAAGGCCACGACCGACGTCTCGTTCCCCGTGCCGGTCAGGCACAGCTGCGGGTAGCGGGAGTTGCGCCAGCGCAGCGGGCCGCCGGGCGTACCCAGGTCGTCGGGGTGCCACTGGGCCTCGGGCGACTCGCACGACAGCATGAGGATGGGGGATACCGGCATGAACGGATTGACGCCGGGGCACGCCTCGCCGGCGGCGAGGGCAGTGCGGTCGGCGAGGGCGGTGCGGTCCTCGAGGGCGCCGGACGCGGCTCGGGGGCTGTTGCCGTGAGCGAAGCGGTACCAGTGCCCCCGCACGGTGTCCACACGGAACCGCTGCCGGGCGTTGTACGCCTGCAGGCGGGTGGTCACACGGCCGCTGCTGCCCGGAACATCGAGGGCCAACCCGGTCCGGGCGTTCTCGAGAGCTGAGGAGAAGTTGTGCACCGGACCGTCGGGCGCGGCCGGTACGGGGCTGGGGGCCGGTTCGAACTGGACGGGGTAGTGGTCCGAGCCGCGCCCCGCGGGGATGTCCGCGTTGAACCGGGGCGTGCCGCGCGTGATCGCGTAGTCGAGTTCACCGCCCCGCTGGTGGGTGGAGCGGTGGGGTCGGGCCAGTTGCTCGTCGGGCCGCAGGCGAAGGGTCTGCTCCCGGGCCTGCCGGTCGGTGCGGTTGCGGATGTCGAGGTTGAAGTCGCCGACCATGACCCAGTTCTCGCCGGCCCGGGTGGCGGCACGGATGCGCCTGAGCAGGGGGGCGACGTCCCCGCCGCGCGCGTGGACGTTGTAGTAGACGGTGTTGCCGAACCGTACGCCGAGGGCGCGGCGGTAGCGGTATTCGTTGCGGGGCTCGTCCCGGTTGTACAGCGGGTTCTCGATGACGCGGACCTCGTCCGCGCGGGCGTGGGTGGCCACCGCCAGGTTGACCCGGCCGCCTCGCCAGCGGTCCCGTCCCGTGGTGCTGTCGCGTTGCGGGTCGGTCTGGAGGAAGTACACGTGGCGGGTGTGGTGACGGTACTGCCACACCGTGTGGTTCACGTGGCCCGGCAGGCCCGCCGGGAAGGGGCCGGGAATGCGGATCGACTCACCGACGCCGTGGCGCTGGTGCGCCGCGGGGGGCGGCCCGTTGCCGGCTTCCTGGAGGGCGACCACCTGGTGACGCATGGTCAGTGGGCCGACCTCGCCGGTCCAGCGCAGCCCGTTGTCGGAGCCCTGCATGTTGTAGGTGGCGAACGGCAGGCCGCCGGATGGCGGGGCCGCCGGCGTCGTCGGCCGGTCGTCCGCCCGCGCCGTGGAGCCGCCCGGCCCTGGGGCGGCACCGACCAGCAGTCCGGTCGCCAGCAGCACGGAGGTGAGAGCCGCCGTCAGCCGTGATGTGCGTGGTCCGGCGCGGGCCTTGGCGCGGGGCGGTGGTAACGGTAATCGCATCGTGGTCTCCTAATGGAGCGATCGGGTACGAACAACCGCAGGAACGATCCGTTCATGATGGGAATGTCCGCGTCAAGGGTCGATCCGCGCCACACGCCCGCCGGTATGACCGGATGCCGCTCAGGCTTCGCTGTGAGAGCAGGCTTCGCTGCGAGAGGTCGCCTTGGCGGCGGGGTCCGGGGCGCTGTGTCGAGTGAACGCCCACAGTACGATCCCGAGGCAGCTGAACGCGGCACCCAGTGCGCATACGGCGCCCCAGCCGGCCACTGTGTAGAGGGAGGTCGCGGCGATGGCGCCGGTGGCGCTGCCGATCGAATAGAAGACCATGTATCCGCCGATCAACCGGCTGCCCGCGTCCGGGTGCAGCGCGTAGATCAGGGTCTGGTTGGTGACATGGACCGCCTGCACGGCGAGGTCGAGAACGATCACCCCGACGACCAGGGCCCACAGCGAGCTGCGGGTGAAGGCCAAGGGCAGCCACGAGGCGGCGAGCAGTGCCAGGGCGATGCCGGTGGTGTGCCGGGAGAGACCGCGGTCGTTCAGGCGGCCCGCCACGGTCGCGGCCAGGGCGCCGGCGACACCGATCAGCCCCAGCGCCCCGATCGCGCTGTGGGACAGGAAGTACGGGGCCTCGCTGAGCGGCAGCGCGACGCTGCTCCACAGGGTGCTGAAGGCGGCGAAGATCAGCAGACCGAACAGGGCCCGGTGCCGCAGCAGTCGTTCCCGTGCGAACAAGGTGATCGTGGAGCGCAGGAGCCGGCCGTAGCGCAGAGTTGTCGGCGGAGCGTCACTGCGGCGCGGCAGCACTCGGTACAGGACCAGGGCGAGCAGAGCGGTGAGTGACGCCGAGGCGATGTAGACGGAGCGCCAGCCCGCGAGATCGGCCATGAGGCCGGATGCCGTGCGGGCGAGCAGGATTCCGCTGACCACGCCGCTGGTGACCAGGCCGACGACCCGTCCGCGCCCGGCGGGAGGGGCCAGCGATGCCGCGAAGGCCACCAGCGTCTGCGTGACGACCGCGAGAAGCCCCATCGCGGCCACGCCCGCGAGCAGGACCGCCGCTGTGGGGGCGGCGGCTACCGTGGCCAGTGCCACCACCAGGAGCAGCAGTTGGGCCACGATGAGCCGTCTGCGGTCGACCACGTCGCCCAGTGGTACGAGGAAGAAGAGTCCCAGCCCGTATCCGACATGCGTGAGGGTGACCACGCTGCCGACAAGTGCCGGGCTCATGGCGAGGTCGTGGCCCATGGTGACCAGGAGCGGCTGGGATAAGTAGACGTTGGCCACCGCGGCTCCGCAGGCGACGGCGAACAGAACCACGACGCCACGGGACAGGACGAACGCGGAACCTTCCCCGCTTCGGGCCTCGGTTCGTCGTGTCAGAGCCTCCACAGCCTCGCCGTTGCCGGGCATCGGCACCCCTCCGCACATCTGGTTCCCACTCTGGTTTCAACTTGCTACCAATGACGACGGTGACGGTAGCCGCTCTTGGTATCATGTTGCAACCGTTGTGAGAGGGAGTGAGGGACGCCATGGTGAGCAGAACGCGCTTCGACGACAGCGAATGTCCCGTCGCCCGGTCGGTGGACGCGATCGGCGACTGGTGGTCCCTGCTGATCGTGCGGGACGCCTTCGACGGAAGCCGGCGCTTCGGCGAGTTCCAGCGCAGCCTCGGCGTAGCGAAGAACATCCTCACCGCGCGCCTGCGCACCCTGGTCGCCGGCGGTGTCCTCGAATCCGTCCCCGCCTCGGACGGCAGCGCCTACCGCGACTACGTACTGACTCCGAAGGGCAAGGCCCTCTTCCCCGTCATCGTGGCCCTGCGGCAGTGGGGCGAACAGAACTTCTTCGCCCCCGGCGAATCACACTCAGAGTTGGTCGACCGCCGACAGGGGCGTCCCCTCCGTGCACTGGAAGTCCTGTCTGCGGACGGGCGACGACTCAACCCTGACGACACCACGGTCCACAAGGTCTCCAGCCAGTGAACTGAGCAGGCGTCCGGGCAACGCCGAGGCGTACCGACTCTCGGGTTGTCTCCGTACGCTGACGGGCATGGCATGCCGCATCAGTGAACTCGTCATCGACGCCGCCGACTGAGGGTACTCAGATTGAGCGGGGCCTGAGCAGGTCCTCGACAAGGGTGTCCACCAGACCGCGGGGAATGGTCGATCCCGTCAAGGCGCAGTAGACGATCGGGCCGACAAGGGCGTCGATCGTGGCGTCGGGGCCGAGCCTGGGCGAGACCTCGCCGGCGTCGACTGCGCGCGCGAACATCTCTCGTTCTTGGTCACGGCGTGGGCCGAGATAGCGCTTGTGAAAGCTCTTGGCCGTGTCGGGATCGTGCTGCGCCTCGGCGATGAGCGCGAGCAGGACCTTGCCGGCGGGGTCACCGGCGAGGAATCGCGCGAGGTCGCGAAGGTAACCACGGATGCTCTCCGCCGTGGGCTTCTCCGTCGGGACGGGAAGGCGTTTGTCGCTGTCTTCGATGAGCGTGTCGAGGAGGATCTCGACCTTCGAGGGCCACCAGCGGTAGATCGTCTGCTTGGCGACGCCGGCGCGACGCGCGATCGCCTCAATGGTCAGAGCTCCGAAGCCGTGCTCGACGAGCAGATCGTCTGCGGCATGAAGCACAGCGAGACGTGCGGACTCGTCGCGCCGGTTCCCGGAGCGCGGCCTGCGGGGCTGAGGACTGGCTGCGGGCATGCGGGACACCTTACCCGTCAGCGGTCCCCGCGGTCTTGTTTAGACGCAACGGCGCGTCTAGTCTAAATTCCCCCACCGCGAAGGAGTGAGCATGTCCGCCACGTCCAACCGCAAGGCCCTCGTCATCGGAGCCTCTCGAGGGTTAGGGCTCGTCCTCGCCAACGAACTCGCCCGACGCGGCTGGCGAGTTATCGCCACAACGCGTCAGGGCGGCGGCGAACTACAAGCGATTGCCGATGCCTGGAACGGCCGGCTGAAGGTCGAATCGCTGGAGATGACAAGCTCCGAAGGGCTAGCCGCGCTGCGCGAGCGTCTGGAAGGCGAAGGCTGTCGACTCGATCTGCTCTTCGTCAACGCTGCGATCGACCGAGGAAACCTGCCGATCCACGAGGTCTCGACCGACATGTTCACCGAGGTGATGATCACCAACACGTTGAGCCCGCTGCGCGCCCTTGAGGCCCTCCGCGGACTCGTCGTGCCCGGCGGAACCGTCGCGGTCATGTCCTCCGACCAGGGCAGCATCTCGCGGAACACCGAGGACGGCTATGAGCTCTACAAGGCCAGCAAGGCCGCGCTCAACCAGCTGATGCGCAGTTACACCACGCGCCATGCCGACGACGGACACACCAAGCTGCTCATCGACCCCGGCCACAATCAGACACAGCTCGGCGGACCCGACGCACCGCTCACCCCCCAGGAGAGCATCCCGGCCGTCGTCGACGTCCTCGAAGCGCAGACCGGCGCCCCCGGCCTGCAGTTCTTGGACCGCCACGGCGAGACCGTCCCGTGGTAGAGCTCCAGACCGAAGCGCCGGTACTGCGCTTCCCTCCTTACGCTGCCGGCAGAGCGAATCGGACACCGCACAGGCTCACGACCAGGCTGGGACGGGTTCACGCATACCTGTCTCCCAGGTAGACAGCGCCCCGGTCCCGACCGGCTGCCAAGACGTCGGCGATGACGGCCGGCAGGCACGGCGGCAGTGTGCGCAGTCCGGGGAGCTTGTCGAGAGCGAGCCATTCGACGCCGACCTGCTCGAAGTCCTCGGCGGGCCCGCCGAGGACCGAGGGCTCGTGGAGGATGCGACACCGGAACATCGCCTCGACCCGATGCCCGGTCCCGGACATCATCTGGTGGCCGCCGGGGTGGTTGGCCTGGATGTACTCGCGTACCACCGCCAGGTCCTCGGCCCTCACGCGCACGCCGGTCTCCTCGAAGACCTCCCGCTCCGCGCACGCGGCCAGGGTTTCCCCGGCCTTCTGGCCGCCGCCCGGCAACCACCAGGTGTCCGGGCGTGGCCAGTCGCCGCGCACCATCAACACATGCCGGTCACGTACGACCAGGCCGCTCGCCGCGTTCCTGATCCGTCCTTGATCCGTCACCTGCGCCCCGCCCCCTCTCCGCCGGCGTCCGCCACCACAGCACCTACCCCGCCACGGACGACGTCCGCGCCCGGGCGCGCCGCCTGCTTGTCACGCTGCCCCAGCGATACGCCCGTCACTTCACCTGGACTTTGACCCTCCACGGCACGATGACCAGAGGGCAGATACGGCCGTGATCGGGATGACACCTGCGCTGGGCGCTGATCGTGGCGGCACCGCTGCCTTGCACGTGGAACACCGCCGAAGCGCCGCCTTCCGGCGTCGTCCTGCCGCCGGTGCTCCGGAGCACCTTGGAGCCGCTGGAGGCCGGGATGCTCCAGGTGTACGTGAGCCCGCTCTCGCGGTAGCTGGTGAGGCGGACCTCGATGTCATCACCGAGGGACGACGCGATGGTTCGCCCGTCGTCGGAGTTCGTGAGCGTGACGCGCTCCATCGGCACCGCGACAGAGGCGGACCCCGTCGTCAGCGCCATTCCCACGGCGAGCGGAGCGACAAGATACCTGACTGCTTTCACACTTCCCCCCTCCAAACCCAGCACCGCACAGGCCACGGGAGCGCAGCGTTTGCCTTCCTGTCGCGTCCCCTCCTGCGTGTGCACGAACGGGCCTCTCTTTATGGCCAAGAGCCCCCTACCCCCAGGCCACAGATCGCCACTCGCCCATCACTCCCACGGGGGATCACTGAATCATTTGTGCGCTCTGCCGTTTGCTGGCTACCGGGACCGCAGCCGCGGAGCCGGGGGACGGCGTGGGCGCAGGCCGAACGCCGTGGGCATCGCTTCGTGAGAAGGCTGTCCGTCCGCAGCGGGCGACCGAATAGCAAAGGCAAGGAGATTCCACTCCTTGCCACTATCAACATATAACGCACCGGGGGACTTGCGGCAAGACCCGGCCTATACCGCACAATCGGCGGCCGAAAGGCCACAACCTGCGGAAATGGGAGTCGCGGAGTGCGAGTGTTGTTGACGACATGGGGATCGCGCGGAGATGTCGAACCGCTGGCGGGGCTGGCGGTGGGGTTGAGGGAAATCGGCGCGCAGGTGCGGGTATGCGCGCCGCCGGACGAGGAGTTCGCGGCGCTGCTGGCGCGGGTCGGCGTGCCGCTGGTGCCGCTCGGGCCGACGGTGCGTTCGGTGGTCGCCGGAGCGAAGCCACCGACGGCGGAAGACGCTTTCCGGCTCGCTCCCGAGCTGGTCGCCGCGCGGTTCGACACGCTCACCGCGGCGGCCGAGGGGTGTGACGTGCTGCTGGCAACCGGCCTGATGCCGGCCGGCGCACGGGACGTGGCCGAGAAACTGGCCATCCGCTACGTGTACGCGTGCTTCCATATGTCCGGACTGCCCTCGCGGCACTTCCGTCCTGGGGCGCGGCCGGGCAAGCAATCCCCGCAGGACGAGACCGACAACCGGGCGCTGTGGGAGCAGGACGCCCAGAGGGTGAACGGGCTGTACGGCGAGGCGCTCAACAGCCATCGGGCGGCGATCGGCTTGCCGCCGGTGGACAACGTCCGCGACCACGTCTTCACCGAGCAGCCGTGGCTGGCGGCAGACGCGACGCTGTGTCCGTCGCAGGGCATGACGGACCTCGACATCGTGCAGACCGGGGCGTGGATCCTGCCCGACGACCGACCGCTCCCGGCCGACCTGGAGGCGTTCCTGGACGCCGGCGCACCGCCGGTGTACGTGGGTTTCGGCAGCATGGCCGCGCACGCCCCGAAGGGCATCGCCCGGGTAGCCATTGAGGCGATCCGCGCGCAGGGCCGGCGCGTACTCCTCGCCCGTGGCTGGGCCGGCCTGGTTCCGATCGACGACGTCGACGACTGCTTCGTCGTCGGCGAGGTCAACCAGCAGGCACTGTTCCGTAGGGTGGCCGCTGTCGTGCACCACGGAGGGGCGGGCACCACGACGACGGCGGCCCGGGCCGGCGCGCCGCAGGTGGTGGTCCCCCGGATCGCGGACCAGCCGTACTGGGCGGGCCGCGTGGCCGAGCTGGGCATCGGCTCGGCTCACGAGGACCCGACGCCGACCTTTGACTCCCTGTCCGCCGCGCTCACAACGGCCCTGATGCCCGAGACCCGCGCACGAGCGAGTGCCGTGGCCGGCGCGATCCGGACCGACGGGGCGACGGTGGCCGCGAAACTGCTGCTCGACGAGTCAGCCAGGTGAGGCCGCCCGCGTGGCCCGAGAACGCAGCCGCCGACGGAGTCAATCACCCAATTCCTGCCCGATTTCGGGCAGAAATCTAGATGTTTCCGAGTCTTCCGCCCTATGGTGACCGTCCATGATCACCGTAGATGCCTTGTGGACCTTCTCTCTGATGGTCGGACTTCTCACCCTCACTCCCGGGCTGGACACCGCGCTCGTCCTGCGCACTGCCGCGCTCGGGCGCCGCCGTCGTGCCTGGGGCGTGGTCCTCGGCATCCAGAGCGGCACCCTGGCCTGGGGCGTCCTCACCTCGCTGCGGGCGTGCTCCTGGCCGGCGTGCACATCCTTCTGGCCGTCGTCTGGAGCTGTGCACTGATCGCTCTCGCGCACGTGCTCCGGGACCGTCTGCAACGGCCCTCTGCCCGCCGCTGTCTGGACCGCATCACCGGCACGGTCATCGCCGCCTTCGGTCTCCGGCTCGCGCTCGGGGAGTGAGGCGCGGCCGACGAGACCATAGACCGGCCGGCAAATAGATCGAAGTGAAAGGACACGTACACATGAGGGCGCTCCCCACCAACACGGAAGCCGTGGTCTTCGACTGCGACGGACTGCTGGTCGACACCGAAGCCTGTTGGACCGTCGCGGAAACGGCCGTCTTCGCCGCGCACGGCCATTCCTTCGGCCACGAACAGAAAGCGCTGGTCATCGGCCGTACCGTGGAGGGTGCGGCAGAGGCCATGGCGGAGTACTTCGGGCGTCCCGGAGCCGGTGCCGAACTCGCCGCCGAACTCCTCGACAGAGTCCGCAAGGAACTGGCCCGGGGCGCCGCCGCGCTGCCCGGGGCGGCGGAGCTGGTGCGCGCCTGCCGGGCAGCCGTGCCCGTAGCCGTCGCCAGCAACAGCCCCCGGGAACTGCTGGACGCGGCACTGGAGTCGGCTGGTCTCGCCGAATACTTCACCCACACGTTCGCCGCCGACGAGGTACGTTCCCCCAAGCCCGCACCGGACCTCTACCTGACGGCATGCGAGGCACTCGGTGCGGCCCCGGGGCGTTCCGTCGCCTTCGAGGACTCGGCCACGGGCATCTCCTCGGCGCGTGCTGCCGGGCTTTACGTCGCGGTCGTGCCGTCCCTTCCAGGGGCCGACCTCGACCACGATTGGCTGGGTGCCGGGCTGGACGAACCGGAATTGCTGGACTGGGCCGGGAGGTTGGGGTACGACACCGTCGTCTGACCCGCCCACTCGGAGTGGGGGAGGAGGGCGGAACGCAGTGCGAGCGTGGCGCGATGCGACGCCGTGCCCTATGCGGGGCCGGGGCCTGGGCTGTCGAGGAAGCGAAGCAGTACGGCGGCCTCCGCGCGGAGCTGCGCGGCCCGGTCGGCGTGCGCGGGCGAAGTCAACTGCGCTGCGACCTCCAGCCGCTCAACGGCCTCGGCGCGCACTACCTCCACCACGCTGCGCTCGCTCAGCTCACGCCGCGTCGCTTCGGTGACGCCGACACCGACAGGCGAGTGCTCGAGGGCCGAGCCGCGGAGCTCGGCATCGTCCACGGGCACCGCCTCAGCGTTGTCCAGCGCAGCGAGTGTTGAGCGCAGGGCGCTCACCGCGGCCTTGTCGCGGGCGCGCATCGCTTCCGGCAATGCTTGACGCATACGAAGACGTAAAGACATGCCGGTGACCTTATGGCCGTACCTCTGGCCGCACAACGCGATATACGACCTGCGCCCGGATTCGGGTCAGCTCGTGCTTCTTTCAGCGGCATTGGCCTGCCACTTGCGTCCCATCGCCCGGAACAGCGCCGGGTACACCCCCACGTACCGGAAGGGCTTGATACCTGCCATGTAGAGCGCACCGAAAAGCCCGTTCGGCTTCACCAGAACGGCCATCTGGCCGCGGTAGCCGCCGGCCTCGTCCGGGACCCAGCCGATGTGCATCACCGCGTGCACGGTCCGGTTGGCGATCTCGGCCGCCCATTCGTCGTGCAGTTGGTAGACGGAGACGAACGGGGCCGAATGGACATCGGGCCCCCGGGGAGCCTCGCGGAGGTCGGCGGGCAACCGGTCGCGCAGCGTCTGCACCCGGGCGCCGAGTCCGGCGCCGGACTTGTCCCAGCCGAGCAGCTTCCCGAGCTTCCAGCGGATGCTGAAGAGGATGCGGTACGCGGGGGAGGAGATGGTCGTTCCGTCGCCCGCGCCGTTCGCGATCTGGCGCACCAGGTGCGGGAGGTCGTCCGGACCGCCCGGTGTCGGCAGCGCCCACACGTCTTCGACCTGGAAGTCGCCGGCGATCTCGTGGATCCGCCAGGGGCGGGTGGTGTGTGCGGTGCTGGGGAGTCTCATGAGCGGGCCCCTATCTATACGATGCCGTATAGATCAAGCTAGCACCGTCTATACGGCACCGTATACACGAGGGGTGACGTGAGAGGAGACACATCATGGGTACGACCCGCACGCCGCGCGGCAAATGGATCGAGGAGGGGTTGAGAGCGCTCTCCGCCGGTGGGCCGGAGGCCGTTCGGATCGAATTGCTGGCGCAGGCGCTCGGTGTCAGCAAGGGCGGCTTCTATGGGTACTTCGACAACCGGGGTGCGCTGCTCGCCGAGATGCTCGACACGTGGGAGCGCGAGGTCACCGAGAGCGTGATCGAACAGGTCGAGAGCGGCGGGGGAGACGCCAGGGCCAA
The DNA here is from genome assembly GCF_044546695.1 of Streptomyces sp. NPDC053079. NCBI lineage: Bacteria > Bacillati > Actinomycetota > Actinomycetes > Kitasatosporales > Streptomycetaceae > Streptomyces > Streptomyces sp. NPDC053079. The sequence continues at coordinate 1,155,477 of NZ_JBITZJ010000001.1, forward strand.
GCTGGTGCGGCTGTTCACGATCGCCGCGTCCGAGGACGGGCCGGTGACGGGCACTTCGGTCGACCTCGCGATCCGTGACTGGGCGCGGCGCGACGAGGCCGTCGCGCAGCGGCTCCGACGCGTCGACAACCGGCGAATGGACTACCTGCGCTCGCTGTTCGGCGCCATCTGCCCCGACGAGGGCGAGGTCGAGGTCCGCTGCATGGTGGCCTTCTCGCTGCGCATCGGACATCACTTCATCGCCGCCGACCACGGCAGTCACAGCCGGGGGGAGATGATGGAGCTGACCAGGAAATGGCTCCTCGGCTAAGGCGTGTTCGAGGCGCGGTCACGATGGCGTCCGGAAGATCAACTGCTTGACCGTCGGAGAACGACATCTCGCCCGACGGCGAGGGGATGACCGTCCCCGAGCTCCGGGAGGCCATGGCCTCCTACATCCGGCCCGAGGACGACCTGGCGGCGGAGTCCGAGGTGCTCGTGGAGCGCGGCTGGCTGACCCGGGACGCCGAGGACCGGCTGTGGCTCACCAAGGAGGGGGAAGAGGCCCGCGTCGACCTCGCGCGCAACGCCCCCGCGATCCGCGCCGCCCTCCACGAAGGCATCGACGACGCGGACTACGTCACCACGATGAAGGTGCTCCAGCAGCTGATCCGCAACGCGGGCGGGACGGTCGCCTGACAGCCACCGGCCGGCTGGGCGTCAGAATCCCAGTGCCGGGGCGCCGTCGGTTCTGCGGTCGTAGAGCTCCTGCGGTGCGGACCAGTTGTAGCCGGTGTGCTGGGACCACAGGATGTGGTTGTCGCTCGCGCCTCGCCAGGCCATGAGGAGTCGTCCGTTGGTGCCGCGCGCGAGGGCCGGTGCTGCTTGGGTGTTGCGGTCGGTGAGGGCTTGCTGGGTGGACCAGTTGGTTCCGTCGAAGTACGACCACCAGATGAGGGTGTCGTTACCTGAGCCCCGCCAGGCCATCACGGGTGTGCCGTCCGCGCCGGTGCCCAGCGCCGGGGAACCGTCGGTTCTGCGGTCGTTGAGCGGCTGCTGCGCGGACCAGCCGTAACCGGTGTGCTGCGACCACCAGATGTGGTTGTCGGCCGCCCCTCGCCACGCCATCAGAAGCCGTCCGTTGCTGCCGCGGGTGAGGGCGGGCGCCGCTTCGGTACGGCGATCGGTCAAGGCCTGTTGCGGGGACCATGAGGTTCCGTTGAACTGCGACCACCAGATGAGATTGTCGGCCCCTGTGCCCCGCCAGGCCATCACCGGTGTGCCGTCCGCGCCGGTGCCCAGTGCGGGCGATCCGTCGGTTCTTCGGTCATTGAGTGCTTGTGGTGCGGTCCAGCCGGCACCGTCGTATTGAGACCACCAGATGTGGTTGTCGGCAGCGCCGCGCCAGGCCATGAGGAGCTGCCCGTTGGCGCCGCGGGTGAGGGCGGGTGCCGCTTCGCTGCGGCGGTCGGTGAGGGCTTGCTGGGTGGACCAGCTGGTTCCGTCGAATTGCGACCACCAGATGAGATTGTCCGACCCCATGCCCCGCCAGGCCATGACGGGCTTGTCGACCGCCTGGGCGGCGGTGCGGGCTTCACTTTCGGCGTGAGAAGCCTGGGGCTGCGCCACCAGCGTGGCGAGCAGCGCGGCGGCCGCGCACAGTACGTAGCGTGTGCGGCTTCGGTGTCTTCGGCTGCGGCTGCGGCTGTGGCCGCGGCTTCGGCTGCCGCGAGTTGACGACCGGGATGTCAGTGGTAAGTGGATCATTCCTGCCTCCCTGGTAGGTGGCGTGGATGCCTGTACGCGATCACGTTGAGAGCTCGTCCGGCGAACGTGTCCGTCCGAATGCGGCGGGAGTCGGGGGTGACGGGAAGCTTCCTCTGGCGTGAGAGCGACGATGTGCTGCCGAAGTGGCGCCGGCATTCCCATGCGTCGGACGACGATGGCGCGGTCGGCTTTCCCCCGCAAGCCCGCCGACAAGTTCGGCGGATACTGGCGGGCTGGGCGCAGGCCGGGGCACGACGGCGAAGGCGCGCTATGTGGCCATCCCCCACGAGCAGCGTCGGCGCTACGTATGCTCACCCCATCGAACCGCAGGCACCGTCGACCTAAGGTGCCGGCATGACCGGCCCCACACACCACTCCCACAGCCCTGATCATCCCGGCCACCCCGTCGCCCCCGACTTCGCGGGGCGCACCGCCCTCGTCAGCGGCGCCGCCGGCGGTATCGGCGCGGCATGTGCTCTGCGGCTCGCCGCCGCCGGGGCGAGGGTGCGCGCCCTGGACCGGGATGCCGACGGGCTCGCGGCACTCGGCCGGAGGGCGCGATCCCTGCCCGGAAGCGTCGAGGCCGTGTGCCTCGACCTCGGAGATCTCGACGCGGCCGAGCACGCCGCCGGCGACGTCGACATCCTCGTCAACAATGCCGGAATCCAGGTGGTGCGCCCCATCGAGGATTTCCCGCCCGACGCCTTCCATCGGATCATCACCGTCATGCTGGAGGCCCCGTTCCGGTTACTGAGGGGTGCTCTGCCGCACATGTACGGCCAGGGCTGGGGCCGGGTCGTCAACATCTCGTCCGTCCACGGGCTGCGCGCGTCCGCCTACAAGTCCGCCTACGTCGCCGCCAAGCACGGCCTCGAGGGGCTGTCCAAGACCGCTGCCCTCGAGGGGGCACCCCACGGCGTCACTTCCAACTGCGTGAGCCCCGGATATGTACGTACGCCGCTGGTCGAGAAGCAGCTCGCGGACCAGGCGGCCGCGCACTCCCTCCCCGTCGATCGCGTCCTGGCGGATGTCCTCCTGGCCGGGCAGGCGCTCAAACGGCTCGTCGAACCGGAAGAGGTCGCCGAGGCGGTCGCTTATCTCTGTGGACCGCACGCCTCCTTCATCACCGGTACGACGCTGACGATGGATGGTGGATGGACCGCTCGGTGAGGGACCGCTCGTTGAGGGACCGCTCGCGGGTGGATCACTGACCCATTGACCTGGTGGTGGACCGCCCGCCGACCGGCGGTAAGCCTGTCCCCATGGCCGACGACCACACTGACCACATTGACCACGCCGACAGCCCCTTCGCCACCTACCTCGCGCTGCTCGCGAGCGGCGCGCCCGCCGCGGCGTACGAACGGCCCGTCCTGCGCGCCCGCGCCGACGGGGCGTCAACGGAACGGCTCGCCGCCGTGGAGCACGCCAAGCTCCTCGCCTTACGTGTCCGGGCCGAGCTGGAGGACCGCAGAAGGCGCGAAGCCGAGCTGTCGGCGCTCTTCGCCACCGCGCACGACCTGGCGGGGCTGCGCGACGTCGACGCGGTGCTCCGGGCCATCGTGCGGCGCGCCCGTTCGCTGCTGGGCACCGATGCCGCGTATCTCACCCTTCACGACGCGGTCGCCGGAGACACCTATATGCGGGTCACCGAAGGCTCGGTCTCGGCGCGCTTCCAGGCACTGCGGCTGGGTATGGGGGAGGGGCTCGGCGGACTCGTCGCGCAGACGGCACGGCCGTACGCCACCGACAGCTACCTGGACGATCCCCGCTTCCAGCACACCCCGGTCATCGACTCGGGCGTGCGCGACGAGGGGCTCGTCGCGATCCTGGGCGTCCCCCTGCAGCTGGGCAGCGGCGTCATCGGCGTTCTCTTCGCCGCCGACCGGCGTTTCCGCGTCTTCAACCGGCAGCAGATCGCCCTGCTGGGGTCCCTCGCCGCGCACGCGGCCGTGGCCATCGACACCGCCGACCTCCTCGCGGAAACCCGCTCCGCGCTGGCCGACCTCGAGGCGGCCAACGCGGTCATCCGCGACCGCAGCGCCGCCGTCGAGCGCGCCGCCGACATCCACGACCGGCTCACCGAGCTCGTCCTGCGCGGCGGGGGAGTGCACGACGTGGCCGCTGCGGTCGCCGAAGTGCTCGGCGGCCGCGTCGAGTTCCTCGACTCGGGCGACGGGCCCGCGCCCGCCGTCGAACGTTCCCGCGCCGAGGGCCGCGCCGTCCGCCACGGCGACGACTGGATCGCGGCCGTCTCCGCCGCCGACGAACTGATGGGCGCCCTGCGCCTGTGCGACCGCCCCGGCCTCGACCCCGTCGACCGGCGAGCCCTGGAGCGCGCCGCCATGGTCACCTCACTCCTGCAACTGGCCCGCCGCTCCGTGGGTGAGGCCGAACAGCGCGTACGCGGCGAGCTCCTGGACGACCTGCTGGACGCCCCCGAACGAGCTCCCCGCCTTCTGCGCAAGCGCGCCGCCCGCCTGCGCGCGGACCTCGACACGCCCCACATCGTCCTCGCCGCCCGGATCGCGGACGAGCACGCCGACGCCCCCGCCGACCGTCAGCGCCTGTGGTCCGCCGCCTCCCACCTTGCCGCCACCGGCCACGGCCTCGCCGTCGCCCGAGACGGCGGCACCGTACTGCTCCTGCCCCACGGCCCGCACGACAGCGCCACCACGACGGCCCGGGCCACCGCACGCCGCCTCGAAGCCGCCCTCCACACACGGGTCACCGTCGGCGCCTCCACCCCGGTACCCGCCCCGGCCGCCCGCCCCTGCGACGTCGCCGCCGCCTACGCCGAAGCCCGCCGTTGCCTGGACGTACTGCACGCACTCGGGCGGGGCGGGGAAGGCGCGTCGGCCGATGACTTCGGATTCCTGGGCCTGCTGCTGACCGGTACGTACGGCGGAACCGATGGCGGATCCCGTGGCGGATCCCGTGGCGGATCCCGTGGCGGATCCCACGACGGATCCCACGACGGATCCCGCGTCGGGGAGTTCGTCGCCCGCACCATAGGACCCGTCATCGACTACGACGCCCGGCGCGGCACCGCGCTCGTCCGCACCCTCGACGCCTATTACGCCTGCGGCATGAGCCCCGCGCGCACCAAGGACGAACTGCACGTGCACGTGAACACCGTCGCCCAGCGTCTGGACCGCGTGGGCCGCCTCCTCGGCGCGGACTGGCAGTCGCCCGCCCGCGCCCTGGAGATTCAGCTCGCGCTGCGCCTGCACCGGCTCTCACCGTCGCTCGGCGGCGGCAGATGAAGGCTGAGCGAGCTCAGCAGACTCGCCCGGCTCGTCGGAGAGGTCGCGGTGCCGCGTCTCCTGCGCGCACCCGACCGCGACGAGCGTGAGGACGGACGCGGCCATCACGTACAGGGCGATCGGAGTCGCGCTGCCGTAGTCGGCGAGCAGCGCTGTGGCGATCAGGGGAGCCGGGGCGCCGGCGGCTACGGACGAGAACTGGGCTCCGATCGACGCGCCGGAGTACCGCACCCGGGTCGCGAACATCTCCGAGAAGAACGCGGCCTGGGGCGCGTACATCGCGCCGTGGCACACGAGCCCCACCGTCACGGCGACGACCAGTGACAGGAACGACCCCCTGTCGACGAGCGCGAAGAAGGGGAGCGCCCAGGCACCCACCCCCGCCGCGCCCAGCAGATAGACGGGCCGCCGGCCGATCCGGTCGGACAGGGCGCCCCACGCGGGGATGACGGCGAAGTGCACGGCCGAGCCGATCAGAACCGCGTTGAGGGCCGTCTGCTTGGACAGATGCGTCTGCTCGGTCGCGTAGACGAGGATGAAAGCGGTGATGACGTAGTAGCTGATGTTCTCCGCCATCCGCGCGCCCATGGCGATGAGGATGTCCCGCCACTGGTCACGCAGGACGGCCACGAGCGGCATCCGCTCGGCGCCTTTCCCCGTCTCCTTTCGGGATTCGGCGCGGGCCAGCGCTGCCTTGAACACCGGCGATTCGTCCACGGACAGCCGAATCCACAGCCCCACCATCACCAGCAGCCCCGACAACAGGAACGGCACCCGCCAGCCCCACGACACGAACGCCTCATCCGACAGTGCAGCCGTCAGCGCGGACAGCACCCCGGTCGCAAGCAACTGCCCGGCAGGCGCCCCGGTCTGCGGCCACGCCGCCCAGAACCCCCGCCGCCGTGCATCCCCGTGCTCCGACACGAGCAGCACCGCACCACCCCACTCACCCCCGAGCGCGAACCCCTGCACGAGCCGCAGCACGGTGAGCAGCACGGGTGCGAGAGACCCGACCGCGGAATGGGTCGGTAACACCCCGATGGCACACGTCGCGCTCCCCATCATCAACAGGCTCACCACGAGCAACCTCTTCCGCCCCAGCCGGTCGCCGTAGTGCCCGAACACCAACGCCCCGACCGGCCGCGCGGCGAAGCCGACGGCGTAGGTCAGGAACGACAGGAGTGTGCCCACGAGCGGATCGGAGTCGGGGAAGAAGAGCTGGTTGAACACCAGGGCGGCGGCGGAACCGTAGAGGAAGAAGTCGTACCACTCGATGGTGGTCCCGATGAGGCTGGCGACGACGATGCGGGGGAGTGAGTTGGGGGTTGGTGGGTGTGTGGCGGGGGTGGTCATGGTCACCGCTTCCGGGTGGGGGAGGGACGCGTCATTGCGTTGCCACACCGTAGGAAGGGGCAGGTGAGGGGCCTATGTGGCGGGGGACCACACTTCGGGGGCGGGGTGTGAGGGCGGCGGCCATGGGCATTCAGTGCGCATCACCCTGTTGCCGAGAGGGTGAAGGTGTTCTTCCGTGGATGTGATTGTCCGAGACGTGGAGTGCGGGCCCGGCGGATCGCCCAGCTCGGACCTTCGGTGCAAGACGCCCCGCCTGCCTGTTACGTCAGGGAGAGGCAGCCGGACGTAGGTGAACACTCTGGGTCATCCACATCGTGGACCCTGTGCCTCGGTCAAGCGCGACGGAGGCCGTCCCGGTGCATGATCAGGCTTGCGCGCGCCACTGTCCGCGTGAAACTCGACGCTGTCGACGTGGCCGCCGCGGGCAAAGGTCGCCTCAACGTCCGACGAATGTCCAGGTGAAGCGGCCTGGTTCGAGACGCATGGCGACGCTGGAGGTTGAAGAACAGATCAGTCGGCCCATACCCGCACCAGGCAGCGGCCGGCGTGCGGTGGGGGCGGGTCGGCGAATGAAGTCCTGCCGTGGAGGATGGCCATGTTGTCCACCAGTAGCAGGTCACCGCGGCGGAGCCGCACGCGCAGGGCCATGCGAGGGTCCGCCAGGACCTCGTCGAAGGCGTTCAGAGCGGCAACCTGAGCGGTGGACAGCGGGATTCCGTGCTCTTGGTGGCCGCGGGTGATCCAGTACCGGTTGTACTGCACGTGTAGGCGACCGGCACTGCGCCGGAAGACGGGGTAAATGTGTTCGAAGTCCGGCCCGCGGCCGAAGTGGAAGTCCTGGTAGAGGTCAGGAAGGACCTCCGGTCGGGACCTGAGCAGTACGTTGTGTACGGCGTGGCCGCTCACCAGCACCGATTCGCCGCCGTGGCGCGCCGGGCGGATGCACAGCATGCCCAGCAGCCGTGGAGGACCGGGGAATTTCGCCCGGTCGGTGTGCAGGGCGAGGTCTTCCCCGGGGGGCTGCGCGCGTGCCGGGGGCGCGGGGGCGGCGGTCGCAGCCGTCACCAGGTTGTCGCCCGGGTGGTCCGGGTTCACAGGGCGCACGTCGCCCAGCGGTGCCATGAACCGCTGGCACACCACGACGCACTCTTCATCGGTCAACGTGTCAAGTCCGAGGCCGCGTACCACCGCCAGCCCGGGACCGCGGTTCAGGCGCTGCGCGGCCCGGGCCGCGGGATCGGCGCCCTCCTGGCCTGGGGGCGCGTCACCCGTGGCGCCCTCAGGCAGCAGAGGATGCACCGGAACAAGCCAGTCCCGTTCCTTCAGCGTCGCGCCCTGCCACACGGAGGACCCCGCGACTGCAACCGGTGTGTCCATCAACGGGCTCCTTCCGGTCTTTCGGACCTTGCCACCGCCGGGTAGATCGGACCAGCACATACGTCAGGGTGAGGTCATGTGATCTCCCAACGCTGGATGGCGAGGAAGGCTGCCACGGCACGTTCGATGCGATGCACGTTGGTCCCGGTGGCCGGGACGACACTGAGGTGGTCGCAGTCGGAGCGGTAGAGAGGATACTCCTCGCAGGCCATGCGATGTCCGGTGATCACCGAACGGTGGCGCTCCAACCGTCTCTGGAGTCCACGTCTTGCGGGCGATGTGGACGCCAACCCGCTTGCTCGTAGCTGTTTCCGCAAGCGGGGACGTCGTAGGCCCCTCGTCGGGAGAGGGCGTGCTCCCTCCGGGAAGGCGGGCAGGCGCCTCAGGGGCGGACCAGTAGGCCCACTGTGCCGAACGCGTGCGACGCCCCGTACTGCTCGTCGCCTCGGAAGGTGGCGACGTAGCCGTTGGTCAGAGTGCCGGCGCTCGCCGTGCCCAGGCGGAGGGGTCCGATGCACGCGGCCTCTCCCTCGGCGCCGGTGACGGCACGACAGATCTCACTGCCGTCGGGGGTCGTGAACTCCACACGCTTACCCCTGAGCGGCTTGCCGGTCTCGGCGTCGTACAGAAAGGCCCTCGCGCCGATGGAGGGCGGGAAGAGGTTGGCGTTCGCGTTCTGGGTGGAGAGGCGCGTCGCATGCGCTTCACGGGAGCCGTGCTCCCCGTGGGCCGAGGCGGCTTGCGTGCAGGACAGGACCGTGGCGACGGCGAGGACCGCGGTGCCGAACCAGGACCGTACGGACATGGAGTCTCCTTGAGCGGCGGGTTCCGGAGCTGAATGATCTGCTCCTCATACTGTTCGCCTAACGGTGCGATGCGGCGGAGGTTACGGGGTGAACGGACCAGGCGGCGCAGCGTGCCTCAGGCCAAATACTCCTCTGCGAAGAAGGATTGACATGACCGGCACCAGTCCTACAGTTCCCTCGTGCTGTATTTGCTGGCGCTGCCCCCAACCGACTCCGTCACCGAGGGCTACCTCCCTGCCGCCGCCCGGCTGGGGCTCGACGTCACGCTGCTCACCGACGCACCCGAAGCGCACCGACGGGCCTACGCGGGGCGCGGCGGGGACGCGTGGCCCCGGATCGATATCGTCCCCTGCGAGGTACGCGACTTCCGCGAGGTGATCGCCCGCATCGCGGCGCTTGACCGCCGGCCGGAGGCCGTGTTCACCAACAGCGATCACCTCCAGGTGCAAGCGGCGCTCGCCGCCGACTGGTTCGGCCTGCCGGGCAAGGACTGGCGGGCCGCGCTGCTCACCAAGAACAAGGCACAGATGCGGCGGGCCCTTGCCGAGGCGGGGCTGGAGACCGTATGGAGCGCGGAGTTGACCCGGCCCGGGGACGCGGAGGATGTCCGGCCGCCCTTCCCTTGTGTGGTCAAACCTCGCGAAGGGGTGGCCAGTGAGGACGCCGAGCTGGTCGAGGACCGGGCGGAACTCCTTCGCCACTGCCGGGACGTGTGGTCCCGGCGGCCCGGCCTGCCCTTGGTCGTCGAGGACTACCTGCCGGGGCCGTTGCGCACCCTGGAGACCCTGGGGGACGGACGCGTCCTGCACATCCTCGGTTCCTTCCATGAAGTGGATGTCGTGCCACCGCACTTCGTCCTGCGGCGCGCCGATCTGCTGCCCGTGCCGCCCCGGACGCACGTGGAGCAGGTCGTCGCACGGCTCGAGGCCCTCGGTGTCGGGTTCGGCGCCTGCCACACCGAGTTCGTGGTCCAGGGTGAGCGGGTCCGCGTCATCGAAGTCAACTACCGCTCCGCCGGCGACCAGGCCGACCTCGGTCTCGCCGAGGCGCTCAGTATCCCCTTGTTCGAGCACGTCCTCGGCACCCACCTCGGCCACCTGCTCCCGGCCGACCTCGGCGCACGGCGAGCGGGACGGTTACTCCGTATCGAGACCGTGCATGCCGAGCGTGCCGGAGCCCTCACGTCCGCACCGGGGCCCGTGGAGTGGGACCGGGACGGGGTGCGGCTGGTCTACCGGCCGCAGCGCAAGATCGGGGAGGAGCACCCCCTGCACCACTCCGACCGCGACCACCTCGGCATCATGCGGGCCACCGGACCCGACCAGGACCGGATCGGACGTGTCGTGGCAGCGTTCCTCGCCGCCCATCGCTGGGAGATCGTGTGACGGCGGAGGAGGACGAAATCCTCGCCCGGGCCCTCGGCGCCCTGCTGCGGGAAGACCCGTATGACCTGCGCCCCGGGGCAGTCATCGAGCGACGGCCCGACGGCGACTGGCTCGTCCTTCCCGAGGCGGACGTCCCCGTACGCCCTGACGGCTTCCAGTGCGAGATCCGGGTTCGCCCGGTCCCCGGCCTCGGCGCCGTACTGGACCGGCTTCGCGAGTGCGTGGCCGAGCGGGATCTGCCAGGATTCGACGCCTTCCGTGCCGAATGCGACCAGGCTGTGGCCATGGCCCGGTTGCAGTGGCGGGAGCGGTCGCGCGTGGTCGCGCGACTGTCCGAGGAGCACGGGCCCGTGGAGGAGTGGACGGGGGTGCGGGGTTCCCTCGCATTCGAGGCGCTGGCCGCCTTCCGGGACCATCCGGTCTATCCCACCGGTCGGGTACGCAACGGTCTCGACGAGCGCCAACTCCTCGCATACGCACCAGAATTCCGGGCTGCATTCGGCCTGCGCTGGCTCGTTCTGCCGCGTGACGCGCTGACCCTCGGACGGCGGGCCCGGCTGCCGCGCTGGTGGCCGGCCCCCGCCTCCCTCGGCCTGGCCCGGTCCGGCGACGGGTACCTGGCGCTGCCCGTCCACCCGCTCACCGCCGAGGGCCCCCTCGCCGAGGCCGTCACCGCCGCCGGCCTCGGCGGCAGCGCGCGGCTCGCCGAGACGACGTGGCCGGCCGTGGTCCCCACGCTGTCCATGCGGACCGTCGCCGTTGTCGACGACCCCGGCGTCCACATCAAACTTCCCCTGGCCACGTCCACCTTGGGACTACTCAACCGGCGCACCATCAAACCAGGTGTCCTGCCCAACGGAGAGTGCGGGCAGCGGCTGGTGGCGGAGATCGCGGCCCGTGAGCCCCGCTTCGCCGACGCCGTGCTGTTCACCGATGAACGCACCCACCTCGGCGCCGGCCACGAACTGCTCGCCGCGCTCGTCCGCCGCTACCCATCCGGGCTCGGCGACGCCCATGTGGTTCCGGTCGCCGCCCTGCTGGCCACCTGCCCCGACGGCCGTCCCGTCGTCGACGTGCTCGCCGAATGCCACTACGGGGGCTCGGCGGGCGCGCTGCTCGACGCCTACCTCCGGCTGCTGCTGGACTGGCACACCACCCTCTTCTCCTATGGCATTGCGTTGGAATCGCACCAGCAGAACACCTCAATCGTCCTCGACGGCCACGGCGGCCTCCCCCGGATGCGGCTGCTGCTCAAAGACAACGACGGGCCACGCGTGCACCCTGCGCGCCTTGCCGCACGGATCGGCGAGGCGGCAGCCGCCGGCCTGCTGGGCTTCACCGACCCCCGAGTCCTCGTCACCGACGACGGCCCGCTGGCCGACCTGTTCACGACCGTGCCCGTTCATCTGTGTGCGGCTGCCCTTGCCTTCGAACTGGCCGAACGCGGCCGGGGCCCGTTGGACACCTGGCTGGGGCTCCTCCGGGACCGGCTCACCGAAGCCGTCGACCGGCTTCCCGCGGGACCGGCCGCCGTGCTGCGCGCCCGGGTGCTCAAGGCGCCCCGGCTGCCGATCAAGGCGATGGTCACCGCCGGAACGCTGTTCAGCAAGGACCGCTCGGGCGCTGTGGACATCAACAAGTACTACGTTGACGGGCCCAACTACCTGCTCCCCACGGATTCAAAGCGGCCGGCATGACCACCGTCCCCCGGCCTGCCGGTGCACGCCGGCGACATCGTCAGCCACGCCCTGCTCAACTGCCTCCACGAGGTCTCCGGCCCCGAACGGCAGACCGCGATCGCCGACTGCTGCCGGCCCCCTGCGGCATTCGGCTACGAGTCCGCCTGCGGCGGCTCTCCCTGTGCTGTCAGCCGGTGTCGGGGACGAGGTAGGAGGGGAGGTCGGAGTTGACGTGGTGGGCTGGGCCGTCGAGGACGGCGGTGACGGTGGTGGCCCAGCCGAACAGGAGCAGGGCGGCGAGTCCGTCGGGGCGGCGGGCGACGTGCCCGGCCGACTGATCGCCCTGGCCATCCAGTACGGCCACATGCGTAGGATCCTGAATGCCCGGACCTCCACTGGCTACGGCGCCCGCAGCCGGCGCGGAATCCACGGCGAGCTCGATGTCGAGACCGTTCTGGCGGCGGCCGACACCGCCGCGAGGCTGAACGACCGGATGGCCGCTGGCGGCGAACCTCCGGTAGACCGTCTGCCTGCAAGGCCCGAAGACCGGTGGAGCTGCCGCCAGGTGCAGCCCGATATGGCCACGAAGACGATCGCTGCCAGGGCCTCGCGATCACCAGCCCGTCGACGGCCCCCGCCCTGCGGGCGTATCACCTCGGTCGGAGGCACCACCCGCCGAAACAGTTCCCACAACTCGTCCGGCACCAGCCGCTCAACCAGATCCGCCATGAACCGTCCAACGACCGCAAACCCCAAGAAAAACGACGTCTTAAACGGGTCGACGATCGTCAGGCGGGCGGTGGTGCCGGGGGTGACGATCACTGGTGGGCGGCCGCGCCGAGCGGACCTTCAAGCTGCCGGACCACGACGGTGAGTTGCAGTAGCTCCCACCGCGCTCCCGCCGTGCGCCATCGGCGCGGCCGGGGCCCTCTCAAGGCGCACGCTTGGTAATGGTTCAGGCGTGCGAACACTGTCAAGAAGTGGCCTTGAGTTGCTACGTTCTGCCCGTCGTGACAGCGGCATGAGCCGCCGTCCTTGCAGGGAGGGGTATGCATGAGCACCGGAGAACGGCAGTCGAGGCGGCGTGGTGTGTTAGGGCGGGCGCAGAGCTGTGAATCGGCCGGCGCCTTCCGCGGGGTGGGGAGAAGACGTACGGGATTGGCGGTCGCCAGAGGCAGGATCGCGGCGGTGATCGGAGCGATCGCGCTGATCGCCACCGCGATGCTCGCCGGTACGGCGGGGACGGCCGCCGCTGCGGAACGGGGGTCGCAGGCCGCGGCAGCCGGGTGGGCCTGCTCCGGGACGCCCGTTCCGCCCCTGTACGTCACCACCGACTACGACCGTAACGGCTGCAACGGCAGGGGCGCCTGGTACCAGGAGCCCGTCCGTGACGGCATATGGGCCTGCTCGGGCTCAACCCTCGCGCCCGGATACGTCTACACCGACCTCAACCGTATCGGCTGCAACGGCCAGGGTTCGTGGTACCACGAACGGGTCCGTGACGGCATATGGGCTTGTTCGGGCTCAACCCTCGCGGTCGGGTACGTCTACACCGACCTCAACCGTATCGGCTGCAACGGCCAGGGTTCGTGGTACCACCAACTGCCCCACGACAGCGTATGGGCCTGCTCGGGCGCACCCATCCCGCCCGGCTACCGCACCACCAACCACGACCGTAACGGCTGCAACGGCCAGGGTGCGTGGTACCTCGTGCGCGCCTGACCGACCCCGATCGCGTAGGCCGGAGGCACCGCGCACCCCGCAGCGCCTCCGGTGCGTGAACCGGGAAGCCGCTAGGGGGCGACGTCCCGCCGCGCCGCGCCCCACTCCCACATGCCGCGTATCTTGAGCCGGTAGATGCCGGGGGCTCGACCGGTGAAGGTCAGCTTGCCTTGGGCGTCGGTCTTGCCAGCGCCGGCTTCCTAGCCGGCCGCGTCGAGGAGGAGGAATGCGGCGCCCGGGAGGACGGCGCCGGCCGGGTCCTTCTTGACGATGGAGACGCTGCCCGCGTCGGGCTCGGGCGTCTCGGTCGGAGCAGCGGAGGCGGAGAGCGTCGCACGGGTTCTGGGCCGTCGCGGCCGGGGCCCAGGCGAAGGGGGCGGTCACCGCTGCGGCGACGGCAGCGGATCGGACTGCGCCTCGAACGGTACGAGCGTGCACGAGAAGGGTGCTGGGTGCTCCTTAGAGGTCGTTTTTCTTGGGGCTTGCGGTCTACCGGGGGTTCGCCCAGTGGAGCGGGCAGCGGGTCTGGGCCCGGCTCCACCGCGTCATTCTCGATGAACTCGGCGCCCGTGGTGAACTGGACTGGTCGCGGTGTGCGATCGACTCGATCAGCGTCCGGGCGGCAAAAAAAAGGGGGGCCACTGACCGGCAGCGTCTTGGGCGCCACCGCTGGGTCGTCGAACGGACCGTGTCCTGGCTCGCCGGATGCCGGCGCCTGCACCGGCACTACGAACGCAAGGCTGAGCACTTCCTCGCCTTCGCCGGCATAGCCGCAGCCCTCATCGGCTACCGCCGACTCGCCAAACGAAACAGCATCTTATGGAGGTGCACTACGACATCGAAGGAGCGGCCCCGCGCGAGCGGCGGGCGTGCAGCGGCACGGACCTCGGTGCGTTGATACCTCGGCACGCAATCCGCTCAATCTCCGGGCACAGTCGACAGTCACCGCATCCAGTGATGAACCCCTCTTGAGTGCCCCAACCAATCCCGTGAACCAACCTCAACCGCTGTTCCTGGAATTGGCTGGTTATGATCGGCACCCACTCCGCAAACGGCCTGCTGTGTTTTACGAGGACTGATGACTCCCACAGGATCCGAAGGCCCGGGCGAGCTGGTACAAAAAAGCCGACGACAGGTCGTGCGGCTGCGTACCTTGCTCGTCTGGCTCGCGGTGGTGCCCACCGTGGCGATGGGCGTCCAGGTTCTCATCAGCTCCGATCGGTCGGTGCAGGAGTCCCGGCATCTGCGCAAGGACGTGGCGGCCGGCCGCCAGACCGGCGTACCCCTCTACCAGCTCATGACCGCACTGCAGGCAGAGCGAGCGGTCACCGCCGCGTGGTGGTCGGGCATGCCCGTGTCCGGGGCCGATCTGCGCGGCCGCCGGGCCGGCACCGACCGGGCCGTGGCCGTCTTCCTGAAGTCGTCGGACGCCGATCAGCTCCATTCCGACCGGGCGAAGGACCGCCTCCGCGACGTCACGCGGCGATTGGCCGACCTGGGTGCCCAGCGCGAACGCACCGACGCACGCCACGGCAGCCCGGACGACACCGTCGGCTACTACACCGACGTGATCGGCGGAACGATCCGTTGCTACGGAGACTTCAGCCACGTCGACGACGGCGGGCTCAGGCAGGAGTCGACGTCGCTCGTGGCCCTGTTCTCGGCAGCGGAGGTGGTGGCTCGCGAGGATTCCATCCTCGCGCTGTCGGGCCCCTCCGGGAAGCTGACGTCCGCCAGGTTCGGTGAATTCGTCGAAGCCGTCGGCGCGAGCGACTACTTGTACGACACGGTCGCCTTCGATCTGCCCCTTGACGACCAGGACGCCCTCCAGCGGATCCTCACCTCGAACGCCTGGCAGACCAAGTCACGCATCGAGAAGGCGGTCGTCTCCGAGCACCGGGACGTCTCTTCCGGCGTCGTGCTGCTGCCGGACGTCGGCGACTGGCGGGCGGCGTACAGCACCATTTCTGCCCAGTTGAACACCCTCGACGAGAGTGAGCTGCAGGAGCTGCTCGCCCACGCCGACGACCGGGCGGCGCAGCTGGAGAATCAGGTCGTCCTGCTGGTGGCGGCGAGCGGTGCCGCCCTCCTGGTGGTCGTCGCCGTCGTGGTCTTCACCACGCGTTCGGTCCTGCGCCGCCTGCGCTCTCTCCACGACCGCACGGTGGCGGTCGCCGAGGAGACCCTGCCGGACGTCGTGGTCCGCCTCCAGCGCGGAGAGGCTGTCGGCACCGACGCACTGCCGCGGCCGGGAGGCGAGCAGGACGAGGTCGGACGGATCAGCGACGCCTTCGCCCACGTCGTCGCCGTATCCGTCGAGGGGCACCGGAAGCTCGCCGACGAGCGACAGGGCTTCAGCGTGTTTGCCTCCGGTATCGCCGCACGGACCGGGAACCTGGTCAGCCGGCAGCTGGCCCTCACCGAGCACATCCAGGACACCTTCGGTCAGGACGAGGCACTCCTCGCCGAGTTGATGAGGTCCGATCAGCTCACGGTGGGCATGCGGAGGCAGATCGAGAACCTGCTCATCCTGGCGGGTGGCGAGATCACCGACCCGCACATGGAGCCCATGCGCATCGCCGACCTGCTGCGGGAGGCGGCCGCCGAGGTCGAGGACTTCCGGCGCATCGACCGGCACGCCATGGACGAGACCAGTGTGGAGCCCGGCGTGATCAGCCAGCTCAGCCATCTGCTGGCGGAGCTGCTGGACAACGCCACGCGCTTCTCCCCGCCGACGGCGAGGGTCGCCATCCGGTCCGAACTGGTCGGTGACGGTCTCTGCGTCGAGATCGAGGACCGTGGCCCGCGGGTGACCGCCGAGAGGTACGAGGAGATGAACGGCCGCCTGCACTCGGCCCCGCCGTACTCCGTGCTGGCCCGGAACGCGCACCGGCTCGGCCTCTTCGTGGTCGGCCACCTCGCCGACCAGCTCGGGGCGACGGTCACGCTGCGCCGGTCGGCGTTCGGCGGAACGTCCGCCGTAGTGATCGTCCCGCGTGAGCACCTCGTGCCGACCCAGGAGGGCACCGCTGCGCCCGGTCCGGCGAAGGAGTCCGCGCCCGCGCCGCAGCCCGCCGGGGAGCTGCGGCCGAAGCTCGTCCCGCAGAAACGGTCCGGCGATCCGGCGGACGACCCCGCTCCCAGCGCGTCGGGACTGCCGCGCCGCCCGCGGAAGGAGCAGGCGCGGCAGGCCGGGAACACGGCGCCGGAGGCACCGGTCCGGTCCGGCTCCGGGGACGCCCCCGACCGGCCGGCCCTCCCTGAGCGCGTCCCGCAGACCCACATGGCCCGGCGGCTCCGCGAGCCGCGCGCGGACGAACCGGCGGGCCGGGACGCCGCCACGCCCGAAGAGGTGGCCGACGCCTGGGCGGACTACGAAGACAGCACCAGGCAAGTGGAACTCGAGCTCCGACAGGACCAGCCATGACGACGACACAGAACGATGCGATCTACAGCATCCTGGACAACAACCTGAGCAGGATCGCGGGGATCCAGGGAGCCGTACTCCTCTCCAACGACGGGCTCAAACTCAGCGCCTACATGCTGGAACGGGACCAGGCCGAACGGGTCGCCGCGGCGGCCTCCGGCATCGCGTCCACCATGAAGGCCATCTCGCGGGAGATCGACGGCGGTGGAGTGATCCGCCAACTCGTCGAGATGGACGAGCGGTACCTGTGCATCGTCGGGTGCGGATCGGGCAGCACGCTGATCGTGGTGGCCTCCCGCAAGGCCCGGCTCGGCGAGCTGGGCGGCGAGACGGTCCGCGCCGCGCAGGCGCTCGGCGAGTGGCTGGACACCCCCGACCGCTCACAGGTGCCCACGTCCTAATGGCGGCCGACCCCCAACCTGGACGGCGCCGCCGGACGCGGCTGTACGCCCTCACCGATGGGCGTACGGCCGCGTCCCGCCACGGCCTGACGATGGACACCGTGATCACAGCGGCCGCCGGCGCCGACCACGGTCACGGCGGCCTGCCCACGGAGTGGCAGGAGATCCTCGCCATGTGCCCGTCGCCGAACGGACGGGCGGTCGCCGAGATCGCCGCCCGGATGCGGATGCGTCTGACTCCCATGGTGGTCCTGCTCGGCGAGCTGCTGGAGCGCGGTCTGATCCGCCACCGGCCGCCGCTGGACGCCTCCGAGACCTCAAATGTCCACCTGCTCATGAAAATCAGGGACAACCTTGCCCGACTTTGACACCGCCGCCGCACCGGAGGCGTCCCCCGTCAAGATCCTCGTCGCTGGGGGCTTCGGAGTCGGCAAGACGACTCTGGTCGAAGCGATCTCCGAGATCGATCCACTGCGCACCGAGGAGCGGCTGACGTCCGCCGGCGTCGGGGTCGACGACCTCGACGGCATCGAGAGCAAGACGGCGACCACGGTCGCGATGGACTTCGGCCGCATCACCCTCACCGACGCCGGAGTGGTCTTGTACCTCTTCGGCACACCGGGCCAGGAACGCTTCTGGTTCATGTGGGACGACCTGCTGGCCGGGGCGCTCGGGGCGATCGTCCTGGTCGACACCCGGAGGCTGGACCGCAGCTTCGCCGCCATCGACTTCTTCGAGAACCGCGGACTGCCGTTCATCGTCGGCGCGAACTGCTTCAACGGCGAGCAGCCGTACACCACCGAGGAGATCAAGGCGGCCCTGCACCTGAGGGACCCGGACATCCCCGTTCTCCTGCTCGATGCCCGCTCCCGGGAGGACGTCCGCGGCTGCTTGCTCTCGCTGCTGGACCGGCTCATCACCCAGGCGCGCGTCACCGCGCCCGTCTGACCGCCGGACGGCCGGGGCTGTCCGGCGGAGAGCGGCCATGCTCTGCGTCATGCGACGATCACGCACGGGACCACCGCCAATGGCCGGGCGCCAGGTCGACGGACGGTCGGCGCAGGTCGTGTTCGGCCCTGACCAGCAGGGTGGTGCCCGGTGCGACGGTGAGGGGATCGTCGAAGGCCTGCACGGTCTGGCGCCAGTGCGAGGTCCTGGAAGGGTGGTTGGTGACTCCGATGCCGCCTCCGAGGTCGAGTTCGAACCACATGACGACGGCGTGCGCGGTCCCGGCGGCGACGACGGGCACGCCGATGTCCTGGGTGCCGGGAAGGGGCGGCAGGGAGAAGCCAAGAGGCCCGAGCTCGTGCCGTATGCCAGCAACCTCCTGCGTCGGTCCGACATCGCGCCGCTCGCGGTCGAGATGTTGCTGAAGTTTGCGGAGTTCGAGGCGGAGGAGCGGACACGGCGCGAGGCCGCCCCCAAGGCCCCGAGGTCTGCTGGCACTGGCAGGGACAATGCATTGCTGGACTACGTTGCTGCTCTGTCAGGCGACGACATCCGGCGTCTCGCCGTCGAATTGGACAGTGAGATCAGCCAGCACCGTGACATCGGTGATGGGTGATCGCCGGTTGGTTGCATGTCGAGCGGGGGCGGGTTGGTTCATCCCGTTGATCTTGTTCGCTTTGGTGCGGGCCAGGCGATAGGACTCGGTGCCGGTCTCGATCAGGGTGGCGTTGAAGGTGAGCCGGTCGACGATCGCCGCGCAGAGCCTCGGGTCGGTAAAGGTCTTTGACCAGCCCCTGAACGCTTCGTTGAAGGCGATCGCGATGCTGTCCATCCCCTCGTAGTGTGGGGGTTTTCATTAAGCGGCCTGGGGCTGCTGTTGCTTGATGTGGTGTTGGTTCTCGTAGTCGATGGGTGACAGCCAGTCGCAGGCGAAGTGGCATCGGTGGGGTTGCACCACGGTGATCCAGGTGGCGATCTTGATGCGGGCCTCGGCCCGGCTCCGGAACCGCTGCCGGTGGACGTACTCCTCTTTGATCGTCGAGTTCATCGCCTCGGCGACCGCGTTGTCGAGGGCCGAGCCGACGCGGCCCATGGACTGCACGACGCAGAGACGGTCGCAGGCATCGGCGAAAAGCTTGGAGGTGTACTCGCTGCCGCGGTCCGAAGGAAAGACCACGTCGGCGATGTTGCCACCGCGTGGTGCGCTGGCTGTGGGGGACCGGATACATGTACCCCTTCCGGCGCGTCACGGTGCAGAACTGTGCTTTGTGACTTGGGGGGTTGGCTGGCTGTGTGAGATATCCCTCTCCCGTCGTCGTGGCGCTGGTGGCCTGGGGAGGTTGACCATGCAGTAATGACCTCCTCGCCCTGCCCGCCGCACGTTGGTGGCCGACCGGATCCGATAGACGGGACTACCGCACTCGGTGGAGAGTCCGCTCCCGCCCGCGGGTACCTGCTGGACAACGCGCGCGCCGAGGCGGGTGCGCGATTCGTTTGGCTAGCCGAGCTGTTCGACGGTGTGACGCGCGGGCACTTCGATCGACTGGGGGTCAGGGCTGGCTCGCGCTGCTGGGAAGTGGGGGCCGGTGGCCCCGGTATCCCGGAGGCGCTCGCGGCGGCCGTCGGCCCGACCGGTCACGTGCTGGCCACGGACATCGACCCGTCGTGGCTGAAGACAGGCGACGGGTACGAGGTGCGCCGGCACGACGTCGCCGCTGACCCGCCCCCGGAGCCGGGGACGTTCGATCTGGTGCACGCCCGGCTCGTGCTGGTCCATGTACCCGACCGGGCTCGGGCGTTGGCCACGATGGCGGCAGCGCTACGGCCCGGCGGCTGGCTGCTGGTCGAGGACGCCGATACCGCTCTGCAGCCACTGGCATGCCTGGACGACAGCGGCCCTGCGCAGCGGCGGGCCAACCGGCTGCGTGACGCGGTCAGGGAGCTGCTGACGCGCCGCGGCGCGGACCTGCGCTACGGCCGGACACTGCCGCGGGCATTGCGTGAGGCCGGCTTGGTAGATGTCGCCGCAGGGGGCGCTTTCCCGGTCGGCGGGCTGGCCTGCGACCGGCTGGAGGCGGCGACCATCCGGCACGTGCGCGGCGAGCTGCTCGCGGCCGGCCTGGCCGACGACGCCGAGATTGACGCGCACCTGGCCGCCATCCACGCGGGCGAACTCGACCTGACACTCGCGCCGCTGATTTCGGCCTGGGGACGCCGTCCAGCCGAGCACCCGCCGGCACTCGGGTAGGTGCGGATCCAGGCGTGTCCGACCTGCCCACAGCGCTGTTCGTCGAGGGAGGCCAGGCAGCTCGCGCAGGTGCGCGCCGCGCGTCACCGGAGCTGGGCCAACCCCGCGATTCCGTCGAGTAGCGCGTGTGCCGTACTGACCGGAGCCACCTCACTGCTGGCGGCCGGCGAGTGGATCGCCGACGCCCCCGACCTGCGTGCCCGAGCGCCTCGCTATCCGTCGTGATCCGCTGCTGCCTGGGCGGCTGGTGCCCGCGGAATTGACGGTGCGCCGACTGCTGGCCTGCATCGACGGCGACGCACTGGATCGAGCAGTCGGCCGCTGGCTGGCTGACAGCCGCCCATCGGTACCCCTCCGGTACACCGGCCCTTCGGGGCCGCAGGGGCAATCGATTAGGGTGCGGCCATGGTTTTGGGGCATCTGCACACACATCGCTATGGCGCTCCTGCGGCCGGCCCGCTGTTGGCTCTGCACGGGATCCAGGGGCACGGCGCGCGGTGGCGACGGCTCGCCGAGCGGCATCTCCCCGGCTCGTACGTCATTGCTCCCGACCTTCGTGGGCACGGACGCTCCGACTGGAGTCCGCCGTGGAGCGTGGAACGCCATGTGGCGGATGTGCTGGCAGTGATGGACGACCTGGGGCTTCCCCAGGTCGATGTGGTCGGGCACTCCTTCGGAGGACTGGTTGCCCTTCACCTTTGCCGGACGGCGCCGGAGCGAGTGGGGAGGCTGGCACTCCTGGATCCGTCGGTCGGTCTCGCCCCTCGCGGGCTGCACGAGCAGGCTCGCCGGACGATGACGACTTCGACGTTCGCGGGGTGCGATGAGGCGCGTGTGGAGCGGAAGGCCGCTTGGCCGTCCGCATCCGCGGAAGCGGTGGACGATGAAGTCGCCGACCACCTGACTGAAGAACCGGACGGTCGCCGACGGTGGCGGTTCGACGCTGCGGCTGTTGTGACCGCGTGCTCCGAAATGGCCGGCCCGCCGGTGCTCCCGCCATCCACCGTGCCCACGCTGCTCGTGATCGCCAAACGTTCCGGCTTCGTCCGTCCGGAGTACGTCACAGACTGCCGAGCGGTTCTGGGCGACCGTCTCACCGTCGCTGAACTGGACTGCGATCACATGCTCTACCTGGAGCGGCCACGTGAGGTCGGCGCTCTGCTCCGGCAGTTCCTCGCCAGTGGTCCCATGAGCATCTGACTCAGCGGTCAAGGGGGCGTGGCGGGGACCGTCCGTCAGGTCCCACTTGGCTTCCCGTAACAGCGTCGGCGCGGGCAAGTGCGTACCGATCACGTCCCGCGCATACCCGTCGGTCGGATGTCCGGGGAAGGCGAGTGAGCTTGTTTCACCTTGGAGATGCAGGCCACGGGGCTGGCGTGGGCGGTGGCAGGGATGCTCGTGCTGGTCGTGCGGCGGTGTGCGGATGATGGCTCGGCGGCCGGTGATGATGACCGGGTCGTGGGGGTCGTCGTCCAGGCCGACGAAGCCGAGGTCGGCCACAGCGACCAGGTCGGATTCCCACCGCCGGGCGGGCGTGGGTCTCTTGCGGGGCGTGGTGCTCGGCGGCCAGGACCGCGCGAATGCACTCGGCCCGGCGGTTGCAGCGAGCGAAGGCGGTGGCGACGTCGGTGTAGTAGCGGGCGCGGCGCTCGGTGCTGGGCAGACTCCCGGGCGCCACCGCCTTGGCCGCGGCGAGCGCCGCCGCGGGGTCGCCGGCGGAATTCTCCGCAGAGACCAGGTGCAGCTGGACGATCGTGGGGCTGAACCCGCCGCCGTGGTCCAGCAGCACGGCGGCGGGGCCGAGCTCCTTGGCGATCGCGGCGGCTTCGCCGGTCAGCTCCCGCATGCCGACCGCGTCGCCGGCGCGGGCGGCGGTGTAAGCGGCGGACTGGATCAGCAGCCCCCGCTGCGCCGCGAGCACCGGATCCCCACCGCGGAGGGCGGGGTGATCGGCAGCTGCCAGGACGATGGACAGTGCCTGCTCGTGCCAGTCGGCCTTGCGGGCCAGGACCGCGAGCTGCCGCGCGGCCTCAGCGACCAGCAGCGGCTAGCCGGAGGCTTCGGCCGCCTGGCGGGCACGGTCGGCGGCCATCCACCCGAGCTGCTGCTCGTCGAGCTTGATCAGCGTGCGCGTGGCCACCTTCGCCGGCCTGGCGCCCGTCCCGCGCGACTCCGGCCGCGTCAGCGGCAAAATGCGACGGCCCCGCCGTTTCCACCGTGGACTCCTGAGAGGCTTCTACCTCTCCGCCGCGTGGGTGCCGATGCTCGTGCAGGCGGCCATCCGCGCTTGCGCGGGCCCCGGCGCTCTGGCAGGCCCTTTGTCCGCCGGGCTGCTGTTGCCGGAGCCCGGCCGCGCCGACGCGGTAGGCGTGCTCGCTGTCGTACGGCCGGCCGGCAGTGGCAATCGGTCTGGGTCGCAGACTGCGCGGCGTCGTCCGCCCCGGCGTCCGGTCGGCGCCCCGCCTGCTGGGACGGGGCCATGGTCCGTCCTTGCAAGTGGTGTCTGGGCCGGTCGGGGTGCTAAGTCACGCCTCGGTGGTGGTCATTGTGAGGACCACCAGGTCGACGAGGTGAGGGCGGTGAAGCCCAGCGACTCGTACAGCGGCCGTCCGAGCCGTGAGGCGGTGAGTGTCACCGGGAGGTTCGCCATGGGCGCGAGCGAGCCGAGCATGACGGCCCGCCCGGCGCCGCGGGAGCGGTGCGCCGACGATGTGCTGACCCAGTAGTGGCTGCCGACCCCGTCGTGGACGACGGTGACACCGGCTCCGACCGCCTCGCCGTCGAGGACGGCGAGGAAGACGTCCACGCCTGGCTGCTCGGTCAGTGCCGTGGGGAACATCTCGCCGGGACGGTAGGGGGTGAACCTGGTCAGCTCGAAGCCCTCGATCACGATCTGCTCGGCAGTGTGCAGCTCGTGCGTCCGCTGGACCCGGCTCACCTCCATCGCGGGTGCGGCGACAGGGCCGGGCGGGCGCACCATGATCGGCATCTGCCAGTTGCGCATGCCCAGGTGACTGAGGTCGGTGGAACTGAACGGATCCTCGACATCCACCGGTCCGGTCGATCGGCCGGCCAGCTCGGTCAGCTCGGCGAGCTCGAGCGCGTCGAGGTCGGGTTCCTGCAGCAAGATGCGTGTCCCGGCGCGCTTGTCGCCGAGCACGGCGAGGAAGCCGCGTCGGCGGATCACCTCGTGGCCGCGGGAGTTTCCGGTCGCGGCCCAGAACGCGGCGGAGTTGCGGGCCTGGCGTATCGCCGCGTCGTCGAAGGCCGCGGGGTGCTCCGGATGGTCCTGCCTGCTTCGGTCCTCGACACGAGCGTCGGGGGTGGTCTGCCAAGTGTTGGCCACGGATGGCTCCTGTTCAGTGACTGTGCGGTGTTGCAGGTGAAGGGGCAGGCGGGCCCAGGTGCAAGTCGACTCGGGTCTTCGTCATGCCTCCGGCCTAACGACGTAATGTCTCTGATAGGTGGGCCGATCTCAACCGAGATTGCTGAGCCGTTCGCCTTCTGCGATCTCGCCCGAGCCCGCATGACGCCTTCGTACTCGCGCGATCCGTTGTACTCCTTCACCAGTGGCCAGGACCTGCAGGACACCCTGCTCAGCCGTGCCGAACAGCTCCTCGGCACGGAAGAATTGGCCAACGCTGCTATGGACGTCGCCTGCGGACTCGACCTGCTGCGCAAGGACCTGCTGCGCAAGGACCTGCTGCGCAAGGACCCGCGGCTGCTCTGCCTGAGCGGCCTGATCAACCTGGCCGGCGGTGAGGGACCGAAGGTTCGCGACGGCCTGGGTAGTCGCATCAAGTCGCATCAAACGGTAGGAGCGGACGTGGCCGATGGGGGTTGCACAGGACCCAGGCCAGGTGGGTGGCGTCGTAGCCGGCATCTCTGACGGTCACGATGTCCGGACCTCCGTCCCGCCACTGGCCCGCGAGGATGCGACAGTCGGCAGGTCAGCATCTGGCGCGTGAACGGTGGTGTTCGCGCCGGGGGAGGGGGAGGGAGAAGGCTGGTCGTCGACGTGGCGGTCGGGGAGCCGGTTCATCTCGTCAGCCTGGACGCGGCACGCCCGGTGGTCTCGGCCGGCTGCGTCGTCGCATGCGGTGGTGGCCGGGCCGGCGCACTCGGTCGTCCGTCTGTTCCACCTCTTTGAGGTAAGCGGCGACCAGCCCCGGGGTCTGCTCGGCCAGGGTGCGCAGGATGCTGAGGGCTTCGGTGATGTGCTCCCGGGCTCGCGCCTCCGCATTCCCGGCCTGCCAGTCGGTTCGGGCCTGCGCGTACAGCGAGACGGCGAGGGTCAGTCGGTGTGCGGTGGGGTCCGAGGCCATCAGCTGACGGCTCAGGGCGACCGCCCGGTCGGTGGCTTGTGCGGCCTCCTCGTGCCGTCCGGTCTCGGTCAGACGCAGGCCGAGGTGGGCCAGCGCCCAGGCCACCTCGCGCTCGTGGACCGCCGGGTCCTGCGCGGCGAGGTCCGCATAGACGCGAACGGCGTCCCGGGTCACCGCGAGGGCCGTCTCATGGTCGGCGGCGTCGGTGGCGAGGCGGTGGCCATAGACGACCAGCAGGGCAGCCCGAGCGGACTGCGCCTCCTCATCCGTTCCCATGGGTACGTCAGCGGCCCGTGCGAGGAGGGGCAGGCCCAGCTCCGGCCGGTGAGTCTCTGCCAGATGCGTGCCGAGGCCGGCCATCGCCGCACTCTGCAGCCGCCGGCGCGACGGGCCCAGCGTGTCGTCGGGCAGATCCGCGGCCATGTCAGCGGCCGTGCGCAGCGCGTCTTCGGCCCCGGGCCGCCCGTGGAGGTGACGCTGGATGCCGAGCGCGCACAGGGCCCATACGAGCAGGGAACGGTGGGCCGCATCCGCGGGAGGGGCGTCGCCCCAGACCTTGACCGCCTCTTCGGCGACCGGCAATGCCTCGCCGTGGCGGCCCGCCTGCGTCAGCGCGTACAACAGAGCCAGCAGGGCCTGGGCCAGCACCGGCCGGTGCCGCGCGTCCTCGGCCACCAGCTCCCGGTGGACGGCCGCCGCCCTGCCCAGTGGACCCGCCGCCTCGCCGTAACGTCCCAGGCGTGCGAGGGTGACACCGAGCAGGGTCAATTCTTCGCCGTAGCACGTCAGGTGGGACGCTGGATCCCGCCGCACCAGGGTTGCCCGGACCCGCAGGGTCTCCTCTACGGCGACCGGTACCTCGTCGGTACGTCCCAGGACGACGAGCAGTAGGTGACGGATGGACAGGGCCGTGACGAGCCGCGGAGCGCAAGCTTCCGGTTCGTTGCGCATCAGCGCCTGGTAGACGTTCACCGACTCCTCGGCGGTGTGCAGTGCGTCCTGTGGCCGGTGCAGGTCGGACAGGCACACCGCCTTGTTCGCCAGCACTGTGGCAAGTGTTCTCAGACTGGCGTCGGCCGGGGGTGTGGCCGCCGCGCGGCGGCCGATCCCGATGGCTTCGTCGAACGCCTCCAGGGCCTCGGCGAGGTGACCGAGGGCCTTGAGATGCAGGCCGAGCGTGTTCAACGCCGTGCTCAGTGCGGTGAGATGGGGGCGCGGGTGCTGGTGGGCCAGGGCTCGGTAGAGGCTCACGGCCTCCCTGGCGACCTCGAGTGCCTCCTCGCCGCGGTCTGCCTGCGCCAACTCGTCGGCGAGCGTGTTCAGCGCCATGGCGAGGTCGGCCCGGTGCGCACCAGGGCTCCTCGCCGCGATGGACCGGTACAGATCCACGGACTCCTGAGCGGCCGCAAGGGCCTGCGGGGCCCGGCCCGTCTTCTCCAACTGGCAGGCCAGGGTGTTCAGACTCATGGCCAGCGGCTCCGCGTAGGCTGTCCGATCGCGTTGGGCGAGGTCCCGGTAGAGGCCTACGGCGTCCTCGGCCGTCGCCAAGGCCCTGTCCTGGTGTCCCATCTCCTCCAGGTCGATCGCGAGGGCGTTCAGGCTGCGGGCCAGGGCGGGCAGGAAGGCGGCAGGGCGCTCGCGCGCCAGCTCGCGCCGGATGCCCGCGGAATCCTCGGCGCACCGCAGCGCCTCTGTGTGCCGACCGGCGTCGCGCAGACACGAGGACAGTGTGCCCAGGCTCATGGCCAAACCGGCACGGTGGGCGTCCGGATGGTCCTGTGCCAGTGCGCGGTACAGCTCCGCGGCCTTGCGCGCTTCGCCGAGCGCCTCGTGTACGCGGCCGGTCTGCTGCAGACGGACGGCCTGGTTGTTCAGTGCGGCTGCCAGGTCGGGCCGGAAGGCGGCGCCGCACTGGTCGACGAGGTGCCGGCGTACCGCGATGGCCTCCCGGCTCGCGGCCAGGGCCGCCGACAGCCGTCCGAGTTCCCCCTCGGCATGGGAGACGGCGTTCAGAGCGTGCGCCAGTTCGGGCAGGGACGCTCCGTCGTCCCACTCGCCGATCCGCCGGTAGAGCCGGACGGACTGGCGAGCGGGGAATACCGCTGCCTCGCGCCGCCCCGATGCTCCCAGGGCCACGGAGATGTTCAGCAGGCATGCGGCAAGCTGCACTTCGTAGGTGCGCGGGTCCTGGCGGGCGAGGGGCCTGAGCAGTCTCAGCGCTTCACGAGCCACCTGGTACGCCTCCGCCCACAGCCCCGCGTCACCGAGTCGGCAACACAGCAGGCGCAGTTGCCCGGCGAGATCAGGTAGACGCGCCGGGTCCTGTGCGGCCCAGTCCCGGTGCAGCCCCACCAGCCGCCTTGCCAGGTGCAGTGCGAAGTCCGCCAGCCGGTGGGTGGGGCGCGGCAGGTGTCCGGCGAGCCCGAGCAATCGCGTGGAATCCGGGTCAGGCGCGTCGGCCAGCTGGTACAGGGCCGCCAGCAGGGGATCCGGCCGTTCCACATGGACGGCTACGTCGACGGCCGCCGTGGCCAGCGTGTCCGCGTGCCGGACACACAGCTGCGTGAGGCCTGTGTCCAGACGGCCGCGGTGGGCGGGGTGGCCGGCGGCGCGTGCCGAGACGGTCAGCAGGCGAGTGGCCTGGGCCTCGTCGACGCCGTCCAGCAGCCGTTCGGACAGCCCGGGAGCGCTGCCCAGCCATGTCCCTACGAAGAACTCGGCGAGCCGGTCCGGGTGGAGGCTGCCCCATACCTGCATCCGGTCAGGCGGCGGATACAGCTGGGCGATCCATTCACTGAGGGTACCGAGGGTGTCCGGGCTGTGATGTTCCAGACCCGGCACCCGGGCGAGGAGGGCGTGGGCCCCCTGCCGGTCGGGCGCGCCGCAGAGGAAGACCGCGGCGAGTGCGGCCTCGGTCTTGGCCAGGCTCACGCCCGACGCCTCACCGACAGCCCGCCAGTAGACCCGTTCATGGCTCAGCAATCGCTCCTCCGCCGAGCCGGTGGCGGGGAATGGCGACGGGCGGTCATCGCCCTCGTCGACGGCTTCCACCGCTGCGTCCAGCAGGTCGGCGAGGGCGGTCATGTGCAGGGTGAGCGCACACTCCATACCCGGGCGTCGTAATCGGTCCGCAGGCTGGGCCAGCACGCGTGCCGCCAGGGCGGGCCAGTCAGGAACCTCTTGCCCCGGCACCTGCGGCAGGGCGGCGGCCAGTGCGTCGACGGCCTGGCGATAGGCGTCGACGCGGTCGGCGGCGTGCGGCTCCAACGGCGGCAAGAGCGTGCCCCGCACCGCGTACAGATCCTCGATGCGGGCGCGGTCCTGCAACTCCAGCCACCAGTCGTCGGCGGTCCGGGCCAGCAGCAACACCTTGAACGGTGTCGTGTCCTGGCTGCGCAGGGCCGCGCGCAGAAGGGCGAGCAACTGGTCCGGGCGTGCTTCCGCGTAGTCGACGACCACGACCACGGGGCCGGGTGGGCTGCTGAGCGCTGCCAGGTCGGCGACCGCGGCGTGCCGTCCGAGCCAGAGGACGTTCCAGTCTTTGTGAAGCAGCCCGTCGGTGAAACGGCGGGCGAGACGAGTCTTGCCCTGCCCACCCGGCCCGTACATGAGGTGTACGCCGAACCCCGGTTCGGCACACCAGGCCGCCAACTCCTCCAGCACATCCGCGCGGCCACGGAAGGGGACCACCGCACGGTGTGCCTCCAGCAAGGCCGACGGGGACCGGGGCGTTCTGGTCCTGCCGACCAGGTCATCCCATTCCAGCCACCTCTGCTGCAGGTCTGGACCCGGGGGATGGAAGGCCAGCGTGTTGTTGTCGCCGGTGACTACAGCGAACGCGTCACCGTAGATCACCACAGCGCGCTCTCCGGTGGCCTGCAAGGCGGGCCGCAGCAGGCTTCTCCACCATGCGGTCATGCCGTGCCGCCCTCGTCGCCAGTGTCGGCGAGGCCGATGTCCCTGCCGGCGGCGATGCTGCGCTCGCCCGGCGACCGCACCGGCCCGGCCGGCTCTCCGCCCGCGTCGCCCGACGGGACGGGCAACGCACGCACGACGGCGGGATCCACAGGCCGCGCGCCTTGGGGTCGATCACCGGTGGCGGCGTAAGCGATGCTGCCTCCGACCGAGATCGAGCGGGCCCCGCCCGCCTCCACAGGGCTGCCGGCTTCAGTGCGGTGCAGGCCGAAGAGGGACACCACCAACCCGGCGAGCCCGACGACCGCCCCGATGACGCTTGCGGCCCGGTCGGCGGTGTCCAGGGACACCAACAGCGCCAAGACCGTCAGCCCCACGGCAGTCAGGCCGCATAACACCGCCACCGCTGTAACAACGACTTTCGTCCGCCCCGTCATGCCGTCATCTTTCCGGCTCCTCACCCGGCGGGGAAGCAAATCGGCAAAGTGCCCATCGCAGGGCCTCAGGCCATTGCCCAGTCACAAGCAGCCGATGCCGCGCGCCTCCAGAGCAACCCATGGCGCCAACTTTCAACCTATTCAGGTACTTGCTCCGGTGATCCCCTGGTTGGGCGTTTTGCTTGGGCTAGGGTCACTTGGCCTGGCCAGGGGATGGCTGGGTGACTGGGGGTGGGGATGGAGCTGTGGCATTGGCTTGAGCAGGCTGTGGGGGCATTTCATGCATGGGCTCGGGAGTATGAGGAGTACGCGGCCCATCCCGCCATGGCGGTGGACGAGGGTGCCTGCGCCTCGGCGTTCGCGGAGTTGACCGTTCGTCTGCGCGACAGTTATCCGTTCTTCCACCCCTGCTATGCCGGGCAGATGCTCAAGCCGCCGCACCCTGTCGCTGTCGCGGGCTATCTGGCCGCCATGCTCGTCAACTCCAACAACCACGCGCTGGACGGCGGTCCGGCGACCTCGGTCATGGAGGAGGAGGCGGTCGAGCAGCTCGCGGCCATGTTCGGCCTGCGGACACACCTGGGGCATCTCACCAGCGGTGGCACCGTGGCGAATCTGGAGGCACTGTTCGTCGCCCGCGAGAGTCATCCCGGCCGGGGCATCGCCGTCAGCGCCGAAGCTCACTACACCCATGCCCGGATGAGCCACCTGCTCGGCATGCGGGTGCACACGGTGCCGGTTGACGTCCACGGGCGCATGGATACAGGTGCGTTGGCGCAGCTGCTGTCCACCGCGGACGTCGGTACGGTCGTCGCCACCACGGGAACCACAGCCCTGGGGGCCGTCGATCCCCTGCACCTCATCGTGCCGTTGGCGCGGCGGCATGGTGTGCGCGTCCATGTGGATGCCGCCTACGGTGGTTTCTTCACACTCCTCGCCGACGAGGAAGCCCCGGGTGCATCGGTGGCGGGGGACCCCTGGCGGGCCATCGCCCACTGCGACTCGGTGGTGATCGATCCGCACAAGCACGGCTTGCAGCCGTACGGCTGCGGGGCGGTGCTTTTCAGCGACCCGGCTGTCGCCCGCTTCTACCAGCACGACTCCCCGTACACCTACTTCACGTCCCAGCGGCCGCACCTCGGGGAAATCAGTCTGGAGTGCTCCCGTTCCGGTGCCTCCGCCGCCGCCCTGTGGCTGACGCTCAAGCTGCTGCCGCTGACACGCCAGGGGCTCGGCGCCGTCCTCGCGGCCGGGCGCCGGGCCGCACTGCGCTGGGCGGAGCTGATCGACGAATCGCCCGTGCTGGAGCTGTACCAGCCGCCCGAGCTCGACATCGTCACCTACCACCCGCGCACCACGCCCGCCACGCTGTCCCGGATCGGCGTGGCCAGCAACGAGGTGATGCACCGGGGCATGACCGCCAAGGAAGACCCCGTCTACCTCAGCGTCGCCCGTATCGGCGCCGCCGACTTCACCGCCCGTCATACGGAAGTCACCGCGGACAGTGATCACACCCACATCCTGCGCAGTGTGCTGATGAAACCGGAGAGCGAGCTCTACCTGGAGCGGTTGCACTCCACTGTGGAGAACCTGGCAAGAGCATCGATCCGACACGCGTGAAGGAGTGGGCGATGAGTACGGGATCCCACGTCCGCCCGTCTACGACTGCTGTGGTCCTTCCCGAGGACTCGAGGATTCCCCGGTCACAGCCTGACAGCAGTACGACAGCTGAGTACGACCGGTATTTCCACATTCTCAGGACTCCGCCGGACCTGAGCACATGGACCAGAAGCTGCCTGGACCTTCA
Source organism: Streptomyces sp. NPDC053079 (assembly GCF_044546695.1). Lineage (NCBI taxonomy): Bacteria > Bacillati > Actinomycetota > Actinomycetes > Kitasatosporales > Streptomycetaceae > Streptomyces > Streptomyces sp. NPDC053079. The sequence goes on from NZ_JBITZJ010000001.1 coordinate 1,186,316, forward strand.
GGAGGCGGTCCTCGCCGACCTCACGCATTCGACGAGTCTTGACGACGGTCAACGGGCCGACGTCCTCACCGGGCTGCTGCACATGTCCTCCGCCACGCTGACGTCCTGGCTGAGTGTCGCCCCAGAGCCGGGACCGGAGCATCACGAGCCGTTCACGGGACAGCCCGGGAAGGAACAGGGCGACGCACTGCGCCGCTGGAAACTCGGCCATCAGCTCCTCCACGTGCTGTTGGCCACCATGAACACCGTCCTGGACGAGACCCTGGCCGCCGCGCAGGACACGCGATGGCCTTCGCTGGTCCACGGCATGGAGCGGTTACGGGCGTTGTACGACGCGGCCACCGCCGCCATGGCCTATGCCTCCGACTTCCCGCCCGGCGCCTACCAGGACGAAGTCCGTCCGACCATGCAACCTCCCTTCGTCGGGCCCGGGTTCTCGGGGGTCTTCAACCGGGAGCACCGCGCGATGACGATCCGCATGCACCGTCTCAGGCGAGCAGTGAAGGACCTGCCGCCGGATACCGGACCCGTCGAAGAGATCCGCCAAGCGGCTCTCTCCCTCCAGGCAGCGCAAAGCCGAAATCACAGCAGTCACATCACCATCTGCGAGCGATGCGTGCCCTCCGGCACCTCACTGCTGAGGCACCATCTCGCGCAGAGCTCTCCCCGAGAGGAACCACTGTGCGACAGCTGACCGAGTACCGGAGCGACGCTTCCCGGGCCGCCGGGGACATCGAGGGCGTCGACGGGCAGACAGGGCTGCGCCTGCTGGCCGAGTCCGTCGGCGAGGTCGTGTGGCTGGACCACTGCCCCTTCCTGAGCGCGTCGTTCCAGCCGGCACCGTCCTGGCTGAGACATGAGCCGGTCTCCGCGTTCCAGCAGCTGCCCGTGCCCCCGCCCGACCATCGGCCGCCCCCGTCCGACCCGCGCCGACTGTGCGTGTCCTTCGCCCCCGAACACGGCACCAACGCCCGGACCTGGGCCCGCACGTACGGGTACCGACTGCTCGCCCCGGACCCCGGTGTCACGGCCTGGGCTGCGGACAAGATCCATGCCATCGAGCTGTTCGGGATGGCGGGCGTACCCACGCCGCCGTCACGGGTCGTTCCCGCAACGGATCGGGAACCTGCCGAAACGTACTGGAACGACCGCTGGCCGCAGGCGGTCGCCCAACGGAGGGAGAACAACCTCATCGGCCGCGGGACCGTCCTCGTCGACTCCCCGTCGAGCCTCCAGACCTGCCTGGACACCTGGCCGGACGAGCCGGTCAAACTCAGCCGTTACGCTCCCGGAATCTCCTTGACCGTCACCGCCTGCGCAGGGCCGGACCGCACCATCGTCTCGGCGGTCTCCCACCAGCTGGTGGGGCTTGCGGAACTGGCCGCCGGCTGGGGCACCCACTGCGGCAACCAGCTCGTACACCCCGACGATCTGCCTGCGGGCCTGTACGGACAGGCCCGCGAGGCGGCCCGTCGCGTGGGCGAGGTGCTCCGCAGACGCGGCTTCCGCGGTGTATTCGGCCTGGACCTCGTCGAAGACGCCGGCCGGCTGATGGCCATCGAGGTCAACCCCCGGTTCCAGACCGTCGTCTCCCTCGTCCAGGCCCTCGAGCGCAGCGCGGGACTCCTGCCATCCCTGGGCCTGCACATCCTGTCCTTCCTGCTCCCCGCCCTTCCCGATCCGGTGGCACGGGAGCTCCCCCCGGGCCCGCACCCCAGTCAGCTCGTGGTGCACGCCGCCACGGAGAGCACCGTGCACGACCTCGCCCCCTCAGGACGCTACCGAGAGGCCGGCCACGGGGTGACCGGTCCCCTCCCCGCCACTGCCGGCATCGCCGACAACGAAGCCTTGTGGTGGGCCATCGCCCACCCCGGACCCGTCAGTGCCGGCCAAGAGCTGGCGCTCGCCCAGTTCGGCCGGCCCGTTGCGGCCCTCGAACCACGCCCCCGCCCGGCCCCGGAGGCACTGGCGTGGATCTCCACGTTCCTCCAGCGGTCCCGGATCGGCGCCGAAAGCCTCCCCGGCTTCCCCGGCCAGGGCCGGCCGCAGGCGCCACCGGCAGTCGGACTCCCGCCCCTGCGGCTGGACGAACAGCGGATGCGCGAAGCCGGCCATCACACCATCGAACTGATCATCAACCGGCTCACCACGACCGGTGACCGGCCGCCCTTCCACGTCCCCTCGCCCGACACCCTCCGGACCGCCCTGGACGAGCCGCTTCCCGAGCACGGCACTTCGAACCTCCCCGCTCTCCTGGACCACGTCACCGACCGGGCACTCGGCGAGGCGACCCGCCTGGATCACCCGCGCTGCTTCGCTTTCGTACCCTCGACCGGCAACTTCCCGGCCGTACTCGCCGACGCACTCGCCTCGGCCCACCTGTCGGTCCCCGGGGCCTGGCTCGTCGGCGCCGGGCCCACCCAGCTCGAACTCACCACTCTCGGCTGGCTCAAGGCCCTGCTCGGCCTGCCCGACAGCCACGGTGGCCTGCTCGTCAGCGGCGGCTCCCTGGCCAATCTCACCGCCCTGGCTGTCGCCCGCGACCACCACCTGGGCGGCGACTGCGCACCCGCCCGCCTGTACTGCTCCACCCAGGCCCACCCGTCCGTCCCACGGGCGACGCATCTCCTGGGGCTCACCCGGGATCAACTCTGCGCCGTCCCCGCCGATGATGACCTGCGCCTGGAGGCCCGGGCCGTCGCCCGGCGGATCGTCCGGGACCGGGACGAGGGCCTGCGCCCCTTCGCCGTCGTCGCCACCCTCGGCACCACTGGAACCGGCGCCATCGACCCCCTCGACGACCTCGCCGACCTGTGCGAGCAGGAGGGGCTGTGGCTCCACATCGACGGTGCCCACGGTGCGGCAGCCGCCGCGACCCCCCGCGGCCACCATCTGCGCGGCGCCCTGGGGCGCGCCGATTCCCTGACCATCGACCCGCACAAGTGGCTCTTCCAGCCCTACGAGACCGGCTGCGTCCTGCTCCGCCGCCCCGAGCTGCTGCCCGCCACCTTTGCATTGGGGCGCCACGCCCTGGACACCGGTTACCTCGCGCCGACCGAGTCCCGAGGCGAGGAGGTCAACCTCTCCGACTACGGTCCACAGCAGAGCCGAGGCCTACGGGCCCTCAAGCTGTGGCTCTCGCTCAAGACCTTCGGAGCCCGGGCGTTCCGGCAGGCCATCGAGCACGGCATGGACCTGGCCGAGCACGCTGCCGCGCTCATCGCCGCCCACCCCGATCTGAGGCTCGTCACGGCGCCCAGCCTCGCCATCCTCACCTTTCGCTATCACCCGGCCGACGCCCCGGACGACTGGGATGCCGACTCCGCCCAGGAACGCGTCAGCCGCGACATCTGCGCGAGCGGTCAGGCCCTGATCCTGACGACCCGAGTGCGCGGTGCCACCGTGCTGCGCTTGTGCACCATCAATCCCACCAGCACCCGCGCAGACGTCGAGGCCGTCCTGGAACTGGTCGCTCGTCAGGGCCGTAAGTCCTGACGAGGAACGGCTGCCCTGCCCTGGTCAGGAGAACACCAGCGCTGACGGACCCTTGATCAGCTTCACCCCGTCGGTGCCGCACTTCAACGGGTCGGCCGTGAGCTGTACGCCGGGAGAGGCCACCCTCCTGCCCGTGAACTTGCCGGACGTCACCTTGCCCGCGACCAGCACCACGGCCTCACCGGCCGGCTGCGGCACGACCCCCACGTCGTAGACGACCGTGCTCCGTTCCCCGGTGTTCCACGTGATGTGCTCCTTTGTGACCGAATGTGACAGCAGGCAGCTGTTCTCCCCTCCGCCCTTGATCACGGACTTCGCCGCCGTCACCGAAGGGTCCGTCGATACACAGCGGTAATCGCCGCGGCCCGTGATCTGTGTGGGCTTCGTCGAGAAAGTCAATCCCGGTGAGAACGCGATGGAGTTGCTTCCTGCGCAGTTGAGGACGGCATTCGCTCTCTCTCCGGAATGCGCGGACGCGGGAAGCGCCATCGGACCCGCCGCCACCAGAACCACGGCCACGCCCGCGCACCCCCACGTCTTGCCCCACCGATACCCCATGCCCATCCGCTCCCCGTCCCGCTCCCGATCGCAACCGGCTACTGACGACGGCAGAATTCTTCACATCCCGGCCCACTTCCAAGGGTCGATCGGCGATGAGATGCGAAGCTGACGCAGCGTCCGCGCACAAGCGGCGTGAGAGAGCACCCGCACGCTGTGCTGTTCATCCCCGGTCGGACCGGGGGAGGGCTGCTCGGGGGAGGGATCCGGAAGCCCGTAGCCCGACCGTGTGGCATGCCCGATGCGGCCGTTTCAGATGCCGCGTTCGATCATGTCGATGACGTGCTGGCCGGCGTCGTGGGCCTGGGTGGGGAGGAGGCCACGGAGGGGGCCGTCGATGAGGAGGACGGCGAGTCCGTGGACGGCGGACCAGGCGAGGAACTCGGCGCCGGGGCGGCGGTCCTCGGGCAGCAGGCCGTTCTCCACGAGGCCGTCGAGGGCGGTGCCGAGCAGTTCGAAGGGGGTCTTGCCGCCGGGGCCTGCGGCGGTGTCGGCGGCGGCGTGGGTCATGTCGCCGGGAACGTGGAAGGCGGTCCGGAACAGGCCCGGCTCCTCCTGTGCGAAGCGGAGGTAGCCGGTGCCGACGGCTCGGAAGCGGGCGCGGGCGGTGACCGCCGGGTCCTCGGCGGGTGGCAGGGCGGCCTGTTCGGCCTCCATGGTGTGGGCGACATGGGCCATGGCGGCCTGAGAGACGGCGTGCAGCAGGGCGCCCCGGTCGGCGAAGTGCCGGTAGGCGGCGTTCGGGACGACCCCGGCCTGCCGGGTGGCGGCGCGCAGCACGACCGCCTCGGGACCGCCCTGGCGGGCGAGTTCGAGACCAGCTTCGATCAGTGCGTTGCGGAGGTCGCCGTGCCGGTAGGTCTCCCGCTTCGGCGTGTCGTTCCTGGCTGCCGCCACGGCTACCGCCTCCAATGTGGACAGCATCCACTTAGGTCGTCTAGGCTCACGTATGTTCGCTCGGGGGTGCGGATCGCCACATCCTCCAAATGTGGACATCGTACACAAGGGGTGGTCGTCGACCGCCCGGACGTACTTTCGTCAGGGGGATTCCGCTTCGCATGGGCAAGATCACGCACTTTGTGCACCAGTCGCTGGACGGCTTTATCGAGGGACCGAACGGCGAGTTCGACTGGCCCCGGATGGACGGCGAGCTGTCCGCCTACTCGCACGCCCTCACCGGGGGCGCCGATATCTTCCTGTACGGCCGCAAGGTGTGGGACATGATGTCCGGCTTCTGGCCCCGCGCCGAGGAGTTCTCCACCCACGAGCACGACCTCGCATTCGCGCCCCTCTGGCGCCAGGCGTCCAAGGTCGTCGTCTCCTCGACGCTGACCGAGGCCGACTGGAACACCCGCGTCATCAACACCGACGTCGTCGAGCAGCTCACCGCCCTCAAGAACAGCGGCGCGCACCTGCTGCTGTTCGGCGGCGCCACGCTGGCCGGTTTCCTGACCGAGTACCAGCTGATCGACGAGTACCAGATCTTCGTGCACCCCGTCGTCCTCGGCGGCGGCAAGCGCGTCTTCACCACCCCCCAGCAGCGGTTCGACCTCACCTTGACCGAGACCAGGACCTTCGACTCTCAGGTGGTCCTCCTCCGTCACGAACGGACCGACTAGACCGCGCGCTCGAGCCGCCCCGACGGGCGGGCGGCGACCGGTGAGTTTCGCCGTCCGTGGTCTTGCAGTCAGAGATCACGGCGGGTGCGCCACGGCAGCGCGTGTGATCGAAGCGCGCACCGGCTGAACCTTCTTGTACCCAGACACGAGACAGCGAGGAACCTCGAAGATGCGTCCCCTGATCAGCACCGCTTTCATCTCGCTCGACGGCGTTGTGGAGTCCCCGGGCGGTGAGCCCGGCTACCGCAACTCCGGCTGGACCTTCAAGGACATCGAGTTCCTCCCCGAGGCGTTCGAGATCAAGGGCCGGGAGCAGCAGGAAGCCACCGCCATGCTCATGGGCCGGACCAGCTACGAGGCGTTCAGCCCGGTGTGGCCGGACATGGCGGACTTCGCCGACTACAAGCTGATGCCGAAGTACGTCGTCTCCACCACCCTCGCCGACGACGACCTGGTGGCGAACTGGGGCGAGACCACGATCCTGCGTTCGCTCGACGAGGTCGCCGCACTGAAGGAGACCGAGGGCGGCCCGATCATCCTCCACGGCAGCGCCTCCCTCAACCAGGGCCTCTCGGACGCCGGCCTGATCGACCGCTACCACCTCCTCGTCTTCCCCCTCCTGCTCGGCGCGGGCAAGCGTCTGTTCAGCGCCACCGACAAGGACACCCAGAAGCTGAAGCTCGTCGAGCACGAGGTGTACGCCAACGGCCTGCAGAAGAACGTCTTCGACGTCGTCCGCTGACAAGGCCCCGCACCCGAAGTACGCGCACAGGAAGAAGGGCGGAACCCGGCATGACCGCGCTGCACGATGCGGCCCGTCTACTCGCTGTCCGCCGGGAGTCCGACGGGGTACTGCGCGCACTGCTGCGGGGCTACAGCGCCGACAGCGCGGCCGGAGTGCGCCAGGAATAGGCAAGAGGTTGCCTTCTTCTACTGGGTGCCGCCGGGTGGCGTCACGAAGGCACGGCGCGGGAGTCAAGGTGCTTTCTGGAGACTGGCGCGGGCCTCCTTCGCGGTGTCGAAGGTGCCGGAGAAGGAGACCGCCGTGATGTGGCGATGTCCGGCAGCGAATCCCCGTCTTCGGGAACCGGGGATTCGCTGCCGGTACGCCCGGCCTGGCGATTGCTTGGGGGTTGAAAGCCCTCTGGGGGAGGAGCTGTTGCCAACCCCGAGCCGGAGGCAAGGGCATCATCGTGAGATGGAGTCCGGAGGGAGCCCGAAGGCCCTCCTGCCCGGTTCTGTTACGGCCAGCCCTGCTTCACCGCGGCGGGGGCGGTGTTCCAGCTCTTGGGTATGAACGTGATCACGTAGCTTCCGCGGTCGAAGTCCTCGTACCCGGCAGACCACTTCCGGAACTTGCTCTCGTGTACGTGCATGGGTCCCAGGTCGCTGTTGGGCGCGTGATAGTGGTCGCCGTGGGTCCACGTGGTGTTGTCGGCATCCGCTTCTGTTTGAGCCCCGAACCAACCGTAGTCGAAATTGACCCAACCTTCGCCGGGATTGGCCGGACTGCGCGGGATGCTTTTGTCCTTCGACATGTCGACCAGGCCGGTACCCTGGGCGGGGCGGAAGGCTTCCGGGTCGCCGTACTTCCTCTTGTCAGAGGGGCCCCGCTGGTCCTGCCCGCTCCAGAAGTGCTTCGAGTAGATCACCGCCTTCATCTTGGACGGGTCGTAGTTGCCTCCGTCCCTTTCCTTGAAGGACGGCGTATTCCTCAGCGCCGAGTAGAAGTTCGAGCGGCTGTCCTCGTGGAGCAGAGCGTCGTTTTTGTTCGTGAGCTCCGTCTTGAGGTGGTCGATGTAAGTCCCCTCGTCGTGGGCGTTTTCCAGGGCCTTGTTCATGATGGACGCCACATCACGCGCCCGCTTGAAGCCCTTCCCCTCGTCGAAACTGTCCTTGGCGATGCGGCCCTCGAACTCCGCCCGCGTTTCCCCGGGTCGGGGGCTGGTGTTCTTGAGGTCGTTCTTGTACTTGTTCTCGTCGAAGAACGCGAACGCCAATTTGTTCGTCGGGTAGGGGCCCGAATTGACCCAGGTGACGCCGACGCAACCGTAGGACAGCTTTTCTCGCTGCTCTTCGGTCATTTGCTGCTTCTTGCCGTCGCGGTGGCTGTAGACCTGCTGCCACTTGCGTATGTAGTTGTTGACGACAGTAGTGGCCCTGCCTCCGTAGGCCCGGTACGCGTCAGGCATCCTGTCGAGCGGCTCGGCGGGAGGGGTTACCCTGTCGTCGTCGGAGGCGGGGGCCCGGGAGGGCGCGCTGGCGCTCGGAGATAATTCCGCCGGAGGCTTGCCAGGTTGCCCCAGAGCCAGGGCGCTTTCGTTCAGTGCGTTGATGTTCTTGACGTCATCCGCCGTCAGGCCGTGCGTTTCGGCGTAGGACCCCTTTTCTTTTCCATCGCCGCTGCCGGCGGCCTGGCTGACCGACGGTGTTGATCCAGCGGTGCATATGAACGCACCCACGGTGGCGAAGGCGAGCAATCTCCGACGTTGATGCATGAAGATCAATAACTCCTTTGTGGTGAAGTTCGTGAAACGAGGGCATGCGAGAGCGCGACGCAACGGAGGGGAGGCTTGCGGCGAGCTGCCGCTCAGGGACTTGGCCGCGCCGTCGTGCGCTGCTGCGCCGGCGCGGTCGTCGCCGGTCATGACCGTGGTGCCGCCGGGCGGGTCGGGCGCGACTCGGTCGCCTGCCCGGCCTGGCTGTCCGCCCGGGTCGGGCGGGGCCGGTGGCTCGCTACATCAGGGTCGTCGCCGAGGCGACGACGCGGGCCCGGTCCGGGTGGTCGGGGTCGCCGTAGCGGACCTCGACGCGCGGGTGGGAGCGCATGAACTCGGTGTCGACCAGGCGGACCTGGCGGGGGTGGTCGACCGTGCGCACGGCGATGTCCGTGTCGAGGAAGAAGCTGAACTCACCGGTGGCCGGGGCGTAGACGAAGAACTTGCGGCCCTCGAACTTCTGCTGCGCGACGTTGTCCGTCAGGACCAGGGACCAGAAGCCCACACAGTGGCCCGCGGGACACATGTACTGGAAGTCGGCCCGCAGGCCGTCCAGTTCCATCCAGCGGAAGGGGTTGTCGTCGTGCGCGTTGATCGAGGCAGCTGTGGTGGCGGTGGCAGCGGTTGCCGGGGTGGTCGCGTCCGGGGCGGCCGCCTGGGCTCCCTGGGTGAGGGGCAGGGCTAGAGCCGCGGTCACGGCGACGGTGGTGAGGGCGCGGAGAGCGGTTCGGCGTATCACTTCTCGGCTCCTGGATGAGTGATCAGGTTGATACGAGCAGTGATCATGTCCCTGAGTTAACTCCCCGGCAACATCATGGCTTTAAAATCGGCCAACCCGTCACGTAGGACGTATCTGGCCATGCATGCGACCCGGCCCAGCGTGTGGGATGCGATGCGGCAGTGCTCCCCTGCTCCGACATATGGTGCGCGGCGAGGCCGGTACCGACGTCGTGGGGGAGCCCACGGTGCGGGCCGGATTGCCATGGTCAGGCGGCGGTGAGGACCAGCACTGCCTGGTCGTCGTGCGTGCCATCGGCCGCGAAGGCGGCGACCGCGGTGGAGATCGACTCGAGGAGCACGCCGGCGGTTGGGGACGGGGTTCGGAGTGCGCCGAGGGCGTCGGCCAGGCGGTCCTCCCCGAAGAGTTCGCCGCTGGGGGAACGGGCCTCGGTGATGCCGTCGGTGACCAGGATCAGGCTGTCGGCCGGGTACAGGTCGACGCCGCACGGGGACGCGTCGGGGTCGGGGCCGATGCCCAGGAGCAGGCCCGGTTGGGCGACTTCTTCGACCGTGCCGTCGGCCCGGCGCACGAGTGGGGGTACATGACCGGCTCGGATCAGGTTCAACGCCAGGTGGGACGCGGTGTGCCGCAGTTCGCCGTAGACGAGTGAGACGAAGCATTCCTCGCCGACCGCCCGATCCGTCAGAGCGGCGTTGATGGCGGTGACCACGGCCGCCGGGTCGTCGAGGAGAGGGGCGGCGGCGCGTGCGCTGTGGCGGACTATGCCGGTGGTGGTGGCGGCGCGAGCGCCGCGCCCGCATACGTCGCCGATCATGAGCGCCCAGCGGTCGTCGGGAAGCGGGAAGACGTCATAGAAGTCGCCACCGACGTCGAGTCCTTCGCCGGCAGGGTGGTAGGAGGCCGCCAGAGTGGCGCCGGGGACCTCGGGCAACTCGGGAGGCAGCAGGCCGGCCTGCAGCTCGCGGGCGAGTCTGGCCCGGTCGGTGAACTGGCGGGCATTGTCGGCGCTGGAAGCGGTCCGGCGGGCGAGCTCCTCGGCCAGGGCGACGGCATGGTCGTCCAGGGGCCGGTCGGTGGTCAGGAGGGTCAGTACGCCGAAGGTGCGGCCGTGGGTGGCCAGTGGTACGCACACGTAACCGCTGACGTCGAGCTGTGCGGACAGGCCGCCCGGGCAGGAGCCGACCTGGCCGGTCTCGGTGGTGCCGGAGGCCAGCACACGGGCAACCACGTTGTCGATCTCGCCGCTCAGTCCGGGCGAGGCGAGGAGGCCCTCCTCGGCGCGGGTGGCGGCGGCGACGGCGATCCGCTGGATCTGTTCGCGCTCGACCACGTGCACGGCGCACAGCGGCGCCAAGGCCGGCACGGTCAGCCGGGCCATGCGCTCGAGGCAGTCGAAGTAGTGAGGCTGGCGCGCGATGGCGGTACTGGCCTCCAGAACGAAGGCCAAGTCCTCACGGGCCGCCTTCTCCCGCTCCTGGGCGGCGTGGCTCGCCTCCACCGCGCGGTGGCGCTCGATCGCCAGGGCGGCGATGCGGGTGAAGGCCGCGCTGAGCGCCAGGTCCTGGTCGTCGGGCGCCCTGGGAGTGCGATGGTAGATCGCAAAAGTGCCCAGCAGCCGGCCGTCCGAGCCGCGGATCGGAGTGGACCAGCACGCCGCGACCCCGGCCCGCTTCGCCAGGTCGCGGTAGCCCTCCCACAGGGGGTCGGTGGCGATGTCGCTGACGATCACCGGTGCCTGGCGGTGGGCGGCCGTGCCGCACGAGCCGACTCCTTCGCCGATGGCGGTCCCGTCGATCGCGTCGTTGTAGAAGTCGGGCAGGCGCGGGGCGGTGCCGTGGCGCAGGTGACGGCCGTCGGGATCGAGGAGCAGCACCGAGACGATCATGTCCGGAGAGAGCTCCTCGATCGCCCTCGCCATGCCGGTCAGGATCTCGCTCAGCCGGGCGTCACGCGCGATCTGCTCCAGCAGGACGCGCTGCTCGGCGGCCAGGAGCTGCGCGTGGTGGTACGCGGTGGTCTCCACCGCGATCATCGTCACTCCGTCGACCCGGCCGGCCGCGTCCCGGCGGGGCTCGTAGGTGATGTCGAAGAATTCCTCTCGCTGGGCCTGTCGCCCACCGAGCAGGAGGTGCCCGCCTCGGTTCCGGTACACGGTGCCGGTGCGGTACACCTCGTCGAGCCGATCGAGGACACCCTGCCGGGCCAGTTCCGGAACCAGCTCCCCGACCGGCATGCCGGTCGTCGTACGGCCGGCCGTGAAGGCGTCGAAAAACGCCGGACTCGCAGCCTCCAGCACATGCTCCGGGCCGCTCAGCGCAGCGAAGACCACCGGAGCCTGCCCGAACAGGTCCGTGTACTCCTCGCTCCGCCCGTGCAGGAACATGCGATGTGCAGTGGCGAGGCGATCAGGCTGTGCCGGCATGACAGGGAAACCCTCTCCCGCGCCGTCGCGTCGTACCTCCACTCTGGCACATCGCTGCTCTGGCACACCGCTGCGCGGATTCCCGCGGTCCGGCCCCGGGCCGGTGGAGCACGGAAATGACGTGCTCACGACGTGGCGACCCGCACCTGCCCGGCGGGCCACCGTCTGGCGGACCTGATCGACCACGGGGAAAATGGTGATCACGAGTCCTCTCGGGGGCGCGAGCTCTCCAGGCGAGATGCGGAGATGAATGCAGGGGTGAAGCTCTTCGGTGGTCCGGTCGAGTCCGCTGCGCCGCTCGCGCCCGGCTCCGGCGCGGGCGAGAAGGGGCTCAAGGCGGGTGCCCTGGGACTGTTCTCCTCGGTCGCCATGGGCCTGTCCTCCACCGCTCCGGCGTACAGCCTGGCGGCGACGCTCGGCCTGATCGTCGTGGGGGTCGGCCTCCAGGCGCCGGTCGTGACGATGCTGGCCTTCGTCCCGATGCTGCTGATCGCGTACGCCTACCGGGAGCTCAACGCGGGCGACGCCGACTGCGGCACCACCTTCACCTGGGCCTCCCGCGCCTTCGGCCCGCGCATCGGCTGGATGGGCGGCTGGGGCATCATCGTCGCCGACGTCATCGCCATGGCGAACCTCGCGGAGATCGCCGGCATCTACGGCTTCCGGCTGCTGGGGTTCGACTCGCTCGCCGAGGACCGGCTGTGGACCACCGTCGCGGGGGTCACCTGGATCGCCGTGATGACCGCGGTCTGCTACGTGGGCATCGAGGTGTCGGCGGCCCTCCAGCGCTGGCTGGTGTGCGCCGAGGTGGCGGTGCTGATCCTGTTCGCGGTGACCGCCCTGGTCAAGGTGTACACCGACGGGCCGCCGACGGCGATCCACGTCTCCGCCTCCTGGTTCAACCCCCTCCATGTGCCGTCGGCCAAGGAGCTGACCGCGGGCCTCCTCGCCGCGGTCTTCATCTACTGGGGCTGGGACACCGCCGTCGCGGTCAACGAGGAGACCGCCGACAGCAGGCACACCCCCGGACGGGCGGCGGTCGTCTCCATCGTGCTCCTGCTGGGCATCTACGCCCTGGTGGCGACGTCGGCGCAGGCGTTCGCCGGGATCGGCACCGAGGGCACCGGTCTGGGCAACACGGCCAACTCCGGGGACGTGCTCTCCGGCCTGGGCGGTGCCGTCTTCGGCACCACGGGCCCCGGCTGGTTCCTCACCAAGCTGCTCATCTTCACGGTGCTGACCTCGGCGGTCGCGTCCACCCAGACCACCATCCTGCCGCTGGCCCGCACCGTCTTCTCCATGGCGGCCCACAAGGCCGTCCCCTCGCACTTCGCCCGGGTGCACCGCCGGTTCCTCACCCCCACCTGGTCGACCGTAGGCATGGGCCTGGTCTCCATCGGCTTCCTCGTCCTGCTGACCGTGATCAGCCGCGATGTGCTGGCCGACTCCATCAGCGCGGTCGGCCTCGCGATCGCCTTCTACTACGGCCTCACCGGCTTCGCCTGCGTCTGGTGCTACCGCGGGCTGCTCACACGCAGCCCCCGGGACCTGCTGTTCAAGGGGGTGCTTCCGGGGCTGGGCGGGCTCCTGATGCTCAGCCTGTTCTGCTACGCCGCCTTCGTCGTCTACGCCGCCCCCGACTACGGCTCGACCTCCTTCGACCTGCCGATCCTCGGGCCGACCGGCGGAGTGAGCGTCGTGGGCCTGGGCGCCCTGCTGGTCGGTGTCGTCCTGATGCTGGTCATCACGCGCGAACACACCGCCGCCCTCAAACTGCAACGCGGCCTGCTGCCCCACCACCTGCCGTCGCTGACCGGGGTCGAGGCGGCCAGCCGCTACGTACCCGCCGACAGCCGCTCCGGGGTGGGCGGCGACTGGTTCGACGTCATCCCGCTGTCGAGCTCCCGGGTCGGCCTGGTGGTCGGGGACGTGCGCGGCCACGGGCTGCGCGCCGCCGCCACCATGGGCCGGCTGCGTACGAGCGTACGCGTCCTGGCCCGCCTCGACCTCGCCCCGGACGAGCTGCTCGCGCGCCTGGACGACGTGGTCGGGCGGACCGCCGAGGAGCGCGTCGCCGAGGAGCGGGCGCACGGCCGCGGAGGGGGCACGCCGGGGGCCGACGGCGACGAGGCCCTGGGGGTCACCTGCCTGTACGCCGTCTACGACCCGGTGTCCGGGCTGTGCAGCATGGCGCGCGCGGGCCACTCGCCGCCCGCCCTCGTCGACCCCGCCTGCGGTGCCGTCAGCCGTCCGGGGCTCCCGGAGGGCCCGCCCCTGGGCCTGGGCGGCGCGGCCTTCCAGAGCGTGGAATTCCAGCTGCCCGCCGGCAGCCTGCTCGCCCTGTTCACCGACGGTCTCGTCCAGGCCCCGGGCCACGACACCGAGACGGGGCTCGGCCTGCTCACCGGCGTCCTCACCGAGTGCCGGCGCCCCCTGGAGGAGCTCTGCGACCGCACTGTGGCCGAGCTGCTGCCCGGCCCGGTGGACGACGACGCGGCCCTGCTCCTGGTCCGTACCCGGATGCTCGGCGACCACCAGGTGGCGGTCTGGGAGCTGGACGCCGACCCCGCGAGCGTCGCACGGGCCCGGTCCGTCACCAGTGGGCAGCTGGCCGAGTGGGGGCTCGAGGACCTGTCGTTCACGACCGAGCTGATCGTCAGCGAGCTGGTCACCAACGCCGTCCGCTACGCCTCCGGCGCGCCGGTCCACGTCCGGCTGATCCGCGACCGCAGCCTCGTCTGCGAGGTCGCCGACACCGGCCACACCTCGCCCCACCTGCGCCACGCCGCCGCCGACGACGAGGGAGGCCGGGGCCTGTTCATCGTCGCCCAGCTCACCCAGCGGTGGGGCACCCGCTACACCCCCACCGGCAAGACCATCTGGACCGAGCAGCCCCTGCCGACTGCGGAGTGAGCCTTCGGCTCAGTCGTTGCGGCGGAGAGGCCGACGCCGGGGAAGCGCCCAGGCTCGTGTGAGCTGCTTGGTCGGCTCCTTCGAGTCGTCCAGAGCGTCGTCGAGCCGGGCCTCTACTGTGGCCAGCTCCAGTCCGCTGCGCCCCATCGCACCTAGCAATCACTCGCTGCGATTGTCTGGAGAACGCCACCGGCTGACCGACCTTCTGCGAGCTCGGCTGCGCTCCGAAAGGGCGTGGTGGTCGGCCCGAGGTCCACGGCACGATTCAGGGCGTTTCCGTGGCGGACTGCTTCGTGCCCGGGTCGCCCTGTGGCAAGGCAGATCCGGAGCAGACCGGCGGCCCGCGCCCGTCGTGCTCCCGCATACGCCTATCTCAGCGGATACGGTTGCTCCACCGACGGCTACCACTACGCCGCCGCTCACCCGGAAGGCATCGGCACCGAACGGGCCCTAAACGCGGCCCTGACCGACGCCGGCCTGCGCACCAGCGACATCGGCCATATCAACGCGCACGGCACCGCCACCCCGATGAACGACCGCATCGAAAGTGCCACCATCCGCCGCTACTTCCACGGCGACCCGCCCGCCGTCACCTCCACCAAGGGCGTCACCGGCCACACCCTCGGTGCCGCAGGAGCCATCGAGGCGGCACTCGCCGCCCTGACTCTGCGACACCAGTCCATCCCGCCCACCGCTGACCTCGACCGCGGCTTCGGCGGCCACAACTCCGTGCTGATTCTGCAGCCGGCCTAGGGCGCAGGGCTCGACGGGACCCGGGCTCAGCGCACGAACTTCCAGGTGACGCCGTTTACTACGCCTCGGTCGAGCGGTGCCAGCTTCTGGAAGGCCGGCCGGCCGAGGTCGATATGGGTGCGGTCGCAGGAGAGGCACTTGTCCCTGACCGGCACCCTGATGGTCTTGCCGTTGTAGCTGACCTCGACCGATATCCCCTTGCAGAGAGGGTCGTTGTTGGGATTGGCGGAGGTCCACCATGAGGGCGAGACCGCGACCAGGTCCTGGGAGTTCGCGTCAATGGCCGTCCCGCAGGCGCCGTAGCCCTTGTCGGTGTAGTAGGTCATCTTTCCGTTCATCGGCTGGCCGATCGGAACGTCGGCGGCCGCCGGTCCCGTGGCGATGGCAATTCCGGTGGCCGCGGCGGCCAGGACGACGGCTGCGGAGCGCGCAGCTCTGCCTCCACGCATGGTCTCTCCTCGTTCAGGGGTAATGGCGGGCGGGTGTGCTCCACGGACCCGTGGAGCGAGCGCCCGGAAACCGGCATTACGGAGCCGTCACGGCTCGCCGGTCAGGAAGTCGAAGGACAGCGGCATTTTTTTCGGCGCGCGTCCGGCTTTCGGTCCATGAGTGCCATGCGGGACGACGCTGCCGCAAGTCCCCGCAGCGACAGTTGTCCGGAACTAGTGCCATATGCACCGGGTTTGGCCGCCTACGATGCATGTCGTTGACAACGAAGTTGAAGAGTTATTCACTGCGCAAGGGCGACGGCCGAAGCGCCTCCCGTCGGCCCCGTCGCGCTTTGAGCAAGCGAGTGTCACCTCAGCGATCCGACCCCACAGGAGCCGCCGTGAGAAGAAACCGCTTCGTCACCTTGCTGATGGCCGTACTGGCTCTGGTCGGTGCGGCCCTCCTCGTGCCGTCCGGCACAGCGAGTGCCGCCGGCCCGTGCGACAACGCGCCCAACTGGGCGGCCGGTACCTGGTATCCGACGGGCACGGTCGTCCGGTATGCGGACGGCAAGTACTACATCGCCGAGCACGACAATCCCGGCTACGACCCGATCATCAGCACGTGGTACTGGGACCCGTACACCTGTCAGGGAGGTGGGAACCCGGGGACCGGAAAGTTCCCCGTGACGGAGGCCCAGTTCCAGCAGATGTTCCCGGGCCGGAACTCCTTCTACACGTACAACGGGCTGACCGCGGCGCTGGCCGCGTACCCGGGATTCGCCAATACCGGCAGTGACCAGGTCAAGCGGCAGGAGGCCGCGGCCTTCCTGGCCAACGTCGACCACGAGACCGGTGGCCTGGTCCACATCGTGGAGCAGAACACGGCCAACTATCCCCACTACTGCGACCGGAACCAGCCCTATGGCTGCCCGGCCGGTCAGGCCGCCTATTACGGCCGTGGTCCGCTCCAGCTCAGCTGGAACTTCAACTACAAGGCGGCGGGCGACGCCCTCGGAATCAACCTGCTGAACAACCCATCGCTTGTCCAGACCGACGCGGCCGTCTCCTGGAAGACCGCCCTGTGGTACTGGAACACCCAGCGCGGCCCCGGCACCATGACGCCGCACGACGCGATGGTCAACAGCCGTGGATTCGGGGAGACCATCCGCAGCATCAACGGCGCCGCGGAGTGCAACGGCCGCAACCCCGCCCAGGTGCAGAGCCGGGTGAACAGCTACCAGCGATTCGCCCAGCTGCTGGGTGTGGCTCCGGGCGGCAACCTCTATTGCTGAGCCCCGGGGAATGCGGCTGACCGGCAGGCTCGCCCTCATGCCCCGTCCACCCGCCTCGTACGCACGCTCATCCGCTACCGCCGACCACCCATCGATGCGGCAGTTAAAGGATGTCCGGGGACATTAGAGGCCTCCTGACGTCTTCCCGATTGAGTGCAACTCCCCGGCAACAGCTAGGATTTGGTTGTTCTTGAGAAGGGGTCGCTAATGGGCATCAGATTCATTGAGGTAGACGAATCGCGGCAAGGTGAGCCGGGTGTGCGGAAGGGGGGCAGAACATTGACGGTAGGAGACCAGTCCATCACCCAGGAGACGTGGGTGAAGGTTGAAGCCTACGACGATCTCGATCCGACCGTGACCGGGGACGTCCATCTGCACACCTTCGCAGTCCCCGGTATGGAAGTGCGGGTTGGGGCCGCGAAGAATGATGAGGACGGAAGCAGCGAATTCGAACCCAGGTTGATCCCGTCTGTCCAGTATTACCAGATCGAGCTCGGGCCCGACTCGCTGAACAAGCTCCATGATGCGCTCAAGCCCTTCATCGCAGCCGCGAAGGAATGCGAGCCGCCAAAGGGCCGCAAGATACGCTCCAAGTAGTCCGCAATGCCCCCTCCCGCGAGGGGGCATTGTCATGGCCGGTGCGCTACGTCGCCGGCCCGCGACCTTGTCGGCGGGTGTGGCGAACGGGTGGCGTGTCCGGGAGCTCCTCCGGCTCGTTCTTGCCGTAAAGGCCTGTCTTGCCGGAATTGACTGAAGGAGTCCCGATGCGACGAGTCCTCGCGGTGACCGCCCTGACCGCGGCCGCGCTGAGCACAGGCGTCACCGGCCCGGGCGCCGTCGCCCATGCCGAGGGCCGGGCGCCGGACATCGACCTGGTCGGCACGGGCTTCGACCCGGAAGGGGTGGCCGCGGTGGTGGACAACGTCCTGCAGAACACGACGGCGGAACTGGGCCGGACGGCCGGGGGCAGCGAGATCGGGAGGACCTTGCCCGCGGTCGGCCGGGCGGGCGGTGGTGTCCTGAGGCAGACGACCTCCGGCGTCCAGCGGTTCATCGGACAGACGGCGGGATCGGCGGGAGAGTCCATCGGCAGCGCTATGACCGCGAAGGCGAGGGGCAGCCTGCCGAAGGGAAGCCTTCCGGAGCCGGGCTCGGTCCCCGGATACTGAGCCCGGCAGATCGAGGCTGTCAGTGCCGGGCGCTGATCAGCTGGGCCACCCTGGCACTCGTCAGTTCGGTGGCGAGCACACTGTTCTCCAGCGGCAGCAGGCGGTGTGCCTTGCACAACTGTGTCGGCAGGCCCGCGTACTCCTCCCCGGTGACACGTGCCCAGGACGGGTCGAACCGCACCCGGATGATGAGGTCGCGGGCCTGCTCGGAGACGATCGTCGACGCCAGGAGCCACAGTCCGGGCTCCCGCGCCTTGCCCGGCGGGTCGAAGGCCAGGTGCAGCAGCCACGCCGACCGGCCCAGCGGGTTGCTCAGCCGGTGCCAGACGATCTGTCCGTCCGCGTCGATCCGGCCGAAGGCGCCGGTCCCCGCCTTCGCGGTGCCGAGGAGTACCACCCAGATGCCGCCGGGGCCGCTGATCAGGCCGACCGGGGTGCTGCCCTGCTCCGCCGGGACAGGGATCCGGGAGGTGCGTCCGCTGCGCGGTTCGATACGCAGCAGTGAGCTCGCGCCGTCCTGGCTGACGTAGAAGTCCCCGCTGACCGGATGCTGTGCGGCGAAGATGGGGTGGGGCTCGGCATCGAAGAGGCGGTGGCGGCCGGGACGCGTGTGATCCAGGGCCAGTACCTGGTCGCTTCCCTTCAGGGTCACCCACAGGGTGTCGCCGTACTCGTTGACGTAGTGCGGCCCCCGGCCGCCACCCGGAACAGCGATCTCACGTTCGATGCGCGGGGCGGCCTCGAGGGAATCCGCCCGGGGATCCACCAGGAGCAGCCGGTCGGCACCCTCGTGCGTGGCCCAGATCCGCCCGGGGTGGCGCGAGGAGACCGCCAGTCCGTGCAGCATCGCGTCGGGGGCGCCGAGCGGGAACGCCTTGACGGACGTCACCTGCTCGGTGCGGGTGTCCAGTTGGAGCTTCACCAGCCGGCTGTTGGACATCTGGGACACGAGGAGCATCGGACGCCCCGGCACTTTGACGATCTCGTGCGTTTCCTCGGCGGGCGGCAGCTCGTACTCCACCACTGTCCGTCGGGAGGAGCCGGTCGGTTGGGAGGGGACGTTCCGGTACCGCGGCCCTGCAGTCGCGGTGCCCGGCATCCCGAGCAGCGTCCCGGCTGCGGCGAGGCTGCCCAAGGACATCAGCCGGCGGTGAAAGGTGCGGCGGTCCACGTTGCTCTCCTGATGGATGCGACTCTTGGGTGACACGTCCATGCAAGCGGGGGTCGCCGATCATCAGACAGCGGATCCGGCGGATTCCCCCTTGTGGGTGAGGCGAAAATCGCCGCCGGACAGTCCGAGGCACCGACAGCTATCGGCGCGGTAATTCAGAATTCAAGCGAGCCGGTTTCCTGATCCACCGACCGTGGGGCAGAAGCTAATCGGAGGGGGTCAATATCACTTCTGTGGAAGTGATTGACCGTGCCAGTGGCCAATGCTACCAACAAGGGGCACGAGTCCCCCACTGGATGAGGAGCATCGGCATGCTGCGCATTGACATCAGTATTTTCTCCGGTCGCCCCGACCCGTCCTGGATCGTCATGGACGAGAGCGAGGCGAGAAGTCTGTTGTCGGATGTGGCCGATGCGGCGGAAGAAGCGGTGGGGATACCCGGGGCGGGGTATGACGGCCTGGGATATCGCGAGGTCGTCGTCTCGGCGGTCAGCGACGACGAGCCCTGGCCCGATTCCTTACCCCGCAGTTTCGCCCTGGGCACCCTGGGCGCCCGTGACCCCGGCCGCTCGGCCGAACTGGCCCGCCGGGTCGTGGAGGGCATGACCCGCCATGCGGACACGCGGCTGGCCGAGCACGAGCAGACACCACTGGACGATGACCTGCGCGATCTGGTGCTCGGTGAGATCGACGCCTTCCAGGCCGAGCCGCCGGCCTGGACCCGGTCCCCGGAGCTCTCCGCGTACCCCCTGCGCACGACTGCCCAGGAAGCCGCGCCGGCCGCCACCTGCTACATCGAATTCGGCCAGTTCAACCCCGGCTTCTGGAACACTCCGCAAGTCCAGCCCCACAACAACTGCTACAACTACGCGCGCAACATCCGCACCGACACCTTCGCCCAGCCCGGCCGGGCGCACGGGGCCCAGACCGGGACCATGGCCTGTCCGAACGTCACTCAGGCCGCCTTTGCCGACGGCTTCGTCCGGCGCTTCCAGTGTCTGCCGGACAGCGAGAAACCCCGTTGGCTCACCGCACTGGTCGTGTGGCCGGGTCGGGATTACCACTGGTACAGGTTCCACAACGGAAATTTCTGGGGGCACAAGCCCGGCCAGACGCAGGCCCGGGACTACGACAACAGCGGTAGCCGGATCACGAATCCGGAAACGTGCAACCGCGGGGGCTATCGTGACTTCTGCGGATACTTCTATGCCGGACGCTCGGTCGTCATCAGGTAAGGGCGAGTCGGCCGGGCATCGCCGGCCGAATCCGAGCAGCATGAGGAGAGCACCCGGAGCACGTAGAGCGTGAAGAGAGACCGATGCTGGTGGAACTGGACCTGTTCAGCGGTCGCCCCAATCCTCGTTGGCGCCTCGATCCCGGGGATGCCGAGGAATTCCGCGCGCTGACGGCTGGTCTCCCACCCGCGGGCCCGGTGGCCCAGCCCCCGTCTCCGGGGCTGGGCTACCGCGGCTTCACGGTCACCGACGCCGACCGCGTGATCCACGTCTTTGCCGGCCAAGTGACCGAGGGGACCACGTCCCGCACCGACCGGGACCGATCCCTGGAGCACTGGCTGCTGACCCGGCTGCCCTCGTCGCTGCGTGACCTCCGCCCCTTGGTGACCGAGGCGCTCAAGGGCGGACAGGACGACTGACGACCCCTGGCAGGGGCCCGCGCCGTCGAGGGTACCGTAGTTAATCCCTGCAACCTCCAAGTCCCGAGAGGAAGTCGTCCAGACCGGCATGGCGGATGCGCTCGACCCCGGGCGACTCCGCGCGGTAGTCGATGCGGGCCGGCCGTTTGTCGTCGTGGAAGTAGACCGCCTCCAGAACGCCGTCAGGGGTTTCGGTGAGCATGGGGTTCGCCACCAGGAAGTCGCGCACCGACGGGGAATCGCGGCGCACCTGTAACCACAACCGCTTGCCACCGAAGTGGTTCGGAGGGAGGGCGACCCGGGTGCCGAAACGGCGTTTCATCTGGTAAGTGCCCTTGCTGAGAAAAGCTTCCGTGCCTTGAAAGTCGAGTCGGCGGGCACCGTTCTTGGCCGCCCAGTCGATGAGGAGGAAGTACATCACCTTGAGTGCGCCGGCCGAGTAGTGCTCTGCCGCTCCGTCGAGAACGCCCAGCAGGCGGGAGGTGAGCACGCCGGAGCCGGGGTCCCAGTGGCACAGGTGTCCGGCGATGCGCTTGCCGTTCGCGGAAAGATAGAAAAGCACTCCCGAACGGAACAAGCACTCGTACGCCGAATCCTTGCTTTCGGTGCGGGCCCGCTCGCCGTAGCGCTCGAGCATCGTCGCCATGTAGATCCGGTCGTAGAAGAACTCGAACCAGGCGGGGTCGTGTTCGACGCCGAACGTCCAGTCGTGCTGTCGCGACTTCTGGCGAAAGTCACGTCGTGCGCCTTTTGAAGCCTGGTGGTGAGTATTTTTGAAATCCTCGCCGAAGTCCAACACGAAGTGCACCCGGATGGGCATGATCAGCGAGGAGTTCAAAGGCAGTTGCCTCGCCTTGGCCGTGCTGGTGCCGACTAGGACGATATCGGCGTCCGGTAGCCGAGGCGGGGATGTCAGACTCCGCCCCTTGAGCGTCGTCGCCGTACGCACAGCCGCCTGTTCCACGCCGTTCTCGCGACGGTGTTCGGTGAACTCCAGCGTGTACGCGAGCCCCTCGGGGAGGCCGGAGTACGAGATCGACACCCCTCCGAGGTCCGAACGGACGGCGGGGAACCTTCCCCAGCTCCTGGTGTCCCAGCCGACGCGAAGCCGGGTCAGGAGTGGATTTCCACTGTTGCGCCACTCGTAGCCGGCGTGCAGGCGAAGCCGCTGGTTCAGAGGGACGCGTGGTGGCGGCAGGGCCGCCGGACGGGCCGTCTGTGAGGTCAGCCGCTCGCCGCCTGTCATGTCGCAAGCCCCACCTTTCCGAGTGAGCCGATCAGGCTCATGAGAGCTTCACACCGATGTGCAGGCCGTGTTCGTAGGGGTAGTCGGCCAGGGTCCGCACCTGCTGAAAGTCGGCCTGACGCAGCCATTCTTCGTAGTCGCGGGCCGGGTAGGCCATGCCCTGGCCGCTGGCCAAGGCGTTGAGGTAGAGCGACAGGCGAGCCGCGTACCAGCCCCTGGTCTCGTCGTCCGAGACGTTGTACCCGTAGATCAGGACCCGCCCGCCAGGCGGCAGAATGCGGTGGGCCTTGGTCAGCAAAGTGACGATCTGCTCACCGGAGAAGATTTCCAGAACGTGGCTGAACAGCACCGTGTCGGAGCCTGCCGGAAAGGGGTCTGCGAACAGATCCCCCGGATGCACCGTCACCCTGTCACCGAAGTCGGGTGCGGTGGTCCGCTCGGCGAGCTTCGACACACTGGGCATGTCGAAGATGGTCGAGCTCAGCTGCGGATACCGGGCAGTGAGCCGGGTGCTGGTGGTGCCGTCGCCGCCGCCCACGTCGAGGAGCCGGTGGACCGATGCGAACTCCTCGGTCTCCACCAGGGCTTCCACGCTGCGCAGGGTGAAAGCGCTCATGGCACGGTGGAAGACGGCCTCCTGCTCCGGGGCGTGCGACAACCGCTGGTAGAGGGTCGGCTCGTCGCCCGGGTGAGCGGCGAGCGCGGCGTTCGTACCGGCTTTCAGTGCTTCGGTCAGCCGGGCGAAGGCGGGGTAGTAGATCTCCCGCCAGCCGACCAGGATGTGGCGCCAGCTGTCGGGGCCGTCGCGCGTCAGCATCTCCTCGGCGACCGGGGAGTTCGTGTACCACCCGTCATGCCGTTCGAGCAGCCCGGTGGTACACACCGCGTGCAGCAGGACCCGTAGCGAGTGGGGTGGCAGTCCGGTGACCACGCGCAGTTCGTCGAAGGACGAGGGTTTGCCGGACAGGGCGGCGAACAGGTCGAGCTCCAACGCGGTGACCAGGGCGTTGAACAGTGCCGGGGCGTTCACCAGCAGATGGAAGCGTTCGAGAACCGGGTCCCTCTCGTCGTGTGACAGCGAGCGGTCCATGTCGGGAGGCACCTCACTGGTCGAGCGTCAGGGGAGTGGCTTGAGCGATCACCTGGCTTTTGCAGCCGGTCACTCCGGACAGCGGGCCGCACCCGGCCAGTGCGCGGTAAATGGTGCGGTCACCGGTGCCGTGGTCGAGAACGTAGTTGTGCAGCAGGCGGACGTTGTCCCACACGGCGATGTCGCCCACGGCCCACCGCCATCGCACCGTGCGCTCCGGGACGAGCGCGTGGTGCATGAACAGGTCCAGCAGTGTGTGGCTTTCCAGGCCGGACAGTCCCTCTATGGTCGATATGTAATTGGGGTTGAGGACGAGCGACCGGCGCCCGGCCGCGCGTCGGTCGACGGCGACCAGAGGGTGACGGACCACCGGCAGTGACAGCAGCCGGTC
The DNA here is from genome assembly GCF_044546695.1 of Streptomyces sp. NPDC053079. Classification (NCBI taxonomy): domain Bacteria; kingdom Bacillati; phylum Actinomycetota; class Actinomycetes; order Kitasatosporales; family Streptomycetaceae; genus Streptomyces; species Streptomyces sp. NPDC053079. The sequence continues at coordinate 1,209,760 of NZ_JBITZJ010000001.1, forward strand.
GCGCCCGACCGGGTCGGCCCCGGGCGTGAGCCAGTCGGCGAACAGCCTCCGGGCGTGGTGCAGGCAGCTGAGACCGTCCGCCAGGACGCGCAGCGGTTCCGACAGCGCCGTGTAGGCGCCGGCCAGGTCGGCGAAGAGGGTGTCGCCGCCGACCGGTGGCACGCGTGCCGCCTGGAGCAGCGAGTACGTCGGCACGTCCCGGACGAAGGTGCAGTCCACGTGCCAGTTGGTGCCGTGCCTGTTATGGGCGTCCCGGCACCGCACATCATCGGGTGTGACGCCGCCAGTCTCGTTGGCCAGCACCTCGGGATGGTCCGGGAGCCCGGGCTTGAGGGGGTGGGCCGGCAGCACTCGAGCGAACCGGGCTGCGAACTCGACCAGCATGGCCGGATCGGTGGGTTGGGCGCGCAGGAAGAGCACTCCGTGCTCGCTGATCAGCTCCTTGAGGCGGTTGACGTCGGCCGGGCCGATCCGGCGGACGTCGAGCCGCGACACCTGCGCCCCGATGCTCCCGGTGAGGCGGTCGACCGTCCACTGAGGCTCTGACATGAGAGTGCGGGACCTCCCTCTCGTTCCTTTCCGGTCGAAGCGGTGTCCGTGGCCTGCTCAAGCGGCCGCGAACGCCACGTTTTCCATCGCCCCGCCCCGGGCGACGGTCACCACCCCGGCGCGGCCGTCCGGGTAGTAGCGTGCGTAGACCCCACCCGGTCGGCCGCCGAAGACGAGGGGGCTCAGTACCGGGGCCACGGACACGTGATACGGCTGTGAGCCTGGGCCCGCCACCATCTCCAGCTCGTACCGGCCCGGCTCTACGTACTCCTGCGCGACGGAGTCCCCGGCATCCAGCGCCCGGGAGACGGCCGCGGTCCATCGAGGCTCCGGGCACAAGCGGCCGATCACGACACCGTGGCCCATCATGCCCACGGTCTGCTTGAGCACGAACGACTCCTGGTGCGCCATGAGCAGCCGCCGCAGGTCCACCGGTTCACCGTGCCAATCGACCTTGGCGTCAGACGTGGCACGGGTCCAGGGGAGGTACCGGGCCACCAGTCGGCGCTCCTCGTCGTTCATCCAGGACTCGCCCTTCGAAAGCCGGCAGAGCAGCTTCTTGTTGGCGACCAGGTAGCTGCTTTCCGGCGGGTAGAGGACGCATCCGGCCGCGATGAGATCGTGCACCGGGTCCAGCGATTCGCCCCGGGACACCCAGTCCGCAGGCGAGAAGTAGCGCAGTGCGAGCGGGAACCGTAGCCTGCCGGCCCGGCCGGTCACGCCCGGCAGGTCGTGAGGTTCCAGCACCTCGGCGTCGAAGCCCCGTTCCCGCAGATAGGCGGCCTCGCCGTCGAAGTAGCGTGTGGTCTCGCACCGGCGGTCCACCCGGTTGCCCACCAGTGCGACCGCTCGTCGCAGTCCGAGTTCCGCGCAGACGTCTTCGAGCAGCTCGGCGCGGGCTTCGTGCGGGTCGTCCACGGTGAAGGGCAGGCCGCTGGCCGGGCCGCCGTAGAGGCGGGTCCATGCCTGGCTGAAGCGGTGCGTCTCGGTGGGACCACCGAACGCACCGCCCACGTTGAACTCCAGGAAGCGGGGTCCGTCCGGTCCGATCACGATGTCGGGGCGGGCCATCACGTCGCAATGGCGCAACTCGAAGTCGTCGTCGCCGACGAAGAACGGGAAGGAGTTGGCGGTGGAGCGGATGCCCAGAGCCGCCAGTCGGCCCTGCCGGGTGGGTGCCGCCTCCAGCAGCGCCCGGCGGAGCAGGGCGAGCAGGCTGCGTGTGGCGGTGAAGAGTTCGTCGTAGGCCGGTCGGGAGAGCGCGAAGGGCTCTGTGGGTACCGGTTGCGTGTGCAGCCACGTTCCGCAATCGCGCAGCTCGTGACGGAGTACCGTGCTGACGACGTCGGACGGGCTGCGGTTCGTGGTGGGGAAGGGGCGCGCGCCGAACCACGAGGACGTTCCCGGCTTCACTACGACCAACTTTCGGCAGGGGATGGATACCTACGCGTTCGACGTTCGTCGTGGCTGACTGGCCCCGGGCTGTTCAGTTCGCCCCGACAGCGGTGGCCACGTCGTCGACGGACCGCACCAAGTGCAGGTCGCCGTCCTCCAGCTGGTCGTAGTCGGACCGGGCGTAGGTGCCGGAGGCGTGGACGACGATGGTGCGGTCCCGGCCGATGAGTCCGCGCTCCACGCCTTCCCGGACGCCGGTCATGGCCATCACCAGTGACCACTCGGCCAGATCTCCCGGATCCTCGGGCATGCGCAGCCCGGCGCGGGCCAGTTCGAGGCGAACCGCGGCGTAGTGCCGAAGGCACTCGTGCCGGGAGACGACGATCCCTCCGCCACCGAACTCCCTGGTGATCTCGTTCATCCGCTGGGATGTGAGCGGCCGGTGGGTGTAAAAGGTGGGATCCAAGATCTCGCTCGGGCTGTCGGTCGCGTAGGGAAAGCACGGATCCTGGTCCTGGCGGTACAGGCGTGCGACCCGGTCCCATGCGTAACGCGGCATGTTGCGGCGCTCGAAGCTGCCGAAACGCTGGCTGAGAACCATGTCCGGGGTGTGCAGATGCTGCACGAGGAAGGACTCCGGCCGCTGTGCGGGGGTCGCGTCGCCGGTGGCCTCCAGCAGGGCACGGCCTGTGTGGTAGCCGAGCAGTCCGAAAGCGCTGGAGACGGCGTGGGCGTGCACGCGGACCTCGCCCTGGGCGATCGGTTCCGCGTCGTGCTCGAACAGCGCCCGGGTGGTGTCGGCCAGCATGTAGTTGGCCAGCTCGAGGGAGAACCACATCCGGCCGCCGGTGTGGCCGGACCACTCGGCCGCGTACTTGCGGACGTACTCCCGGGCCAGTGGCTTGACGTCCTCGGCCTGCTGGCCCTCGAACAGCAGGACGGGATTGAGCGCACGCAACTCCGGGTCGGTGGACAGCCGTCCGCGGCGCAGCTTGTCGCGGCAGGCGGCCGGGGAGATCGTCGCCACCCGCAGCTGATGTGGTTCGGCCAGGCCCAGATCGAGTGCCCGTAGCACCGCGTCGCGCAAGGCCGTGCCCTTATTGGCGGAGGTCGGGGTCACCAGCATCACCGGCGTGCCGGTGCGGCGCACATGTTCGATGGCTCGGGCCACGATGAGCAGCGACGCCAGGGACTTGGTGGTCTGGGTGGCGGGGTTGCCGGTCAGGTCGAGCAGGCGGACCCGGAGCCCCCGGAAATCGTCCAGCAAGCGCCAGGAAACGGCCGCGGCGGCGAAGTACTCGCGTACGCGGTCGTCCAACTCCGGGAAGTGGAACCCGGGCCGGAATCCCTCCGGTTCGTTGTTGCCCGTGCGGTCCTGGACGCACGCCTCCACGATCTCGGGCAGCCGGTGGTAGTGATCGAGGACAGGGTTGCGCGTGATGGCCCACCCATGGGGATTCGTCATTGTCATCGATGTGTCCCTCTGCTTCGCCCGGTCTGGGACCGGCGCCGTGTTGCGCTCCGAGGGCCAGGAGCGGCTTGGCGCCGGGTGAGCGGGTTCACCTGCCGAGGATGGACCGCAGCACGGCCACGTAGTCGGAACCGGTGTCGAGCGGTGCGTACTTGGGTGGATTGGCCTCATCCGTGAACGCGTCCAGCGGGGCGACGACGACACCGTAGTCGGGTCGGTGCTTGTACTGGATCGACATCCGGTCGCGGCTTACAGCGCTGACCCTGTGCGGCGCCGCCCGGTGCACCCCGTTCGACCAGCGCTGTACGTAGTCGGCGAGGAAGACGAACAGCGCGTCCGGGTCGGCGGGGACCTCCAGCCATTTCCCCTCGACGTCGCGAACGTTCAGGCCTGATTCGTCCTGGGACAGGATCGTCAACAGCGACAGGTCGATGTGCGGAGACATCGAGTAGTTGACCTTTGAGTCGACGTCGGTCAAATGCGTGGAGCCGTAGTAGTTGAGTCCCAGCCGGTCCAGAGGTGAGCTCCGGTGGGCCGCGAAGAAATCCTCTGCCAACCCTAGATCGAGGGCGCAGGCTGCCAGGATCCCGTCGGCCAGCGGGACCAGATACGCGAAGAGCTCCAAGGACTTCGGGAAGTGCTCATGGTAGAAGTCCACGGAGTCAGGCAGCGCGAGTTCGTGAGTGGTGTTGCCGATGCGGTACTGCTCACAGGCCTCGGTGCCGCTGTGCGTGCGGCTCCTTTCCCGGCCCAGGCCCCTGTATCCCAGGAACTGGGACTCCTCGGTGGCCTCGTACCTGTTCTTCTCCTCTGTCGGGAGGCTGTAGAACTGTCGAATTTCCGCGTAAACATCCGCGAACAGGCCGGCCGGAATGCCGTGATTGTGGACGAACAGAAAGCCTTCGCTCCTGCAGATGCCGCTGATTCTGCCAGCGACTTGCATTCGGTCCTGCGAGGTCCACTCAGCCGCGTTCCCCGGCAGTTCAACGTGCGGTATCACCCCGTACCCTCCAGAGCAGTCCAGTGCGGCCGGGCCCAGCCCGGGGCCGGACGGACGGGTAGGGGTTGAATCGCCCACACCGCAAGGCCATCTTGCGAGTCCGGGCCGGCTTCGGGCAACCCCGGAGCGGCTGCTTTCGGCCAGATTTCACATGTCAACTGTGAGCACAGCCGTCTCGTGCACTACCTGACATGCAATCACGCCTCATGGGATTCGAGTCAACCAGCGGGATTGATTTCCGGTGCCGTATCAGACCATTGGGAAACTCGGCCAAAAGTACTGTTCGGTCCATTGTGGGCAGTGGTCGTTTCGTTCAGCCTGATAAATGGGTCGGTTTGGATACGGAAGCGCGGCCGCACGGCAGCACGGCTCACCGCGCGGTTGCTGATGATAATCACGGTTGGGGCACGCGATGATGCTCAACAGGGTCGTGGACCAGTCTCCGCCCCCTTCGCTGCCGACCGAGCGGATCAACCCGTTCGACCCGCCGCCCGAGTTGGCGATGTTGCGCACCCGCTCGCCGCTGAGCCGACTGCGGTACCCCGACGGGCACCTGGGATGGCTGGTGACCGGCTACGAACTGGCCCGGGCGGTGCTGTCCGACCCTCGGTTCAGCGCCCGATCCGAGCTGAAACGGGTGCCTGTGGCCCGCCCTGGCACGGACCCGTTCTACGGCAGTACGGCACTGCCGGGCTGGCTGGTCGACATGGACGCGCCGGAGCACACCAGGCTTCGACGGCGGTTGGCGGGGGCTTTCACCGCGCACCGTATGCGTGCGTTGCGGCCCCGGGTCGAGCAGATCGTGGCCGACCACCTGGCGACGATGGCTACGGCGGAAGAGCCCGCCGACCTGGTGGCCGAGTTCGCGGTGCCCGTGCCGTCACTGGTGATCTGCGAGCTGCTGGGTGTTCCGTACTCCGACCGGGGCGGCTTCCAGCGCAACAGCGCCACCCTCTTCAGCCTCCGGGCGACCGCCGAGCAGGCGGCTCGCGCCATGGCCGAGCTGGACGCGCTGTTGACCGAGCTGGCCAGGCACAAGCGCCGACGGCCGCAGCGGGACCTGCTCAGTGTGCTGGCGGCGGACGACGAGCTGTCGACGGCTGAGATCGCCGGCACGGGCGTCCTGCTGTTGTCGGCGGGCCACGAGACGACGGCCGGCTCGCTGGGGCTCGGGGTGTTCGCGCTGTTGTGCCATCCGGATCAGCTGGCCCGGCTGACGGCGGACCCGGACGTGGCGGACACCGCGGTGGAGGAGCTCCTGCGGTACTTGACCATCTTTCATTTCGGCGTGCCGCGGACCCCACTGGAAGACGTGTCGGTGGTCGGTGAGGTACTGCGGGCAGGCGAGTCGGTGACCGTCTCGCTGTCCGCGGCCAACCGCGACCCGGGACGGTTCGCTGCACCGGATCGCCTCGACATCGGGCGGCGCGCGAGTGGACATCTCGCGTTCGGGCACGGAGTTCACCAATGCATCGGGCAGAATCTCGCGCGGATGGAGATGCGAGTCGGCTTTCCTGCCTTGTTCCGTCGCTTTCCGGGACTACGCCTGGCGGTGCCGCCCGAGGAGGTCTCCCTCGGACGGGATACCGGGTTCTACGGGGTGCATCGGCTGCCGGTGGCCTGGTCGTGAGGGCGCCGCGTCACGGCCGGGGCGACCTGGGCCGAGGGCGCTCCCGTGACGGGGCGCGCTAACCGGCGAAGCACTGTTCGAGCTTTTTCTCGACCTCGTACGCGGCGGTGAGGCTCTCCGCGACGACGCAGTGCAGGAGCGTATCGTCGCGCCGGTCGAACGCGCTGCTGATGATGACTCCGCTACGGCTGCCCCGGTCGTAGGCGAGTCCGGCATCGGCAAGGGTCTGCACCGCCGAGTCGAACGAGGGGACCGACCAGCCCTTGGGCCAGAAGCCTTCGAGCAGTACCCGGTCCTTCATGAACTCCCGGCCGACGATCTTTCCCCCGAAGACGCTGTAGACATGGGTCGATCCCGTCACCCGCCCGTTGTACTCGGTGAACAACAGCTCGCCGTCCGGCGTGATGACCGCGTCGGCGCTGAGCCTTCCCCGGTATCCCATCGCCCGCAACGGCTCGCAGAGGTTCCGACCCTGGCGGGTGAGCTCACCCAGGATCTCCGGCGAGACTTCCGTCGGCGGGATGATCTGCTTCGTCGTCACCGGCTCCGACAGCATCTCACCGTAACCACCGAACTCGATGCCCGCATCGCTGATCAGATACTCGGCGAAACAGGCGGCGCTGCCGGGGAAATACCGTTCTACGACGAACGGGTTCCTCCGATTGTCGGTGAGCCAGTCCCAACGGTCCGAGAGGTACTGGCGTACAGCGCCTTCCTCGGACGCCACGACCACCTTCTTCGCGCCCACGGGCGACAGCCCCGGCACCGGGCTCACGATCTCGTTGCCGGCACCACCGGACATGTAGTCCTTCTTCAGAATGGCCGTCTGGCCCGCGCCGACCAACTCACAGACGGCGTCGACGGCGTCCTCCTCTTCAGCACACACCCGGCCATGCGGCACGGGGACGCCCACGCCCGCCGCGATGGCCCGGAAGGCCGTCTTGCTGTTCATCAAGGCGCCGCCGCCTTGTTCGATGAAGCCGTGGCCGGCCAATGCGTCGGGTACGCCCAGGGCGCGTGCGAGCCGGGCGATCGCCGCGCCCGGCCAGAGCGGAAGGATGCTGGTGATGGTCCGGCCCGCGATCGCCGAACGGATCTCCGCGAGCAGACGTTCGTCGGTGAGAGACGTACCGGACAGTGTCTCCGACCCATCGCAGTCGGTCGGTGGCACCAGGACCCGCAGTGATTCGAGCCGGGTACCCGTCATGGAGGTCACATACCGCAGGAACGCTCTCTCCGGATGTGACGGCAGGACGACGACGTCACCCTCGTCGGCGAACCACATCACGCGCTGAGCCCACCAGGCGGATGCGGAGCGGGTGCGGAGCACTTCGTCGAAGTCGTTACCGACCAGAATTTTCACCATGCCTGTTCCATCCGCTCGGAAGGGAGTCGCAGATCATTTCGGATCACTCACGGACACGTTCTTCTCACTGATGGGCGCGTTCGGGTCGACGCGGGAACTCGGCTCATCGGTTTCGGTGGTGAAGCGCCGAAGAGCGGGGAAACAGAGGGCGACGAAGGCAATGCCGACGACACACGAGAGCCCGCCGGTCAGCGCGCTCACCGACGGGGTGGTGGCCGAAGCGACGACGCCGCCGCGGAAGTTGCCGAGGTGTGGCCCGCCGGCGCCGACCACGAAGTCGAGGGCGGTCGTCCGGCCGCGATACCCGTCGGGAATGCTGGTCTGCACGATGGACCCCCGCAGGACGACGGCCGTCGCGTCCGCGGCCCCCGCCACGACCAGCACGGTCAGTGCCAGCCACAACCGGTCGGTCAATCCGAGACCGGCGAGCGAGGCCCCCCACAGCGCACCCGCGGCGAGCAACCAGATGCCTTTGCGCGAGGTACGTCCCACCGGGCCGGAAAATGACATGGCGAGTACCCCGCCGACCGCCGGAGCGGCGTTGAGCAGGCCGAGTGTGGTGGGTGACCCACCGAAGCGGTCGGAGTTGAGGGCCGGCAGAAGAGCGAACGGCATGGCGAACACCGTTGCGGTCAGGTCGGAGAGCAACGCACCCGCGACGATCCTGTTGCGGGCGACGTATCTGATGCCGTCCCAGATGGACCGGACACCGGGCTTGGACGATCCTCCTTCCACCCGCATGGGAGGCAGCCGGAAGACGCCGTACAGCGCGAAGAGGAACGTCAGCGCATCCACGAAATAGCAGATCTTCACCCCGCCGGCGGCGGCAAGGAATCCACCGATGGTCGGACCGAGCATCACGCTCAGGTGAAATGCCAGCATCTGCAGGGTCAGGCCGGCCGGCAGCTGCTCCTTCGACAGCAACCGGGGGATAAAAGTCCGGCGGGCGGGGTTGTCGATGGCGAACAACAGCGACTGGGCCATGGTGAGTGCATAGAGAGGCCACACCTGCTCGCTGCCCGTGAAGGCCTGGACCCCGAACAACAGGGAGACCACAGCCATACTGCTGCCCGTCACCAGGACGAGCTTGCGGCGGTCCAGCGCGTCCGCCAGCGACCCACCGATCAGACCTACGACGAGGGTCGGCAGCAGGGTGGCCAGTCCCACCCCGCCCACCGCGGCCGAGGAGCCGGTGACCTGGTACACCTGCAGCATGACCGCGAAGGTGGTCATCCGGCTGCCCAGCGATGACAGCGTGCCCCCGAGCCAAAGCCGGCGGAAAGCCGCGTCGGTCCTGAGGGGTTCGACATCGACGAGGACTCTGCGAATCTGCGCCTTCACTTTTCCTTCTGCCCCGAGTCAAGAGCGCGCTCGCGGACCATGTCTGTCCGGTCGGCGCAGAATACGGCGTATCGAAGCTCCGAGGTGACTTTCCCCCGGTTGCCGGTCAACCATAATTGGTCAGGGCCGGGAAGCATCTCGGACAGCACCAGTCGGCCGTTCCCGGCTGCCCGCGCCAGGCGCGAGACCTGACGTACCAGCAGGGGACTGTCCAAGTCGCAGTAGACCGGTTTCAGTTCCTGTGGAAATTTCACGAATATGTGTCGGGGAAGACGCTCCCGCTCCCGCAAGCGCTGCACCGCCAGGAATCCCCGGTGCCAGTCCCGGTCGTGGAACTCGGCCGCCGGCAGTGCCCACATCGCGCGCTGGAGGACTACTCGCCCACGTACCAGCCGGGGGAGATGCCGCCGAGCGCCCAGCGGAAGCGGCAGGCCGTCGACGCGCTGGGGGAAGGAGAACACAGCGAACGGGTTACGTGCCCGAACGCCTTGCCAGTAGAGAGGCGGGGAGGTCAGCCGAAGGCTTCGGTCACTGTTCGGCAGGTGCAGTCGCAGACCGCGCGGACTGTCGCTGACCATCAGTTCGTGCAAGCGCGCCCGTGAGTCCGCCGGCCGAGGCGATCGATCGGCCGCCTCGATGTCGAGGCACGGCAGACCGACTCGAGCGTAGCTTTTGTTGCGATGCCTGTGCGTTACGTCGGCAAGGTCCTCGTCCTCACCCAGGATCGTCCGATAGGCGTCCGCTACATGGGCGCCCAGTTCGATGTCAGGGCAGGCCTCGGCGACCCACGGCGCGAACAGGCCATGCGACAACCCTTCCTCGGCTGCGTGCAGATCGCCCACCACGGCCAGGAAGTCCCCGCGAACCAGCCCGTCCGGACTGTCGGTGCACAGCATCAGGTCGGGGTTGCAGACAGCGGGCAGGGCCTCGCCTGCGAGCGCACGTGCCGCCGCGATCGCGTCGTCGTCGATGTGATGCACCGGTTCCGTGGAGTCCACGGGGGCCAGCAGCTGCTCCAGCGCGGCCTGCTTCACGGCCAGCAGGGACTCGACCTCGTCGTATCCGGCCGTGAGCGAGGCGTCATGGCGCAGGCAGGCGGTGACGAAGTCATGAACCGGTACGTGCGCTCCGACCCCGAAAACGTCGCGAAACCAGTGCTGCATCATGCGCCGCACCGCGCGCAGGCGGGCCCTGGGCAGCATCAGGAAGATGTCGTACACGAAAGCGAGATCACGCTCGATCACGTCGCAGAGCGGCTGCCCCAACACCATGTCGCCGTGCTCGCTGTCGCAGTCCTCGTTATAGATGGTGCGATCACCGTAGGTGACGCCTGCCGCGCGGTAGAGCGAGTCACCGGTCGCTGCGGTGAATGCCGTCTCCAGCGCGGTGATGGCGGCCGCCCGGTCCTGTTCGCCGACCGCTGCGGCCAGACCGGAGAGGGCGGCGCCGACAGAATCCAGGTGCCGCTCGGCATCCCGGTCTCCCACCTCAGCGGCGAGGCGGCGCAACGGCTGAAGCGTGTCCATCCCCCCGTACGGGAGCTCAGGGCCGGTCAGCACCGCCCCGGATTCAGCAAGCCAGCGCAGCATCGCGACAGCCTCGGCTTCCGGCAGCGGTTCGCCGTACTCGGCCTCGTACTGTCGGCGGATCTCGCCCACCGGCCGACTGCCGTCGCACAACCGCAGCAACCGCGCCTCGCGTACCGGGATCGAGAACTGGAAGACGCCGGTGACCGCGTCCGGGAAGCTCTGGTGTCGCTTGCTGAAGTCGTACGCGATGACACCCAACCCGCTGTCGGTCAACCGACAGCCGGGGGCGATACGGGGCCGCCACCAACGGTGAGCAGTGGCGGCATCGCCGAGGAAGGACGTCTGCAACTGTTCCGCAGCCCAGGGCGACAACTGCGGGCGGCGCTGCGGGACGACGGACGTCGACATCACACCGATCCGGTCGGGATCGAACACGGCGGTCGTGATGGGCCCGGCATGGCTGACTGTTTCGTTCTTGGCGCAGTACCTCTGGAGCATCAAGGTCAGCGTGTCGGTCTGCTGACGGTCCGCGCTACGCCACGCGTCCATCGTCTCGACCCGCCGATCCAGCCACGGTGCCATCCGCCGCCACAGCGGGGGGTTGGCGAACTGCACGGCATCGCGCAGTCCCGGCTCAGTATGGAAGCGCCGAATGACAGAGGCCGAGGTCTGTGCCACCTCGGCCTCGTACACGGCGCCCACCTCGGCGGCGGTGTCACCTCGGCGCAGCGCCGCCACCGTCGCACCGGACCCCAGCTCAGCGAGCCAGGAAGCCGGGAAACCGGCGCTGCGCACCACGAGCACCCGCAGAGCCCGCCACGGCGGCGCGGCGGCCTCGATCACACGACCACCCACAGGTTGGGCACTGTTTACCACCCGTAGTTGCTGAAGTGATCCGGAAAGGTAGTTTTAGTGACAATGCAGCCGAAACGAAAGCCCTGTCAACGGCCCGGCTGAGCGCTTCCTGTGGGCGGGATGAGTTCTGGTCACCCGGCCCCGGCCGTGCATCGGCTGCCCTGCGGCTCCACCTGGGGCGCTGCCCAGCGGTGGCCGAATGCGCCGGAATATATCAGTCCGAAAAGCACCGATCGTCGGGGTGCGTGGGCATGTTCGAAGAGTCGCGTAAGGGTGAATGTGTGCTCACTCCGGCTCGAAGGCCCGCAGGGTGTCGTCGCCGTCGGTCCACAACACCCCGATCCGCTGCCGGACCAAGAGCCAGCCGTCCCCGTTCCGGCGGAACTCCCAGTCGTAGGAGCCGCCCATGGAGTAGGGGGCGGGGGTTCTTCCCCGTGGATCCGCCCCCAGGGCTCGAACTCCAGCACGGCGTCTTCGGCCCAGCACGCGGACCAGGTCCGCCAGTCCTTGCGGTCCAGCGCCCGCCAGCCGCGGATCATGAGAGCGTGCAGGGCGTCCCGGTCCTCCAGGGCCCGCACTCTGCGCGCCAGGTCGTCGAGGGCGGGGGTGTGCGGCATTCCGGTTCCTTCCGTCACTGGGCACTCGCCGCAGGTCGTACGACGATCTCGTTCACGTCGACGTACGGCGGCTGGGAGATCGCGTAGGCAACGGCATCCGCGATGGCGGAGGCCGGCAGGGCCACGGCGCGGTACGCCCGCATGGCCGCCCGGGCGGCCGGGTCCGCGATGCCGTCGGCGAGTTCGGACTCGGTGACGCCCGGCGAGACCAGCGTCACCCGGACGTCACCGGCCGACTCCTGACGCAGCCCCTCGGAGAACGCACGGACCGCGAACTTGGTCGCGCAGTATACGGCGGCGGTGGGAGAGACCTCGTGCGCGCCGACGGAGGCGATGTTCACGATGTGCCCGCCGCCTTGCGCGCGCATCACGGGCAAGGCGGCGGCGATGCCGTGCAGGACACCCCGCATGTTCACGTCGATCATGCGGTTCCACTCCTCCGTCCTGAGCGCCTCCAGCGGCGACAGCGGCATCACCCCGGCGTTGTTGACCATCACGTCCACGCGGCCGTAGCGCTCTGCGGCCGCTGCCACGAAGTCTTCGACGTCGGCGGCCTCGGTGACGTCCAGGCGCCCGGACGCCGCCGTGCCGCCGGCGGCGGTGATCTCCATGGCGAGTCGGTCCAGGCGATCGGTGCGCCGTGCTCCCAGGAACAGGCGGTGCCCGTCGGCGGCGAGCCGGCGAGCGGTCGCCTCGCCGATCCCACTGCTGGCGCCGGTGATCGCTACGACCTTGGCTGTCTGCTCTGGCATGACCGCACCCTTCTCTTGGTAGGGCACCGAGTCTGGGGGGCCTGTTCGGGGCGGCCCAGGCCGTGTGCTGCCTGGGTGCGGTACACCCAGGCACCACGCCGGGCCCACGGCCTAGCCTGGGCACATGACCGACAACCAGCTGGGTGAGTTCCTGCGCGCGCGCCGGGCCGCCGTGCGGCCCGACGAGGTCGGGATGCCGAGCCATGGCGTGCGGAGGGTGGCAGGGCTGCGCCGCGAGGAGGTCGCCGTACTGGCAGGAGTGAACGCGGACTACTACACCCGACTGGAACAAGGCCGCGAACGCCACCCGTCCGCGCAGGTGGTGGATGCGCTCAGCCGCGCGCTGCTGCTGAATACAGACGCCCGGACGCACCTTCACCAACTGTCCGGAACCACACCGCCCCAGCGGCCCGTCGCCGCCACCGACCGGGTCGCCCCCGCCCTGCGCGTCCTGCTGGACGGCTACCCCAGCACTCCGGCGTTCGTCATCAACCCGACCTTGGACGTCCTGGCCGCCAACGCCCTGGCCGAAGCGCTGTATTACCCCTTCGAACCGATGGACAACCTGGCCCGCATGGTCTTCCTCGACCCGGCGGGTCGGCCCTTCCATCCCCGGTGGGACCGGACGGCCGAGACGGTGGTGGGGCATCTGCGTCAGGCGTCCGGCGTCGATCCGGGCAGTCCACGCCTACGGGCTCTCGTAGGCGAACTCAGCGCGTGCAGCACGGACTTCGCCCGGCTGTGGAACACCCACACCGTGCGAGGCAAGACCCGGGAGAACAAGCACTTCCACCACCCGGACGTCGGCGGCCTGACCCTCACCCACCACGCGTTCGATGTGCGGGACGCCCCCGGCCAGCAGCTGATCATCTACCATGCCGAACCCGGCAGCCCCAGCGCCGAGGCCCTCAGCCTGCTCGGCTCCGTGCACGCCACGGCGCACCGCGCCTAGGGGCAATGCCGTTGCCTTACGCGCTGATGGCGGGCTCGGGCACCGCCGGCGCCGCAGCCCCGGCGGACGCCCCGACCCTCATCAAGAGCGAGCTCAGCAACAAGTGTCTGGACATCGCGCACCCGGACCGTGCGGATCCTTCTCAACCACTCCGGCACTGCCCGCGGTCTTGGTACACAGGCGGCCCTCCCGCAACGCGGTCGGCGACACCCGCAGTTGCCTCCGGGCCGCACGAGTACGGCCCGGTTCCAACGACTGTGAGGTGTACGGAATGGCGTTACGGAAGAGCACGAAGGCCGGCGTGGTGGGTATCGCGGCGGCCGCGATGGCGGCCACAGCCTTCGTGGGGCCCGCCCAGGCAGCATCGGACGCACCTCCGGCGGGGGTGGCCGGTCACCGGGCCACGCAGCGTGCGATGGACGCGGCCGTGAAGGCGGGCATCCCCGGTGTCACGGCCCAGGCGCGTGACAGCGACGGCGTCTGGAAGTCGGCGTCGGGCGTGGGTGACCTGACGTCGGGTGTGCCGCGCGGCAAGGACGACAAGTTCCGTGTCGGCAGCATCACCAAGACGTTCGTGGCGACGGTCCTGCTCCAGATGGAGGCGGAGGGGAGACTCAGCCTCGACGACACCGTGGAGCGCCGGCTGCCCGGCCTGGTACGGGGCAACGGCAACGACGGCGGCAAGATCACCGTCCGGCAGCTGCTCAACCACACCAGCGGCCTGTTCGACTACCTGGCCGACGAGGAGTACAACAAGACGTACATGCAAGGTGACGGCTACCTCAGACACCGCTACGACACCCTGCCACCCGAGAAGCACGTGAAGGTGGCGCTCTCCCACAAGCCCCTGTTCGAGCCCGGCGACAAGCACTCGTACTCCAACACCAATTACATCCTGGCGGGGCTGATCGTCGAGAAGGCCGGCGGGAGGTCGTACGAGGACGAGGTCCGCGACCGCATCATCACACCACTGGGCCTGAAGAACACCTCCAACCCCGGAAACAGCATCCACCTGCCCCGGCCCAGCAGCCGCGGCTACTCCAAGTTGTTCAGGTCGGCACCCGACCGGATCGACGACATCACCGAGATGAACGGGTCGCAGGGCTGGGCCGACGGCGACATCATCTCCACCGCGGGCGACCTGAACCGGTTCTACAGCGCCCTGCTGCGAGGCAAGCTCCTGCCGCCCAAGCAGCTGAAGGCGATGAAGACCATCGCCGCCCCCGGGTCCTCGTCCAAGTCCTACGGGCTCGGCCTCCAACGGTTCGAGACGAGCTGCGGCACCACGCTCTGGGGCCACGGCGGAGGCATGGTCGGGTGGCTCTCCATGGCCGTGACCACCGAGGACGGCCGCCACCAACTCGCCTACAACTACAACGGCGACTGGGACACGACGTCCATGCCCAAGATCATCGAAGCCGAATACTGCAGCACGTCACCCTGAGTGACCGAGTCGGCCCCTAGTACGGACTGCCTGACCCCCGCTCAACGTCGCGGTGGGCCGACCGGTGCCCGGCGACCGCAATGACTGCATAGCGTGGGAGCTGTCCCGGCGTGAAGGCTGCCGCCGGCGGCGCCACAGTGATTGCTGACGGCGGCTACCGCGGCACTGGCCTGGCCATCCCGCATCGCCGCGAGCGCGGCCAGCCTCAACTCCCGGACTGGAAAGGAGAACATAACCGATCACCCCCGGCTGCCACCGAGGGCCGCCCTCGGCCTGCGCCCGCCCCTGCGCCCGTCCCTCCGCCCGCCAGACCGTCCGAGGCGCGTGCGGCGTTCAAGGCGTCCGTGGGCGCCGGCCTGGGATTCGTTCCCCTCGGGCTCGCCTTCGGGGCGCTCGCGGCACAGTGGGGCCTGGACTGGTGGTGGGCGGGGCTGTCGCCTCCTGGGCCGCCGCTTCACCACCGGCAGGAAGCCGACCCATGCCTGACACGCGCTACGCCATCGCCGCCGTCCTCGTCGCCACCGCCGTCACCTGGGGCCTGCGAGCCCTTCCCTTCGCCGCCCTCACACCCCTGCGCGCCAGCAGCACCGTCCAGTACCTCAGCACCCGTATGCCCGCCGGCGTCATGGTGATCCTTCTCGTCTACTGCCTGCGCGACCTCCTCCTCCCCCTCGCCCACGCGCGCGCCGTGGCCCCGCTGGTCGCCCTCGCCGTCACCGTCGGCCTGCACCTGTGGCGCCGCAACGCGCTGATGAGCATCCTCGGCGGCACGGCGACCCACGTGATCCTGGCCAGCACGGTCTTCGCCCCCTGAACCCCGCCTGACGCGGACGCCGGTGCCGCCGCTCGTCCACCCCAGTAGCTCGGCGTTTCCCTACGGGGTCGCCGTGGACTCGATGTACTGCTTGATGAGTTCGTAGGAACGAATGCGGTGGCCGAGGTCATAGACGGGTGTGGTCAGCATGAGTTCGTCCGCTCCGGTCTCACCGACCAGTTGCGCGAGCCGGCGCACGACGGTTTCGGGTGTCCCGACGGCCTGCTGGGCACGGAAGCCGTCCAGCGCCCGCCGTTCTTCCGCCGTGAAGGAGTGGGCGGCCGCCTCCGCCGGGGTGGGGAAAGGGATCTCACTGTGGCCGTTGAGGAGGCCGGCTTTGACGACTTCCATCGGTCCGGCTCGCCGCGCGGCCTCTTCTTCCGTCTCGGCACACACCGCCTCCACACACACCAGCACCCGAGGCTGCTCGCACCAACGGGACGGGGTGAACGCCGCCCGGTAACGCTCCAGGACCCCGAGGGTGTTGTCCGGGCGGATGTGATGCGCGACAGCGATCGGCAGGCCGAGTTCCGCGGCCAGAGCGGCCCCTGCGGTGCTGGACGCCAGGAGCCATGGCTCCGGGAGCGGGCCGAGCGCGACCTCGTCGACCAGGAGGGACAGGGTCGCGGCTATGTCGCCTCGGTATTCCCCGTCCGTCGCCGGTCCGGCTCCGCGGCGCAGTGCCCGTGCGGTGGCCTCGTCGAAGGTCCCGGGGCCACGTCCGATGCCCAGGTCGATGCGGTCCTCGTGCAGGGCGGCCAGCGTGCCGAACTGCTCCGCCAGCGTGATGGGGGCGTGGTTGGGGGCCAGCACTCCGCCCGAACCGAGACGGATGGACGAGGTCGAGGCGGCAGAGTGCGCGATCAACACGACGGGCGGGAACGCGCCGATCGCGGGCGAGTGGTGGTGCTCGGCGTACCAGATCCGGTGGTAGCCCAGCCGTTCAATTCCCTGTGCGAAGGCCGTGGTGTCGCGCAGGGTGTCCACGGCCCGGGCGCCCTTTTGCACTATCGCGACTTCCAACGCTGAAAGCGGTATATCGATCATGTCGTCAGCATAGAGATCACGCAGGTGAGCGCGGCGGCGAGGCCGAGGAAGATGCCGATCGCCATGGGCGATCAGCTTCCGGGCGTCCGCGCGGGCCGGCAGCGCGGTGAAGATCCGCTGCCGGATGAACCGTCCGGTCGGACGGCTGCTGCTGCAGTAACTCCCGGTCGGCGGTGTCGTTATGCGGTGGGCGGAGGCCCCGGGACGACCACTGCGGGGGCTGCGGACCACGGGACGGGCGAGGCGAGGCAGTGATGACACGCATGCTGTTGCACAGCACTGTCTCGCACGGCACATCGGAGCGGTCACCGGGGAGCGAGGAGATCCTCGAGCGGGGGGTGGCGCTCGTCGAGCCTGATGCGTGGCAAGAAGACGTTGCCCCTGCTGCTTGCGGTCGGCTCCGGCACCGCCGCCGGCCGGCGGCTCGCGGACCTGCTGGACTCCGGTCCTCCGGCTCCGATGGATGTCCCCGAAGCCATGCGGCTGCTGGAGGAGACAGACAGCAGGCGACGTTCCGAGGAGGCGGCTGTCCGCCACGCGGCGTCGGCACTGGCGGCCCTCGGCGGGGCATCCATCCCTGCTGACGTACGGGAACAGTGGCGGTCTTTCATCACCGACCTGTCCCGCCGCCGCAGCTGACAGTCACCCCGACGACGATCGTCACGCAGCCGACAAGGAGACCGACGTGAGCCGCCACGAGATGCGCTTCGCCGGGCGCTGGAGGGCACCGCTCCCGGCCGGCACCATGTACGCGAAGCTTGCCGACATCGAGCACTACCCCGGATGGTGGCCGGCCTTCCGTTCCGTGAGGCAGACCGGCGAACAGGAGTGCGAGGTCGTCATCAGGTCGATGCTGCCCTACGAGCTGACGGTTCGGCTGAGGCCGCTCGTCCAGGATCCGGTCGAGCGTGTCTTGGAAGCGGCACTCGAAGGGGACATCACCGGCATCGTGCGATGGCGCGTCGGAGACGTCGGCGAGCGCGGCTGTGTGGCCTTCTTCACTGAGCATGTCAGCGTAACGAAGGCAGCGTTGCGACGCTGGATGCCACTGGCGCGCCCGTTCTTCCACCTCAACCACGCCGTGTCCATGCGATCGGGACGGCGCGGTGTGGTGGTCGGTGTCGAGCCCTTGGGAGCCGATGGGGGAGTGGATGCGCGCGGCGTCACCGGCCAGTAGCCCTAGCAGTGGTCGACGGGTTCGGCTGCGGTGAGTTCGTACGAGGCCCTGGCATCCAGTAGCAGCGGTACCAGGGCGCGCAGCGGCTGGCGCAGCGGGACCAGTGCGCCGCCTGCGGGGGAGGGGATGGTCTCGATGCCGTGCAGGGCGAGTTCGTCCTGGGTGTTCGCGTACTGCTCGGCGGTGAGCCGGTAGGCGCAGGGCGGGTCGGGCAGGGTCTGGCCGGGGGGTACTGGTTCGTTGTCGGCGCCGCCGAGGTGGACGGGGCCCCGGTCGGTGAGGCCTTTGACGCGTGCTGCGGCCGTGGCCGATGTGATCTGCCGGCGACGTTCGTTCGCGAAGGCGAACGTTCCGTCCAGTGCGACGAGGTGGGACCGGACACGACGCCGGTTGTTCAGGGCCTGGTCCGCCTTCTCGGCGTCCGTCGCCGGTTCGATACGGCTCTCAATGAGCAGACCGATCGCGTGCTTGATGCCGGAGGTGTTGCGCAGGATGCGCTCCTGCCCGTCGCCGGCCACTTGTTTGACGGGGTCGCCGGTGGCGGGGTCGGTCCAGATGCCGTAGGTGCCGGTGCTGTGCCCGGCGTCTTGGGCGGCGGGGCGTACGTAGGCCGCCGAGAGGGTCTGTGCCTCCTGATGTACGCGGGGGTTGGTGTTGAGGTTGCGCGGCCAGAGGTCGAACAGGTCCTTGTCGTAGTACGGCGGGGTGGCGTGGTACTCGTGCAGGTCGTAGACGATCTCGGGCCGGTGGTCCCGGATCACGGCGGCCACGGCGCGGCTCTCGGCGGTCGTGAGGGCGAGGTGGTCACGGTTGGTGTCGACGCCGTCCGCGTTGGCGCGGGTGTCGGCCGCGCGGCCGTCGGGGTTGGCGGTGGGGACGACCAGGACGGTGGTGCGCTCGAGGAAGCGCAGCGTGGCCGGGTCCGTGGCGTGGGCGAGGTCGCGGATGCGGATGAGGCAGGCTTCGCGGCCGGCGGGTTCGTTGCCGTGCTGGCTGCAGGTGAGAAGGACGGTTTCGGCGGTGTGGCGGGCGGGGCCGATGCGGACCAGTTGGAGCGGTCGGCCCTGACGGGTGGTGCCGATGCTGCGGACGGCGATGCGGCCGCTCGACCGGTCGAGTACGGCCAGGAGCTGCTGTTCCTCGGCCTCGGTGGTCCAGCGGGCTCCGTTGCTGAGTTCGAAGCCGGTGCGGGGCAGCGGGGTGCGGGCGGCCTGGGCGGGCGTCTGGACGAGGGTCAGGGCGAGTGCGGCGGTGGTGAAGCCGATGGCGAGAGTGCGGATGCGGGCTGTCAATGGTGGGCGTATCCCCATGGGGCGGAAGGTACCCGGGTCCACTCCTGCGCAACAGAGCGCCCGAACTTATCGTCCCTGCTGCGCTCGTCGTCGGTTCCGTGGTTGCGGTCCGTCAGCCGTTGCGTATCGGCACGGCGGGGTACAAGGATCAGCCCGGAACGCTTCCGTTTTCTCAGGAGTCATCATGAAAAGACGTACGTTTCTGACCGGCACCCTGCTGGGTGCCGCCGGGCTTACCGCTGTCCCGGCCGGCGCTTCGGCGGCCTCGGTGACGGTGAGTTCCTTGGACGGACTTCAGAAGGCGATCGATCGCGCGGTGCCCGGCGACCGCATAGTCGTGGCCGATGGCGTGTACACCGTCCCGCCAAGAGCAGCCCCCTGCGAGGACATCGACGGTCACCCGCGCGGCAGCGCCCGTGACGTCGGCGCGGACCAGTACACGACACTGGCCCCGGTCCCTCGTCCCCTCACAGCTGCGGACGTGGGCCCGAACGCCTCGTGAGAGCGGGTGACCGGGTCGAGTTCGCCCCATACCCGTCTGCCAGAATCGGCGTATAGCTGAGCACGACAGCGACGTGGCTATCGGCTGGACAACCGGCAGTCGGAGGCAGGAATTCGCTTCGGCGCCCTCGCCGAACTGTTCGACCCGGTGACGCTCCGGCACGTCGATCCGGCTCGGGATCGGTGCCGGCATGCGGTGCTGGGAGGTCGGCGCCAGGCGGTGCCTCCGTACCCGTCGGGCTGGCCGAACGAGTCGGCCCGACGGGTACGGTGATCGCCACCGACACCTGGGGACGCCGCCCGTAATCCCGCCCGGGAACAGTCCTCGATGTTCAGGCCCCCGATACCGGCGCCCGCGTATCAGGGGAGGAAGGCGTCGGCATGTGCGGCGGCCCATTGGGCGAAGGTCCGTGGTGGACGGCCGGCAACCTCCTCAACCGCTGACGTCACCCTGGCCACCGTCTCGGGCACCATCGCCCACATCCGCAGCATGAACTCGATGCCCTCCTCGGGCCAGCCCTCGGACCGCCACTGCCGTCGCGCCTGATCATCGGTCAGCTCGGTGAAGCGGATCTCACGACCGGTCGCGGCTGCGATGGCGGACACCTTGTCCGCCGGCGTGAGTGCCTCGGGCCCCGACACGACGAGGCGCCTTCCCGCATGGCCGCCCTCGGTCAGTACCGTTGCGACAACATCCGCGACGTCCCGCTCATCGGCCGAAGCGGTCCTGCGCCGCGCATACGGCTCGCGGACCTCCGCCCTGCTGCGGATGGTCTCAGCCCACCCCAACGCGTTGGACATGAAGTCGATCGGCCAGACGAACGTCCACTCCACCCCACCCTCACGCACCGCCCGTTCCAGTTCCCCTCCCTCACCGGCCGACAAGACCGTCAACCGCCGCACACCCGCCTCAGCGGCCATCGCCACGATCTGCGGCCCCGTCCTCAGCGGGACATGGTCATATCCAGTGGCTCCGATCAGATGCACGGTACGAACTCCGTCGAAAGCCGCTGCCAACGTCCACGGCTTCGTCAGGTCACCGCCCACCACCTCGACACCGTCAGGCAGACCAGTCACCTCGGCCGGGCTGCGCGTGAGCGCGCGAACCTCGTGCCCGGTCTGCCGGAGCCGCTCCACCACATGACGCCCCACAGTCCCCGAAGCACCCGTCACCAAAATCGTCATACCGCTCCTTACCTGCTGTCGGTGAAGGCGGGTACCGCAGGCATCCCACCGAGCGGCAGCCGAGGCCTTCCGCCACTTGGCCACTGACGGAACGGTAAGCACCATCTAGGTCAGATCTCGTCCGCAATCCGACCGGCGACCACGATGCCGCTGCCCGCCGTCCGGCCTCTACGGCCAGAACGAGAGGATCTCGAGTACCGTCTCCCCCGCTGATCCGCCGCTGCCGCCCTCCGACCGCTTTCCGCCCGTGCCGAGGGCCACCGCCAAGGCGTAGCCGAGGGCCGCCTCGACGGGGAGGACCTTGGAGGAGCTCCACCACTTGGCCGGGGCGACGCGCCCGCCTCCGGGAGAGACGAGGAGCTTGCCGAGGCGGACCTTGTCCCGGATGAGATAGCTCTGCGTCACGTCGTGGGGGACGAGACGGTACGTCCGGCCGCCGTCGGGGAATCGCACCGTGTACGTGCGGCGGTTCACGTATCCCCTGCTCAGGGGTGGAGGCCCGCCCATGCCGTCGATCGTGAGGGTAAGCGCGTTGGGATCGCTGGTGCCTATGGGCGGCCATGACGTGGGTTCTTTGCCGGGATCGCGGCGCAGTGTCGTCCGGGGCAGCCGGTCACCGTTGACTTCGACGGAGCCCTCGGCGCTGTCCAGGGTGATGGTGACTTCCCCGAAGACGAGGTCCTCGACAACGGTGGTGATCCGGCCCATGGGTGCTCCTTCGTGTGCGGTGCGGCTGCCGAGGGTGGTCAGGCACCTCCAATGATCATGGGTATTTTCGCGAACGGGACGTACCTCTGTGGACCGGGCGGCCGCCCCGGTCGTGAGGCGGCAGGGCGAAGCCGACCTCCGCGCCGCCGCCGGCCGCCGTGGTGGCGAAGACGGTTCCGGCGTCGGCCGCGATGATGTCGTGCACGATGGCCAGACCGAGTCCGGAGCCGGGCGTCGCCTGGGTCCGGGGGCCTCGGTAGAAGCGGTCGAAGACGGCGTGCTGCTCGCCGGGCGCGATGCCCGGGCCCTGGTCCCGTACGGCCAGCCTGCCCCAGCCGATGTGCACGGTGACCGGGGTGCCCTCGGGGCTGAACTTCACCGCGTTGCTCAGCAGGTTGTCGATGCACCGCTGGAGCGCGCGCGGTCGGGCACGTACCGGCACCGGCGGGTTCGCGTCGTCCTCGATGACGAGGACGGTGCGCCCGGTCAGCAGGCGGAAGCGCTGCGCGCTTTCCTCCGCGGTGACGGCCAGGTCGACGGCCTCGGGCTCCTCTTCCGTGTGGCGGTCGGTGGCCAGCTCGACGAGCTCGCGCACCAGGTCGTCGAGGGCGGCGGTCTCGGTGACCAGGGTGGTGAGGATCTGCTCCTCGTCCTTGGGGTCGAGCCTGCCGCGCGCCCGCTGCAGCAGCTCGGCGCTCCCGCGCACCGAGGTGAGCGGCGTCCGCAGTTCGTGGCTGGCGTCCTGGACCAGTTGCTGCTGCTGGGCGCGGGAGCGGCGCAGTGCGGCCAGCATGTGCTCGAAGCTGTGCGTCAGTTGGCCGATCTCGTCGGATCCGGCGGGCGGCAGCGGCGTGGCGAGGTCCTGCGTGGTGGTGATGCGCCGGGTGGTGGTGGCCAGTCGGCGGACCGGGCGCAGGATCCGGCCCAGGACGAGCCAGCCGAGGAGCGCCGCGAAGCCGATGGCGGCCGCGGTGGTCCAGGAGATCCGCCACAGGAACTGGTCGTCGACGCGGGCGGCGCCCTCGTAGCCCTGGCCGACCATGACCGCCCCACCGCCGGGCAGGGGCCTGGTCAGGGTGCCGTACTCGGTGCCGGAGACGACGACGTCCGCGCGGCTCTCTCCTCTCCCGGTACGGGCCACGCGCAGCGCGTCCGGCGAGACCGGCAGGGCGTCGTGGCCGGGCGCCAGCGGCCGTACCGTCCCCTGGGCGGACACGACCTGCTCGATCATGTCCGGGCGGGTGGGCGGGGTCAGGCCGGCGGCGAGGAGGGCGACGGTGGTGTTCGTACGGTCGTCGAGGCCCCGCTCGAGCTCGTCGGCGACCAGGTCGCTCACGCCCCGGTACGACATGAAGGCGGCGAGGCAGATGGCGAGCGCGGCGGCCGCGGCGACGACGGCTGTGACCTTCGTGCGGAGCATCAGGGCTCGGAGCATCACGCGGGCCGGATCGTGTAGCCGACGTTGCGGACGGTGTGGATCAGCCGGGGCTCGCCGCCCTGCTCGGTCTTCTGGCGCAGGTAGCCGATGTAGACGTCGAGGGAGCGCGACGTGGTGTCGAAGTCGAAGCCCCAGATGCGCTCGTACATCTGCGACCGGCTGAGGACCACGCCCACGTGGCACAGCAGCAGTTCCAGCACGTCGAACTCGGTCTTCGTCAGGTCCAGTCGCCGCTCGCCGCGGAACGCCTGCCGGGAGGCGGGGTCCAGGGTGAGGTCCGCGACGGTCAGGGCTGCGCCGTCCTCGGCCGGATCGGTGCGCCGCAGCAGCGCGCGTATGCGGGCGAAGAGCTCCTCGGTCGCGAACGGCTTGGCCAGGTAGTCGTCGGCACCCGCGTCGAGCCCTGCGACCCGGTCGCCGACCTCGTGCCGGGCCGTCAGGACCAGGACGGGCAGCCGGTCGCCGCGCCTGCGCAGCATCCGGCACAGGCCGAGGCCGTCGAGGCCCGGCATGACCACGTCCACCACCGCCAGGTCGGGCCGCTCCTGTTCCAGTAAGCCGAGGGCTTCCAGGCCGTCGGAGGCCATGAGCACCCGATAGCCCTCGAAGCGCAGCAGCTGGTCCAGGGTGCTGCGCACTCCCGGGTCGTCCTCGACGACCAGCACCGTCCGGCGGTGTCTCGTTTCGTCAGTCATGTGATCATTTTGATCGGTGGTGGAGGCGGTCACGGCGCCGGCCCGTCAGCCGCGGACGGGGTGGACCGGAGTGACGGCGATCGGCGGGAGGGCGCGCAGGCAGGAGGCGTCGCCCGGGGTGCCGGTGCGGAGGAAGTGCGCGGAGATCCCGGTGACGCAGCGGCTCGGCTCCAGCTCGGGCACGTGCCCCATGTTGCGGGCCGAGAAGAACCGGCTGTCGCGGAACTGCGCGGCGGCCTTCTTCCCGCTCGCGTCGGGCGTGTTGGCGTCGAGGTCGCCGGAGAGCACGAGGACCGGGACGTCCGGCAGCTCGAGCGTCGTGGGCTGCGGGTCAGGGGTGTTCTCGCGCGGCCAGCCGATGCACACGTCGCCGGCGTCCGTGGTGCCCTCGGTGAAGCCCTTGGCACTGAACGCCCCGTGCTCACCGGGACGTACGGCGGCCAGCGCGGCGTTGTACTGGCGCCACCGCTCGGACAGCGGGGCGTCCTTCGACCAGGCCTTGCGGTAGTCGTTGCAGGTGACCGCGATGTACGGCGCCTGGTCCACCGTGCTGCCCGTCTTCCCCTCCTCCTGGACCAGCTTTCGCAGTGGGGCGGTGTCGCCCTTCACGAAGCGGTCGAGGGCGTGGGGCAGCCGGCCGAGCAGCGTGGGCTTGTCCGGCTCGAAACCGACCTGGCTGCTGGCGGCCTCGAACAGGAGGTTGGCGAGCTTGTCCTCGGTGAACCGTTTCGTGTAGACGCCGTGTTCGGTGGTGATCGGCACGGTGATGGGCTGGGTACGCAGGCGGGCGGCCGTGGTGGCCAGGTCCTGCACGGCCTGCCGGCCGTCACATGCGACGGGGACGCCGCGCTCGCACACCCGGCGCAGGTTGAGCGAGACCGCCTGCGCGCTGGGCCGCGCCAGCGGGTCGAGCTGGAGGGGGTAGGCGCCGGACAGGACGATGGAGCGTACGCGCTCGGGGTGGCGAGAGGCGTACACCGGCATCAGGTACGTGCCGTAGGACAGCCCGTACAGACTGAGCTTCTGTACGCCGAGGTGGGCGCGGATCGCGTCGATGTCGTCGGCGGTGGCCGCCGAGGTGTAACCGGCGGTCTTGGGCCCGAGGTTCTTGGCGCACCGTTCGACCGCGGCCCGCTGCTGGTCCCGTGTGCCGAAGCGGTACTCGGCGTCGGTGACCCCGCACGGGACCGGTTGCGACGTCCCGGAGCCGCGCGGGTCGACGAGCAGCAGGTCGTGGTCCTTCAGCAGGCCCTCCAGGCCCCAGGCGAACGCCTCGGCCTTGTCGATCGAGGTCTCGCCCGGGCCGCCCGGGTTGACGGCGACGGTGCCCTTGGCGGGGCCGGGCGCGCTGTGGCGTACGACCGCGTAACTCACCTTGACCTCGCCGAGCTCCGGCTTCTCCGCGACGAGCGGACGGTCCAGCCGGCCGCAGTCGACCTGGTGCCCGTCCACGGTCGGGCACCAGGCGGGTGCCACGTCGGCCGTGGGGCCGCTCAACGACGCGGAGGCGGCGGTCGCCGTCGGCAGCACCGAGGTCATCACCGCCATCATGCTCACACCCAGACCCGCACGCCGCGCCGTGCTCTTGTACGTCATTGCCCACTCCTCTGACATGCGTTCTGCAGTTGCGGACACAACGCTGCCGGGCGCACTTCGCAGGCACGGCAGAGCGACGGCAAAAGCATGTAAGAACCGGAGCGGCGCATCAGAGGTCGTTCGGTAGTGGTGTGCAAGGGTGGCGGCGGAGAACTCGCGGGTGTGTACACGCATCCGGGAGCCGAGAGCGTTTTACCGGGCAGGAGCGCTGACGATGGCGATGCGGGCGGTTCCGCTGGTGGGCGGGCCGGTGGAGTTACGGGGTGCGCTGGATCTGGAGATGACACAGGCGGGGGTGATGCCGCGCCGGTTGCCGGCGTGGACCAAGGAGCAGTACCAGGACCCTTCGGTCTACGGGGTGACCCTGATGCCTTCGGGGGTGCGGCTGGTGTTCCGCACGGATGCGCGTGAGCTGGAGTTCGAAGTGCTCACCTCCACAGGACAGCTCGACACCGACCCCCATCCCCGCCCGACCGGGATGCTGGAGCTGCTGGTGGACGGTGCCCCGGCCGGGCGTCGGCAAGCGCCGGTGGGCAACGTGGTGCGGATGGCGGGGCCCGGGGTCGTGCAGCGAGTGATTCCGGGCGAGCCGGGGACCGTACGGTTCACCGGGTTGCCGGCCGGCATGAAGAACGTCGAGCTGTGGCTGCCGCAGCAGACCCCCACGGAGCTGGTGGCGTTGAGGGCCGACGGCGAGGTACTGGCGCCGTTGCCGGACGGGCGGCGCCGCTGGGTGCACCACGGCAGTTCCATCAGCCACTGCCTCGAAGCCGACGGCCCGACCGGCACGTGGCCGGTGGTGGCGGCTGCGCTCGGGGGAGTGGAGGTGATCAACCTCAGCCAGGCGGGTAACGCGCTGCTGGACCCGTATGTCGCCCGGACGATCCGTGACATGCCCGCCGACCTGATCAGCCTCAAGGTCGGCATCAATATCGTGAGCCTGGCCGCCTTCCGGCTGCGCACGTTCGGCCCCGCGGTGCACGGGTTCCTGGACACGATCCGGGACGGGCACCCGGACACCCCGCTGCTGCTGATGTCCCCGGTGAGCTGTCCTGCCCTTGAGGAGACTCCCGGCCTGACCGCGATGGGCCCGGACGGGAAGGTCACAGCCCTGGGCGACCCGGCCGATGTGGCCGGTGGGGCGCTGTCGTTGACGGTGGTCCGTGCCGAGCTGGCCCGGATCGTGGCGGCTCGGCAGGCCCGCGATCCCCACCTCCACTATCTCGACGGACGCGAGCTGCTCGGCCCGGACGAGGTGGATGACCTGGCCGACGGCCTTCACCCCACCGCCGCCGCGTACCGCCGGATGGGCAAGCGCTTCGCCGCCCACGCCTTCGCGAACGACGGTCCCTTCCGCTGAATAACCGGGGCTGCTGAACGACCAGGGCTCCGCGCTGCACCGGGTGCGGAGCCCGAGCGTCCCATCGGCCGGCGTGTGACGCCGCGCACGTACATCCGTTTGGCCCGCCTCTTGCCCGGCCCGCTCAGGGGCGGCCCACGAGCCTCGCCGTGAACTCGGCGAGAGCCGCCCGCATGTGCTCGGCGGTCATGTGCTCCTGGCCGACGAGGTGTTCGACGAGGTCGGCGCGGGTGGCGGCGAGCAGGGCGTGCGCAGCGTAGGAGCTGTCGCGTAGGCCCGGCATCCGCTGCAGGGTGTCCGCGAGGGTGCGGTGCCACCACGCGTAATGGCCTGCCCGATAGGGGCTGCCGCTGCCGGTCTCTTCCAGGGCGAGGGTGAGGTGCCAGTTGTCGAGCTTGAAGCTGAGCAGGGCGTCGAGCAGGGCCGGTACGCGTTCCTCGGGCGGGGTGGCGGGGCCGAGGGGGGCCGGTCCTTCTTCCACGGCGTGACGCAGGGACTGGATGCGCTGCTCGACCACCGCCTGGATGAGACCGGTGCGGTCGCCGAAGCGGCGGAAGAGAGTGCCTTTGCCGACCCCGGCCGCCGCCGCGATGTCGTCCATGGAGACGCCGCCTGGGCTCTGGCTACAGGCGAACAGCTCGTCGGCCGCGGCCAGTACGGCCTCGCGGTTGCGCAGTGCGTCCGCACGTTCCTTGCGCGACGCGCAGTCCTCCGCCCCCGCCGCGTGAAGAAGGAAGAGAACGAGATGACCACGCCCACCGTTCTGGTCACCGGAGCCACGGGAAACACCGGCCGCCGCGTCGTGTCCCGGCTCGTCGCACTCGGGCACACGGTGACGGCTGCCAGCCGTCGCGCTGCCGCACAGGACGGCGCCAGGGCTGTGCGCTTCGACTGGCACGACACCGCCACCCACGGCGACGCCCTGCGCGACGCGGACCGGGCCTACCTCGTCCCGCCCGTGGGCGATCCGGACCCGGCCGCCGTCATACTGCCCTTCCTGGAGCGGGCCCGCGCCGCCGGCGTGCGGCGCGTGGTGCTGCTCAGCTCGTCCGCGATACCCGAGGGAGGGCCCGGCGTCGGCCGCGTGCACAGCGAACTGGCAGGGATGTTCGAGCGGTGGGCGGTGCTGCGGCCGTCATGGTTCATGCAGAACTTCACGGACCAGCACCTGCACGCGGACAGCATCCGCAGCCACGGCACCATCCTGACGGCGACAGGTGACGGGCGCGTGGCCTTCGTCGACGCCGACGACATCGCGGCCGTCGCCGTCCATGCCCTCACTGATGAGACGCTGCCGGCCGACGACCTGGTGATCACCGGCCCCGAGGCCCTGAGCTACGACGACGTCGCCGCCGTCATGACCAAGGTCATGGGCAAGGACGTGTCCCACCGGCCGCTCACCTACGACCAGATGCGCGACCACCTGGCAGCCGCCGGAATCCCCGAACAGTTCGCCGCGATGCTGGCCGCCATGGACCGTGCCATAGCCGACGGAGCCGAAGACCGCGTCACCGACACCGTCGAGAGGGCGACCGGCCGACCGCCACGCGGATTTCACGCATACGTCCAGAGCGTCATGGGCTGAGAGGCGGCTGAGGCCGGCGCCGGGCGGGGATGGCGCGCGATGTCTCCGCGGACATCCCGGAGTCGGGCGCGGCCGGACCGGTGAGCGAGGGTGTCCTGCGGGACCGTACGCTCCTGCCCTGCCCCCTTTCATTGCCCGGTTTCCGCCCGTCTCCTCAAGCGCAGTATCGAGAAGGGTGACGCAGCGAAAGGGGAGGCCATGACCGTAATCGTCGGGCTCGTGCACAACGAGCGGGTGCACCTGGGCGGGGACTCGGCCGGTGTCTGCGGCCTCAGGATCACCGTCCGCCGGGATCCGAAGGTCTTCCGGAACGGTCCCTACGCCATGGGCTTCACCACCAGCTTCCGCATGGGCCAGCTGCTGCACCACGCGTTCAAGGCGCCCAAGCCCAAGGGCGACCTGGACCGCTTCATGACCACCGTCTTCGTCGACAGGCTGCGCACCTGTCTCAAGGACGGCGGCTGGTCGCGCAAGGACTGTGAGCAGGAGCAGGCCGGGACGTTCCTCGTCGGCATATACGGTCGCCTGTTCACCGTCCACGACGACTATCAGATAGCCGAGCCCGCCGACGGATACGCAGCTGTGGGGTGCGGGGACGAACTCGCACTCGGAGCTCTGCACGCCACCGCGAGCCTGGGCCTTGCACCACGAAAGCGTCTGGCCCTGGCCCTCGCGGCTGCCGGTCACCACAGCGCCGGGGTCTCCGAGCCGTTCAGTTACGTCACTGCGCGAAAGCGCTCCTCCTGATCAGGAGGGCCCACAGTTCCTCGGCGAACCGCGCTTCCAGTGCTCACTGCGCCGTCGCAGCGGGAATGTCGACGCGGGCGGCCCTGCGGGCCGGCCAGAGCGAGGCGATCAGCGCGCCTGCCAGGGCGATGAGTATGCCGAGGGCGAGGCGTCCCCAGGGGAGGACCAGCGTGTAGCCGGCGACGCTGTCCTGGAGGGTGCGTCCGAGGGCCCAGCCCAGGAAGACGCCCAGGGCCGTGCCGAGGGTCGCGCCGAGTGCGCCGAGGAGCAGGGCCTCCAGGCGGATCATCCGGGTCACTCCGGTGCGGTCCAGGCCGAGGGCGCGCAGGGTGCCGATCTCCTTGCGGCGTTCGAGGACGGACATGGCGAGGGTGTTGGCGATGCCCAGCGCGGCGATCGCCAGGGCCATGCTGAGCAGGGCGTAGAAGACGTTGAGTTGCTCGCCGATGCCACTGCTGTCCTGGGCGCGGATGCTTGCCTGGTCGAGGACGGTCAGGGCGGGGTTGTCGCCGAGGGCGTGGGTGACGCCCGCGAGTGCGGCCCGGCTGGGGCCGCCGTGTGTGGCGACGAGGACCGCGTGGGTGCTCGGGGCGGAGTCGTAGCGGGCGACGAGGGAGGCGGGTGCGGTGATGCTCGGCATCAGGTCGCTTTGTTCGTCCGCCTGGTAGATGGCGCCGATGGTGACGCTGCCGCGTTGGCCGTCCTGACGCTGCAGGGGGAGGGCCTGGCCGACATGCCAGCCTGCCTCCTTGGCCTTGAAGTCGGCCACGGCGATCTGACCCTTGGCCAGGCAGTCGAGGGAGCCCGCGACCATGTCGTACCGCAGCAGTCGGCCGATGGTGGCGGGGTCGACGCCGGTCAGGACGGAGGAGGTGCCGGCCAGGCGGTATTCGGTGGACTGGTTGAGCGGGCTGAAGATGGTGCCGGACAGCTTCTCGAGGGGGGCGGTGGTGGCGGGGGTCATCCGCTGGCCGCCCGCGGGCTTGACCACGTAGTCGGCGCGGAGGGCGTGGGTGGTCGCGCGGTCGAGGTACTGGGACGCGGAGGCCCCCAGGACGGACAGGCCCGAGGCGAGGGTGAGCGCGATGGCGAGCGCGGCGGCGGTGGCGCCGGTACGGCGCGGGTCGCGCACGGTGTTGCGGGCGGCGAGGTCGCCGTGCACGGGGTGGAGGCGGGTCAGCAGCGGCTTGCACAGGGCTACGAACGGCCGGGACAGCAGGGGGATGAGGCCGATCGCCCCGGCCAGGGTGAGGGCCGCGCCGATGCCGATGACGGCCCGGGCGTCCTTCCCCGTGGTGAGGGCCCCGTACACCGCGGCGGCGGTGCCGGTGAGCGCCAGCGCGGCGCTGAGGCCGGTGCGCAGGGAGCCGGCACGCGCGGGCGCCGTGTGCTCGGCCGCGCTGAGCGCGGCGACGGGCGCGATGGCCATGGCCCGGCGGATCGGAAGCCATGCGGCGACCATCGGCAGGAGGGTGCCGACCAGCATGGAGATGATCACGGTGCCCGGGGTGAGGACCAGCGGGCCGGCCGGGGCGTCGGCGGGGGCGAAGAGCGACTGGAGCAGGGCGGCGACCCCGGTGCCGACGGCGACGCCGGCCACGGAGGCGATCGCGCCGACGAGGAGGGACTCGGCCAGCAGGATGCGGCGCACCTGCCGGCACGTGGCGCCGATGGCCCGCATGAGGGCCAGTTCCCTGGTGCGTCGGGCGACCAGCATGGTGAAGGTGTTGGAGATGAGGAAGGCGGCGACGAACAGGGCGACCGCGGCGAAGCCCACCAGGATCTGGCTCATGGTGTCGCTGTCGCTGGAGGCGAGGTTCGCCTTGATCTGGGCGAGCCGGGCCCCGGTGACCGCGGTGGTGCCCTGGGGCAGCACCGGATCGACGCGGCTGAGGAGCTGCGTCACGTCGGCATCGCGGGTGGCCGTGAGCTCGATGTGCTGGAAGCGGCCGGGCTCGAGGAAGAGCCGCTGGGCGGTGGTGTTGGTGAACAGCGTCAGGCTGCCCCCGGAGGGGAGCTTGGTCCCGTCGGTGCGGAAGATGCCGGTGAGGGTGTAGGAGGCGGCGCCCTTGTTCGTACCGACGCGCACGGTGTCACCGACGCGGTAGCCGCCCTTCGCAGCGGTTCTCTCGTCGAGGGCGATCGTGTCGTCGCCGGTCGGGCCGGAACCTTGGGTGAAGCGGTACGCGGGGTCCTTGCCGTTCGCTGCCGGGGCGAAGTTGCCGCCCTGGGAGGACCCCTGGGAGGACGTGCCCTGACCGATGAGCTTGCCGTCGCGGTCGGCGACGGCGGCGAAGCCGTCGACCCGGCCCGCGGCGGCGGCGACGCCGGGGAGCTTGGCCAGAGCGGTCACGGTGCGGGCGTCCAGGCCGGCCGGCCGGCCGCCGGGGGAGGCGTCAGCCGCGACGTCGACGGCGATGCGCTCGTAGCCGGCGGTCGCCTTGGCGGTGGCGGCCTGGTTCAGGCTGTCGCCGTAGACGAGGCTGCCAGTGATGAAGGTGACGCCGAGCATGACCGCGAA
This sequence comes from Streptomyces sp. NPDC053079, assembly GCF_044546695.1. Lineage (NCBI taxonomy): Bacteria > Bacillati > Actinomycetota > Actinomycetes > Kitasatosporales > Streptomycetaceae > Streptomyces > Streptomyces sp. NPDC053079. The sequence continues at coordinate 1,241,327 of NZ_JBITZJ010000001.1, forward strand.
CGCGGTCATCAGTAGGCGGGCCTTGTGCGCGAACACGTTGCGCAGGGCGGTACGGAACATGGGGTGCGGATCCTGGGAGGCGGGCTCGGCGGACGCGAGCGAGAGAGCAGGTGGGTGGCGGGTTCGGTGCCGGCGTAAGCCGGCGGGCGGCGGGCGGCGCGTCGGCCGGTCAGCTGGTGCGTGAGCGGGTGTCGAAGGCCTTCATCCGGTCCAGGACCCGGTCCGGGGTGGGGTGCGTCATCTCGTCTACCAGGCGGCCGTCGGCGAGGAAGACCACGCGGTCGGCGTAGCCGGCGGCGACGGGGTCGTGGGTGACCATGACCACGGTCTGGCCCAGCGCACACACGGATTCGCGGAGGAAGCCGAGGACCTCGGCGCCGGCGCGGGAGTCGAGGTTGCCGGTGGGCTCGTCGCCGAAGACGATCGCGGGCCGGGAGACCAGGGCCCTGGCCACCGCGACGCGCTGCTGCTGCCCGCCGGACAGCTGTCCGGGCCGGTGGTCGAGGCGCTGGGAGAGGCCGACCATGGAGACCACGTGGTCCAGCCACTGCCGGTCGGGCCGGCGGCCGGCGATGGTCAGCGGCAGCGTGATGTTCTCCAGCGCGGTCAGCGTCGGCAGCAGGTTGAACGCCTGGAAGATGAAGCCGATCCGGTCGCGGCGCAGCGCGGTGAGCTGCCGGTCGTCGAGCGTGCCCAGTTCGGTGGTGCCGATGCGGACGGAGCCGGAGTCGAACGAGTCGAGCCCGGCGGCGCAGTGCATCAAGGTGGACTTGCCGCAGCCGGAGGGGCCCATGATCGCGGTGAACTCGCCCTCCCGGAAGGCGATGCTGACACGGTCCAGGGCGACGACGCGGGTGTCGCCGCTGCCGTAGACCTTCGACAGGTCGGTGACGGCGGCCGCGATCCCGGTCGTCGGGTGCGGTGTGAGCGTGCCAAGGGGTTCGGCGGTCACGGGGACTCCTCTTCGGGTGCCAAAGGGTGCACGTCGAAGGGTGTCCGGGGTACGTATCGGGGCCTGGGCCGCCGTGTATCGGCGTCCGCTCCGCTTCGTATCGGTTCTGTAGGGGCCGGGTCGGTACGGATGAGGTCGGGATGGACCGGTACGGGTCAGGTCGGCAGGCGCAGGGTGGCGACGGCGCCGCCGTCCGGGGCGTTGCCGAAGCGCAGCTCGGCGCCGAGGAGCCGGGCCTGGCCCAGGGCGATGGTCAGGCCCAGGCCATGGCCCGAGCCGCGCTCCTTCGCACCCGTGTGGAAGCGGCGCGGGCCGTCGAGCAGTAGGTCAGGGGGGAAGCCGGGTCCGTGGTCGCGTACGACGACCGTACGGCCCTCGACGGTGACCTGTACCGGGGTGGCCCCGTGCCGGTGGGCGTTGATGACGAGGTTGCTGACGATCCGTTCGAGGCGGCGCGGGTCGGTCTCCACGGTCTGCGGGGCTTCTGCCTGCTGTGTGTCGGCAACGGTGACCTCTGTGGCGAAGCCGGTGCGCGCCACGGCCTCGGAGACGACCGCGTCGAGCGGCACCCGGGCGCGTACCGGCTGTTCGGCGCCGGCGTCCAGCCGGGAGATCTCCAGCAGGTCCTCGACCAGGCCGCGCAGGTCGCGCACCCGGGCCCGGATCAGATCCTCCGTCTCCCCGGGCGGCAGCAGATCGACGGCTGCCAGCAGACCGCCGACGGGGGTACGCAGCTCATGGGCCACGTCCGCGGTGAACTGGCGCTCGGTGCGCAGCCGGCGGCTGAGACTGTCGGCCATGAGGTCGACGGTGGCGGCGATGTCGGACACCTCGTCGCGGCCCTTGGTGGGCCCGGTACGGGCGTCCAGGTCCCCGGCGGAGATCCGGCCCGCGGTCTCGGAGACCTGGCGCAGCCGGCGGCCGAGCAGCCCGGCCCCGTAGGCCGCCAGGGGCGTGGCCGCCGCGAGTGCGATCAGCGAGGCCACGGTCATGGTCACGTCGAGCCGGTGCAGATTGTGGAGCTCCGAGCTCATGTTGACCCGGACGGCCAGCACCCGGCTGCCCGGGCCGTCGATCCGCTGGGCGGCCCAGACGCTCGGGCCCACATTTCCGTTGACGTGTCCGTCGTAGGCCGTACGCCGGTCGCCGCCGGCGGGGTGTCGCAGTGCGGCGGGCAGCTCGGCCGGGTCGAGCTCGGCACCGTCGGTGAGAGTGCCGGTGCGGCGGTAGGTGTCCATGGCCGAGTACAGGCTGTTGAAGGCCCGCATTTCGGCCCGCTCCCGGATGTCGTGCGCGGTCCACACGTGCACCAGCACGCCCACCGCCACCGCGACCAGGCATGACGTGGACGCGGCCAGCGCGGCGATCTTCCAGCGCAGGGGTACGCGGGCCGGCCGCGCCCGGTTCAGCGAGGGCAACGGTCTCAGCGCCTGAGCTTGTAGCCGAAGCCGCGGACCGTCTCGATCCGGTCCCGGCCCAGCTTCTTGCGCAGCCGCTGCACGCACAGGTCCACGACCCGGCTGTCGCCGTCCCAGCCGTACTCCCATACGTCCCGCAGCAGGGTGTGCCGCTCCAGCACGATGCCCGGGTGGGCGGCGAACTCCAGCAGCAGCTTCAGTTCGGTCGGGGTCAGTGCCACCGGGCTTCCGGAGACGAACACCTCCATGCCGCCGGTGTCGATCGTCAGGTCTCCGAAGGTCAACAATTCGCCCTCGGACGGTGCTGGCTCGTCGCCTGTGACCTGCCCGGGTCCTGGGGCGGGCGCGTAGGTCGCCCGCCGCAGCAGCGACCGGATACGGGCCACGAGCACGTAGGTGTCCACGGGTTTGACCACGTAGTCGTCCGCCCCGGCCTCCAGACCGGCGACGATGTCGAGCCCGTCGCCGCGGGCGGACATCATCAGAACCGGCACCAAACTGGTCTCGCGGACCCTGCGGCACAGGCCGATCCCGTCCAGACCTGGCAGCATCACATCCAGAATCAGCAGGTCGAAGGCTTCGTCACGGAAGAGCTCCAGCCCGGTCAGCCCGTCGGCCGCAGCCTTCATCTGGTAGCCGTAGCGCTCGAGGGCGACGGTGAAGGAGCGGCGCATCAGGTCGTCGTCCTCCACCAGCAGCACGCGAACAGGCCGGGGAGAGGCCGGAGCCGGGGCGGGCGAGGACACGGGCAGATGGCTCCTGTTCGTACGGTCGTGAGGTATGGACCGGCTGGTGCAACTCATGTGCGGACGGCGACCTGAAAGGAACGATAAGGCTCCGGCTTCCTTCGACCCCCTTCGCCGTGGCCTGACGCACGGATTCGATGGACAACCAAGCGCTCCCTGATACGCGCCTGATACAAAGCCCGTCCAGGTCCCCTCCAGGTCCCGTCCAGGGTGGTGCGTCGCTCCCGTCAGGCTCGGGGCGCCAGCAGCTCGTCCAGCTCGGCTGTGAAGAACACGGCGGGGTCGAAACCCATGTTGGTGAAGTGGCCGGCGAGTTCCAGGGACAGAACGCCGTGCATCCGGGTCCAGAAGGCCAGGGCCCGGTGGAGGGCCGCGGGCGGGGCGGGGTGGCTGCCGGCCCAGTCCCGGTGGTCTTCCAGGTGGGCGCTGAACGAGGTCGCGGGGCCGTCCGGGGTGAGCGCCGCGCACGCGTCGAGCAGCGTTTTCATGATCTGGTCGGAGATGCCGGTGATGTCCTCGGGTGCGTGGTAGCCGGGGACGGGTGTGCCGTAGATGAGGAAATACCGCTGGGGGTCCTCCAGGGCCCAGCCACGCAGGGCGTGCGCCAGCCCGGCCAGGTCGGCCGGGTCGGCATCGGTGGCGGAGGTCTTGCGGAGGGTCTCGGCGAGGCTTCGGTAGGCCTCCCGGATGAGTTCGGTGATCAGCTCGTCGCGGCTGGCGAAGTAGCGGTAGAGCGCGGGTCCGCTCATGCCCATCTGTTTGGCGATCGCGTTGAGGGAGAGCGCGGACGCTCCCGCCGTGGCGATCTGCTCCCAGGCGTGCGCCTTGATCTCCGCGCGCACTTGGGTGCGGTAGCGCTCGCGCGGCGTCTGCGCGTCCGTCTTCGCCATGGTCTGCCGCCTTCCCCAGCCGAGTGGCTACAGGCTCAAGATTTAGTTAGAGGCTATCACGCAACCTGTTGACCCCTCGGTCCGTGCCGAGTTACATCTTCTAACGAATGCGCTAGCTTCTAGCTCGATAAGAGGGGAACAACATGTCCGGCATCCGCAGTACCCGCATCCGCGCTGCCCTGTTCACCGCCCCGCTCGTCGCCATCGGCATCCTCGGCACCGCTGTCGTACCGGCCGGGGCCACCACCTCTCATCCCGCCAAGTCCCTCACCTGCCGCGGGGAAGGCGTCGACCCCAAAGCCCACGTCCGCCACCGGACCGAGACCGTGATCCACGCGCCGCTGCGCACCATTTGGAAGCTGCAGGCCGACGTGGAGCGCTGGCCGTCCTGGCAGGGCGCCGTCACGACCGTGAACCGCCTCGACCACGGCCCGTTCCGCAAGGGCTCGGCGTTCCGGTGGACGACCCCGGTACCTCCCAACCCCACGACCCCCGCCACCAGCCTCGAGATCACCTCGACCGTCGAGCAGCTCAAGCGCAACTCCTGCATCCGCTGGGCCGGCCCCGCGATCGGCGAGGGACTGCGCATCGACGGCGTTCATGTATGGAACTTCACCGAGGTCAAGGGCGGCGTCCGCGTGAGCACCGACGAGACCCACACCGGTGCCCAGGTCGAAGCGGACGTTCCCACCGCGACCAAGATCCTCCGCCAGGGCCTCGAAGCATGGCTGCGCGAACTCAAGACCGCCGCCGAAGCCCCCACCCACAACCGGCCGCACTGAACGAAGAACCAGGCCCGGCCCTTCCGGGCCGGGCACGCCGGGGCACGGGGTCCGCCCAGTCGGGTGAACGCGTCGCGGATTCGCCCCCGGTGCCGAGATCACCCACTGGAGCGGTATTCCCATCGCCACGGCTGTCGACCTCAACGCCGCCCGGTACGCGGGCAGCAACGCCTCCGCCCGGCACAGCCGGGGCCTGCAGTCCCTCACCGTACGGCCCCTGCGGATCCATCTGCCTCCGCTGGAGGAGTGGGTGACCATCAGCTTCCTCGACCGCGACGGCACCGGGCGAGAGCTTCGCCAGGAGTGGCTGATCCGCGACAACCTGCCGACGTTCGTCGACACCGACGCGCTCAGCACAGCCGCCGCGTGTCAGGGCCTGGACCTCGACGCTGACGAAACCAACCGTGCCAAGCTGGCGCTGTTCGCGCCGGGCGCCCTCGCTCAGGAGAGGTCCGCCGCGCAGGGCACCGCCCACCTGCCCGAGCCACGACAGGGCGAGCTGGTCACCACCATGTCGACCGTGTTCAAGGCACGGGAGGTGCGGACCTCGTCCGGCACCTTCGGCCACATCCGCATCTTCACCTTCAACGTCCAGAGTCCGGCGGAATTCGTGAAGGAGTTCGTCCGCCTCATTCGCCTGCTACCCCAGAACGGGCTCGTCGTGGACGTCCGTGAGAACGGCGGCGGACACATCCACGCCGCCGAGTTCACCCTGCAGACCCTGACGCCGCGCCGGATCGTCCCTGAGCCCGTCCAGTTCCTCAACACCCCGCTCAACCTGCGGATCTGCGGCAGGCACCGCGGTGACCCGGCCATCGACCTGGGGCCGTGGGTGGCGTCGATGGAGCAGGCCGTCGAACTCGGCACGGCCTTCTCCAGCGCCTTCTCCATCACGCCCGAAGACGGCGCCAACGCCATCGGTCAGCAGTACTTCGGCCCGGTCGTCCTGATCACCAACGCGCGCTGCTACTCGGCCACCGACATCTTCGCGGCGGGCTTCCAGGACCACCGCATCGGCCCGGTGCTCGGCACCGACGACGCCACCGGCGCGGGCGGCGCCAACGTCTGGACCCACCAGCTGCTCACCGCCCTGCTGGAAGGGGAGGAGGACGTGCCGTACGAGCCGCTGCCCAAGGGGGCGGGCATGCGGGTGTCGATCCGCCGGACACTGCGCGTCGGTGCGTTGTCGGGCACGCCCGTGGAGGACCTCGGCATCAAGCCCGACGAACGCCACCACATGACCCGGCGCGACCTCCTGGAGGACAACGCCGATCTCCTCGACCGGGCGGGCCGGCTGCTGAGCGAGCAGCCCGTGCGCGAGATCGCCATCGCGGACGTCACCACAGCCGACGGAGACCTGCGCCTGCGGCTGCGAACCGCCAACGTGGACCGTGTGGACGTCTACCTCGACCAGCGGCCCCGGGCGTCGGTGGACGCCACCGACGGTCAGACCGAGGTCACGGTGCCCGGCGCGGCCAGGGCGCGCTCGGCCCGGCTGGACGGCTTCGCGGACGACCAGCTTGTCGCGAGTACGACACGAAGCCTCCAGTAGGCACAACCCGGCGGGACGACGCGAGCTGCACCGGTCCTGGCCGGGCGGACGACCTCACCGGCGTGGTCGGCGCGCTCACCGTCGGCCGGCTTCTTGGCCGTCGCCGCCGGGCGGTGTGCCACAGTTCGGGCCGCCCGGGCCGTCGAACTGCACCGAGCTGAAGAAGTCCCGGTACGTGGGGAAGAAGTTGCCCTTGCCGGTCGGGCCGGCGGAGGTGGTCGCCGTGCAACCGGTGTAGTTCGCGTCGGACCAGAGGTAGATGGTCGAAGCGGTCCGGTTCCAGTCCGACTTGGCCCGGTCGTTCATACCGAGCGCTGCCAGGTCCGGCGCGCTCCCTCGTAGCTTGATCATGTCGCCGGTGCCGTCGAGGCCCGAGAACATGCAGTAATAGCCGTCAGGGCAACGGTCGTACCCGTCGGCCGCATGGGCCGTGGAGGCCGGCAGCATGATGGCAGCCGCGGCTGCCGCCAGCATAGGAAGGGCACGCAACGTATTCCTCATCTGCTGATGCTCCTTGTTCCGAATTCCGAGGGCCTCGCCACCCGATGAAGGACGCCGCCCGCTCTCTCGCTGCCGCGTGGCATCGCGTCTTCCCGGGCAGGGGAGACAGGCACTTCGTACCCCGGGTTGAACTGAGATAATGCCGCTTACGTCATACTTTCTCGGTGCCTATAGCCGCGATGATCCCAGCGTCCGCCCCTCGCCCGAAGCGCCGCAAGGCACTGTGGCTCGCCGCCTTGGCCGCGACCGCAGCCTTGGGTGGCCTTACGTACGCCTTCACCGGGGTCGAGGACACCGTTGACGAGGGCCTTCAAGAACGCCCGATGGCCTGTTCGGAGGCCATGTACGCCATGGGCTGGGTGCTTCCCGACCATGCGAGCGACCAACGGTGCGCCGAGCTCAGCGGCGGCCTTGCGGGCCACACCCAGTCAGGCACCTTCCGTATGCCGCGCGCTGACGCCCGACCCTGGCTCGCTTCGCTCTCCGGAGAGCGGAATCGGCCGGACGGGGCGGGATCCGACAGCGTGGTGGAACGGAAGGAAGGGCTCGCCCTTGGCATCCTCAGGCCGCCGGGCAGCCTCCAGGCCGACGAGGTGAAGGTGGACGTCCGCTGGGAAAGCGAGGACACCGCAGTCGTCACCTTCGAGACGTTCGACCACTAAGGACTGTCCGACGCCGCCAATTCGGCTCACCCCACCCGTCGGACACGCTTAGTGGCGGCGGGCCAGCAAGTGGGCGTCGAGGAATCCCCGCTCGGAGGCCGGGTCGTGGAGCAGCCGGGCGAACGTGACGAGCCCGGCCCCGGCCAGCAGCTCGGCGAACCGGTCAACCGGCCAGCTGTAGGCGGGCGTCACCTTGTGGTCGAAGCGGACCGGCTCCGGTCCGTCGGTCGCGAAGAACGAGACCAGGAGCAGGCCCCCTGGTGCCAGGACACGCACCTGCTCGGCGAGCAGCGCGGGCAATTCCCCAGGCGGGGTATGGATCATCGAGTAGTGGGCCAGCACGCCGCCGAGCGCGCGATCCTCGACCGGCAGGGCCTCCATCCGCGCCTCGTCGAACCGCAGCGCCGGATGGGCCCGCCGGGCGTGGTCGACCATGGCCGGGGAGAGGTCGAGCCCGAAGGCGTCCAGCCCCAGGTCGTGCAACATGGCCGTCAGATGCCCGGGCCCACACCCGACGTCGGCTGCCCGCAGGTTCCCCGTCCCGCGCACCAGCTCGGCGAAGGTGCCGACCATGGCCCGCGCGAACGGCTGCGTCTCGAGCCGATCAGCGAACATCGACGCATACAGCTCGACGACCCCGTCGTAGGCCGCCCTGGTCTCCTCCTGGTGCTCCACCACGGGAAAGAAGCTAACATCCGCGCACGTTCGCAACCGTCAGCCCGGACGGCCGCACCGTGGCCACCGCGAGCATCGACGGCACAGCCGTGCTCTGGAACACCGACGCCTCGCGCACAGAGGCGGAACTGTGCGCCACGGTGGCGCGCGACCTCACCCCGGACGAGTGGGAACGGTTCGCCCCGGAGGCCTCCTACCGCCGGACTTGCCCATAGGGGCGGGGGAGCAAGCGCCCGGGAAGCGGATTGATAAACCGCTGGTGACCGGGCTGCTTACCAATCAGCTGGCGCTGAAGACGTGGTGCCCGGCGAGGCGCTTGGGGAGCAGGGGAACGGTCCGCTGCGCGCCTCGCCGTCCTGGCACGTCCCTCGAGCAGAAAGGCAGGGCACAACGTGACGCACGCACGAACTCGCTGGCGCAAGGCACGCACCTCCCTCGCCACAGGAGTGCTCGGCGCGGCGCTGACCCTGGGGCTATCGGCGGTGCCCCAGGCCACGGCATCGGCCGACTCGCCGGCCGTTCCGCAGAGCTTCGCTGATCAAGGTCGTGCCGCAGGTCTGACCGCGAAGCAGATATCAGAGCTTCAGCGGAAGACCGAGCGGGAATCGTCGGTCACTGGTGGCCGGCAGATCGCCCTCAACAAGATCTCGCTGGATGGCGGTGAGATCACCATCCCGGTTCCGGGCGAGAAGTACGCCCTCGACCTGTCCGCCACCGCAGCCACGAAGACGAAGGGGGAGTACAAGGAGTGGCTGTCCGACACCCCCCTGCCCCGACCGGCATCATCAACGGGAACTGGCGCCCGGTGTGGTAGGCCGCTGCCTGGCCACTCTTGGCGCCGGCAGCGCCGGCCTGGGGCATGGCCACGGCGAGGGCCGCAGCCGCTACTGCGGCGAAGCGCCTTGCCCGACGCGGAAGATGCTCGCGGGTCTGTCGGTGACGGACCACCCCTGGGTCCACTCAAGCGGAACACGAGGTGGTTGACCTGAGCGTCCGTTACGGAGCGGGTTCTGCACGTCGAAGGCTGCGGAAGACCGCGGGGGTGGTCCAGCCGCGCAGCGTGGCGTGAATGGTCGATCGGAATGTGGTCTCGGCCGTGCAGGCGTCGAGGGCTCCGGCCAGTTCGAGGGTGACGAGTCCGTGCAGGGTCACCCAGAGCGAAAGAGCGATCGACGTCGCTTCGCCGGCGAGGACAGACTCCGTCAGAGCGCGGTCGATCGCCGCGAGGAGTGGCCGGATGGGGTCGCTGGTGCCGACTGTGCCTGACGGGTCGAAGGATTGCACGCCACCGAACAGCACCGTGTAGAGGTGGCTGTGTTCGCGTCCCCATCGACGGTATGCGGCGGCCAGTGCGTAGAGGTCGGCGAGGGGGTCCTCGGAGGTCGGCACTGCCGACACGTCCTGGAAAAGGCCGGCGACGGCTCTGTTGCGTACCTCGCCGATCAGCCCGTCCTTGCCGCCGAACAAGGAGTACACCGCTGTCGTTGACGTCCCGGCAGCAGCGGCCAGGGATCGGACGGTGAGCGACTCCCGCGGACGGGTGGCGAGCATCTCGGTCGCGCACGCCACGAGCCGCTCTTTGACGGTGTCGTCGTTCGTTCTCGGCCTACCCACGAAGACCAGCCTACCCTCTCTGATAACGTCGTTTTGAAACAGCGTTCTGAAACTTTGGGGGTCCTCATGCCAACGTCCGTCATACGTCTCGTCCGCTTCACCCGGCGCCTGGTGCTGGGCCTGGCCGCCATCGCGGGGTTAGTCGCCGCCTTTCTCGCACTGCTCGTCCTCACGGACGGGGCAGGCTCGGGGCTCGCCGCATGGCTGACGACCCTTGGCATCGCGACTGTCCTCGCACTGTGGTGGGGGTGGCGCCGTGGCTGGCCGGCGCGGCTCGTACCGTTCCTGCCGGTGGTCATCGCGGCGGCATTGACGGCGTCGGTCTGCGTCCCGACCGTGCCCACGGCACGGCGGTACCCGCCCGCCCTGCCCTTCGTCGCCACGCAGCACTGGAGCCTGGCCACGGGCAGCCGGGTCGCGGTGTACCACTACCCGTCCGCGAACCCCACCACCCGACATCCCATCCCGTTCGTGTACCTGAACGGCGGACCGGTACGCGGCATCTCGGTACTCGACCACCGGTTCCTGCAACTCCTGGCGCGACAGGGTTACGACGTCTACGCCTACGAACAGGCCGGCGGCGGACGAAGCGACCTGCTCCCCATGGACCAGTACACGATCTCCAGGTCGGTCCGCGATCTCGCCGCCTTCGTCGACCGGCTGGGCAAGGGCAGGGTCGACATCCTCGGATTCTCCGCAGGCGGGGGCGTGCTCACGCGAGCCCTGGCCGATCCGCGCGTCGCGGCGCGCTTCCACCGGGCGATCATCGCCGAGCCCGGCCCGATGGACGGCCCCACCGCGCGCGTCACCGGGCACAAGGGCCGACCGTCCGCGCGCGACCTCGCGCCGGCCATGACCGGACCGCGGTCGACACGCGTCCCCCGGTACGCCGCCGCGTTCGGCCTCATGCGACTCGGACTCCTCAGCCCCGACACCGGGTTGATCGGCCAGGCCGAAGGCGACAACGCGTTCACCGCCGCTGATCTCGGCAGCGACACCGCATCCGCCTACTGCGCGCGCGACGCGCACCGCATCCCCGTCGAGGACACGGCACAGAACTTCTCCTTCAGCCCCGCCGCCAGCCTCCGCGTCCAGCAGACGGTCAAGGACTCGCCCTCCATCGCCCCGCAACTGAGGAATTCCCGGACCCCCGCGATGCTGATGATCGCCGAGTGCTCCTCCCAGGTCCGGCAATGGGCGACCGCCATCCTTGCCAACGACCCCGCCATCCAGCGCACGCAGTACATGCCCGGAGTCGGGCACCACATGTGGAACGGCCTCGACGACAACAACGACCGAGTCATCGCCTCCATCACCGCATTCCTCCAGGACAAGCCGGCACCCCTGCCGAACCACCCGACCAGCGGTGAGATCCCAGCCTTCCTTCGCGACCACAAGTGACGACGACCTGCGGCCCGCCACCGGCTCGGCGGGCGAGCGCTCGGACGCTGCTTGGGCTACGGGTACGAGGCCGGCGGCATCGATCGTGCGGCTTCGCTCGCTGCTCGGCCTCGGTCAGGGGGCAGGCCGGCTCCGTGAGCCACGCCCGTTCGCTCAGGTCGCCTGGATGGCCTAACGGACAGGAAGGGAAGTGCCTGACTTTGCCCGTGTGGAGCGCTCCAGGTATGGGCGGTACTGTCGGATGGATAGTCGCCTCTTTGCTGAATGAGTACCTCTTTCGGTACCTATCGGTGGGGGCTATCGACACTGTTCCGCTGGGCATCGGCGGAGCGCCGCCTCAACCCCCGGAGGGGTCATGGCTACAGGGACCGTCAAATGGTTCAACGCCGAAAAGGGCTTCGGGTTCATCGAGCAGGAAGGGGGCGGCCCTGACGTATTCGTTCATTTCTCGGAGATCGACGACGCGGCAGGTGGCTATCGCTCCCTGGAGGAAGGGCAAAAGGTGGAGTTCGAGGTCACCCAAGGCCAGAAGGGGCCGCAGGCCTCCCGAGTCAAGCGGCTCTGAACTCCCTGCACGCGACGAACACACCTGAGAATTGCATCCCGTTGCAGAGGCCGGTGCCGAAGCCGGTGCTAGGGGCTGGGAGGACGCAATGGCCGATCGGCATACTCTGAGCGTGCTCGACTGGCACGATGACGGGTCCTCCACATCGTCTGTCTGGATCGTCAGCGCGGATGAGCGAGAACGAGTGCAGGATTTCCTGGGACGTGTCCCGGATGTGGAGGGCGTCGTCACGCCGGAACAGGCGGACGAAGCAAGGGTGATCACCCAGAGCTGGCTGACCTGCGCCAGCGAGGACTCATAGCAGCCGTTTCGTCCAGCGAACTCCCTCCTGACGGTGGCGGTCACTCGATAAGGCGGCCGACGCCGTACGCCACGCGCTGACGGCCGCGGTCACCGCCCCACTCTGCCGGCTGCGCCACCTTCACCTGAAACCCCGCTACGTCATCTGTCGTACCTTCCTCCGTTTGCATGCGCGTACCCCGCGGGAGTGGTTGGCTGAAGGGCCGCATTCCCGATGAGAGGGGCAAACCGGGCATGGTTTCAGGTCCGTTGGCACCCGGAGTGTTCATCAAGGAGCGTTCGAGCGGAGTCCGGACAATCACCGGGGCGGGAACGTCCACCCCCGCATTCCTCGGCTACACCGTGCGCGGCCCACAGGCGCCCACGCCGCCGGTGCGGATCAGCAGCTGGTCCGAGTTCGTGGACACGTTCCACTTCCGCTCCCCGATGGGAGTGGAGGAGGTAAGGCGGGAGCTGGAGAGGCTGTCCGGGGCTATCGCGGAAGGCGCTGCGGAGCTCGAGCGTCTGGGAGCGGACCTCGCGGAGAAGGCCACCACGGGCGAGCCCCCCGTCCTCACCGAGCAAGAAATCACCGTCCTCGCCTTGGTGCAGGCTGCCGACTGGGCCGGCGAAGCTGTCAGGGACGAGGACAGGGAAGCAGCCGAAGCCGCAGCGCAGAAGGTGGCGGCAGCCCTCCCCGGGCCGTACGGGCTCTGGATCGCGGCCGGGAACGAACTGGCCGACCTCAAACGGCGCGAGGGCGAGCTGACCGTCCTCGCCGGATACTTCGAGCAGTCCGGAAAGATCCAGCTGCCCGAAGCTGTCTACGGTTTCTTCGCCAACGGAGGAACATCCTGCTACGTCCTCCGGCTCGACCCCGACAAGCCCCTCGCGGGCGAGGTCGACGGCAACCCCGACGAACGCACGGGTCTGGCCGGACTCAAGTCGGTGCCGGACGTAAGCATGGTTGGTGTCCCGGACGTATGGCGCGAGGGCACCGAGGCAGATGTCGGCGCCGACATCATGAGCAAGGTGGTCGCCCACTGCGTGACCATGCGCAACCGGCTTGCCCTCCTCGAACCACCACCCGACACCGCACCGGCCGATGTGCCGGAATTCCTCGGGCGACTGGCGAGCCCGGACGTAGAGGATGCGGCGTTCACAGCGCTGTACTACCCCCGGGTCAATGTGCCCGGCGTGGACGGCATCCCGCGCACTGTCGTCCCGTCCGGCCATCTGGCCGGTGTGTGGGCCCGTACGGATGCCGAGCGCGGCGTCTTCAAGGCCCCCGCCAACCAGAACCTGCGCGGCGTGCTGTCCCTCCCCACCCTGCTCACCGATCAACGCCACGGCGAGCTGAACGACAAGGGGGTCAACTGCCTCCGCGTCTTCCCCGACCGAGGCCTGTTGGTGTGGGGTGCCCGTACGCGCTCGAGCAGTCGTGACTGGCGTTACCTCAATGTGCGTCGTCTGGTGTCGTTCCTGTCGGATTCCATCCGTCAGTCCTCCACCTGGGCTGTCTTCGAGTCCAACGACGACCGTCTCTGGGGCACCCTTCGGCATTCGGTCAGCAGTTTCCTGACCGATCAGTGGCGTCAGGGTGCGCTGCTCGGACGTACTCCCGATGAAGCCTTCTATGTGATCTGTGACCGTACCAACAACACCTCGGCGACGATCGACGCCGGTCAGGTGATCTGTGACATCGGTATCGCGCCGGTGCGTCCCGCCGAGTTCGTCCAGTTCACCATCACCCAGATCGCCGGCCAGCCCGGCGCCAACAGCTGACGCCCGGAACCCAGGAGGCAACGCACGTGTTGACCGGTGACACCTTCAGCAGCAGCACCTTCGCCGTCGAACTGGGCAAGTTCCAGGTCGAGACCGTCCAGGACGTGTCCGGACTGACCCTGGAACAGGACGTCGTCGAAGTCCGGCAGGTGTCCGCGACAGGCGAGCTGATCGTGCGCAAACAGCCTGGTGCTCGCAAGAGCGGTGAGATCACGATCACCCGTGGCATGGACAAGAGCACCGCGTTCACCGACTGGATCAAGGCCACGCTGGTCAACGCCGACCTCGACAGCGCCCGGCAGAACATCACCATCGCCCTGAAGGACGCGCAGAAGCAGACCGTCCGCCGCATCCACCTCGCCAACGCCTGGGCATCCCGCTGGGAAGGCCCCCAGCTCGGCGCGGCCAACTCCGGGATCGCCACGGAACAGGTGACGATCACCTACGAGGACATCACCGTCGAATAGTCCGGAGCCGATCAGCCGAGAGGGGAACAACAGCGATGACGACGAAGCCTCCGGGTGTCTACGTCACGGAGAAGTCCAGCGGAGTACGCATGATCGTCGGAGTGGGCACCTCCACCCCGGCCTTCCTCGGGTACACCACCGAACCGACCAAGATTGCCGGTGAGACGGGGACCCCTCCGTTCACACCGGACGAACGCAGGGTCCCCCAGCCGATCCGCGGCTGGCAGGAGTTCGCCGACCGCTACAGCATCGCGGGGCTGGGGACAGAGCTGTCGGCCCTCCAGAAGAAGAGCGACAAGGCACCTGCCGATTTCAAGAGGATCCAGGTACTCCAGCGCTGCTTCATGCTGGCGGAGGCGGTCTACGGCTTCTTCGCCAATGGCGGCACGTCCTGTTATGTCGTCGGCTTCCTGAACCCCGAGACGGCAGTGACGGAAGCCGGCCTCGGCGGAGACGCGGAGGCACGCACGGGACTCGGCGGGCTGGAGACGGTGCCGGAAGTGACCATGGTCGCCGTGCCCAGTCTCTGGGACATGACCATCGCGGCCACCGAGGCCGAGGAGCCGCCCGTCCCGGTTCTGCCGACCGGAAAGTCGCTCATCGGCAAGGTCGTCGCCCACTGCACCGCCCAGCGCAACCGTCTCGCGGTGGTCGACGCGCCGCCCGGGCAACTCGTCGAGCCACTCAAGGCGTTCGTCGGCACGCTCGACTCGCCGGACTCGGACGCCGCGGCGTTCACGGCGCTGTACTACCCCTGGGTCGAGGTGCCCGGTGTGGACGGTGTTCCGCGTACGGTGCCGCCGTCCGGCCATCTGGCCGGTGTGTGGGCCCGTACGGATGCCGAGCGCGGCGTCTTCAAGGCCCCCGCCAACCAGAACCTGCGCGGCGTGCTCGACCTTCCCACCCTGCTGACCGACGACCAGAACGGGGAACTCAACGACAAGGGTGTCAACTGCCTGCGGGTCTTCCCCGGCCGGGGTCTGTTGGTGTGGGGTGCCCGTACGCGCTCGAGCAGTCGTGACTGGCGCTATCTCAATGTGCGTCGTCTGGTGTCGTTCCTGTCGGATTCCATCCGTCAGTCCTCCACCTGGGCTGTCTTCGAGCCCAACGACGACCGCCTGTGGGCCACCCTTCGGCATTCGGTGACCAGTTTCCTGACGGATCAGTGGCGTCAGGGTGCGCTGCTGGGGCGTACGCCTGACGAGGCCTTCTATGTGATCTGTGACCGTACGAACAACACGTCGTCGACGATCGACGCCGGTCAGGTGATCTGTGACATCGGTATCGCGCCGGTGCGTCCCGCCGAGTTCGTCCAGTTCACCATCACCCAGATCGCCGGCCAGCCCGGCCAGGGGGGCTGAGACCCCGTGCAGAAGATCGTGGTGAGGCAGGGCGACACGGTCACGCTCACCCTGAATCTTCCGGCAGCGCTCACACCACCACCGCCCCCCGCCCCCCTGCCGCTGGGAACGGCGGGCTTCCGGATCGAACAGCACGTTGCCTGTGTGCCCGACGACATCGAGTCGTGGGTCATCCCGCCCGTCGGCTACTCGACAGCGACCTTTCCGAATCAAGGGACCGGGCGCATCGAGTTGAAGGTTCCCGCGGCGAACCGCGCCAAGTACGCCAGGACGAGTCAGGGCGAGACGGAAGTCGTCGTCAACGGTGGCCCGTTGGACGTGGTTTTCACCGTGGTGGGACCGGCGAGCAACCCCTCCGGCTCGGACACGCCAGGGGCCGTCTACCGGGGCACGGCGACCCTCACCTGCCCCCGCGTACGACCCGTGACGGCCGGCTGACCCGCCTGAGCCCTTGATCCCGCAAAGGGGTCAAGGGCTCAGGCGCGGGGTGCATGGCCGCTACCCAGTCGGGAAGCGGGACTCGTCCACATAGCGGCCGAGTTTGGCGTACTCCTCGCGGACGGCGGCCAGCAGATCCGCCATGGAGAGCGGGCGGTCCTCGTCGGCGGCCCGGTAGGCGGCGGTGATGACGCAGCATCGGATCGAGCCGCCGGACAGGTCGAAGGCCGAGGCGAGGGCCGCCAGGCCGGCCTGGTCGATGTCGTCGGCCCGCGGTGCGGCGGTGCCCAGACAGCGGTCCCACAGGGCTTGGCGCCGGGCATCGTCGGGCGCGGGGAAGTGGACGACGAGGTCGAGACGGCGCAGGAACGCCGCGTCGATGTTGGCGTGCATATTGGTGGTCAGCAGGGCCAGACCGTCGAAGGACTCCAGGCGCTGGAGGAGGTAGGAGGTCCCGGTGTTGGCGTAGCGGTCGTGGGCGTCGTGGGTGGCCGTGCGCTTGCCGAAGACGGCGTCGGCCTCGTCGAAGAGGAGGACGGCGTCGACGGCGTCGGCCTCGGTGAAGATCCGTTCGAGGTGCTTCTCGGTCTCCCCGATGTACTTGTCGACGACCGTGGCGAGGTCGACGGCATACAGGTCGAGGCCGAGATCGGCGGCCACGACCTCCGCCGCCAGGGTCTTGCCGGTCCCGGAGCCACCGCTGAACAGGGCGGTGATGCCACGTCCGCGTCCCCCGCCCGGCCGCATCCGCCACTCTCCCAGGACCCGGTCGCGGTGGCGTACGCGCCGGGCGAGGTCCCGTAGCTGCTCGTGCGTCCGCTCGGGCAGCACCAGATCGTCCCAGCCGACAGCGGGGCGTACGGGCCGCGCGAGGCGGTCCAGCGCGCCGCCGTTCCACGAGCGGGAGGCGTCCCGGACCGCGGCGGCGTCGACGGTGATGCCGTGCGCGGCGGCCCGTCGGCCGGCCGCCGCGGCCACGGCGCGGATCCGGCTGGGGCCGAGGCGGTACCGGGCGCCGACTGCGACCGCCTCATCGGTCGCGGTGCCGGCGTGGGCGCCGAGTTCGTACCGCCACAGCGCGGTGCGTTCGGGCGCCGTCAGGGGCGGGCAGTCGGCGAGCACCGGGGGAGCGGCCGTCCAGCGGGCGTCCCACGGCTGCCTCCCGGTGAGGACCAGAGGAACCGGGGCGCCGTCGAGCGGGGCGAGCAGGTCCTGTACGTGCCGGGCGTCGGGGGAACCGACGGGGCCGACGATCAGTCCATGGCCGCGCAGCCGTGCTTCGAGGAGCGCCGCGCGGACGAACCCGGCCGGGTCCGTCTCGTGGGCCAGTCCCGCGAGGTCCAGACGGAGCGCGGGCCGTCCGCACGCGCGCAGTGCCGCCTCGGCGACGGCTTCGGCCGTACCGTCCGGGCTGTCGCGCAGGTGGACCGGGTGGCGGTGGGCGAGCAGCCGGGTCAGGTGCCGCACGGCTTCGGCCACGGGGCCCTCGCCCGGGGGCCGGCCGCGTTCGGGCGGGGCCAGCAGGTGACGCAGGCAGGACGGCAGGGAGTCGTCGCCCAGGAGGTGCGCGGTGACCCGGTCGGGGACGCGGAGGGGCCGGGTCAGGAACGGCCGGGAGGCATCCGGGATCTCCACGAGGCCACCGGCGCGCAGGGGCGCGTCGGCCGCGAAGACCCGGCGGGCGGTCACCGAGGCGCTCGGGACGTTGCAGAGGGCGAGGGCCAGGCCGATGGTGGCATGGCGGCAGGTGATGTCGTCGTTGAGGTAGCCGTAGCAGCGCTCGAACCGGGCGTCGACGTCGGGGGCGAGCGCGATCACCACCATGTCGAGGGCGAGCGCGTCCAGCCCGAACTCCTCGGCGAGGCGGCGCGGGGGCGGCGGGGCCCCGGCCGCCGCGGCCGCGTCCTCCCGGGCGCGCAGAGTGGCGGCGAGGGCGTCGTCCGCGGTGACGGGGACCAGCGGGCCGGCCGGTGCGTCCAGGAGGTGCGAGGCCATGTCGTCGGAGATGTAGAGCCCTTGGAACGGGTCGAAGGGCGGTGCCAGGAGCTCCGCGGGTGCGGACTCCTCGCCCGTACGGAGAGCGATCGCGCGCCGCACGCGGGCCTCGATGACGGCCAGCCGGGCGAGCAGCCAGTCCGCGGCCGTGGCGGTGGGCGCTCCGGGGTGTGCGGTGGCGGTCACCGCGCGTCCTCGTCCGTCCCCGGCCCGGGCTTGAGCGCCTCGCGGACGACAGGGGGCCCGGTCACCCAGTGGGTGTAGCTGTCCGGGAGGAAGGACAGCAGGGGGATGGTCACGGTCACGTTGAGGGCGGGGGTGAGCATGTGCCCCTTCGCGCTCCACAGTTCCGTCAGAGCACGGTCCTCGGCGGGTGGGTGGCCGACGTCGAGGAGCGCGGACAGCTCCATCTCCTCCAGTTCGGGGGGCAGGGGCACGGGGAAGACCCGGCTCCTGGCGAGGCCGACGAGGAGTTCGCCGAGGATGCGGTGGGCGCTGAGGGCGTCAGGGGCCCAGGCGGCGACCAGATACGACAGCCGGGCATAGCGCGGCGGGTCGGACTCTGCCCTCTTCTGGCGGGGTGCACCGCCGACCGACGCCACGTCGTACTGGTAGACGGTGCCGGTCTGCCGCCGGTCCAGGTCCTCGCGGATGTCGTACAGGTAGACACCGACCGCCTCGGAGCCGGCGGTTTCACCGAGCGCTCCGTCGCGTCCGGGCGGCTGGAAGGTGACGGGGATGCCCGGCGGCGGCCATGTCACATCCTGCTGTACGCGTGACTTCAATGCCTGGTCGACCAGTTCGATCATTTTGTGTGCCTCTGTCCGCGCCGGAGGGGTGGGTGGAGTCGGTACGGTCAGTTCGTCGTCGGCACGCCGACCGCCTGCCGTACGTCGAGCCCCAGCGGGGTCGTCGTGTCCAAGGGAGCGAGCGTCGTGGTGTCGACCACCGATACGGCCGCGCCCGCCTCGTCGGCGAGGTACACCAGGTGCTTCGCGGACTGCGGGTGAGGTGCGCTTCCGGTGAGCCGTTCGCCGGCCGGTACGGTGAAGCGGGGCGTTCCGGTCCGGGTGTCGAGCATCAGAAGCTCTCCGTTGTTCTCGGTGGTCACGAAGAGCCAGGCCCCGTCCGCGGATACCGACACCGATTCGGGTTTGGTGATCCGTGGATGCTGCCAGGTGGCGACGACCTTGGGCGTGCCCGGTGAGGCGTCGTCGGGGCCGATGACCGAAATGCTGTTGCTCCCGTGGTTGGCGACATAGGCGCGGAGGCCGCCCCCTGGGGTGCTCGTCACGCCCATGGGGTCCCGGCCCACCTCCAGAGAGGTCACGTGGTGGTCGGAGAGGCGGACGCACCGCAGGGAATCGGCGGTGCGGTCGGTGACGTAGGCGTAGGCGCCGTCGTCGGTGACGGCCACGTCCCATGGCTGTGACGCGCCCGGCTGACCGACCTCGACGGGCGTCACTTTGGACCCGAGGACGGTGACCGTCCTGCTGGTGAAGTTGGCGACATACAGCGTCCCGTCATCGGAGATCGCTGCCGAGTACGGGAGGTCGTTCTTGTCGAGAGGGCGGGTCTCGGTGCGCTCGACGCCGAGTCGCGAAGCGTCGAGGGTGATGACCGCCAGGCACGCTTCGCTGGTGGGACTTTCCTTCCTGCCCTGGTTGACGACGTACAGGGTCCGGTCGTCCCGGCAGACCAGTGCACTGGGCCGGTCGGTGTGCGCCTGGGGTGCCGTGGCGACGGGTTGCATCTGGGTGCCCTCGCTCAGCCGGATGCCGTACACCGTGCCCGGCGCCCCGTTTCCCGACTTCCACTCCTCGGCGTCGACCGCGTAGAGGTAGTGGCCGTCGGGGGAGAGGGCGAGCCCGAGATGGACGCGGTCCGTGCCGCTCTTGACCTGGATCGGTGGCGGCTGGTGCTCCGCTGGGTTGACGGTGACGTCGAACGCCTCGACCGTTCCCCGGTCGGTGGTGGTGTTGGATACGTAGAGGGTCGTTCCGTCCGGCGACAGGGCCAGGCCGTAGGGCTGCCTCATGTCAGGGGATTTGGCCACGGCCATCTCGAAGCCCCAGTCGGCTTCCAACGACTCGCGGCTGAGGACCGAGACGGTCCCGTTGTCGTAGTTGGCGACGTAGAGCCGCAGTTCGTCGGGTGACAGGGCTATCTCGTGCGGGCCCGCGAGGCGGCCTGTCCGCGTGTCGATGGTGCCCCGTCGCTCCCAGGTATCAGGCCCTGTCCTGTGAAGTACGGCGATCTGCCCGCGCGGCCGCTCTTGCTGTTCGGGGGCGAAGTCGGCCACGTAGAGCGTCCGACCGTCCCGGGAGACGGCGGCACCGGTGGGCCCCTGGCACCCCACGACATCGGCGTCGATCGTGTGCCTGCCGCCCTTCGGGTCGACGAGCGAGATCGTCGCCGTACCGGAGTCGGCGGTCACCGCGTACCGGCTGTCGGGGGTGACGGCCACTCCATGCGGGCGTGCGTCGGACGCCAGGGGGACCGGGGTCACCGTGACGTCGCCGCCGGTGCCGAGCTCCTTCCCCGAGGCCGGGGTGAGGACGAGGAGATGCGACGAATCCGGACTGGTCGCGCAGGCGAAGGTCCGGTCGGGTGCGATGGCGACGTCCCAGGGCTTGTGCGCGGCCCCGAGGGGGACCGGGGCGAGTGGGGCGAGGCCCTCGAGGTCCAGCACCGCGACTTTGTCCGATGCGGAGTCGGCCGCGTAGGCCCAGGTCCCGTCCGGGGACACGGCGACGTTGACCGGCTTCGACCCCTCTCCGGCCGGGATGCCGGCCGTCTTGCGCGGGGTGGCACGCACGACGGTCAGCTGTCCGGTGGCCTGGTCGGTGACATAGGAGGTGACATAGGAGTGGTGGCCGTCCGGGCCGAACACCACCCCTGCGGGCACGCCTTTCAGCGCGACGGCCGTGTGGTCGAGGGTGTCCGTGCGGATGGCCGTGAGAATGCCCGAGGTCTGGCCCACGACATGGATCACTCCGCCGTCCGGGGAGAAGGCCACAGCGACAGGATGCGCGCCGGCCGGAACGGTGCCGGGGGTGCCGACCCGCCCGCTGTCCACGTCCACGGTGGCGACGGAGACGGACGCGGAGCCGTAGTTCGCCACGCACAGGCGGTCGCCGGCGGGGCCGAGCGCGAGGGCACGGGGCTCGGCCCCGACGGGCACGGGCCCACCCACCGCCGCGCCGTCCGCGTCCAGGTCCAGCACCGTCACCCAGCCGTCCGCCGTGCCCTTCCCCCGACTCGCGACGTATGCGAACCGACCGCCCGGCGCCACCGCGACCGCCCGGGTGACCCCGGGTACGCGGACGGTCGCGCTCACGGACGGCGCGTCCTCCTGGCTCACGTCGACCACCGACACCGTGGCGTCCGTCTCGTCGATCACACAGACCCGTTGCGCCCCGCCGCCCGGGGCCGCCGCCAGCGCGCAGGGGCCGCTACCGACCCGCAGGGGCGATCCTCCCTGCAACCCTTCCTTGTCGAACACCACGACCTCGCCGTCCGCCCACGCGGCCACACAGACCTGGTCGTCCACCAGCCCCGCCACGACGGCGCACGGGCCGTTCCCGGCGAGAACGGTACGCAGCACCGGTTGTTCCGGGACCGCGAGGTTCACCACGGACAGCGTTCCGTCGTCGTGGTTCACGACGTAGGCCCGGGTGCCGTCCTTACTGACGGCGACGGCGCGTGGGTTGCTCCCCACCGGGGGGAAATGGGCCTCGGGACATTCCGGTGCCGTGAGGTCCACGACGGCCAGAGCGTCCGCACCCCAGTCCGGGGCCACCAGCAAGGGCTCGTTCGGATCGCTCATGAGGGCACCTCCGCGACGGTGACTCGGTGTTCGACGGAGTACACGGTCTCGCCGGGCCCGCAGCGGATCCGTACGACGGGGTCCGACGCCGAGCCGTCGAGCGGATTGACCGGAACGAGCTCGGCCGTGGCGACGCGGCCCACCCCCGGCACCTGTTCCAGGACCCGGAACGCCTCGCCCGCGTACACCGGGCGCCCCAGCGGCCATCCGGTGCCGTCCGGGCCGCCGCCGACGGGACTGAAGTACCGGTACAGGGCGCGTTCTGCGGCGGCGCGGAGCTCGGCGCGTTCGTCGGCGGTGCGGTAGTCCGCGGGAACGATCCGGGCATCGACACGGATGCCGTGGTAGACGGGCTGCTTCAGCCACACCGGAACGCCCTCCGGCTGACAGGCGCGCAGGGAGCGGCGCAAGGTGTCGCAGGCGTCGCGGGTGGGGGTGAGCATATGGAACGGGAACCAACCCCGCTCGTCGGCGGTCACGAAGGGGACGACCATCAGCGTCACGCCGGCCTGGGTGCTGCCACCACTGGTGTCGGTGTAGCCGTTCTTGCCGTCGCGCGAGGCGGAGACGTTACGTACGCCGACGATGCGGTCGTCCGGGTTCTTCAGCCGGCTGATCGTATCCGCGGGGATGTCGTTGCCCGCCGCGCCGAGCGTGGTCTTGTACGGGCCGTCCTCGGTGATGGGCGTGCCCGGGGGCAGCGGGATGGCGCCGTACTGCCGGGTGCCCGAGGGGCCGCCCGTCACCTCCGGGCCGAAGTGGACCTGGCCCGTACTGGCGTTGATGACCACGTCCTTGCTGTCCTGGCCGGAATCGTGGAAGGACGCGACGGTACACCAGCTCTCGGTGCCGACGCGGACCTTGGGGAGCTCCTCGGTCTCCGGGACGTACACCGGGGAGTGCAGCAGGGGGTAGACCTGGCCGGGCTTGTCCGTGGACGAGAACGGCTCTCGTGCCCGGTCGTGCTCCTCGTACTGTTCGGCGGGAACCTCGTCCGTCGTCCCGGAGTCGGCGTAGACCGTGTACGGCGTGGTGGGTGTGCCTTTGGGGTCGAGGATCTGGACGGCGATCCAGCAGGCGGCTTCCTCGGTCGGGAAGCCGTCGCCGCGCCTGTCGACGGCGTCCTGTGCCGTGCGGGCGAGGTCGCCGCGTGCGACGGCCGCCTGCCACCGCGCGGACTCGCCCACGTGGACGGGGTGGGCGGAGACCGTCGTTCCGTCCGCCAGAGTGATCTCTTGCGCGGGCGTGGAGGCGTAGGCGAGGGGTGCGGCGGTGTCCCACCACGGAGCCGCCTTCCTCGGCGCGAACACGGACACCGCGATGCGGTCCTCCGGCCCACGGTCCCCGCCCGCCGTCACCCAGAGCGTGAGGCGGCCCGGATCATGCGGCTCCTTGAGCTCAACCAAGGCCAGGACCAGCCCGCCGCCCTCCTTGAAGGGCCCGGAGAGCTCCCCGCCCGCCTGGTAGTCATCCGCCTTGAACATCCCGACGGCGGAAGTGACGCCGGGGACGAGCCCGAGGCGTGCCGCGCCCATCGCGTCCGGCGGTACGCGCGTGGCCTCCCTTGTCGTTGTGAAGACTGTCTTGCCGTCCGCCGTGGAGACCTGTATCCCCACGGGAAGCTTCCCCGTGCCGGGCGCCAGAGTGAAGGCGACGTCCGTCTTGGCGGGCCGCCACGGCAGGTAGTTGCGGGCCGGGTCGAGCGCGTCCTCGGGTACGTCCGGGACGTGGTGGATGCGGGCCATGCCCGCCGACGCGGCCAGCGCGAGCTGTTCGTAGTCGACGGGGACGACGGCCCGCTCCGGCACCGGCGCGCCCAGGGGCAGGCGCGTCGCGCAGGCGGCGGCGCTCTCGCGTTCCGTGCCGCCGACCGCCGGTGCGGGGTTGGTCACGGAGGAGACGTACGGCAGCGGTGTGCGCAGCACGGTGATGGTGCGGGCGGGTACGTTGCCGCGGGCCCCACCGCCCGTCAGATAGCGGCGGATCCGTACGACCGCTCCCGCCGGAAGCGGCGCACCGTGCTGTCGCGGTCCCCGGGCGCCGGCCACCACGGGGGCGAAGACGGCCTCCCCGGTGCGCGGGTCGAGGGTGAAGTGCCGGTCGTCGGGGCCCGATCCGGCGAGCGAGGCGACGTACGTCCACTGTGCGGTCCGCCCGCCGAGCACGGCTTCGACGACGAGGGGGTCGGTGCTGCGGGGCAGCGGCGGATGGGTGAAGCGGAGGCGTTCGCCGGGCGTGCCCGTCGCGGTGCCCAGGGTCTCGTTCCGTACCAGCCCGGCCTGGACGACGGGGACGGCGACTGCGAGCACCGGGTCGAGCGCGACCCGGGTCAGCGGGCTGCGGCCCGCATCGGCGCGGTAGCGGATCAGCCCGACGTCCCTCAGGCGCTGCACGGAGTCGCCGCCGCCCTCGCCGGCCGCCCGGTGGAGCAGGAGCTGGGCGGGCGCGTGGGCGGGGGGAAGGTCGAGCGTGACCTTGCCCGGCCGGTCCTGGGCGGTCACGGTGTCCGTGACGACCCGGCAGCCGGTCCAGTGCGTGCCCTGCCAGGCCTCCCAGTGCCCCTGGGTGACGCCCGTGCCCACCTTGGGTGCGAGACCGGCGCCCATGCTCACGTCCAGCGTCACGCGCGTACTCGGTACGGGCACCGACAGGACGATCAGGGCGTAGGAGGAGTGCGAGGAGTCGTCACCGCCATTGCCCGTGCTCACCGGGCCGGTGTTCGCGAAGGCGTTCCCGGGCGGTGGAAAGTCGCCGAGGTAGGGGAGGTTGAGGTGGAAGGCCGGCCCCGCGAAGGCCGGGCCGTCCGGCTCGACGGTCCGGCCCGACGCGGAGCCGAACTCGGTCAGTATGCCCTCCAGGGCGCCGTCGGCCTTCCTCGATTCCGCGAAGTCCCCGGCGGCGACGAGGACACAGGGGTTGAGTACCGCCTCCGTCAGCGTGCTGAAGACGACCGGCTCCGCGTCCCCCACCGGTCGAGTGGCCACCTCTTGGCCCGCGGGGACGACCACCGGCTCGGGCGACGGCGCGGCGAGCTGGAGGACGACCTCGGTCTGTGCGGGCGCGGGCCGGTACGGCCGTACGCCCAGGAGCCGCAGCATCTGCAGCCGGCGCTGGTCGGGGGCCAGGTTGAGCCGGTCACGCAGGGCCATGACCATGTCGGTGCACGTCTCGATCAGGCCCCGGCCGGGGTCCGTCCGGTCCTGACCGGTCCAGGTCCCCACCTTCCGCCGTACGGCGGCGACGGTGCCGGCGACGACCTCTTCGCGGGTGCGTCCGTCGTACTCGGGTGTCGGCAGACTCATCGCTGCTGTGACCTCTCGACAGGAGTCTTTCGCCCAAGGGTGACCGTGACCTTGAAGGGGAGGTGGGCAGGGCAGTGCGCCCGTACCAGGCGCGTCAGGCGGCTCTCCAGGGCCCGCTGGTCCTCCCCGGCCGGGGCGGTGAGCGTGACGGTGAGCATGCGTCCGGCGCGGGGTGCCGGGTCGTCGTGGGTGAAGACGCGGCCCGGGTCGTCGACGACGAGCGCGAAGCCGGGCGGCGCCCAGCCGTGGATCTCCCGGGCCTCCAGCAGCAGCCCGTACGGCGTCCCGCGATGAGCGGCCAGGCGGGGCGCGAGGTCGACGGCCTTGCGCCGCAGGCCCTCCGGCCAGCCCGGCTCCACCCGGGCGCCGGTGATCCTGATCAGCCAGTCCAGGAAGGCCGGTGGCGCACGCCAGGGGTCGAGCACCGCGTCGAGACCGTCGATCCGTTCCTCGGCGGGGGCCATGGCCTCGCCGAGCGCGGCCGCGAACGCGAGCGCGACCGTGTCGTGCCCGTAGACGGCCGGCAGGGGGAGGGGACGTGCGGAGTACGCGGACATGCGCGGTCCTCTCTCTTCCTCAGCCTTCGGTGATATCGACGTCGATGACCGTGTCGCCCACGAGAACCAGTCCGCCGTCCGAGACCTCGACGGACGGCACGGCCCCGTCGCCGTCGTCGGCCAACAGGCTCACGTCGGTCGTGCCCCGGACCTCCGGCACCGCCTCCAGCACGGTGAAGACGTCGCCCGTGTGGACGCGCCGACCCCACGGCCAGCCCCGCCCGTCCGGTCCGCCGGCCGTGGGGTGGAAGTATCGGCGCAGGGCCCGTTCGGCCGCCCGCCGGGTCCGCTCCTTGTCCGCCGCCGTGCTGCTCCAGGGGCGTACGGTCGCCGCGATCCCGAAGCGGTGGTAGCGGGGTTTCCCGACCCGCAGCCGTTCGCCCAGCAGCCGGGAGGCGTCGACGACGCCCACCACCGAGTTCAGGACGTCCGGGGGGACGTCGAACGCGTCACCGGGTGGGGTCTGCGCCGGGTCGCCCTCGAAGAGGGGCACCAGGAGGACGTGGAGCGGGTCGTCCTCGCGACGCCAGAGGGCGGGCTCGGTCCTCGTTCCCTTCATGAAGAAGAAGACGCCGCCGATGATGACCACGGCGTCCGGGGACACCTGGCACTGCGGGGAGAGGCCGGGGAACGCCTCCGAGATCAGGGACCGCACCCCCCGGCTGCCCGTCTGCGGTATGAAAGGCCGCTCGGTGGACGTGGAGGTGTAGGTGTAGGCGCGGTGGTAGAAGGTCTCGCCCTTGAAGAAGAACAGTTCGTACGCGTCGGCCGAGGCGGGGTCGGCGAGGACGGCGACCTCGTCGAGCTCCGATGAGAAGTCGTCCGGCAGGCCGGGGAACATGCTGCTGATGTCCTGGGGTGACGCGCCCTCACCGTCCTCACCCTCCCAGAGGCACTGGGTCCCGTAGAACCACAGTCCGGGCTCGCCCTCGCCGGTACGGATGACGGCGTCGAGGCACTTGGCGTCCGCGACGGGCCGGGGCACCGCATCACCGTCGTCGGGCTCGCCCGGCCCTCCCAGGGACAGGGGGAGAGGGGTGATGGTTTTGCCGTCGTCGAAGTAGTGCACGGCCCGCAGCGGGTCCCGGGCGGCGACGGCGCAGGCGAGGACCTCGGCCGGGCGCGGCGGTTGCGTGAGGGCGGTGGGCACGCGTGAGTCGGTGGGCCGGGTGAGCGCCGTGACCCGGACCCGGGCCAACCCGGCCACGTGTTCCCCGATGAGCTGCTCGTGGTCGGCGGCGGTGACCGCGCGGCGCAGCGGGGCGAGGCCCAGCCCCGCGCGTTCCAGCGCCTGCCGCCAGTCCTCCTCGTCCTCGGCGGGGGCGAGCACGCCGTGGACGGTGGCGCTCAGCCCGGCCTGTGACACCACCGTCAGCGGTGTGCCGAGGGGAAGACCGCCCTTCCGGCCCCGGTAGACGTGGTACTCGGCGCTGACCCTCGTGCCTCGCTCTGGCACGCTCCCGTGCTGCTCGGGCTCGCCATCGCCGGGGACCAGGGGCCTGAGGACGACCTCGCACGAGGCGTCGTCCCACCAGTGGACGGGGTCGTCCGGCCCGGCATCGGCGAAGGTACGCACCGCCCGCCAGATGACGCCCCCGACCCGGACCGTCAGCGGCGGGCCGAACGCGGGCTCCGCGACCGGAGCGCCCGACCGCCACGGCCGGTGGCGCGTCGCGAATCGACCGCCCGGAAGGCCGTCGGCCGTGCCCAGTACCTCGGTGACCGGAACGAGTTGCTCGAGCGCCTCCACCACTCCCGTGGACTGGTTCTCGGCGAGAGTGAGCGGTGCGGTGGTCGCCAGGACGACCGGCTGCTCGCCCTCGGTCCTGACTTCGGTGCCCTCAGGGATCTCGCGTCGCCCGGTCGCACCGTCGGTGCGTGCGAACACGACGGTGATCCGGGTGGGGGAGGCGGGGAGCGGCGTGATGCCCATGAGGCGCAGCAGGGCAGAGCGCTGACGGCCCGTCATGCGATGGACGCGGTAGAGCAGCTGGTCGGTCCGCTCGGCGCACGCTTCGATCAGGGTGACGCCTGGGTCGGAGACGTTGTGATCGGTCCACTCGGGCGCGCGCTGCGGCAGGGCACGTTTGGCGGCGTCCACGAGCGGCTGGAAGCGCAGGTCGTCCAGGTCGGGAACGGGAACGCCGGACGCGTCGGACGCATCGGACAAAGCGGATCGCTCGGGTGGCGGATCGGCCATGGGGAGGTCACTCACTCGGGGAGTCTCCGGGCAGGGTGTAGAAGGGGAAGACGAGGTTGCGGGGTTCGTTGGTGGCGCGCAGCCGGTAGCGGATGTCGATGTAGAGCACGCCGATGTCCACGGTGTCCGTGCTGAACAGCAGGTCGTCGACCTCGATGCGCGGCTCCCACCGGTCGAGGGCCCGGCGCACCTCCACATCGGCGCGGGCGACGGTCGTGGCGTCGAGCGAGTCGAAGACGAGGCCATGGATGCCGCAGCCGAACTCCGGCCGCATCGGCCGCTCGCCCGGCGCGGTGGACAGGATGATCCGCACGGCCTGCTCCACGTCGTCGCTGCCGGTCGCCAGGCCCACGCGGCCGGTGCCGGTGATGACGGCGGGGAACGCCCACCCCGCGCCGATGATGTCCACGGTCGTCTCCCGTCCGTGCCGGGTCAGTTGATGTCGACGGTGTTGCCGGTGATGGTGGTCCGCTGCCCTTCGAGCTTGAGCTCGCCGCCGCTCTTCACCGTGACGGTGGCGCCCTCCAGCGTCAGCTGCCCGCCGCCGCTTCCGGCCGCGGTGACGGTCACCGTGCCGGCCTTGAGGATCAGGGTGCCCGTCTCGCCCGCGTCGATGGTCAGGGTGCCGTCGCCGCGGCCGTCGAGCGAGACCCGTACGGTCTTCTCCCCTTCCCCCGCCGCGAAGGCGATGGTGGTGTCCTTCCGGTCGAGGTGGGTGACGAGCTTGCCGTCGCCGCTCAGAAGCCGGACGCCCTGAGGGCCGTCAGCCGCGCTGAGCAGCTCGAGGCGATCGCCCGAACGGGACGCCAGGGAACTCCTGTTGGCCCGGCCCGTACCGGCGTCGACCAGCGGCAGGCCGTGGTCGGTGGGGGCGTCGAGGCCGTTGTAGAGCCCGCCGAGAACGTACGGCCGGTCCAGCCGCCCGTGCTCGAAGCCGACCAGGACCTCGTCCCCGGCCTCCGGAGCGAAGACGCCGCCGCCACCGGCCCCGCCCCACTGGACGGTACGGACCCAGTCCGTCACATAGTCCTGGGAGAGCCACGGCAGACGCAGCCGTACGGCACCGCGCTGGCCCTTCCCCGGTTCCTTGATGTCCGTGACGATGCCCACCGCGACGCCCAGCGCGCACAGCGGCGGCGGGTAGGGCACGACGGGCGGGGGAAGCGGGCCCACCCGGACCAGGGTCCGGTAACCCTGGTCCCCGTCGAAGACGTGACAGCAGGAGGTGACGGTGTACTTGCCGGTGAACGGCTCACCCACTCCGGCCAGGGTCACCGGCACGCCCGCCCGCAGCTCGGGGGCGCCCGCGACCTCGGCGGCCAGCGTGGCCATCGCGGCCGCCGACTCCGCCGCGACCGCGCGGGCCGCCGCGTCCACCTGCGGGGCGGTGGTGTGGGCCCGGCCGCCCACGAGCAGTTCCGGCGCCGGCCCGGGGAAGGCCTTGCCGAGCCGCGCGGGCGTGACGCCCAGGCGCAGCCGTTCGCTGTCGCCCGCACCGGCCTTCGCGGACAGCGCGGCTTTGCCGTCGGGATCCCAGCCACGGACCTCCACCTCGGCGACCTGGTCCTCGCAGGACACGGCGGCGCGCAGCGCCAGCAGGTTCACCCCGTGTTCCAGGACGAACGGGCTCCGGTCCGCCCCCGTGCCGGGCGCGGGCGCCGCGTCGGCGGCGGCCGGGCGGAGCATGTGGAGGGTGCTCCCGTCGACCGTCAGGCGCAGGCCGCGCTGGTCGGCGAGATGGTTCAGCAACTCCCAGTCGGTCAGGTTGGGCTGGGCCACGTGCGGGACGCGGGTGCGCTCGGCGTCGATCCGGCCCGTCGTCAGCCCGTGCCGGGAGGCGGCCTGCCGGGCTACCTCGGCCACCGTGGTGTCGACGTAGGCGGCCACCCGCCGCCCCCGCGTCAGCCGGTGCCCCCGGTCCGTGGCCCGTACGGTCGTGAACGTCCCGTCGGCGTCCACCTCGGTCTTCAGCGCCGTGACCTCGCCGTCGAAGATCACCACCCGGGTGCGGCCGCGTGCGGCGGCCACCGCTACGGTCAGCGGCGCCCCGACGGCGATCCGCGCCGCCGCCAGGAGGCGGTGCCCGGGATCGCGGAACCGTAAGGTCGCGCGGGCCGGCAGCCCCACCGACGTGTCCACGGAGGTCTCCACCAGCCGTTCCGCCCACAGCTCCTGCAGCGGGGAGCCGAAGGCGATGACCGGTTCCGCCGCGTAGAGCCTCTCCGTCACCCTGCACCTCCTGCGGGGCGTTCCTCCAGGACCGGCAGGACCAACACCGTGCCCACGGGCACCCGGGCCGGATCGTCGACGCCGTTGGCCTCGGCGATCGCCCGCCACCTCGTGGGGTCGCCGTATGCCTGCCACGCCAGTCCGGCCAGGGTGTCGCCCGCCACCACGAGGTGGGTGTCCACCGGCCCGTCGGCACCCGACGTCGGGTTCTGCCGGGGCGTCGAGCCGCCCACCTCCTCCAGGGAGACGGTGCAGGTGGCGCGCAGCGGTGTCCCGTCGTGCCCGAACCGGGTGTACGCCGCGTCGACCTGCGTCACCAGCGCGAGGAACGCGGTCGTGCGCGAACGCCCCCACTCCAGCCGCACCCAGGGCGCCGACGCGGGCTTCGCCGTGGCGCTCCGCGCGGTCGGGGCGCAGCAGCCGAGCAGCTTCTCCACCTGGTCCTGCACGCTGGAGCGGAAGTCGCCCGCGTCGAGGAACACCTCCAGCGTCATGGTGCGCGGCTGGGCCCCCACGAACTGTGCGCGTGGCGCCTCCTCGCTGGAGGGCGCGGGGCTGCGGTCCCATCGGGCCCGCTTGCCGACCTGG
The DNA here is from genome assembly GCF_044546695.1 of Streptomyces sp. NPDC053079. NCBI lineage: Bacteria > Bacillati > Actinomycetota > Actinomycetes > Kitasatosporales > Streptomycetaceae > Streptomyces > Streptomyces sp. NPDC053079. Next base: position 1,272,115 of record NZ_JBITZJ010000001.1, read on the forward strand.
ACCCGCTCGGGGTTGAAGTGGAAGCGGACACGGCCGCGTTCCGGTCCCGGGGCGTTGCCGGTTCCCGTCGGCGGGTCGTAGATCACGAGGGCGGCCCGTACCGGCGCGCCTCCCAGGAGCTCGGACAGCATGTGGTCCTCTCGACGGTTCGGACGGGGCGGACGGCGGACGTTCGGACGGGTCAGACGGTGATGCCCAGGAATCCGTTGTGGGTGATCTCCAAGGTCTCCCGGGCCGGCTGCGACTGGTCCACGTCGAACGTCGGCCCGCTCCAGCGCACCGGCAGCACACCGTCGAGGAGCCACCGCACCAGCGGCTGCCGGTCCGGGCCGAGGGCGACGAGCTGCCCCGGCAGCCGCATCGGTTCGATCACCTGCGCCCGCATCCAGGCCCAGACGAGCACGGTCTCCTGCGTCAGCGGCCTGCTGAGTACGACGTTCGTGTAGCGCAGCCGCGTCGGCAGCTGCCACACGTGCCCGTTCGTCCCGCCCTCGACACGCTCCTCGACGTCCATGGCGCAGCCGAGCCCGTCACAGGACGTGAAGGAGCCGAGGGCGTGCATGCCTATGGAGAGCTGGAAGTGGGAACTGACGGCGAAGGGCTGGTCCGGCATGTGCGAGCACTCCGTGGGGTCGGGCGGTGCGGCTGCTTCGGGGTGACGCGTGGGGCGTCTGCGGGGCGTCAGCGGGGTGGGTAGGTACCCCAGGGGCTGTCTTCCGCCGGCGGTCGAGCCGGCGGCGACTGCGACTGCCACCGCGTCGCCGCCCGGCGCGTCCGCCGAGAGAACCCGAGGGCCGGAACCACGGCCTCGGCCAGGAGCCCGGCGTGCCGCCGGACGACCTCCCGGGCGATGGCCGCGGTGTCCGGTGGGGCCGGGTTTCGCGCGGTCTGCGGGGCCGGGGTGGTGGCCGGGGTGACGGTGAACGAGGGGGCGGCGGTGGACGGTTCGCCGGCCGCTGCGCCGGGCGGCCGTCCGCTCCCGGCGAGGGGCGGGGTGACGAACGGCATGGCGGTGCCGGGTACGTGGGGGAGTGGCTCCCCGACGCCGAGTCGGTGCCGGGGGCCGGTCGGGGGGAGGGCGCCGGCGGTGGGGAGGACGTCTCCATCCCGCCCCTTCCCCGAACCGGGGTGGGGCCCGGGCGGTTCGCCGGGGGTCTGTCGGCCGCTGAGATGCTCCGGGATTCCCAGTGGCGCCGCGATGGGGAACGCGCCGTGGTCCTGCCGGCCCGGGGGGCTGCCGGCACCTCGCGGAGGCGTCGCCCGGCCCTCGCTGTGGCCGCCCTGAGGCTCGGCGTGGCCGGGACTTCTCGGGAAGCCGGGATCGGGGATGTCGCCGTGTACCGGTCGGCCTTGGTGGTGTCCCAGGTCTTTTGACGGGTTGGGGTCGTCTGATGCGGCTCGGTCCGGTTGGCGCCGGCGGTGCTCGGGGTTCCGAGGAGGGCCAGAGCTGGGGGCTTCATCCTGGCTGGGCCGGCCCTGATGGCACCACGGGCCCCTTGATGCGCCGCCGCCGTCGGCCGGGTCCTGGTCGGATCGGTACTGGCGGTGCCTGCGGCTCCAAGGAAGACGGAGACCGGGGGGCTCGCCTTGGCCCGGTCGGTCCAGGCGGTGTCCCAGGGCCTCTGGTGGGCGGGGATTGCCGGTGCCGCCCCGGTTCGGTTGGTCCTGGAGGTGCCCAGGGGCCCATGGGGTGTCGGGTACTTCGCCTGGGCCCGGTCGGGCGCGGTGCTGTTCCGGGCCCCTTGCTGCCGGACCGGGGCCGTCCGCTCCGCTTCCGTCCCGGGACGACGGGCCGTGACGGTGCCCAAGGCTCCATGGCAGATCGGAGCCGGAAGTCCCGCCCGGTTCACCTCGGTCCCCGTTGCGTCCCGGCTCTCCGAGTGAGCCCACGCTATGAGCTTGGTGGCGGCCGAGGTCGTTCCGGTCGCGCCCCGGGTGCCTGAGCGGCCCGGGCACGGAGACCTCGCCCGGGCCTCGCGGGTCCGCGGCGCGTACCGAACCGTCCCGGGGGCCGGTGACGAACGGCTCGCTCCGGACCCCACCGTCCGCGTCGCGCCCAGGGCTCACAGGACGGCCTGGCCGTCGGGCGGCCTTGCGTCGGCCGCGCCCCGGGCTCCCCGAGGCACCGGCTTCGTGGGGTTCGCCCCGGGCCCGTCGGCCCCGGCGACGCCCTGGGTCGCCGGCGGGCCCGGGCGCGCCGGGCTCGGGACGTCCCGCACTCTCCGAGGCGGCGGGCCGGTCGTCGGGCTCGCTCCGGGCTCGCCGGTCCGCACTGCTTCCCTGCGAGGGCAGGCGAGGGTCCCCAACGACCCCGCCCTCGTACTGGGTGCCCACCTCGTACTCGTCGGGCCGTCGGGCGACGTGCCTCGCGGCCGCCGGGGGAACGGGGGCGAAGCCCCCGGTTTCGGGAAGGGACGGGGTCGGGGCCGGGGAAGAGCCCACCCCCGACACCTCGGACCGCGACAGCACCCCGGCGACCGGCGGCCCTTCCGCCACCGCCGCCACCCCGATCAGTGGAGCGCCACGGTCGGCCGGCGCCAGCGCCAACGGCACCCCACGCGGCAGCAGCCGGCCGTCGGCCGTGACGAGCGGCGCCGGGCGCCAGGCAGCGAGGTCCTGCCGGAAACCGACGAGCCCACAGGGGAGCGGCACCGGCGTCCGTAACAACCCGACGGGCGCGACCACGCGCCAGTCCGCACGCGGCGGAGGCCCGGGCGGAGCCCCCGCCGCCGGCGAGGCTGGGGCGGGTGCCGGCTCCGTACGCCGCCCCCGCCGCCACCGTCCCGGCTTGAAAGGGCTCAAAGGGTTCAACCGCTTCACCATGCCTACCACGCTCACCGCCCCTCACTGATGGAGGAGTTGATCCGCGCGATCTCACGCACCCACGCGCGCCGCTCCGCGTGCGGCAGGGTGAGGATGTCCTCGTACGCCCAGTGGAAGTGGTAGGCGATGTAGGCGCTCTCCTCACGGAGCCGGCGCTCCGGGTGCGTCATGCTTCCCCCAGGCGGCCGCCCGAGGCCGGTCCGGGCAGGGCGAAGCTGGTCCCGCAGGAGGGACAGGCGACGGCGCCGTGGCCGGAGTCCAGGCCGTTGATGCGCCGGTAGAGGTCCTGGAGATAGGCGAGATCCCTGGCGAAGAGCTGCTCCACCACGCCCGCGTGGATGTCGCTCACGGTCCCCAGCCGCGTGATGACGAGGCTGAGGAGGACGACCCCCAGATAGGCGGGGTTCTCCCGGACCCGCTGGTCGATCAGGGGAGACAACTCGTCGCGGGCCGTGGCGAGCCGCATGGCGCCCTGGCGGTGCACGGTGCCCGCGGCGTCCACATAGCCGTGGGGGAGTTCGAAGTCGTACTCGGTGCGCAGCGGTGAATCGTTATCGGGCATGGTGGGGGCGCGTTCCTCCGTCTGTACCGAGAGATGGGGCACATGGCCGCCGGAGCCCGGATCCCGCCCCGGGGCGGGATCCGGGCAGGCCTGTCAGTGCGCGGCCGTCACTGGATGTTCTGGTCGAGCAGCAGACTCACCGGGGTCTTCGCCACCCAGACCCGTACGGCGAACACATCGGCCTTGTCACCGGCCGTCAGGACAGGAGACATGGCCGAACCGTCGGCCTCGCTGGTCACCTTGGCCGTGTCCACTCCGCCGGGGAAGGTCGCCGCTCCCTCGTCACGGATCTTGAAGGTGACCTCGGCGCCCGGCACGGGGATACCGTTCTCGTCCTCCACGATGACCTTCATCGGTTCGTCGAAGGACTTCCCCGGGGATACGGTCTGCCCGGCACCCGAGACATAGCGGACGTGGTGCGCGGCACCTACCGGCGGGGTGACGGTCAGCCGGGAGAAGGAGGCGACGGCCTCGGTCTCCGTCCAGCGTGCGCTGACGACGCAGGGGCCTTCCTCGAGCGCCTTGAGCAGCGAGCTGGGCGCCACCCCATCGGCCTCGGTGTGCCTGATCTCGACAGGCTCGCCGTTCTCGAAGACCGCCGACCCGGCCTCCACACGGAACTCGATCTTCTGCCCTCCGACCGGCGTGCCGTCGAGCTGCGTGGCCTTGACCACGAGGGGTTCGGCGAAGCGCTGGCCGGCCACGGCCGACTGCCCGTCCCCCGACTCCACGGCGAGCCGGTACCGGGACACCCGCTGCAGGGCCTTCTCCCCGGACAGGGCGACCCACAGCTGACCGTCCCCGGAGACCGTGACCCCCGAAGGCCGGCTGCCTTCGCCCATGGGAATCGTGGCCGCCCTGGTCTGCCCCGGAAGGACATACCCGATGGCGTTGCCCTCCGTACCGGCGAACCACAGTGTCCCGTCCGCCGTCGCGGTCAGGCGGTGGGCCGGGAACTGGGTCTCGACGCGATGCACCATGCCGCCCTGGACGGTGTACTTGAAGAGCACGTTGTCGGGAGTGGCCGCCCACACCGCGTCGCCCGTCGGCGTGACGGCGATGTCCCGGGCCTCCGCGCCGATGCTGATCGGCTGGGAGAACTCACCGGTACGCACGTCATAGGTGGCCAGCGACCTGCCGCCCGGGGAGCTGATCCACAGGAGTGCCGGGTCCTGTTGCGCGGCCGCGACCGCGTACAGGCCCGCTGGGTACCCCCGTGAGTAGGAGATGGCGCCCCCGGGCGTGACGAAGGCGAGCATCTTCCAGTCGGTCAGCGCCGCGACCATGCACGCGTGTCCACCGGGGCCCTGCGCGAGGGCCAGGGACCGGCATTCCGTCCGGCCGCTCAGCGGGTACGTCCGGTAGAGGCCGTTGAGACCGCAGTTGACGAAGGCGCCGTCCTCCTGCCCGGTGATGAAGGTCCACACGCCGTGGCCCGGCCAGGCGACGATGGAGGACGCGCTGCCGGTGACACCCGAGCCCGGGGTGAAGAGACTGCTGCTCCACGGGCTGCGGGGTTCGAAGAGGCCGACGATGCCTTCGGCGGTCACGAACCAGACGTTCTGGTCGTCGCCGTTCCACGTCAGATCGACGGCGGCGGCGTTGATGGGGTACTTGCCGGTGTCGCCGGCTGGCGGCGCTGCGGACGGCATGCGGTGCTCCCTCCGTACGGGTGAAAGGGCCGGATGAGGTGCTGCGTCGCGCTAGGCCGGGGTGATCTCCAGCGTGGTGGCGGCGTGCGGCTCACTGGAGCCGAGCCCGACACTCAGTACCGCCGTTTCCTCGACGTCCCCGGCGACCACGTCGGGGAGAACGACCTGGCCACGCTGATCGGTGAGCAACACGCGTTCCTGGGCTCCGTCGTCGAACCTCGCTCCCTGTGCTTGGACGCGGCAGGTCAGCGGAATACCCGGAATCGGCCTGCCGTTGGCCACGTACTCCGCGACCAGCGGGCGCTCGACGACATCCTTCATCTGGACCTGGGTGGCCCCGTGCGACACCACCTGGGTCCGGCCGCTGAGCGTGGCCGCGCCGAACGGGGGCGGAAGAGGGACGTAGCAGCCCAGGGTCTTCCGCGTGGGATTCGTGTACCAGAGCTCTCCGTTCCTGCCGACACAGAGCCCCTTCGCCCCGCCGCCGTGCGGTAGGGGCTCCACTGGACCCGGACCCGACAGGTGGGCGTCGAATTCGTGCAGGCCTTCACTGGAGGCCACCCACACCTGGCCCTCTTTGCCGAATGCCAGCTGCTCCGGAGCCGCGGTACCCAGCTCCTGGCTCTTGACCTCCATCTCGCTGAGAGAGATGCGGATCACCATGTTCGGGTTCTTCGTGGTCAGCCACACCGCTTCGGTGTCCGCGATGATGTAGCCGGGCTTGTGCTCCGGCGCTCGGAGCACCTCGACCCGCTCCCAGGCCATTTGCCCGGGGAGGCGGCGGTACAGGCCGTTCTCCGACCTGACGGGAGTGCTGGTCCGCTTCTGGCCGGTGGCCCAGTAGGTGTGTGTCTTGCCGTCCGGGGCCGTGGTGACGGCCACATCCCACAGCCAGGTGTCTTGGGCGACGGGCAGCCGGTTGATCTGCCCGTCCACGGAGGGAATGGCGATGATCCCGATGTATTTGTTCTCAGGCTCGGCGAACAGGAGGCTGTACGTGTGGTTCGGCTTGTCTACGGTGCCGGTGTTGGTCGTCCTGAGCTTGATGCTCTCCGCCTTGGCGTTGTCCTCCAGAGGGAAGATATGGGTCGGGAAGGACCCCACGGTCTCCATGGAGACGATGGGGTCCTGGCGTACCGGAGCCGCGAACCAGATCCTCTGCTGATCCGGTCCCGGGTCCTTCATGACGCCCGCGGTGAGCTCGGGGATGCCGGCATGGCCGATCGCCGTCTGGGCCCCGGGGACCCCGTCTCGGCCCGGATGGACACGGAACACCCTCTTGTTGCTGGTGGTCACCCACACGTATCCGAAGTTGCCGACTGCCACCGAATGCGGTGTCGAGGCCGTAGTTCCATTTCCGATGGGAACTTCCTGGATGCTGGCGATATCCGGCACAACGATCCCCTCCAGCTTTTTGTTTGACGCGTGAAACATCACGGGGGCGCGCGACAATGAGCCCCCGGAATGGCGCAGCAAACGATGATTCACGCGGGGACGACGTCCGACCGGTCGAGAGTATGCCGCCAGCACTCGCCGCCGCACCCGGGCGAACCGGCCACCATGGGGGTGAGGCCCCGGGCTTCCGGACGGTGCGGATCCGGTACCGGGTTCTGAGTGACATTTCAGCTGCAAACAGAGGTATCCGGTGTAGGTCATTCCGGGTGAGCCGCCTTACCGCCGAAGCAGCCTGACTGAATGTCAAGAGGGCCGACACGCCACTGATATGACCGAGTGGCGTGGCCGGAATTCCTTCAAGAACCGTTTCCGCGAACGGGAAAATCAGCCCGGTGGCGAGAAACGACCTTACGGGCGTGAGATGGCCCGTCCTTGACGCTGCTCAACGTCACGGGCCACGGTGTGGTGGTCTCGCCTTGAGGAGGAGCATGCGCACTCGGGATCCAATATCGGATCGGTCGCAGCGCCCGGCACGGAAACCGCCCCGGTCCGTACAGGCCGGGCCCGCGTCGGCCGTGGTGCTCCCGGGAAGAGCCTCGTTGCTGCTGGCCCTCCAGCGGGCAGCCGGAAACGGCGCGGTCCTCAAGATGCTGCAAGCGGGCGGCGCGTCCCGCGACGAGCAGTCCGCCGTGCCCGAGGTGCTGCGCAGCGGCGGCCGTCCGCTCATGAGCGCGTCGGTGGGAGCGACGGATCAGCGGCCTTTCGGCACAGTGCCCGCACCGCCCGCACCGCCCGCGAGCACTCCGGTCGTGCAGCGCGCGATGCACCTGGCGAACTACGACGAGCGGATCTACCAGGACTCGCACAACCCGGGCGCCGAGTACGCCTTCGTGAAGAAGTCCGACGGCAGGCTGCTCTTCGCGGAGTACGGCGGCGTCGACAGGCTGACGGCCGCACTTGGCGCCATCGGCTTCGCCGGCGACGTCCGGTCGAGCGCCCTCGACGATCTCATCAAGGGCGCCTACCGGGAGAAGGCCCCCGAATGGCGCCGCCTCTGGCACGAGCTCGGCGGCCTCTTCCACTACGACAGCGTCGCCAAGACCACCAGTCCTGTCGACGAAGAAGCCCTGGGCCGCGCCACGCCCGGCCTCGTCGCCGCGATCATCAGGCACGGTCCGCAAATCTGGAACACCTCGGGCGGCTCGCGTGTACCGCGGGCGGAAGGGTATCTGTACGGCCTGGACCTGTCCGACGACCAGGCCCTGCACGTGCTCGGCATCGACGAGGACACGGCCCGGCATTTCGACGGCGTGCGATACGAGCGTCTCGGCGAGCGCCAGTACGAACAACGGCACGCGCTTTGCGGAAACAAGGACAACGGTGCCAACTTCTTCGAGTACGAAGGCCGCTTCCCGGGAGACCGCACGCGGCTCATGTACGTCTCCACGGCCGGCACGGTCCGTTCCGCCGCGCACCGCATTCGCATCGCCAACCGACGGTTCGGCGACGCCGAGTTCTTCGATCCCGGCATGGACGGGGAAACGCAGCGCGCACTGCACAGCGAGTACGCCCGGCTGCCCGCCCCCCGCTCGGACACCGGCTGGGTGCCGGGCACGGAGCTGACCGCCGTGGACCGCGGAGCCGGCCAGGACAGCGCGATGAACGCTTGGAACGCTCTGGGCGTGGTGGCCTACGCCAAACGCTTCCTGAGCGCCCCGTACGATCTGGGGCAGAACTGGGAATGGCTGCACGTGCAGGGTGCGCAGATCGGTGGGTCGACCGACGCGACCAACCTGGTGGCCGGCACCTACGTCACCAACTCCGCGATGATCCCTTACGAGGACATGATCGCCAAGTGGGCCAGAACGGACGCCCGGCACTTCTGGGCCCGGTTCGAAGTCACCCCCGGCGGGACCCTGTTCCCGGACAGGATCAGGCTTTCCATCAAGGCCGACGGCCACCGGGACCTGGGCACGCTGCCTGAGCTGGTCCTGGCGGAGTTCGATCCGCTCCACGGCAGGATCGTCGATCGCCTCGCCGGCGAGATCATGAAGCGCAACGTCGACGCCACCCGCGGGCTGCACGAGCCCGGCTGAGGACAAGACCTCGGTCGGCTGTCATTCGTCCCGGCGGCGGCCGGTCAGCTCCGAGTAGAGCGCACGCCGTGCGACGGGATCGGTCTCGGCCGCGGCCAGCCGTTGTGCCCAGCCGTGCTTCAGCTCCTCGAGGAACCGCATCCAGCCGCCGCCCGTAGGGGTCCGGAACTCGCCGAGGTTGACGTAGCGCTGGTTCACCGCCAGCTTCCCCTCGCCGATCTTGTCCTTCTTGTGCCCGTAGAAGCTGGACTCCGGGTTGGCGGTGGCCTCGGTGGAGCGCCACGTGTGCTGGTACCCGACCGGGCTGGGGCCACCCGGTGACGTGGTCTCGATTCCCACCTGCAGGGCACCGTCGCGGTTGCGGCGCGGCGGGGTGAAACCGAGGAACATGTGGCCGTGCCCGCCGTCCGGGAGGACCACGTCGCCGTTGAAGTCGCGGCTGCCCAGGCCACCGGCGGCCAGGTCCAGGCCGTAGAGCCGTACCCGCTCGAACTTCCTGCCGGGCTGCACCACGTTCTTCAGGGATGCGAACGTGCCGCCCTGCTCCTCGAACTTCCCCGCGACACCGCCCTTGTTCTCACCGATCTTCATGTGGTGGGTGCCGAAGGCGCGTCGCTCCGCGGGGTTCACATCATGCCCACCGTCGCGGGTCAGCCCGAGCCAGTCGGTGAGCGCGAAGGCGGAATCCCTGACCTCCAGCTGCGGGATCCGGATGTTGACCCGTCCGCCGTGGGCCAGCGCGCGGGCGACGTCTCCTTCCCGGAAGTCGATGTGATCCGCGCCCTCCTTGTACACCTTCAGGCCGTTCTGCAGGATCAGGAACACGCGGGTCAGGATGGTCCGGGCCCGTGCGTCCTTCCGCCACGCGTCCGGGTCGTCCGTGACGGGGGCGGCGCGGGGATCCAGCATGTCGACGAAGGCCCCGTGGATCTGCCGGTCGCGTTCTTCTTCGGCGCTCCTGCGCTCGTCGTCGGACAGGCCGCCGCCGCGCAGGGCCAGGTGGCGGCCCAGGGTGTACGCGGGGCTGGTGGGCGTGGGCCGGCCCTCTTCCGGCCGGCGCCTCGTCCACTCCAAGGTGGCGATGAGCAGGCGCTGACCGGGCTCCAACCGCAGCCAGCCGCGGTAGTCACCCTTCTCGGTGTACTTCTCGGCGTCCTCGTGGCGGCCGATGCCGACGTCGTCGAGCCACTCCGGGGACCGGGAGAGGATCTGGATGTTCCGGAGCTCGTCGGCGCTGAACACCGGACCCTCGGTGAGCCGCCGGGTCAGAGCGTCCCTGACATGGCTGGTGCCGGTCTGGCGGGTACCGCCGTCCCGTCCGGTGAGCTGTTCGCCGAGGCGAAGCCTCGCGGCGCGTTGCTCGACGACCAGAGCCACGGCTCGGTTGCCGACTGCGGTCTGCAGACCGGCCAAGCCGGCGGCCGGCGGTGTCGATGGCCTGGTGACGGTCCGGTGAGCGGAGCCGGTGAGAGTCGCTGAACCCGTTCGATGGCTTTCGTCGAGGTGCTGCCCCCTGTACGAGCGCATCCGCCCGCTCCTCCGCGGTTGATGAAGCCCCCGCCAAAAGGTCTAATTTACCCGGAGACGGAGGGCGTTCCCAGGGTGCGGCCACGTCGTGAAAGGCCCATGCGCGATGGCAGGCCACCAGTGGTTGACCTTCTCGGTCGCCATCCAGTAGGACTGCATGAGGTAGTCGCCGACCAGATGCGGGAAGAGGCCCTCGTTGCGCGACCACGACAAGATTTCCTCGGCCCGCACCACGAGCGGGCGAACCTCCGCCCGCAAGCCTGAGGCCGAGATACGCACCCGGGCCCCTCGTCTCCTCGCTCTTCAAAGTACGGCCGGAAACGCCGCCGTTGTACAGATGCTCCGCCAGGCCGGGCACCCCTGGGCCCAAGAGCAGCACCAGCACGGTGCCGGCTGCGGCCACCAGGTCCGGCGTTCTGCCGTCCACGACGTTCTGCGCGCCGGCGGGCGGCCTTTGGACGATGCCATCCGTACTGACATGGAGGCCCGTCTCGGCGCGGACTTCTCCGACGTCCGGATCCACACCGACGCCGCCGCGAAGGCCTCCGCAGCCGAAGTCGGCGCTCGCGCTTACACCAACGGCAACCACATCGTCATCGGCGACGGCGGCAGCGACAAACACACCCTCGCCCATGAACTCACCCACGTCATCCAACAACGCCAAGGCCCCGTCGCCGGCAGCGATAATGGGACGGGCCTGAAGGTCAGCGACCCGTCCGACCGCTTCGAACGCGCGGCCGAGGTCAACGCCACCCGCGCCATGAGCCTCGGCCCCACCCCGGCAGGCTCGGTCCAACGGGCGGTGGAGCGCTCAGCGCCGCGATCCGCATCGACGGCGGGGCCGCTGGCCGTACAACGGGCGGGGCAGATCACCCCCCTCAACGCATCCGCGAAGGCCGGCGCCTTCGGACAGGGCGAAGCCGAACATGGAGGCGTGGGGACGGTCGCGCTCGTGCCGGCCGTGCTCAGCGGCAACCTGGACCTTTTCGCGATCGCCGACAAGTACAACACGGGATTCACCGGGCAGACGGCACCCGTGGACCGCTTCGCCCTGGTGATCGGGGTGAACTCCTGGCTCCAGCAGGGGCAGAACGCGGCGGCCGAGGAGACCTTGCTCAAGAACAAGATCAACGACTTCACGAGCCGCTGGGACAACAAGCGGTACCGGGTCGAGGTCGTCGGATTCACCTGGGCCGACCACAGGGTCTCGTCCACCGCGAACATCAACCAGGCCACCATTCCCTACGGCGAGATCAGGGACCAGATCCTGCGCCACCCCGTGGTGAGGGAACTGGTCCGGGGACTGATGGATCGCGGCAGTGACCACGTCTATCTGCACACCGGTGACTCCGACACCCAGTCCTTCAACACCAAAGAGGGACCGCTGTTCTCGGCAGCCGCCAAGGTCCTGGAAACCGGGGAGAAGGACCTGTTCAGCGGCGGCTACACGGCCTCCGAGGACACCAAGCACACCGACGAAGGCATCCTGATCTGGCACGCCAATCAGGTGGACCTCGCCGTCCGGAACGCCATGGCCGAGGTGAATCCGCGCTCCGTCTACTACCCCGAGCCGAACACCTTCGTGAAGGTGAAGACGGACTGGGACATGGACCAGCTGGAGGACGGTATCTCCTTCGGGACCGGCAAGCTGGAGGGCGAGCAGCTGGTGAACTCGCTGCGCTCCAAGCGTGACAACGTGAAAGAGGGCTTCGACTCCCGGTACGCGGTCTCCACCGACATGGACCGGGTCGGCACGAACGTCGGGGGACACAGCAAGGGCCAGGCCGTCACCGAGGACACGCTCAAAAAGCTCTTCGACCTCGCACAAAGCCATGCCAGGAAGCAGGAGTGGCAGGACCGCGTCGCCACGGCGTACGGACTGAACCCTGACGTGAAGCTGGCCCTGGCCGAACTCGTCTACGAGAAAGTGACCGACCTGAAAGTGCTCGGGGAACTGGCCGCCATGGAACCGACCGCCGACACCCCCATCGACACGAAGGGCCTCAAGGGCAGGATCAGCAAGAACCAGAAGCTGGCGGGCCTCGATGACCAGGTGGTGAAGATGGCAGTCCGGAGCAGGAACAGGCTGCTGTACGCCTTCACCCGCGCCTACAAGGAACTGTCCGGCTACTGAACCATTGCTCGCGGACCCCGCCCCTCTGGTCGAACGGGCAGGGCGCCTTCTAGGAGCCGATGTCGACCACCCGCGCCCACGCCGGCGGCGCGTCCGGCTCGTAGTCAGGGTCGTCCTCGTTCCAGGACGATCTCACCCGGTGCCGGGGGAACAGGCCCACCACCGTCCGGCACGGTGGTCGCGTCGCCGGCCAGGGCGTCTGCCCGTCCGTCAGGACCACGACGACATCCGGCCGAGGCCCGGCCTTGAGCGCCCTCGAGAAGCCCGCCCGCAGATCCGTTCCTCCGCCGCCCACCAGCGGTATCCCCTCGGCGCGGCACAGCGGGTGCGCGATCCGGGCCGCCGCGTCGCACGGCACCACGGAGATCAGGTCGCGACGGCCTCCCACGGCACGGGAGATCGCGGCGACCTCCAGGAGCGCGCTGCCCAGTTCGGCGTCGCTGACCGAGCCGGAGGTGTCGATGACCACGGACACCCGGGGCGGCCTGCGCCGCAGGCTCGGCAGGACGGCGCCGGGCACCCCGGCGGAGCGCCGCGACGGCCGGCCGTAGGTGTAGTCCTCGCCCGCACCGGAGCCGGAGACCGCCGAGCGGACCGCTGCCCCCAGCAACTCCCGCCACGGCTGCGGCGGATGGAACGCCTCCTCCGCCCACCGCCGCCACCCCTCCGGGGCGTTCCCCGGGCGGCCGGTGATGCCTTGCGCCACCCGGAACCGCACCGCGTCCCGTTCCTGCTCGCTGAGGCCGTGCGCGCCGTCCGGCCCCAGCTCCCACTCCCGTTCCACTCCGTCGGCGCCGCTGCCGCAGTCCAGCCAGGCCGCGTCCCCCATGCGCGGCTCGAGGCGGAACTGGCGCAGGTAGTCCTCCATGAGCTCCCCTTCGGGCAGCCCCAACGACGCCGGATCGACGGCGCCTTCGGGTCTGATCAGCCCGTCGCCGAACACGTCGTCGTTGATCTCGCAGTCCGCGGCGATGTTCATCCGCAGCCGCTCGCCCGGGCCGGTCAGCCCGCGCTCGCGCGCGACGCGGTCACTGCGCCCGTGATGGTCGCGCAGCAGGTGCGACACCTCGTGCACCCACACCCCGGCCAGTTCCTCCACCGGCGTCCGGTCGACGAACACGGGGGAGACGTAGCACCGCCAGTACCGGTCCACGGCCATCGTCGGTACCCGCCGTGACTCGACGGTGTGCAGGGCGAACAGGGCCGTCGCCAGGTAGGGCCGGACCCGGGCGGCGTGCAGCCGGGCAGCGAAGAGCTTGTCGAGGTCGAGTGCTTGTGGTGCGCCTGGTGCGTTCGGTACGGCCCACGGCTGGGGTGCGGCCTGCGGCTTGGGTACGCCCGTCGCCCCCGTCGCCCCCGTCGCCCCCGTCGCCCGCTGCGCGTCCCGCGTCATCGCCGCACCTTCGCGGCGGCCGCTGCCCGGGCCGTCGCCTGCTCCGCCGCGCGGTCCGCCCGCCGGGACAGGGCCACCGCTCCCGCGAGCCCCTCGATCGTGGCCGGGACATCCCAGTCCTCGCGCCGCAGCGTGGCGAGGGTGGTCGCGGGGACGACCACCAGGTCCGGGGCCCCGGTCCGCACCGCCCGGACCAGCAGCTCCCACGCCGCGTCCCAGCGTGCCTTCTCCGGACGGCTGCGGACCGCCTCCACCACACCGTCGAGAACGGCCTGACGCAGATCGCCCCGCTCGGGCAGAACGGCACCAGCCGGGTCGGCCAGCAGCACCTCGGGGTCCGGCAGGTCCAACCGGTCCAGGCTCGCCAGCAGCTCCAGCCCGGGACCGTCTCCCACTGTGCCCCTGACCAGCAAGGACAGTACCTCCCGGGAGGAACCGGCCGCGGTCGCGAAGGCGATCAGGCACAGAGCCATCTCCCAGCTGCGGGGCGACGGCCAGGCACCGCCCCGGCGCGTCTCGCTGCTGGGCAGTTGGTGCACGAGCTTGGGGCGGGCGGCGAGGAGCCCGCACACCGCTCGGCGGGCGAAGTCCACGGCCTCCGGCAGCTTCTCCGGGGCGAGCCGCGGCAGCGTCGCCCGGGGCCAGGTCCCGCCGAGGCCGCGTACGACGACCTCGTGTTCGTGCGTCCACTGGAGGTGGACGAACCGGTTGGCCAGCGGCGGGCTCAGCTCCCAGCCGTCGGCGGCCGAGCCGCGCGGATTGGCGGCGGCCACGATCCGGACGTCGGGCGGCAGTCGTAGGGCACCGATCCGCCGCTCGAGTACGAGCCGGAGCAGGGCGGCCTGCACGGCCGGCGGCGCGGTGGACAGCTCGTCGAGGAACAACAGCCCCCGGCCCGCCCGTACCAGGCGCACCGCCCAGTCCGGCGGGGCCATTGGCACGCCCTGCTCGGCGGGATCGTCCCCGATGACGGGCAGGCCCGAGAAGTCGGACGGTTCGTGGACGCTGGCGATCACCGTGGTCAGCGGAAGCTCCAGGGACTCGGCGAGCTGCGTCAGGGCCGCGGTCTTGCCGATCCCGGGCTCACCCCAGAGGAGGACGGGCAGGTCGGCGGCCACGGCCAGGGTCAGGGCCTCCAGTTGGTTGTCGGGGCGTGGCTCGGTGGTCGCGTCGCGGAGCAGGGCGAGTAGCTCGCCGGCGACGTCGAGTTGGGAGGCGGGGGCGTCGGGGGCGTCGGGGGCAGCGAATGGGGCGCAAGTGGGCATGTTTGATCACCTATGGGTTCGTGGTGAGCCGAATGAGGGCGAGTGAGGGCAGGGGGGAGGCCCCGCGTCGGTGACGAGTCAGTGAGAGGTGTGCGAGCGGCGGCCGCGGGAACGGCGACGACGGCCTTCAGCGCAGACGCGGCCGGGCCCGGGCCCGGGCCCAGGTCCGATCAGACCCGCCCGGTACAGCCCGTACGTGATCCGCCGCAGCGCGGCCGTCTCGAGTTCGTCCCGCAGAGCCCCGGCGCGCAGCAGCGCGTCGGGGCCCAGCAGGCCTTCGACGACGGCCAGCGCACCGGCCGTGTCTCCGTGATCCAGGCGCTCGCGGACGCCGGCGAGGCAGTCCGGACGGCGGTGCGCCTCGTCGATCGCCCGCAGGCAGGGAAGCGGGGTGCCGGTCAGGGCGACCAGCAACTCCTCCCGGCGGATCTCGGCCGGGTCGTGGTCCAGCGGGACCAGTACCCCGTCGACCAGGCCGATCCGGTGCCGGGCTCCCCGGCACTCCACGAGGCGCGGCTGTCCGGGCCCGTCAGGAGTGCGGGGCGGACCGGCCGATGAATGGCCTGGTGCCAGCGCCGAGGCGACCAGCGGATGCAGCCGGTCGACGTCGATCGCGCCGGTGCGGAGCAGCTCCAGGTCGGGCAGCACCCAGGTCGCCGCGTCGGGTAGGACGGGCAGCGCGGACACGTCGCCGGCCGTGCCCGCCGCCGCGATCCGCGGTACGGGTGGTGCGGTGCCGGGCCCGTCCCCGGCCGTGGTCAGGTGCAGGACCAGCCGGTGCCGGGATCCGAGCCGTACGGTCACGGCACCGGCGGATTTCCCCTCGGCGTGGAGCAGAATCCCCGCCTCGGTTGCCCACCGGTCAGCGGCACAGCGGTAACCATGGGGCACGGCCCCGGACTCCAGCACCGGCCTACCGTCACCTGGTGGTTCGCCGGCCCCGGCCCGTACCCGCAGTTCATCCGTCCTGCGCGCGTCCCACAGGTGGCGGTGCAGGTCGAGGCGGAACCGCCGGTCGGGGTGGGGATGCGGGTGATGGCGTGCGGCCGGCTCGGCGTGCGAACCGTCCCACAGCGCGAGGCTGATCCGCTGGCCGGCGTCCGCCCAGGCAGGCGGCGTCCGGACCACGAGGTGCACAGGACTCGCGCCGTCACGCTCCGCGACGTCGTACGTGGCCAGCGCGATGGTCAGTCCGGGGCGTAGCAGCCCGTCGGGAGCGATTCTCGGCATGTGCCAGCGCAGCAGGTCGGGCGCCAGATGGCGGAGATCGGCCCGGACTCGGGCCGCGAGTTCCCGGCCATGGCTACGTGCCACGGAACGGAGGTCGAGGTCGACGTCGATGGCTGCGGCGGCACACGCCCCCGCCCAGTCGCCGGTGTGGCGGCGGGCGGTCGCAGTCTCGACCATGGACGGCGGCACGGCGAACTCGCGCACGCGCAGCCAGAAGGAAAGGCGGGGATCCCCTGTCGCGATCTGAGTGAGCATCAGCACTCACCTTGCGCGGACGGGGCCCCCATTCTGTTACCAGAAGGAGTGATCATCGCGGTGATCATAGCGCCCCGCGCCGCGATCCCACCAGGTGTTTTCGCCGGAGCGGCACGACGGCGGCCTGACCACGCGGCACCGGCGAGCCGTCTTCGGTTCCAGCTCTAGAGCAGCGTCCGTTCGAAGCACAAGGAATTCTCCACGTCGGCGTAGGCGCCGAAGTTCGGGATCCGCCCATAGCCGGAGCGCGTGTAGAAGCGCACGGCATCGGGCTGGCGGTCCCCTGTCTCCAGCCGAAGGCTTGCCCACCCCTGCTCGCGCGCCCAGTCCTCCAGCGTGCAAAGGATGCGCGTGGCGACGCCTGAACCACGCCAGGCCGGGGACACGTACATGCGCTTGACCTCGCCGACCCCTGCGCCGAGGTCGCGAAGTCCTCCGCATCCCACGGCGGTGCCGTCGTCCTCGCGAGCCACGAAGAACGCCGCGATGTCCGCTGCCGACGGCGCTTGCCCGGGCTCGCTGTCCGGGGTCCCGTATGCAGCAGCGATCTCAGCTCGCTGTCGTTCACGCAGCGCGGTGGCGTCCGGGTCCTCCCACGGGACCTGTTCGATCTTCATGCTGCGGAGTCTGCCGAGAACCTGTTGCGGACGGGTAAACCCCATGCAATACCGCCTGTCCTGAGCGCTGCGTCAGCCCTTCAGTCGATCCGCCAGCGCGAGGAGCAGATACAGGTTCGCGACCTTGGGGACGGCGCAGGACAGCACACCGCGATTGCGGGCGTTGTTGAAGTACAGGCTTCCATGCAGGACCTGGGTAGCGGCGACCTCCGTCCAGCTCACGGACTTCCCCTTGACCGACACGCTGTTCCGGTCGAAGGAGACAGAGCCATACGTCAACGTCTCACCTCGCTGCAGCCGTTCGAGCGCGACGTTCCCCTGGGTGCGCAGCACACCCTTCTGGATCTCCGGGCCCCACTGGCCCTCGTACACGATGAAGGGGCCGCGCGTGTGCGAGGTCACTCCCAGGCCGGGGAGCTCGCGCTTGAAGCTGCCGTTGCCGCCGCGCCCGACCGACAGCGCGGCCCCGTCCGGGCCGACCAGCATGTACGTGGCGTCCTGGATCGCGCCGTTGAGGGTGGCCAGGTGCTGGTACACGCTGGTCGTCTCCCAGCGGTACACCCACTCCCCGCCGCCGGGGTCGGTGACGACCAGGCCTTCTTCGTAGAGGTGGAGCCGCGCTTCGCCCCACCGCTTGCCCATGAGCCCCTTCCTGTCCCCGGCCCCCATCCGCCAGCGTCCCAGCCGTGCCTGCTCCGCCAGAGCCGCCACACGGCCGTCAGGTGCGGGTATCGGTTCGCGATCAGCCATGTGTGCCCTCGTAGTGAGATGTCCGCCAGATACGACGCAATCTAAGGCGTGTCTCTTGATGGGCCGAGCAGTTGATCGGAGGTGTCTGCCCGGTCGGTGACCAGAGATGCGATGTGGGGCTGGATCGAGCCGTTGATGCCGGCGGATCCGGTTCGCGGGCGGCGGTGGCAGGCCTCAGGCCCGGATGACGGCGTGCTCCTTCAGGAAGGCCCCCGCATGGGCCGCGGCCTCCTCCTTCGTCGCGTACGAGGTGCCGGCGTCGGCCTCCCCGTGCGTTCCGTCCGCGCCCATTCCGTGCCACCGCCAGCCGCCGGACGATGGCTCTTGCATCAGTTCGGCCTTTCCGCCGCACAGTTCGAGTGGGCTGCTCGTCCGCGCTGCTGTGGTCGCTGGGCGGCTGACGGCATCGGGCCACTTCTTGCGGGCGCCCTGCCGGGTGATTCCCCACACGGCGCCCATCTGTTCATAGCTCGCGCCGTAGGACCCGGCTGTGCATGCCGCGATAGCCGTCAGCCGTTTGACCTCCGCATCCATCACCTTCCACGCGGCCAGAACGGACAGTGTCACCTCGACGGGGTCCGCCTCCCACATGCGGTCTTGGGGCAGCCCTGTCGCTCGGGAGCGCAAAGCCGAGGCGAGCGGGTTGAGGGCGTCATGGAGAGCCTTGTCGAGCTCTGCCTGTTCTTCGGGAGTGATCTCAGATGAGAGCATGCGACAACTCTAGTTAACGATTGACGTCGCGTAAACATTGGTTGTCGGCTGTGGGCCTCAAGGAGACACTCCCCAGGCCACGCGCATCGGGGAGGGTTCCCCGGGGAGCTGGCGGTTCATGGCCCGAATCTCGTTTATCTCCCATTTTTCACATGTCAACGTGCAGTTGGTGAGATCGGAGTCCGCTTCAGTACGCCGAAGTACACCGACATGAAGGAGTGTCTTCCTTGACCACTCACCTTCGACATGCCGCCGGCCCGCGGAGGTTACTGGCGTTGATGGCGGCACTGTGCGGGATCATCGGTGCCACAACGCTCAGTACGACCCCGGCGGCAGCAGCCGATCAGCGTCACGCGATCTACGCCATAGCGCACCGAGTCGACACCCTGGAGGGCGTGGATGCCGCGCTCAACCACGGCGCCAACGCCATCGAGGTCGACGTCTGTGCCTGGTGGAACCCGAACGAATGGCGCGCCTATCACGACTGTTCCTCGGCCGGTGACAACCGGCGGGGCCCCAGCTTCGACAGCGTGATCGACCGCATTCTCTCCAACGCCAAAGCCGGACGCCGGCTGTCGCTGGTCTGGCTGGACATCAAGGACCCGAACTACTGCGGAGAACAGCCGAACCGTGCGTGCAGCGTTGCCGGACTGCACGACAAGGCGCAGCGGCTGACGGCTGCCGGGATCCAGGTGCTCTACGGTTTCTACGAGTACCACGGCGGCAGCAACCCGGATGTCGGCGGCAGGGGCTGGAAGAGCCTGGAAGGCACGCTCGGCCCGCTGGAAGGCATCACCACGACCGGGAGCCGCGACAAGGTCCGCGACGCCTTCAACCGGTCCGGTTCCGGATTCCCCACTGGTCACCGGGTGATGGACTACGGCGACGGCAATATCCCCAACGGATTCGGCAACTGCACGGAAGCCACCTACTACACGTGCGCGGAACTGAAGAAGGGCGCCGGGGACCGTGCCGCCGGACAGCTCGCGGCCACGCTGTCCTGGACGACCACCTACAACGACCCGTGGTACGTCGACAAACTGCTGGGCGACGCACGTGTGGACGGCATCATCGCGGGTTACGGCAACTTCACCGGAGAGCACGAGTACGACAACGGCTGGCAGTGCGCCAACGCCATCAACCTCATCCGCGACTGGGTGAACCGCCACAGCGGCACCCACCGCATGGCCACCAGCGGTGACCGCCTGTTCAGGTAGCGCACAGCCTCGGGCCGGGGCCGTACCGCCCTGCGCCCCATGGGCCTCCTCAGACCGTCGGCCGGGATCCCGGCCGACGGCTTTCCGTGGGAGGCAACGTCCAGTGCTGGGGGCCTGCTGTGGCCACCCCTCCTGAATCCGTTCATACTGCACCAGCTGGCAGCGCACCCTGCCGACCCACCCACGGGCACCGGTGGGGGTTCCAGTAGCGTCCATTCCATGATCGCCCTGGATGCCCTCGATGCCCTCGTCCGCCTTTGCCCGCCGCCCGCCGAACCGCCGCCCGCGGTGGACTGGGCGCAGGCCGAGCGGGCTCTGGGCGCGGCTCTGCCCGCCGACTACAAGCAGCTCGTCGAGACATACGGCGACGGCATCTTCGACGACACGATCTGGCTGCTCGTCCCCGACTCCGCCTACAACGACTGCGACCTGCACGAGCAGACGACGGAACGGGACGAGATCCTGGCCGACCTGTGGGAGATGGGCGAGAAGAAGCCCGCCGGCCTGCTGGAGGCGGGCGCGCGGGTCCTGCCGTGGGCATTCGAGGAGGGTACGGGGGCCTTCCTGTACTGGCTGGTGCGACCCGGTCAGCAGCCCGACGAGTGGACCGTGCTCTACAACGAGGGGCGCGGACCACTGTGGGAGCACCACGCCACGGGGTGCTTGGCCTTCCTGCTGGCGGTGCTCACTGGCACGGCGGAAACGGAGTACTTCGGCTACCTCTACGACGTGCTGAAGCCTACGGAGCACCGCTTCGCGACGGCCGACCAGACCCTCGGAGAGTCCCGGGGCTGACACTGTCCGGCCGCTCTCCTCATCGAGCGCGGATCAGCCAGGCAAACGGGTCCACGCACCGACCAGTTCGGCCAGGTAGACCGCGCACGGGGTGTCCCGCAGTTCCTCGCGGAGCTGGTCGATCAGCGTGTCCGGGTCGAAGTCGCCCGGCGTGACCACGCCGGACTCCTCGGCGAACGGGAGCGCGGTGAGCAGCGTCTGTCCCAGCATGACCACGGCCGATTCCTTGTCCGCCGGCGTGGGCACCATCACGGCGAGCTCGGGACCTGCCAGCCCGGCCTCCCGGAACAGGGAGTACAACCGCTCGCCGGTGTCCAGGGTGCGGCCCGCGGCACGTAGGCAGTCGTTGACCACCGCGATGCACCTCGTCAGCAGCGGCAGTGCGGGCACGGACCGGATCCTGGTGGTGTTGAAGTCCTGGAAGGTGATCACGCCACCCGGGCGGACCAGCGTGGACAGGGCCCTGATCATGCCGACCGGGTCGGGCAGGTGCATCAGGATCAGCCGTCCGACGACGGCGTCGACCGGCCGGTCGAGGGTGATGTCCGGGAGGGTGGCCTGCCGGAAGGTGACGTTGCCGAGGTTCAGCTCCGCCGCGCGCCGCCGGGCCGAGTCGAGCACGCTCGCGTCGGCGTCCACGCCGACCACTGAACCGGTCGGCCCGACGATGCGCGCCAGCTGGATCGACACGTCGCCCGCGCCGCACCCGGCGTCCAGGACGTCCATCCCCGCGGTGATCCCGGCCATCTCCAGGAGCCGGTCGGTGTGCTCGGCGTAGAAGACGGCCTGGGTGGCCAAGCGGCGGGCCTCGTGGTCCGAGTGCCGCAGGACGTAGGTCGGCTGGCTGGTCATGGCCTTGTTCTCCCTAGTCCGCGACTTCGATGGTGACCGCGCCGAGCACGGTGGCCTGGCAGGCGAGGCGGCAGTCCGGCGACATCGCCAGTACGTCGAGCACCGCGCGCTCGTCCGGCCCGGCCGGGCTGAGGTTGTCCGCACCGGACATCACCTTGATCATGCAGGCGCCGCACCGAGCCGCCCGGCAGCCGAACGTGACGGGGGTGTCGTGCTCGTCGCAGATGTGCTGGATGCTCGTGCCCGTCGCGACCTCGATCTTCCGGCCCGCGATGTTGACGGTGATCACGAGCGGACCCCTCGGCTGGCCGCCGCGGCCGGGCTGTCCGGTGCCGCCGGGTGGGACACGTCGCCCGTCGCCGCGGTGTCGTCGACCAGACCGGCCATCTCGGACATGAACTGCTCGTAGTTCGCCGCGGCGCTCTCGAAAACCCGGCCGGTCGTGGTGCCACCCTTGAGTACCTGTCCGCCGAGGTGGCGGTGCATGTTCCGGAACAGGGTGAAGAGCTCCGTGCAGGAACGATACGCCTCGGCGAGCGGGCCGTCGCCGGACTCGTGGACCCACGTCCTGAGCGCGGGCCGCGCGTCGTAGACCATACGGAAGAACGCCTTCCAATCCTCCGGCACGAACCGCAGGTTGTTCGCCCGCGCGGCGATGACGCCGGGGTGGCTGTAGTTCACGTGGAACAGCGAGTCGAGCATCAGCATGAACGGAAGCTGATACCCCGAGGCGACGCCGGTCACCTCGTCACCGACCCAGCCGCACGTGACCTGGATCCGCCGGAACTCGTCGGCATCGATCCGGGGGATCAGCCGCTTGGTGATCATGTAGACATTCCGGATCACCGCCTGCACCATGCGCAGCGCCCGTGCACCCCCGGCCCGGTCGTCGGCGGCAGCGCACTCCAGCGCGTGGCAACCCCAGCCGTACAGCGGGACACCGAACGCCTCCACCGCGTAGAAGGCCTGGTACAGCTCCAGTTCGCTCCGGTCGCCCTCGTTCAGCCAAAACGCCGGACGCATGCGATCCACGGCGGCGACGTCCCGGTGGGACAGCTCCGCGCCACCGCGCACCCCGTCCAGCTCGAACGCCAGCATCGTCATCAGTATCTGGTTGAACCGAGGGACCATCCCGACCGCCCCCGCCGCGGGACCGAGGAGGCTGCCCAGCGGTTCCGGCATCCGGCTCGGCCCGGTCGCCACATCGGCGTTCGGATCGCCCTGCCGCCACATGTGATTCAGGTAGATCAGCGGCACCATCAGCCGTTCCGCCCCGGACACGAGCAGCAGCCCAGCGTGCCGCACAAGGTCCTGGTCCAGGCTCGCCGCCCGGTCACCGAGCCACTCGCGAAAACCGGCCGCATGCCCTTTGACGTACTGCGCGGCCGCCGCCCGGCAGAGGTCCGCGACCGGGCCCCGGAAGTCGGGTGCGTGCTCGAGCAGGAACCCGGTCTGCGTGGAGGCAAGTGTGCCGAGCGCACGCAACGGCCCCATGGCCTGGAAGCGGGAAGCGTCGTCGTGACCGGGCAGGGGCCGCGCGAACAACGTCTGCCGCCGCTCACCGCTCAGCACGACCAGCGGAACCTCGATCGGGCGCACCCCGCACACCGGCTCGCCGACTGGCCGTAGATCAGGGCTCAACTCGGCTATCGGCACCATGACAGGCACCGTAAGCGGATGCGCAAGGGCCATGTTCGCTCGCGGCATGATTCCCCCGGAGTCGCTCGCGACTGGACTACCACCGGGATACGGAGGACCCCACCCGCACGCCCGTCGTCACAGCGATGCTAACCGCGCCGGACACTCCGAGAGAACGGTTCGCACCCCCGCAATCTGGAACAGCCTCACGGGCACGCAGCACGAGCGGCCGCGCCCGGCTCCTGGGGCGCGAACGCTTTTGTGGGGCGGACACAAGTAGGGGAGGGGGCCGCGGAAGGCGTGGCCCGTGGAAGGGGAGGTCCGTGGCAACGGACGAGGAACTGCTGGCGCGCTCGGGAACCGACGCCTCGGCCTTCGAGCCGCTCGTGGAGCGCCATTCGACGGCGCTGCACGGCTACTTCGCACGCCGGGCGCCCGGCGCGGCGGACGACCTGCTGGCCGAGGCGTGGCTGCGGGCCTACGCGGGGCGCGGCACCTACGACGCCGCCCGCGGGCCGGTCCGGGCGTGGCTCTTCGGCGTGGCCCGCAATGTGCTGGCCGCGTACTGGCGCGGGCAGGAACGGCCTTCGGCCGCTGCCGCGCTCGCCGGCGAGTCGAGCAGTGACCCGTGGCACGCCGTCGACCGGAGGCTGGACGCGGCGGCGGTCGCGCCGCTGATGCGCCGGATGCTGGCCGAGCTGCCGGCCGTGGAGCGGGAGCTGCTGCTCCTGATCGCGTGGGAGCAGCTCAGCCCCACCGAGGCCGCGGCCGTCGTCGGCGTCCCCGCGGGCACGGCCAGGTCCCGGCTGCACCGGGCGCGCACCCGGCTGCGCGCGGCGCTCGGCCCCTCCGCCCCGCTTCCCCTGACAGGAGACCTCGCATGACCGGGCAGGACAGGAACACGGACGACACGGACTTCCTCGACTTCCCCGGTGCCGGGCGGTTGAGGGCCGCGGGCAAGGTCACGCCGCCCTCGGCGGACGCCGTCGCCGCGGCGCTGGCCGCGGTGCGGTCGGCGGCCGGCCGGGCGGACGGGGACGGGCCTGCCGTCGAGCTGGAATGGGAGCCGGGGGCCGCGGTCGTCCCGGTGCGGACGTGGCGGCGGCGCCTTCCCGTGCTCGTCTCGGCGGCAGCGGTCGTGGCGGTCGCGCTGGGTGTCGCGTTCCAGCCCTGGTCGGACTCCGGGAGCGTGCGGCCCTCCCCGGCGGCGGAGCGGGAGCGGACGGGGGCGGCACCGTACTGGAAGGTGCGGACCTTCCAGTGGAACCGGAGCAGCGAGAAGGACGGGCGTGACGAATCGTACGAGACCGTCTGGCTGAGCCGGAGCGGCACACGCGGGCAGTTCGGTGACGGTCCGGTCCGGGATTACTCCGAGACGGGGATGGCGGGGACGGCCTTCTGGATCGGACGCAATCCGATCATGTGGGACGAGCTCGGGAAGCTGCCCACCGACCCGGACGCGCTGCGGGCCCGGCTCCTCGGGAAGGCCACCGGGGAGTCGGCCGAGGAGGCGCTCTTCAGCGGCATCGAGGAGCTGCTCGCCCGGTCACCCGCCGAACCGCGGCTGCGAGCCGCACTGTTCAAGGTCCTCACCGGGATTCCCGGGGCGCGGGTGACCGAGCAGGTCAAGGACAGCACCGGTCGCCCCGGCACGGCCGTCGACCTGGACGCCGACACCTGGCGCCTTCGGCTGATCATCGACCCCGGGGCGCTCCACACGCTGGAGATGGTGACCACGGCGCGGAACGACGGCCTGAAATGGGGGACGCAGAAGCTCCGGGCCGGGGACCTCCTCCAGCGCACCACCTACCTCTCCGTCGGGCCCGCCTGGGAGGCGCCGAAGCCGGTCCCGCGGACGTAGCGGGCCGCTTCAGCATCAGGCAGCAGATCCGCCGGCTTCTCCGCCCGCGGCGTCTCCGGTGTGCCGGTTCGGGCGGCCGTAGTCGAGCCAGGCGCGCTCCCATTGGCGGGTCAGCGCCGGGTAGACGATGAGGTACCGGAACGGAAGGATGCCGGCCATGTAGAGCCGTCCGAACAGTCCGTTGGGTTTGACCAGCGCCGCCATGCGCAGTTCGTATCCGCCGTCGTCGGTCTGCACCCAGCCCAGGTGCATGATGGTGTGGACGGTCTTGTTGCCCAGTTCGCGGGCCGCTTCGTTGTCGAGGTGGTAGACCTCGGAGAACGGGTCGGTGGAGGAGCCGGCGTCGTCCGCGGTCCGGGCGAGGTCGTGTGGGAGGCGGTCGCGCAGCGAGGCGACCCGCCCACCCAGGCCCGCCCGGGGGGTGTCCCAGCCGAGCAGGGCGCCGAGCTTCCAGCGCACCGCGAACAGGAGCCGGACCGCGGCGGGTTCCTTTCGGGTGTCGTAGGCCGTCCTCAGCGCCTTGGTCATCACAGGGAAGTCGTCGGGCCCGGCGTCGGGGGCGCGGAAGGACCACACGTCCTCGATCCGGAAGTCGTGGGTGAACTCGTGGATCCGCCATGGCTGTGCGGTGTGGGCGGCTTTCGGGATTCGCATCGGTCATTCCTTCCGAGCCGGAACCGCTAGTTCTGGAACTGGTGGTTTCGATACTTCTGGTTCCGTATACTGCTCCCATGTCCGCTCGAAAGCAAGCGCGTAATCAGGGGGGCCGCCCCCGGGACAGCCGCGTCGACGACGCCATCGCCTCCGCCGTTCGAGAGCTGCTGACCGAGGTGGGATACGCGCGGCTCACGATGGCCGAGGTGGCCACGCGGGCCGGCGTGGGCAAGGCGGCGATCTACCGGCGCCACGCCACCAAACAAGAGATGATTTTCGACGTTCTTCTGACGGATCAGTTCCTGGCCGTGGCGCCCGACTGCGGATCGCTCCGCGCCGACCTGGCCGCCGTGCTCGCCGAGATCGCGGACGCCATGGCCTCTCCGCCGCAGGGGACGGTCCCCGGCCTGTTGGCCGATCTCCACGCCGACCCCGCACTGCGTGACCGGTTCGACGAGAAATACCTGGGAGCCCAGCGCCGGACCCTCACGGAGATCCTGGACCGCGCGACCGCACGTGGCGAACTCACCACCCGCCCCGACCCGGCCACCCTCAACGCCCTACTTGTCGGCCCCGTCTTCGCCTGGCTGTTCCTGCTGTCCGAATCCCCCGACCAACTCCCCGCCCTGACCTCCGCACTCCTCGACGCGACACTCGCCCTCGCCATGCGCTGACCGGCTGGGGAGCCTGCAGAGGCGGCGGCGGACATCGCGTATGCCCATGCGCGCACGCAGGCGCCCGGAAGCGCTCTGCGGGCGCCGTCGCCCGCATCTTCACGACCGTTGACCGACCAGTTTGAGCCACTTACGTTCGGGATGAGGCCCGGTCCATGTGGACGGGCCGGCCGCGGCTCTTGGGGGCGCAGGTGCACTGGTATGTGGATGTGCTCAAGAAGTACGCGACATTCAGCGGACGGGCGGGCCGCCCCGAGTTCTGGATGTTCACCCTGATCAGCTCTGTCATCAGCATCGCGCTGGCCGTCATCGACGCTCTGCTCGGCACGGGCATCATCATCGAAACCGTCTACGACCTCGCCGTGTTCCTCCCCAGCCTCGCCGTCAGCGTCCGGCGCCTGCACGACACCGACCGGTCGGGCTGGTGGATGCTGATCGGCCTGATCCCGATCGTGGGTCTGATCGTCCTGATCGTGTTCTGGGCGACGGCCGGCAAGCCGCAGCACAACGCCTACGGACCGAATCCACAGGCGGTTCCGGCCCACTGATTCCCTGAGGGGACCATGGCGCGTACCAGCTCCAAGGTTCGGACCCGCAGGTCGAAGTCGGGGCAGACGGTGGTGACGGCGAGTTCGTCGGGGGAGTAGGCGGCGATCAGCGCGGCGAGCTTGTCGGCCACCTCCGTGGGGACTCCGGCGAGCACGGACATGCCGTCCGCGTCCGGGCGGCCCGGCGGGGGCGCGGTGGAGTCCAGGGCGTGGAGCTCGTCCCAGGACGGAAGGGTCCGGCGGCTCGTCGGGGCTGCGGCCAGGGTGAGGAGGGAGCGCAGGAGCCGGACGTCCCGCGCGTCGTCCGCGCAGGCCACCCGGGCGGCGATGCTGACGCGTGGGACCGCCCCGAGCGGGCCCGGGCGGAAGTTGTCCCGGTACAACTCGACGATGTCCGGCCGCAGGGTGCCGTGGGCGAACTGCGCGAGGCAGAACGGCAGCCCGTAGCGGGCGGCGAGCTGCGCGCCGCCGGGGCCGGCGCCGGTCAGCCACAGCTGGGGCGGGGTGGACTCGGGCAGTAGGTCCGTCCCGGCGGTGAGGTGGGACAGGAGGGCCTCGATCTTCTCCGGGTAGGGCGCCTCGCCGGGGCGCGCGAGCTGCTGGACGACGGTCTGGCCCGCGCCGGGGCCGCGGCCGATGCCGAGGTCGACCCGCCCGGGGAAGAGGCGTTCCAGCAGGTTGAAGGTGGTCGCCACTTTCAAGGGCGCGTAGTGGGGGAGCAGGACGGAGGCGGTGCCCACCCGGATGGTGGCGGTTTCCGCCGCGGCG
The DNA here is from genome assembly GCF_044546695.1 of Streptomyces sp. NPDC053079. Lineage (NCBI taxonomy): Bacteria > Bacillati > Actinomycetota > Actinomycetes > Kitasatosporales > Streptomycetaceae > Streptomyces > Streptomyces sp. NPDC053079. The sequence continues at coordinate 1,299,532 of NZ_JBITZJ010000001.1, forward strand.
GCGGCCACCAGCACTTCGGGCGAGCCGCAGCCGCTGGTCGCGCCGTGGTGCTCTGCGACCCAGAACCGGTCGTACCCCAGGTGCTCGGCCGCCACGGCCAGCCGGACCGACTCCCGGGCGGCCCCGGCCGGGCCGGTGGCGCCGTAGACCAGGACCTGGTCGAACGCGGTGAGTTTCATCATCGGGCTCCCGTCCCGGCTCCCGCCGCCGGTTCGTGACCGGTGGCGGTGGCCTGCGCTTTGTACATGCGCGCGTACAGACCGCCGAGACGCATCAGTTCCTGGTGGTCGCCGTCCTCGACCAGCCGGCCGCGGTCGAAGACCAGCACCCGGTCCGCGCGCAGTACGGACGAGAAGCGGTGGGCGATCAGCAGCGAGACGCGGCCCGCCGTGGCCGTGGTCAGGGTGTCGAGCAGCTCGGCCTCGGTGATGGTGTCGAGGGCCGCCGTCGGCTCGTCCATGATGCGCACGCTGGCCGGGCGTACCGTGCTCCGGGCGATGGCCAGGCGCTGCCACTGGCCGCCGGAGAACTCCACGCCGCCGGTGAACAGCTTCCCGGCCTGGGTTTCGTAGCCCTGGGGGAGGGAGGCGATGTGGTCGTGCATGCCCACTTCGCGGGCTGCGGCCTCGATCCTCGCGGGCCCCTGGTCGGCTTCGTGCGCCAGGCCGAGCGAGATGTTCTCCCCGACCGAGAGCTGGTATTCGACGTAGTTCTGGAAGACGTAGGAGACCCGGTCGCGCAGGCTGTCCAGCCGGAAGCCGGCGAGCGGGACGCCGTCGACGACGATCGAGCCCCCGGTCGGCTCGTAGAGGCGGCCGAGGAGCTTGCCGAGGGTGGACTTTCCCGCGCCGTTGAGGCCGACGACCGCCGTCACCTGGCCCGGTTCGAGCGTGAACCAGACGTTCTCCAGGGCGCGCCGCCCGCTGCCGGGGTAGCTGAACGACACGTCGCGGAACTCGATGCCCTCACTGATCTTCTGCGGGAACGTCAGCTCGCCCTGCGGGAGCGGAGTGTGCTCGATGGCGAGGAACTCGTTCACATTGCGGAGATAGAGCTGGTTGACGTACATCCCGGACACGGCGCCGTAGAGGATCTGCGCGCTGCTCTGCAGCATGCCGATCGCCTGGATCACCGCAAGCAGTCCCGCCACGTGCCGGGCGTCGGTGCCGCCCAGGATCGCCGTGGCCTGCGCGGAGATCGTCAGCGCGGCGGTCAGGATCACCATGGGGATGGAGAGGCGGAGGTTCCGGTTGGCCAGGCGGAGGTCCGCGCCGACGATCCCCGCCAGCAGCCGCCGGTGGTTGGTGAGGACCACCGGCGCCAGCCGGAAGGCCAGCACCTCCTTCATCGAGTTCGGCTGGGAGGCAAGGTGCTGCCAGTAGTTGAGCCGGCGTCGTTCCTCGGAGCGTCCGTGCTCCAGCGCGTGGGCGCGCTTGCCCTGCAGGATCTGCGCGACGACCGTCGGGACGGGGGCGAGCACGGCAAGCAGCGCCACCCGGAAGTCCAGCGTCCACAGGATCGCCCCGACCGAGCCGAAGGCGACCATCTGGGTGGTGGTCTGCATCAGCTGGGAGAGCATCATGCCCGGACGGAAACTCACTTCCCGGACGGCCCGTTGCAGTGAGTCCTGGATCTTCGGGTCCTCCACCTGGGAGAGCGTGAACCGGCTCGCCCGGCTGATGATCTCCTCCGACAGATGGGCCGACAGTCTGCTCTGGCAGCGCTGCATGGCCCGCCCCTGCAGCAGGATCAGCAGCTGCGAGGCGAGGCCCAGCAGGGCCAGCAGGACCAGGTAGAACAGCACACCCCGGAGCTGCGGGTGCGAGCTGCCCGCCGCGCGCAGCAGCGCCGTCGCGAAGGCCGCCGTGAGGGTGACCTGACCGGCCGGCAGGATGCCGACGAGCAGCGAGATGAGGACTACCTGCGCGGTTCCGGCGCGGTCACTGCGCCAGGACTGGCGCAGCACGAGCAGGCCCGGTCGCGGCGCTGCCGCCAGCCGCCGGAGCCAGGAGTACGGCCTCACCGGGACCCTCCCGCCGTCGAGGCGTGCCCGGTCGCGGCGACCCGGTCGAGCAGCCGCCGCCACATGCCGTACGCGGCGTCCTCCTGCTCGCGCCGCAGGCCCATCCGGTTGCTGTGCATGTGGCACAGGCTGCGCAGGACGTCCCTCCGGTCCGACCAAAGTGCGCCGGCCCGCTCGAGCTCGGCGGCCCGGGCCGCGTACGCGGTGCCGCGGGGCCGCCAGAGGGCGTCCACCTGCCGGAGCACCGCGGCCTCGCCGCCGGGCGCCGTGTGCCCCTGCCACAGCCGGCGGGCGACGGCCCGGTACTCCGCGCCACCGGCCTGCGGGCCGGCCATCATCCGCACCAGGTCGTGCCGTTCGGCGACGTCGGGTACCAGCACCCGGCCGACGGCTTCGAGGCTGAGCACGGTGAGCGCGGCCTTCTCCAGCGGGACCTCGCCCGCCGGTGCGGGAGCGGCGAGGTGCCGCAGCAGGGCCAGCGTCGCGGCGCTGTCCTGGCAGAACAGCTCCTCGGCCGCGTCGATCAGGTCGGGTCCGCCGTAGCGTTCGATCTCGCGACGGTACGTTTCGAAGGAGACATCGATGATCCGGCCTTCGACGACCAGAGCGTGGGCCCACGTCGCCACCTCGCCCAGCAGCTCGGCGGCACGGGCCGGATCAGTGGCCCGGAAGCGCAACCGCAGATGCGGGGCGGGATCGCCGTACCGGAGGTAGAACGGGTGCCCCGCCAGGCCGCGGTCGGCCAGCGAGCGCGCCAGCGCCGTCACCTCCCCGACCAGGAGGGCGTCCTGCGCGTCGTGCTCCACGTACAGCTTGGCGTAGACCCACGGCCCGCCGACCGGCCGCAGCCGCTCGGCGTCGGTGACCGGCCGCCGGGCGACAGCCGTCGCCCGGGGCGCCGGCGCCGGCCGGCCGCGCAGCACGGGCACCACGACCTCCGCGGCGAAGGGGGCGCCGGCCTCGTCCCGCAGGAAGCCGTCCTCGGGACCCGGCAGCGCCTCCTCGATCCGCAGCGTGAAGTCCGCGTCCCGGGCGGCGGCCAGCCGCAGCTCCTCCAGCGAGGGGGCGCTCTCCAGGTCGAGCAGGATGGTGTTGTCGCCCTGGGTGAGGACGACGAGGCGCGGCACGTTCCACTGCTCGCGCCAGGCCGCGACGGCCGTGGTGAAGGCCGACGACGAGCCCGTACAGCCGGCCGGAAGTCCGGAAGCGCTCAGCAGCCACCGCGCGCGCTTGAGCACCAGGTCGCCGCGGACGACCCGGGGCAGGAACGGCATGCTGGTCGACAGGGAGCCCCAGTCGAACGTCGAGACGCCGCGGAAGGCCGCCGAGGAGACGTCGAGCAGGAAGCGGCCGACGTTCGGCGCCATCAGCGGATTGAGCATGGTGTGCTGGGTGACGTGCAGGTCGCACCCGAAGACCGGGCTGTGCAGGTACATCCGTCCTTCGCGTACGCCCACGACCACGTCCTCGAGCGCGATCACCTGGTCGGCGGGCAGCCCCGGCGCCACGTTGAGCGGCAGCTCCAGCGCGCGGACCGCCGGACGGACGGCGACGTTCGTGGCACGGGCCTTCTCCGGCAGGTAGGTGAGCTCCACCACCGCCACCCCGGGCAGCAACGCGGCCTCCGCCTCGGCCAGCTCCGCCAGCCCCCGGCGCCCCTCCGTGCCCAGCAGGTCGTGGAACCGGGCGAACGTCCGGCCGCCGTACGCCACCGCCGTGACCACCCCGCGCCACCCGGACCCCGGGGCCGCCGGCGGCGCCACCTGCAGCTGTACGTCGATCGCGGGCCTCAGCGGCCGGTCGTCGTGACGTCGCAGCTCGGCCGTCCACCGCTCGTCGAGGACGACCTCCAGACTGCCGCGGCTGATCGCGTCGGCGGCGAGCCGGTGCAGGACCACGTCACGGTCCTCCCTGCTCCGGTCGCTCGTGGTGGTCGGCTGCAACTCGAAGGAACGGGGCGGATTCCGGAACCCGGCCGGCGCGCCCAGCCCAGTCTCCTCGGAGAGCACCTCCAGGACCGGGACCTCGGCCCGTGCGCCGTAGCGCTCGGTGAACGCCGTCGCGTAGTCGCGCAGCGGCACCGGGTACTGGTAGACGTCGCCCACGGTGGTCAGGATCTCGGCGGCGTCCTCCGCCAGCCTCTGGACCTCGGCCGGCAGGACCGGCCGGGCCGGGATGTTCAGCCGGGCGTCGACGCGCAACAGGGGCCCGCTGTAGTCCTTGCTCACCTGCCGCGCCGCCGGGGCTATCTCCTCCTGGAGCGCCTCCAGGCCGGCCACGTCGCCGACGGCGTTGAACGCGGCCACCGCGGCCTCGACGGACGCCAGCGCGGCGATCGCGTCGCCGTCGCAGGCGGTCGCCAACCGGGCCGACAGCGGCGGTTGTTCCGACCCCTCCAACAGGACCGGCCGGTGCGCGGTGATCAGGAAGGCCAGCTCGACCAACTGGTCCAGGAGCGCGGTGACCTTCTCCGGCGCGACCGCCGGGTACCGCTGCGTCAGCTCCTCGTGCAACGCGCCGAAGGTCTTCGGGGTACGGGCCGACTCCAGCACGAGCCGGACCGCCGGGGACCAGCGGACCGAGGCCGAGCGTCGCGACCCCTCGCCGTAGGCGTCGGCCGTGGACAGCCAGGCCCGGCCCCGGCTGCGGTGGATCAGGTCGTTGGTGCGGAGCTCCAGTTCGGGACGGACGCGCGGGGCGTCGGTGACCGACTTGAACAGGTGCAGCACCCAGCCCATGTCCGGTCCGGCCACGGCGTTGACGATCGCCGGCACGCCGAGCCGGGTGCCGGTGGGGGCGTCGGGGCGGGTGGCGGTGGGGGAGTCGGGCGGGGTGGGCGAGTCGGCCGGGGCCGGGGCCGGTCCCGTGAACGCGCCCACCGCCACGCCCGCCACCGTGGCCAGCGGGGTCGGCCGCATGCTCATCCGGTTCAGGTACCGGCCGAGGCTCATCATCGCGCGCCGCCGGTCCCGGGCCGAGAGGGTGTCGATGCCCTCCACGGCACGGGCCAGGTCCGGGGCCGCCAGCGAGATCGCCGAGCGGACCCCGCGCTTCGCCCACAGGTCCAGCAGGCCGCGCAGATAGCGGGCCTCCCACCCGGCCGGGTCGCTGTGGGCCGGATCCGCCCCGGCTGCCAGCAGGTTCGTCATCCCCCGGGTCGGCAGGGCCGGCGCGCGGAGAAGGAAGAAGTCCCGTGCGAGGTAGGTGCGGTCTCTCCCGGAGTCGCGGTCGCTGATCTCGGCGTTCCGACGGGTCACGCTCAGTCCTTAGCTGTGCTGGGGCAACGCTGGTACGGGGTGCGGCGGTTCATGTCTCCGTCGCCGGGCGGTCGCGGTCCTGGTCCCGGTCAGGCGGGGGTGAGGAAGAAGACCTCGTCCCACCCCGTCGCCCGCGGTGCGAGAGCACCGCAGAGCGCGAGCAGCACACCGGCCGCGCCGTTGAGGAACCCCGGGTCGTCGGCGAACTCGCCGGGCCGGATCTCGTCCGCCACCACGTAGGGACGGGCCTCGTCCGCCAGCGACAGCACGGTCGACAGCGCATCCTCGGCCATGGTCCGGAAGGAGGCCGAACCCGTGACCGCGTGGGCCCGCTGATAGACCGCCAGAAGTCCGGCGTGGCCGTGGCAGAGACTGGGAGAGAAGACGTTCCGCTCGGCCGGCGCCCAGTCCACCACCCGCTGGAGGGCCCCGACCGCGATCGCCTCGAGACCGGTGTCGCCGAGCACCTTGGCGGCGCTCAGCAGAGCGATGCCGATGCCCGGAGCGCCGTAGCACCAGGCAGCACGCGCCGCGTGCTGGCCGAGCGGGGCGACGGGCAGTCCGGTGCCCTCCTCGGCCCGGAGGAGGTTGGGCCAGGCGGCGCCGGGCACCTCGTCCGTGAGCCGGTGCTCCACCAGCCAGGACGTGGTCTGCTCAAGGCGTTCGGCCGGGCCCGGACCGCCGATCCCGGCGGCGGACGCGGCGCACAGGGCCGAGACGATGCCCGGCAGGCCGTGTGCGAAGCCCAGGTTGTACATCCCGTGCGGTGCCTGCTCCTCGTACCCCGGATAGGCCGGGTAGTAGTCCGGGGAGGTGAACCAGCCGAACCGCTGCCGGCCGTCCTCCCCGGTCACCCGCAGGAGATACTCCGTCAGCCGCTCGGCCGCGGTACGGATCGGGTCGCCGGGCGAGGACTCCAGGGCCGTGCAGAGCCGGACGGCCGCGGCCAGCTGACCAGCGGCGCCCGAGATGACGTCGAAGTCGGAGACCGGCAGGCCCGCCCCGGGCTCCAGCCGCCGCGCGGCCGTGATCTGTTCGCCGAGCCGGTCGGCGATCCGGCGCAGGGACGGCAGGTAGCGGCGGTCGTACGCCGCGAAGTCCAGCAGGACGGAGGCGAAACCCGCGGTGCCGGCGTAGAGACCGGCCCCGGACAGCGGCTCTTCGGCGGTGGCCTGTGCGGAACGTCGGAGCAGGGCCTGTGCCGCGTCGATGAGCTTCGGCTCGTCCAGTGCCTTGCCGGCGTGCAGCAGCGCCAGCGCGATCCCCGGGTAGCCGTCGGCCAGGCTCGACCCGTGCGCCGCGGAAGCGTGGTCCGCGGTCTTCTGTGACGCCTCCACGGCGATACCGGCGAACGCCGCCAGCCGGTCGGCCAAGGCGCGGGCCACCTCGGCGGTCCTCGCGTCGAATTCCAGCACCGCCACCGCGGACTCCCCCCGATTCACAACGTCTCTCGGTATCGCTCTCCGAACGGCGCGCCGAGGCCGGCTGCCGGCCGTTTCCCGGGAAGCCCCCGACTTCCCGGAAGGCTCCCGGTGCCGGACGGCACCGGGAGCTTCTTCTCTACGGGCGCACGCCCGTCAGATCTACGGGCGCGCGCCCGTCCAGGCCTATGGGCGCGCCCGTCAGGCGATCAGCAGACCCGCGGGTAGCCGACCGTGATCGGGCAACCGCAGGAAGCGTTGTCGCAGGACCAGCAGGTGCTGCCAATGCTCGCGAAGCCCTGCGCGGTGTCCTGGACCGGGGCGACGGCCACGCGGACATCAAGATCGAAATCCTGCTCCATCTATACCTCCACTGTGAATTCATGAATTCCCGCTCCCCCGGCCGGGCTCCACTGAATTCCGTGCATGGGAGCGGCTGTAGGAGAGTTCTAGCACGCAGATTGATCATGCTGGCTGGGTTTTGACGCCTTATTCCAGCCATCGGCGATGTGGTGCAATTAACAAGATCACGGAAAGCGCTGATCAACTCGTAGTGGAATGGGTCAATCCGGCCACCAGGATGGCTGGTTCCTGCATCATTCAGTTGTCGATGGGTGTCGCGAGGTGTCCATGTTCCTCCGATAGTGGAGGAGTTGAAGGTTTTGGTCGATTTGTGGCGATCATCGATGAATGGGCTGGCTTGATCGATGCGCTGAGGGCTGCTCGTCGGGCGATGGCCGAGCCGGAATCGGCCATGTGATCGGCGTGATCGGCTGCATAAACGGGGGGGATTCCGCAGTGAAGAAATTCCCCGGCCGCGAATCCGGGTTGTCACGCGGGAATGGAAGAAACGTCGGCGCGTGTGCCGAAGAGATGGTCACCCCGTGGGAGTTGAGCGGACGCGGCGCCCTTCGCTCCCTCCGGGCGTCGGAAGAGCAGCCTTGTCGCGGTGCGGCCGAGGCGGACGGGTCATGGGTGACAACCGTGACGGCGCGGGAGGGCAGGGTCGGCGGGCTCGAGGCCGTCGAAGGCCATGAGGGGCACCCCGGTCGGTCCGGTTCGGCGTGCGCCGGAGGGTCGTGACGATGGCCCGGTTGTTCCCGGCGAACAGCGCGGTCACCGGGGCCGGTCCGGTGAGCAGGCGCTCGGCCTCCACCCGTACGCGCCGGGCGCGGTGGAACTGCCCTCTGCCGCAACGCGTGCGCGCACCGCGTCGTCGGTCCGGTGGAACCACAGGTCCTGGAGAAACGTGCCGGGCAAGGCCGCCTCCTCCCAGGGCGGAAGCCCTAGCTCGCCGGCGGGTCTGTGGGGTCGGCCTTGCCCGGCGGGCGGTTGAAGATGATCTCGCTGGCGCGGGCGCGAACCTGGACGGGGGTGCGGCCGGGGTGGTCGGCGGCGAGGAAGTGGCTGCCGATGGCCATGCAGAAGGCGAGCAAACTGCGGGCTTCGACCTCGTCGGGGTCTGTGTACAGAGTGCTGAGTGCGTCGCGCAGCAGCTGCATGCGCCGGTTGTCCACGCGGCGCAGGCGGTCGGCGACCGCCTGGTCGCGGCGGGCCCAGTCGCGGATGGCCAGGTCTATGGGCAGCAGACGGTCGCTGGAGAAGGTGAGTTGCCCGGCCAGCCGGATCTTGTCCAGAGCGTTGCCGCTTTCGTGCTCGATCCGGTCGAGGACGTCGTCGACGCTCTCTCGTTCCCAGACGTCGAGCATCTCCGTCAACAGCGCGTCACGGTTGGCGAAGTAGCCGTAGAACCCACCCCTGGTGACGCCCAGTGCCTTGGCCAGGGCATCGACGCGCACCGCGTCCACGCCGCCCGTGGCCAGCGCCCGCAGTCCCTCTTCGACCCACGTCCCGCGCGGTGTGCGCAGCTTGCCCATCGTGTGATACACCTCGCGCTTCCGTTGGTTGTGCATAGCTGTATAACCGGTCTAGCCTCAGCTTGTACATGACTGTATAACGAGAATCGGATGGCCGTACACGGGGCGGACTCACCCATTCCGGTACCTGATCGTCCACCGGCCGACTCCGCAGTGAGAACGGAGAAATCAGATGGTTAAGTGGGCAGGCTGGATCATCACGCTCGCTGGAATCGGGCACACGCTGGGCAGCCTCGTCGAAGCAGCCCCGGACCATGCTGGAACATGGTTCAACGGGGGCTGGAACTTGGGGGACTACCCCGAGATGAGCGACGCCACCGTCGCGTGGTGGTATTCGGTGTTCAGTTTCGGACCGCCGCTTCTCCTGATCGGTCTGACTGTGCTGTGGTTGGACCGCCGCGGTATGACGCCGCCACTGTTCATCGCGTGGGCCGTGGTGGCGTGGGTCGTCGTCGGCTTCGTAGTCGACGGGCCCTCGCCCTTGCTGGTCCTCCTGGTCGCGGCCGGCCTGTTGCTGGCCGGAGCCCGGCGCATCAGGCGCCGCGAGAACGCGTCGCGGTAGTGCCGCTGCCAGTCAAGCGGCCAGCGGCAGTTCCAGTCCGGGCCGATGGCCGCCGGCTGCTTCGCGCGGGCGGCGGCGCGTTCCGGGTCCCTGCCGTGGTGGACGTGGCCTGGGCATGGTGGTGGGGCGGTCATGCCCAGGCCACGCTCGTTATCTCGGGTGCGAATGGGCTGTCAGGCATGTAGGTCATGCGGCCGTTTACGTACGTGCCTTACAGGAATCCGAGGGGTCGTCAGGCGTCTCAGCCCCGGGCGACCCGACCAGTGTCGAAGGCGGGCCGTCAGCCCGGGAACCTGCGACGCCGGGAACGAGGAGGACGCGTCGGGTCAGCCCGTGACAGTACCGGCCGGGTCCTTCGCCTGCCGCACGGGACCATCCGAGAGGTCGGATGCGTGATCTGCGGCCCACTGTGCCAGCGTGCGGCCCGGCCTGCCCAGGACTTGCTCGACGTCGGGCCGGACCTCGGGCGGCTCTTGCGCGTACTCGGCCTGGTAGCCCAGCAGGTATTCGGCGATGTCCCACGGCATCCCGGCCGTGATGTATGCGGCGCGGGCCTGGCCGTACGTCACCGGCTCGAAGCGCAGCGGCCTGCCCAGGCCCTGGGCGATCGCCGCGGCCTGCTCCCGGTGCGTGAGCTGCTGTGGCCCGCTCAGCGAGTACGCGTGCCCGGCGTGGCCGTCTGAGAGGAGCGCGGCAGCGGCCACTTCGGCGATGTCCGCCTCGTGGACGGGGACACCGAGCGCGTCGGGGAAGGCGCTGCGCACCACGCTCTCCGCGCGGATCGATGCGCCCCACATGTCCAGCTTGTTGCTGGCGAACTCGCCCGGCCGAATGTGCGTCCATTCCAGACCTGAGGCTTCGATGACCTCCTCGACGTCGCGCAGCATTTCGTAGCTGCCCGGCCGACGTACGGTGACGGCGAGGCCGGAGAGGTCGACGATGCGCCTGGCCCCCGCGCCCGTGGCGAGCTCCACGAAGGCGCGGGCCTGCTGTATCGCACGTTGCGGGTCGAGTGCTCCGGACAAGTAGTAGACGCCATCCACTCCGTCGAGTGCCGTCGCGGCTCCTGTGAGGTCGGTGAGGTTGCCTGCTACCACCTCGACGGCATCGGGAAGTTGAGCTTCTTCCGGGTTCCTGGTCAGGGCCCGCACTCGCTGTCCGGACTCAAGCAGTCGGTCGACCAGGACGCGGCCGACCGTTCCCGTCGCTCCCGTTACGAGAATGGTCATGGATTCCCCTTCGTGGTGGGTTGCCGAACTCGTCGGCGGGCGGCCGACGATAGGCCCGCCTGGCTCTTGTGCGCACATCTCATTTGGCGGATCAGCAGGGTGGCCCATCACGGGTGCGTTCACGGGTGCGTACGATCACGGGAATGGAGGCACTCGCTCAGCGCCTGGTCCCCGACGAGATGTGGGCGGCGACTCGTCCGCTCCTGCCCGCCCTGCCGCTGCGGCCCCAGGGCGGTGGCAGGGCCGCGGCTGACGCGCGCAGGGTCATGGTCGCCGTCGTCTACGTGGTCACCAGCGGCTGTGCGTGGCAGCAGCTGCCCTCCTCGTTCGGGGTCAGCGTGCCTACGGCCCACCGCTGGTTCACCCGCTGGAGCGGTGCGAATCTGTGGCAGAACCTGAGCGAGGCGACGTCCCACGCCCCGGCGCTCGCCGCCTGGACCAGGACGATCCACGAGTGTGCAGCACGCCGCGTCTACCGCTGAGGAACTCACACAGCAGACGCAGCGGACGCAGCGGACACACAAGGACGGCAATCGGCCTCGGGGGTCAGGCGAGCGCGGCCACATCCCCTGCGACGGAGGCGGGCACGGTGCCCGCACCGTCCAAGCGGGACGCGAGCTGGGTGCGGCGCGTCACGCCGAGCTTGCGGTAGGCGTTGGTGAGGTGGGTCTCCACGGTGCGGCGGGCCAGGTGGAGGGCCGCACCGATCTCGGTGTTCGTCTGGCCCGTGGCCGCGAGCTCGACGATGCGCCGTTCCGCGCCGGTGAGTGCGGCACTGCCCGTCGCGACCCGGTTGGCCCGCCGGGCGCCCCCGGTTCGCAGGGCGTTCTCGGTGGCGCGTACCAGGCGTCCGGCAGGGTCGGGGGAGAGGAGTCGCAGCGCCAGGGTGTGGGCCTCGTAGAGGTCGTCGCGGCCCTTGCGGCCGTTCCCGGCCGCGATCCGGGCGTGTCCCAGGTCGAGCAGGGTTTCGATGAGTTCCACGGGTGCGGGTGCCTGCCTCAGTACGGCCACGGCCTCGTGCAACGAGTCCAGCCCCCGGCGGCAGCCCGTGGCTACGCCATGCGCCCGCAGCGCCCGGCCGACCGCACGGGGAGTCCCCCAGGTCCGCGCGTGGCGCAGTTCCTCCTCGGCGAGGTCCAGGGCTCTCGCCGGCTGTCCGAGCCCGACCAGGGCGAGGGCGGCGCCGGACCGCCACGGTGTGGCCACGGGGCTGACGAAGTCGCGGGCGCTCTGCCCGCGGCCGCAGGACAGGTAGTCGTCGAGGGCGTCCTGCCAACTCCCTTCGGCCGTATGCATGACGGCCCTGGCGTAGCGCAGTTCGTTCCACTCCCAGGAGCTGTCGGCACTCACCTCGTCGAGGGCCGCCACCAGTCGCCGGGCATGGGTGCGATGGCCGAGCTCATGGTGGGCGAGCGCCACCATGGACACCACGTGCGGCATACGGATCCCCTGGCCGGCGCAGGCGTCCAGGAGCGGAGTGTTCTCGGCGATCACCCGCCGGAAGTCGCCGGCCCACAGGGCCGCCTCGGCCCGCACGCTGATCAGACACTGGCGGCCGATGTCCGTCAGGTCCGGGAGCGCGGGCGGCGCGGGGAGGCACTCGTCGGCGAGCGCCCGCGCCTCGTCCAGCCGGTCGGCCCACTGCAGCAAGGTGGCCGCGCTGCCCAGCCAGGCGGTACGGATCCGGGAGTCCACCGGTGCCTTCAGCCGTGGCAGCACATGGGTGAGGACCTCGGCCACGGACAGCCGGCCGGCCCCGGCCTCGTACTCGGTGACCAGGCCGCAGGCAAGAGGTTCGATGGTGAGGGGGGCCGTCGCTGCCAGCTCCCGCATGCGGGCGACGGCATTGCGCCATGCGACCGCGTCATGGGACGCCATGACGGCGGCGGTGGTCTGCAGTACGTGGACGACTTCGTCGTCGCCGAGGCCGCTGCCCACGTGACGCATGACGTGCATGGCGGTGTCCGTACGGCCCCGGGCGACGAGCGCCGCGCCGAGGGCGGGCGCGACGGCCGCGCGTTCGTGGTCGTCGGCGTGCAGCTCCAGGGCCGCGCGCAGCCTGCGGATGCCGGCGTCGGTGCTCAGGGGCAGTTCCAGGGCGGCCAGGCGCAGGGCGAGCCCGGCGCGGCGGCCGGGGGAGAGCGGGGCGGTGAGGGCGTGGCGCAGGAGGGCGGTGGCCTCGTCGGTCCGGCCGTCGCGTACGGCGTCCTCGGCCGCGTCCTCGAGGGACTGTGTCATCCACTCCTCACCGGGTCGGTCGATGTGGAGCAGATGAGCGGCGACGTGGGCGGCGGGTGCGCCGTGCTCGTCGAGCAGGCGGGCGATACGGCGGCGCAGTGCGTCCAGTTCGGCCGGGTCGGCGGCTGCGAGGACGGCTTCGCGGGCCAGGGGGTGGGAGAGGAGAGGACAGGGGGCGGACGTGCCCGCGGGGCCGAGGCCGGCGGCCTCGTGGAGCAGTGCTCCACCGAGCGCCGCGGGGCCGCTCCCGGCGACGGCGAGCGCCAGGGCGACGCGGTGCGACCGCGGGGTGGCCCGGGCCCGTAACCAGTGGCCGATCGCGTTGCGGTAGCGGCGTCCGGCCAGGTCGGACAGCCGGCCGGGCGGCGGTCCTTCGCGGAGGTCGGCGAGGAGGGCGTGCACCAGTGCGGGATTGCCGGCGCTCGCCTGGACGCACAGCTCGGCCGTATCGGCGCCGTGCCCCCGGCTGCGCGTGGGGTCGGTGTGCGCGAGGCGGGCGACGGCGGCGGGGCCGAGCGGGCGGAGCGGCACGGACGTACCCGTCGCACCGGGTAGTGAGGTGACAGCCTTCTCATGGCACTCGGTGAGGACCAGCAGCACGGGCAGTCCCGCCAGTCGGCGGGCCAGGTAGCCGATCCAGCGGCGTGACACCGGGTCGGCGTCGTGCAGGTCGTCGACGGCCAGGAGTACGGGCCGCCGACCGGCGGTCCGGGCCAGGGCGATCACGAGACGGTGGAAGATCCGCTGTTCCTCGTCGGCCGGCGGGTCCGTGAAGGGGATGACGTCGCCCTCGTCCCCGCCCCCGCCCTCGGCTTCGGAGAAGATCTGGCGGACGAGGGCGAAGGGGAACTCCGATTCCTCCGGCGAGCAGCACGCGTGCAGGACGCGCATGCCCCCGTCGTTCGCCTCCCGCCGTACCACTTCTTCCAGCAGGGCGGTGCGGCCCATGCCCGTAGCCGCACCGAACAACACCCAGCGGCCGTTGCCGGACCGCGCGGATTCGCCGGCCTTCGCCGCCTCCGCCAAAGCCTCGTCGCGTTCGAGAAGCACGTTCCCCACGCCCAACCCTTCACCTCGGTGTGCACGACGTAGTTCGACGCGCCCCCCGAGATGAATGACGGCAGGAAGAATGATCAGGAACATTACGTTCCAGCCAGACTTGCGTGGTTTGAGGGACAAGCGCCGCCGAGTCAGTCGGCCGCGGTCGTGGCGCAGGCGAGGTGTCCCCAGCCGTCGGGGTTCTTCGTGATCGTCTCGCCCTTGGCGTACGTCTTCCCGCAGCGGCAACGCCCGGGAAACCTCGCCTTGAGCGAACCCTTCGCCCGGCCGCTCGACGGGCGCCGCGCCCCCGCCCCCGCCGTCGAGGAGGGCTTACGGGCACGCCCACCGGCTCTGGGCCCGGCCGTCGCCCCGGGCTCCGGCTCCGGCAGGGCGGATCCGAAGGAGGTGCCCGCCGCCTGCTGGGTACGGGCGGTGTGGCTCGCGGCCGCGTCGGCGGAGGCGTTGAGGGGGTCGCCGTCGACCTGGTGGGCCGGTACGTACACGAACTCGACCGTACGACCGGTCAGCAGCTCGTCGATCCGGATCACGAGCGGCTGGTTGGCCACCGGGGTGCCGGCGGCCGTCTTCCACCCCTTCCTCTTCCAGCCCGGCAGCCATGTCGTCACGGCCTTCATCGCGTACTGGGAGTCCATCCGCACCTGCAGGGGTACGGCCGGGTCGGTGGACTCCAACAGCTCCTGGAGAGCGGTGAGTTCGGCGACGTTGTTCGTCGCGGTGCCCAGTGGTCCGGCCTGCCAGCGGTGCACGTCGCCGGTGCCGTCACCGATGACCCATGCCCAGGCGGCGGGCCCGGGATTGCCCTTGGAGGCGCCGTCACACGCGGCGATGATCTGTTCGTGCATCCCACCATGGTGCCAGCCATCCGCCATTCCCCTTGCCCGGAGCCCGGAACCACCTGTCCCACCGAGCCATCTGTTTGATCAACGGGGACTCGGGTCAGGCGCATCAGCGCACACGCGGCAAACGGCACCAGGGGCGGAAACGGCATGACCATCGGCAGGCGCACACTTCTGGCAGCGGGCACCGGACTGGCGGCAGGCACCGCCCTCGGTGCCACGGCGACGGGCACGGCGACGGCGGCCACCAGAAAGGCCGGCAAGAGCGACTGGACCGCCCTCGGCAAGGGCCTCGCCGGCGGCCTCGTACGCCCCGGCGACGCCGACTACACCGCCGCCCGCCAGCTGTACAACACCCGCTTCGACGCGCTGCGCCCCGCGGCGATCGCCTACGTCGCCGGCACGGCGGACATCTCCGCGGCCCTGGCCTTCGCCCGCCGCTACTCCATACCCGTCTCCATACGCAACGGCGGTCACAGCTACGCCGGCTGGTCCAGCGGCAACGACCGGCTCGTCATCGACGTCTCGCGGCTGAGGAGCGTCCGGACGCCGTCCGCGTCCACCGCCGTCATAGGCGCCGGCGCCAAGCTCATCGACGTCTATACGGATCTGGCTGCGCACGGCGTGACCATCCCGGCCGGGTCCTGCCCCACTGTCGGCGTCTCCGGGCTCACCCTGGGCGGCGGGCACGGCGTCCTCTCCCGCGCCTACGGCCTCACCTGCGACAACCTCACCGGCGCCACCCTCGTCACCGCCGACGGCAGGACTGTCGACTGCGATGCCACCCGCGAAGCCGACTTGTTCTGGGCCCTGCGCGGCGCCGGCAACGGCAACTTCGGCGTCGTCACCGAGCTCCGCTTCCGTACCCGTACGGTCGGCGAGGGAGTGACGGGGTATGTGTCCTTCCCCTGGTCCAAGGCCGCGGCCGTCGTGCGGGCATGGCAGGAGTGGGGTCCGGGCCGGCCGGACGAGATCTGGTCCGCGTGCGACCTGTCGGTCGCGGCGGGTGGCACCCCCCGGGTATCCGTGGCCGCGTTCTCGATCGGCTCGCAGCAGGACCTGGCGAACGCTTACGACGAGCTGATCGGCAAGGTCGCCAAGGCGAGCGGCGGCGGCACAGGCATCGGCACCGTCCGCCTGCGCCGCCACTCCTACCTCGACACGGTCCGCGCCTACGCCGGCTGCGGCGACAAGTCCACCGCACAATGCCACCTCCCGGGCACCACACCCGGCCGCGAGTCCTCCGGAAAGCTGGAGCGCGAGACGTACGCGGCGCGCTCCGACTTCTTCGACCGCTCGCTGGACGCGGCGGGCGTACGGACGCTGCTCGACCAGCTGGAACGTTTCGGGCGCGGGGTCAAAGGTGGCGGCGCCTCGGTGCAGCTGACCGCCCTCGGCGGCGCGGTCAACCGCGTGAAACCGCTGGAAACGGCCTTCGTGCACCGGCGCTCACGCGTGCTGGCCCAGTACCTGACGTCGTGGGCGGCGGGCGGACCGGGCACCGCGCAGACCGCCTGGCTGGACGGCGTGCACGCGGCGATGCGCCGCCACGCCTCGGGGGCCGCCTACCAGAACTACACGGACCCGGGCCTGAAGGACTGGCGCAGGGCCTACTACGGGGACGCGGCGGACCGGCTGGTGAAGCTGAAGCGGCGGTACGACCCGAAGCGCGTCTTCGACTTCCCTCAGGCGCTGTGAGAGGTCGTTCAACCGGGCCCGGCAGCGATGGTGTCACCCGGCTCACCCCCTCCGGAGAGGTCACGATTCGTCCGCTTCGGCACCCTTGCCCGGATCGGACCGCACGCAGAGGGAGATCGTGGTGGGAGGCTCATAGTCCCCATGGCCGACCTTCAGCACCACCCGATCCTCCTCGCGGCCGGCCCGCAGCGCGGGGAGCGCGGCCCGGCCCCGGGCGTCCGTGGCCAGGAGGGTCTCTGTCGTTCCGTCGCTGAACGTCGTGCCTCCGTCGGAGACCACACGGCAGGTGAGCGGCACGCCGGGGATGGGCAGGCCGTTGCTGATGTACTGAACCACGCCCGGCATTCCGGTGCGCTGCCACGGCGCTGTCTCCGTCACCAGTTGGGACACGAACTGGGTTTTCCCGCAGGGAGTTTCGGGGTCATCAGGAATCGGGTACTGCCCTATCGACTTGTTGGTCGGGTTGGTGTACCAGACCCATTTGCCGTGCTTGTCCACCCACAGCCCCATGGCGTCGCCGCCGTTCGGCAGGGACGGGCCGGGGAGTTCGGTAATGCTCTTGTCCGTACGGAAGCGTGAGATCCTCTTGCTGGTCGCTACCCAGAGATTTCCGTCCGTGCCCAGCATCATTTGTCGAGGGGCGCCGAATCCGGAGATGAACCGCTGCGTCCAGCTGCGGAGGGCTGTGTCGTACCGACAGATCTGGCTTGGATTTTCGGTGCCTACCCATACCGCGTCCCCATTGGGGCTGGCGACGACGTGAACCGGCTTCTGGCTGCTTCCCCCGGGGAGCGGAATGGGCTGAGGCTGCTCGTCCTTGGCGGGGGTATACCTGTAAAGGCTGTTCGTCTTCCGTGGATAGTCTCCCGTGCTGGCCTGACCCGTCACCCAATAGGTGCAATCGCCGGGCGATTTCACGTTCGCCGGAGCAGTGACGGCCACGGACCGGAGCCAGGTGTCGTAGACGGGGTTCTGCTGGGCGTCCGGAAACGGATACGTGTTGGGAGTGCCGGACTCGTCTTCCGCGTCACAATATCCGACCATAGTATGCAGGGGCTCGGCGAACATGATCCAATAGGAATACGCGGGTGTCCCGGCGGCGCCCGTATCGATCAGGAGCCACGTGAGGGTCTGAACCCAGGAGTCATAGGAAAGCTTGACTCCGGTGAGTCGCCTCTGGTCCACGATGTCGTATTGGACGACCGAGTCTCCGGCCCAATCGGAGACGCAGGTGAACCATACGGCCTTCCTCCCGTCCGTTCGACTCGGGCGGGGGTCCGGAATGATTCCGATGCAGGGGGTGGGGACTTCGTCGGTGACCGCGAGTTGGTTGGAAAGGCTTGCCGGATTCACCTGGACGAGCCCGGTCCACTCGGTCGTCACCCAAAGATATCCATCCGGTCCGACGGTGACGAACTGCGGATCAGCGGTGCCATTGAGGAGTGGGTATTCCACGGGTTCGCCAGTGCCCAGCATTCTGGACCACTCCTTCGATGTGCCGCTCAAGAGTGAAGTGTCTACTATCGGCCCGGCGTGGCTGCCGCGCAAGTGGCCGTTGGGAGAATGGCTTGAACGCACGCCGTGAGGTGCGCGTTCAAGTACTTCTCAGGTGGCTGGTGTTCGGTGTTGGTGAAATGATTCCTCCGCGCTTTTGCGGCCCTCTGTGCGGCATATCCATTACACATGCTGCTGTGAATGTTGTGTCAGACTGCGGACCGCTAACGGCCGGACCGTACGCTCGGTGTCAGGCCGATGCAGATCTCGTCGCTCTTGGGGAGAAGGCCGACGGCAATGGTGAGAGGGGCGGAGGCTCCCCACGGCCGCCACCACGATGTGTGTGACCTGGGCTTGGGCCGAACAGCTCATGGCCCGCGTGCCTGGGTGTCCCTGCTGCGGGCTCTTCGTTCACTCCAGTATGGACGTCACCTCGCCGGCCCATCCCGACTTCCGTTGCCAGTGCGCCGACCAGCCGCTCATCCCGGTATACGAGCGCCTGTTGGCCGGGCGTGCCCGGTACAGGTCCGACGACGGGCTGAAGCGGACCGGTGCCGACGCAGGCGCTCGCCCTTACGCGCCAGGCTCAGCCAGGCCGTCACCTTCCTCGCCCAGACCGGCCGGCGACGAAACCCTGGCGGCCGGCGCCGACAGTCGTCGAGCCCAGGCGGGGGGGGGCGCTACAGACCGCCTGAACAAAGCCTCGCCGCGGCAGATCGTCGAGTGATGGCTCATGCCCGACAGACCCGAACCGAAGGAGAGCATCCCGTGAAGATCCATCTGACCAGCGTCTTCGTCGACGACCAGGCAAAGGCTCTGCACTTCTACACCGAGATCCTCGGCTTCGTGAAGAAGCACGACGTCCCGGTGGGCGAGACGGACCGGTGGCTGACAGTCGTCTCGCCCGATGACCCAGGCGGTACCGAACTCCTCCTGGAGCCGGCCAGCCACCCGGCCGCCAAGACCTACCGCGACGCGCTCGTCAAGGACGGCATCCCGCTCGCCCAGTTCGCCGTCGACGACGTGAAGGCGGAGTACGAGCGCCTGCGCGGACTCGGAGTCCACTTCAGCCAGGAGCCCCTGGACATGGACGATGTCACCATCGCCGTCCTCGACGACACCTGCGGCAACCTGATTCAGATCGCAACACAGCCGCAGTAGGCAGTCGGCCTTGCGCGAGGCCGGGGCACCCCCGCAGCGCCCTGACAGGCCGGGCGGTTCTCCGTCCTGGCCCATGGGAACAGAACGAGGACACGTTCGCGTCCCCTCAGTCGAGACAGAACTCGTTGCCCTCGATGTCCTGCATCACGATGCACGACTCGTAGACGCCATCGGCACGCAGGAGTCGCACGCGTACCGCGCCGAGCGCGACCAGTCGGCCGCACTCGGCCTCGAGTGCGGCGAGGCGCTCTTCACCCACGAGCCCGGTGCCGACCCGTACGTCAAGGTGCAGCCGATTCTTGACGACCTTGCCTTCGGGAACGCGCTGGAAGAACAGGCGCGGGCCCACACCTGAGGGATCACTGCAGGCGAACGCTGAACCCTGACGCTCAGGCGGCAGCGAGCGATCGAAGTCGTCCCAAGTGGCAAACCCCTCCGGTGGCGGCGGTACGACGTACCCCAACACCTCACACCAGAAACGAGCGACGCGCTCAGGTTCTGCGCAGTCGAAGGTGACTTGGAACTGCTTGACCGATGCCATCGGTCCACCATAGTGGCGCGTGCTGTTCACCGATGCGCGGGGTCGCCGGCGACCTCGTCATCAGGACGCGTGAGGTCGCTGGAGACCCTGGAGGAGGAGGGCGATCAGGCGTCGGGGGTCGTAGCGGGGGTCGTGGTCGCGGCCGATGCAGAGGTTGCCGATGCCGCGCATCAGCTCGTACGGCTGCGTGGCGGGCCTGATGCCCACCCACCTCACCTCCAGGACACTGAGCCACCTGGTCGCCGACGCCACCGGAGCACCCTTCTTCTGGCGCTCCCGCGCCGAGGACATGACGCACGTCCTCGACCGGCTCGACGTGCTCGAGAACGCCGTGCCACAGCTCGCCGGACGGATCGACCACACCAAGGTCGCCCTGTTCGACGCGGAGCACGGACTCGGCGGGATCGCCGGATACGAGGCCGCCGAGACCACCGACGAGAACCCCGGGCGAGTTGCCGCCCTCGCCCGGCTCACCGCGGCCTACCTCTACACCCAGCTCCACCCCGGCGCCCCCACATGGCAGACCGCGTGCGAGGCACTGACGACCGGCCCCGACCCGGTAGGACGAGTCGAATCCAAGTAGCTGCGGAGTTCCTGAAGTGTCCAGGTTCGACTCACCTTGAGCCTTCGGCAGGCTTGTCCCAAACGAGCGAGTAGCGCCACAGCAGGTGGCGGCGGAAGCGGCACCCGGGCAGGAGGCGTGTCGCCTCTTGGCGCACCTCGCCCCATGCCATGGTGGGCAATTGGATGGGCATATCGTCCGGGTCGGTCTTGCCTCCGTGACGGAGGGCGTTCAGCCGGGCTGCCGGGACGCCGACGCCACTGATGATCCAGTCCAGTGGAGTCCCGTTGCGGGCAAGGCCGATGACTGCCAGGCGTCCGCCCGGCGCGAGCAGGCGGACCATGGCTTTGATCGCCTTCGAGAACTCGACGTGATGGACTACCGCTACGGCACTGACGAAGTCGTATCGACCCTCCATAAGCAGACCATGTGAGTCGTCGAGGAAGTCAGCCTCCGCGAAGGTCGCATTGCGTAAATGCGAGCTGCGCTCCTGGGCAAGCCGGATCATCTCGCTGGAGCTGTCCACTCCTGTCACGGTGCGGACGCGGTGAGCCAGTTTGCGCGCCAGCAGTCCCTCACCGCATCCGATGTCCAAGGCCGTGCTGCACGCGTCGGGCACCGCCCCGAGGACGAGCGGGTGATAGTGCACGTTGTGGTTCCAGTAGTCCATCGCATCACCGTAGTCACCGGCATGGCGTGGCAGCGCGCCCAGGTTGGCGCGCGCGGGTCAGAACCAGTGCAGGCAGTGCGGGGCACGGTCGGCGCGGAAGAGGGCGTCGGCGAGGGAGGCCGCGTCCGGGCGGTGGGCCCGGATGTGGCCGGCACGTACGAGCGTGCTCGGGGCGGTGCCGCCGAGGTAGACCGAGCCCAGGTCGCGCACGTCCAGGGACAGGTCGGGCTCCCGGTCCGTGGGGACGCAGTCGGCCTTGCCGTCCCGGACGGTCAGCAGGTAGCGGCCGAGCTCGCCGAGGAACGGGTCCTCGACGTCGAGGACGAGCTCGCCGTCGGTGAACCAGCCGCGCGCGGTCAGCGCACGCGGGACGTCCAGCAGCCGGACCCAGAGCCAGTCGGTGTCGCCGCTCACCTCGCCGGCGCGGAAGTCCGCGAGCTGCCAGCGCAGCGGGTGCTCGGGCGGGACGTGCTTGAACACGACCTGAGTGACCAGATCGTGTCCGAGTACGAACCGGGCCAGGGCCGTGAAGACGGCGTCGTCGGTGGCGATGGTCTCGTCGACCGTCAATATGCCGGACTCGATCGAGTAGCTGGCGTACCCGTCCGGGACACCGTCGGCGTCCCGGTGAACGGCGACGTAGCGCGGTGCCGGCGCGATCGGGGGCTGCCCCGCGCGCGACGCCCACCAGCGGTGCGGCCGGGACAGCGCGCCGGGCTGTGCGCGGCGGTACCGGTCGTAGACCTCTTCCAGGATCTCGCCGCACCCGGAACGCCGCAGCACCTCGACCGAGCCGGTGTCCGAGGCGGCCGCTGGTGCGCCGGCCACTCCGCGCGCCCGGGGAACGGCGAGGGCGGCCCCGTGGCGCGGTACCGTCAGCCGCGCCGTGTACGTCGCCGGGCCGTAGCCGAACCTGCCGTAGATCGGGGCCTCCGAGGCCAGCAGCACGGAGAGGAATTCCCCGCGGGCCCGCAGCTCGGTGAGCTGATGCCGCATCATCGCGCTGAGCACGCCCTGGCGCCGGTGGGAGGGCAGAACGCCGACGGCGGTCACTCCGGCGGCCGGGACGAGGGTCTCACCGGGCAGGGTGAGCTCGAAGGAGTACGCACCGGCGGTGCCGACGGGCCGCCCGTCCGCCGTCATGGCGAGCAGGCTGCGGTCCATTTCGAGCGCCGACCACCAGACCCCGCCGCCCTCGGTCGGGGTTTCCGGGAAGAGCCCGAACGCGGCATGGAGTGTGTCGACGAAGACGTCGAGATCCTTGTCGGTCGTGGAACGGATCTCCATTGCTGCCGTCGCCTCCTCAAGACACTGGCACCACGACTCGTGGTGTCTGGCCACAGTGCAGCGTTGGCCCGTGGTCGGGGCAAGCGAATTACGGCCGGGCCCACGGCCGATCACCGGAGCCCGGTTCCCGCCGGCCGAGGCCCCGGCCGGAGTACTAGCCGCCCCGTCCGGGCGGCGCCGAAGGCCCGTTGAGCCGGTGAG
Source organism: Streptomyces sp. NPDC053079 (assembly GCF_044546695.1). Classification (NCBI taxonomy): domain Bacteria; kingdom Bacillati; phylum Actinomycetota; class Actinomycetes; order Kitasatosporales; family Streptomycetaceae; genus Streptomyces; species Streptomyces sp. NPDC053079. The sequence goes on from NZ_JBITZJ010000001.1 coordinate 1,321,651, forward strand.
TGTCCGGCGACGGGTTCCGCCCCTGGGCAGGGGGCGGAACCCGAGGATTGATCACAAAGCACTCGGCTTTTCGCAGCTCTTGGCGGCAGCCGGACGCTTGTCGAGGATGTACGGCTTGCCCGACACGGCCTTCAGGACGTCCTCCGGGCAGGTCTTGATCCACGCGGCGCCCGTCGCGTGGTTCTTCACCTTGGCATCGCTGCAGTACTGGTTGCGGTCCTGGGTCTTGAAGCACTGGAAGCCGGGGTAACCCCCCGCGGCCGAGGCGTTGCCGGCCCCGATGAAGAGGCCGGAGACGGCCAGAAGTGCGACCGGCAGAACATTACGGATACGCATGACTCTCCTAAAGGAATTCAAATATCGCAGTGATGTGGAGTGATGTGTGACGAGCGATGACCAGAGGGGACGTGCGGGTGCTCAAGCCCGGCTGGGCGCAGAGTCCTGACGGCTACCGGCGCGTCCAGGAGGTCCAGGCGCCGGAGTCCAGACGGTGCCGGGACCACTTGTTGCCGTCGGTGCCGGTGACCGTGATGGTCGGCTCCCAGGTCCTGTCACCCGTGACGCTGACGCCGCTACGGGCCGCCCCGTTCATCGACTCCCAGCTGGACCAGTCACCGTTCGCGTAGTTGTAGGTGGTCCACACCGCGTGGTCCGTGCCGATGACGAAGATCTGCTGCTGACCGTTGGGGAAGGTGACGGTCGTCGTGCCGTACTCGCAGATGTACGAGCCGCCGTGTCCCTGGACGCTGCAGGTGGAAGCCTGCGCCGGAGTCGTGGCGATGACGCCCACGAAGGCGGAAGCCGCCAGAGCGACAGCACCGGCGCTGAGGGCACGGCGGCGGAGGAAGGCAAGGGCCATGAAAATTCTCCTTTAAGAGATATGACTCGTGACGCGACGTCAACCGTCCCTGTGCGGTACTGCTGTGTTGCCGTCGCGGTTCCTACCCTGCCCGGCGATCAAGCCGACGGGCATCGTGGAAGACCACGAACACAGCGGACGGCCGCGACCGCGAGTGGCTGCTGCCAGCTCCTGGAAGGTCGGTGCGCCGGCTGCCGGGGCGTGGGCGGCCACCATCGAGGTGCGGACGGCGTCAAGGAGGCTGGTGCCGTCCAGTTCGGCCAGCACCGTCCGGGCGTGGTCCAGCAGTCGGCCGGCCGCGTCGATCAGGTCGGCGTCGGTGCCGGGCCGGGGTGGGAGGGCCGGGCCTTCCGTGAGCAGGCCGCTCAGCAGTGCGCGCAGGTGTGGGGTGCCCGCTTCGCGGACGGTGAGGGACAGATGGGTCGACACGGTGCCTTCGACCGCCACCGCACGGTGCGCGAAGCCGCGTGGCACGTACAGCACCTGGCCGGGCTCCAGGCGGGTGGACAGCCGCAGCGGGCCGGGGGAGTCGGTGCGGTCGGGGGTCCAGTGCCCGTCGGCGGGCGGGCCGTCGTGGATGTACCAGTCCTTGGCCCCGGTGATCTGCACCGCGAAGACGTCGGCGTCGTCGCGGTGCACCGGGCGGCCCTGGGTCCCGGGCGGGGTGACGAAGTAGAACGCTTCCACCTTGCGCCGCAGCGCGGTCGCCAGGCGCGCGCAGAAGACGGTCACCGGAGCGTGCCAGTGGTCCACGTAGCGGAGCAGCAAGGTGTGCTGGTCGGCGACCAGGTTCCGTACGGCCGCGGGGTCGGGGTAGCCGTGGACGGGACGGCCCTGGACGGTACGGGGCGGGCAGAAGCGTGACGGATCCACGGTGCGCTCGGTGGTGACGAGTTCAAGGTAGGGCAGCCGCAGCAGGCGGGAGTCGAGTACGGCGTCGAGGTCGGTGAGGGTCAGCAGGCCGGTGGGCGGATCGGCGGGGCGGAAGACGCGCGGTTCCTTCCGCCAGACCGCCTCGAGCGGGTCGTCGCCGGTCAGCCGGTGCAGGGCGTCGGTCAAGGTGGCTCCTCGGGGTCAGCGCGGTCAGTGGCTCGGGCTGGAGCCGAGCCAGGTGCGCAGCGCGGCCGTCAGGCCCTCGGGGTCGCTTTCGCCGTCGGTCGCCCAGGCGACCACGCCGTCCGGGCGGGCGAGCAGCGCCGCGGGCCCGGTGGCGCTGTGCGCGGTCACCCGGGTCAGGCGGTCGTCCCAGGGCCCGGCCGGCAGGAGGTCGCCGGTACGGTCCAGCAGCACCGCCCGGCCCGGGTGGAAGTGGTCGGCGAGCCGGCTGCCGTCGTCGAGCGGTAGTTCCGGCACGGGCCGGCCGGTCAGGGGGTGGGTGCCGGGCAGGTCGTAGGTCTGCCACACCCCGGCGACCTTCTTGACCACATAGGTGGTGCCGGTGACGCTGTCGAGCAGATCGGCGACGATGTGGCGCAGAGCCCGGATGCGGGGCTCGGGGCGCAGCAGCACCGATTGCGCCATGGTCCAGCGCTGCACCCAGGCGCCGACCGGGTGGCGTTCGGCGGTGTAGGTGTCCAGCAGTCCTTCCGGGGCCCGGCCCTGGACCGTCGCGGCCAGTTTCCAGCCCAGGTTGACGGCGTCGCCGATGCCGAGGTTGAGGCCCTGACCACCGTAGGGCGGGTGGACGTGGGCGGCGTCGCCGGCCAGCAGGACGCGTCCGGCGCGGTAGTCGGCGGCCTGCCGGGTGGTGTCGGTGTAGCGGGAGGCGGCGTGCAGCGCGGTGACGCGTACCGCGGTTCCGCTGACCCGGTGCAGGGCGTCCTGGAGTTCGGCGGTGGTGACCGGGCGGTCGCGGTCCTCGGGGAGCCGGTCGAATTCGGTGACGGCGACGAGGCTGGTGCCGTCGGGCATCTGCTGGCAGCCGATGGTGCCGCCGTCGGTGAAGGCCCGTACCGGAAGCGGGGCGTCGAGCTCGGCCACGGCCTGGATCGCGGTGAACTCCGGGTCGATGCCCGGAAACGGGAAGCGGGCGAGTTTGCGGACCAGGCTGCGCCCTCCGTCGCAGCCGACCAGCCACTGGCCGCGCATCCGCTGCGTTCCGGCGGTGACGGTGACCCCGTCGGGATCGGCGGACAGGTCGGTGAGCTCCGTGCCGTAGTGGAGGGAGACGCCCAGCTCGGTGGCCCTGGCGGCCAGCATGGCCTCGAACTCCTCCCGTCCGACGAAACCGCACTCGGCCTCGGGGAAGCGGCCGGTGAAGTCGGGGTCGGCGGTGTCGAGTCGCTCGGCGCGAAGGAGGATCAGGGAGAAGTGCCCGATCAGCCGGGGGGCGTCGGCCGGCGGGTCATCCGGCAGGTTATCGGGCAGGTCATCCGGCAAGTCATCGGGCAGGTCGTCCAGGCCGTACGCCTGAAGGGTGGCCTGCTGGGCCTTGCGCAGGTGCGGCAGCAGGCCGCGCCGGTCCAGGGCCTCGACCGTCGGTACGGTCAGGACGCGGGAGCTGAGCGGCCCGGCGCGGCCCGCCTTCTCCGCTTCGGTCAGCCGCTCCAGCACGGCCACGCGCAGCCCGGCCAGGCCCAGTTCGCAGGCGAGCATCAGCCCGGTCGGCCCGGTGCCGCTGATGATCACGTCGTAGTCGAGGGGATGCACAGTGTCGCTCCGTATCGCAGGGATGGTCGTCGAAGGGATGTCACGACGGAAGACGCCGGCCCTCAAGGCCCTTATGTCCTTATGGGAAGGGGTGTGGGTGCGGGTTGAGCGAGGCCGGTGTGGGGTGTCCGAGGAGGCGCGGTACGGTGCGCAACCGGGACAGGCCCTCCACGCGGCGGAAGCGGTGCCCGAAGGTCATCGGCACCGTGCCGGGCACGATGACCTTCGCGCAGGCGAGGCCCCCGGCCCGGTGCTCCGGTGAGGTCTGGTCCACGAAGATCACGTCGAGGCCGGTGGCGAGATAGCGGCGTACGAGTTCGGTCAGGTCGTCGTTGATGTCGTCGTACTCGGGCCAGGGGTCGGTGAACAGTTCGGCCAGCGGCCGGGGAGGGCCGCCGCGGGTGAGGAAGTCCAGCCGTTCGTGGGCGTCCGGGTGCCCGTAGAGAAGGGAGTGGTCGTCCATGGTGCGGACCTGGCCGGGGTCGGCCAGCAGGCGGCCGGCCGCGGCGCGGTCGTGGGGGCCGTCGAGGACGGCCAGCAGCCCGGTCAGTTCGCTCAGGCCGCGCAGCAGCGCGTGTTCGGGGTGCGGGTGGGCGCCCGCCCCGGACAGGGCGGCCAGGCGTCCGTCGGAGGGGTCGGGGGATTCGGCCAGGACCCAGAGGCTGGGGATGCCCTGCTCGACGGTGGTCGCGAAGGCGCGCAGCCGGTAGCCGAGCCGGTCGCGGGTGTGCTCGGCCAGCAGCGGTATCCGCCGGTCGGCGGCGGAGTCCAGGGCGACCTCGGCGGCGGGCAACCGGGCGTACCAGGTCATCAGGAACGCGTCGCGTTCGGCGACTTCCAGCAGGCCGTGCAGGACGGCCTCGGACAGGCAGCCGCCCAGCGCACAGCCGTTGGAGGTCTCGAAGACCGTGCGGTCGGCCTCCCGGCCCGGTCCGAAGTAGGCGATGGCCTCGGGGACCAGGACCGGCTCGCCCCGGCCGAAGGAGTATCCCCAGACCCAGCCCGTCTCCCGGTCGGGGGAGAAGGGACGGAACGGGAAGCCGGGCGACCGGTAGTCGGTGGCCTGGTGCGTGCCCAGGTCCCGCGGGTCCAGCGCGGGTACGTCCAGGTCGCGGTAGCGGGCGCGGACGTGGCTGCGGGCGCCCCGGGCAGAGAGCCCGCCGAGCCGTTCCAGCGCTTCCAGCACCGCGGTCAGCCGGGCGCCGGGAAGGCTGAACGCGCGGCCGAAGGCGGTGTCGCGCTGGAACGCCGGGCTGTAGGAGGCGACCGCGCCCACCAGGGCGGGCCGGGTCACCGTGCGCAGCCGGGCGACGAGTCCGCAGTGCGGGTCGCTGTACCGCTCCTCGACCTCGGCGGCGGTGAGCGTGCGGGTGCGCAGCCCGGTCCGGTCCGTCTTGGGCGCCGGGCCGAGTCCGGCCGTGACCCGCTGTGGCCCGTCGGCGGGGAGAGAGCCGCAGTCGGGGCAGTGCGGGTCGGGCAGGATGCGGTGGTGGCTGATCTCGCCGGTCTCCAGCGCGATGCGGAGCTGGGCGCGGTCGGTGCGGAGCGGGCGGCCGGCGGCCAGCGCCGCGCGTTCGGCGGCGACCAGATCGGTGACCAGGTCGGCGACGAACGGATTGGCGTGCAGCGCATCGGCGACGGCCGGGGGAGCGCTCACCCACTCGGGCAGCACGGCGCGGTCGGGCAACCGGGTGTCGTTCGCCTCCCGGCGCCGGGAGGCACAGGACGGGCAGCCGGGCACCCCCGGCAGGGCGGCCGGGCCGATCACGATCGCGCCGGGTTCGGCATGGACGGGAACGGTGTCAGTCATCGGTGAGCACAATCTGGACGAGGAACGGCAGCACGGCCGAGACCTGCGGGTCGTGGTCGAGGAGTACGGCGGCGGCCCGCCCATGGGGCCGTAGCACCCGCACCAGGTCGTCGGCGGTGACCGCAGCGCACCGCGCGTCGGAGAAGGCGGTGCCGTCGGCGAGCGGGGGGACCGTCGAGGGGGCGTAGGCGGGCTGACCAGAGGTGCGCGACTGCCAGGCGAGCAGGGCGCGCTCCAGGGCCCGGGTGGCGGCCTCGGTCAGGGTCCGCCCGCAGGCCAGCACGGTGTCGCTGCCCAGCCGTACCGCGCAGGCGGGCACCGACAGCAGTCCGCTGAGGTCATGCGCGGTCGGGTCACCGATGGCGCCGGCCTGCCGGGCCAGGTGCTCGACGGGCAGGCCGGTCAGGTCCAGCCGGGGCGGGCGGTGGCCGCCGTCGGTCAGCATGGTGGTCAGCCGGGCCTCGCAGTGCTGTGACAGCCCGTCGAACACCGCCTGCGACCAGCTCAGTCCGGCCGCCGCCCCGACCGGCGGCCATGCGGTCGGCACGGTCAGCTCGGGGAACGCCGCCTCGGCGGGGACGGTCCGGGTCCGGCCGGTGCGCAGATCCAGTGCGGTGGTGCCCGTGGCGAGCCGCCGCCGGTCCACGGCCAACGCGGCGTAGCAGGCCAGGCCGGCCAGCAGGGCCGTCAGCCGGGCGGTGTCGCGGTCCGGCCCGTATCCGCTCACCCGTGGCGGCCGCCGCGGCAGCGGACCCGGGGGACCGGAGGCGGGCAGCAGGCCGAAGGGGTCGGAGACGGCCGCCCCGCACACCCACAGCGGGAACTGGACGAAGTCCCCTTCGTCCAGGGCGGTGAGCGGCCCGGTACGCGCATCCACCAGGGCGGTGGCCCGGGCCAGCAGCGTACGAGCGGTGACCGGCCCGGCCGCCGCCACCTCGGTGACGGCGGCGGCCGGAGCGGCCGGCCGGTCGGCCGGGTGCGGTACGAGCCGGTGACGGCTGGTGCGCAGGGTCCGCCCGTCGATCCGCAGCAGCCCGGGGAGCGGGTCCAGGCCGGTCCCCCGCCGGAAGTGCTGGTGCAGCAGCTGGGTGGCCATCAGCCCCGGAGGGGGCGCCGGGGCGTCCTGGTCCGTCGCCGGCGCGGTCACGGCACGCAGCCGCCGCCAGGCCGACGTGGCCCCGGCCGGGTTCAGCCAGGCCTCACCCTCCGCCAGCAAGGCCTGCACCAGTGGCGTCCCGGTGGCGGAGCAGCGCTCGGCCACCGCGATCAGCTCCGCCTCGTCGGCCACCGCGCACAACTGCACGACGGCGTCGGCCGGTGCGCTCTCCTGCGCCGCCGAGAGCCGCTGCGCCGGGTCGCGGCGGTGTTCTTGACAGTGCTCCCGCAGCGCGGCCAGCGCGGGGCGGGGCACCTGGACGTGCCGGCAGCCCGCGCGCAGCGCCGCGCGCACGAGCCAGGGCAGCAGTTCGGTGCTCCCGGTCAGCAGCACCGAACGGTCGCGGTGCTGCTGGAATCGGTGCTCGGCGGAGTCCATCCGGCGGCCGACCAGTGCGATCTCACCGGCGTACGCGGCGCGTTCGGCGGGGCCCAGACCGTGCGGGAGGGCGGGGCGGGCGTCGGTGACGAAGCCGCGCCGCCAGAGCACGCCCAGCAGGCGGTGGACCAGTTCGCGCTGGTCGCCCGGGAGCGCGGCGGTCAGCTCGGCCACGGTCCGTTCACCCGTCAGGTGCGGGACCAGCCGGCCCAGCAGCCGGTGGGCATCCTGTCCGGAGACCACCGATTCCCCGGTGGCACTGCGCAGATAGACGCCCTCGGCGCACCGGGTGTAGCGGGCGTCGGCGGCCCAGCGCGGCCGGGCGGGCAGCGGATGGTTCACCTGGCACCGCCGGGATGAGCCGCCGTGAACTGCCGGGCCCGCCCCAGCGCGGAGACACCGTAGGCGTCCTCGACGGTGTTGGCGACCAGGTGGGCCAGGAGGAACCGCTGGGACGGCACGATGCCCAGGCGCCCCAGGTGGGAGTAGAGCTCGTTGACCGCCAGCCGGTGGCTCTGGAACCAGGTGGTGGACAGCACCTGCTGCCGGTAGTCCTCGTTGCGGCTGAGCAGGTCGAGCAGTTCGCTGCGGGACGGGGTCCGGGCGTCCCCCGCCGACGCCCGCCGGTCCAGAGCGGACCCGCCGGCCAGCAGCGGCTCGGCCGCCGCCTTCAGCCGGAGGGTGTGCGCCGCCCATTCCCGTACGTACGGCACCCGCCCGGCTTCGACGGCGTGCATGCGCTCGGCCAGACGGTCCTTCTGCCGCCGGTAGGTGGCGTCGAAGGCGGCCCGGACCGATTCCGCGTCGGCGCACAGCACCAGGAAACCCTCGGAATGCGACCGGAAGGACATGTATCCGCGGGAGATCGGCGGCAGGCTCGTATGCGCGAGGCAGAACATCAGGTCCAGTGCCAGACCCAGCCGGTCGGCGGCGCCGGTGCGGATGTCCTCCAGCATCGCGAAGGCCAGCGCGCTGCTCTCGGCGTACGCCGTACCCAGCAGGTCCACCAGCCTGCCGTCGCTGAAGATGTGCGCCCGGTCGTCGAAGGGCTCGGCCTGCACGGAGTTGTCGGGGAACCAAGGGGACAGCGGCCCGCGCTCCTCCTCCTGCCGGGCCATGGTCGCGTGCCGTCGCAGCTCGGCGACCACGTCCGGCACCGCCGTGGAGGGACGGTCCTGCAGATAGCCGGTGAGGACGCGGCGGGCGGTGGGGAGCACGGACTGCTCCCAGTCCGGGTCGGCGGTGCGGAAGTTCAGCCTCACATGGGGGCCCTGCCGCCAGTGGCGCTGGAAGTACGGGCTGCGCACGCCGTCGCCGAGCTCGGCGAAGAGCGGCCGTACCGCGTCCAGGATCAGGTCGTCCTTGTTCCGCTCGTAGTAGCGCACCTGCACACTGCGCCAGGTCATCGTGGTTCCTTCCCGGTGGCGAATTCGATCAGGGCGGCCCGTGCGAACAGCAGCAGCGACCGCTCCCGCGCGGGCCCGAGACCCAGGCGGTTGTGCAGCAGGTGGACGCAGCGCAGCAGCGTCACCAGCAGCGCGTACTCGGCCGCGGTCGCCCCGGCCTCCGGGGTCACCAGTGCGGTGCCGGCGCCCTGGGGTGCGAACCGGCCGCGCCGCTGGAGGTCCGTCAGCTCGTCGCGGAGCCGGCGGATCGACCGCAGCCAGGCGGCCACGACGTCGTCCGGCTCCTCCGGCACGGCGCCGGTGCCCAGCCGCCAGTAGCGGTCCACCTGCGCGAGGAGCCCGGCACGCTGCCGGGGGTAGCCGGCAGGTGTACCGGGGGCCCGGCCCGCGGGTGTGACCGTGCCCCAGCCAGTGGAAGAGGCGCTGATGAGGCCAGCCACCCGGGCCGGGTCCGGCTCCCATGCCGCCAGCGCCAGAACCAGCGCGGCGAAGGCGAAACCGGTCCGCCGACCCTGCGCGGCCCCGCGCGCCAGCAGCCCCAGGGCGATGTCGCTCGAGGCGGTGAAGTGGCGCTCGGCGGCGTGCACCGCCTCCCGGCCGCCGAACACCCGCTCCTCGGGGCGGTAGGGGATGTGCTCCACGCCGGGGCGCAGGCGGACCCGCCGGTCGTAGTCGGCCAGCCCCTCGGCGGCGGCCAGCCGCCTGGCCAGCTCCCGGTAGGCGCCGGCGTCCGGCGCCTGCGGGACGGGCCGGCCGTCCAATGCGCCGGCCAGCCGGTCGTGGGCCAGCCGGCGCAGCGCCTCGGCCGCCGGCAAAGTGCCGGCCCGCATCCGCAGCCGCAGGTGCGGGCCGCCCTCCCAATAGCGCAGGAAGAAGAAGTCCCGCATCAGCCCTTGTGACCGCAGCTCGGCCGTCAGCGGTGCGACGGCTTCCGTGAGCAGCAGGTCGGCGGAATCCCAGTGGAACGCGTGCAGACTGACCCAGTCAGCCGTCATGGCGCACCTCGGGAGCGGACAGCTCCACCACGTACTCGGCCACCCGGCGCCCGGCGTCCGGGAACCGAGGGGCGGCCTCCGGCACGGGCAGCACCTCGTGGAAGATGACGAGGTGTCCGGGGTCCTGGAGCTGCCGCTCGAAGAGCGCCACCAGGCTCCAGGCGGCCAGGTCCAGGTACATCGGCTTGGGATCTCGCGGCTTGGGGTCTCGCGGCTTGGCGTCGCGTCCCGCCACCGGGTCCGGGCCGCCCAGCGTCCGTACGAAGCACCGGGTGGGGATCCCGTTGTCGGCGAACCAGGCCGCCAGCCGCACCAGATAGCCGGCGTCGGCCTCGCCCGGGTGCCGGACCGGGACGCCGCCGGCCCGTACGCACCAGGAGGCGCGCGCCACGGTGACCCTGCCGATCGCCAACCGGGGCCTGGCCACCACCTCACGCGGTGGTTCGGCGGGCAGGCCCGCCAAGACGGTCCAGGTCGCCGCAGCCGGGTTCGGCGTTTCCCCGAAGGTCTGCACGAGCAGCCGCAGCAGCGGCGGCAGCAACGGCCCCGCCATCGTTCCCAGATGCAGCGGACGTACCCGGGGCCCGTCCGGCCCGTGCGAGAGCCGCAGTGAACGGGAGCCCTGGTCGTAGGAGACGACAAGCTCCCGCAGCGGGATGAGCTCTTCGGGCTTCCGGTCGCTCACCGCGCCGGGGCAGTCGAGTTCCACCGGCACCGCGGCGGGCCGGAGGTTGAGGTTGCTGCCGTGAATGCCGCCGCTCTCGGCCAGCAGCACCCCGTCCTGCCGGTGGCACGGCCCGGGCGCGGGTGCGCCCACCCTCGCCAGCATCCGGCGGACACGGTTGGCGGCCTGCCCGTAGCCGGCGCCCACCCCGTTGAGCACCAGGGAGACCGGGCCGTTCGGTGCCGTGTCGGTCCGCTGGACGTAGAAGCCGACCGAGTCCGCCGGCGGCGGCCCGCCCGGCAGCAACTCGGGGGCGATCCGTGCCGTCCCGTCCGGGCCGGGCGCGACTGCGCGCAGCGCGGCGAGCGTACGGGCGCGCAGCGCGGCCAGTTCACGGACGGCGGGGACCGCGCTGTCCGCCGGCGCATACTGGGCGTCCGGCGCGGGGAACAGTACGGTCCGCAGCTCGGCGAGGGCGGCGGCCGGCTCGTCGGCCAGCTCGCGGTAGAACCGCACGAGCGGAACGCGGGCCCCGGGGCCGAAGTGCTCCGCGAACGCGTGGGCGGCGACCAGCTTGACCAGAGTGTCGTGCTGGAAGACGGGCAGCAGCCGACGCACCCGGTCCAGGTCGTCCAGGGCGTCCTGCCAGTGGTCCGGCACGCAGCGCAGCACCGGCTCGGTCAGCACGGCGTTCTCGTGGAAGAGGTTCCGCTCCGGAAGCTCCTGGCCGGGCAGCGCGGCGGCGAAGCCTGCCGCGATGTGCTCCCGTAACTCGGCGCGCTGCTCGGTGCAGCGTGTTTCCGGGTAGGCGGCCAGATCGGCGTGGAGCCGTCGCAGGGTCGCCCGTACTACCGTCGAGGGTGGGGCGTCGGCGGAGGGCAGGGCGTCGGCGAGGGGCGGAGCGTCTGCCGGGGACTGGGCGTCCGCTGCGGACTGAGGGTCCGCCGAAGACTGGGCGTTTGCCGGGTGCTCGGCCCACCGCAGCAGTTCGCCCAGGTGGTCGGGGGACTGGTCGGCGAACGGCGGCAGGAGTTCCAGCAGCCCCAGCCGCAGCAGCCCGGCGACGTAGTCGCGGACCGTGCCCGCGTCGCCATGGCGGCCCAGGAGCGCGTACAGCTCGGCCAGGGTTCCGTCGAAGGCCAGGCACTGCAGGACCGGCCCCCGGGCGTGCACCCCGGCGAGCCGCTCGCCGACGAACCACAGCCGCTCCCCGTCCCGGGTGGTGCTGGGGTTGACCCGCACTCTGACGTGCTTGGCGCGGCCGGGGTCGGTCAGCAGATGGTGGGCCAGCTTCCGCACGAGCCAGGCGTTGGGCTCGACGGCACTGCGCCAGATCGGCGGCCCGGCGATCCGTACGGCCGGGCCGTGGCCGGTCCAGTGGCCGAGGCCGCTGAGCGTGAAGGTGGCGTAGGGGCTGGTCTTGACGGCGGCCCGGGTGAGGTATTTGGTCAGCCGGAGCTCGGCCTTGCGGCCGAGGGGCTCCCGGGGCGAGTGCAGCCACTTGCCCAGTTCGACCGCGAGGGCGGGGCTTCCTTGCACCAGACCGTGCCGGAAGGTGTCCTGAGCCGCATGGGCACGCAGGCTCCCGCGGACGTCCCGCAGGTCGGCCGTCAGGAGGCCGTCCAGGCTGTCCAGCAGTTCCCGGTGGCGGTCCCACGACCGGGTCCACGCCTCGGCCCGAGCCAGCAGGGTCCGGGGCAGGCCCAGCAGAGCCCGCTCCGACCAGATCGCCTGGTTGGGACGGCGGCGGTTGAAGAAGGCCCGGCGCAGGGCCACCAGCCGGGGCCGGCGCACGGAGCCGGGCCCGGCCAGGGCGATCACCGGGTGGAGGTCATCGGCGAGGGCGCGCCCCTCGGCGGCCAAGTGCCGCCGGACGGCGAGGATTTCCTGGACGGCCCGCCACGTCGCCTCGCAGCGCAGGCCGTCGACGGCGGTGACCGGAAGTCCGGCCACGCGGACGACAATGGTTTCGGACAGACGGCAGTTCGGTCTCATGGACACTTTCGGCACCCCCGAGGCCATCGATCCGTTCTGCCCTGCTCGGCAGAACGGATCGGTTGGCGCGCGACAGATTCAGCGACACCCATGGGGCGATGTCAGATCACGTAGCTGCAGTGGTAGCAGAAGCGGAAACACGAGGCCCCGATCTCGCTGTGCGCCGAACCGTCGGCCAGCGAGTCGAAGACCTGCTCGTCCTCGGGCAGCTCGATGTTGGTGATGTCCAGCGCGTCGAAGTCCAGCTGAGGCAGCATGGCGTTCCCTCCTGTGTGCATCCGGCCGGAATCCGGCCGTACCGGCCGCGGCGGATCCGCGGGCTGTCGGTGGCATCAGGAAAGCGGTGCTTGTTCACCGCGGGATAAACGGGCGATCTATAGCCACGGGCGCCCGCTATCCCGCGCCCTGCAACGAGGTCAACTCGACGGCGGGCTTCCGCTGCGTGCCGGGAGGGCGGACGTGTTCGACGGCGAGGGCCAAGGGGCGGTCGTAGCAGTCGGCTGCCTCGTCGTAGGCCTGGGCCGACCGGGCCTGGCGAGACAGGGGCGCGGTGACGCGGGCCGTTCACGGACCACGACGGCGGTGCAGGAGATGCTGGAGGAGAGCAGACCGTCGATCTCGCTGATGTGCGTGCTGGTCGCCTCGTAAGGGCTGGCCGGTTAGACGACGTCCGCCTCCTACTTGTCCATGTTCAGCCCGATCACCACCATCGCGCCGAGTACCACGATGACGAGGCCCACGATCCAGGCCAGGCAGCCGGCGGTCGTCTTCACCGTCTTTCGTGCTTCGGCCCGGCGGCCCAATTCCTCCGGTGTCGCTGCCGGCCCGAAGGCCCGCCACAGCGCGCGGACGGACCAGAAGGGGCTCATGACGATTCCGTAGACCAGCAGGCAGAGGTAGTAGAGCAGCTCCAGGAACTGGGCGACGAACGCAACGACCGCCAGCAGGGGAAGCAACAGGATGCCGACCAGCAGGCCCTTGTCGTCGAGGACCCTGTCGAGCTGCGGCTTGGGTATGCGACGTCGAGGTCGGCGCAGACCGGTCCTTCCGGCAGTGGCTGCGGGGACGGCTGTGGGTGGTGCGGTGGCTGGTGGTGCTGGGCACATGTGCTGCTGATCCATAGCGGGCGAGACTACCGGAGCCGTCTGCTCCACATTCATCACCAGAAGGATCCAGGGCGGGCAGCTCTGAGTGGGTGTTCTGAGAGTGCTCGGTGCAGTCGTAGTGTTTGAGGGCAGGTTGTCCGGTTCCTGGGCTTCACGTGAGGCTGCGGATGCGGTGCCCTCGTGGGTGTGGACGGGCGCGAGCCGTACCCGAGCGACCTGTCGGACGAAGCGTGGGTGCTGATCCGGCCGGTCATCGTCGCGTGGAAGGCGAGGCATCCCTCGGTCAGCGGGCACGAGGGCCAGTACGCGATGCGGGAGATCGTGAACGCGCTGCTGTACCAGGCCCGGACCGGCTGCCAGTGGCGATACCTGCCCCACGACCTGCCGCCCACGAGCGCGGTGTACTACTACTTCGGGCTCTGGCGCGACGACGGGACCACCGAGACCATCCACGAGCTGCTGCGCTGCCTGGCCCGGGAGACACGCCGGCGGCGCGAGGACCCCACCGCGATCGTGATGGACTCCCAGACGGTACGGGCCTCCACGAACGAGCCGAAGGGGACGACCGGGCTGGATCCGGGCAAGAGGAGCCCGGGCCGGAAAAGAGGGATCGCCACCGACGTGACCGGCCTGGTCATCGCCGTGGTCGTGGTGGCGTGAAGCCGTCCAGTTCGGTGGCCTGGGTCCACTGGCCCATGAATGACGTCATGCTCCGCCGCCTGACCCGCACCGCTACCCCGACCTGGCGCGACCCGCCCGCCTGGCACCCGCCCCCCACTCGCCGGAGCACCGATGAAGCACCTCCTGGACAAGGTCGAGGCCCGGCAGGATGTGAAGGCATTGAGTGATCCCTCTCGCCTTCCGGCTCAAACTGAGCCACCAATGTCCGCTGCTCTCCCCCCCCAGGCCGCAGCGGGAAGAGCACCGGAGGTGCTGATGCAAAATCCAGGGTCACTGCTCGGAAAGCTTGTCAGGCGCGCCTATGTCCTGGTGCTAGGTGTCTCGCTGGCGCTAACGGCACCGCTGGCGACCGCGAGCGCCAAGCAAGCACAACCGGCCTGCACCGAAACGACTGTGTCGGTGGTGGCCCACCAGGACGACGACCTGCTGTTCATCAACCCCGACTTGATGAGCGACTACGACGCCGGCCGGTGTCTGGTCACGGTCTACATGACCGCAGGCGATGCAGGGCATCCGTTCAGCGACTACTACGTCGAGAGCCGCGAGGACGGCATCCGGGAGGCCTATGCGACCATGGCCTCGCTTCCCGACGGCTGGACCCAGAATGACGTCCCGGCCGGCACGCGGACCCTCCGCAGCTACACGCTGAACAACACCCCCACGCCATTGGGGGTACAGGTCATCTTCATACGGCTGCCCGAGGGGTTCCCCGACGGGAGCGGCTCCACGGAGTACGGAAATCAGAGCTTGCTCAAGCTCTTCCGGGGCACTATTGACACCGTCAACCCGGTGGATGGCACGGCCGGCTACAGCGAGCAGGACGTGCTGACCACGCTGACGACACTCATCGAGCTGTACCACCCGGCCAAGGTGCGCACGCTCGATGTCGCCAACGACAATTCCGGCTTCCCAGGGCCGGCTGACCACTCCGACCACGAAACCGTGACACGCTTTGCCCGCAATGCCGCGCTGGTCGCGACACCCAACCCGACGCTGGTGTCCTACATGGGCTACGCGCTGAGCCTGCAGCCTCGGAACCTTTCGACCGCTGAACACGACCGTAAGCGGGACATCATGGCCCACTACGTCCGGCACGAAAACTGCCGCCCGGCCAACTGCCCTGCGCCGGGGACAGGTATGGCTGCGGAGTATGAGGACTGGGTGTGGAAGAAGTACGAACGGACCCGCGGCCCGGCCCAGGCAGGAGCATTCCTTTCCTGGGTGGGGAGCACGGACGTCGACGGGACCACGTGGGACAAGGCTGACCGCTGCATGGACGTCCAAGGCGGCCTCAGCGGCGACGGCACGGTGTGGACCTATGCCTGCAACGGCACACCGGCCCAGCAGTGGCGCTGGGACGGAACCGCTCTGAAGACTGTTATGGACGGCCGTTGCCTGACCGCCACAGACACCGGTAATCCCAGGGTCGAGGCGTGCACCGGCGCGACCAACCAGGTCTGGACCTTCACTCCGCTGGGACAGCTCAGCTCCGGCGGCCGCTGCCTCCAGCAGGACGACTGGCTGGAGCTCGCCCCGCAGTTCGCTATGGCGACCTGCACAGTCTTCGCCGAACAACGCTGGGACCAAGGCGCCCCCGGTCGCTGATGACCGGCCGGATCAGCACCCACGCTTCGTCCGACAGGTCGCTCGGGTACGGCTCGCGCCCGTCCACACCCACGAGGGCACCGCATCCGCAGCCTCACGTGAAGCCCAGGAACCGGACAACCTGCCCTCAAACACTACGACTGCACCGGGCACTCTCAGAACACCCACTGACATGCTCGGTGCCAGTGCCGGTCCCGGTGACGGGACGCGGTACGGCCCGGCTGCCCCTGCCTCTGCTCCTGCCCCGCGACTGCCAGGCTGCCCGTTCGAGGCGGAAGATAGGGGAGTCAGGATGCCCCGGGGATGCGGCGGCTGGCTGGCTCCTCGGCCAGGGAGAGCCGGCTTTCGGCCCTAGTGCTGGTACAGAGCCGGACCGGCTACTGCTTCGGCATGCTCTTGAGCATGTCCGCCATGGAGGCGACCTCATCGGACGGAGGCGCCTGGACCTTCACTTCGAGTCCGTACTCCAGGTACTCCATGATGGTGATGGTCTCGCCCTTGGAGCCGTTTGCCGATTCGCTGGTCTTCGCCGGCAGGCCCTCCTTGTCCACCCAGACATCCATCTCGAGCGACTTCACGTCGTCGATCTTGGAAGTGCGGACGTAGGCGTCCCGCTGCTTCTCCGTCATCAGGTCGCCCTTGTATGCGGCGAGATCCGAGAGGACGACGGTTCCCTTGTAGTGGGTGGTCTTGCGTCCTCGGACCGATTCCTCACCGGCCTTCTTGAGGTTCTTGGAAGTGGTGAGGACAGCGGCCTGTAGGCCCGCCGAACGAAGGGAATCCCCCTTCGGTATCTCCGCCAGCTTGCTGCCTTGGATCTTCATCCACGGTTTTCCGCCGACGGGTTCACCGCTCTTGACGTAGAGAGTGTCGCCGATGTGTACCATGCGGATCTCGCCGCTCGGGTTGTCGGCCGTCTTGGGGCCGGTTCCCCTCAGGTCAGAGGCCACGGGCTTCTCCGAATACGACGCCTCGATCGAGGTTTCGCCCTCGTGGTCCTTGCTCAGCCCCTTGGCCTTGTACGAGTTCTGCTTCGCCGCCTTCTCGGCAGCTGCTTTCAGCTCGGAGACGGGATCCTGCTTGTCGCCGTCGTCGCCTCCACACGCCGTCAGACTGAGTGCCAGTCCGGAGACCAGGACCACCAGGGCGTTTCTGCTTAATATGTGCAAGACACTGCCAATCTTTACTCGCTGTGAAGAAACTCGTCGACAATACCCCATGGACCGGTTTGGGTCGATTGGGCAACGCAACGTTGGCTCGGGTCCGTGACGGTCACTCCTGCCGGACCACGCCGTCTGGGCCTGTGGCACAGCCAGGGCCGCTACATGGCTGGACACCTCGGCAACGTCGCGAGCAGCTCAGTTGCGGTGCCCGGACAGGAATCCGGATTCGGCGAATCCCAGGTTGGTCACCTGGCCGCCCACGGTTCAGGCGAGCGGCTCGTCGATGAGTTGAGCTCGGTCAGGCAGCAGCGGGCGCGGGCCGCTCGACCAGCTGACCGCGCTCGAAGCAAGCTCCGGCGCGGACGAGCGAGACGAGGTGGGCACCGTGGACGGCCCGCTGGCGCCCCCGGCCCCCGATCTGCGGACGGTCGCCGGGTCAGCTTGGGTTCTGTCCGGCGGACCAAGCGGCGCTCCGAGGCCTTGCACCAGCAGCCCTGCGCCGAAACAGTGAGAGAGCCTGTCTGCTGTGCCATGGTGTGGTCGCCTGTGAGATGGTGCGTATCTGACTTACGAAGGCTGCTTCGGGAAGCCGAAGGGACCTGTGCCGGGTTGGGGCCGTGATCGCTGCCACCCGGAAGGTTCTGGGCGCGTAGTGCCCTTGGCAGCGTTGATCCGTACTTGAAAGGTGTAACAAAATGGCTCGGGCTACCGCGCGTCACATCTTGGTCGCCAGTGAGGAAAAAGCGTCGGAGCTGAAGGCGCAGATCGAGGCCGGAGCGGATTTCGCCGAGCTTGCCAAGGCGTTTTCCACGTGTCCCTCGGGGCGTCAAGGTGGTGACCTCGGATCGTTTGGGCCGGGCCAGATGGTCAAGGAATTTGACACGGTCGTCTTCTCTGCCCCGGTCGGCACGGTCGAGGGGCCGGTGAAGACCCAGTTCGGGTTTCACCTCATCGAGGTCACCAGCCGAGAGGACTGACGCGATGGGCCCGGGCTGTGTCGTTGAGGTATAGCCCGGTTCCGCCTGAGAGCGGCGGCCAGGAGGCCGCTGTGGTCCCCGCATCGGGGCGGTGTCAAGTTGACTGATGCCTCCAGGGCTGGGGAGTGTCCGGTGGGTCGTAGGCGACTCACCGGACATGTGCCTCCCGGGCAGTGGGTTCAGAGCTCGACCATCTCGAATTCTTCTTTGCGCGCTCCACAGTCAGGACACGTCCAGTTGACAGCGACGTCCTGCCACCGAGTCCGCGGTGTGATCCCTTCTGGTCTTCGCGTTCGGGGATGGTGTGCTTGATCTGCCGACGGCGTAAGTGCCGCGGGACCGCGCTGAGCAGGTCGGCCTCTTCTCCCCGCGTATGGATGAGTCGGAACTGCGGGTCGCCGGGGTCCCGCGGACGTCGCCAGTGCGGTTGGGTGGTCGGCAGGTGCACCACCGTACGAATGCTGGGGGCCTGCCCTGTGCGAGGCGGGGAGGTGACTTGCGTGAACTGCCCCGAATGCGGCGCTTCGACGATCAATGGCCCCGACGGTAAGTCTTCCTGCACGCAGTGCTCATGGCAGTCTGGGTGACATGAGCCAGCATCGACAGGCCGAGGGTGTGCCGTACTACACCCGCGACACGTGTTCCGGGTGCGGGTCCATCGTGGATGGTCTGCACGGCCGGTGGACGTGCGCCGCATGTGGGACCTGTAGCCCGTACCAAGAACCCCCCGGGGGTTGGGCTACTGAGATCACAGCGGCTGAGCGGGAAACCAACACAGTGCAGTACGACCAATAACGCAACGCTCACCCGTGCGCATTCCCAGAGGCGTGCGGGTGGGCTCGCATGTCCGACCCTTAGGCGGTAATGCGTACTCCGGCGGTTACGAGCGGGGGCATCAAGACCTTGTCGGCTATTTATCGGCGCCCGGTCCTGCCGGTGGGCTCGTCCTGGCTCTGCTTTGGGCCACCCTGCCGGTACGAAGGCTTGGCCATCTACTTCCCCCAGCTGATCCGTTAGGCATACCAGGGCCTCGGTAGCGCGGCCTGAGAGACACACGTTCGCTGCTGGCCTCGGCCAGGACTGCGACGTTGTGGTCACCGGACTGAGCATGCGCCACACTTCCGGCCCGGTCGAGAGGCCACAACGACAAGATCAAGATGCGCGAACTTCGACCTGCTCAGAAAGCGGGTCCTCCTCGCGACGCGAGACCGTTCGTGATCGCGGATGCCGACGGAACCACAGTTGCCAGGTCTGGCTGCTGTCCTATCCAGCAGTGCTGGTTCTGCTCTGTCTGCAAGCTCTGTGCAAGTCGCGGCGCCGCACGAACGGGTGACGTGCGGCATGACGCCTTGGCTTCACGGGCAGCTCTGCGACGACATGCAGTGCACTTCAAGGGGGACGTTCATGCGTCGGATTGCCACAGCAACTCTCGGGGGCCTCGCGTTCCTCGGCTTCCTTGCCACTCCGGCCGATGCCGTTCCGGACCCGGTGGCGACCGTTGACTGTGCCGTTCAAGAGGTCACGGGTCTCGTGGACTTGGCCAATTCTGGGATCCCCACCGAAGTTCCCGGCACTGGCTGCCTCGCGCCCTGATCTGTGCGGGGTGTCGGCGTACGCGGCGGTGTCGTCTGCCGATTTGGTGCGTCCAACGACGCCTGTCGTGGGGCTGCCTGGGCGGGATCCCTGGCGCTGGCTCAAGTCCGGCGGCTCGCGTCGGTCTGCTCACGCAGGATGTCGCTGTGGCCGGCGTGGCGGGCGAATTCCTGGATCATGAGCAGGTAAATCCATCGCAGGCTGACGGTGCCGACGACAGGGTGCTGCCGGATGGCGTCGAGGTCGATATCCGCGGCGATCGCTCGTGCGCGGCTGCTGGCGCGCTCGAATTCGGCGATCACTTCGGCCACCGTCTCGTCGTCACTGACCACGAAGCTGGCCTCGCCCACCATCGCGCCGTCGCATTCGGAATCCGGCAGCCCTGCCAGGACGCGCTGGAACCAGTTCCGTTCAGCGAACGCGGCATGCTTGACCAGCCCGATCGACGTCGTCATGGACGGGACGAGACGGCGGCGGGCCTCTGTTTCAGATAGGCCTCGCACCGTGTCGACCAGCTCGGCCCGAGTGTAGTCGAGCATGTATTCGAGAAGTTGACGCTCGGGGCCGTCGGTGGTGCGAGTCGGGTTGTTCATGGCGTGTGCTTCCTTTCGTAGGCAGTGTTGGAGTTCACGGTTTCGATGGATTGGGCTGTCGATATTTCCGACCGAACGCCGCATCGAGGCGATGCTGCCCAGCCTCGGTGTGGCGGGGGATGACGCCGGATCCAACGAGCCAGCCCGTAGGCGGCGATGAATTCGCTTGCTTGCGGGGAAGTGGGGCCGAGTCGATCGGTTCGGTGTCGAACACGAATCAGGGGCCGAGAGGGGTGTCGTCGACGACCAGTAGCCGGGTCAGCGAGACGACGAAACCGGCTTCTTCTCGGACTATGCGTCCGGCTTGCCGTAGAGGTCCCGTTGGACTTAACTCCACCCCGCCAACCGACACGAGTCCGGAGCTTCGGCCACGGCAGTCCTCGACCGGCTCCTGCACCACTGTGACGTGGCCCCATCGGCGCCAGGCCGGACAGGCCCGGCTCCCGGACTGGAAAGAGCGGCACAACGCCTCCCACCGGCAGGTCCGGGCCCGCATCGAGCACGCCTTCGCCCGGATGAAGAACTGGAAGATCCTGCGGGACTGCCGTCTCAAGGGCGATGGTGTCTACTGGGCCACCAGCGGTGTCGCCCACATGCACAACCTCGCCCTCGGCCGAGCCTGAACACAGCATCACGAAATGACCGTTAACACTCCAGCGTCCCTCCCGTGTCGCGGTCCTCAAGATGCCCGGCCACGGTGGCAGCAGTGAGGAAGTACGTGACCGAGTAGAGGAAGCTCCCGCTGCAGATCGCCTTGTTGAGGAGGGCGTTGAAGCGGCGGGCCTCGGCTCGTTCGAGGTGGCCGAGATCGGCGAACGTATCGGCCCAGCCGCGGATGCTCATCACACGGTCCACGGTTTTCCGGTCACGAACGAGAAGGGTGCGGGTCTCCACATGGACCTCCTGAAGGCCGAGCGCGGTGAGGAGGCCCGGCACCTGGCGAGCAACGGTACTGTGGCGGAGGCTCACGGCCTGCCGCAGGGACAGGATGCGGGTCGCAAGGCGGTGGTCCTCGATGTTCAGGGCCTGCGTGCCGGAGTCCGGATCGAATACGACGATGCGGCCTCCAGGACGGACGACCCGGACCATCTCGCCCAGAGCCTGCCCGGGATCCGCTACATGCTGAAGGACACGGTCGGCCCAGGCCCCGTCGAAGGCTGCGTCCCGGAAGGGCAGACGGTGCACGTCGGCCACGGCAACCTGCCGCAGCCCGTTCTTCCTCATCTCGGCGCACATGACTTTGGCTAGGTCACAGGCCACGACGTTCGCACCCGTCGTGTCAGAGAGTTTCTCGGCGGCATCTCCCGTGCCAGCCCCGACATCCAGAAAACGCCTACCGGGCCCGGCTCGCAGCAGCTCCAGCAGGCGCTGCTTGTAGGAAACGTAGAAGGCTTCACTCCGCAGCCCGTACAGCGTGTCGACCAAGCGGCGCGGATCGGGATGGGCGTCGACGTGAGAGAAGGGGTACGGTGCTTGACTACTGCCCATAACAAGCCATGCTACGGCCGACCCGCGCACCCTGTCCGTCCCTCGCTCGGACTAGCACCTGCCTTCGGCAGGGCGTGCACGCTACCCCCGATCTGGAGTTACGAGGCAGGCTTTAGGTGCGGGAGTGGATGCCGTCACTGTTCGCTGGCGCGGTTACCGGGTCACTTACCGTCAGGCACAGGGTGCCGTTACGAGCGCATATCAACGTGCCGTGGTAAGTGACTGCATCGGCTCTGGTAAGCCGTTGGTAGGGGTCCACAAGCTAGGTCTGGATGGAATTGACCATGGCACGCAGGAGATGCCGGTCGGTTTGGTCAGTTCCTGATCGGGGACTCTTGGGGCCGGTGGCAGCTGCCACTTCCGCAACGGCTGCTGCAGGGGTTCGACCAGTTCAACGCGAACCATCCACTGGAACCACAGCGCCCAATACCACCAGTGGATCCTGCGGAAGATTCCTGGCCGCTTCGATCACGCCCTGGACACCATCGCGCTGCCGGGCTTGTTTATCATCCGTCAACTGGCTGGTGAGGTCTTATTCGTAACCTTCTTCTCACACCTTCCACTTCCCATGCGAAAGGGATCACCGTCATGAGGAAACTGAGCCGTGCCGCCATACACGCCGGCGCAGCGACGGCCATCGGCCTCGCTGCCGTTTCGGCGAGCATTGAGCCCTCGGCGGCTGCCGCCAGGTCGATGGTCATCGAGAGGCGAGACGGCGGCGCACCGACGCGGGCCATGTCCCAGCCCGAGGCACAGGCATACCTGTTGGGAGTCCTCAAGGAACAGAAAATGCTGGACAAGGAGGTGCCCCTCAAGCAGGCCCTCAATCAGGCTTTCGATGGGGGCGGCAAAGCCACCGGTTCCTACAAGTACAAGAACCGTCCGGTCTTGCACGCCAGCTCGGGGAATGGCCAGAGAAGCGCTACCCTCTTCTACTACAGCGAGGACAGTACGGACAGTACGCTGAGGTTATTCGCCATAGGTGAGCACAAGACGAGCTCGAGCTACAAGATCACTGTTTATGGCCAGAAGGGCACTGACTTCGCCCAGGGCAAGACCGTGTCCCTGAACTGACGCCCCGCGCCCGCCCAGAGGGGGCGCGTGCACCATGCTGGGCGAGACGGTCGACCGCGTCCTGCACGACTCCAGCCTGGCCTGCCTTCGCGCGCTCGAGGGATGAACAGCACGAGGCTCCGGACAAACGGATCCGGTCGGCCTAGCCGGCCCGGGGACCCGAGGCAGTCTGTGTCGTGGGCCGGTGTGGTGTCGTTCTCTCGTTGGGTGCACGTCGTCGGGGCTGCCCAAGCTGTTCCGGCAGCCCCGACGTCCCTATGCCCATTCGATGCCGAGTTCGGTGAGTGCGGTGCGTTGTTCGGGGTGAGTTTGTTGCGGCGGGTTTGGTGTTGCTGTACCAGATCCACGCCAGCGCGCCCTCCCGCCAGCCGCACCGACAGTGCCCAAGCGCGGCGGGCTGGGACGGTCGCACGAGCCAGCATGGTCTGCCGCAGTGCGGCTGCGATATCGAAGGTTCGGCCAGTCAGCGGTGAGTCCGTATCCGGAGGAGCCGTCCAGCAACCTATGCCCGGAGCCAGTGCGGTCGGCCAAATGGCGGGCGGTGCGGCGACTGCGGACACGTGACGCCCGGGCCAGGTGCGCCAGGGTGAACAGACGACGCAGCGTCGCGCCCGTTGCGCCGTCTCTGCTGGGATCACCGACGAGGTAGGGGCACGAACTCCAAGCGATCACGGGCGGGGCATCGGCTGCCTACTCGCCCCAACCCCCACCCGGCCCGCGCGACCCGGCAGGCACGAAGTCTCTGGCCTAGCCGGCCGTAATGCGAGGTGCCTGGAAGCGTTCTGCGTGCTCGGCCGCCCACTGCGCGAACGTGCGCGCCGGGTGGCCGGTCACCTGCTCGACGGTGTCGACGACGGTCGTGGAGGCATCGCTGGGAGCGGAGTACCAGCCGATGACATATTCGGCGTCCGCCCGGGACACTCCGGTGGCCATCAGCCTGTCGAGGGCCTGTTCGTGCGTGATCGGGACGAATGCGATGTCGCGGCTGATTGCCCGGGACAGGATGGCGATCCGTTCACGCGGGGTCAGTGATTCGGGACCGGTGAGGTTGTAGGCACGCCCAGCATGGCCATCCTCGAGCAGCGCGACTGCCGCGACAGCGGCTATGTCGGCCTCGTGGACGAGCGCGCTGGGGAAGTCGTACGGCTCGCGCACGATCCCCTCGGCCCGAACCGATTCGATCCAGGTCAACGTGTTGGACATGAACTCTTGCGGTTCCAGGCGTGTCCATTCCACACCCGAGTCCGCCACAGCCTGCTCGACCGGCCCCACGCCACCACCCCACACCACGGTGATGCGCCGCACACCCGCGCCAACCGCCCGCCGCACCAACTCGGGCCCGACCTCGGCGAGCCCCGCGGTCACCGTGATATGCAAACGGCAGACGCCCTCGAGGGCGGCGTCCAACGTCTCCGGTGCCGTGTGTGTGCCGGCCACCAGCTCCACCTCGGCCGGGAACCTTCCCGCGGCCGCAGCCGGATTCCGCGTCAGTGCCCGAACGTGCTCTCCTCGGCGGACCAGCTCTGCCACCACATGCCGGCCCGTGTTCCCGGTGGCACCCGTAACCAATGTCGTCACAGTTGAGTTCCTTTCGTCGCCGATGACCCTAGGAACTCAACTGCACTTGAGGTCAAGAATCGCGCCCGAGTGCTGGGGTGCCCGTCGGTCCGTCGGTCCGTCGGTCCGTCGTTCAGGCGACGGGCGAGTTCGAGGACGACGTGCAGCGGCTGGTGGAAGCGGTCACTGCGAGCGCCTGGTCGCCCCGCGAGCGGGCCCCCGATCGTGTTGGGGGCCCGCGTGATCTCTACCTCTGCCTGCCGCTTACGCCCGACGCAGCGCGGAGCGGCCCGCGAAGCGTGCCGAGTCGCCCAACTCCTCCTCGATCCGGATGAGTTGGTTGTACTTCGCGGTGCGGTCGGAGCGGGAGAGTGAGCCGGTCTTGATCTGACCGCAGCCGGTCGCCACCGCCAGATCCGCGATGGTGGTGTCCTCCGTCTCGCCCGAGCGGTGCGACATGACAGCCGTCCAGCCCGCCTGGTGGGCCGTGGCCACCGTGGCCAGCGCCTCGGTCAGGGTCCCGATCTGATTGACCTTGACCAGGACCGAGTTGCCGACGCCGGTGCGGATGCCCTCGCGCAGCAGCGTCTCGTTGGTGCAGAACACGTCGTCGCCGGTGAGCTGGCAGCGGTCGCCGACGCGGGTGGTCAGCTCGCGCCAGCCGTCCAGGTCGTTCTCCGCCATCGGGTCCTCGATGGAGACGACCGGGTAGGTGTCGATGAGCTTGGCCAGGTAGTCGGCGTTCTCGGAGGGGGTGCGGCGCACCCCCTCGCCCGCGTAGTCGTACACCCCGTCGCGGAAGAACTCCGACGACGCCGGGTCCATGACCAGGCCGATGTCCATGCCGGGGCGGTAGCCGGTGCGCTCGATGGCGCTCATCACGAAGTCGAGCGCCTCCTCGGCGGTACGCAGCGCGGGCGCGAAGCCACCCTCGTCGCCGACGCCCGTGGAGTGCCCGGCGGCCAGCAGATCGCGGCGCAGGGTGTGGAAGACCTCGCTGCCCATGCGGACGGCTTCGGCGAACGTGTCCGCGCCCACGGGCGCGATCATGAATTCCTGGAAATCCAGCGGATTGTCGGCGTGGGCGCCGCCGTTGACGATGTTCATCATCGGCAGCGGCAGGAGGTGCGCGTCGGCGCCGCCGAGATAGCGGTAGAGGGGCTGGCGGTGGGCCGCCGCGGCGGCCTTGGCGGTGGCGAGGGAGACGCCGAGGATCGCGTTGGCGCCGAGCCGGGACTTCGTGGCGGTGCCGTCGAGGGCGACCAGCGCGGCGTCGAGACCCGCCTGGTCCGCCGCGTCCCGGCCGCGCACGGACGCGGCGATCTCCCCGTTGACGTGGGCCACCGCGCGGTCGACGCCCTTGCCGTGCCAGCGCGCGGAGTCTCCGTCGCGCAGTTCCACGGCCTCCCGGGCACCGGTGGAGGCGCCGGAGGGGACAGCCGCGCGCCCCAGGGACCCGTCCGTCAGGACGACGTCGACCTCGACCGTGGGGTTGCCCCGGCTGTCGATGATCCGGCGGGCGGTCACGGTCTCGATGGCGGCCTTGACGGTTCCGACTGCTTTTTCGGACATGGGAGGTCCTTCCCGTTGTCGTGTGCCGTGGCCCCGGCTGCGACAACGCTGGCGCTGAGCCCGACAACACCAAACCATACAGCAATGCTGCGCAGTTTTGCTGCACAGTATTGCTGTGCAGGCCAGGCGCACAGCAGTGCTGGCCAACGGGCTAAAATGCCCTATGCCCACCTCGGAAGCCGCCGCCATCGCCGCTGAACTGCGCACCGCGATGGGCAAGCTCACCCGACGCGTCAAACACGAGGACCACATCCCGCTGGGCCAGGTCGCCGTGCTCGGCGCACTCGACCGCAACGGCGCCATGACCACCAGCGACCTCGCCGCCGATCAGCGCGTACGCCCCCAGTCGATGGCACGGGCGGTGGGACTGCTCATGGAACAGAACCTGATCACGCGCCGGGCGCACCCCACGGACGGCCGCAAGTCGCTGGTCGAGCTGTCGGACGCGGGCCGGGCCGCGCTCGAAGCGGAGCGCGGCCGTAGGGTCGGTTGGCTCGCACAGGCCATCGAGGCCGAACTCACCGATGAGGAACGGGCGTTGCTGGCACGGAGCGCCGCCCTGCTGGAGCGGCTCGCCACACGCTAGACGAGTCATTCCGATGTGATCAGTGGCGGTAGACCCGGCAAGGCTTCGTACTAGGCGGCGACGTCGGCCGAGGTGAGCGGGGGCGGGGCGGGGCGCCGGGGGCCGTGGACGTCAAGGTCATGGGCGAGCGGCTTCTATAGGATGCGCCGGGGGCGGGCGAGGAGCATGACGGCGTCGTCGTGGAAGCGGTCGGTGCCGGTGGCGAAGTGCTCGCGCAGGGCCGGCAACAGCGCCTCGCGCACTTGGGTGAGCCGGGGGTGTCCGGTGTTCCAGAATTCGGCGAGCACGCCGGCCGCGGCCTGTGCCCTGGCTTCGGCGCCCTCCTCGGGGAAGACCACGTCGACGCGGGCGCGGGTGAAGGAGATGTCGTCGAAGCCCCGCTCGGCCAGGACGTGGGCGGCACGGGTGAGCAGGTAGCCCTGGTGGTCGCGGGGCTCTCCGAGGAGCGGGGCGCAGGTGCGGTTCCACAGGTCGATGAGCTCGTTGTCCGGGGCGCCCTGGACGAGGACGATCCTTGCCTCCGGGGCCTCCCGGTCGACGGTACGGGCCATCTCGGCGACGGCCGTCTCCGGATCGTCCGTGTAATGCAGCACCCAGGTGGCGACGGCGGCGTCGAACTTCGCGTCACCCAGCGGAAGCCGCTCGGCGTACCCGGGCAGCACGGTCACCCCGTGCCCGGCCAGGGGCCGCATGCTCTCCTCGCGCGCCGCGTGCGGCTCGACGGTCGTCACCGACCCCAGCCGAGCGGCGATCTCCTTCACCACCGCGCCGGTGCCACCGCCCACGTCCAGAACCCGGCTGTTGTACGCCAGCGCGTCCACGACGACGGCGATGTCCTGGCGTTCGAAGCGGGCCTCCATGCCCAGCCAGCCCTGCTCACTGAGCTCGTGCGGGCCCCGGTAGGACTCGGGGAGCGGGTACGGGCCGGCCAGGGCATGCGGGGCCACGGCCGGGCCGCCGGGCTTGCGAGCGTAGACGAAGAGGTGCTCCTCGGCACCCGTGCCGGGGAAGTCGGGATGGAAGACGCTGACGTGCTCGTGCGCGATCTCCAGGCCGGCTTCGCGCAGCAGCCGCCCGTACGTCTCGGTCGGGTAGCTGGTGCAGCGGATGGTCTGGCCCATCCACTGGATCTCCTCGTCCTCCGCGTCGAAGGGCACCGTCGCGAAGACGAATAGCCCGCCCGGAACCAGCCAGTCGGCGATCCTCACGAGAGTGGCGTCCAGGTCCGCGCGGGGCATCTGGAGGAGGGGGAAGAACGCGGTGACGGCGTCCCACTGCCCGGAGGTTCCGGGCAGGGTCCGGACGTCGGCCAGTTCGAAGCGGGCACGAGGGACCTGTGTGCGGGCCAGCTCGACCATCGTCCTCGATACGTCGTAGCCGGTCACCTCGTGACCGCCGGCTGCGATCAGGTCGGCGGTCGGCCTGCCGGTGCCGGAGCCGATGTCCATCACCCGTGCACGTTCGGGCAGGCGGGCCAGTAGCCAGTCGATCGCCGCGAGCCGCTCGGGGAGTTGAGCGTAGGTCTCCTCGTACGTCTTGCCGAGGATGTCGAAGGGGCGAGCGGCGGCTTCCGTCGAGCCGGACGGCTGCGGGGGAAAGGCGGTCGATTCCACGGTCATCGTGTGATGGCTCCTCTTCCTGACGTGGCGATCACCACGCCGTCGGGAGACTACACTGCGGATTCATTCGGTAACGCACAGTCGTCAAGCCCGGCTGATTCCCTTCTCCTTGGGAGCTGACCCCGCATGACCAGCCCCGTATCCACCGGCCACGCCGCGTACTTCGCCTTCCGCGAGCAGCTCCTGGGTGACCTGCGCACCACCGTCCTGACCGGCGACCAGCTGTGCGAGGCCGGACGGCTCATCCACGGCCGCCCCGAAGGACTCTCCCTGTACGGGATCCCCGCCCCCGCGATGGGCAAGGTGGGCATCAGATTGCTGGGACGTACCGCGATCGAGTGCTGTGTCGACGACTACGCCATCGCGGTGGCCGACGCCCTCGCCGAGATGCACGCCGCCGCCCCCCAAGGGGAAGAAGCACCCCTGGTCGTGGACCTGTTCTGCGGCTCGGGAAACTTCAGCCACCACCTCGGGGCCCGGCTCGGCATCACCGTGGACGCGGCCGAACTCGACACGGCCGTCCACGCCGCCACCTCCCACAACCTCGCCCGGATCGGCGCCGCCACCCGGCTGTACTGCGGTGACTACCGTGACCTGCTCGGCAAGCTCCCTGCCCGCAGCACCTGCGACACGTACTTCGTCGAGCCGCCCTGGGGCCCCGCCTTCACCCCCGCCGGCCTGGATCTGACCCGGACCTCACCCCCGGTCCCCGACATCCTCGACGACATTCGCCGTTCCGGGACGGACTGCCCTGCCTGGTCGCCATCAAGACGAACGACCAGATCGTCCACGACTTCCTGGAGCGGTCCTTCGCCGGGGCCCGCCACGTACGGAGCATCACTCCGCCCCCGGTCCTGCCCTACGGTGCCAACGTGGACTTCCACCTGTACGAACTGGGCCTGTAACGCTCCAGCCGGGGGTGATGGGACGGTCGGTGCGAGGGCCCGGCCGCGTCACGGCCCCAGTAGATGGCCCGGCAGGTGGTCCGGCCGGGCATGGGCTCGACAGAACGGGCAGCCTGACCGGCGCAGGGCCGGGGCCGGATCGGAGAAAGCGGGGGCCATCCGCAGGATCCTGCTGGCCGAAGGTCGTGCGATGGTGCCGCACCCGCTCCTGGACCACCCGCATCAAGTCGAGGCCGATGCGGGCCTGAGCCTTGTCATACAGGCCACAGTCGTCGGGTCACTCGCCCAGACCAGGCTGTTTGACATCCGACCACTTGAACGTCTTCAGCTTCTCCCGCTGCTCCTCAGCTGTCCGGCGCATGTCCTTCTCGGTCATCGGGGACATGGGGCCTTCGCCGACCTGCACCATGTATTCACCCTGTCCGCCGGGAACGCCCTCGACGCGGTCGACCCAGAAGCAGTAGCCGGCCATGTCACCGAAGGATGCCGGAAGACGTTCGCCTTCACGGCTGGCGACGCCTTCGGCGAGCTTGCGCTTGCCCGTCTTGTCGAAGACCACGACGGGTTTGCCCGCCGCGTTCGGCGTGCAGGCACCGCCTGCCTCCGCTCCGTTTGCGGGAGAACGGGATGCAGAGCCGAGGGCGGCGGTAAACGACGCCTCGTCCGCCCAGGGCTTCCAGATCAGCAGCCCAGCGGCTATCGCCGCCGCCAAGGCAGCGCCTGCCGCACCCCACAGGATGGGTCTCCTGCTGCGGCGCGGTTGGCTTGTTTCATGCACGTCAATCATGGCTGGATCATGCCAGTAGCTGATGCTGTCGCCTGTTTCGGGGTGCTGTGTGGCGGTCTCGATGGGCGCTTCTTGCGCACGCCGCGCCCCCCGAACCTCAGCTCCAACCGCCCGAACCTCAGCTCCACACCGCCGCGCGAGAGCTACCACTGCATCTCGGAGCACCCGCCCACCAACCTCCTGTACGCGTGCGACGGCCGCACTGTCTGCGGGCTGTGCGAGAACGCCACCGCCATGGCCAGGAGCCTGAGCTGCTCCTGCCCGACCTTGTGGCCGCCGGCTTCTTGCACCCCGGCGGAGAGACCTACTGCGATCCTGACATCGATGACTGCAGCGATCACCCGGGGACCCCCGCGGTTTCACGGGAACCCAGCCGTGTCGGATTCGACGGACTGCTCCAAGAGAGCACGGGCGGAATCCGCGTAACGGATCGCGGTCTTCTCATCCATGCCGAAGACCTCGGCGAGGTGAAGAGGGTCGGGGTTGAGACCTGCAAAGCCTCCTGGGTATCCGCCTTCCTCTCCTCACCGAGTTCAAGGAGCGCGCATGACGATCACTGTCCGACCGGGAAGCAGCGTGATGTTCACCGGCGATTCGATCACCGACTGCCAACGACTGGCGAGCGAAGACGGTCTCGGGTTCGGCTACCCGCTGCGCGTCGCGGGCGAGTGGGGACTCCGGCACCCGGACCGGCCCGTGACCTGGCTGAACACCGCGAACGCGGGCAACAAGGTGATGGACCTCGAAGCCCGCTGGCAGACAGACGTACTCGACGTGTGCCCGGACGTGGTGTCGATCCTCATCGAGCACGGTGTCGTCGAGGCTGGTGCTGGTGCTGGTGCTGGTGCTGGTGCTGGTGTCGCACGCATCGGAGAGGAAGAGCGAAAGGAATGGCGCACCGACCTGGACCCGAAGATCCAGGTCGTGCGCAAGCTCGCCCGCAAGTACGGCGCGCATCTGCTCGACGCCGACGGCATGACCCAGGGCTGGCGCCGCGACCTCGTTCTACGACGCGATTGGGGGCTTCGTGGCGTGGGTCAGATGGTGGGGGAGGGCCAGGGGACGTCGGTTTCGACGGGGGCGGTGTAGTCGACGCCGGGGACAGAGAAGCCGTAGAGGCGGCGGACTTCGTCACTGAACCAGTCGAGGTCGGCGAGTTCGGTGATGGTGTCGCTGGTGGCGGTGCTCCAGCGTGCGGCGACGGCATCCTGTACGGCGGGGTCGAGCTCCCAGGTGTCGAGGCGGACCCGGCCCTCGTCGTCGAGGTCGAGGGGGCGGGCACCGGTCAGCCGGTCCCACAGCTCCACCAGTTGACCGATCGGGGTCACCAGGGCGTCGCCGAGGACGCCGCGCAGCAGC
Source organism: Streptomyces sp. NPDC053079 (assembly GCF_044546695.1). Lineage (NCBI taxonomy): Bacteria > Bacillati > Actinomycetota > Actinomycetes > Kitasatosporales > Streptomycetaceae > Streptomyces > Streptomyces sp. NPDC053079. The sequence continues at coordinate 1,352,228 of NZ_JBITZJ010000001.1, forward strand.
CCTACGTACAGGGCGATGCCGGGGATGGCGGTGGAGGACTGGGTGACGGCAGCTGCGTTGACCGAGGTCACGGCCCGGCCGCCCAGGGTCTTGCCGAGGCGCTCGTTCAATGTGCGTGCGGTGGCTTCGAGGTGGGCCTTTGCGGCGCCGATGGTGCCCTGCCGATAGATCGCCGCAGTGAGTGGCGAGCCGATGTAGGACAGGGCGGCGGTGGTGAAGCCATCGGCGAGCAGGGACCGGTCGGCCAGGAACGTGATCCATCGTTCCCAGTCGGCACCGCCCATGACCGCCACGGTCTGCTCGATGTCGTCGCCCTCGGCCGGCGCGGTGGTGACCTCCTTGACCTCAGGGGCACCGGACTCGTCGAAGACGAGGGTCTTGGTGGTGTGCGGCGAGCCGACCGGCTTGAGAACCGAGGCGTACACGTTGCCGGTGTCCGGGTCGGTGCGGCGAGGCGCGGCCACCGAGTAGATCAGGAAGTCGAGTCGCCCCCCGAACCGCTCGGCCAGGAGGTCGGCAACCTGCTCCTTCACCGTGTCGCTGAACGCATCGCCGTTGAGGAAGACCATGTCCCGCCCGTGCTGTTGGGCGAGCCGGGCCGTGGCGGCGGTGCGGTACCAGCCGGCCGTGCCGGTGCGCCGCGCGGGCGCCTTCTCGAAGCACACGCCGATGCCACGGATACCGACACGGGCCAGGCCCGCGATCGTAGCGGCCAAGCCATAGCCGGCGGACGAGCCGATGACCAGAGCCACCGGCCCATCGCCCTCGGCGGTGACCGGTGCGGGGACGGCCCGCCACATCTCGTCCACCAGCTGTCGGCAGCCGCCAGGATGGGAGTCGAGGAACAGGAAGCCCCGGCTCTTGGGCGCAATGACGCGTTCGCTCACGGTGTGGTCCCCCAGGTGTCGTCACGGACAAGGACGCGGCGGCCGCCTCGGGCCACCCCGTCCCGCAAGTCTGCGGCCGTGCGGATGAACACGGTGATCTTCACTTGGCACAACGATGTCCAGCCGGGCTTGGAGGGTTCCCACTAGCTCCAGCAGGGACAGCCGGCGGCACCCCAATCCCATCCCGCGGGGTACGGACCGAACCTGCCGACCGGCAGGAACGTCTCGATAAACACCTTCGGCACGCCCCCGACAGCCCACGGCGGCCGGGCAGATCGAGGCAGCCGTCGCACTGACCGGGCTGTACGAACCGGTGCTGCTCAGCCTGCTCAGCCTGCGCAGGCTGGCCCACATCAGGAATCGGCCCGGAGGTTCGGGAGTGGCCAGGGCCTGTGTGGGGTCGTGGGCCCGCTCCTGTTCGGCGGCCGCAGACCGTCCGCCAGGGGCCGAGCCCGCACATGGGCTCCGGTCTGACCCTGGCCGCGGGAGGCACCACGGCGGCGGTGCTCTACGTGCTGCTCGCGCGCGTCCTGCAGATCGACGGGTGCGGAGCTTGCCCGGGGCGAAGTGATCCCGCGGCGGCCGCACGCCCCGTGCAGAGGCCGGTCGTTGATCGGCCGTCAATCGCGAGGTGAACCACTCCGCCTACGGTCCGGGCACCACCAACCGCACCCGTAGATGGATGGAGCATCCGTTGCGCAGACATGCCGTCACCATGGCGCTCGCCACAGCGAGTCTGGCCGCCGCTCTCCCCACCGTCCAGGCGTACGCCGCCATCCCGGCCACCGGTCCCGCCACATCCGCGCCGCGCACGGCGGACGGCGGCGTCCACGCCCAGGCCAGGGCCACCGACGCCCAGCAGCGTGCCTTCTGGGCCGAGCAGGAGAAGAAGGGCACGCTCCGCGAGTTCAAGGGGCAGCTGAAGGACTGGAAGCCGAAGGCCGAGCAGCCGAAGGCGAAGGAGCCGGGAGCCGGGCGGACCGCGAAGGCACCCGCCACCGCGCCCCGGCAGAAGGGGAAGAGCCGGCTCGCGGCCGGCTCCCAGGGAGAGAACTGGCTGCGTGCCAGCACCGGCCGCATCCGGATCGCCTGGCCCAACGAGAACGGCTCCGGATGGTGGGTCAGCTCGTGCACCGGCAATGTGATCAACAGCGACAGCAAGGACACCATCGCCACCGCGCGGCACTGCATCCCCCACGACGACCAGGGCCGGATCAACCCCAAGGCGACGTACGAGTTCACCCCGGGCTACTCCAAGGACGCCGACGGCACCGAGCACGCCCCGAACGGGAAGTGGACCTTCCGCTCCGTCGGCGTCGTCGGTGACTTCGCCAACGCCCCGCAGACCTCCGACACCGCGTTCCTGACGCTCAACACCCAGGACGGCACCCACGTCCAGGACAAGGTCGGTGCCTCCGGCTTCCAGTTCGGCCTCTCCACCCTGCCGAACCGGGTGGTGATCGCGGGGATACCCGCCAAGTCCAACCAGTTCCACACCTGTGTGAGGGAGCCCTATTGGGGTCCGGACAACCCGCCCCAGATCCTGGGCAAGGGCGGCCCCTGCTCCGGTGACAGCGACCTCTCCGGCGGTGCGAGCGGCGGCCCGCTGGTCAACGGAGACACCCTCGACAGCGGCCCCGTCCAGATCGGCAACTTCTCCGGAAGCCTCGGGGAGGACGCGGCCGCCGCCGTCTGGCGCGACGCGGCCTACACCGTCTTCCGCTCCCTGCAGGGCCAAGGGCAGGACCAGGGCCAGGGCCAGGGTCCGGCCCACGACATGGTCACGACCCTCACCAACGCGAACAACAAGCTGGCCGACCTCTACGAGTACCGCAAGGAAAGCGGCTCCCGGGTCTACGGCTACCACAACACCGGTGGCCAGAACCAGCAGTGGCACCTGTGGGACAAGGGCGGCGGCTACTTCCTCATCGAGAACCGCTACACCGAGCAGCAGGGCCTCAGCGGCTCCGACGCCCGCGTCCTCGACTACAACTTCTCCAACGGCACCGCCTGGTCGCACCAGGTGAACGGCAACGGCGGCTCCGACAACCAGCTCTGGCGGTTCCGCGACACCCCCGGCCGCCCCGGGTGGTACACGATCCGCAGCAAGCGGGGCGACCAGTGCCTGGGCGCTCCCGACGGCGAGGGCTCGCTGACGGTCGCCTCCTGCGGCAACACGGACGGCCTTGACTCCCAGCAGTGGAAGCTCGACAAGGCCACCACCACACCGGCCCCTGCCGTCCCCGTCAACCTGCAGATGGTCGACGCCGGCGGCTACGACCCGAACGCTCTGCGCTCCTGGTTCGACAGGAGCCGAGGTCTCCTCCAGGACCAGTACGGGAAGATCAAGCAGTTCATGACCGGCGGCGCGTACGAGGTGAAGCCCGGTATCAACGTCGTCTTCGACGCCGGGCACCCCAGCTTCCAGGGCCCCGGCGCCGCGGCGGCCGTCTTCGATCCGAACGCGCAGCCCAAGTACAACAACGAGAAGTCGATCATCCTTCGTCCCGACTACGTGATGAAGAACCCGGGCGACATCGGATTCCTCATCCATGAACTCGCCCACCAGGTGCAGGACGCCGCCAACGGGGGCTGGCTCAACGAGGGCCAGGCGGACTACTACCGCAAGTACGTCTTCAACGTGAAGGAGAAGCCGGGCGTCGACCGGATCCGCGGCACGGAATACAAGACGGGTTACGACTCCACCGCCTTCCTGCTCAACTACATCGCCCACAAGCACCCGGCGGGCGAGAACGTCATCCAGAAGATCAACAACGAGGTGCGGCGTCAGGGCTTCGGCGCCGACGGCGACCGCGTGCTGACCGCGATCACGGGCAAGGACGGCCGGCAGTGGTGGACCGAGATGTGGAACGACATCCAGGCCAACCCGACCCGCTGGACCAACCCCGGCTTCCATGACTGATCAGGGCCTCTTCGGCTGATTCCGGTGATTCCGGAGGAGAAGGGCCAGGGGGCCGTTCGCCGGCGACGTGGGTCGCGTGGCGGACGGCCCCCTCGAGCCATGTCGCCGGGACCGCAGGTGCCGGCGGCTGTCGTTCGTCCCGGTCGCAAGCTAGTCGGCGACGACCCCCGTGTTCTGGCAGGCGGTCAGCAGCCAGCGGCCGTCGGCTTGCTTTGAGACCACGTACAGCGGGGCGCCCTCGCTCTCCTCGCCCGGGGCCAGGTAACGCTGACGGACCTTGACCGCCGCGACGTCGGGGCGGATGAAGAGCACGTGGGCCACCTCGTAGGTGACCTTGCCGTCCCAGCTTGCCGCGGGGAGGACCTTGCGGGTGAACTCCGATATCGCGTCGAGGCCGATGAGAACCTTGCCGTGGGCCGTCGTCCAGATTGCGTCCGGGTGGAAGAGGCCGAGGAACTCCTCGGGGTTCTTGTTCTGCTGGGAGTGCTCGACGGTGGCGACGAGCTGGCTGATCGCTTCGATGTCTGCCGCGTGGGATGTGGATTCCGTGGTCATGTGGATCATCGTCGTACCTCAAGCGCGATTGAGGTCAAGCGTCTGATCGCATGGCGGTGTGAGGACGACCGGACAAGTGCTGGTCCTCTAGTCCTCGAAAGGGACAAACCTGGCAAGTGAAGCCCAGTCCAGAGGACGCACGATCGTGGCCAGGCGGGCGAAGGGATCCTGTGCAGCCGTTTGGAACCACATCACCGAGAGCGTCGTATGTCCCGGCTCTGCAATATCCTCGGGCTTCCACCATGACGTCAGTCGAGCGTGAACCGCCTCTCGTGGCAGCCACTCCTCGACCCGCCCCTCCGCATCGGCGCGGAGCTTGTCGAGATCGTGCACGTACAAATGCGGCGTCGCTGCCATCGCCTTCTCGATTCCCATCAGGCGAAAGCGACGGTGCAGGTGCGGCGTTCCTTCGAGCATCCCTTCACGGTCGTCACTTACCGTGAGCTCGCGAAGCTCGGCGTGTACTGGTCCCACCTGATAGCTACGCAAGTCGTCGTTCCTCCTCTGGATCACGGGTCAGAGGGTAGTGTTTCCGACAAGCGGACCAAACGACGTTCGTCACACGCTCACACGCCCTAGCGGCGGGCGGGCCGTAGCGCGTCTTGCTGGGCGTCTGTTACGCCGTGCTGTCTGCGCGTTCGTAAACGCTGATGTGACGCCAACTTGCGGCGGTGAACTGCTCGCCGTTCCATCCTACCGAGCCATTCGATCCGGCAACAACGGCTCAGTCCGCACCCACTGCGCGACGGCCGGCCCTGAAATCATTCGCTCGTGCCCGCCTCGTCCGGTACGGTCGCGGGATTGTTCGCACTGCTGGGAGCCCATGAGGTTCGTGTGTGGCCTCCCAGGCAGTTCCCAGGCTGAGAGCAGGTTTCGCTATGGCATGTCGTATCAGTGAGCTCGTGCTTGGTTGCCGCGACCCTGAGGTGCTGGCGCGGTTCTGGTGCGAGGTCCTGGACTTCGTCGTGCTCGATCGTGAGGACGACGGCACGTTGGAGATCGGGCCGCGGGAAGGGTTCGGTGGTCCGCAGCCGACGATCATCCTCAGTCGCAGAGATGAGCCGGAGAAGGGGAAATCCCGGCTGCACATCGACGTCAACGCTACCGACCGCGATCAGGACGCCGAGCTCGAACGCCTGCTGAAGCTCGGTGCGCGCCCGGCCGACATCGGCCAGACAGGGCAGGAGCAGTGGCATGTCCTGACCGACCCCGAAGGCAATGAGTTCTGCCTGCTCAAGGCCCGCCTCAACCCACTCTGACCTCACCGATGAGAAGTGGGCGCGGCTGGAACGGCCGCCCCGACCGCGGCTTGGCGTGACGGGTGTTGCACGGGATGGGGCAACACGCCGCCGTGTGATGGGGTGGCTGGTTCTGAATTGTGCGGGTGAAGGTGCGTACAACCTCTTTGGGGTGTGGAGTGTCTGTGGGGGCACGGAGACAGCTGTCCCCGCGTACGTCCTCAACCGGCACCATGCGACTCATCCACGGAGGAGATCAGTGAAGCGTGCTGTAGGTACCCGTGTTGTCGGAGCTGCGCTGCTCGCCGCTGCCACAACCGTCACCGGGCTCGTGGCAGGCACCGGTACGGCCGTCGCCGCTCCGGCCGGCGCCGCCGCCACGTACAACAAGGAGTGCGGCACCGGTTACACCAAGGTCAACGAGATCCCGATCCCGGGCCGCGGGACGGTGTTCCTGGCCTACAACGCGGCCACCGGCAAGAACTGTGTGGTCACCAAGCGGAACAGCTCGACCGGCTCGCCGCTGTGGGTGGGCTCCTGGCTCCAGCGCAACCAGGAACTGAAGTCGAAGCAGGAGGAATACGGCCTCTTCACCTCGTACGCCGGGCCGGTCTACCTGGACGCCAAGGGCAAGTGCGTCGACTGGGGCGGCGAGATCGACGGCTACGTCGTGGCCCGCTACAAAACGAACTGCAGCACCCTGGCCCAGACCGGGCAGCAGGCTCGCTGACCCGGAACCGCGGCGGAGGCGGCTCCAGCCGTCTCCGCGTGGACCGGCGCCAAGGCCAAAGCGGCCAACGCCAGTAGCGGCGGGCGTTTCGCGTAGTGCCCTGGCCGGTCAGGCCACGTTCTCGATCAGGAATTGCTGGTCCGGTCCGCCAGTGCACCGATTCTCGACGGCTTCTGCTTCCGGCCGGGTGTCGTCGGCGGTGATGCCGATGCACTGGGACGTGGCCTCCGCGCGCAGGCGGTAGCGCGACTCGGTACCGGCAGGCTCTACCCGGAAATGCTGGTCCTTGTTGGAGCGGGTGCACGCGTCCCATGGTTCGAGCATGCCCTTCGCCGGGGCGCTGCGTCGGATCGTCAGGCAGCCCCTGCCGTGTTTCGGGTGGTGCCATTCGATGTAGTACGGGGCATCGGGGCCGTCGTGCACCGGCTTGAGGTAGGTGTGAGGCGGCTTCGCCTCCTTGCAAGGGCGTTGGGCAGCGATCGCGCTGGTGTACGCCCCACTGCGGTCGCGCCCCTCCGTCAGGCACAGGTGTGGGGTCCGGGCCGGGCGGATCTCCACCCAGCCCCGTACCGCCGGGGCGGCCGGCGTACGTGCCTTCCCTTCGTCGTCGGACAGCAGCGTCCACGTGCCCGTGGCCAGCAGGAGGACGGCGATCACGGCTACGGCGGCGACCAACGGCCTGGACCAGAGGCGTCGCCTGCTGCCCAACGCGCTCTCTATGCGGCTCCGCGTCTCCAGCCAGGACTGGATCTCGCGCTCTTGGTCCACCCCGCACGCGTGGAGGAACGCGACGAGCAGTTCCGGCCGGGGCAGGGAGTAGCGTTGCAGTACGTCCGAGAGGGTGCTGCGGGGGAGGACCTCGCCGCGGTCCTGCGCCCGCTGTTCCAGCTCCCGGTAGGTCAGACCCGATCGCTCCTTGAGCCGCCGCATGCGGTCCGTGAATTCGCCCGCGTCGCGTTTCCTGCGCAGTCGTATGCCCGTCACCCGCATGCCCGAATGGTTCCGGGCGTCGCCCGGGGCCGCAATCCGCGAACCGGCCAGCCTGGCCGGACAAGACCCGGGCACCGGGCCGGACACGGGGCCGGCCCAGGATCAGCGTTGTGCGGGCGGCGGGGTGCCGCAGTACTCGGCCTCGAGTACCTTGACCGCTTCGATGTGTGCCCAGTCGCCATTGGCGTTGAACACCATGGTGTGACGGCCGTCGGGGGACGAGGTGGCTTCCGAGGAGGAGCCGTGGACGCCGCCGCCGTGCGTCCAGACGAAACCACCGCAGGGCAGGTCGTACTTGTAGAGGCCAAGCCCGTAGGCGAGTCCGGAGTCGCCTGTCGGCACGGTGGTAAGCAGTTCCTGCTGCTGTTTCGCGGGCAGTAGCTTGCCTCCCAGCAGCGCGCCGAGGAAGCGGTTGACATCACCCGTGGTGGAGATGATCTCGCCCGCCGCCCAGACCCAGGTGTTGGTGATCTCGGTGGTATCCCAGATTTTGGCGTCCGCAGCCTCGGAGAGGAGCTTGCTGTACGCCCGGCCGTGCGGCTCCGGCATCTTCGTCGAGATGCCCGGGAGAGAGGTGGCGCGCAGGCCGAGGGGCTTGATGACGCGCCGTTCGATCTCGCTCGCGTACGTCTTACCGGTCACCTTCTCGATGATCAGGCCGGCGAGGACGTAGTTGGTGTTGGAGTAGTGCCAGCCCGCGCCGGGCTCGAAGTACGGCTTGTTCGACAGCCCCATGGCCACGAGTTCGTTCGGCGTCTTGGCGTCGTAGCGGTGCTCGGGCCAGCCTTCCCTGGCGATGTGCTTGAAGTCTTGGTCGTCGCTGTAGTCGAAAATGCCGCTGGAGTGGTTGAGCAACTGGCGGAGGGTGACCTTGCGACCGTCGTAGCCGTTGCCGCGAACGACGCCGGGCAGCAGGTGCTCGACCGTGTCGTCGATGTCGAGCCTGCCCTCGCCCTCCAGTTGGAGGATGGCCACCGAGGTGAACGCTTTGGTGATGCTGCCTATGCGGAAGCGGTCCTCGGAGAGCCGCTTCCGGCCGGTCTCGAGGTCCGCGACGCCGGCGGAGCCGTTCCAGACGCCGTTCCCGTCCCGCACCTGTGCCAGGACCCCGGGATGCCCGGCCTTGACCTGGTCCTCCAACGCCGCCTGGGTGACGGTATGTCCGCGCTGGGCCGGGTCCGCTGTGGCGGAGGCCGAAGGCGTGAAAGCGGTGGTCAGGGTGACGGCCGCCGCCATGGCGACCAGGGCCCGGTTTAATGTTCTCGCCGTCATGTGCTGCCTCGTCCTTCATAAGTGACGCACTGGTGTGTAAACGACCGGAGTTCGCTTGTGAGGTAAGGCTAACCTAATGATCGACGAGGTCGCCGCTCGCCGCGTCCGGTCTTACGACCGCCGTCCGCGGCGGGGAGCGCCTCACGCGGTGTTGGCGAGACCCTGCGTCGGCCTGGTACCCACGCTGGCGGTGGCGGGCCCCGGCGGCGGGCTCAGCCGCGCCGGGACCAGTTCGCGGTTCGCGGTTCGAGTGGGCGGTTCAGGCGGCTGCCGTCTCGCTGAGCCGGCAGTGGTGCTACGGGAGGACGCGCTCGAGTCAGGGCTTCGGGGCACCTGAACTGACGAGCCTGGATTATGTTTCCCCCGCCCCGCCGGACCCGGTCCAGTTGTGCCATCTCATGACATTGGTTCCTCGCGGTCAGGCTCGGCGGAGTAGGACGTGAGGCGATCGGCGAGCGCGATGACGAGGTCGCGGAGTTCATCGGGGCGCTCGATGACGAACGGCCGGTCGAGTGAGGCGAGTGCCGGGGGCAACCAGTCGAGCCGCTCCGCCCGCAGCTCGACGCGCAGCCAGCGCTCGGTCGCGCGGTCCTTGCCGGCCGCGGACTCGTGCTCCTCCAGGCTCGCGACGCTGGCCGGAAGGTGGGCGCGGATCTGATCAACTGTCCCGTGGATCCGCAAGGTCACCTCATGCTGGTACTCGGCCGTCGCGAACCCTGACAACACGCGCTGTTCCGGACCGGGACCCACTGGCGCTTCGAATGAGCCGGGCAGGGTCCGCGCGTCTGCGATGCGATCGAGCCGGAAGGTTCGGTCCTCGCCGATCTGGGCGTCCTTGCCCGTGACGTACCACCGGCCCGCATGGGCGACGATTCCGTACGCGTGCAGCGTGCGTTCGCTGCGCCGTCCGTCACGGTCGGTGTAGCGGATCGAGACCGGTCGGTGGTGGCGCACCGCATCGGCGATCGTGAGCAGGACCCCAGCGTCCGGGGTGTCGAACTCGCCGGGCTGCTCCGTGAAGGCGAGAGCTTCCAGGAGTGTGTCGAGCCGACGGGCGATGTGCTTGGGCAGCACCCGCCGGATCTTCGCCGACGCCGTCTCGCTTGCCGTGCGCTCCGTCGTCGTCAACCCCGCTCGGCGGCCGGCGACCAGGCCGAGCAGCACGGCCAGCGCCTCGTCGTTGCTGAGCATGAGCGGAGGCAAGCGGTACCCGGGGGCGAGCCGGTACCCGCCGTAGCGGCCGCGCACCGATTCCACGGGCACGTCGAGGTCGATCAGCTGGTCCACATACCGGCGCACGGTGCGCCCTTCGACGCCGAGCCGGTCGGCGAGTTCGGCCACCGTCCGGGTGCCGCCCGACTGCAGCAGCTCCAGGAGTGTCAGCACGCGGCCGGTGGGTCGAGGCATATGGGCAGCCTAACGCGAATACAGGACCGATTCTGTCCACTATTTCTCCTAGCCTGCGACGTGCACGCCTCCAGCACAGCCAAGGAGATTCCCATGGACTTCGTCTCGATCCGCATCATCACCAGCGACGTAGCGCGCCTCGTCGAGTTCTACGAGCGAGCCACAGGGGCGCGGGCGACGTGGGCCACCGAGGACTTCGCCGAACTCAAGACCGCGGGCGCCACCCTCGCGATCGCCAGCACCCGCACCGTCCCGCTGTTCGCCCCGGACTCTGCCCGCCCGGCGGACAATCACAGCGTGATCACCGAGTTCCTCGTCGACGACGTGGACCACGTTCACCAGAACCTGACCGGCTTCGTCACCGACTTCGTCACCGAGCCCACCACGATGCCCTGGGGCAACCGGTCGCTGCTGTTCCGCGACCCCGACGGCAACCTCGTCAACTTCTTCACCCCCGTCACCCCGGCGGCCATCGAAAAGTTCGCACGCTGACGCCACGCACAGCCGCTCACGCGGGAGCCCTGAGATACCAGGGCTCCCGGTGAACGCGGCCGCCGAGTCCAGGAGCGCCACCAGCAGGGGACATCGGAACGCACCGCTGACCCCCGAAGGACGTCTGCGCTTGTGCCTGCGGGTCGACGCCGGACGTCCGATCGCGCACGTCGCTGTGGGAGCCGGGATCTCCCGCCGCTGCCTGGCGAAGTGCGCCCGCTGGCGCGCGCACGGCGAGAACGGACTGCTCGACCACTCCTCCCGCCTCGCCACCAGCCCCGCCCGCACCCCCGAGGACATCGCCGGCCTGGTGGAGGCGCTGCGGCGGCAGACCAAGCACAGACCAGCCCGGCTCGCCGCCGACCTACAGCGGCTGCACGGCGTCACACTCGCGCCGGCGACCGTGCACCGCATCCTGGTGAGGCGAGGACTCAACCGGCTCCGGGACCTGGACCAACCGACCGGCGAGCAGCTGCGCGAGGTCATCCGCTACGAGCACGACAGGGGTCGGCGACCTGGTCCACGCCGACATCAAGAAGCTCGGACGCATCCCGGCCGGCGGCGGCTGGCGGATGCACGGCGTCGGCACCGAGTCCGCCCGCGCCTCCAAACGCACCGGCCCCGGCACCGGCAGGTCGGATACACGTACCTGCATTCGGCGCTCGACGACCACTCCCGGGCTCGCCTGCACCGAGGCCCTGGACGATGAGAAGGCCGTCACCGCGGTCGCCTTCCGGAACCGGGCCGTTTCCTTCTTCGCCGCCCACGGCATCACACAGATCCGCCGCTGCCTCACCGACAACGGCGCGTGCTATCGGTCTACGACCTGGGCTGACGCCCTCGCCGCGACCGGTACGCAGCAGCTCACCTTCGAGGACTTCGCGTAACCAAGGTCCCGAGACACCACATCTAGTGCACCCGGTACACCTGACCCGTCTGCGCCCCCTCGATCGAGCGGACGTACGCCGTCGCGACGCGGGCCGCGGGGACGGGCTCCATGCCGGCGAAGAACGGCCCGTAGGCGGGCAAAGACTCCTCGGCCACCGTCGGGCTCACCGCGTTGATCCGCTGCGGCGGGAGCTCGATCGCGGCGGCCCGAACGAACGCCTCGACCGCGCCGTTGGCCGCGGACGCGGCGGCCCCGGCCACGATGGGCTCCTCCGTCAGGATCCCGCTGACCAGAGTGAACGAGCCGGTCGAGGCCACGTGCCGGGCGCCCTGGCGGACCAGCTCTATCTGGCCGAGGGCCTTGCCGCGGAACGTCGCCGCGAAGTCGTCCGCGGCCAGCTCGGCCAGCGGCTTGAACACGGCGTCGCCCGCCGCGACGGCCACCGCGTCCAGCGGACCGGCCTGCGCGTACAACCGGGCCACCGCCTCCGGGTCGGTGACGTCGCAGACCAGGTCCCCACCCGTGCGTCCCACGCCGATCACTTCATGGCCGCGCTCCGCCAGCGCCTTGCGTACCGCGGAGCCCAGCGTGCCGCCCGCGCCGACCAGAAGAATCCTCACAGCTCACCATCCAATTGCCTGGAAACGAACACCCGGGAAATACCGGGAGATCCCCTGGGAATGCCCCCAGGGAGGGAAGCCGGGCGAACCACCCGGCACATCCGACGCTACGGATCGCGCTCCGCACCCGGAAATGCCGTCTGGGCAGCGACTATGCTTCCCGCGCATGGATGTGGAGCTGCGTCACCTCAAGGCCCTGGCCGCCATCGCCGATGCGGGCACCGTCACCGCCGCGGCCGACCGGCTGCACATGACGCAGCCCGCCCTCTCCCGAACCCTCGCCCAGCTGGAGACGCGCGTGGGAGTCCGGCTGGTCGACCGCTCCTCCCGGCACCTGGACCTCACCCCGGCCGGAGCGACCCTCCTCGGACACGGGCGCGCCATCCTCGCCCACCTCGACGCGGCGCTCGCCGACACCCGGGCCATCGACCGACCCCTGCGGCTCGGCTACACGTGCGCGGTCCTCGGGCAGCAAACTGTCCCCCTGCTGCGCTCATGGAAGCGGGCGCACCCCCACGCGCCGCTCGAAGTGGTCCGGCAGGACAACAGCACCGCGGGCCTGGCCACCGGCGACACCGACGTGGCGGTGCTTCGCACCGCCCCCGCCGACCCGCGCATTCACACCGAGGCCCTCTACACCGAGGACCGCGTCGCTGCTCTACCCGACGACCACCCCCTCGCGGCCCGCGACCGGGTGCGCCTGGCGGAGCTCACCTCCGGCCCGGCTCTCCCGCTGGCCCTGTGGCCGGACACCGGCACCGCCTCGGTGGACCTATGGCCCCCGGCGCAGCGCCCGGACCGCACGGTCGAGGTGCGCAACGTCGACGAGTGGCTGAACCTCATCGCCACGGGCGGCGCGTTCGGCATCGGCGCCGCCGGCACGGCGGAGAGCCACGGCCACCCGGGAGTGCGCTTCGTCCCGGTCGACGACGCGCCTGCTGCCACGGTCTACCTTGCCCGTCCGGCCCACCCCACGCACCCGCGCACGGAGGAATTCCTCGCGGCAGTGAGGGAGGTGGTCAGCGCCTAAAAGCCGGCGCCGACCAGGCGGCCGCCCTCCTGCGCGCCGCCGAGGAGGCCAACGCGACCCGCACCGACCTCGCCATGGCCCTCATCACCCGCGCCCTGGGCGATCGCCCCGTGTCCCGACCGAAGCGCCGTAGGGTGCGGGGGTGGAAGCGATCCCGTGGTTCGAGTGCGATGACGATGAGCTGGACCCTGCCCAGCGCGAGTTCGTCCAAGTCCTCAGGAGCCGCGCGCAGTGCTGGCCCGTCCAGCCGATCGACACTGCCCTCCCGCCCCCGGATCGCACTCCATACGGCCAGCTGCTGGCCTACCTGGACATCGATGATCCGGAGCGCAATCGCACTGTGCTGACGGTCGGAGTCCATTTCGACGGTGCCGGAGTCAGCGGCGACAAGCTCCATAACCAAAACTTCACGCTACCAAGCAGCCCGTCCGCCTTGGCTCTTCAGGTGACCGGGAGCCCGCAGGGCACGGCGATCCGGGCAGCGGAGTGGTTCGAGATGATTCTCAGACGGCCTCTGGTCCGCTACGAGTGGCTCCACGCTGGGCAGGCGTACGCGAACCGGTATGTCTACGCGGACACCGGCTTCGGCCTCAGCCAGAGCTACGTGGCACGCCTCGCCCCGCCCGGACTGACCGACTGTCTGATCGCCGGCGGCTTTGACCGCGGCGGCGGGTGGATCAACACCACTGGCCTGGGCCAGCCAGACCGCATCGCGCACGTCAGAGGAACTGACGCTCCGCAGTGATTACGGGACAGCCCTGACCCACAGTGTGGCCCCAGCGCGGCGCGGCACACCGTGTTCGGGTCCTGCTTCCCGGTGAAGGTCGGCCCGATCGGAAGCGCCGGTCAGGGCGGCTGATCCACACGCCATTCATCCCACGGGGGTGACCAGGACCAGGGGAATCTCCCGGGTCGTCGCGGTGCGGTAGTCCGCGTACGAGGGCATCGCGGCCACCACCGTCGGCCACAGACGGGCCGACTCCGCTTCCGTGGCGGGCCGGGCCGTCGCGGTGAAGGTGGCCGCGCCGACCTGGAGCGTGACTTCCGGGGTGGCCAGCAGGTTCAGGTACCAGGCCGGGTGGCGGTCCGCGCCCGCGTTGGACGCCGTCAGGACGTACGCGTCCCCGTCCCGGACGTACGCCAGCGCTGTGCGGCGCAGCAGGCCGGACTTGCGGCCCCGGGTGGTGAGGAGCAGGTCGGCCACCCCGGGGCGGGAGCGGCCGCCGGTCTCCTCGAAGCGACGGATGTGGTCGGCGACCCAGGGGTTGGGGTTGTCGTGGATCGTGTCGGTCATGCGACAGACACCCCGGCGTGCGTCCGGTGCAGGGTCGGGACCTCGGCCTCGTCCAGCAGTGCGCGGGCGAAGTCCGCGGTCGTGATCCGGCTGTCGGCGGTGGCGGGGACGAGCACGTACCCGCCCACGGGCTCGCCCTCGTGGTCGAAGTCTCCCGCCGGGCTCAGTACCACCCAGTCCAGCGCCTCGGGCGCGGCCGCCCGCAGAGCCTCGGTGCCGGCGCCGTGGCCGACGTAGAACTCCCGCCACTCCTGCGGGTACCCGGGGGTGTCCATCAGCAAGGCCCCGGACACGGTGGGCAGTACGGACGCCAGCCCGACCGACACCAACCGCTTCACCCCGGCCGCCGGGAGCCCTTCGGCGAGGGCACGGGCGACGGCGGGGAAGAACTCGCCGGGGCTTGCCGAGGGGTCGTACACGGCGACGATCGCCGCGTCGTGCCCGGCCGCGATCCGCGCCACGGCCGCCGGGTCCGTCACCTCACCATCGGCCCGCCCGGCCGTCGTGACCTCGTGACCCCTCCGTCGGGCCTCCGCCACAGCCGCCTGGCCGACCCGACCACTCGCCCCGAACACGATGATCCCGCTGCTCTTCGTTTCCATGATCGGAAGCGTAGGCCGAGGACTGGTTTCCAAACGGATACCAACCTACGGTGTAGATCATGACGAAGCACCAGGCCGGACAGGCCGCACTGGATCCGGAGATGTTCGACCCCGTCTGCCCTTCCCCGCTGGTGCCGTTCCGTGTGGGCGACAAGTGGGCCACGATGATCCTGCGCTGCCTGGAAGAGGGCCCACGCCGGTTCTCGGAGCTCAAGATCCCCCTGCGCGGCGTCACGGCCAAGTCGCTGACCCAGTCACTGCGCGGGCTGGAACGGGACGGTTTCGTCGTACGGGAGGAGTACGAGGGAACGGAGCGCCGCGTCGAGTACGCCCTGACCCCGCTCGGCCGGGGCCTGCTGGGCCCGCTGGACACGGCCTGCGAATGGACGCGGGAGCATTGGGACGAACTGATCGACGCGCAGGAGGCGAGCCTTGCGAGGGCCTGATCATTAGCCAGCCCATGACGCAGGCGTCCGGAGGAGGCCTCCATGACTCCTCCTGCGAGCGGCTCTCAGGCGGGCCTACTCCCCGCGCAGTCGGAGCGGGCAGAGGTCGCCGGGTGGTGCCGCCGCGCTGAGGTAGCGTCCTGGCACGTGACGGCCGACGACGAGACGCGAGAGAAGTCCGAGGCGGGCGTGGCGGACGAGAAGGCTGCTGCCGGTGTGCGGCTCGTGGAGGACCTGGTGGCTCAGGTGCCCGGGTTCGAGGACGCATACGAATGCCATGTCTTCAACGAGCACGGGGTGCTCTCGCACCTGTTCTTCTGGGACGTCGTGCAGGACACCGTCCGCTCGTACCTGGGGGAGGGGGACCCGGACGGTCCTGACTGGCGTCGGGTCCTCGCCTTCCTGGAGGAGCAGACGCGCCGTCGCGTGCCTGGGGCGATCGAGGTCATTGTGACGTCCTTCCTTTACGACCTCCCCTATGAGAGGGAAGCCGGGTACGGGATCGAGGCGCATCTCGGGCCAGTCATGAAGGAGAGGTACCTGCAGCTCCGGCCCTGGTACGGGGCGGAGGCCTCGGGCGCTCCGGGGACCGACGAGGCCGAGTGACGGTACATAAAGGAAGGCTTCGCGGCCGTACGCGATCCGAACCGGCCGCCTCTACGGCAACGTCCCATCGCCCCGGACGAACCCAAGCCATCCGACGCCGACGCGCTCACCGTGGCGACGGCGTGGCTGCGGTCCAATGACGGGCCGCCCGAGCAACGCCCGAACGCACCCCGGGGTGACCGCTCCGGACGGCGACCACAGCCACAGTTCCTGCGCGACGACCCCGGTATGAGGAGGACGAACGCCGCCACGTGATCAACCTGCGTGCGTCTGCGACGACTGGCAACGTGCTGGCTCTCGCACTCGCGTGTGGTTTCTTCTATGAGCTGGCTCGTGGTGAACTCGGTGGCCCGTTCGCATGTCTGGGCGCAGTGGGTGGGGTCACGTACGCCGCTTCCTCGGCCGTGTACACGCGAGCGGGACAGTAGCTGGCCGCGGCCAGCTCAACAACCTCGGCATTCCAACGGCCGCCGCCTGGTCACTAGCAGGCTGGAATCCGCAAGGAACTCATGGCAGTTGAACTGCGCCACGGAGTGGCAGGCCAGGGCACTCCCTGGCCTGCCACTGACTTACGAAGCCGTTGGCGTCCGCTCGTGGCTGTCGTAGGGCCGTGTGATGATCTCCATGCCGTGCCCGGCCGGATCCATGAAGTACAGTCCGCGTCCACCGTGGTGGTGGTTGATCTCTCCGGGCTGCTTCAGATGCGGATCGGCGTAGTACGTGATGCCGGCCCGCTGGATACGCGCGAACGCCGCATCGAACTCCTCATCGGAGACGAGGAACGCATAGTGCTGCATGACGATCGACTCCGCCGGGATGGCGGCGAAGTCGAGGGTGACCCCGTTGCTGGTAGCCACGGGAATGAACGGGCCCCATTCGGCCCCGACCTCAAGCCCCAGGACGTGCGCCAGGAACTCGGCCGACTCCCGGTTGTCCCGGGCATGGATGATGGTGTGATTCAACTCGACTGACATGTGTGGAATGCCTCCGCAAGGCAATCTCACGGGCACCTCCATGCCTCACCCAGCCGGTGACCGACACGCGATGCCGTGCCGGTGATCCTAAGCAACACCGCTCTCGGCGTCGAGGTCCGACCCCCAGTAGCCCGCCGATGACGAGCAACCGACCGCACAGGCCCCCCTGCCAGGCGGGCCCCCGAACCGGCCCCGCAGAGCACCGCCACGAAACGGACGGCTGCGCGGTGAACAGGGCGGCGGTCGCGGTCGGCGCCGAGGCCAGGATGCGTGCGGCGTGGGCGGGGAAGCCAACCCCAGCTCACCTCGGAGGAAGGTGTCAAAGGCGGCCCAGGCGGGCGACCAGGAGTGCGGCGTCGTCTGTGGAAGCAGCCGGGCGGGTCGCCATGAGGGCGTCGCACACCTCGTCCAAGGGCGCGCGTGGGTCGCGGACGGCGCGGCCCAGCACGTCGATGGCCTGATCCAGGTCGAGGGTGCCGGCAGGGTCCTCGATTACGCCGTCGGTGTAGAACACCAGCAGGCTGCCGGGCGGGAGGCTGTGCTCGGTGTGGTGGTGCGCCTGGTGCAGGCCCATGCCCAGGGGCGGTCCCGGTTCGGCGTGCAGGGGGCCGGCTGTTCCGTCCGGCCGGATCGCCAGGGGTGGCGGGTGTCCGGCCAGGGCGAGTCGGCAGCGGCCGGTGACACCGTCGTAGACCACGCAGGCGCAGGTCGCGCCGAGGTCACCGGGGCCGCCGTCGGAGAGTTGGTCGAGGCGGGTGAGCAGGTGGCCGGGCGGCAGACCGGTGGCCAGTAGCGCGTGGGCACTGGATCGGTAGCGGCCCATCGCGGCGGCGGCCTGGACGCCGTGGCCCATCACGTCCCCCATGCTCAGGCCGATCCGGCCGCCGGGGAGCAGGACCGCGTCGTACCAGTCGCCTCCGGCCAGGGTGTCGTCCTCGGCGGGACGGTAACGATGGGCCAGCTCGCACCAGGGCACGGACGGCAGTTGCGCCGGCAACAGGTGGCGCTGGAGGGCAAGGGCAGCCAGCCGTTCGCGCCGGTACAGCAGGGCATTGCCGATCGCGGTGGCGGTGCGGGCGGCGACCTCCTGGACCAGCAGAACGTCCTCGTCGGTGAAGGGAGCCCCGTGACTGAAGAAGGTGACGGCCCCGAGGACCTCACCGGTCGTGATCAGCGGTACCACGACGCCGCACCGCGCCGAGGTGGCCTCGTCGCCCTCGAACACGACGGGCTTCATCAAACGAACGCAATCCGCGACCGCCGGGACGGCCGGGCGTGCGGGCGGCAGTTCCTCCTCCAGAAGCGGATCACGTGCGGCTGGTGTGGGAGCCAGGGAGTGGACGCGGGGGGCGGTTGACGGGGCATGCCGCTTCTTCGCGCCCCGTTCCTCGGTGTCGGCAGTGGCCGGTTTGAGGGAACTCTGCAGCAGGTCGACAGCGACCGAGCCGGCGAATTCCGGGACGCACGCCGCAGTCAGCTGGCCGACGACCCTGCGCGGGTCCAGCTGCCGGGCGATCCGGGCGCTGACCCGGCTGAGCAGGTCGAGCCGGCGCCGGCTGCGGGCCAGGTCCAGCAGCTCACCGGGAGAGTCCCGCAGTTCGTGGACGAAGCCCCCAGCACCCGTGATCGTGCCGTCGGAGTCCCGGAGGGGGAACAGGGTACCGATGACGGCCATAGGCTCCCCGTCCGGCCGGAGGGCGGAGACGCGCAGGTTCTCAACGGTCTCAGCGTGGTCCACGACGCGGCGCAGCACCTCCTCGTACGCCTCCGGGTCGGGCAAGGTGAGGACGTCCGCCACACGGCGGCCCAGATGGTCCTCGACGGACTTGCCATTGAGCCGAGCGCAGGTGCCGTTGATGAACCGGAAGCGCAGCTCGGTGTCGACCACAGCCAGGCCCACAGGGGTGGCGTGCACAAGCCGCTCCACGGCAGCCGGGTCACACCCGCCGGGCGGCTGCGCCTCCAGTGCCGCCACGGCAAGCACACCCTGGCCGTCCGCCAGAGGAACCGCGACCGGGTACCAGGCGACGCTGCGGCAAGTGCCCTCGCGTCGGCGCAGCCAGTCGGTACGCAGTTGGCCGGCGGTGCGCAGCAGTGCCCGCACCAGCGCGTTCCCCCGCAGCGTCGCCCCGTCGGCTAGCAGGGCGGCGTCCTGACCGATGATTTCCGGCTCCGAGTAGCCGGTGAGATCCTGTGCCCCCGTGCTCCACTGTTGCACCCGCCCATCGGGGTCGATGAGAAGGGTGGCAAGACCGGTGCGACCGGCAGGCGGGGGTTCGGCCATCGACAGCATTCTGCCGTTGTGAACGGGCTCAGCACCCGGAAGGACACGGGCATCCCCGGGTCGGGGCTGTCGGCCCGTTGACCTTGGATCTGGCCATCCCGGCGCGACAGCGCGAGCCGGGGCAGGCCGTTGGAGGCGGCCGGCACGCCAGCGCCTCGGACTGGCCGATGGCCTCGGCACGCACGAGAGGCGCTGTTCAGGAGCCCGGTCGCGGATTCCTGAACAGCGCCTCTCAGATCGGCAGACGGGCGGCGAGCCCCAGCTGTCGCGGGCCTCGCCGCCCCGTTGTGCCTACGCCTACGCCCTTCAGGCCGTCGCAGGTGCCGGTGCGGCCTCGGCAGCCTCAGCGGCCTCGGCGGTGTCGGTCGGACGGGGGATGCGGTGCATGCCCTTGCGGTCGTAGAAGCGGGTGACGCCGAAGCCGAAGAGGACGGAGACGACCAGGGCGATGCCCATGGAGGCCCAGGCGCGGGCGAGGCCGGCGTCGGCCTGGGCGTCGTAGTAGAGGATGGCGCGCGTGCCATCGGTGATCTGACGCAGCGGCTCGAATTCGGAGAGCGCGCGGAAGAAGTCGGGCAGCGCCTGCAGCGGCACGGTCCCTCCGGAGGACGGGACGGCCATGGCGACGAAGATGATGGCCGAGAGCAGCATGCCGGGGATGCCGAAGACGGAGAGCAGTGCCAGGGCGCTCATGCCGACGACCGCGATGGTGCCCACGGAGTAGAGCCACAGCAGACCGAGGTGGGAGGCGTCCATGTCGAGGATGCCGACGGTGGCGAACTCGACGAGCGAACCCATGACGACGGAGAGGGCGAGCATCAGGACGGAGCCGATGGCCAGCGTACGTACCCGGCTCGTGTGCTGGACGGGCATGCGCTGGCGGAAGGGCCCGAAGTCGGCGTGCACGTAGCCGAGGGCGGTGTCGACCTGCGAGTTGATCGCGTTGGCGCCGAGCATGCCGCAGACGATCAGGACCAGCGCGTAGTAGAAGGCACTCATGCCCATGGCGCTGTGCGAGCCGACCGGGTGGCCGTCGGCGACCTCCACGGCCGCGGGGTCGGCGAGCATCAGCTTGGCGGCCGGTGCGAGCGGGGCCTTCTGAGCGGCGGCGCGGTTGAGGAGGTCCTTGCCTATCTGGGCGGAGGCGCCGTGGGCGGCCTTCTGCGCGGCCTGGCTGGCCATGGAGGAGCCGATGCTGCCAGCCGACTGGTTGGTCAGCACCGTCAGGGTCGGCCGGGTGGCCTGCTTCTGCTGCGGGTTGGTCAGCCCCGTCACCGAAGCGGTGAAGTTCTCCGGCACGACGAGCGCGCCGAAGAGCTTGCCCTGGCCCAGCCGCTTGTCGGCTTCCTTCCGGCTGAGGACCTGCCAGTCGAAGCTGTGGTTGTTCGCGGCGTTCTTCTTGATGCCCGAGACGACCTGGTCGCCGAGGTTGGTGTGCTTGCCGCCCGCGTCGACGCCGCGGTCGCTGTTGACCAGGGCGACGGGCAGGTCGCGCAGGTTGCCCTTGGGGTCGACGTTGCCACCCACATAGAGCAGGGCGAACAAGGTGGAGACCACCGCGAGGATGAGGCCCGAGCCGATCCACAGCCGCGGGCTGCGGAGCGCGGAAGGGGGCTGAGGGGAAGGCATGACTGCTCCGGATGATTACATAGAGTAGCTAGATACTTCAGGTATCCAGGTACTAGATAGTGGCAGTATCTTCTTAGGGTGTCCAGTCGTCACAGGCGGACGCCCGGCCGTACCACCAGCGAGGACGCTGCAATGAAGATCTCGGAGCTCAGCCGCAGTACCGGCGTGCCGGTCGCCAGCATCAAGTACTTCCGGCGGGAAGGCCTGCTGCCCGCCGGCCGGGCGACGGCCGCGACGCTGGCGGAGTACGGGGAGGAGCACGTCCAGCGCCTGCGGCTGATCAAGGCGCTCACCACCCTGGGCGGCCTCTCTATCGCCGCCACCCGCGACGTCCTGGCAGCGGTCGACCAGGCCGAGAGCACCGACAAGACCCTCGAGGCGATCAGCTACGCCCTGCCCGTACCCGTCACGTCGGCTTCGGCCGGAGACGCCGACCGGGACGCGGCCGCCGAATCGGCGGCGGAAGAGGATGTGGCAGGCCTGATCGCGGCCATGGACTGGCAGGTCCCCAGTACCTCCCCCCACTTCCGGGGGCTGACGACGGCGCTGAGGGAGCTCAGACGGCTCGACGCGGACTATCGGCCGGAAAGGCTCGTCGCCTACGCGGAACTGGCCCATTCCATCGCCCGCTTGGATCTCGAACGCGCGGCCAGCTTCGACGACTCGCCCGCCCTGCCCGCACAGGCGGTCATCGTCCTCGCTCTCTCCGGCCCCATGCTCGAACTGCTGCGCCGGCTCGCCCAGGAGGATCAGGTCCGTCGCCGGGGCACACTCGACACGCCTGACGCCGAATGATCAGCGTGGATGACGTCCCGTCTATGGGACGGGCGCGCTCCAGGCCCTGATCGGCCTGATCGGCCTGACCGGCGACGCATTGTCCGCTCAGAGCACCACAAGCTCCGGCAGGTAGCCCACCTCCACATCCACACAGGCGATCTCCCCGGAGGCCGACCGCCCTATCCACACGGGGAAGGCTCCGCCCGTCTGACAACAGCTCGAGTGGGCGCGAGACGGAGCGATCCTGCTACGCCTACGGTTCGCGCCCATTGTCCGGTGCGGCGGCGCCCGGCGAGTCGAAGGCGTGCACCTTGACGCGCTTCAGGTGGCGGCTGGCACCGTCCGGCCGGACATCGGTGCGGCCGTGGAGGAGCCGCCGGTTGTCGAGCAGCAGGAGGTCTCCCGCACGCAGCATGAAGACTGCGGTCAGGTCTGGCCGCTGCAGCGTGCGTTCGAAGGTGTGGAGTGCGTCGAGGTGCTCGGAGTCCAGGGCGTGGCCAGCGAGCTGCACGCCTGCGGCGACCCGCACCGGGCAGTACCGCACAGTGGTGCCCTCTTCCGACATGGCGATGATCGGATGGGTGATGACCTCCGACCTCTCCGCTCCGGGACCTTGTGGGACGGCGAACGGATAGCAGGGATCCCGCAGCGGCTGAAGAAGGTTCTGCCCGGCGAGTTCGGTGGCGATGTCCGCGGCGCGCACCAGGACGGTTTGCCCGTCACCGTTCGGGCTCGGGCGGACGCACAGCAGGCCGAGGTAGGCATGCGGGTGCGGCAGCATGGGGGAGTCGCTGTGGAACGGGTCCGGGTCCCGGTAGGGCCGGGCCGCGCTGTCGACGACATCGTGCACGAGCGTGTCGGGATTCGGACCGTTGTAGCTCGCATCGACCGTGCCGAACGCGCCGGCGGCGATCGCCAACGCGGCGTCGTCGATGGGGAAGTTCTCGATGATCACCGCGAGCTCCGAGCGCGCCGCCGCGACCGCCGTGTCCAGCAGGTCGCGCAGTTCGGGAACTTCGTCATGGGCGCGGCGGAGCGCTGCTTGCTGTGCCGGTCCGGTCCTCAGCTCTTCGGGCTGCCACGCCGAGCTGAAGCGGGCCAGTGCCCCGGCGGTCGAGTCGGTCATGGCGAGTCGAGGTGGCGACCACATACCAGCCATTGAAGCAGGTTTTGTGCTTTCCTCTCTGTCAACTCCGAGGCGCCACGCTTGGCGGCATGCTTGGCGCCATGCTTTCAAGCCAGGAACACATCTGGCTGTTGACCGCACACGAAAGCCTCCGTTAACTTCAACCGAATGTGGTCATCGCATTACTGATGCCTGCATATATCCGTTCTGGTGATCGTGCGCCGCCGAAGATCGTCCCGCATCTTGTCGGACATAATCGCTACGGAGACACATGGTGCCCAGTAAAGTCGACTCGTATGATCGCGAACAGGCTCTGCGCAGCCTCTCCGAGATTGATCCCGCACATCCAAGACCGCGGATTTCGTCGTTTCTGTCGGATCAGCGCAACGACGAACTGCTCGGTTACGTGCAGGCTGAAGCGTTCACGCATGTATTTACAGGGGATATGAGCAGCAGCCCGCAGCATTTCTTTCACGAATTGGACCGTGAGCTGCGCAAGGCGCCTTCCTTCCACCTGTGGGCAGAGATCCCGCTCTGCCGATACCGGTGTCACTTCTGCCAGTTCCCGATACTCGTGACGAGCAGCAAGCCGGAGTCGGCCGCAGCCACGGCACACCGATGGGTGGACGCGAACATCCAAGAAGCGCGGGCCTGGGTGCAGGCGGTCCCGGCGCTGCGCACCACGCCGGTCGGCGAGTTCTGCCTGTTCGGCGGCACCCCGAGCGTCCTGCCCGCCGAGGAGATCGAGCGGCTGGTGACCTTCTACCGGGAGACGTTCGTCATCGACGAGCGAACCTCCCTGCGGGCCGAAGGAAGCCCGGACTCCCTCACCCACGACGTCCTCGAGACGATGCACAAAATGGGTTTCACCGCCCTCACCTATGGCATCCAGACGCTGGACGACCGGCTGCTGGAGGTCGCCAACCGTCGGCATACCGGGGAGCAGGCGCTGCAGGTCCGTGCGATGGCCAAACAGCTGGGTTTCACCCGGGTCGACGCGGACCTCGTCTGGGGTCTGCCCGGCCAGACGGTCGCCGGTTTCCTCAGGGACGTCGACAGCATGGTCGAGGCCGAGTTCAGCACCGTCGTCGCGACCAAGCTCCACCTGCGGTCCTTCCACGACGTGGACTCGGCGATCGGAAACGTGTCCGCGGCGGTGTGGGAGGACCCGCGCGTGCGCGAGCGACTGGCACAGCGCGGATACCGATGGCCGTCGGTGGGACAGCAGCTGCAGATGCGGGAGGCAGGCGTCGACCGGCTGGCCGCTGCCGGCTACTACGAGCACCCCACCACCTACTTCGTACGGCGGGACATGGGGCCGCAAGTATGGCGCTCCCTCAACCTCGACCAGGACAAGCAGGTCCCGCAGGTGGGCATCGGCCTGGGTGCCTACAGCTGGTGCGAGCGGGCCGAAGCCAACGTGGTGGCGGCTCCGGCGCAGTACCTGGACCGTGTCGCCAACGACGAGATCCCGCTGGAGAACGTCACCTCCGTCAGTCCGGAGCACTGCGAGACGCGCGCCGTGCAGATGGCGCTGTCCACCTGCCGCCCCCTGCTCGAAGAGGTCCACCGATCCCGTTTCCCGGACAGCTCACTGCTGTCGGGCAGATGGGGCGAGGTGTTCGGCTCGCTCGCCGACCGCGGGCTCGCACGGATCGACCGGAAGGCCGGCAGCGTCGCCCTCACCGAGGCGGGCACCACGCTGGTGGAAGCCATCATCAACACCCAGCTGGGCGGGTGACACCGGATGCGCGTAGGACTTGTGTGCGGGGACGGTGTACCGGCCAGCGGGCTGTTGACCATCTTCCGCAACGTGGTGGACCTCGGCGTCGAGATGCGGCTACTGGACGCGCCGGTACCGGCAGAGCTCGGCTACTCATGGCGCCCCGACAAGCCCGCCTTCTTCCCGTACGGGCCGAAGAGCACGGCACCGTCCGCTCTCCTGGAGCCGACAGAACTTGCCGCGCCCGACCTCGGGGACGCCGCCCGGGCGGCAGCCGAATGGACCGGCATCCGGACGTCGGTGGCGTGCGCCGCGGAACTGGGCCCGGCCGAGCGCAGCCGGCTGCACCAGCGCATCGACCAGGTCGCCGCTCAGTACCACGACTACTTCCTGGAATGGATGCGCCGGACCCGAGTCGACTGGATCATCGCGGTCAACATGACGCTGTCGGACGCGGTGCCCGTCACGAAGGGCTTGCACTCCGCGACGCGCGAGCGCCACCGCGAGACCGGGTCCGGCGGGGTGCTCTTCTGGGACCACGATCTGTTCGCCAGCTGCGCGGTGCACGATGACGACGGCACCCGCATGTATCCCGACCGCCCCAACGCGTTCACCCCGCTCCCGGAGATCCGGGCGGGCGTGTGCTGGGCGGTGGTGTCCGAGGCGCTCGCCGAAGAGACAGCGGCCTACCCCGTGCCGGAGCGACCGCGGGTGGTGCCGAACATCCTGCCCCGCGTGCCGACGGGACCGCTGGAACCGAGGCACGAGCGGTTCCTCCGCGACCAGGACCTCGACCCCGCACGGCCGGTCCTCCTCAACCCGGTACGGGTCTTCCGGGTCAAGGGAGTGGAGCTCGCACTCGAGCTGCTCGCCGCGACCCGGTCGGCCGGCGTCGACCGCGGCCACCCCGCCCCGTACCTGCTCGTATTCGGCAGCCTGGCCGAGGACCCCGGGTACGCGGATGAGGTACTGAGTACGGCGCGGCGCCTCGACCTGCTTCCCGACGTACGGTTCCTGGACGGCGTGCCGCTGTGCAGCGTCCAGGACGCCGCCGGCTCCTGGCAGCTGGACGAGATCGATCTTCTCCGGATCGCGGCGGCGACCGGCGGCGGGGTCGTCTTCACGCCGAACACCGAGGACGTCGAGACGGTCGGGCTGGGACCCGCGCTCGCCGCCGTCGCCGGGCTGCCGTGCGCGACCACGACGTACACCGCCTTCGCACCGGTGTACGGGCCGGACTTCTCCGTCATCCCGGTGGACCCGAGCCGGACCGGCATGAGGAGCGCGGGCGCCGAGCTGGTGGCGGCCCTGCACGCCAACCGCTCCGGGGACCCGCGGATGGCCGACCTCCTGCGCCGGAACCGCGAGATCGTCGATCGCCGGTTCCCGACCGACCCATGGGCAGAGCTGCTGGCCGACCTGGCGGCGAGTACCGAGGACAGGACCCTGCCGCGCCGCCGTAGTCCGGGCGATTCGTGATGGTAGGTGGGACTGGAGGGACTGGAGGGACAACGTATATGCCTCGATCCGCACCGGCGCCCGGCCTCCAAGAGATCGTGCTCACGGCGAACGAGGTGCGCCCCGCGGACGACGTCATCCGCGGGCTCGCCACGGAGTACGGCTCGACGGAAGATCTCGGCCTGCTGACGACGCTCGCCGGATGCCGGGACACCCTTCCCGCCCGGCTGAGCGACGCGCTGGCCGGTGCGCGGTCCCGCCAGGGCTGCCCGGTCACGGTGGTACGCCGGCCCCGCCCGGCCGAGGACATCGGCGCGACACCGCCGCACTGGCGGTTACGCGGACGCACCGCCACAGCCGTCCACGATCTCTGGCTGGCGCTCGTGGCGGTACAGGTCGGTGATCCGGTCTGCTGGCAGACCCTGCAGGACGGCAGGCTCTTCAACGATGTGCTGCCGATCGAGGGCCAGGAGCGCGCACAGACCGGTCACAGCAGCGTGAACGACCTTGCCTTCCACGTCGAGGACGCCTTCGACGACGACCGATGCGACATGCTGGCGCTGATGTGCCTGCGCAACCGGGAACGGACGGCCACGACGGTCGCGACCACCAGCCGGATCGACGTCGGAACGGAGGAGTACGAGCCGCTCTACCGACCGCGGTTCGCCATCCGGCCCGACCCGGAACATCTGAAGGCGGGCGCAGCCGGTGACCTCCCGCCGGTGTGGCGGCCCGTGGTCTTCGGTGACTCGCGGTCGCAGCCGTACTTGCGGGTCGACCCGACGTACACCACCACCGCGCCGGGGGACGAGATGGCCGAGCGGGCGTTCGCCCGGCTGTGCCGACAACTCGAACGAGCACTCGTGCGGGTCCGGCTGCGGCCGGGTGACCTGATGCTGATCGACAACTATCGCGCCGTGCACGGCCGCGAGCCGTTCCGGCCTCGCTACGACGGTACGGACCGGTGGCTGCGCAAGCTCACCCTCACCTTCGACCTCCAGCGTTCGCTGCGGCGCCGGCAGGGCGGCGGCCGGGCGCTGGCCCTCTCCTGAGAGAGCCGGGCAAGCGGACATGTACACGCACATGCACGATGCCTCGGCCCGGTTCCGGTTCCGATTCGTCGCGCGGGGTCGGCAGAGCAATGATCTGGTGGCACTGGCCGTGCGCTCGCTGCTCTGCTGCCATCCCAGCGCCGACGTGGTCGTGGTGGACGCCAATGACGAGCCGATGCTGGCGGCCGAGCACTTCGGCCCGGCCGGGAACGTCGCGATCGTGCACCTGCGCCCCGGCGACGATCCGGTCTCACGCGCCGTCGGCAAGGGAACCGCCGGCCACCTCTTCTACTGGCGTCATTCCCCCGAGCTGCTGAGCAGCCTGCCGCCGTGGCCGGGATACGACGTTCACGCCGACGCCGACCTGCTGTTCCTGCGTCCCATGGATCTGAGTGCGCTGGAGGGGCCGCTGGCTCGGGGACGCATCGCGACGGTGGTGGACGAATCGACCATGGACTACTACTCCGCGCTCGGCAGTGTGTCGTCGACGCCGCTGGCCACCATGCTCGGTGCCCCGGGAGTGGGGGGTCCGCTTCTGCAGGCCGGTCTGATCTTCAGCAACCCCGCCGACGATGGTGGGTTCTATAATCTTTTGTGGCGATTTGCGGTGAAGGCTGCCGAGGCGGGTCGGCTGGACACGGTGCCGAGTGACGACATGGGGGTGGTGAGCTCGCTGCTGGGCCAGCGCGGACCGCTGTGGGAGCGATCGCTGTCCCTGGGCCACGAGTGGAACTACATCAGCGGTGCGCTGAAGGACCCGGGCGTGTTCGGGTGTGTGGCGCACTTCGGCGGGCGGCGGGCCAAGAAGTTCCTCCTTGCCCAGTCGGACAGCCTGTTTCCGCCGGACGCCGACATCAGCCGGACGCCATGGGGTTCGATGCGGCTACCTGTCGGCTCGGGAGGTCTCACGGTCGTACACGGGCTGTGGCGACGGACGTGGCTCCCTGGCGATGGGGCGGAATCGGCTCCGGACGGCGCGGCTATGGAGATCGCGATGCCCTTCAGCCTGTCCTGGCAGGTGCCGCCGGGATGCACCTCGGCACTGGTCGACGGTGTCGTTCGGGCCGGGTGTGATGAAGAGCCGCCTGAGGACGGTGCGGGGCCGGTCCTGTTCGTCTACCTCGACGGTCGCCTGATGGACCGGGTACCGGCCGAGGGTTATTGCTTCCGACGCTCGGTCTGCCTCGGCAAGGCCGAAACGATCACAGTCATCGGCATCAGCCCGTCGTCCAACTGCACTATCCGGCTCCATCACCTCTTCGGCACACCCTGAGCATGCTGATGGCCGAGGGCAGTACCAAGATCGGCCATTGCTGAGGTCAGAACCGCAGGAGCACGGCGGTGGCATCGTCCGTCGTCGCGGATCGCGGCCATCGTTGACAATGGCGGTCGACTGCCTCGAATTGCCGGACTTCGTCAATGAGTACCTGCGGCCCGTCCTTTGCCAGCGTGTAGATGACCTGCTCCCACACCGCGATGCCGAACGTCACCAGCCGGGCCGCGCCACTCGACAGCATGGCCACCTGCCGGACCCCGTCGAGCTCCGTCCGGCCGAAGACCGGTTCACCTGATGTGGGCCTGCCGTCGTCGCCTACACTGCCGGTGATGACCCGCAGGCCGCTCGGCAGATCCAGGATCACCACAGCGTCGTGGACAACCGCCCACTCCAGTTCGTCGCCGATGACCCTGGCCACGGCTGCGGCAAGCCGGGGCGGAGGGGTATGACGGACGTCCAGAGGATCGTCCGGCGGACGGTGGGCCTCTACGGTGGCTTCGGTCAGGCACGACTCGACGGTGAGGGCCGGATCGGCGAGCCGACCCAGCACGGCGGATCCGAGGAGAGCTACGCGCTGTTCCGTCCCCGGCCCGGAGCCGTCGCCGTCGAGCAGGGCTACCGCGCTGGCTGTTACGCCCACCCAATTCCCGTTGGGTCGATCGCTGCCCGCGGCGACACTGGCGAACTCAGCCCGCATAGCTCGTTCCCCGTCCCTGAAACGATCGCCGATCGGAGGCCACAGCCATGTTGGGCGAGCTGACCCCACTCAACAGTACGATTCTTTCCGAATTGGTGGAGCGCAATCTCGGCAGCCGCCCCATGGCCGAGCTGTGGCGCCGGGCTCACCTGTCCACGGTCTCCGCCCTGGAACTGGTGGACGGGCGCCGCGTGGTGATCAAGATCCGTCCGTTCGCCGACCGGCTGATCGGCTGTTCCCAAACCCACCGGTTGATGTGGTCCGCCGGTCTGCCGTGCCCAGCCCCACTGGGCGAGCCGGTCCGGATCGATGGCCAGGTCGTGACCGTGGAGTCCCTGGTGGAGGACGGTGTCGCGTTCAAGGTGGCGCCCAGCCGTTCCGCCCGGTCGGCTGCCGAGTTGGCCCGGTTCGTGTCGATCGCTCCTGCTGTGGGCGAGGTGAGCAGCCTGGACCCGCCGCCGCCGTGGGTGTGGTGGAACCACGACCAGGGCGTGATCTGGCCGCTTCCCGACGACCAGGACGAGGATCTCAACGAGCACCCGGGACCGGACTGGCTGGACGAGGCGGCGACGAGGACACGGAATCGCTTGGCCGAGCACGACCTGGGTGCCCCCGTCGTCGGTCACTGCGACTGGGAAGAGCACAACGTCATGTGGAGGGACGACGCCCTGCACACTGTGCACGACTGGGACAGCGTCGTGGCACTGCCGGAGATCGTCATCGCCGGGACGGCCGCATCGGTGCACGCGGTCCTGGGCGGCCGCCCGGGCGAGGCGTCGATCCCGCACATGGCGCAGTTCATCCGCGCCTACGAGCAGGCCAGGGGACTGTCCTGGACCACCGCTGACCGCGAGGCCGCTTGGGCTGCCGGCCTCTGGGTGCGCTGCTTCAACGCCAAGAAGGCGACACTGCAACCCGACGGTGCCCCGATCGTCGCTCGGCTGGCCGACGAGATCGAGCAGCGGCTGAGCCTCGCGGGTGCGTGATGGCCCGCGCGTCGGCACCTTGATCGCCGGGCGGTGGATGGTACGGGCCTCGACTCCTGGCGGCCGTACCAGGGGAAGGCCGTCTCAGCCGGCATCACGCCGGAAGGTCGCGCGGTAGTCCCTTGGGCGTTGGCCGGTGTGTTTGGCGAAGAGCGCCGAGAAGGTCCCGGCGTCCCTGTACCCGACCGCGGTGGAGATGCCGGCGATCGTTCGGTCCGTGGTCTCGAGGAGGTGGCGGGCGCGGCGGACGCGTGACGACTGCAGGTACTCGAGCGGGCTCCGGCCGGTCTCGTCCGCGAAGCGCCGCAGCAGTGTCCGGGTGCTGACATTGAAGGTCTCCGACAGCGCGGCGAGGTCGTATCGGACGGCAAGATTCTGGTCGAGCCGTCGCATGACCCTGTGGGAGAACCCGTTTCCGGGCCGCGGAAGAAGTCGCGCGTCGACGTACGGGGTCTGGGACGATCGCGCATCGTCGACGAGCGCCACCCGCGCGGTCGTCCGTGCCACGCCGGCACCGCTGTGCCGGCGGATGAGTTCCAGTGCGAAGTCGTACATGGCGCTGAAGGCCGCCGTTGTCGTCACCCCCTTGTCGGTGACGACCAGACGTTCGGGGCGGACATCCGCGTCGGGGCAGCGTCGAGCCAGTTCGTCGGCGTGGAGCCATGACGTCGTAGCCCGGCGCCGGTTGAGAAGTCCTGCCTCGGCGAGCAGGAACGCACCGACGCAGATCGAGACGACGGCAGTGCCCGCAGCGGCGTGCGTGCGGATCGCCGCGATTTCAGGGGCGAGGGACGCGAGCTTCGCGTCCACGTCCAGGCCCGGCGGGACCTCGAACCCCGGCACGACAAGGACGTCGACCTCGCGCAGTGGAGAGACGGCCAACGCCGCACCGCCCGATGCGGCGACGCGACGGCGAGGCGAAACGATCGATACCTCGTATCCGGCGCGGTCCGGGCCGGCAACGTGCGTGGCCATCGTCAAGAGATCGGGTACGCCGAACACCTCGGACGCGAAGCAGCCCGGATAGGCCAGGACACCGACACGCAGCGCGCTCACGCTCGCCTCCTCTACCGCCGACCGTGGCGAGATTACCTTTATGCATGGCGATCTGGCCTCTCTCCTTGGGCGGGGCATCAGTCCACGCTGTTCACCATGACCGCTGCCAACAGGCGTCTTGATGACGCGATTACGGACTTCTCCCGTCGGCTCGTGGACGTGTACGGGGTGGTGAAGACGGTGTACGTCGCGGGCTCCGGGCCGGCCGTCGTATTGATGCCGGAGATGC
The DNA here is from genome assembly GCF_044546695.1 of Streptomyces sp. NPDC053079. Lineage (NCBI taxonomy): Bacteria > Bacillati > Actinomycetota > Actinomycetes > Kitasatosporales > Streptomycetaceae > Streptomyces > Streptomyces sp. NPDC053079. The sequence continues at coordinate 1,383,476 of NZ_JBITZJ010000001.1, forward strand.
CCGGCATCAGCCCTGACGTCCTTCGGTTCGCGCGGTGGGTGCGGGATGCGGGCTTCACCGTGTACGTTCCCTCTCTCTTCGGGATCGACGGCGCCTGTCCCACGGTCGAGGGCGGTAAGGAGGTGCTCCGCCGGGCGTGCGTCAGCGCCGATTTCCGTGCGTTCGCCGGGGGCGGCACCAGTCCCGTCACGGCGTGGCTGCAGGGGCTCGCGCGCCAGGCCCACGCCGAATGCGGCGGTCCGGGAGTCGGCGCGATCGGACTGTGCTTCACCGGCAACTTCGCCCTCACCATGGCGCTCGAGCCGGCCGTCATCGCGCCGGTGGTCAACCATCCGTCACTTCCGCTGGACGACCCCGCCGGGCTCGAGATCAGCGACGAGGACGCGCGTGCGGTCCGGGACCGTATCGCGCGCGACGGACTGAAGGTTCTCGCCTACCGCTTCGACAACGACCGGTGGTGCACTGGCCAGCGTTTCGCCGCTTACCGAGCACTCCTCGGCGACGCCTTCGACGGCCGCGTCCTTCCGGGCGGTTCCGCCAACACCGACCCGCCCCCGTTCTTCCGCGACGTGGTCGGGAGCCCCCACAGCGTCGTCACCGCCCACCTCGTCGACGAGGACGGACATCCCACGCTGAAGGCCAGGGACGAGATCCTCGCCTTCCTGGCCGATCGATTGACACGAGCCATGCGCCGGCAGTAGCTCACAAGTCGGGACGATCCCGGAGGACTTGCGGAACAGAATGATCGATCATCGATCATTACTGCCTAGTAGATGTTGACTGCATCGACTTGCCGCTCCTAGCGTTGTCGGACGGAAACCTGGTTCCGCCACACGGAATCGAGGGCTTCACGGGGCGTACCTGCTCGGCCCACCGCCGGGAGCCGGCACCGCCGCAGAGCGAGGCGCCCCCGCCCCCCACCCCGGGATCGCGAAAGAGGGTCCAGCCGTGTCCCAGCTCGACCAACTGCCCGACAAGGACCCGTCCGAGGTCGCCGAGTGGTGCGAGTCCCTGGACTCCGCCGTCCGGTTCGGGGGAGCCAACCGGACGGCGTATCTGCTGCGCCGTACGCTCGAACACGCCGAACGGTCCGGGCTGGACCTCCCTCCGCTCCTGGAGACCCCCTACCTCAACACCATCCCGACCTCCGCCGAGCCCGACTACCCGGGCGACGAGGCGCTGGATGCCCGGATCACCGCCTGGATCCGCTGGAACGCGGCAGCCATGGTCACCCGTGGCAACCAGCGCGCGGGCCTGGGCGGCCACATGGCGACGTTCGCCTCGGCGGCCTGGCTCTACGAGACCGGCTTCCAGCACTTCTTCCGCGGCAAGGAAGCCGACGGCTCCGGAGACCAGCTCTACATCCAGGGCCACGCCTCCCCGGGCATCTACGCGCGCGCCTTCCTCGAAGGCCGCCTGACAGAGGGGCAGCTGGACCGATTCCGGCAGGAGGCCGGGGGCGACGGGCTGCCTTCCTACCCGCACCCGCGCCGACTGCCCTGGCTGTGGGAGTTCCCGACCGTCTCCATGGGACTGGGCCCGCTCTCCGCGATCTACCAGGCACGGTTCAACCGCTATCTGGAGCACCGCGGCATCAAGGACACCTCGCGGTCGCGCGTCTGGGCCTTCCTCGGCGACGGCGAAATGGACGAGCCGGAGTCGACCGCCGCCCTCGCCCTCGCGGGCCGGGAGCGACTGGACAACCTGACCTTCGTCATCAACTGCAACCTCCAGCGCCTGGACGGCCCGGTCCGCCCCAACTTCAAGATCGTGCAGGAGCTGGAGGCCCAGTTCCGCGCCGCCGGGTGGAACGTCGTCAAATCGCTGTGGGGCACGGCCTGGGACGAGCTCTTCGCACAGGACACCGAGGGCGCGCTGGTGAGCCGGCTGCGCGAGGTGCCGGACGCGCAGTTCCAGACGTACGCCACCGTGGACCCGGCCTATCTCCGCGAGCACTTCTTCGGTGCCGAAGGCCCCGGCTCCCCGCTGCACACCCTCGGCGCGGGACTCGGCGACGCCCGGCTCCTGGAGCTCTTCCGGACCTCCCGCGCCGGCCACGAGCCGCGCAAGGTCCACGCCGCATACCGGGCCGCCGTCGAGTACCGGGGCGCGCCGACCGTCGTGCTCGTACAGACCGTCAAGGGCTATACGCTCGGGCCGGGCTTCGAGTCGCGCAACGCCAATCACCAGATGAAGAAGCTCACGGGGAAGGAGTTCCGGGCGATGCGGGACCTGCTCGACCTCCCGATCCCGGACAGCGCGCTGGACGGCGAGCTGGTGCCGTACGCCCACCCCGGCGAGAACTCCCCGGAGGTGCGGTACCTGCGCGAACGCCGCGCGGCGCTCGGCGGCCCGGCCCCGGCCCGCAAGGTCGTCGCCAAGCCGCTGCCGGAGCCGTCCGCCAAGCCCTTCGAGGCCCTGCACAAGGGCTCGGGACGCCAGGAGATCGCCACGACCATGGCGTTCGTCCGGCTGGTCAAGGACTTGATGCGGAACGAGGAGACCGGACGGCGCTGGGTGCCCATCGTCCCCGACGAGGCCCGCACCTTCGGCATGGAGTCGCTCTTCCCCTCGGCCGGCCTGTACTCCCCGGCCGGTCAGACCTACGACCCCGTCGACCGCGACCAGCTCCTCTACTACAAGGAGGCCAAGGACGGTCAGATCCTCAACGAGGGCATCACCGAGGCCGGTTCGCTGGCCGACTTCACGGCGGCCGCCACGTCGTACGCCACGCACGGCGAGCCGATGATCCCGTTCTACATCTTCTACTCCATGTTCGGCTGGCAGCGGACCGCCGACCAGTTCTGGGCACTGGCCGACCAGCTGGGCCGGGGCTTTGTCATCGGCGCCACCGCGGGCCGCACCACCATGACGGGGGAGGGCCTCCAGCACGCCGACGGCCACTCCCACCTGATCGCCTCCACCAACCCGGCGGCCGTCTCGTACGACCCGGCGTTCGCGTACGAGATCGCGGTCATCGTCCGGGACGGCCTGCGACGGATGTACGGCCCCGACGCCGAGGACGTCTTCTACTACCTCACGGTCTACAACGAGACCAAGATCCAGCCGCCCATGCCCGAGGGCGTGGAGGAGGGCATCCTCAAGGGCCTCTACCGCTTCAAGGAGGCCACCGGCGCCCCGGCTGAGGCTCCGCGCCTCCAACTGCTGTCCTCCGGCACGGCCGTCCACTGGGCCCTGGACGCCCAGCGGCTGCTGGCCGACGACTGGGGCGTGGCCGCCGACGTATGGTCCGCGCCCTCCTGGACCGAGCTGCGCCGCGACGCCCTGTCCTGTGACGCGGCGCAGCTCAAGGGCGAGGACCGGATCCCGTACGTGACCCAGGCGCTGCACGGCGCGCCCGGGCCGGTCGTCGCCGTCAGCGACTGGATGCGGGCGGTTCCCGACCAGATCGCCCCCTGGGTCGAGCAGGACTGGACGTCCATCGGTACGGACGGCTTCGGCCTCTCCGATACTCGCGAGGCGGCGCGGCGTCACTTCGGCGTCGACGCCGAGTCGGTGACGGTGGCGGCACTCGCCGCGCTGGCGCGGCGGGGCGACGTCAAGGCGGAGACGGTACGTGAGGCCGCACGGCGGTACGGCCTGGAGGGCTGACCCCCGCTCGTGTGGGACGCGGTGAGGGCCCGGCGGACACCTGCTTCGGGCCGGTCCGGACGGTCAGCCCTAGTTCTTCTTGTGCGCGTAGGTCGGGAAGAGGTGAGGCATCTGGCTGATCACGCCGAACAGCTCGGCGACGCAGGCGGAGCCCCGTCCGACCGCTCCGCCTACGCGCGGCGGCGCCGTGTACTGGGTGTCCCCGATCGCGAAGACCCTGGAGAGGCTGGTTCCGGTGGACGGAATCCGGGCGGCCTCGACGGCCTTGGCCACGGCTTCCTCGAGCTTCTTACCCGTCAGCCCCTCCGCCTCCGCACGCTTGCGGGCCTCCGCCGCCGCCTGCTTAAGGCGCTCCTCCTGGCCGGGAACATGATGCCCCGTCAGGATCGTGTCGTTATAGGCCAGCTCGACCTGCTTCTCGAGCCAGCCGGTGTTCGGTACCCCGCCGATCAGTACGTACAGCCACTCGGTGTCGAGTGTCCGGTCCGCGGTCTTCTCCTTTCCGGAGGGGCCGACCTTCAGCTGCTTGAGCTTGTTCTTCTCCCCTACGCACTTTTTGACCTCGCTCTTCAGCCAGATCTCGACCTTTCCGGCCTTCTCCAGACGCTTGATCTCGTTGACCAGGTACTGGGACATGCTCTGCAAGCCGGACCGGACGATCAGCGTGATCTTCTTGGCGTACTGCGCGAAGTGGACCACGGCCTGGCCCACGGAGTTGCCGCCGCCCACCATGGCGATGTGCTTGCCGCGGGTGTACTCGGCGTCGGTCATGAGCGCGTGGTAGTAGACCCCGGCGCCGACCAGCTTGTGGGCATCGGTGCTCTTGTCCAGTAGCCGCCAGGTCATGCCGGTGGCCACGACGACGGCGCCGGCCTTGATCCGGGTGCCCGGCCCGTCGCCGAGTTCGATCTCGTGCGGGACCTCCATGGGGAGGTTGCCCGCGGCTGCGCCGGAATGCAGTCGCTTCGCGACGTGCAGCGGCTGCCAGTCCACCTTGAATTCCTTGGCCTGCCTCAAGGCGGTCTGGGCGAGCTTGTGGCCGGGGATTCCGTCCGGGAAGCCGAGGTAGTTCCAGATCTTCGAGGACGTGCCGGCCTGGCCGCCGGGGACGTCGTCCTCGATGACGAGGGTGGAGAGCCCCTCGGCGCCGGCGTAAACGGCCGCGGACAGTCCTGCCGGCCCGCCGCCGACGATCACCACGTCGTACCAGTCCTTCGTCGGCGTGTTCAGCAGTCCGAGCGCCTTGGCCAGCACCGCGAGGGTCGGGTTCGTGAACTGCGCGGGCTGTTCTCCCGGCCTCGTCACCGTGACATGGACGTCCGAGCCGCTGGAGCCTGCGGGCCACGTGAAGACCACGCCGGACCCGGTGAGGAATTCCCGGATCCGGAATGCCCCCTTGGAGGTGATGGCCCCCGAGATCTCGACCGAGGTGAACAGCTTCCGGATGTTCTCCTGGGCGTTCCGCCACCAGCCGTGGATCAGGTTGTCGATCAGGCGGACGTGCGCTTCGTCCAGGCCGTCCTCCTCGGCGAAGCCCGCTTTCGCCGGGCCACCGTCGGCGGCCAGGGTCACCGTCCCCCCGTTGGGCACGAGCGATACCAGCCCGGTCGCGTCGGGGACCTTGGCGGCCTCCGCGACCCGGGCGAGACCGGCACTGTCCTCGCCCACCTCGGCCACCAGTGCCACTTGGGCGCCGCCGCCGGCCAGCCCGGAGAGCCCTCCGGGCTCCCTGGAGCCCAGCTGCAGAACCTGGAAGTCCTCCCCGTACCACCCCCCGATCGATTCGGCGAGCACGCTCCTGCGGAGCGGGTCGCTGTCCATCAACACGATGGCGGGTGGGGGCGAACTCGGCATGCGTCCTCCAGCGTCGTGGTCTGCCATCTATGGCAATGCGAGGATGCGCAAAAGCGTGCAATTTTATGCGTAGATGACACATTCGGGTCATCGTTGCTTCGGACGTCACACGTCACTCACCCCGGTGACACCACGGGCCAAATGCGTGACGTCGACGGAAAAGAGCCCCCGCCTGGCCATGAGATGCCTTCAGATGTGGACTACACCGACTTAGGCTCTGGCCCATCGTCCGGATGCTCGAACCATCGGGAGGACACATGCCGTGCTGGACGGCAAGGTAGCCGAACGGGTGGCCGCCCCTACCAAGGGGCGTCCCGGTACGGTCTTCCTCGGGTTGCTGCTGCTGGCGACGACCACCGCCTCCGCCGGGGTCGCCACCGCATTGCCCACCGTGGTCGCAGCCCTGGGGCTGGACAGCACGGGCAGCGCCTGGCTGATGGCGGTGTACGCCACGGGGTTCGCGGTGGCCACGCTCGTCTTCGGGCGGGCGATCGACGTGTTCGGGCTGCGCGCCGCGATGGTCTGGGGCCTGGTGCTCATCGCGGTCGGGTCGCTGCTGTGCCTGTCCGCCTGGTCATTGCCGGTGCTGTTGGTGGGAAGGGCCGTGCAGGGGGCCGGTGGCGGTGCCGTGCCGGTGGTGGCCAGTGCGGCTCTGGTGGCGCGTGCGGACGCGCGTGCGCGGCGGCAGGGCCTGGGGGTGTTCACCGCGCTGATGACGCTCAGCTCCGCGACCGTACCGGTCCTGGCGGGAGGGCTCGCCCAGCTGGCCGGATGGCGGTCCCTGTTCGCGGTGTCCGCGCTGATCGCGCTGGCTCTGATGCCCGCCGCACGCGCCGTACCGGCCGACCCACGCGCTCCGGGCCGCCTTGAGGCGACGGGTGTCACGGGCGTCGTGGCCCTGGTGGGCGGCCTGATGCTCGGCCTGCGCGGCGCCGTCGATCCCCGTACCTCCGCTCCCTGGGTGCTTCCGGTGGCCTGCGCGCTGGTGCTGGCGGGCGCGGTGCTGACCCACAGGAGGGGGCGGAGTCTGCTGCCCCTGGGGCTGCTGCGCGACCGGCGCACCGCGATCGTGGTGGCGGCGGGTTTCGTGCTGTTCGGCGCGTACTTCGGGCTCCAGCTGGCGATCCCCCTGCTGCTCGACGCGGATCACCACTGGTCGCCGACGCACATCGGGCTGGTGCTGCTGCCGGTCGGCGTGGGCGGGGCGCTGGGTTCCTGGGCGGCGGGCCGCGGCGGTGTCTGGGGCTTGCCCAGTGTGGTGCTGCTGGCGTCCGGCGGGGCGGGTGGGGTGGCGCTCGGCTGCGCGGCCGCCTGGGCGTCCGTGCCGTGGGTGCTGGTGGGCGCCTTCGCCATGGTGTCGGCGATGATCGGCGCGGGGAACGTGGTCCTGGTGGGCGCCCTCGCCGACGCCGTGCCGGCCCGCGTGCACGGTGCCGTGCTCGGCCTCTACAACATCGTCTTCTACTTGGGCGGATCCGTCACCGCCGTGGTCGAGGGGCGACTGCTGGGCGTCTCGGCCACGGTGGCGCTGGGCGCGCTCGCCCTGCTGCCGCCCGTGCTGGCCGCGCTCGCGGTGGTGTGGCCGCGCGAGGCCGCCTCAGAGTGCGCATCCGAGGTAAGCGCGTAGCGGACGGCCCCGGAGACCGAAGCGTTCCTTGAACTCCCCGTTGCGCCGTCCCCCTTCGAAGACCGGGACCCCGCGGCGCAGGGCCTCGTGGATGCCCTCCAGGAACAGCAGGTGGTTCGGGCTGAAGGTGGGGGCCGCCGCATAGTCGACGCCGCTGATCCAGAAGTGCAGGCGGTCGGCGTCCAGCAGACAGGCGGCACCACCGATCAAGCGTCCCTCGATGCGCTGCTCGATGATCCGGGCGCTGCTGCCCAGGGCCGTGACGAAACGCTGGAACCGTCCCGGGGGGAAGAAGGAGGATGCCCCGAACTTCGCCATCGTCGCCTGCACCAGGTCGAGCAGCCCGTCGAGGTCGGCGTCGCCCGGGTCGGCGACCCGGGTCGTCAGCCCGGCCTCGGCCGCGCGGCGGCGGAAGCGGCGCAGGTGCTGGCGGGGGCGCGGGGCCAGGGACGCGATGAACTCCTCGATGCCGCGGTGTGCGGTCAGGTCGACGGCGAAGCGCTCGTCCACCAGCAGCGGCCGCAGCCCGTGCCCGGGGGCCAGCTGGTCGAGGCGGGCGGCCAGGTCCTCCGTGGTGTCGACATTGATCAGTCCGTACCATCCGGCCCCGCTCTCCTGGGCCAGCTCGCGGACCGTACCGAGCAGGGCGTCGAACAGCGGGGCGGTGAGCGGCCCGGTCGCCGGGATCCAGGTGTCGTAACAGTGCCAGACGTGGCTGAGCAGCCCCGGACCTGACGCCTCGGGGCCGGCCGGACCGCCGGGGAGCTGGTGCCGCACCACGCCGAGGGGGTCCATGTCGGGCTGGAGGAAGACCGGCATGACCGCGGCCGGCGCCCCGTCGCCGTCCCGCGCCAGCAGGTACCAGGTGCGGCTGATGTGGTGCAGCGGCGCCGCCGCGTAGGCGTCGAGGTAGCGGGGCTGATGGAAGAGGGGAGCGCGGCAACCGGCCACCACACGGTCCCACTCCTCGCGCAACCCGTCGAGGGACTCATGGGCCTCCACCGTGAACTCACTCACGTGCTCCACCTCGCTCGTCGCATCAGGGTGAGGAACCGCTCTGCGGAGCCTGCCTCGAAGGGCAGGAGGCTGTCCAGAGCGGCACGCTCCACCACCTGCCGCGCGTCCGTCGCCCCGTCCAGTCCCTGGGCCAGCGCCATGGCCCGGGCGTACCAGCCGCGTTCGTCCTCGGCCATCCGCTCGAGAAACCAGGCGCGGTCCTCCGGCAGGGCGTCGCCCAGCAGGGCGCGGAGGTTGAACGGCCCGGCCCAGGTCCGTTCGGGCACCCACCGGTCCGGGTCAGGTGGGGGAGGGGCATGGGCGGGTCCGTCACCGGCGAGCTGTGCCAGCGCCGCGGCGACCGCCGCCGTCCGCCGCACCCACGGTGCCGCCTCCGCCCCGGCGCCCCGCTCGCGCAGCGAGTACAGGGCGCCCGTCACCGACTCGGCCGCACGCCGCACGGCACGCTCGGCGTACTCGCCCGCCAGCGGGTCCACCCAGCCGGGCCGGCTGTGCCACGGCGCACCGGGGGCCGGCAGTCGGCCGGTCATGTATCGCGCTCCCCAGCGGGCGACCGTGGCGGCCAGTTCGGCCGGCCGCAGCGGCCCGCCGCCCGCGTCGTCCGCCTCGCACAGCACGGCGAGCGCGGCCGCGGCGACCGTGCCCGAGCGGCGCAGCTCCTGGGGGTCGACCTTGTCGATGCCGTCGGCGTCCGAGTGGTGGAAGCGGTCCGGCCAGTGGCCGAGCTGCACCGACGGGCAGCCGATGGAGCGGTCGCACAGCAGCCCGTGGTCGGAGCCGCCCGTGAACGGGGTGGCCCGCCACGCCCAGGTGTCGCAGCCGACCGCGCCGCTGAAGGACCGGGCGGCGGCGGGCAGGGCGCGCACGCACTCCTCCACCACCGCCGTCAGACAGGACGGCAGGTGCTGCGGGCCGCCCTCCACGATCAGCGGGCCGCCGCACAGCCGCTGGTCCTCACCGGTCATGTCGAGATTGACCGCGGCGAACGGCAGGGGCGCACCGAGCCGTTCCCGTACGGTGTGCAGGTAGGCGGCCGTGCCGACGATCTCGGGGGCCCAGAGGAAACGGACCGGCCGGCGAGGGGCCCTGGCCGCCAGCAGCCGGCCCACCTCCAGGGCCGTGCACACGCCGGAGGCGTTGTCATTGGCCCCCGGCGACGGATGGCACAGATGCGCGGTGACCAGCGCGTGTTGTCCGGAGCCGTCCCCGCCCGGGGTCCGCCCCGTGACGACCGGCATGGTGTCCGGACGGGCGTCGACCCGCACCACCGCCAGCGCGCGCCGGCCCGACCGCCGTAACCGGTCCAGCTCATCGAAGACCGCCCCGGTGACGCTGAAGGCGAACAGCGGTGAGCCCAGCGGGAGCTCGATCCGCCGCACCGGCCCCCGGTTGCCCACCACGAAACCGCAGGCGCCGTGCCGCAGCAGGGCCGGCAGCACCGCCGGGCCCGGCATGCCGTCGAGCAGCACCAGGGCACGGTCCGGCCACGTCTCCGGCGGCTCGTCCGGCAGCCTGACCAGCGGCACCGCGACCCCCTGCGGCGGGGTGGACGCGGAGTACGCGGCGAGCCCGTACGGCTGCTGCTCGGGGTAGCGCAGAAGCGGCCGTACGGCGGATTCGTCCGCCGCCCCCAGGGTGGCCAGGAGCGGCGTCCACCCGAGGGGCGCGGCGAAGGTCCACCAGCGGGGGGCGCCGTCCGCGGGAAGGCACGTCACCTCCACCTCCGTGAGCCCCGACGCCTCCGCCGCGGCGGCGACCGTTTCCGCGGCGGCGTGCACACCCGCCGACGCCTGGTAACGGTCGAAAGTGATCAGCCGGCGCACCAGATCCATGGTGCGCCGGTGGTCGAATTCCTCCCACAGGCCCGCCGTCAGGCGCCGCAGCTCACCCATCGGCCGTCAACGCCCGTGCCACGGCGCACTCGCGCTCCTCGGACAGGGGCACCGACAGCCGCAGCAGCGCCGGGGCGGGCGGCACGGTGCACACCTCCTTGGCCAGGACATCGCGCCGTTCCAGGGCGGCACGGGCCCGAGCCCCGTCCGGGACCACCACCCAGGGCAGCCACGGCACATCGGGCTCACGCACCACGAGCCCGATGTCACGCAGCAGCGAGATGAACCGCGGCCGTACCGCGGCGATCCGTGCGCGCAGTGGCGCGAACACATCGCCGCGGGCCAGCAGGCCGAGCGCCAGGCTCAGCCCGACCTCGTTCACGGCCAGCGGCGGCGCCAGTTCCCGCAGACGCTCGGTGGTGGCAGGCGCGGCGAGCGCGAAGCCGACGCGCAGCCCACCCGCGCAGTAACCCTTCGAGAGGCCGCGCAGCACCACGAGGTTGGGGTGGTCGGCGACGAGGGGCGCGAGCGAGACGCCGGGCCCACCGTAGGTGGCGTAGGACTCGTCGACCACCACCAGTCCGCCGCCCGAGCCTGCCGCCGTCCCGGCCAGTCGCCCGAGCACGTCGGCGGCCGCGAACCCGCCGTCCACCGCGGGCCGCTCGATCAGCACGAGCGCCGGACGGTGCCGGGCCGTCAGCCGCACCGCTTCCTCCGGGGTACGGGCGCAGGGCGCGACGGTCGCGCCGAGCCGCCGCGCCCACAGCGGCAGGTCGGGGTGGAAGGCGGCCAGGTGCAGGACGGGGCCGGGGCGGCCCAGGCCCGCCAGGGCCTGCAACAGCCCGGTGGTGCCCGCCCCCGCCGTGACCTGCTCCGCCGTGAGCGGGCAGCCCAGGTGCGCCGACAGCACCGGCGCGGCACGGTGCGCGGCGAAGGGGTCGCGCACCGCGTAATGCCGAGCTGCTTCGGCCAGTTCGGAGGCGGAGTGGCCGCACAGGTCCCGCAGGACCGCGGCCATGGCGTCAGCCGCGAACGCCGCCTCGTCCGGTGACCAGCGCAGGTCCAGCAGCTGCCGGGGGTCGCCGGCGGGAATCTCCCGCCTGTGCGCGGTGACGGCGAGACGCTGTGCCGCCCTCACCGGGACGACAGGCCCTGCTTGCTCAGGAAGCCGCAGATGTCGCACAGTCCCTCGGGGTTCGGCACGCCCTCCTGGAGGAGGTAGACGCCCTCGCAGATTCCGCACGCCTCCTCCAGGAGCGGGAGCATGAACCGCTGCGAGGTCGTGAACGCCTGAACGAGGTAGTAGTCGATGCCCGGCCACAGGTCGTACAGATGGTCGGCGACGGCGTAGGCGAGGGAACGTTCGTCGGGTCCCGTGGTGAAGCGGCCCGGCGTGCCCTGCCGGGTCAGCTCCGGGGCGACGATCTCCAGATAGAGCGTCAGCTCCTTCTTGGTGATCCGGTACAGCGGGAAGACGTAGCGCAGCGAACCGATCTCGCGTACGGGGATGCCGCCCATCCGGTACCCGCTGGTGAACCAGGTGACCAGGCTTGCGACGAGGTCGTCGGCGTTCAACCCGAAGGCGACGACCGGAGTGCCCTGCTCCTGCGCCACCCGCTCCAGCATGCGGCGCATCACATGGTGGACGATCACCATGTTCATGGACCGGTGCTCGCCCGCCACCAGCTGGTTCATGGCCTCGACGAACGGGCGGCGCAGCCGGAACGTCTCCTCCACCTCCCGGCCGCTGACGACGGCGTGCTCGATTCCCAGCCCCTCGCAGGAGCGCCGTGCGGCCTCGAAGGTCGCCGGTTCGTCCCAGTCCGGCAGCCCCGTGACCGTGACAGCGGTCATGGCACCGGCCGGGTACCGGCCGCGCGTGCGCTCCAGCAACTTCAGGTACGAGACGCTGTCCCGTCCGCCGGACAGCCCGATGACGCTGCCTTCCCCCGCGCGCAGCGTATTCCCGTGGGTGATGCTCTGCACGAACGTCGACTCGATGTACTCCACGAACGCCTCGGCGTTCAACTGCTCCGCACGCACCTCCAGTTCACCGGCCTGGTCGAACAGCACGCGCTTGGTGTAGACGGGCTCGGGGGTGCCGTACGTGCGGGTGACGGGTTTCCGCGTCACGTCGAGGTCGTAGTGACGCACCTGCCGGACGGTGATCAGGTCGTCCTCGCCGACCGTGAGCACCTCCTCGGACATGGGCTTGCCGTCGCGGTAGGTGAGCACGGCGTTGGCCGGTATCCCATGGCTCCGCAGGACGTCCCGCAGCGGTTGGCCGGGGCGGGCCGCCAGGCTCTCGGACTCCCCGACCTTGTTGATGAAGACCACGCTCACGGCTGTTCTCCTTCGCTGTTGGAGGACCAGATCGCCAAGGGGACGCACAGTTCCTGCTCCGACCAGCCGCCGTGCTCGCAGCGGACCCGGGGATCGGGTACGGGGAAGGCCGGGGACGTGCCGACGGCCACGACCTGGCCGAGGCGCGCGAGCACCTCCGGCACGGCGGGCAGCCGGCCGGCGCGCGCGAGTTCGTCCGGGGTGTGGACCGCCGCGTACGGGGCGAGGACGGCCCGGGCCTCGTCCAGAAGCCGCCGCTCGGTCCCGGGGCGCGGATGGAGCCAGCGCACCCGACCCGCGCCACCGCTGGGCAGCCGGCAGCGGCTGGGCGTGTCGAGCCCCTCCCAGCGCAGCCGTGCCTCCTCGTCGTAGGTGACGGGGACCAGGCCGTGATCGGCGTGCGCGACCACGGTCCATCCGGCGTCTGCCCAGCGGGCGGCCACGGCGTCCAGGGTGCGCAGGGCGCGGGTCAGCCGTGGCCCCGGCCCGTGCCGGTGGAGGTAGGTGTCGAAGTCCAGATACACCCAGAGCAGCAATGGCCGTTCGGGCGCGGCGGCCAGCAGCTCGTGCGCCCGGCGCACGGCCGAGGCGGCGACCGCTTCCGGGTCGGCGGAAACGGCGCCGGCTCCCGCCCGCGCCCGCCTCGCGGGGCGGCGGGAGCCGCGCAGCAGTGCGGAGCTCCACGGCCCGCTCAGCGCGTCGAGCTCCTGGGCCAGGGTATAGGCCGGAATTCCCTCCCTGCGGGCTCGCTCGAACATGGTCGTGGAACGCCCCACCGCATTATCAAATTCACCGGCGCCCGGCCGAAGTGATCCATGACGGTGCCAGGTGCGCCAGCGGCCGTGGGCGACGTCCAGAAGGATCTCGGAATTGCCTGTGCTGCTGTCCGGGGAGGTAGGCAGGACGAATTCCGCGCCTACGACGAGGTGTTCACCCTGCCCTGCTCCGGTAATGCCGGTCAGCCATGCCGTCGTGGACGTGCTGGGAAAGGTGGAGCGCAGCGACCGCAGCCGCGCCGAGGGCAGGGCCGGGACGGCCCACTCCTGGCCGACGCCGTCCAGCGCCAGGACGATCACGCCGGGCTGTGTCTGCTGCTGTGCCTGGACGAGCTGTCGGAGCACCAGGTCAGGGACGGTGGACAGGCCGGGGACGGGGGACCGGGAGGCGGGGCCGCACCCTCGGGGGACGACCCCACCGATGTGATCCATCAACCCCTTACAGGTTGGGAACGCAGTCCGTGCACGTGGTGCGGAACTTCACGACCTGGAACTTCTGCCGCTCCGCCACCATTTCTTCGACGAGGTCCGGAACGAGCATGACGGGCGTCTCGGTCCGGGTGCTCTCACATACTTCCTGTTCGCGCACCTGTTACCTCCTCAGTGGGACTCCATCAGACGATGGATGCCGACGATTCGAATTTATTCTTCCTTCCGGAAACCGGCAGGCAGCTTTTCGGACATGCTCGGCGGAACACGGGGAGGTTGACATGAGAGTGACATCTGCAAAATCTTTTCGTGGGTCCGGACACGACGAGCTGCGCGCTGGATCACTCGTGGGGTGGCGAGGGGGCGCAAGCCAGGATGGCGGCCAGTACGCCGGGGAAACGCGTCTCCAGATCATCGCGGCGCAGCGTCATGTAGCGCGCCTTGCCCTCCGAGCGGGTCCACGTCAGGCCCGCCTCCCGCAGGATGCGCCAGTGGTTGGACAGCGTGGAACGGGGGATGTCGAGGTGCTCCGGACCGCACGACACCTCGTCGGCGGAGGCCATCAGGCGCACCAGTTCCAGGCGGACCGGGTCACTGAGGGCGTGCAGCACAGAGGTCAGATCGAGGTCTGCCCTGTCCGGTTGGGTCAATGATCGCATCCCGCACTCTCCGTCGGTCGCCGGGCTTGGCATCGTCGCCGCCCCAGCATACGATCATTTCCATGTTTCGGGATTATCGAAATGATCAAGAGGTGACCTGATGGCGGTTCTCACTACCTACGCCCGCGTGTACGTCGACGACCTGGACGTCGCCCTCCCGACCTTCGAGGCCCTGACCGGCACCGAGCCGGGCCTCCGTTTCGCGTACGAGGGCGTCGAGCTGGCGGCGATAGGTGCCTGTCTACTGGTCGCGGGCGCGCCGGAGGCGTTGGCCCCGTTCCGCAACGTGCAGGCCACCGTCATCGTCGACGACCTCGAGGAGGTCTTCACGGTAGTGGCGCGCGAGGGCGGCCGGACGCTCGACGGCCCCAACGTGGTCCCCACAGGACGGAATTTGACGATCCTCCACCCGGGTGGAGCGGTCATCGAGTACGTCCAATTCGACTCCGCCAAGGTCGAAGCGCAATCGGAGCAGTAGACGGCCGCGAGAGCTGCGAGACAGGACCTCGCAGCACTTCGCGCCGCGGCGGATGCCGAGCAGCTGTTCAGTCGAGGAGCACGAGGGGGCGCGACGCGGATGCCCGGGGGGCTCGTCCTCCGCCGGCGAGGGCCGGCTAGCCCTCCCGCGCCCACGGCCGCAGTTTCTCCGGGTTGCGGACCACCCAGATCCGGGTGACGCGCCCTTCGGAGATGTCGAACGAGGCCACGGTCATGACGACGCCGGCACGCCGGGCCACCAGACCCGGCACACCGTTGACCGACCGCTCCAGGAGTTCGAGCCCCGGGGCTTTGTCGGCGATGGCGACCATGTACTGGGCGATGCGCGCGCCGCCCTCGATCGGGCGCAGGACGGTGCCGACCATGCCGCCGCCGTCGGCGGTCATCACGGCGGCCGGGTTGAGGAGAGTGACGAGGGCTGCGATGTCCTTGGTCTCCCATGCCTCTTTGACCTGTCTCACCACGTCCGCCCGGCCGGTCGCCGACACCGGAGCGCGTGCGATGCTCGCCCGTCGTCGGGCGGAGGCCGCCAGTTGCTTGCAGGCCGCGGGGGTGCGTCCGAGTACGTCGGCGATCTCGGCGAACGGGTACCGGAAGACGTCGTGCAGGACGAACGCCACCCGCTCGGCGGGCGTCATCGTCTCCTGGACGACGAGGAGGGCCATGGCCACCGACTCGTCCACAACGATCTGGTCGGCGGGGTCTGTACGGCCGGCGGGGTCGGCGCCGCCCGCATGGTCCCACTCGGTGCGGTCGGGCAGCGGCTCGGGCAGCCATGCGCCGACATAGCGTTCACGGCGGGCCCGCGCCGAGCCGAGCAGGTCCAGGCAGATGCGGCTGGTCACCGTCGTCAGCCAGGCGCCGGGGGACAGGATCTCCTCCTGCCGGCTTCGCGGCAGCCCGTACCAGCGTGCGTAGGCGTCCTGTACGGCGTCCTCGGCATCGGTCACCGAACCGAGCAACCGGTAAGCGACATTGATCAGTTGGCGTCGCTCGCCGAGAGTCTCATCTGCGCCGGTCCCGGCAGTTCCCATGCTTGCGGCCGTCCCCTCGCCTTACCTTTCGCACGCCCGCGTCGTCGGGCTGGTGAGACCTTATCGACCTGCTGTCCGAGGACGGAAAAGAGGACTGTGACATGGCCACCCAGGTGACGGCGACGACGACGGCGAACGCCCGGCGCAGCTCCTCGTTCCTGCGGATCGCGATCGCCCTGCAGACCCTCACCATCTTCCTGCAGGCGGTCTCCGCCGGACTGCTGCTGACCTCGTCCTACGGAGAGACGCTGCACAGTGTCGGAGCCCGTGTGATGTACGGGGCGACGATGCTGTACGTGCTCGCGGCGGTGCTGGCGTGGAAGCCGGGCGGCGGCTCGCCCAGGCCCGTCTGGCAGGCGTCGGGATTCCTCGTACTCGCCTCGGTCCAGGTCGTGCTCGGCATCGCGCACGTCCCGTCGGTCCATCTCCCCCTGGGTGTCCTGATGTTCGGTCTGAGCGTGCTGGCGCTGGCCCGGCGCTAAGGCCCGATACGGGGCCCACCAGGATCCACCAGGCCGCTTCTCCCGAACCATCTGGTCGTCGGTCTGGTGTGCCGTCGGCGTCGGCGGGGGACGGGCTTCCCTCCGTGGTACCCGCCGGCCACGGAAGTGCGTCCTCCATTCGCCAGGTGGTTCGGCGTTCAACAGCCGCGCCAAGAGCAGCCATCCGTTGATCGTCCGGCCCTTGTGTCCGCTGGGTCCTGCCCCAAGTTCAGTTGTACGGTCAACTATTGCGCCCGAGCGGCGCGCCGAATCAGCTCATACTGGATATCGCAGGCCTATTTCCGCATATTTACTCTTCTGATGTCACCACCCACGTCACTGAGGAGCGGACCATGGCAGACCAGACGATCACCCCCGGCCGGGCACTTCCCCGGTTCGAGGAAGCCGAGGGCCTAGGGCCTCAGGACAGCCAGTTCATCCGTGAGCTCGTGGCTGTGCTGGAGAAGCACGGGAACCTCGACCGGTTCGGGCTGTGCCTGTTGCACGACCACTTCCCCGTCGCCTCCGACGAGGTCCTGGTCGAGACGCACGACATTGAGGCCCGGAAGCTGCGCATCGAGGTCGAGAAGGCCGCGACCACCGGACACACCCGGCCATCCCAGTGGCGGTTCATCAAGACCGGCGATGGCGACGAAGCCGAGAGCCATGCGTGTCAGGTGATTCTGCAGTGCACTCCGGTGAGTGGATGTCCAGGAGGCAAGAGCGGCACGCTGTGAGAACGCGCCGCGGTCCCGGAGGCACCCGCTGTGCCCGCCCAGGCGGGCACAGCGGCCGGCGCGCGTCACCGTGATGCGCGGACCGTGGTGGCGGCGCTGCGTCACCGTGCTGCTCGTGGGCCTCGTGTGGTGGGGCGGATGGCCGGCGCGGGCGGATGGTGCCGGGGCTCCGGTACCCGTCGACTGCCATACGCGGCAGCTCACCGAGGCCAGCACCGACGTCGAGCTGCGGCTCGAGAACCACGCCCGCTCCGTCGCCGAGGCCTCGGGGCTGATGAAGGTTCGGGTGCCGAGCAGCTGGCCGTACGCCAACGACCTGCTGCTGAGCGAGAGTTCCGAGCCCTACCGGCGTGCGCTGCGCTGCCTCCTGCGGGCCCCCGACACCATGAAGCGCCCCGAGGAATGGCGCACCCACAGCCCGCGGGTGAAGGCCGAGGCATCCTGGGTCGAGGTCGGATACGAGACGCAGTTCCGGTTCAACAACGGCGGGCGGTTCAACGTCGGGCCGTGGATGATGGACGTCCACACCAAGCAGTGGAGCTTCTCCCTCGCCCCGCCGCCTGCCCTGAACGGCGCCCGCTGGGACCACGTACGGATCGACCTGGGCGGCCTCGCCGCCTCCCGGGTGGCCCCCCGGCCCTCGAAGGCGGACAGCGGACACCTGGAGTGGACCGCGCTAGGGCAGCCCAGGACGGGCGGCCCCATGGTGACGGTGGACGTGCTCCCTCCCTGGCAGCGGGCCTGGGCGGCGACCAGCGGCAGTAGCGAGCCGTGGCTGGTCGCCAACGCCGCCGGGATGACCACCTGGTGGGTGGGCAGCTCGATCGTCATCGTCGCGGCCGCCCTGCGCGCCCGTCGCCAGCCCGCCGGACCCGCCCTCACCGAGCCGGAGAACAGCAGCAGCACCGACCTGTGGTGGTGGGGCGTTCTCAAGGCGCTCCTCGGCGTGATGGTTCTGCTGCTGTACAAGGCCATGCTCACCATCACCGAGGCCGTCTCCGACGACCCGCCCGCCTGGCTGGGGTACAGCATGCGCTGGCCCGTGCTCATCGGCGTTGTGGCGGGCTGGCTCCTGGTCGTCTCGGCCCGCCCGAGGAAATCGGTCGTTGTGGCCGCCTCGCTCGTCGCGGCCGCCGCCGCCCTGGTGGCCGCGACGCCGTCCCTCTTCGGCCTCCCCCCGCAACTGGCCACGGCCACCGGTCCGTCCGACGGGGGCCTCGCCGTGCTGATGGCGATGGCAGCGGCCATGCAGTGGCTCTGGCTGGCCGGCGTCGTGCTGTGGGCCTGGATGCTCGCCCACGGAGGCGGGCTGCTCCGCCCCGCTGCCACGCCGCCGAGGCTGCGCCGCCTCGGCCCCGCGCTCGCCGTCGTCGTCCTTCTCCTCCTGGGCTGGGCGGTGTGGTCCCTCGAGCGAAAGTGGCAGCGGGTCAGCTGGCTGGCCGACCACACCGTCGCCGCCTACCACGTTCAGCACGTCGCCTCCCTGGCCCGCGACATGGCCTCCTTCGCCTCCCAGGTCCCGGCGTGGTACTACACCCACACCTGGGTACTGACCGGCATCGCGATCGTCGCCCTCCTCCGGGCCAGGGACCTCGCGCCCGCCGTGCCGTATGCCAGCCCCACGCCCCTGGACCGTCTCCTGCTGGCCGTCTTCTTCGCCGTCGTGGTGGCCTGGCGCCAGGGTTCCTACGCCGGCAGCCAGGCACTCGCGGCCCTCTGGCTCGTACTCGCCATCGCCGCCCTCTACGGTCTGCTGGCCGTCGGCCAGCGCCGGTCGGTCCTGACCCAGCACCTCGAAGGATGCGCCGGCTCCCCGCAGCTGTGCGAGACCATCACCGAGGCCGAGCGCAACGACCTGATCACCCGGGCCCGCCGCCACCGTGAACTGACCACCGCCCTGCGCACCATCGACCAGGCCGGCGGCGAGGCCACGCTCAAGCGGCACGCGATCGAGAAGGAGCTGAGCCGCCTGCACCGCTGGCGCCCGGCCCGCGGCACCGACGGCGCGGCACGCCCCTGGCTGCCGGCCCAGGTCACCGTCATCGACGTCGCCCTCAGCTGGGGCCCGCACGCCAAGTGGTGGGACAACGCACGCCGCGCCGCCGTGCTGGCGGCCGCCTTCGGCATTCCCGGCAGCATCCTCATGGTCTGGATGGCGTATTCACCGCCGGCTGAGTGGATGCGCCGGGGGCTGTACATGTTCGGGGCGTCCGAGATGGTGTGGCTGTTCGTCTACTGGGAACTGGTCTGGGCGGGCGCGGGCCTTGTCCTGGGCGCACTGTGGCGCTTGCTTCCCGGCCGCCGGGGCCCGGCCCGCGCCCTGAGCCTGACCATCGCCTACACCCTGCTGATCGCGCTGGGCCTGATCGGCAACCTCATCACCGACCAGGAGATCGGCAACGTCGCCGTCGGCATCTCCCTCATGCTGCTGGTGCTCACCCTGACCAGCCTGGCCATGGACGCCGACACCTTCCGCTCCGAACGGCGCTTCTGGCCCAACCGCGTCGGGCTGCTGCTGTCCATCTACCAGATCCGCAGCTTCTCCGCGCAGGTCGCCTACATCCTGATGCAACTGATCGCGGTCCTGACCGTTCTCAAGTTCTTCGCCGGCGCCGACGGCCGGTGGAAGTGACCACCGGGGCCCCACCCTGCCGTCCGCGCAGACTCTTCGCGGGGGTTAGCCCCACCCGGAGCAGGCCGGTTAGCAGGATCGTTTCGAGCGAACGCACCCGGACATGCTGGACCGGCACATACCGCTGTTTCCCAATAATTCCGTAGGGGTTGGCTCGTGCGTGAGCAGAGATGGCAGAGGTTTCGTTCTTCCGGGCGGCGGCAGGGTGGTCGGCGCAGAGCCGTGCCGGCCGCTGCCGCGATAGCCGTCGGTGTGATGACGATGGGCGTCCTGGCACCGCCCGCGGCGTTCGCCGCCGCCAGGCCGGACACCGTCCAGCAGGGCCTGGACGCGCTGGTGCGCTCCGATGGCGTGCCCGCAGCGCTGGCGAGCGTCAAGGACCGCGATGGGCGTACCCGTACGTACACCGCGGGGGTCGGCGACCTGGCCACGGGCGCGAAGGTGCCGGTTGACGGCCAGGTGCGGATCGGCAGCAACACCAAGACGTTCACCGCGGTCGTCGTGCTGCAACTGGTCGGTGAAGGGAAGATCGACCTTGACGCCCACGTCGACACCTACCTGCCCGGCCTCGTCCGCGGGGAGGGCATCGACGGAAGCCGCATCACCGTCCGCCACCTTCTCCAGCACACCAGTGGCCTGCCCAACTACGTCAAGTACCTCGACGACGAACCCCGCTACTACGCCCCCCATGAACTCCTCGACCGCGCCCTCGAGCACAAGGCGGAATTCGATCCCGGGAAGAAGTGGGCGTACAGCAACACGAATTACGTGCTGGCCGGCCTGATCATCGAGAAGATCACAGGCCACCCCGTCGCCAAGGAGATCGACCGGCGCGTCATCAAACGCATCGGGCTGCGCCACACCTACTTCCCCGCCCCCGGAGACGCGACCATCCGGGAAGCCCACCCCAAGGGCTACGACCGGGACGCGACGGGCGCCCCGCTCGACGTCACGGAGTTCGACCCCTCCTGGGGCTGGTCGGCAGGCCAGATGATCTCCACCAACTCCGACCTCAACCGGTTCTACAGCGCGCTCCTGGGCGGCCGCCTCCTGCCGGAGGCTCAGCTCGCCCAGATGCGCACCACCGTCCCCGCCGAGTACTTCGGCCGCGGCGCCCGCTACGGCCTCGGGCTCGTCAGCAAGCCGCTGTCGTGCGACGACGGCGTCTACTGGGGCCACGGCGGCAGCACGACGGGGTACGAGACCCGGGGTGGCGTCACCGACGACGGCCGCCGCGCCGCCAACGTCGCGGTGACCACCCAGCCGACCGACAAGGCCGTCATGGAACACGTCGACAGCGTCGTGGACACGGCCCTGTGCCACTGATCCGGGCCTCCTAGGAGTATCGGGGGAGGGGGACCGGTCAGTCGTTGCGGGGTGTGCTGAACTCCTTGATCAGCACGGGATACTGCTCCCCGCCGTGTCCCGCGGCGATCGAGCGGTCGGCCATCGCCTTGATCAGCCTGGGCAGTTCGGCGTTGACCCCCACCGCCTCGCTCTCCTCGATCAGGTGCGCCATGGCCCGCGCGTCGGTCTCCAGGGCCGACACCTCGGCCGGGAAGGAGCCGCTGTCGATCTGCTCGGCATACCCGGGCAGCCATTCGGCCACACCGGCAGCGATCTGCCGCGCGAACGGCGCATACGTCGCGGCGTCGACACCGGCCGTTCTGAGCAGGGCGGTGCCCTGGAGCCAGGCGTTCAGGACGCTCCACATCATGGCCAGGCCGGCCACGTCGTACAGGGACGCCAGCCCATGGTCCGCACCGAGGTGGGTGACGGTGCCGAGCGCTTCGAGCGTCGACTTGTGCGCCTCGAAGTCCGCCTCCGGCCCGCTGTGCAGAATCACCGCCTCCGCGGTGCCGATCGCCGGCGGGATGGCCATGATGGCGCCGTCCAGGTAGCGGGCGCCACGCTGCTCGGCCCATTCGGCGGCCTCCCGGGCCTGGGTCGAGTCGCCCGAGGACAGGTTGATCAACATCGTGCCGTCGAGCTCGACATCGCTCGCGCCGAGCAGCTCACGCATGGCCCGGTAGTCGGTGACACAGATGATCGTCAGGGATCCTGCCGTGAGCGCGTCGCCGACTGTCGGCGCCAGCCGTGCACCCTCGGCCACGAGTTGGTCGGCCTTGGAGGCCGTACGGTTCCACACGGTTGTGGGATGCCCGGCTTTCAGGAAGGCGCCGGCGAGCGCCTGGCCCATCAGTCCGAGTCCGATGACTGTCACGGGTGTTTCGGTGTTGTCGTTCATGACAGCATCGTCAACGTTCATACCGGTGTGAAGGTCAAGCGAGGTTTCGATGCGGATCGGGGAACTGTGTCGTCGGACGGGTGTCAACGCCCATCAGTTGCGCTACTACGAGGCCCAGGGCCTGCTGGAGGCGGAGCGCAGCGCGAACGGTTATCGCGAGTACGACGAGAGCGCCGTGCTGCGGGTGAAGCAGATCCGGCACCTGCTCGGTGCCGGTTTGTCCTCCGAGGACATCGCGTACCTGCTGCCCTGTGCGGTCGGAGAGGTGCCGGAGCTGCCCGGGTGCCCCGATTTGCTGGCCGCGATGCGGTCACGGATGCAGCGCCTGGACGATCAGATGGCCAGGCTCGCTCAGTCCCGCGACGCTCTTGCCGACTACATCGATGCGGCCGAGCGCATGGGCGGCGAGAGCTATCCACCCTTTGACGGTGCCGACCTGGAGCCCGTCCCCGCCTGAGCACCGGGGTGTCCGTCTTGCGAACCTGTTCCTCTTGACACCCTTGTACGGGTGCGGGGCATCGTGATGTCCGGTACGGCAACACGGCCATGAACAGCGGGGGACGCGCATGCAAGGCGGTACGGGAGACGGCGGGGGACGGCTCGTGGCGGGCCGGTTCTCGCTGCTGCACAGGCTGGGCGGCGGGGGCATGGGGACCGTCTGGCGGGCCCGCGACATGGAGCTGCACCGTGATGTCGCCCTCAAGGAGGTCAGAACGTTCGGCCCGGACAGTCCGGAGGACGCGGCCCGGGTGCGCGAGAGGGTGCTCCGCGAAGCCAGGGCGCTCGCCCGGATCCAGCATCCCCACGTGGTGACTATCCATCAGGTAGTGGACGACGACCCCTTCCCCTGGCTGGTGATGGAGCTCGTCGCCGGGGCCTCGCTCGAGGAGCGGATGGCGCCCGGGCCGCTGCCTCCCGCGTTCGTCGCCGGGGTGGGGCGCGACGTGCTGTCGGCCCTGAACGCCGCGCACGAGGCGGGGATTCAGCACCGGGACGTGAAGCCGGCCAACGTGATCATCCGGCCGGACGGGTCGGCGGTGCTGACCGACTTCGGCATCGCCGCACTGGACGGACCGTCCGGGCTGACCATGCCGGGCGGCGTCATCGGATCGCCGGAATTCATGGCCCCGGAGCGAGCCGCGGGCGAACCGGGTGGACCCGCCGCCGACCTGTGGTCGCTCGGCATGCTGTTGTACGCCGCAGTCGAGGGCACCTCGCCGCTGCGCAGGGACACCCCGCTGTCGACCCTCACCGCCGTACGGGAGAGCCCCGTACCGGCCCCCACCCGGGCCGGCCCCCTGGAACCCGTCCTGCGGGCCCTGCTCGCCCGGGATCCCGCGGCACGCCCGACGGCCGCCCACCTGGCCGTGATGCTGAACGCGACGGCGCAGTCCGCCGCCGCGACGACGGTGTCCACGCCGGTGCCCCACCCGCCGACCGCTCTCGCGTGGCCGGAGCCACGCCACTCCCGCGAGGGTTCTCCCACCACCACCGCCACAACGCCGCGCGGCAGCGGGCGCGCCGCCCGGCGTAACGTCGCCGCAGCCGTCATCGCGGTGTGCCTGGTGGCCGCCGCTGCGACAGCGGCGATCCTGGGCCTCCGTGACGGGGGAGAAGACAGCCTGCCGGCCGCCGCTCCGCACCCGTCGGCGTCCTCGGTCACCGCACAGCCGTCAGCCCCACCCGTCACTCCCCGCCCGACCGTCTCCTCCGCGCCCACCCAGCAGCCGGAAGCGACGAAAACGGCGGAGACGGCGGATGCGGCGAAGGCCGCGGGCGAGGAGAGCGTGAACAGCTGGATCGCCCAGCTCGCCTCGGTGAAGGTCTCCGACGGGACACAGAGCCGCGACCGCGAACTGGCCGCCGTACGACTGCGGATACCGACCGCGAGGACGCTGCTGAGCGACGACTTCGCCGCACTGCGCCCCGGCTACTGGGTGGTGTACGCGCCCGGCCCGTTCCCCGACGGTCGCTCGGCTCTGTCCTTCTGCTCCTCGGCCGGCCGGACCGCCGACGAGGAGTGCGTAGGCCGATATCTGAGCCATCGCTCGTCGGACGGGGACCTGATCTGCGCTCATGGCCCGGACGGGGCCCCGGCCGGCCGCTGCCGACGCGACTGACCGGGCCCCGCGGTGCGGGTCATCGGAATCCGGTGTATCGGATTCCGATGAGGCAGAGCGTCGGCCGGGTCAGGCGGGGAGAACCCGCTCGATGGCGGCCTGCACCTCGTCGGAGTCCGGCTCGGTCTGCGGGGCGAAGCGCGCCGCGACCGTGCCGTCGGGGGCGAGGAGGAACTTCTCGAAGTTCCACCGGATGTCGCCAGTGTGTCCCTCGGCATCGGGCGTCGGGACGAGTTCGGTGTAGAGGGGGTGCCGGTCGTCCCCGTTGACGTCGACCTTCTCGGTCATGGGGAAGGTCACGCCGTAGGTCGCCGAGCAGAACTCGGCGATCTCCTCGGCGCTGCCGGGCTCCTGGCCCATGAACTGGTTGCAGGGGACGCCCAGGACGGTGAAGCCGCGGCCGGAGTACTGCTCGTGCAGTCTCTCCAGGGCGGCGTACTGCGGGGTCAGGCCGCACTTGGAGGCCACGTTGACGATGAGCGCGGCCTTGCCCCGGTACTGGCCCAGGTCCGCGGGGCCGCCCTGGAGCGCGCCGATTTCTACTTCGTAGACGGTCATGGGTTCGAATGTTACTGATTCCCCTGCGGCAGCCGGGGGACTGGCGTCGCGAATCCGTCACTGATCACGAGCGACGGTGACGACGGTCTGCGCGGGGCCATCGCGCTGGGGGGAGCGGCCGTCACCCGCGTGTCAGCTCCGCCTGCAGTATGGCCGCCGCGCTGATTTCGTAGTCCTTGGTGGCGGTCAGCAGAGTGAGAGGCCCCTGCCGGGCCACCTCGCGCAGGTGCCCCAGGGCCTGCGTATGGGCCGTGTCCCGCAGTTCGTCGCGGTAGCGGCGGCCGAACTCCTCGAACCGGTCCGGATCGTGCCCGTACCACTTCCGCAGTGCGGTGGAGGGCGCCACATCCTTGCACCACTCGTCGAGGGCGGCCGCGTCCTTGCGCAGACCCCGCGGCCAGATCCGGTCGACCAGCACGCGGCTGCCGTCCGCCTCCTCGACCGGATCGTAGACCCTTCGCACTCGTACGCGCCGTGACTGCCCCATGCGCCCATCGTCGGTCCCGTACGCCGGGACCGCACCCGGAACCCCGCCGCGCGAGTCGGGTGCCCGGCCCGCGCCCGGAGTGGGGGGATTAGGGATGGGGCGTGGGTCCCTGCATGTTCTTGCTGATCCACTCCATGGGGCCCGTGCCCAGGCCGCGGACGTACGTCTCGGCGTTGTGGACGCCGCCGGGTATTTTCGTCAGGTGGGTGTGGACGGGCCCCTTGTTGCCGTAGGTGCCGATGAACCCGTTGACGCCGTTGATGGTGATCGGGTGCTCCGCGGTGCCGTACTGGAAGGCGAGGTAGACGTCGGGGCCCTTGGTGTCGATGAGCTGCTGCGCGAGCTTCTGCGGGTTGTTGGCCTGCCGCTCGGCCTCGTGGCCCTTCCAGTGGGGCGAGTCGGGGACGATGTCGGGGCCGGAGGCGATGACGGCCTTGAACTTGTCCGGGTGCTGCAGGACGTTCTTCAGCCCGGCGAAGCCGCCGCTGGAGGAGCCCATGAACGCCCACCCGTCGCGGGACTTCAGAGTGCGGAAGTTGGCGCGGACGAAATCGGGGACGTCCTCGGCGAGCCAGGTGCCCATCTTCGGCCGGCCGGGGATGTCACTGCCGTCGTGGTAGTCCTCCTTCTTGTCGGTGCCCGGGTTGAGCACCGGCATGACCACGATGAACGGCTGGGCCTTGCCCTCCTGGGACCACTTCGCGATGGAGGACTGCAGCTTGAGGTTGGCCCCGATCCAGTAGTTCCCGCTGGCCCCGGGCCCGCCGGGCAGGGCGACCAACACGGGGAATCCGCTCTTGCGGTACTGCGGGTCCTTGTACTGCTTGGGCGCCCACACCCACACCTTGCCGGTGAAACCGGACTTAGCGCCGTGCAGCGTGGTCTTCGCTATGACCGTGCCGTCCTCCAGCCGGCTCTCCTCCCTCAGGTCGGCGGCAGGCCCCGTGGGCATCAGGGTCTCCGGCGCCTCGTCGACCTGCTTGGGCGCTTCGGCCTGGCGCGCGGGGCCTGCCTTGTCGTCGCCGAAGGAGACCGGATCGCCCTTGTGGGACAGCAGACCGGTGTACTGAAGAACCGGCCAGGCTATGAGCCCCAGGCCGAGGACGACGGCCGCCGCTATCCACCAGCGTCTGGCGCGGCGGAAGCGGGACGCCGGGCGTGGCGGCTGACCGGGGTGGGGAGGGAAGGACATCACGAGCTCCGTGGCTGATCGGGTGAGTAGCGCCCTCGGTACGGGCGTGGTGGGGACGAAAAGCAGTCCCGCACCCGATGGCACGTCAGCGGCGCGAGCGGAATCGTACGTGAAGGGCGGCCGCCATCAGCAATGCGGTCCGCGAAGGCACACCGCGTGACCTGGGGCTCACGCCGGAGCTGCAGGGCGAGGGGTCGGTCGAGGGTCGTCGGATGGCCCTCAAAGACGCTGACATCACCGTTTTTCGGGCCGGCGGCGGATCGGCGTTGGTACAGGGTGAGCTCCAGGCCGCGGGCGTTGTGGCGGTAGGCCGGGGACAGGTGGCCGGCGTGGGGGGAGGGCCTGTTGCTGGGATGCTTCCGTGCCGGCGGCGGCCTGGCGGGCGTTGGGGGAGAGGTGTCGGCAGGTGATGTGCCACACGCGGGGCGCGTGGGCCAGGTGCTGGTGCAGGAGGGCTGGGGTGGCGGGCTGGTTGTCCAGGGCCGCGTACGGCAGCTGTCCTGGCCGTGCCCAGGTCGGGGAGGTGGGCGAAGACCTTCGGATAGGCGGAGGCGATCAGGTCGCACCGGCCGCCGCTGAAGAGGACGCCGTCCCCGGGGCGGCGCGGCTCTGCAGGGTGGTGATGACGGAGGTGGTGTCGCAGGGGCGGCTTTCCTGGGTGGCGAATGGCGAGGTGGGACGCGGTGACCGGGACGGTCAGCAGCAGCCGCCGGGCCGGTGGGAGGACGGTGGCGGCCGTCGCGAGGAGCAGCGCCAGGGCCGGCAGGCAGAACAGCAGGTAGCGGTAGGCGAAGAGGGGCTGGCCGAGGGAAACGGTCAGGAGGAGCAGTGGGGGTACGGCCAGCCAGGGCATGCCGACGGCGAGGACCAGGGGTGGGGCCTTGCGCCGGCGGGCTATGAGGAGGGCGACCGCGGCCAGCACCGCCACCGCCGTGGCAAAGGCGAACGAGCGGGCCTGCTGTGCGTACCGCGACGAGTCCGCTGCGGTGACGGGGCCGAACGCGGCCAGGTAGTGCCGGGCTAGCACGGCTCTGGCCTCGGCCACGGGGAGCGTGGGAGACCTCCTCCCGTGCCGGTGTTTTCGCACGTAGACGGCGCTTTAAAGGCAACCGTCGAGCACTGCTGAGGAGCTTCATCCCATGGCCAAGTGGACCAGCACCCGCATCCCCGACCAGAGGGGCCGCACGGCTGTCGTGACCGGGGCCAACTGCGGCCTGGGCTTCCAGACGGCCCGCGAGCTGGCCCGCCACGGCGCCCACGTCGTGATGACCGCCCGGGACCGTACCCGCGGCACCGCCGCCGTGGAGCGGCTCCTGGCCGAGCAGCCGGGGGCGAGCGTCGAGCTGCGCCTGCTGGACCTGTCCGACCTGGACTCGGTGGCCGCCTTCGTACAGAAGGTCCTGGACGATGGTCTGCCGGTGGACGTCCTGGTGAACAACGCGGGCGTCATGTGGCCCCCGCACCGGCTGACGCGGCAGGGATACGAGCTGCAGTTCGCCACCAACCACCTCGGTCACTTCGCGCTCACCGGCCTGCTGTTGGGCCGGCTGGAGAAGTCCGCCGCCCAGGGCCGCGACGCCCGTGTGGTGACGGTCAGCTCCGTCGAGCACCGCGGCGGCACCATCTTCTTCGACGACCTGCACGGCGAACGCGACTACGCCCCGCGTGCCTACTACTCCCAGTCCAAACTCGCCAACACCCTGTTCGGCCTGGAACTCGACCGGCGGCTGCGCGCGGCCGGATCGACGCTGACCAGCGTCCTCGCCCATCCGGGCTACGCCAGCACCAACCTGCAGTCCAGTGGCCCGACCGGCTTCCTGCGGTTCTTCTTCTCCAAGATCGCCAATCCGATGATGGCCCAGCCCGTAGAGAAGGGCGCCTGGAACCAGCTCTACGCGGCCACCGCCCCCGAGGTGAAGAGCGGCCAGTTCATCGGCCCGGACGGTTTCGGCGAGTACCGGGGCCACCCCGCCGTCGTCCAGCCCGACAAGGCCGCCCAAGACCTGGACGTCGCCCGACGCCTGTGGTCGGTCTCCGAGCAGCTCACCCAGGTCCACTACCCCTTCCACTGACCACCGCCCGACGCCATCGCGTCCATCGACGAAGACAGACGAAGAACAGACGAAGACATCCGAAAGGCACCACAGATGACCATGCACAAGCGCGTCCTCGGCCGCCAGGGCCTGACCACCTCCGCCCTGGGGCTGGGCACGATGGGGATGACGATGTTCTACGGCCCCAGCAACCGCGAGGAGAACATCGCCACCATCCGCCGCGCGTACGACCTGGGGGTGACCCTGTTCGACACCGCCGAGGTCTACGGCGGCGGCACCGGTTCGAACGAGCGGCTGCTCGGTGAGGCCGTCAAGGGCCTCCGCGACGAGGTGGTGCTGGCCACCAAATTCGGCTACGACCTCGCCAACCCCGGCGGTCTCAACAGCCGGCCCGACAACATCCGCAAGGTCGCCGACAACAGCCTGCGCTACCTCGGCACGGATCACCTCGACGTCCTCTACCAACACCGCGTCGACCCGGACGTACCCATCGAGGAGGTCGCCGGGACGGTCAAGGAGCTGATCGACGCCGGCAAGGTCCGCTACTTCGGTCTGTCCGAGGCCGGCCCCGAGACCATCCGCCGCGCCCACGCCGTGCAGCCGGTCTCGGTCCTGCAAACCGAGTACTCCGTCTTCGAGCGGCACGTCGAGGACACCGTCCTGCCGGTCGTGCGCGAGCTCGGGATCGGGTTCGTGCCCTACGCCCCGCTGGGGCGGGGCTTCCTTACCGGAGTGATGAAGCCGGCCGATCGGTACACTGCGGACGACTGGCGCCGCCTCGACCCGCGTTGGCAGGGTGAGAACTTCGACGCCAACGTCCGAGCCGTCGCCGCCCTCACCGAGCTGGCCGCTTCCCAGGGCATCACCACCGCCCAGCTCGCCCTTGCCTGGCTGCTCGCGCAGGGGGACGACATCGTCCCCATCCCCGGCACGCGCAGCCCCGAGCGCCTGGCGGAGAATGTCGGCGCCACCGGCGTCACGCTCACCGACCACGACCTGACCAGGATCAAGGAGATCCTGCCGAACGGCGCCTTCGGCGACCGCTACGCAGCCCCCTTCATGCCCAAGGGCTGACGCCGGCCCGCGGCCTGACAACCTCCCCGGCCGGGGGGGGGGGGGGCCGCCCCCCCGCGCGGCCGCCGCGGGGGGGGGGGGGGGGGGGGGGGGGGCGGGGGGGGGGGGGGGGGGGGGCCCGCCGGGGGGGGGGGGGGCCGCGGGGGG